>CAVYPU010000023.1:0-134342 GCA_963770415.1 uncultured Acidobacteriota bacterium
AAAGGCTCGAAGCTGTCAATTTTTTGGCTTTTCGAAGCCACTCTGTTTCCGCGAGAGTCGGTTTTTGGCCGTTCTTAGGATGAGGCGATGGTTTTGACCTGTGTATTCAACCCGTTTTCTTCCTCTCTTCCGTCCTTGGGTCCTTGTCTTCGGCGTCCAGACACACGTATCCTAGGTCGTTGCCTGGGGAGTCATTTTGCGCTGCAGTCGAATCCAGATCGCCACATTGCAAGCCAAGCACGCCCAACCCAACTCCGCTCGCACTTTCTCCAAGCCGCGGCGCAGGAACCTGCGCAATCCCCTCTTTTCCTTCAAACAAGCGTTCGAGAACTCCGCCGCCTGCGCCCGTCGCCGATAAATGCTCTGGTACTCGGGCTGTTGCATCTTGCGCCGAAACGCGGCCACTTTCGGATCTTCTTCGGTTCGATACAGGGTTCGTCCGCGCTTCGCTTTGGGGCAGCACTGAGAACGGAACGGACACTCCGCGCAGTCGCTCGCCGGGGCGCGATAATGCTTCTCGATCGCTCCCACCTGTGGCTTGCTGCGTTTGTAAGCCAGCGTCTTGCCCTGGGGGCAGGTATAGCAGTTCTGCTCCGCGTGGAAGGTGAAATGGTCGGGCATGAACTGGGGATTCACTCCCCGTCGGCGCAGCTTGCTTTGGGAGCGGTCCTTCCCCAGCGAGCCCACCAACTCCGTGGGCCGTGCGGCCATGTCCAGGATGTTCTGCCGGGTGGTGTAGCCGCCATCCACCAGAATCTGATCCGGCAAGCGGTGCGTGTTCTCCCGGACGCGGTCCAGCGCCGGCTGCAACTCGTGGCTGTCCTCGCGGGCTTGACTCACCTCGTAGGCGAGGATCACTCCGCGATGCTCATCGGTCGAGATCTGGGCATTGTAGTTGGGCGCAATCCCTCCCGTGCTCTCCCGCATCAGGCGCGCCTCGGGGTCGGTCACACTGGCTTTTTTCCCTTCCCCCTGCCGCTTCAATTCCTCTTCCGCCCCACGCACCCGCTCCGCTCGTTGCTTGGCCGCGCGTTCCTCCGCCCGGCGCTGACGGGCACCGCCTTCCCTAGCCGACTGCTGCTGGAGGGCCGCCCATCTGCTCCTCCGCCGCCCGCCTGGCACTCGGCCAGCCTCTCGGCGCTCTTAAAACTGCGGGGCGAAGCGGCGGCGCGAATCTTGGTGCCATCGTGCGCCACCCGCTCCAGGTGCACCGCCCCTTGCGCCATCAGCACGTGCACCACTTGCACGAACAGCTCATGCAGCGCCGCCTGGTAGCGGGTCTGAAACTTCGACAGGGTCGTGTGGTTCACCGGGCGCAAGGCCAACAACCAGCGGCAGCCGGGTTCATGCTTCGACCACTCGGCCAACTCGCGCCCCGCCTGCACCCCTCGCAGGCGGGCGTAGATCCACAGCGCCACCAGCGCCTGGGGGTGGGAATGGTTGCGCCCCGCCTGCCCCTCGAGGGCTTTGACGCCCTCATAAAAGAGGCTCAGGTCCAGCCGCTCCAGCAAATCCCAGAGGGCCCGCACCTCGTGATCCTGTCCCACCAGCCGATCCGCGTCCACCACCTCCAGCACGATCTGCTGCCGGTCCAGGGGTTGCAGGCGCAATTGGGGCTTGCGACGAGAAGGGGCCGAAGAGGGGGTGGGAGCAGAGGCCGGCGCTCGCTCCTCCAACCCCTCGACCAGTACCGCCTGCTCAGCGCCCATGTGATCCCGCCTCCCGCCGTCGCGGGGACGGCCGACGCCGAATCGTCAGGGTGTGCTTGTCTTCCACCCCCCACTCGATCTCCTCGCCCTTCTCCAACTCTAAGGCCTCCGCCAGTTGGGCGGGACAGATCAGATAGAACTGGCGAGTGCCCCCGGCACGCTGAATCAATTGCACTCTCGATAGGAATCCCATGAGAGAATGGTATAACTAGCTATATAACAAGTCAAGAGAAAAATGCACGAAATTTCAAAAAATTGACAGCTTCTTTGCCTTTCCGAACGACGCGCGACCTCGGAAACCTCCCCCCCGCAGGCTGGAAGGCTCAGCCTTCCAGTCGGTGCGGAGGAGTTTTCTCATCCAAGCCCTACTTCGGAAGGGCGCAACCCTTCCGCACAGCAAGCGGCGGAGCCGCCGGTCACAATCGACAGAGTCGATCGTAACTTGAACAAGCCAGGGCTTTCCCTACCCTTTTCGTGGCCGACAGAAAGGCGTGGACGGCAAGCCGTCCCCCTACAGCGACTATTCGGAGTTGAAGGGAATAAAGCGAGAATGTCTATGAAAATAAAGGACAATGTCAAAAAGTCGAGGAGTGAAGGAGTCGAGAAGTTGAAGAGCAGAGGGGTGGAGACCTGACCGAGAGTCTCGCCCCACGGCAATAGGCCAGCCGGAAGGCACAGACAGCTCTCCTGAAAATCACGTCATTCCCGCGCAAGCGGGAATCCATTGGAGTGACAATGGGTCCCAGCTTTCGCGGGGACGACGACGCTGCTTTTCATTCCCTCGGGTGGGCCACAGGCCCATGAAAACTCCTCGACTGCCAACTTCTCGACTCCTAAATCGGGGGGAACAAAGCGAGAATGTCTATGAAAACAAAGGACCACCATTGGAAAACACTCAAAGGGGTGTAGGGGTGGGTCCTACCCTTGTCGGGTCCGGCAGAAAGGCGGGGACGGCAAGCCGTCCCCCTACAGCAATGACGTTAGCGACGGATTGGGGACTTGCGCGCGCGCGTTGCGTTGCCGAATTCACGGGCATATACTTCCACGTTTCGGCGGAGGTCACAGAACCTCCGGCCTGGGGGCAACCCAACTTCGCGCGAGGCGGTCAAGGCGATTGAATCCCATGACAAGTTCCGCTCCTGCGACACCTCGAAAATTCCCGGCATCTGACCTTTGCGCTTTTCGCAAGCGCGGTGTGCCGGCCGCAAGACGTGTAGCGGGATTACTGCGATCCTGCAGCCTCCTGATTCTCTCGCTATTCGCAATCGCGCTGCCTGCCTTGGGGAGAGATTTTGAAACGCTCAGATTCCGAGCGGCTCATCTCGACGGGAAGGAAGTTCCTTTTAATATTATCCTCCCGCAGGGCTATGAGGCCTCCGCGAAACGATACCCGGTCGTTTATTTGCTGCACGGGTACACGAGGGATTATTCCGACTGGGTCGTGCACAGCGGCGTCACGCGCTACGCGCACCCGTATCCGGAAATCATCGTCATGCCGGAGGCCGGGACGAGCTGGTACGTCAATAATTACGCCGACCCGAAGCTCAAGTGGCAGGACTATTTCATCCACGACGTCGTCCCGTACGTCGATCAGCATTTTCGCACTATAGCTGCCCGACAGGGCCGCGCGGTGGCAGGGATTTCCATGGGGGGCTACGGAGCGCTTCTCCTGGGCCTGAGGTACCCCGCCATGTTTGCCGCCGTCGCGAGCCTGAGCGGCGTGGTGACCTCGGCACAGCCTTCCTTCGAGCAGTTTGTTACCGACGATACGGCCTTGCGGATCATCAGGGATGACTTTGGCCCGCCCGGCGGTCCGGGGCGAGATGATAACGATCTATTCGAACTGGTAAAGCACCTCCCGCCTTCCCAAGCGCCGCAGCTTTATTTGTCTATCGGGACTTCGGATAAGTACCTCGAGACCAACCGGGATTTCGTGAAGCTGCTCGCCGGCTTGAAGATCCCTTATCGCTACAAGGAGCTGAGCGGCGGGCATGAGTGGGTGGTGTGGGACCCGGAACTCAAGGGAGTCCTGGCAATTCTGGCTCCGGAGATCGGGGCGGGGAGCGCGAGCGACCATTAGCGATTTCCAGGATTAGTCGCGCCTCGTGCTATGTCTTCGCGGCAAACGAGACCCCCTCACCCGGCCCGCACTGGCTGGTGAAAACGCCAGTGCGATCCACCCTCTCTCCCAAGCGGGCGCGGGTTAGAAACTCCCGGGCGAAGGTTAGATTCTTAGATCGGTGTTTCTATGTTAATAAACAACGCCCGTCGAACTCGCGTAAGGATCGCGGTATGCCAGATATTTGTGATCGATAGCGACCGGGAGGGGAATTTCCGGCGGATCGAATACGCGCTCGAGACGGCGCGGGCGGGGCACGCGGACATCGCAACGTTTCCCGAATCCTGCGTGCTTGGCTGGGAGAACCCTGACGCGCACAAATTGGGCACGCCGATCCCTGGCGCGGACAGCGACCGCATCGCGGCATTGGCGCAGAAATACGGCCTGATGATCGCCATCGGGCTCGATGAAAAAGTCGGGGACCAACTCTACGGCTCCGCCATCCTGGTTGATAAGACCAGGATGATACTCGCGAAGCATCGCAAGCTGAATGTACTGGCCGAGCTGATGGACCCTCCTTATTCGGTAGGAAGCGTTGACGACATCGGCGCCGTGGATACGGAGTTCGGCCGCATCGGCATGATGATCTGCGCGGACACCTTTATTGACGACTACGTGCAGCGCATGGCTGACCTCGCGCCGGACCTGGTGCTGGTTCCGTACGGTTGGGCGGAGCAAGTGGACAAATGGCCGGCGCACGAAGAGGCGCTCAAGCGACTAGTCGCCGGCCGGGCGAAGACCTGGAAGTGTCACACAGTCGGGACGGACCTCGTGGGTGCGATCTCGCAGGGTCCCTGGCGAGGGCGCACCTACGGCGGCGCGAGCGTCGTGGCCGATGCGTCCGGCACGGTGCTGGAAGTTTTGCGGGATCGCGACACGGACCTTCGCGTGGTGGAATTGCCGATGGGTGGAAGTGGGCGATAGCTCGAAGAAACGGCCCCGGAACCTCAGGGCCAACCGGTCAAGAGTCCTTGAGCCACGACCAGATGCCGCCCGCCAGATCCCCCGCCGCACGTGCCGCAATCTCTCGCGACCCCGGCATGCCCGGCGTCCAGTTCACATCCAACAGGGCTGGCTGGCCATCGTGCATCGTGTAGTCGAACTTGCCGTAGTCGAAGCCCAGGTCCCGACGCAAGCTGACCAGTTGTGGAGGAACAGGAAGATTCTCGTCGCGCAGCACGCAGGCGGATCGCTTAAGGAAGGGATCCTTGCCGGCGACACGCACGTTGCGGGTGTGGTCCCCGAGGAAAAGGTAGTGCCGCAGGAAATACCAATCGCCCTCCCTTTCCGGCAGGAATTTCTCAACCACGAGGGCCGGATTGTCGAACACGCCGCGGGGAACCTCGTCGAGGCTGTTGAAGACCGGGTACTTGGCCAGGACAGACTGCTTCGCCAAGCTCGCTGAGAAGCGCGACTTGATTCGCAACGCCCCGCAGTAGAGCCACGACGGCACGCCATGTTTTCCCAGCGCCAACCAGCGCTCCGGCCGGCCTCCAAAGTTGTTGTCGGTCTTGACGATGACCGGACCTTGGTAGCCGCTGCCCTCCTCCAGCAGGTGTTTGCTGAAGCTGCGTTTGGAGATTTCGACAACCTTGCGGTTCACAGCCTTGGGATACGACCCGATGTGCGCGATGTAGTCCTCCGGCAGGCGAGTGAGATCGACTTGGGGAATCAGCAAGTCGGCTTTCGGGCGGTGGCTAGTTCCATAGGCCCATGAGACTTCAAGGCCGCTCTTCTTCCAGACCTCAGCCAAAGCCCGGATCAGATAGGGCTTTGGTCCCTGGCGGCGCTGGCGTTCGTGAAGCAGGATGAGGACCCGCTTCATCGTCGTTGCTCCTGGCATTCACTTTGGCTTCCGTTGGGGTATCTCATCGCCTCCCAGAAGTGGCCTCGCGCGTTACTCCGAGGCGAGAGCACCACGACGCAGCACCACCGTGGGGAACCGCTCGCCCAGCTCGTAGGTGGGCACGTTGACAGACTCGAGACGAAATCCCCCCGGACTCGAGCAAAAAACGTGGCAAAGATCTGCTACCGTAAAAAAGAAGAATCGGTCGGGGCAATCGCGGAAAGTGTCGATCGCGTGGGTGTGTTCGGCCGACCAGCCTAGTTGCCGAGCCATGCGATCAGGATCCGGCGCTGCCGTGTGGAAAGCATCCCATATGATGTTGCGTGGAACGCCTTCCGACGATGCATCCTGCAACGCCATTCCCAGGCGCAGCTTCAGGATGTTCATATTTGAAATCCGGCCTTGAACCAAGTCTTTCAGCACCAATTCCGGAGACTCAGCCTTGGACGGCAATACGTAGAGCCGGAGGATCACCAACCCGTCGGGAGGGACCACTCGGCGGAGAATGCGGACGAGCCGCTGGTGCTTTTGGGGGAATTGAAGCTGCTCCATGCCTCCATCGCAAAGGACTATATCGCGCGAGCCATCCGGCAGCGCCATGGTCGTCCAGTCGGCACAAAGGACCGCGTCCTTCGGGCCCGGCCAAACTGTGTCAATCATCGGCCGAGCACGGTCCACAGCCAAGAAATCCGTACCCATGGGCCATGGCAGGGAGTAAAGCTCCGGAGTCAGGCCCAAAAGGAGTACGCGCGGAGGGCCGTTGCTCCCCACCCACTGGCTGATCGCAGCGGTATAGAAAGCGATGTCCTCGTCGGCGGGCCGCAACGGAGGGCCCAGCCACTTCCATGCCCTCGTCATCGTGTGCCAGTAGTCACCGCTGCCGGCCCCAACGTGAGCAGCTTCCTCTGCAGGCCGTCGGTCCTTAGGAATGTTCTCCAAATCTTGTCATCCTTACCTTCAGAATGCGGAAGCGCGTAACAACTTCCTTCCGGCGGCCAATAATCTGATGGAAAATGAGTCGCAAGTCAACTGGGAAGGGGCTTGACCTGGGATAGTTTCGCGACAGGGCTACTTGTCATTCACGAGTAGTGGAACGGCTTGCCGTCCCCAGTACAGGGGGAGCAGGGCCTCATAGGCGCTAAGATAAGCACGAATCGGATGCTTTTAGCCACGGCAGTGGCGGCATCTAATAGCCCACGGCTTGGAAGCTGTGAACAATTTGCAAACATACCGTTTCGACTCTCCCGCGGTGGATCATTTTGCGGGGATTAGGCAGTACCACTGAGATTGCTTATGGCCAGGGCATGCGATCACCCGTCTTTCGGTGGGCCTCTGGGGCCCTCCGTGTTCCTTTCCTCTTTAGCTTTCCGCCACCGGCAGAGCTACTTTCCAGCGCAGGCGGAACCATTGCTGAATGTTGTAGGTGAGACAGGCCCACAACACCTCGCAGCGGACCTTACGCAGGCCACGCACCGCAAACTGCCGCAGCCCCAACTTGGCCTTCAGCCAGAGATTCGAGAACTCCGCCACCGGAGCACGCAACCGATACAGCGAGCGCGCCGCTTCGGTCTGCATCTTGGCCCGGTACTCCGCCACCACGGGTACCGGCTCGCTGCGTACGATTCTACGCCCCTGCTTTCCCGCACCACACTGCCGGCGAAAGGGACAAGCCCGGCAGTCCGCCGCCCGCGCCTTATAAACGTGGCGCTCCACTCCCACCCGATCGTGTTTGGTGGTCTGGTAAGGAAGGGGCTTGCCCTGCGGACAGGTATAGCTGTTGCGGCCCGCATCGTAGGCGAAGCGGTCGGGATAAAAGGCGGCCTCGACCCCACGCTGCTGGAGGCGGCGCGTGGTCGCCTCCCCCTGCGACTCCAGACTGCTGCCGATCAAATCCACACCTTGCTCGGCGGCCTTCAGAATGTTCTCACGCGTCGTGTAACCTTCGTCCACCACCAGATGCTGGGGCTTTTGCCGGGTCTGCCGCTGGACTTCCGCCAGCCCCGCCACCAGCTCGTGCTGATCATTCGCCGCCTGCGTCACGTGCGCCCCCACAATGATGCCGTGCGCCGTGTCGGTGGCAATCTGCACGTTGTGGCTGGGAGCAAAGCCGCCATCGCTCTGCTTCATGGGGCGCGCTTCCGGATCGGTCTCGCTCACCCGCTGCTCCGACTCCTCCACCCGTGCCTGGGGGGCGGCTTGCACCTTCTGCAATTCCTCCAGGGCCCGTTCCAATCTCTCCACCTTCTCCTTCGCGACCGCGCTCTGGCGGGCCGCCGCCCGTGGGCTCAAGGCCTCTTGCCGCGGATTGCCCATCTCCTTCACCCGCTGCCGCGCCGCCGCCAGGTGCGCACGCAAGCTCTTCTCCCGATGAAACGAGTTGCCGCTCGCCGAGGCCTTCACCTTCGTGCCATCGAGCGCCACGTTCTCCAAGCCGATCAGTCCTTCGCTGCTCAGCACCCCCAGCAACTGCGCGAAAAGCTTGTCCAAGGCCTCCGCATGCTCCACCCGGAAGTCGGCCAGGGTGTGGTAATTCACCACCTCCATCCCCGTCAGCCACTGAAAGGCAGGATCGTATTCGCAACGCCGCGCCACTTCCCGTGCCGAACCGATCTTCTGGCTGTAAGCGTAAATCCAGAGACTGATCAGCAGTCGCGGGTCATAGGCGTCACGCCCCGCCACTCCCTCCACCGCCTTCACCGTGCGAGTGTAGCGGCTCAGGTCCAGGCGCCCCACCAGCTCCCAAATGGCGCGCACCAAGTGATCCGGGCACACCCGTTTCTCCACGTCCACGGCGTGCCAGCAGAACTGGTCACGGTTCACCGGCTGCAAACGCGGTGCGGCAGGCGAGGGAGGTGGAACAGACGCCGCCGGCGCCTGGGGCTGGGTTGGCAAGCCGCCCTCCGGCCAAATACCAGGTTGCGGGTTTTCGTTAGGGTGGCTCAAAGGATCTCCTCCGCAGACGGAATGTAGATAGCTTAGATAAATAGGCTAAACAATGTCAAGAGCTAATTGTTCAAAGCATAATTTTTTCACAGCTTCTAAGCCGTGGGATGACGATCGGGCGGAGTCGAGTTTAAGCCCCGGCAGGGGCGACACAAGCTCTGCGCGCGGGCCGTCGCGATTATGTCGCCCCCCTACGGGGGCTTAAGAATAATCTTCGCATCTTCCTTACCCACGGCTGGCTCGCCATGGGCAACATTATGCCGCCCGTCCGCTGACGGGCTTTCGAACGTCCCTGACCGTTAAGTTAGCGCTTATGAGGGCAAGCCCTGCCCCTACAGCCTTTCAGCGCTGAACAACGTGTCAGGTCCTCGAGTCGAGCCCGCAGCAGAGGTTCAGGCTTAAAGCTGCCGGCGGTTTTTGGGAACAAAACCCGTGGCATCGGTGTCAATATAGGTGACCAGGAAGGCAAGCGCGGTCTTGAAGTTCGTGCCGGGTGGTGGTAACTTATGGGCGTAATGGACACCGCGCGAACCGTCGGGATGGCGTTCGAGCGGGCGCTTCCCGCAATCGACGAAGAGGCGCTCTTGGTGGCGGAACTGCGAGCCGGTTCCGAAGAGGCCTTCACTTACCTGCTAGGAGTCTACCAGAATCCTGTTTACAACCTCGTTTCGCGCATCCTTGAAAACCCGGCCGAGGCGGCGGACGTTTTGCAGGATGTGTTTATCAAAGTCTTCAAAGGGATCCGGCAGTTTCATGGCGACAGCAGCCTGAAGACTTGGATTTACAAGATCGCAGTACACGAGGCTTCGAACCATCGGCGGGGTTGGTGGCGGCGCCGCTGGCACGAGCCCATGTCCATTGACGACGCGGGCGCCGAGACGGTTTTGTCGGCGGCAGAGGCGCGGGCCAGTGACGAAACCCCCTACCAACTGCTCGAACAGGCGGAGCGGCAGGAGTTAATGAGGCGAGCGCTGGCCAGTTTGGCGCAGCCTTACCGGACGGTGGTGGTCTTGCGTGAGATCGAAGGGTTGGCCTACGACGAGATTGCGAAAGTGACAGGGATGGCGGAGGGAACTGTGAAATCCCGTCTGCTGCGCGGCCGGGAACTGCTGCGCAGGAAACTTGTGGGTTGTCTGGGCAAAGCCAATGTTTGAAGGATGCGTTGAAATTCGGAGTCTCTTCTCGGATTACCTGGATGGTCTTTGCGGCCCCCAGGAACGGAAATCGATCCGATTCCATTTGAATTACTGCGGGTCATGCCGGCGCGAGCTCGAGGAATGGGAGAGCATGCATGCCGACCTGCGCAGCCTGCCCCGTCATCAAGTGCCTCCCGATCTGGCTTTGCGGCTGCGTGTTGAGGTCTCGCAGGCGTTGCACACGAAGTGGCTCGGCTGGCTGCGCGTCTGGCTGGATAACGTCCTGCGGCCGGTGATTTTGCCCGCTTCCGGCGGGGTGCTGGCGGCGATCGTCTTCTTCTGCCTGATCATAAGTTCGGTGGTTGTCCCGACGGCTACGACTCCTGAGGAGCCCTTGGCTTTCGTGCCTCCTCGCGTGCAGGCCTTGCCTGCCTTCGACTTCAACACGGGCGACGCGCCGGTGGTGGTCGTCACACGGATTGACGCCGGCGGCCGGGCCCTGGGCTATTCCGTGATTTCCGGCGGAACCTCCCCGGAGCTTCTCCGTCAACTGGACCGGGTTATCTACTTCAGCAACTTTCAGCCCGCGACTTGGTTTGGCAAGCCCACGGATGGGCAAGTCGTCCTCTCTCTGCGGAGAATTACAGTCCGAGGCTAGTCTTCTTGAGGACAATCAATTTGGGGACTCCCCCTGCCATTTCCCAACACCCTGTTCCCTGCCCCGAAGGGCCGCGCGAGTCGAATGCGAAGGCCTGGGCTATCAGCGTCATCCTGAGGCAGTTGTCATGCTGGCGTGTTTGCGCGGCGCTGGGAATGCTGGCTTTTCTTTCGGCGGGGCCATGCTTGCACGCTCAGCAGCAGGAGGGCAACGTCATCCTGGAGCCAAGCGAGCAGCTCTTCAGCGTCATGGCAGCTCTCAACGCCGGCGGATATGACGCCGGTCTTAGTCTGGCGACCGGAGACAACACGCGCGAGCAGGCGCGAACTTACCTGGACAAGCTTCCTGCCTCCGCGACCAGAGGCGTGGGGGACTTTTACTCGAAACATCGCGTCCAAGGCGATCCGGGAGCGGACCTTGGCCAATACATTTCCTTGGCGCTCCTCCTGGGCCCGCCGCCGGATTTCAAACTGACGGTTCCTGCGGCGGACTTGCCTCCGGATGCCAAGGCTGTTTCCGGCCTGCTTCCACTCCTCATAACCTTTTACAAAGACGCCAAGCTTCATGAACTCTGGTCCGAGTTGCAGAATCAATACCAATCGGCGGAGGTTCATTACTCCACGACAGTGCGCCAGGCCATACTCGTGACGGATGCGTACTTCCGCCTTCCCCAGGGTGACTACCTGGGACGGACGTACCGCATTGACCTGGACCTTTTGGGCGGCCCGGAGCAGGCGCAGGCGCGGATCTACGGTATGAATTATTATCTCGTAGTGACGGCATCCAAGCGGCCGAAGGTTGATGAAATCCGCCACCAATACCTGCACTTTCTCCTGGATCCGTATGCCTCCAAGTATGCTGTGGAGATCAATGAAAAGGCCGAACTGCGCGCCGCCGCTTACCGAGCCCCCGCGTTAGCCACTTCTTTCAAGGAGGATTTTCCCCTGCTGGTCTCCGAATGCCTGATCCGCGCGGCGGAGCTGCGACTCGACAAGCGGCCGCCGACGGAGGCTGAGAAGAGTCTCCAGGAGATGACGGCGTCGGGCCTGATCCTGGTCCGTTACTTCTACGATGCCCTCGCCGTGTTTGAGAAACTCGAAGCTTCCATGACCGCCTTTTACAAACAAATGATTCGCGGCATTAACCCCGAAGCGGAGAACGAAAGGCTGACGAAGGTGAAGTTTACCCCCGCGCCGGCTCCGACCGCCCAAGCCGCCGCGCCGGCAGCGAAATCAGAAGAGGACCGGCTGCTCGACCAAGGCGACAACCTGTTTTACCGAGGCCGGTACACCGACGCGAAGCTGGCATACCAGGGCGTGCTTGAGAAATTCGATCCCAAGAGCGAGCGCGCCCTCTTCGGCCTGGCCATCGTGGCGAGCAACATGCGCAAGCCGGATCTCGCCGAAGAGTATTTCCAGAAGACGCTCGACGCGGCCCGCGATCTTCGTATCGTAACCTGGTCACATATCTACCTGGGCCGCTTGGATGACCTGCGCGGGAAACGTAATGACGCGCTGGCCCAGTACCGAGCCGCATCGCTTACCGCCGCCGCCTACCCTATGGCCCTGCTGGCCGTCCAGGCCGGGCAGGCGCAACAATTTGGCTCCAGGGAACAACCACATAAGTGATTGGCGCCGGAAGCGAGCGCCATGCGAAGAGGTCTGCTAAAAGTGTCTTCATTGGCCTGCGGCCCACCCAATGGAACGAAAATCAAAGTGCCTGTCACCCGCGCGAAAGCGGGGGGCCATCGTTGGTCCGTAACACAATGGATTCCGGCTTTCGCGGGAACGACGTGATTTTGGACCCCTTTCGAGCACCCCTTTCGAGATTGACACTCGAGGAGCGGCATAGTAGGCTTGAGTCATCAATAATGGCCGTCGTGGAACGGCCCAGGGCGTATTCGAAAAACTGGAGGCATCGTGAGATTCAAGCGAATCTTGTGGAGTGTGGCAACGCTGGTTCTTTCCTGTGTTCTGTTCGTGCAACCCGGGCATGGGCAATCGGGGTCGACTGCCACCGGAGCACAACAGTCCGACGTCATATTCAGCCAGGATCCAGGACACGCTCACACCTGGTGCCCGACCGATCGGACCGATTACTTGGACCCCAAGACCCAAACGCAGGCCACGATCCGTGACCAAGCGGCGCTGGCACGCCAGCTTCAGGATTATGCGAAAGCGCGCGAACCGATGAGCGAGAATGAATTAATGAATGGGGCCAAGGCCGCCTCTGCGGAGACATTGGTCAAGGATGTGAAGGCGCGCGGAGTGGATTTTGATATGACCCCGGCCGTCGAGAAAAAGCTCCGCAGGGCCAATGTCAACGAGGGGGCGATCGAGGCAGCCCGGCAGTCGGGGCCTAAAGTTCGCGCCCAACTGGCAAAGATGATCTTAGGACCGAACTCGGTCTCAATTCAGGATATTCCTAGGGAGCAGGGCCGAAAATTCGCGGCGATTCTAAGCGACTCAGATCCTGATAAAGCCATCCACCAAGTCGAGGGTTTCGCCAAAGATTACCCCACCAGTCCCTTGCTCAGCTATGTCTATTCTTTCGGCGCCAACGCTTACCAACTGAAGGGTGACATGGAGAAAGTGATCGAGTACACGGGCAAGAGCTTGAAGTTGAATCCGGACAACCTCACCGCTTTGACGTTAAGGGTCGGGGTTTTGCCCCAGCCGCAAATCCTCCGCAACCACGCGGTAGATCGGGACAGAGTCTTGCGCGAAGCCTTGCTGGACGGCCGGCACGCGCTACTGTTGATCTCGCAGCTTCCCAAGCAACCCAATGAGGCTGACGCTGAATACCAGAAGCGCCTGGCAGGCTTTGCGAGCGAGGTTCATGGGCCCTTGGGCGTCGCCCACCTGGAACTGGCGTCGCACGGGTCGGCGGGGCCGGACAAGCCCGAGTTGGCAAAGGCCGAGCAGGAATTGGCCATCGCGGTGTCCAACTCCAGCCACCCCGATCCCCGTGACTACTATCGTCTGGGCGAGGCTCTAGCGATGGATGGCAAATGGGACGATGCCATTCAAGCTTTTACAAAAGCCGGCAAGATTGGTCAAGACGCCACGATCAAGGCCTTCGCAAATGAGGAAATCGGACAAGTGAAAAAGAGGAAGGCCCAGGATTCGGTTGCGTCCAATTCCGGCACTGTGTCTACTAATTAATTCCGATGATTTTCGAGGGTGCACGCTTCGAACGCAAGGAATTTTTGATAGATCAGCGAATTCCAGGCCTTTGAACCGGCACGGCGAGCATGCAATGAAGGTGCTCCACCGAGGGCGGGATTCTACGTGGGCGAGCGGAGAACTTCCCTGAAAAGAGCTGTGCCGAACTCGCCCCGCTTCTGGTCCCAGATCACCTGAGGTTTGTCTTCCAGGGTGACCCAGTTCATGCGGAATGCTCGCTTCCTCAGGGTCCCTAGACTCGCCATGGCCGCTTTCGGCGATGGGAGGCAGCACTCGCGTTTCGACCATACTTTCTTGCGGGTCACTGGACGACTGGCTTTGAAGAGCGGGGTTCTAACGCCGCTGTCCGCCTTTGGCGGCGACCAATGAGGTTGCTCAATTTCACCCCAATTCTAAAGCCCCTGCCCTTCGGGTCCTGTTGAGGAAACCCGGCCAGGTGGGGAGATTTGCGGGTCCACGGATTGACATAAAAGCGTCGTTCTTGTACGCTCAACGCATCGGAATAGCAAGATAGAAATGGAAGAGTCAGGCCAATTTAGAGAATAGAGAGCTACTATGAAAACGAAGCAAATTTCTTGGATATTAGCAGTATTCGTTTTACCTAGCGTTCTATACGCACAAAGGGGTGGGATGAGCGGCGGTGGCGGTAGTTCATCGACGCAATCGACTCAGACGCAGCAACAGCAGGTCCAGACGCCCGGAATGACTCAGCAACAGATTGAGGAAATCCAAAGGCAAAAGGAAAAGGCCCAAGCACCTCAAGGACCCCACCCGCTTACCGAGAAGGAACTGACTAAGGAAATCAAGAAGTCCACAGAGGATCAGGTGATCGCGGATGTGATGAAGCTGGGCGTGGACTTTGACATGACTCCTGAGATGGAGAAGAAGCTACATAAAGCAAAGGCTACGGATAAGGAGATGGATGCGATCCGTCAGGCAGGGCCGAAACTGCGCGCGCAAATGGCCAAGCTGAACTTGGGACCAGGCCAAGGCATGCAGTCGATCCCCAAAGAGGAAGCCCAGAGTTGGGATGCCCTCAAGAGCGAAATGGACCCGGACAAGCAGATCGCGCTGGTCAACGACTTCATCTCGAAATTCCCCAACAGTCCATTGCTCAGCTACGTTTATTCCTTCGGAGCGAGTGCTTATCAGCAAAAGCAGGATATCGAAAAGACCGTGGAATACAGTAGCCAATGCTTGAAGTTGAAACCCGATAACCTCATAGGATTACTCCTCAACGTGGGCATGATGCCTCAGCCGCAATACCTCAACGCTCACCAGACTGACCGCGATAAGATTCTCAAGGAAGCAGAGAGCGAGGCCAATCGCGCCCTGGAGCTTATCCCGAAACTCGAAAAGCAGTCGAATGAATCTGATGCGGACTTCGAGAAGCGCAAGACAGCGATGGCCAGTGAAGTCCACGGTTCGTTCGGATTGATTCATCTACAGATCGCTTCCGAGGCTTTGGGCAGTCCGGACAGCGTCGAGCTCGGAAAGGCTGAGCAGGAGTTCAAAGCTGCCGTCGCCGGGTTCCCTAGTCCCAACGATTACTTCCGCCTGGGTGAGGCTTATTCGCTGGATGGGAAGTATGACGATGCTATCGATGCGTTCACCAAGGCCAGTCAGCTTGGTCAGGGTACCTTGATAAAGACTTACGCCGACGAGCGGATCGCAGAAATGAAGAAGAAGAAGTCCGAAGGTCCTGCCACCCCCAAATCCTAGGGGTTTAGACAGCTTTCGGCAACCCTGAATGGCGCGGGATCAGCAGGGACGTGTGGCGGCAGTTTGCGGACTCGCCCCTGCTTCTGTCTCGGATGAGCGCCTCGAAAGCATGACTGAGAATTCCCTTGATCGGTTGCAGGACTTAATCGGCTACCGCTTTGAAGACCCCCAGCTTCTTCTCGACGCGCTCACTCACTCTTCGTACGCGCGCGAAACCCTCGGGGCCTGTCGAGACAACGAGCAGCTTGAGTTCCTGGGCGATGCGGTGCTGAATTTCCTGGTGAGTGTCGCGCTCGTCAAGGCATTTCCCGAGTGGGAAGAGGGAAAACTGACGCGGGCGCGAGCGCGCCTGGTGGCGGCGACGCATCTCGGCACCGTTGGCCTACGCCTCGAGGTCGGGTCCTTTCTGCGCCTGGGTCGAGGTGAAGAAAAGACGGGCGGGCGGAATAAGGCTGCGCTCTTTGTGAACGCTCTCGAGGCTTTAGTGGCTGCGCTCTTTCTTGACGGGGGCGTAGAAGCCGCGGAGGCGTTCGTTACCCGGTTCATTCTCCCCGCGGATTTAACGGCGTCGGGCGACGAGTTGTTTTCTATCGATTACAAGTCCGCCCTTCAGGAGTACCTTCAGGCCGCCCGCAGGTCGCCGGCGGATTACCGGGTGGTGGAAGAGTCAGGGCCCGAGCATCAAAAGACCTTCACCATAGAGGTGCTGGCGGGCGACCAGGCAGGAGCGCGCGGGCGGGGCATGAGCAAGAAGGCTGCAGAGCAGGAAGCAGCGCGAATGGTGCTTGAACGCTTGCGCGAAAAGACCCAAAGCAATGACTGACCCTTACAAGAAATCTTCGCTGCGAGACACTTTCGAGTCTTTGGTGGTGACCGTCATCCTGGCCGTCTTCGGAACCACCTTCGTCATCCAAGCTTTCAAGATTCCCACCGGCTCGATGGAGAACACACTTCTGATCGGCGACCATCTGCTGGTGAACAAGTTTGCCTTCGCTTACCATTCCGGAAAGCTGTCCCGCTTTCTGCCCTATCGGAACATTCATAACGGGGATATCCTCGTTTTCAAATTCCCCGGCCCTGTGGAAGAGCAATCTGAGCCCGGCGAGCATTTCGTAAAGCGTGTGATCGGATTGCCGGGCGACCGGGTCCGCGTCTTCCATCGGCAAGTGTTCGTGAACGGACAAGCCCTCTCCGAACCCTATGTTTACCATGCCTGGCCGGATATGCTGCGTCCGGGAGACGATTTCCCATCCGCCGACTCGGAGTATCTGCCGGGCTCGACGCCGCTCTGGAGCGCGGAAATGGCGAGTTACGTCAAGGGAGGGGAGCTCGTGGTTCCTGACGGGAAGTATTTCGTCATGGGAGACAACCGCGAGCAATCCTGGGACAGCCGCTTCTGGGGGTTCGTCCCGCAAGACCTCGTCTCGGGCCGTCCCTTAGTGATTTACTGGTCCTATGAGACACCTCGCGAAGAGTACATGCAAACCTCCTGGAGCGACTGGGTTTCCCAGACCCTAAGCATGCTGATTCACTTTCCCACCAGAACGCGCTGGCGGCGCACTTTGAAGTTGGCACGCTGATGAGTCCTCGGGTCCACCGACGCGGTCGAATCGCCTTGCTGGCTGTTTTGCTGAGCGCCCTTGCGGCCTGGTTCATTCCCTCCTATTTCAGCGTGGAGCGCTATCGACGACGCCTCGAGTCCGGCCTCGAAAGCGCTCTGCACCGCCATGTCAGTTTCGGCCACGTGTCAGTTCGAGTGCTTCCGCGGCCGGGCTTCGTAATAGAAAACGCCGTGATTCAGGAAGACCGCGCTTTTGGGTTCGAACCCTTCATTCGCGTGGATCGTATCGAATGCGACGTCCGCTGGCAGACCTTGCTCGGCGCGCGGCTGGCATTTTCCCATTTTCGACTTCTCCATCCCAATATCAATCTGGTGCGCAAGGCGGGCGGAGCCTGGAACGTTGAACCGCTCCTACTGGTGATCTCACCTCCTTCCGGAGCGCCGGGAACAGGAATCGTACCCTCTCCACCGTCTGCGGTGGTTCCGGATTTGGAAGTGGAAGACGGCCGGCTCAATTTCAAGATGGGAGACACCAAGAAAGCGCTCGCCATTACAGACCTGCGCGCACAGCTCAGTTTCGATCCCGCCCAACGTTTCCTGCGATTCCGAATTGTCGGCTCCCCGGTCCGCGCCGACCTATCGCTGCCCACCCCGGGGGCCGTGGAGGTGAGCGGAGAGTGGACTCCCGGAAGAGATTTTCACGGACCGCTCAGCGCCGTAGTTCGCGCGCGCGAGGCGCTCGTGTATGACTGGGCGCCGCTCGTGACCGGCCACGACGCAGGATTGTACGGCGTCATGGATGCCGAACTTCGCGTTACCGGATCGATTCGTTCCCTCAATTTCGAAGGCCGCGGCAGGCTCAGTGACCTGCATCGTTGGGACCTGATTCCTCCCTCCGATCCCATGCCCTGCGCCCTATCCTTCCGTGGGCAACTCGATCGGGACCGCGGCCGTCTTCTTGTGGAAACCGCGGAGGGATCGTTCGCGGGCTCACATATCCACCTCTCAGGAACGGTCGATCTCGCCTCTGGCTCGCCCCAACTGGATTTGGTGCTGGCGCTCGAACGCTCCCGCCTGGAGGACCTCGCGATGATGGCCGGGAGGCTTTGGCCGCTCAACGGAAGCGTGGGGATCAAGGGTCGGGTAGATGGGATGCTCACCCTGCAGGGGAGCTGGCCGGAGCCGCGCTTGGGAGGGTTTGTAGGCGCGCGCGAGGTCGCGATCAACACCCGCTCGGCCACTTTCCCGGTTTCCGAAATCGCCGTACGGATCGATAATCACTTGGCAAGGCTTGCTCCCTTGCGCATTACTCTTGCGCCGCGCGTGGCGCTCGAGGCCGAAGGATCGCTTGACCGAAGCACCCGGCCGTTCCGTTACGACCTCACGCTCTCGAGCAAAACCGCGCCCCTCCGTGATGTGCTGAACTTCGGACGGGCCCTGGGCATGGCGGCGCTCCAAGGGTGGAATGCAACGGGTTCCGGTGCGGCGTCGTTTCATCTTACGGGTTCCCTTCCCTCGGCCTCCCGGCCCATCTTCAAAGGCCGGGCAGAGCTTCGAGCGGCCCGCTTGGTAATTCCGGGCCTCGCTGAGCCCATTAACGTCCCGCGGGCAAGCGTCGAGGTCAACGGCGAAGACATTATCGTTGACCACCTCCAGGCTGGCCTTGGCGCCAGTGTCTTCTCCGGGCGGCTTGAACATCAAGGCGAGCGCCACAACCCCTGGACCTTCGACTTGCGTGCCGACACGCTTGACGTCGAACAGGGGACATCCTGGTTTGTGGCCTTCGCGCGGCGAAATCCCATTCCGCTATTCAGTCGATTGCCCGGCCTCGGCCCTACTACGGCGGACCCTCAGGTGGCGTCCAACCTGTTTTCTTCCGTCCATGCACGCGGGCGATTTTCGGCTTCGAAACTCACCTTCCGGATGGTCAAAATGGATAACCTCCAGACCAACGTGGAAATCGGCGGGCGGGTGATCACTCTCTCGGGCCTCACATTCCATACTGGGGGAGGACAGGGCCGTATGACCGGACGAGTGGACCTGACGGGTAAGTCACCGCGTCTGGCTGCCGATGTTTCCCTGTCTGGGGTCGGTGTACAGTCAGTCGTGGCGCATTTGCCCGCTGCGCTTCGGGGGGCGCGCGGGTCAATGTCTGTGAGCGGGCACATCGAGACGACGGGGCTGAGCGAGCAGGAATTACGCGAGAATTTGGAAGGGCGCGCGATGCTCACAATCAAAGAGCTCTCCTTGGCTGGTTTTGATCCTGTGGGAGCATTTGTGAAGCTGGCCGGCGAGGGTGCGCTCGAGCCGCTGCGCGGGCCGGTGTCGTTCCGACCCGTGACGCTGAACCTCCAGATTCACGAGCAACGCGTGATCCTGAGGAAAACGACATTGGAACTTTCAGGCGCCCGGCTGAATATGGCCGGAAGCCAGGCGTTCGACGGACTGTTTAACCTGCATGTCGCCGCCGAATTGCAGCGCCTTCGCCGCCGTTGGCTGAGCCGGGCCGACGAGCCTGATCCGCAGACGCCGCCGCCTGAGCTGGATTTTTCCGGGCCGCTCGATAAGCTGGCGCCTGTTTCTCACTCCGAGGTTTCAAGAGCACGGGAGTAAAGGCAGGAGTCAGGATTCAGGAGTTAGAATCCGCAGCCTCGGTCGTTCGCTTCTTCAGCGTTCAAAGCCCGATAGCGGCTTTCCTGAATCCTGAATCTTGATTCCTGAATCCTGACTTTACACATGCCACATCGCACCAAAACCTTCGCGGCTGAAACGGGGACCTCCTATCAGTATTTTTTTGAGTCGCGCCGAAGTGTGATTCGCCCCGGCGGACTCGGTCAGGGAAGCGATTATATCTTTGTGGTGACGGCGGACCAGGGGCCACCCTTCACGGTTCGGGTCTTCGTTTCTCAAAGAGCGCTTGATTCCTGGCGCGGCGCCCACGCGAGGGAGCTTGGCGCTAGCGAGCAGTATGCTCTCGCCAAGATGAGGCTTTTCCGCGCCTTTGACGATCTCGAAAACCTTCGTGAGGCGACGCTCAACCTGGTGGTGGACGAAGCCAATGTAGAGGAATTGCTCGCCACGCTGGATTTAGCCTGACGGGTTCCTAGACTACCTTGCGAGGCCCATTAATGCGGACCTTTCGAAAAACTGTGTTGGCCGTCGTGGCGCTCTATGCGGTTCTGCTGGGTGGCCTGTTCGAGGTTATGCATCGGCCGATAGTCTTCGGAAAAGTAATGTCAAAGCTGCCGGGCCCGCTATTCATGGTGATACCCTTCCGGCAGCTTTGGTTCTATAGCCGGGCCGGGCGCTTGAACGTGGGCGACGCTGCGCCGGACTTCGTTCTTCCCAGCGCCGATAGGAAGGCGCAGATTCAGCTCTCCGCATTCCGCGGCAAAACACCGGTGGTACTGATTTTCGGCAGTTACACTTGACCGCCTTTCCGCCGGGAGGTTCCCGCGCTCAACAAGCTTTTCGATGAGTACCATGACCAGGTGGCGTTCTTCGTGGTTTACATCATGGAAGCTCACCCCGTGGACGCCTGGCAGGATGACGACAATCTCAAAGAGAACATCCATGTAGTCAGCCCGATAAATCTCGAAGAACGTTGCGTGCTGGCGGAGACGTGCCGGACCAAACTCGCACTCAAAATCCCACCTCTGATCGACGGCGTGCTGAACACCGCCGAAGTCGCCTACACCGCTTGGCCTGACCGCCTCTACCTTGTGGGGCCCGACGGCCGCGTCGCTTACAAAAGCAAACCTGGTCCTTACGGGTTCAAACCAGGCGAAATGGCTGAAGCCCTGAAGCGCATGTTACCCACCCACACACCCCAAGCAGAAACTCCCAAGTAAGACAATTCGGCAAAGCAAAACTGTTCGATAACGGCTGGAAAAAACTCTGACATTTTGTTACTATTTCTGCAGGGTGACCCATGATGCCTCGTCCGCGAACCTTAGTGGCCTTCCTCGGATTGGGGCTGAGCACTGTCCTTCTGGCTTTTCAGTACGACGGCTATTCCTGGCGATTTGAAGAGGAAACTCCCACCCAAACTAACGAGAAAGCCGAGTTCACTTTTGGACGGCTGCGCTTTGCGTCGGGCGTCGAGTCATTCGGCGGCTGGCGCCGCGGCGGGTGGTCGGAGGATTTCCCCAAGGCCGACCGCCAGTTCTCTGAGGGCGTCCGGCGTCTCACAAGGCTGGACGCGCGCTCTACGGAAAAGGTGATCGACCTCGATAGCGACGAGATTTTCAATTGGCCGTGGCTCTATGCGGTCAACGTGGGTCGCTGGGATTTCACACCCGGGCAGGCTAAGCGCCTGCGCGAGTACTTGCTAAGAGGCGGTTTCCTCGTCGCCGACAATTTCCACGGCGCCGCGGAGTGGGAGACCTTCCTCGCCGGCATGCACAAAGTTTTTCCCGAACACAACGTCGAGGACCTGAAGAATTCCGACGAGATTTTTCACGTGCTCTACGATTTGGACGAGCGCTTCCAGATACCAGGCTATCAATACATTTGGACGGGCAGAACTTATGAGAGGGACGGCATCGAGCCGCATTGGCGCGCTATCCGCGACGAGAAGGGCCGAATCCTGGTGGCCATTTGCCACAACATGCATCTGGGAGATGCCTGGGAACACGCCGACGACCCACGCTACCCCGAACGATTTTCCTCCCTCGCCTATCGCATGGGAATCAATTACATCATTTATGGAATGACGCATTAGTCGGAAGTCCAGAGTCGAGAGTCGAAAGTCAAAGAACCTAGAAATCTCAAAGCCACATTCGACTCTTGGCCTCCAACTCTCGACTTCCGACTCTCGACTTGCACATGAATCGACGAGATTTTCTCAAACACGGATCTGCCGGCGTAGCGGGAATCGGGGCTGCTGGCGTGCTTAGCGCGCAGATGGCGCCGATGCATTCCGAATCCGCAGCACCGGACGGGACAGGTGCGGATTTCACCTCAAGATCGCTCCCGTAATCGTGCAGCTCGATCCCAATCGAGCCATCAGCACGATCGGCTACAACGGCTCCTCGCCCGGCCCCGTGTTGCGAATGCGCGAGGGCAAACCGATTACGGTGGATGTGCTGAATGAGACGGATGTGCCGGAACTGGTGCACTGGCACGGCTTCTTCATTCCCCCCGAGGTTGACGGCTCAGAGGAAGAAGGCACGCCCATGGTCCCAGCCCATGGCCGGCGCCGGTATCAGTTTGTACCCCGGCCTGCGGGCACGCGCTGGTATCACACCCACACGATGGCTGGGATCGATTTGCACCGCAGCACCTACACCGGCCAGTTCGGCTTCGTCTACGTCGAGCCGGCCGAGAATCCCGGGCGCTACGACCAGGAGGTTTTTCTCGCCCTGCGCGAGTGGGAGCCGTTCCTGACCTCGGAAGATATGGATGAAATGGAAATGGGCGTGCTCGGGCCGCAGCCCGAGAAGCCGGCCATCCCCGACAAACGTCAAAACGGATTGGAAGTGGGCTATCGGATTTTCTCGATTAACGACAAGTCGCTCGGCGCCGGCGATCCGATTCGCGTCAAAGAGGGCCAGCATTTGCTGCTGCACATTCTCAATGCGAGCGCCACGGGGAACCGCAGCATTGCCTTTGCGGGCCATACGTTTAACGTCGTGGCGCTGGACGGAAACCCGGTGGCCAAGCCGCACCCGGTTGAGGTCCTGGCCCTCGGTCCCGGAGAGCGCGTAGACGCCATCGTCGAAATGAACCGGCCGGGAATCTGGATTCTGGGCGCTACCAACGACGACGACCGCAACGACGGCATGGGAATCCTGGTCGAGTACGCGAACCAGCACGGAGATCCTCAGTGGGCCAGCCCGAGAAACATCAATTGGGACTACTCCGTCTTTGGCCCGCCTGCGGCTCGCCCCGGCGCCCGACCAGACAGTTGACATGGTCTTTGAGGTCATTCCTGGCGGCCCAGGGAACTTCAACCGTTGGCACATTAATGGCAAGGAATATCCGCATGAGCGCGAGTTCGTCCTGAAAGAGGGGGCGCGGTACCGCCTCGTCTTTCACAACCGCAGCGACGACGCCCACCCCGTGCATATGCACCGGCACACCTTTGAACTCGTGGACGTTAACGGCAAGAAGACCTCCGGCGTAATTAAGGACACCGTGGTGGTGCCGAACTATGGAATCGTGTCCGTGGATCTCGTGGCCAACCAACCCGGCCTCACACTCTTTCATTGCCATAACCAGCAGCACATGGACTTCGGGTTTAAAGCGCTGTTCCGGTATGCGTAAGACGTTCCTCAGCGCATGTCATTATGAGGGGGCATGGGGCTTCAGCCCATCCATCGTGATGAAAACCATCGCCGTCATCCCCATGAAAGCAGGGGTCCACGATGGATTCCAGCTTTCGCGGGAACGACAACCCCTACATCATCCCCGCGAAAGCGAGGATCCACCGTTGTTGCATTGGCCTATTTTCATGGCACCCAAGGGAATTCGCGTTGCATCCAAAGGGTTGATCGGGGCATCGTAACCAGTGTAGCCAGGGCTTTCGAGAATATGCGGTAGAGGCGGCTTTATGCCGCCAACGGGCGAGGTGGACTCAGCCCTGTCCAAATCAGGCGAGATCCTGCCGACTGCGGCTTGGGGCAGAGCCGCACTGTTCGCCCAGGTACAAACCCGGTCTTGACGGCCAAGATTGAAGGCCGCCGCTGCAGTGGTCACGTGCATGTTTCAATTCTTCTTCAAATACCCGCGACTGGTTTTTTCGCGCGGCGAGCTTGTCCTTCTGAGCGGCTGGCCGAGATGGCTTCTGGGCCTGCTTCTCGTGCTCACCGTGGGCGCACTCGCGGGGCTAATTCGCGCCCGTCTGCCGCAAGCCGCCCCTAGCGTGCGGAATTGGCGTGCGGGAGTCATTTGCCTTCTCCAATCCAGCCTGGCGGCCCTGCTGCTCATCCTGCTCTGGCAGCCGGCCCTGGTTATTTCGCAGCTCGAGCCGCAGAAGAACGTCATCGCCGTGGTGATTGATGACTCGCGCAGCATGGCCACGACGGAAGACGGCTCGACGCGCCTCCAACGCGCGGTCAAAGTTCTCGAGGGCGGAGTGCTCACTGACCTCCAGAAGCAATTCCAAACGCGTGTCTACACCCTCGACAGCAAGGCAAAGCGCCTTTCCAGCTTGGACGGCCTGCAAGCCGACATGCCCATGACGCACATCAGCGCGGGCCTGAAGCAACTGGTCGAGGAAACGAGCGACGTGCCTGTCGGCGCCGTCGTCCTGCTCAGCGACGGGTCTGACAACTCCGGCGGCGTCGATCGCGAGACCATCACGGCGCTTCGTTCGCGGCGAATTCCTGTGCACACCGTTGGCTTCGGCCGCGTCGCCATGGCGCAAGACGTGGAGATCGACGAAGCAAGCGTCGCCCCGCGCGCTTTGGCCGATTCGCGCCTGGCGGCTACGGTGCGTTTCCACCAGCACGGATACTCGGGGCGGAAGGCAATGCTGCGAGTTCACGATGGCGCGACGGTCCTTGCTTCACGCGCCATCACCCTTGGGGCTGACGGCGCGATCCAGACCGAGGACGTGATGTTCAACGCGGGCAAGGCCGGAGCCAAGGCGCTCCGGTTCTCCATCGACCCGCTTCCCGGCGAAGAGAATTCGTCGAACAACACGGTGACGCGCCTCGTGAACGTCGAGTCGGGCCGGCGCCGCATCCTGTACGTCGAAGGCGAGCCGCGCTGGGAATACAAATTCATCCGGCGCGCGGAGACGGATGATTCCATCATCCAGTTGGTCTCCATGCTGCGCACCACTGAGAACAAAATCTACCGTCAGGGAATTGACGACCCGAAGGAACTGGCGCAAGGGTTCCCGTCCTCGACCGATGAGCTTTTCGCCTACCAGGGCCTGATTATCGGTTCGGTCGAGGCCGACTACTTCACGCCCGCCCAGCGCGATTTGATCGAGCAGTTCGTGGACCGCCGCGGCGGCGGCCTGCTCCTGCTCGGCGGCCGCCTGGCCCTGGCGGACGGAGGTTGGAGCGCCTCCGGCCTCGCCGATCTTCTTCCCGTCAGTCTTCCGGGCCGGAAGGGAACCTTCCACCGCGACGCGGCCACGGTCACGCTTACGCCCGCCGGAGCTGACAGCGTCATTTGCCGATTGATTGAAGACCCGGCGCGCAACCAGGCGCGCTGGAAGAAACTGCCGTACCTCAAGGACTACCAGGACCCCGGCACACCCAAGCCCGGCGCGGCTGTACTGGTGGAAATGAATGGCGGAGGACGCAAGTCGCCGCTGCTCGTCACTCAGAATTTCGGGCGCGGCCGGACCGCCATCCTGGCGACGGGCGGAACGTGGCATTGGCAGATGGGCCTGCCCTCCGAAGACCACACCCATGGCGCCTTCTGGCAGCAACTGCTGCGTTGGCTGGTTGCGGATACTCCCGGCCGCGTCGTTGCTGCTGTTTCCAAGCCCATGCTGTTTGATGAAGGACACGTAAAGATTTCCGCCGAGGTCCGCGATAAGGATTACCTGCCTGCCTCGGACGCCTCGGTCGCAGGCGCACATCTCGGGGCCGGGTGGCGCGAGTGCAACGTTGGATATTGCGCCCGATCCGAACACCCCCGGCACCTTCGAGGCGCGAGTGGGATGCGGACCACCCGGGCTCGTATTCGGTTCTGGTGACGGCCAAGCGGGCAGATGCAGACCTCGGCAGCGACAGCTCTGACTTTCGAGCGGATGGACGGCGTCGCGGAGAACTTTCACCTCGAGCAGAACCGCGACCTTCTGGAAAGGCTCTCGTCGCAAACCGGCGGGCGGTACTGGCAGCCGGCGGAGGCTTCTCATCTGGCTCGCGAAATTCCCTATTCCGAAGCGGGTATTAGCTTTCGTCAAGTTAAGGAATTGTGGAATATGCCGGTTGTCTTCCTTTTGATTTTACTCCTGCGCTGCTCCGAATGGATTTTGCGCCGGAGGTGGGGGATCGTGTGAGACACGCGTTTTGGGGCTTGGCCCCTCGCATTCGTGCTGCTGTCCGCGCTTCCGGCGAGGAGTGCGACGTACTACGTTACCGTCGCGGGCCTGGGTGGCGAGCCGGAGTATGACCAGCAATTCACGGGGCTGGCGAACGACCTTGACAAAGTATTCAAAACCTCAGGAGCCGACGCGCATGTCTATACGCTGACAGGCAATGATGCTTCTCGCGCGCGCCTGACCGAAACACTCGCGGCCATCTCGAGCCAAGCCAAACCGGAGGACGAATTCGTGCTGATTCTCATCGGCCACGGCTCTTTTGACGGCGTCGATTACAAATTCAACCTCGTGGGGCCGGACGTTACTGCTCGAAGAACTGGCGGGATTGTGCGACCGCGTACCCGCCAGGCGCCAGTTGATCGTCAACACCACAAGCGCCAGCGGCGGTTCCCTTCCCGCGCTCGTGCGGCCCGGGCGCGCGGTAATCGCCGCCACCAAATCCGGAACCGAGAAGAACGCCACGGTTTTTTGCCGGTACTGGGTCGAGGCGCTGCGCGATCCCGACGCGGATGTGGACAAGAACGAGGCAATCAACGCACTCGAAGCGTTTCAATACGCGGATCGCAAGACCGCCGCTTATTTCGAATCGGAAAAGCGCCTGGCCACCGAGCACGCGGTGTTCGAGGACAAGGGCAAAGGCGAAGCGGTGCGCGCAGCGTCAAAAGAAAACGGCGAAGGCTTGATGCTTTCGGGTTTCACGCTGGTTCGGTTTGGCGCCGCCGGAAAGGCGGCCAACGATCCCGCCAAGCGCGCCCTGCTCGCGAAGAAAGAGGAACTCGAGCGCCAGATCGATACCCTGAGATATCAGAAAGCAGCCATGTCAGATGAGGACTACAAAAAGCAGTTGACGGATGCGCTCTTAGGATTGGCGCGCGTCCAGCAGGAGCTCGATAAGTGACATTGGTGAACCAAGGCCGCTCGTGTAGAGCCGAAAACCCGCGTCAACCGGGAGGGACGCACAGTCTTGTGTGGCGGTGTCATTCCGAGCGGAGCGAGGAATCTCGCCTTGCCGCAAGTCAGGCGGCGAAGCCGCATTTCGCAGCATTGGCCGCCACGTGCATAGTCGTCGCGCTTGGCGCGTGCCTCGCGCAAGCCGCGACGCCAGACCAGTGCCATGCTCTCACGCAGCACAGCCGCCGGGATGAAGCCCGCGCGTGTTACCAATCGCTCAGAGAGGCGCACGACCATTTCACCCGCGCCGAGGGTTACTGGGGCCTCGGGATGTACCAGGATGCCAACAACGAGTTTCGCGAAGCGGTGGCGCAGGACGACCGCAACGCCAACTACCGCGTGCGCTGGGGCCGCCTGATGCATGATCGATTCAACAATGTTGAAGCGGCGAACCTCTTTCAAGAGGCCCTGGAGCGAGACCCCAAGAACGCTCAGGCCTTCCTGGGTCTCGCCATCGTCAGCGCCGAAGAATTCGATTCGAAGGCCGTAAAATGGGCGGCCAAGGCATTGGAACTTGACCCAAAGCTGGTTGAGGCTCGCGAATTGATGGCCAATCTCGCGCTCGAAGATTCGGACCGGACCGAGGCCTTGAAGCAGGCGGACGCGGCCCTCCAAATGTCCCCCGAGGCGCTTGGCGCCATGGCAGTCCACGCCGCGGTGGAGGTGCTTTCCGACCGCTCACCTGACGCATGGCTCGCGAAGATTCACCAGGTGAATCCGAGCTACGGCGAAGGCTGCGCGATTATCGCCCACCACCTGCTGCTCAACTACCGCTTCGATGAGGCCGTGGCCTATTACCGCAAGGCGCTTGAACTCGATCCGCAGCTTTGGCCGGCGCGCTCCGCCTTGGGCGTCAACCTGATGCGGCTGGGGCAGGAGGACGGAGCCCGCCAGCAGCTTGAGATGTGTTACACCAACGGCTACCGGGACGCTGCGACCGTCAACAGCCTTCGCTTACTGGATAGCTACAAGAATGTTATTACCTTCAAGGACGTAGCGCGGACCTCCGATGGTGAGGTCCGCGGTTCTGAGACCACGATATTGAAACTGCATAAGAAAGAAGCCGAGCTTCTGCGCCCTTATTTTGAAAGCGTGCTGCGCCGCGCCATGGCGACCTATGAAAAGAAATACCAGATGACGCTGCCCGGCCCCGTGCAAGTCGAAGTCTATCCCGACCACGAGGACTTTGCGGTTCGCACCATGGGGATGCCCGGCCTGGGAGCACTGGGCGTCACCTTTGGCGAGGTTGTCGCGATGGACAGCCCCTCCGGCCGCGCGCCGGGCGATATTCACTGGGCCTGCACGCTGTGGCACGAGATGAGCCACGTGTACATCCTCACCGCCACGCACAACCGCGTGCCACGCTGGTTCACCGAGGGCCTGGCCGTGCACGAAGAGACTGATGTTTCCCCCGAGTGGGGCGACCGTGTGACGCCTGACATCCTTGTCGCCCTGCGCGACAAGAAACTGCTTCCGGTTGTGCAACTCGACCGCGGCTTCGTTCGCCCGGAATATCCCGGGCAGGTGGTGGTGTCCTACTTCCAGGCAGGCCGCATCTGCGATTACATCCAGGGCCGCTGGGGTGACGCGAAGCTGCTCGAGATGGTGCACACGTTTGCCGAACGTAAGACTACGACCGAAGCCATTCGGGAGGACCTCGGCCATGTCGCCGGAGGAATTCGACGCGCAATTTCAGGCCTGGCTCAACAAGGACCTGGGCAAGACCGCCGCCGGTTTTGATGAATGGCGCAAGGACCTGAGGGCCGTCGCCAATGCATCCAAAACCGGCCAGTACGACGAGGTGTTGAAGGAAGGTGAGGAAGTTCGCCGCATGTATCCGGAGTACACGGGGGACACCAATGCCTACGAGTTCCTCGCCGAGGCGCATCTGGCCAAAGGCGATAAGCGGGCGGCCGCCGAAGCGCTCACCGCGTATGAAAAGGCCGCGGGACACAACCCGCGAACGCTGAAGGAACTGGCTTCGCTCGAAGAGGATTTGGGCAATCCCAAGGAAGCCGCCGCCACGCTCGACCGGATCAATTATATCGACCCGGTGGACGAGGACCTGCACCGGCGGCTCGGCAAGCTTTGGCTGGCCGAGGAGAATTACGGCGGCGCTATTCGCGAGTACGACGCTGTAGTGGCCATGCATCCGCTCGATACGGCGTCCGCGCAATTCAGCCTCGCGCAGGCCTACTTTGCCGCCGGCCAGCGCGATAAGGCACAGGAACACGTTCTGGCCTCGCTTGAGGCCGCGCCCGGCTACCGCCCGGCGCAAAAACTACTCTTGGAGCTTCAGGATTCCGCGAAAAGGTGAACTATGGGGACCATGACAGAAGTACAACTGGATTCAACCCAATTGCAGAGGCGGATCGAACGCTTTCAATCCGTGCGCGACAGCATCCTCGGCCAGGTACGGGAGGTGATCGTCGGGCAGGAAGAAGTGCTCGACCAGATCCTCATCGGGCTTTTCGTGGGTGGGCACTGCCTCATCACCGGCCTGCCCGGGACCGCCAAGACGCTGATGGTCCGCACCATCGCGCAGACGCTCGGCCTTGTCTTCACGCGCATTCAGTTCACGCCCGATCTGATGCCGGCGGATATTACTGGAACGGATATTATTGAAGAAGATCCAACGACGGGCCACCGCCGCTGGACCTTCGTGAAAGGTCCCATCTTCGGGAACATCGTCCTGGCCGACGAAATCAACCGCACGCCGCCCAAGACGCAGGCCGCGCTCCTCGAGGCCATGCAGGAGATTTCCTGCACGGTGCGGGGGAACCACTATCCGTTGCCGCTGCCCTTTTTCGTCCTGGCCACTCAAAACCCGATCGAGCTCGAAGGCACTTACCCCTTGCCCGAAGCGCAGCTCGACCGCTTCCTGTTCAACACTCTGCTCGATTACTTGAGTCCCGAGGACGAG
This sequence comes from uncultured Acidobacteriota bacterium, assembly GCA_963770415.1. Lineage (GTDB taxonomy): Bacteria > Acidobacteriota > Terriglobia > UBA7540 > UBA7540 > CAVROP01. The sequence goes on from CAVYPU010000023.1 coordinate 29,761, forward strand.
GCCAAAGTCATCGAATTGACCACCACCACACGCGTGCCCAAAGTGGAACCAGTGACTAACGCCGAGGAAATTCTTGATTTCCAGGGCCTGGTGCGCATGGTTCCCATCGCGGACTCGGTGGCGCGATACGTGGTCAGCCTGGTGCGCGCCACGCGCTCGAAAAGCGGCACGGCGCCGGACTTCGTCAAGAAATACGTGAACTACGGGGCCAGCGTGCGCGCCGCACAGTTTATCGTGCTTGCCGCCAAGGCCCGCGCCCTGACTCATCGCCGCTACCACGTGACCTACGAGGACGTCCGAGCGCTGGCCACACCGGTGCTGCGCCACCGCATTCTGCTGAACTTCCATGCGGAATCGGACCGTATCGACTCCGACGAAATCCTGCGTCGCTTGCTGGAACTTATGCCGCCGCCGGCGGGAGGCTAGCCGTGCAACGCTTCATCGACCCGGCGGTGCTGGCAGGCATCTCCGGCCTCGACCTGATCGCCAAGACCGTGGTGGACGGATTCATCGCCGGCCTCCATCGCTCGCCCAACTTCGGCTTCAGCCAGGAGTTTGCGGAATACCGCGCCTACACGCCCGGCGACGACCTGCGCCACATCGATTGGAACGTCTACGCCCGCAGCGAGCGCGCGTATCTCAAGCGCTATCGCGGGGAGACCAACACGCTGCTCACCGTGCTGCTCGACGCCAGCAATTCGATGAAGTACTCTTCGCACCGGGTGAGCAAAACGGACTATGCCCGGTATACGGCCGCCGCGCTGTTTTACCTCACCACCCAGATGCAGCGCGATGCCGCGGGCCTCATCGTCTTCGACGACCAGCTTCGCAACTTCATCCGCCCCTCGAATCGCCAGGGGCAGCTTTACCGGTTGCTGAGCGGGCTCGAGAGCGCGGAGCCGCGCGCACGAACCGACTTCACGAAAGCCCTCGAACACTTCCAGGAGTTCTTGCGCCGGCGGGGTCTGGTTGTCGTCATATCGGATTTCTACGACGCACCGGAGCGGATCATCCGCTCGCTCGAGCCTTTGCGTTTTCGCGGGAATGAAGTGCTTCTCTTTCATGTGCTCGACCCCGCCGAGGTTCGCCCGCAGTTCCGCGGCCCCACGACGCTCATTGACCTCGAAACAGAGGACTCACTCGAGGTCAGCCCCGAATATGCCCGCGAGGAATACGCGAACAAGATCGACGCGCATATTACCGCATTGCGCGACGGCGCTCGCGGCTCGTCCATGGATTACCACCTGCTGGTCACAGACCGGCCGCTCGACGACGCGCTGCGGGAATTTCTCGCGATCAGGCAGGGGAGGTCGTGATGGGTCTATTCTCACCATGGTTTCTCGCTGCCGCGGTGTTGGCGGGGCTACCCGTGTATCTTCATCTGCTCCGCCGCCACCAATCGGAGGCGCAGCCGTTCAGCTCGCTGATGTTTTTCGAGCGGCGCACCCAAAGCTCGATCAAGCATCGCCGCCTGCGCCACCTGCTGCTGCTTGCGCTGCGCATTGCCGTACTGGTATTGCTTGCCCTGCTATTCGCAAATCCATTTATTAACCGTTCTGCAGCCAGCTTGGGCGGGAATAAGCTGACCCTTCTGGTGATCGACAATTCTTTCAGCATGCGAGCCGGGTCGCGCCTGGCGGACGCCAAGAATGCCGCAATCGGTTTGCTCGGTTCGCGGAACCCTGCCTCGCACGCCCAGGTCATGACACTCGGTTCGGGGCTGCAGGCGCTGACCGGGCAGACCCAGGAAACGGGGGAATTGCGCCACGCGGTCGAGAGCATTGCGGCAACCGACTCGCGCGCAAGTTTCGGCGAACTCACGCGAGGGGTTCGGACCCTGTCGGATACCGTTCACACACCCATTGAGCTGCACTTCTTCAGCGACCTGCAGAAATCCGATATGCCCGCGAGCTTTCAGGAATTGGCGCTGCCGCCGAATGTCGCACTCATCCTGCACCCCGTTGTCAAAGACGCAGCTCCCAACTGGACTGTCGAAAGCGTGACCGCTCCGGGCCAGGTATGGAACCCCAAGAAAACGAAGTTCCAAGCTGTGGTGGCCGGATTCCATACCCCGGCGGCCACATGCAATGTTGCGCTAGTGGTTAACGGCAAAACCATCGCCACGCGCAGCGCCAGCGTGCCCGCGAATGGCCGCGCCGTGGTTGAGTTCGACTCCTTGGATGTTCCCTACGGCTTCAGCCGCTGCGAGGTAAGGATCGACTCTGCGGATTCATTGCCCGCCGACGACCGATTCCAGTTTTCGGTCGAGCGCTCTGACCCGCGCCGTGTGCTCTTCATTCACGAAGCGGGTGACGCGCGCTCTCCGCTTTATTTCAACTCGGCCTTGACCTCTGCCGCCGAGGCTGCATTTGCTCTTGAAACCCGCACGGTGGAACAGGCGTCGAACATTCAACCCTCCCAATACGTCTTTGTGGTGTTGTCTGATGTAGCCTCGGTGCCCGCATCGCTTGAGACGAGCCTTCTCGACTACGTGCGCGGCGGAGGAAGCGTGCTGATCACACTGGGCGCTTCCGCGGCGCGCCGCCCTCGCATTCCCATTTTCGGCGGCAACATCCTGGGCGCCCGAAATTATTCAGAGTCGGCGCAACGCTTCCAGACCGTGGGCGAAGCCGACCCTGCGCATCCCTCGATCGCCAAGGCCGGCCGCTGGTCCAACGTGGAATTCTATTTTGCCGTCGCGCCCGATGCCTCCGGCGCCCGCGTTATCGCGAAGCTCACCGACGGAACGCCGTTGCTGCTCGAAAAGAAGGTCAGCGAGGGACGAGTATTGGTTTTCACCTCGGGGCTCGACAACCTCACCAACGATTTCCCGCTGCATCCGATCTTCGTGCCCTTTATCGACCAGACTGCGCGGTACCTTGCCGGCATGGAACGGTGGAGCGGTTCTCGCCTGGTCGATTCCTTCTTCGATCTGCGCTCCGACAAGGACCGTGCTGCCAGCGTGGAGGTGATCGACCCTGACGGGCGCCGCCCGCTCTCGCTCAAGGAAGCAGCCAACTCGACTACGTTTCAGTTGAGCCGCGCCGGGTTTTACGAGATGCGACTAGCCAATGGACGGCATGAAGTCATCGGAGTCAACGCCGACCGGCGCGAGTCCGACCTGGGTGTTATCTCCGAAGATACGCTGGCACTTTGGCGCGGAAACCCATCTGGGGCCTCGCAGCCCGCCGCGGCCGCGAGCGTCGTGCAAGATCAGGCAAAGCCTTTCAGCCTCTGGTGGTACTTCATGCTGCTGCTTCTGGCGGGGGCGCTGGCGGAGTCGCTGGTCAGCGACCGGTATTTAGGCAAGCTGCGGGAGGAACCGTGAACGCACGAGATCAGCTAGCTTCTTATATTCGAGACCTTAAGACGCGCTTGCGTCTGGGCACGGCGCTGCGCGGCGTGGCGTCGCTCGTGGGTGTTGCCTTGCTCGCCACCGTCGTCCTGGTGCTGATCACAAATGCCTTTGGTTTTTCGCCCACAAGCCTCCTCCTTGCCCGCATTGCCCTTGTTGTTGCCCTCCTTCTCGTGCTTGGCGGCGGCTTGGCATTGCCTTGGCGCACTCTGAACGAGCGCCGGGCGGCCCGCAAAGCCGAAGCGGCTTTTCCGCAATTCGACCAGCGCCTGGTAACTTTCGCGGAGCGCAACCGGGACGGCCGTGATCCCTTCCTTGAGTTACTTGCCGCGGACACTTTGCAGGTGGCGCGCTCCGCCCAACCGACGCACCTGGTTTCCGGCCGCAAGCTTCTGGCCTGGATTGCGTGTGGCGCGGGCGCTCTCGCAATTCTGATCTGGATGATCGCCGCAGGGCCGGGCTTTCTCGGCTACGGCGCGGCGCGATTGTGGGCCGGCTCGCTGCGCAGTTCCGCGCCTTTTTATGACATTCGAGTCAGCCCCGGCGACGCCGCCGTCCGCCGCAACGCGAATCAACGGGTGACGGCGCAAGTCATCGGCCGCCAGGTCGAGGGCGCCCAGCTTTACGCCCGCTACCAGAGCGCCTCAAAATGGGAACAGGTCAACATGCAGCGGCAGCCCGCCGGTGCGGGCTTCGAATTCATCTTCGCGGGGCTTCCCGAAAGCGTCGAGTATTACATTGAAGCCGGCGCACTGCGCTCGCGAAGTTACAAACTTAGAGTCGCGGACCTGCCCGCGGTCAAGCAGATCCGAGTGACTTACCACTTCCCCGCCTGGACCGGAATGAAGGACGCTGTCGAGGAGCACGGCGGCGACCTGCGCGCCATCGAAGGCACTGAAGCGCGACTCAACATCCAGATGAGCCAGCCGCTCAACCATGGCTTTCTGGTTCTCGACGGCGGTAAGCAGATCGATCTCGCGACAACCGGCCAAAACACCTATAACGGTTCGGTTCATATCGAAAAAGATGGTATGTACCATGTTGCTGCGCTCGACCAGGGCCAGCAGGTGCGCTTATCCGAGGATTTTTTCATCGAAGCACGAAAAGTGAATCCGCCCCAGGTCCGCATCACTCGGCCCATGGGCGAATACCACGCGAGCCCCATTGAGGAGGTCACGGTCGCCGTTCAGGCCCAGGGCGATTTCGGCTTGAACGACATGACCCTTCACTATTCGGTTAATGGAGGGCCGGAGCAGACCGCGAATCTGCTCAAGCAGAAAGGCGCGAAGGAGGCGGACGGTTCCACAACGCTTTATCTCGAGGACTTTAAACTGGTGCCCGGCGACCTGGTAAGTTTCTACGCCAGCGCCAAGGATGCTCGCGCCGAGTCCCACACCGACATGATGTTTATCCAAGCCGAACCTTTTTCGCGCGACTACTCGCAATCGCAGGTGATGGGTGGAGGCGGGGGCGGCGCGATGGGCGGCAACCAGCAACAGATATCGCAGCGCGAAAAAGAGATCATCGCCGAGACCTGGAAGCATCAACTGGAAAAGAATGCTTCGGAGCAGGACGTGAACGAAGCGGCCAAATTCCTGTCCGGCGTGCAATCCAAGCTTCGCGACCAGGCGATTTCTCTCGCGGGACGCCTGGAGCGGCGCGAGCTGACGGAAGAGAACCAGGAGTTCAGCAGCTTCCAGAAGGATATGGACGCCGCCGCCAAGGCCATGGATCCCGCGGCCAAGGCCCTCCAACAGCAAAAGTGGAAGGACGCTCTACCCGAGGAGCAGAAGGCTTTGCAATCCCTGCTGCGGGCGGAGGCGACGTTCCGCCAGATCGAAGTGGCCTTCGGCAGCATGGCGGGCGGCGGCAGCGGGGCAGGCTCGGGGCGCGACCTCGCAGAGCCTGTTCGACCTCGAACTGGACACGGAGAAGAACCAGTACGAGACCGAGCAGACAGGGAGCCCTGCGAGCCAGCGCGGCGATGAAATTGACAAGGCGCTTCAGAAGCTCGACGAACTGGCCCGGCGGCAGGAGGAACTGGCGCAGCAGCCGCGCAAGCCGCAGGATTTCCAGTCGCGCTGGCAGCAGGAAATGCTGCGCCGCGAGGCGGAGAAGCTGCAGGAGCAGATGGCGCAGATGCAGCGGGGCGGTTCGCAGCAGGGCGCTTCAGGATCATCAAGCCAATCGAAGTCCGGAAGCGGGCAGAGCGGATCGGAGGCGTCCATCCAGCAGGCCCTCGAGCAGCTTCGCCAGGCGAATGACGATATGCGCCGTGCCGCATCGCCCGGGCAGGGCGGCGCCGACGCGCGCCGGGCCGCCGAGCGACTCCGCGAGGCTTCGGACTTGCTCAACGGCTTGCAGCGGCAGGACGCAACCCAGCGGCTGGGCTCGATGGCCCGCGAGGGCGAGCGCTTGAGCGGCGAGCAGCGCGACCAGGCGGAGCGCATGCGGCGGGCGTTCGACCCCTCGCAAGCGGCCAAGCAGGCGGGCCAGGGACAGTCTCAATCCACGCAGGACGAGCTCGAGAAACTTGCTGGCGACCGCGAGCGTCTCGCCGGTGACTTGGCGCGCCTCGAAAAACAAATGCAGGACGCCACGCGCGATCTCGCTTCCGGCCAGCGCCCGGCAGCCTCGAAGCTGCGCGACGCGCTCGCCGGCATGGATCAATCCGATCTGCGCGCCAAATTGCAAAGGAGCGCGGATATGGTCCGCCGCGGCATGGACCCCACGGCGAGTCCTAACGAGGCAGCCATCAATACCGGCCTCGAACGCTTGAACGACCAACTGCGCCAGGCCCAGCAGTCTCTCGGCAATGGGCAGCAGCAGAACCCCGAAGAGGCGCTGGATCGCATGGCGCGCCTCCGGAACCAGGTCGAGACACTAACGCGTAGTCCCGGCGATCGCGGCGGACAAGGACAAGCAGGCAACCAAGGCGGGCAAGCTGGAGGCGACCAGATTGGGCAGGTCGGCAATCAGCCTGGCCAAGCGGGCATTCAAGGCGGAGGCGGGAATCTGCGCAACGGCGCTCCCGAAGGCGCCAATGGAGGCCGCTGGGATGGCAGCCGCTTTTTGGGCGGGTACGACCCGGGAAGTTATACGCGAGCACAAGGCACGGAACGCAAACCGGTGCCGATCACACAGGCTGATATCGAGCGCGCTTATCAAGAGGCGCTGCGCGACCTTAATGCGCTGCGCCAGACCGTCCGCAACGACCCCGGGCCGCTCGGCGACATCACGGAATTGCAGCGCGAGATCGACCACCTGGACCCTCGCCGCTTCCCCGGCAACCCGGCTATGCTTGATCAGCTTCACTCCCAGGTGCTGAGCAACCTGGATAAGCTCGAGCTGCAACTCCGACGCAACATGGACGACAAGCAGGCGGGACAGGTCCGCACCGGGGACGCCCAGGTGGTGCCCGATGGCTATCAGGAATCGGTCGCGGATTATTTCCGGCGATTGAGCAAGAATAATAAGCAGTAATGCGGAAGGCTCATGCCTTCACAGTCAGGGTGACTTGGTGGATGGTGTTGAACCCGGTTTTCGGCAACGGGCGCGGCATGGGCTGGGCGATGCCGTTTCCGTCGATGGTTCGGCAGCACAGGTCGTAGGCGCCGGGCGGTAGGCCATCAAGCAACGCAGCCCAGTGGCAGATGGTGAATCGTATCGGCCAGGCGAGCGGCGCACCCTTGGCGGCATCGAACTGGCTGGTCCCCGCAGGCAACTTCCCTTCCGGCAGTCCTCCTCCCCAGTTTGCAGGCGGCGGCAAAATTGCTGCGTCCTTCCAGTCGGCCTGGGTCCAATATGTGTCGTCCGTGGGCCAAGGATGCTCGCGGGAGTGCACGCAGTATTGAACCTTGCTCAGTCCGGAAATTCCCACCTGCGCCATGCCTGTCAGCGCGACGGCCTTATGCGCGGCAATTTCGGCCGGCGCGTTGATGAAGCGGGCGCGGGTCTTGATTTGGCTTTCCACGTCGTTGTTAAGTTCCGCGTCCGAATCGTTGGCCTTGTAATCGTTGGTCAGAACCACCCGCTGCACCCACTTGATTTGCTTGCTGCCGTGCGAGCCGGGAACCAGCATGCGCACCGGACCGCCGAGCGAGGCGGGAATGGCCCGGCCATCCATCTTGTAGGCAAGGATGACGGGCATCTGTCCGGGCGGTGTTTCGAGAATCTGGCTCAGTGGTAGCGAGGCTTGGAACGGCGGCAGGTTCTCCGGGTGATAGCTTTGGTAATAGACCCGGCGGACGCTCGACTGCGGGCGCGTCAGCCAGATGACTTCGCGCAGCGGAACGCCTTCCCACAAAGTCATGTGATAGGGGTCGGGACCGTTGGTGCAAGTGCAGACGTGAAGGAAGCGCACCGCGTGCTTTTCCGCGAGCCTCATCAGCCCGTCCCAATCGATGGCGCTGCCTAGGGCTCGTGAAAAGGTCCTCTCGACGTTGCTGTTGCTGGCCGGGTCCGGGACAACTTCAAGCGTCCAGGTCTCGGGGATGAGTCCGGCCTCGCGCAGTTTCTCAGGCGGCATCGAGGCGACGCCCGCCTTACCTTTATCCAGGATGAACGCGTGGTCGAGCGGAGTGAGGTATTCCAATTTCGCAATGGCCTCCTGTAACCGAGGGTCGGCGACAACACCGGCAGCCGCCGGCGAAGTCGTGCTCCATGTTGCGACCGCGGCCGTGGCGCCCAATTGGAAAAAGCAACGCCTTGTAAGGTAGGGGTGCTCAGTGCCCGGCCGATCATGGTCTTCCATACGCTCAATCCTCCGGTGCGAGTGTAGCGCCGACGGCACACCTCGTCAACATGATGGATTGAGGTGATGAATTGACGTACGTCAAGAAGGATACAGACGGTCAATCCGTCAGATTAGCCTGTGTCTGCGCTCCTCATCCACACAAAATGTCCATCATAAACGTGTGGGTGGATCTTCCGGCTTTCTTGTATCGGCACAAGGCAAAAGGGTCCCGAATGGCAAAATGCCCGATTCATTGAGAGGTACTATTCTTTTCACAAGAAATGCCGATATACAAGGTGTGGACCCTTGCACCCCAACTCCCGGTCCGCCGCCCGGCGCTCCCGGGCCAACTCGATTCATTGCCCGGCAGCCGATTTTCGATCGCCAGGAGCAGGTTTATGGTTACGAGCTCCTCTTTCGTTCCGGTCTCGAAAACCGCTACACTGGGGATGACGGCGACGCTGCGGCCCGCGATGTGGCTGACAATTTCCTCAATGCAGGCGCCCGGACGCTGACGGGGGGCCGGAAGGCCTTTTTCAACTGCACCCGCCAATTCCTTGTCAACGAATACGCCACCCTGCTTCCCAAGCGGCACGCCGTGATTGAAGTTCTGGAAACGGTGGAGCCGGACGCCGAAGTCCTCACGGCCTGCCGAAAGCTCAAGGCCCTGGGCTACGTCGTGGCGCTGGACGATTTCGTTTATGACCAGAAATTCCAGCCCTTTGTGGAACTTGCAGACATCATCAAAATCGACTTCCAGCTCTCGGCTCCGGCCGCGAGACGAGAGGCTGTGGAAAGGTTTGGGCCGCTGGGCATCAAGCTGCTGGCGGAAAAAGTGGAGACCCGCGCTGATTTCTCCGAGGCTATCAGCAGCGGCTACGTATACTTTCAAGGCTATTTCTTCTGCAAACCCCAGATTGTCCCCAGCCTGCACGTTCCCGCCTTCAAACTTCACTACCTGCAGATCCTTCAAGCCATCAACAAGCCGGAACTGAACCGCTACGAAATCGTGGCGCTGATCGACCGGGAAGTCTCGCTGTGCTACAAGCTGCTGCGGTTTGTGAACTCGCCCCTTTTTGGCTTCCGGAACCGAATCAGCTCCACCCGCCACGCGTTGGCGCTGCTTGGGGATCAAGAGGTAAAGAGATGGGCATCGGTGGCGGCTGTCCTGGGTCTTGCGGACAACAAGCCAAGCGAGCTGGTTTTAACTTCTCTCGCCCGAGGCCGGTGTTGCGAGCTGCTGGCCGCGAACCGGGCAACGCAGCGAGAAGGACAGAGCATGTTTCTTTTAGGGGTTTTCTCGCTGATGGAGGCCATGTTGGGCCGGCCGCTATCAGAAATCGTCGCCGAGGTGGCCTTGCCGGATGCAGTTCGAGCCGCTCTGCTCGGAAGGCCCAACCGTCACGGGAAGGTCCTGGAACTGGTCAGGGCATTCGAATCAGGAAGGTGGGACGAGGTCAGGGAACTCGCCGCCGCTTTGCGGGAGGATGAGTCGCGCATTTCCGCCGCTTACCTTGAAGCTGTGGATTGGGCGCAGAAGGTGTTCCAGGTGTGAGTCGGGGCACACTGCGCTAGCCGGTGGGTTAGAAAAGAAGTGCCCGGATTCGACCAGCCTGGCCCATCCGAGGGCTCCCCGTCCTATTCCCCGGCTTCCGTCAGCCTGACAAAACTGGTTTTGTTTCTGCCCGTGTTCTTGGAGTTGTAAAGCGCCCGGTCTGCCGCCCTGACCATCTGAGTTCTGCCCACTCGAGACAGCTCAGGCGAAAATGTGGTGACGCCAACGCTGACGCTGATCTTAATCGTCTGGTTACCAGCCTGGACTTCCATTTGTTCTACAGCCTGCCGGCATCTTTCCGCCAGAACCATAGCGCCAGTCGCGTCTGCTTCCGGCACAATTACGGCGAATTCTTCACCCCCATAGCGAGCGACAATACACGACTTCCTTGTTATGCTCTCGAGCTTGGAGCTAATCGCTTGCAGCACCAAGTCGCCGCTCGGATGCCCAAAGGCATCATTAATCTTTTTGAAATTATCAATATCCATCATGATCAGAGACATTTGTCTCTTGTATCTTTGGGCCCGCGAGAGCTCTTTTTCGAGCATTTCCTGGAAGGACCGGTGATTGTGCAAATCGGTGAGGCCATCCCGAAATGCCAGGCCCCTCAGGACCTCGTTCGCAGCGCGCAATTCCTGGGCAAGGCCATCCGCCTTTTCTTTGGCCTGTTTGAGTTCCATGACCAGCATCCCGTAGGAAACGTTCAACGAGCTGAGCTCTTCATTGGCCTCCTGCAGTATCTGTGAAATCGGCCTCATGTTCCCAGGATTGACTTCAAACTCTGAAAAAATATCAAGACTGTTCTGGGCTACATCGTCGATCAGCGAAACCACGTCCAGGTCATTGATGGCGAACCGTTGGTTGAGCATCTGGGCGATATCGCGGAATTTATCAGCAGTCATGTTGCTGTGATAAACCGACGATATGCGATCGGAAAGCAGGAGGATGTTCGCCTGCAGGGAGTACTTTCCTGGAACTTCTTCGGGGCAGTGGTGAAAGCGAATCGGCGTACCAATGTCCTCCGGAAGGCCCCAACGATTCAATATCGTGTACCCAAGTTCCTGATGATCAAAGCCAAAAATCTGGTTTTCGACCTCATCAACAGCCCTGCCCGTCAGCCGCTTTTCATCCAGCACTCTCAAATAGTCCTTAGTTTTGCAGCGGTACATCACGACGATGCCGATGTCCTGAAGTAACGCTGATATGAAAGTGCTGTCATCTCTAGCTTTTACCAATGAAGCAATAAGCTTTGCAGCGACGGCGGCAGTTACGGATCTTTTCCAGAAGAAGTTGAAGTCAAAGCGCCCCTCGCCGTTTCCTTTCAGATTCTTTGAGATAACGAAGGATAGCGCAATGTTCTTAACAGCGTCCGAGCCAATCACGCGCAGCGCCTTGTCAATATTGCTCACGGCGCTTGGCAAAGAATAGAACGCGGAGTTTGCCACCCTGAGCACGCTTGCCGCGAGTGCCGGATCAGCTTCAATGATTTCAGCAAGCTTGCCCAGCGAGAAGTCTTCCTCCTTGACGATCTCGAGTATCCGGACGGCAATGGCCGGCAGGGAAGGTATGCGTGTTGACTCCTTAAGCAAGGCTTCAACGGCTTCTGATTTTAACTGAATCTGCTGCATCTGCCTCTCTCCCACCCTTGTGTCAGAAAAATTGGTGGTACGGCGGTACGGTACATTTTACAGATGGCAATGACGGCAAAGCGCTGCGCTGCAATATACCTTCACTGCGTCTCCTCGTCAAATAAATCCGGGAACCTTTCTGCGGCGTCTCAGCCCGAGCTTGTGGCGGCGACCTTACCGCGACATGGGCCAGTAGGCTCAGTTCCGTGCTTGGCAGCACGAGGCCGCCTTTTCTATGAAAACGACTCCCCTCCTCGCGTGGGTGGCGCCGACATTGCTTTCTATGTCGCTGGCACAGGGCGCAGACATACAGGGCAATGTCTGCGCCACCCCAGCCCATTTTCATGGTTTCCGGGTGCCCGTCCGCAGACGGGCATGAGCGACTGCTCCAAACTGAGACTCTGGTGAATCTTCCGAATTCTTCCCGCCCTATCGGGTAACGTCTTATACTCAGTCTGGGATCTCGATCAACAGAAATCTGAACCGATCGAGAGAGCGGCGGCAACCGTGGCACATCAGAATTTTGACCGGTCCAATAACACCTTCGAACTCGACCTGCATGGATGTTCGATGGAGGAAGGTTGCAAGGTCTCCGGGCGGCGGATTCGCGAGTGCTTCCGGTATGGCGTCGAGGAATTGCGCATCGTCTACGGCTCAGCGGAACGCGCGGTGGGGACGCTGCGCCAGGGAGTGCAGGAGGCGATTCAAGGCGCAGCACAATACGTCAGTGCCTCATCCTTCCGGGATTCGTTCGGAATATTTGCCGGGGTGGAAGAATCCACCCAGGTAAGGATCAAGCTGGCGTCGAACCCCCATCCCCAGGCGCAGGACGAGAATATGGTGTTCAGCGCCTTCTCAGCCCGGTATGACCCCAGTCAACACCTTCACGAGCCCTATTTCCCGCTGCGTTCCGGCAAGCGCGCGCTCCGCACTCGACCCGGGTCTCAACCATCACATTGACTCGGCAGGTCTCAATCGACCGGGACTTCCCGGAGGACATCGTCCCAGTGTTTTTCGGTCAGTTCCCAGCGGCGCTTTTCTTCGCGGTCGTGGGCCGCCTTGTCGGGAAAAAGTGAGCGGATGATTTCCGGCTCGCGCTTGCCGGATTCCTCGAGAGCGGCCCAATCGCGCCACACCATCACCACTTTGTAGTCCCAAGCCGGGCTTTCGGCGTGGAACTTGCGTTCATAGATTTTCTCGCTCAGGAGAATGCCTTCTTTCTTGAGTTCCTTCAGTATGGGGCGGTGGTTCTTCTGGTAGAGCGACAGCCACTCGGACGGGCCGCCCGGCATCATGCCGCCGGGCACGATCTTGTAGTAATACTCGATGGTTACAGCGGGGCCGCCGGTCCCTTCAGCGCCGAGCGCGCTCGCGAGCGCACCCAACACAACGATCAGTATTCCCAGAGTTGTTTTGTGCATGACATTTCTCCACTAGTACTTAATGACGGAAAACGCGTCATAATGGGGGCACTTTGGAAGGGCGGGGCTTCAGCCCCGCTGCCTGATGGTGCCCGACGAGTTGGGCCTTTAGGCCCTGAAGCCATGTTACCTCAGGGGCTAAAGCCCCCAATGGATAAGCCGCTTTCCGTGGCGGGGCTAAAGCCCCGCCCTTCCCGCACTCGCGAATACGACGCGGACCTTGGTCAGCAAGTACTAGGCAAGGGTAGCACAGCGCGGCCCGTGTGACCGCAATGCATTTCGGGTGTTGACATCCCGCCCTGACAAGGTGATGATTTTCGCGATTGGCCAAGCTCGGGGCACGACCAAGGGCAAACACGCTCAGGCCAAACCTGCTCTCGAAATATGAGAGAGTTATTATGGGTCTGCGACCCACGCCGGCTAATGAAAATCACTATCGGCGTCGGCCCCACGAAAGCGGGGGCCTATCGTTAGTCCAATGGATTCCCGCTTGCGCGGGAATGACGTAATTTTCAAGAGGGAGCTGAGGAGACGAAACAAAGGCTCTAGGCAAAGGAATCGGATCGGAGGGATACAAATGAACCTGGACACCAAATGGGTGCCGATGAAGTGGCCGTGCGGGCCGCTCGAAATCGCGCGCCGAAGCAGGTCGAGGAGTTTCACTCCTGAGCTGAAGGAGACGCTCGAGGCTTGGGGACAGCCGTCCACCTTGGAGTTTCTCAAAGGAACTCCTGTCAACTGTCTGGTTGTGGATTGGGCCAATGGTAAATCCGACGATGTAGCCCAGCAGCAAGCCTTGAAGCCGCTCGTCGAAGCGGGCCGCAAGCTTGGCCTCAGCTTCGTGGGAAGAATCGCCGTGAGGGAGGGCACCGACGCTGCCGTCTCGGCGGCGCGCGAAGCAGGCCTCTCGGCGGTCATGCTGCGAGACACTGCGGGCCAGACCTCCGGCCTGCCGGTCATCTTGCAATTGGCGCGCGAGAACGTTTCCTCTGAAACGGCATCGACCATCTTCTGCACCATTGAAAACGTCTGGCCCGGATTGAGCGTCGAGAGCATGGACGGGGACAACGCGCTCGCCGGCGCAACCTCCAATCCGTGGGTGAATTCAAATTCGTGGTTCTCCATGCTGGCAAACGTGCTCGCGCCGGGAAAGACGCAGTGGCTCGAATTCGATCCCCCGGATTTGGCGAGCCTGGTTCACGCGGCCAACTACGGTCTGGCGGTCGCCGACAGCCGCGCCTATGGAAGCCAGTGGATTATCTCCCTGGATGACAAACTTCGGGGCGCGCTCCCGAAAGGGAATCCTCAGGCTAAAGCAATCTGGGAAAAGCTGCTAGGAATGCTGTCGTTCTTCGAGAGCCACAAAGATTGGGAAGCTTTCAAATCGGAAGGCATACTTGGGGTCATCTCTGATTTTCGCGGAGACAATGCCTATTTGAGCGGAGAGGCGCTCAACCTGCTCAACCGCCGCCATGTTCAGTTCCAGATCATCGAGAGGGTGAAGCCTCTCCCTGCCTCGACCCAAGGCCTGAAGGCGCTGCTCTGGCTCGACAAAGACAAGCCCAGCGCGGAGCAACTGTCCCAGATGCTGGCTTTCGTACGGCAAGGAGGATTGCTGGTCGCCGCAGAGTACTGGGGGCCGGGGGACGTGAAGCCTGGCAAAGCGGACTCTTCGCTTAAATATGACGTTTACAATGTCGGCAAGGGGCAGATTGCAATTGCGCAAGAGGGTTTCCAAGCTCCCGACCAAGTGGCCGTGGACACCCATATGCTCCTCAGCCGCCGCAACGACGTCGTCCGGCTCTACAATTCCCCCTCGGTGAATTGCCTTTCGAGGATCAATCCCGGCCGCAAAGAGCGGCTGGTCCAGTTGGTGAACTACTCCGTGAAACCTGCCGATTCGGTCACGCTCTGGGTGAACGATCAAGTGAAGTCCGCTCGGCTCTGGAGGCCGGGAACGGACGGCGCCTCGACTCTCGAAGGCGGAGCGGCGTCCTCGGGGATGGAGTTCAAACTCCCCCAAATCTCCGTCTATTCCGCGCTGGACTTCGAGGGTGCCAACATGATCATAGCAAGAGGGAGGCTGGCAGGCCCCAACTGGCGCGACAAGTTGGCCTAAGTGCTTGGTATTTCAATGAGATCGAGTGTGCCGGGCGGCCCGGTTGCCCGGGCTGAGTGCAATTTTGGCATTTTACCTGCTGACTATGTTGGGTTGTGGGGCTAGAGGAGCAAATTCCCACTAATCATGCGCCGGAAGGCGCATCCTGACATGGGCAGCGCAGAAAAGTCAACAGTTCGTCATCTTCATCGATCCAGCACACTTTGTGCTTTGTTGTACTTCCGGGTAGTTTCAGTCGTTTGCCTCGATTTCCCCACTAAAAACCTGAAGGGTGATGTGACGTCGAAAAGGGAGGATCTCCATGATTAATCGCAGGAATTTTCTTAAATCCTCATCGTTAATCTTGGGAAGTGCAAGTTTGATCGGCCGGTCTTCGGTATTTGCGGCCGATTCGACGCCGACTGGTCATTTTGGCGTGCATCCGTTCGTCGAGCAGCACCCTGAAGCCGTCTTCATTCTGCGCACCCATGTGGACCGCAAGACGAATTCCGCAGCCTGCAAACAGGTGGGACTGGATCTTGGACGCACGCTGTTCGTTCCCATGGACTCGACTGGCGTTCCGGTGACGCACAATATCGCCACCAAGCCGAACCTCACCGCCCACGATGTCGTCGACCCCAAGCGCGGCTTCACCCTCGAAGACACAATGGGCATCACTACCGACGCGTTCTTCATTGAGGGCCTGTTCGAATCGTTTAAGGAACTGGGCGTGGCGGGCAATAAGATGCACACGCGCGACGTTAATGGCGGCGGCGTGCTGGACGGCCGCGGGTACCTCGCCATGGGGCGGCGAGTGGGCGCCACAGTTCGGGCAGCGAAGAACACGATAAGAACCGAGTACGACGCGAAAGACGAGCGGGCGTTTGTTTGGAAAGAGGTTCCCGGCGGCGGAGTGGTGTATAACCAGATCCCCTACCTGTGGCCTTTTAATGCGCGGGATGCATGGAACCTGAACGTGGCGAAATTCAAGGCCCATGAAATGGGCATGACTCTCACCTCGAAGAACTGGCAGGGCACCAACGGCGCCCCCTTTCAGGGTTATTGCGGGATGTGGCGAAACATCGACGAGATGCAAAAGGTGGAAGATGCCATCAACAAAGAATGCATCAACCCCAAGATCCATGAGGCCATAGAAGCGCAATTCAAACAGCACTCTGCGACACTACCGCGATGGAATACTCCCGACGTGCCCCGGAACCACCCCAAGTACGTCGAGGCTTATTACTACACCGCCCTATGCATGGAATTGTGGGCGCACCGGACCATCGACAATCACGCGGCGTCCCCCATGGGGCTTCACATGATCGAGGGCGTCTACGGCCGCGACGGCGACTTCAACCAGGGCCCGAACCCCTTAGGCAACGAGAACAACTACGATGGGCGCGCCTGGGACTACATGACGAACGTCGTGATCTTCGGTAAGGACCCTTATCTTGTCGACATCATTGGCCACTGGCTGGGCGGCCACGAGCCCGGAAACTTCGGCCTGTTCCACATCGCGATGGAGCGCCACAAACTGGGCATGTTGAATCCCATGCACATTCCTGTCTACGAGTGGGTGGATGGAGTGGCCGTGCGGCGCCCGCTCGTAGGTTTCACGCGCACGCCTTTGAGGTCCTTCTACCTCCACCAGCTTGATAGTGAGGCGCTGTGGCACCTCGTCGACCAGCCGTTCGACTATTCCAAGGTGAGCGAGAAGGAACTTAGCATTCCAGCCAAGCCTACCACGCGCCCGCTCAACCAGCACCATCCGAACGCCCACAATCCGCAGTTGGCCATCGAGTTCAGCGTGCCTGAAACGGGATGGGCGCTCCTCGAAATCCTCGACGAGAACGGCAAGAACCTGGAAGTGATCTCGAACTCCATCTGTGAACCCGGCTACCACATGGCGGGATGGAACACGGCGAAATACGCTTCCGGCAGCTACAAGTACCGTCTGCGCTATAACGGCCACAACGAGGAGCACGACCTTGTCCTGAACAAATCTTAGTGCAGGGGCAAGCACAACATGGCCCCTGGTTTTGGGTGGCGCATACATTGTTCCAGATGTATGCGCCTTTTCGTATCTTGCGGCGAAGTTAAGAATGGCATCCGCCCTCGCCCCTAAGGGAGTCTGTGTGCGAAGTCGTTTTTACTGTCATTCCGAGGAGCCGTAGGCGACGAGGAATCTCGCAGTGCCTTGAAAATACTCAGAGCGGGATTCCTCGCTGCGCTCGGAATGACACCCCAAGAGAGGTTTTCGCACGCACCCCAAAGGGAGATAGGGACATGGTTCAGGTGCTTGAAAGGGTCCACATGATTAGTCGCAGGGATTTTCTCAAGTCTTCCTCATTGCTGGTGGGCGGCGCTGGTTTAATCGGCCGCGCTTCCCTGTTTGCTGCCGATGCTCCGCCCTCCGGATATTTTGGTGTGCATCCGTTTGTCGAGCAGCACCCCGAGGCGGTCTTCATCCTGCGGACGCACGTGGACCGCAAGACGAATTCCGGGGCCTGCAAGCAGGTCGGCCTGGAGCTTGGCCGCTCGGTGTTCCTTCCCATGGACAACACCGGGGTTCCGGTAACTCACAACATCGCCACCAAGCCGAACCTTACTGGTCACGACACCATCGACCGAAAGCGAGGATTCACGATCGAGGACACGATGGGCATTGCCACTGACGTGTTCTTCGTCGAAGGCCTGTTCGAATCCTTTAAGGAACTAGGAGTTGCGAGCAGCAAGTTACACACACGCGATGTCAATAGCGGCGGTGTTCTCGACGCCCGCGGATACCTGGCGATGGCCCGGAGGGTGGGCGCCACGGTTCGGGCCTCGAAAAACTCCATTCGCACCGAAGTTGACGCAAGTGACGACCGGGCATTCACCTGGAAGGACGTCCCGGGCGGCGTCGTGTACAGGCGGATTCCCTACCTCTGGCCGTTCAATGCCCCGGATTCCTGGAACCTGAACGTGGCGAAGTTCAAGGCGCACGTGATGGGCATTACCCTGACCGCGAAAAACTGGCAGGGCACCAATGCCGGCCCCTTTCAGGGATACTGCCAGAAATGGTATGGCATCGAGGCCATGCAGCGGGTTGAGGAGAAGATCGATAAGGAGTGTATTGACCCTAAGGTTCATGAAGATATCGAAGCAAACTTCAAGCGGCACTTGAATACGATTCCGCGCTGGAACACCCCCGACGTGCCGCGCGGCGATCCGGCTTTCAACGGGGCGTATTTCTTCACTGCCCTGGGCATGGAACTGTGGGCGCACCGCACCATCGATAACCATTCGACTTCGCCCATGGGGCTTCACATTGTCGAAGGCATCTACGGCCGGGAGAGCGATTTCAATCGCGGGCCCCTCCCCGCCGACAACGAAAACAACTACGAAGGGAACGCCCAGGACTACATGACGAACGTCGTCATCTTCGGCAAGAATCCATTCCTCGTGGACATCATTGGCCACTGGCTGGGCGGTCACGAGCCCGGGAACTTCGGCTTGTTTCACATTGCCATGGAGCGCGGTAAGCTGGGCATGCTTAACGCGATGAATATTCCGGTCTACGAGTGGGTAGACGGAGTGGCGGTCCTCCGGCCGCTCACGAGCTTCGCGCGCACGCCCTTGCGGTCATCCTACCTCCACCAGCGCGGCAAAGAACCTCTCTGGCACCTCGTCGATCAGCCCTTCGACTACTCGACGGTGAGCGAGAAGAAAGTCAGCATCCCCGCGAAGCCCACCGTCCGGCCGCTCAACGATCACTACCCGAACGCCAAAAATCCGCAACTGGCCATCGAGTTCAGCGTTCCAGAAAAAGGCGATGTGCTGGTCGAAATCCTCGATGCGAAGGGCAAGAAGCTGGAAGCAATCTCATATGGAGCCCGCGACCCCGGCTACCACATGGCCGCCTGGAACACGGCGAAATACGCCGCCGGCCGCTACAAGTACCGCCTCCACTACCACGGCCACAAAGAGGTCCACGACCTCGTGCTGAACAAAGCGTAGGTGGGGCCGAGCCGTGCCCGGCCAGGTCAGGCGTATTGCCCGTGGATCATTACGAACGCACTGTTGAGGCGGAGACGGGAGACAAATGCTCTGTTGCGGAAGGCCATTGACTTGGTAGTGGAGGGTTCATACAATCCATTTCACGGACGCAAGCATCTAATAACGTCGAAGCGCGGAAGTGCCGATGAAAAACGTGGCCCGGAGAGAGACCGTTATGCCGCAGATGAATATTGAATTTGATCGTGAGGCGGATGGCCGGTGGATCGCGGAGATTCCTGCTATGCCAGGGGTTATGGCTTACGGAAAGACCCGCGCGGAAGCGGCTCAGGCGGTGAAAATTCTGGCCCTGCGGGTTATCGCCAGCGATATGGAAGAAGGTCGGATTAAGCCCGGCTGCAGAAAACTTGAGATTTCGATTGCCTGCCCTTGAGCAACTGGCCAGCAAGCAAAGCTCGAAAAGTATTGAGGGCCCTTTTAAACATCGGATGGCAAGTTAAGAGAAAGGTCCCCGGCTCCCACCTGAAGTTGTGCCGAGATGGCTATCCCGATTACATATGGTCTTTCCACGAACACGACGAGATAGGTCCTGTAATGCTTTCAAAGATCGCCAAGAAAACGGGACTCTCGCCGGACGATCTGTAAGTGCGCCCTCTGGTTAGGGGAAGCCCTTTTCCTGATACAATGCCGGAATGATTCCACGGCTCGCTGCGGGTGTGGTCCTCGCCGCCATATTTGTCGCCTTCATTGGAGCCGCGTAATGCCGTTTTGATCAAAAGAGAGGAGGCCCGACCCAATGAAACGAACGCTGCTTGTGCTGGGTGCCCTATTGGTTTTCAGCTTGCCGCTCGGGAGTTCACCGGCTTCCGAATCCGATGCCAACTTGAAGGTCTTGATCCAGTCGATTCGCGCTGAAGTCCGTTCCGACCAGGTCACGGACTTCATGAAGCGGCTCTATTCGATGGACCGCTGGTTTACGTACCCCAAGTTCGCGGAGACCGCCGACTACATCAAAGGCGCCATGACCGACATGGGCCTCCACGAAATCGAGGCGCTGAGCGCGCCGTCGGACGGCACAAGCCAATTCGGCTACTGGACCGAGCCGCTCGCCTGGGACGTGAAGCAAGCTAAGCTCGAAATCATCGAACCCGCTGTGCCCGAGGCCGAACGCACCATTGCCGACTACCAGAAGGTGCCGTGTTCGGTCTGCATGTGGAGCGGGCCGACGCCGCCCGAAGGCGTCACGGCGGAAGTGGTGGACCTCAAAGACGTCAAGCCGGACGACATCGCGAAGCTCGACCTGCACGGCAAACTGGCGCTGACCCCGCAGAATGCCGCCAACGTGAAGTGGCCGCTCGTGAAGGCCGGGGCGCTCGGCGCCATCAACGCCTCCACCGAAAATCCCAAGCTGCTCGACGGCCGCCAGTGGGTAAACGCCTGGGGAGACAGCGGCTGGGGCTTCACCAAGGTCAGCAAGCCGCTGCTTTGCCTCTCGATTACGCCTCGGGAAGCGGCCTTGGTGCGCAAGCTCCTGGCCGAGCACGGCACAGTGCGCGTGAAGGCGACCATCGACAGCCGCTACTACAGCGGGCCCTATCCCTACCTGACGGCCGTGATCCCGGGCGCCGAAAGCGAAGAGGTACTCACGCTCGGCCACACTTCCGAGCAGGGCGCGGAGGACAACGCCTGCGGGGTTTCCGCCATCCTCGAAGCGGCCGCCACGCTCAACCGCCTGATCGCCTCGGGCCGCCTCGCTCAACCGCGGCGCACCATCCGCATTCTGACCATGCCGGAAATGTACGGCTCCATGCAGTATGTGGCCACGCATTCCGACCGCATGCGCCGCACCATCGCCGCCTTCACATTGGACACGCCCGCCTCTCCCTACGAGCTGCCCAACACAGAGTTCTCCTTCATCATGAACCCGCAGGTGGCCAGCTCCTACGTCAACGCTTTCATCATGAAGGTCGCCGAAGATTATTTCTCGACCGTGGACCTCGCCGGGCCAAGGGCTTATATCCGCCCAGTCGGCCGGGCTTACCACTGGGTTCCCTTCACCACCGGGACGGACAGTTATCTGGGAGACCCGACGATCGGCGTTCCCAACGTGCTGGTCTACGGCGGGCCCGGCGTGGTGACGCATCACAACAGCGAAGACACGCCGGCGCGCGTCAACCCGCGGTCGCTGCGGGATCTCTCGACGCTGGACGCTGCGTTTCTTTATTACCTTGCGAACGCCGGTCACGACCAGGCCCAGTGGCTGGCTGAGCTGAGCGAAAGCCGCGGCGACGATCTGATTCTGCGCTCGGTGGATTCCTATCTCGACCGCATCGCCGCAGCCTCGAGCGCCCAGCAACTTGGGGAACTCCTGGCCGAGGCAAAGCAGAAGAACGACTACTTGGTGGGACGCGGCGCCCAGGCCATCAATTCCGTCCTGCGACTGGCGCCGGAATCAGAGCGCGAGGCTTTTGGGACGTCGCTGGCTCCGCTCGCGGAACGGCTGCGGAAGTTTGGCGATGAGCAATCGGACGTGGTGCAGTCTGCGGTCCGGGCACGCGCCACGGCGTTAGGCATCAGCACGCCCCCCGAGCCCGCCGAGGCCTCCGACGCTGAAGCCGCCGACGCCTCAACGATTGTCGTTAAGCGCCTGCGATTCGGCACCATCACCCTTGACGATCTCCATCCCGACCAGCGCGAAGGTTATCCCTCGGGAGCATGGGACGTGCCTGTGATCGTCCCCTTGTACTGGTGCGACGGGCACCGCACTCTGGCCGAGGTGATCCACCTCACCCGCATGGAGATTGGGCCGACGCCCATAGATTATGTCGGATACTTCAGATTTCTCCGCAAGCACGGCTATGTGGAATTCGTAAAGGGAAATTGAACTATGCCCTCTGACGGGTCTCTCTCTGGAATAGTAGAGGACCGGCCCTCACCCTGGGGAGAAGTTTCCATGGGCCTGTGGCCCACCCAAGGGAATGAAAATTATCGGTGTCGTCCCCGCGAAAGAGGGGACCCATTGTCCCGCCAATGGATTCCCGCTTGCGCGGGAATGACGTACTTGGGGCTGGTTTTCAGGAGAGTCCCGATGGGCTTGCAGCCCACCCGAAGGAATGAAAATCGCCCACGAGGTCACCCCCGCGAAAGCGGGGGTCCATCTTCGGTCCGGAACACAATGGATTCCCGCTTGCGCGGGAATGACGTACTTGAGGGTGATTTTCAGGAGAGCCCCAGGCGACGAGGAATCTCGCAGTGCGTTGAGAATACCCAGAGCGAGATTCTTCGCTTCGCTCGGAATGACACTCCAAAAGAGGTTTTCACAAGGACTCCCTGGGAAGAGGGTGTCGCGCGACGGCGGTTTCTTCAGCCCTCGCGTCACGAGTGAGGGGTCTCTTACGTTCGAGCTCCGAAAGAAAAACGGTCCGGACATTGCGTAGTAATTCGTAAAGACTTGAAGCTGGCCAAGGGTCAACTGCATGCTCGATCACATACGCCGCCGATGGATTGTCCTCGCCCTCATCTTTGTCGGTATCCTGGTTAGCTACGTCGATCGCGGCAACCTCAGCGTGGCTGCCCCGTGGATGATGCATGATTTCCGCATCACTCCCGCCACAATGGGAGTGATCCTCTCCGCCTTTCTCTGGACGTACAGCGCGTTTCAAATCCCCGCGGGGGCGATCGTGGACCGGTTCGGCATTCGCTTCTCCTACGCAGCCGGATTCCTCGTCTGGTCGTTGGCCTCGGCTTCGATTGCCTTCAGCCGCAGTAGTGGCGACGTGATCGGTTTGCGCGCCGTGCTGGGAATGGCCGAAGCCATCGCTCCCCTGGCCAGCATTTCGTTTATCCGCAATAACTACGCCGGGAAAGACCAGGGGTTGCCTACTTCCATCTACCTCGCAGGCCAGCCGATCGGGCCGGCACTCGGGGCGCTCGTGGGCTCCATCCTGGTGGACCGCTTTGGATGGCGAATGATGTTCGCCATCACGGGATTGTGCGGCATGGTTTGGTTGCCGTTCTGGCTGCTGGTTGCACCCTCCAAGAGGGCGCGCCATGCCCCGAACGGCCAGCAGTCGGACCCGCCGGGAGCCGCCACCGGGCTCGAGGAAGGGCGCCAGCCAGACCTTCGCGTCGAGGCTGCTTATACTCCCGCTCCACCACGGTCCTGGACATGGCGCATGCTTCTTTTGAACCGCACCTTCTGGATAATGTCCTTGTGCATCGCTATGGCGTCATACTTCTGGTACTTCGTTTTGACGTGGGTGCCGAGCTACATGATTCTTTCCCGGGGATTCTCGACCCTCGCCATGGGGCGCGTGGTCTCGGCCGCCTTGTTCATCATGGGGGGCGTGAACGTGGTGGGAGGCTGGGCGGCGGATAAACTTGCGGCCCGCATTGGTGTGTTCCCTGCCCGAATGTGGTTCGCAGGCATGGGGTATGCAGCCACCGGAGTTGTCTTACTTCTGCTCGTCACACCCAGCCGATTCTGGGCGCTCCCCATCCTCACGGTGGCACTGTGCGGAACCGGGATCGGGAATTCGAGCTTCTGGGCGATCTCGCAACACGTTCCGCCGGAGAATATGGTGGGGCGCACCGTTGGATACCTGAACACGGTCGCCGTCGCAGCGGGAGGACTCGCGTCCATTATTACGGGACTCTTACTCGGGCCGCAGAAGCATTTCGGCGTGGCGATTTTCGTGGCGGGTCTGTGTCCTGTGCTGTCGGCTTTCTGCATGCTGGCCACCGGCCCTAAAAGGCTCGAGCAGATGAAAGCGCTTCTCGCCAAGTAACTTCTTGAAGACCGTCTCGACCATTGAGTTAGGGATTGATGATGACCTTGTTGCGTTCCGGACACGCCATGGTCTCGATGGCGGCGTGGATTTCAGTCAATGGATATCGGTGCGAGATCACTCGCTCGGGGTTCACCAAACCGCGCTCCATGAGGCGAATGGCATTCATGATGGCCAACGGATTGGTGCTGAAACTCGAATCCATTCTGGCCTCGAGAAAATGCATTAAGCCGCCGTCCAGTGCAAATTCTTCGTGAGTGGTAATTCCGAAAACGTTCCAGCGGGTGCCGCGGCGCAAGAGGCTTACCATCAGTTTCACGGCCTGAATCGGCCCCGCAGCTTCGAGCACCAGGTCGGGTCCCTGCGGCATGATCTCGTAAAGGGCGGCCTTCACGTCTTGGCGCGCAGGATTAAGAGTGTGAGTCGCTCCCAGCTCCTTGGCGACCCGAAGCGCGTAATCGCTGATGTCCACGGCGACCAGGCGGCCCGCACCCGCGGCTCGCGCCACCATCAAGCAATACATCCCGATGCCGCCCGTCCCGATCACCACCACGTCATCGCCAAGGCTCATTTGGGAATAATGGATAAGCCCTTTCCAGGCGCCGCTCAAAGGCTCTGTCTGGCAGGCGGCGTCAAAGCTCAGAGCGGCAGGCTTGGGGAAAACCACGTTCGCGCCCGTCAAAGTGTATTCAGCGAAGCTGCCCGGCCGGACGGCCGCGCCGTCTCCACCGGTGGTATAGGCGTGTTCGCAGTAGTGGGTCAACCCGAGCCGGCAGTTTCGGCACTGCCCGCAGAAGCCGCTAGGCGAAATGATGACCGGGTCGCCTTCCTTCACGCTCGTGACGTGCGCGCCAACCGCAGCGATGATGCCGGCCGGCTCGTGACCCGGGATCAAAGGAAATTCCACATTGGTGCGGATGCCCTTGATCGCCTTGTAATCGGTGGCGCAGATGCCGCACGATTTGATGCGCACCAAAACCTCGCCCGGGCCGGGGTCGGGCCGCGGAACCTCTTCGAGTACAAGTTGGTTGAATCCCTTTAAGACTGCCGCGAGCATACACTTCCTCCTTGAGCGATAGTCGCCCGAAGCTGACGGGTAACTTCCTTGACGGACTTGGCCCTGCCGCTGAACACGGACGCGAGGATCAACAACCCAAACAGCGTGTCCTCTTCGACGGGAGTCACCCGGTAACTAGCCGCGAACCTCTGCTGGATGATACGGCGAAGTATCTCGAGCTTACAGGCAAGTCCACCAGAGTAGAGAATGTTCTTCCATGACTTGTCTGGAAACAACCGCGCAGCGCAGTCGTAGAAATTATCGGCCATATTAATGAACGCAGCGCGAAACAGGTGCCCGAGCGTGAGGTTGCCCCCGCGAATGTTTGCGATTCGACCCTGCTCCCCTCGTGGTGCGGCGAAGAAATTCAAGTCCACATCCAAATCCGTTTGGGGTACCGCTTCCACCGCGCGCGCGATCGCCTCCCATGGATCGCCTGAATCCAGGCCCTGAGCTCTGCCCAACTCGCAGAGAAGATCCACGAGCACGTTCAAGGCGCGGCCGCCTGGAGGATTCGAGAACGTGTTGAGGAATCTCCCTTCGAAGAAGGGGCGAGTCTGGTAGCCGCCGAGAATTAATTCCGAAGTCAGCCGGCTGACCTGAGAGCCCGTAGCGACGTTGAGTGAAACTTCTTCAGGGCCGAACAGCGCTCCTGTGAGAGCGCATTGGTAGTCGCCAACCGGCGTGTAACACGGGACGCGCGCGCCCGCGATGTTCAGATCTCCGACCACTTCGCCCAGTTTACGAATCTTCGGCCAGCGGAGGTTGCCCAGTCCCAGTTCTTCAATGGCCTCCTCGTGCCAGTCCAGGGTTTCGAGGTTAAGCGCTCCGTAAGCTCCGGCGTTGGTGATATCGACTCCGGGCGCGCTTTCGCACATAACGCTGAGGACATAATCCGGCAATGAGACGGGAATGAGGCCAGGCGCAAGCTTCCCCTGTTCGCGAAACCAGAAGAGATAGCAGATCGGCCTTCCCGGATCCAATTCGTTTCCAAGTTGCTGTTTATGGTCGGGAGGAATTCTCTCCGTGAGGATCTGATAATAGGATCCATTTCCCGAGGCGTGTGGCGCCAGAATTCGCTGGTCGCGCCACGTGATGCAATTTGACTCGGTATCGCCCCTCTCGTTCACGAGGACCATGCCATGCATCTGCGAGCACATGACGGTCCCTTCGCAAGGCGCGGCATGCGGGGCCAGTTCCGCGATGAGCGCGCGCACGGCAGCCAGTACCTCCCGCGGGTCGAACTCGCAGGCCAGCGGAATGCCGCTCGCGAGTGCCGGCGGAAAAGGGATTCGCCGCACCTCGAGAAGTTCCCGCGTCTCAAGATTCAAGACAGCTCCCTTGATAAACGACGTGCCCAGATCGATGCCGATGAATGACATGTGCTCATCCAGCTTGAGAAAGGCATTATAAAGCAGACTTTTGGCCTCAAGACACTATTACGACGGCCCACGGGGCTGCACCCAGGCGGGTGTAGGGGTAGGGCAAGCCCTCATAAGCGCTAAGATACTGCTTGACGCTTGTCGGTTTTCCCTGTACCTTGCTGAGCATGAACGCACTCGACGAAGACTGGGACATCTTAGTGGGCCTGTTACCGCCGAGCTGGCAACGGGCGGCGCGGCTGAGCGGGGCGGTAGAGCGTTTGCGGGAATTGGACTCGGTGGAGGCGCTGCTGCGCAGGTTGCTGATGCACGTGGGGTGCGGCTACTCGTTGCGGGAGACCACGGTTCGCGCCCAGGCGGCGGGGCTTTCGAAGGTGAGCGATGTGACGCTATTGAATCGCTTGCGCCAGTCGGAGAATTGGTTGCAGCACCTCTGCCAGGCGTTGCTGGCGGAAAGTGGGGTGCGCTGGAAGGGGCCTCCGCCGCGGCGGCGTCTGCGGGCGCTGGATGGGACGGTGATCAAGGAACCGGGCCCGACCGGTTCGCATTGGCGGATTCATTACAGCCTGCGGCTGCCGGAGTTGGCCTGCGACCAGTTGCTGATCAGCTCGCGGAAAGGGGCGGGGACGGCGGAGAATCTGGAGCGATTCCGGGTCGCGGCGGGAGATCTGATTCTGGCCGATCGCGGTTATTGCCATCCGGCCGGGGTGGCGAGGGTGCGCGCGCAAGGAGGCGACATCATTGTGCGGTGGAACAGTGCGGTGCCGTTGTTCGCGGCCGATGACCAGCCGTTCCGGGTGTTGCCGGCACTGCGCCCGCTGGCGGCGGGACAAGCGGGGCAATGGGCAGCGGCGCTGCACGCCGGGGAGCAGCGCGTGGAGGGACGTCTGTGTGCGGTGCGCAAAAGTGCGCAGGCCATCGCCGCGGCGGAGCGCCAACTGGATCGGCGCGAGCAGAAGCAGCCGATTCGGGTGCGGCCGGAAACGCGCGAGTACGCCCATTATGTGATGGTGTTCACGACCCTGCGGGTGCCGGAAATGGGGGCCCCCCAAGTGCTCGAGTACTACCGCTTCCGCTGGCAAATTGAACTGGTGTTCAAGCGGCTGAAGTCGCTGCTGGCGATCGGCCACTTGCCCAAGCACGACGCGCGGAGCTCGCGCGCCTGGTTGCACGGAAAACTGCTGGTGGCGCTGCTCACCCAAAAGCTGGTCCGCCTGGGTTCGTCATTTTCCCCCTGGGGCTACGAACTGGGATCCGACGGTCCAGGGCAGTCGGTGGCGTGAGTTTCAATTCGCGCTGCACCAGGTGCAACAGGCCATCGCTCCGAAAGTGCCGCTGGAGTACGTCGTGCAACACTGGGATGAAATCGCCGCAGAGCTCGCGGAAGGGAACCGCGAACGGGCTCCTCAACTTGAGCGATGTCATGTACTATCTTAGCGCTTATGAGGGCTTGCCCTACCCGCGGGCCAACAGACCGCTCGAAGGGGACGGCAAGCCGTCCCCCTACAGCAGTTGGCCGACAGAAATGCGGGGGACTGCAAGCCGCCCCCCTACAGCAGCGAGGTTATCGACGGATTGGAGTCCAATACTTCTATTGACGGGGCATGCGTACGCTTGCTAGGATTTCCACCGCTTGGCCTCGTTGTGTCGAGGCAATTTTGAGCCAGCATGTTGAACCTGTCCATCTTGTCAATGACTCCTATCGAGGACGCCGAAATATGCGTAGGAGGGGATCTAATATGAAACTGATTACCATTGCCGTGCTGATCATGACCAGCCTGGCGGCGTGCGCGCAAGCACAGTCCGTGGAGGTATGGGCTGTGCCTAGTGTTTACAAGGTTCGGCCGGATGAACCCGCGCAGAATCGCAACCTGGTTTGGGACAAGAGCACAAAAACAGTCTCCATCGCGGGAGCAAAGAACCAGCATGTGGCATTCCAGGTGGTGGTCTCGGTCCCCAAGTCCGCGAACGAGCATCAACCTGCTGCATCCGGTTTCTTCCTGGAAGCCGGCAAGCTCGAAGTCTGATAAGGGTCAGATCCCCGCTGCGAACGTGAAGCTCTACTTCGAGCACGTAGTCTTATGCTACGGCGCGTCCGGCCCGGTGGGCGGTACCGGCTTCTGGCCCGATGCGCTCGCGCCGCTGACCGACCCGTTCGGGATGACTGCGCAGTTTGGCGAGGCCATTCACAATCGGGGCGTATGGGTTGATGTGCTGACGCGGGCAGGCGCGCCGGCGGGCAACTATGCCGGCACTATCCGCGTGACGCAAAACGGCAATGAAATCGACCGTCTGAATCTTCGGCTCAAGGTTTACGATTTCGCGCTCCCCGCAGAGACGCACTTAATCACTTACATGGGAGCAGACAGCAACGACCTCGCTCATTATCATCACCTGCCGCCTAACTCGCCGCAGGTCGCGGGGCTGCTTCGGGAATACCACGCCTTTCTATACGATCACCGCATGGAGCCGTGGTTCAACGAGCCGCTCCAGCCGCAGGTTAAGGAGTCCGGCGGCAATATCACGCTCAGCTTCGACTCTGAGGCCTACGACCGCTACATGAACCAGTGGAAGACGAAGCGTGTGATCCTGGAGGCGGCGCCCGGCAATGTGATTAAAGGAGCGCCGGCGTTTTCGGAGGAAGCCAATCGGCGCGTCAAGTCCTACCTGAAGCAGGTCTGCGACTACTACCGGAAGAACGGCTGGCTCAATCGCCTGGTCTTCAACAGCCCCATTGACGAGCCGAACTCGGCCGAGGCTTTCGAAGACACGCGCAAGTGGGCAACACTCGTGCATGAAGGCGCGCCGGGCGTTCCGTTCCTTGCCACCAAAACCCCCGTGTCAGACCTGGCGGGGGATGTGCCGGGCCCTGCTGACGGACGTCCGGCGTGGGGCACGTTGCGCGGGTTCGTGAACAACTTCTCCATTCACGGCAACGCGCTGAACGGGCCGCGAGTGAGAGATACCATCCGCGAAGAGCAGGCCAAAGGGGGCGAAATTACCTGGTACGCTTCCTGCGACCAGGGCTATCCGCAGCCGAACTTCTTCATCGACGCGCCGGCCATGGACCCGCTCATGATGCCGTGGATTACCTGGCGCTACCAGATGCAAGGCATCCTCTACTGGGACTTCAAGCACTGGAATGAAACCACCGATCCCTGGGTCAACCCCGTAACCTATCTCAGCGGATTCCTGTGCAGCGGCGGGTACGTTTTGAACGGCGAGGGTTCCGTCATATATCCCGGCAGCGGAGTCAAAGAGCACACGGGGCAGGCGAACGTCAACGGGCCAGTCTCCTCGATTCGCATGGAACTGCTTCGCGAAGGCATCGAGGATTATGAGAGCCTGTGGCTGCTGAAATCGCTTGGCGACGAACCCTTCGCCGACAACGCGGCCAAGAGCATGGTGGTGGATATCAGGACCTTCTCGAGGAACTTTGAGGACCTCTTCGCGCTACGTGCGAAGATGGCGCAACGCCTCGAGCAGCTTGCGAAAAGCAGATGATCAACGGCTGGCAGAGCGGGAATCGTAGCAGCCAACGCGCTCAAATTTTGACGACGATTTGCTTCTTGTACATGAGCGTCAACACTCCCAACCATAGCGCCATCCAGGCGAACGCGTAAAGCTCCGATCCGTTGACGGGGCCGATCCAGGAAGCGAAGTAATGCGAGATGACGACGGGCAAGGGTGCCTTTGTGCCGTCGGCGAGACTGACTTTGACCAGTTCAAGGTTGGTCAACGAATCGGTGGTGCCCGCTACGACCCAGAGGAATAGAGAATTGACTCCGACAATGACGAAGGGCTTCGTCCACCACGCGATCTTCCGCACGTCGGCCACGTAATAGCAACACCCCAGGATGAAAGTGGCCATTCCGCACATGAAGACCACGAGGGAACTCGTCCACAGGTTCTGGTTGATGGGAATCCATATGCTCCAAGCCCAGCCGAGAAGCATTCCAGCTCCCCCAGCCAGTAGAAAGGTGCGCACCTTTTCCATCGAGGAGCGCGCCGAGCGTAGGTACATTCCTACGAGCACGCCGATCAGCATGTTGGCCACTGCGGGGAGCGTCCCCAGCCAACCTTTCGACTCCCAGTGGTCGTAGTAAAGGTGATTCGGTATGAGGTGGAGGTCAACGAACTGCACCCAGTTCCCTTCCCTGCCCAGCACAGGCATACCCTGGCCGGGCACTGGAACGAACTTCAGCAGGATGAAATAGAGCACCAGGATGACCGTAACGGTGATCGCGAGTCCCCGCTTCTTGAGCTTAAGGAAGAGAATTGAGGCAAAGAGATAGCACAGGCCGATTCTCTGCAAGGTGCCGAAGAGCCGGATATTCGAAAGATGATACCTGGGAAGGCCGCTCATGAAATTGTAATACCAGGTCATGAACACGCCGACCGCGAAGAGGACTGCGCTGCGCACCGCAATATGACCCAGGAGCTTCCGTTGTGAGTCCCCCCGCGCTTGCCGAGCGGCAAACGAGAATGGCATCGCGACGCCGACAATGAAAATGAAGAACGGAAAAATCAGGTCGGCGATCGTCCAGCCATTCCATTCCACATGGCTTACCGCCCGCCAGGTGTAATGATGGTCGCCGGGCATATTCACCACGGTCATGGCGATCAGCGTCAAGCCGCGAAAGATATCCAGGGAAACAAGCCGCTGCTTCGAAGGCGCGGGTGGGGGTGGGGAGAATTCACGCTGGACCTCGACCGCCGGTGTGGCCGCACTGTTCATCATTCCCTCCTCTTGAAGAGATGCGGATCAGACCCAATCTCTTCGCGCCTTGAGAGCTCTTTCCTGCCTTCCAGCTCTGCGATGCGTCGCCTTGATCTCCACAGGCCAATTATCACTTGGCCCCGCGGGGCGAGCAAACGGATGGGGCGACTCAACCCGCAACGAATTTAGCTCAGCTTCGGCCGCGTGGCAAGAGCCATGGCGTAGGGGCACGTCATGGGCACCCCCGCGCCCCATGGAATTACACCCGAGCAGTGTAGGGGTAGGGCTCGCCCTACCCGCGGGCCAACGGCCCGCTCGAAGGGGACGGCTAGCCGTCCCCCTTGAGTTTCCACATTTGTGTCCCATGGGCAGAGCCGCAAGTCGCGATGGAACAGCCTTGAGGTCATGGATTCAACGCTCGGGCTTTCAGGGGGCGCAGACGCAGGCCGTCGCCGTTTGATAAATGTTGAAGCTCCAGGGGGACGGCTAGCCGTCCCCCTACCCTCTGTCGTTATCGAGGGATTAGGGGATTAGGGGATTAGGGTGTGCGCCAGGCAAGCAAAAAGGCTATACTCTGCGGCCGTGAGACCTCATGGCTGGAACGAGTGAGGAAAACGCGGAGGAGGTTAGCACAATGAGTAGTAGGCCATCATCCCATTTAGGCAGGCGTGAATTTCTGGCTGCGGCGGCAACGAGCGGCGTGGGCGCCGCACTTGCGCCGGCAGCCGCGCGGGAGACCGCCGCCGGACCCAAAAGCAACAGCGGCCGGCTTCGGGTGGTGCTGGTGGGGACCGGAGGCCGCGGAAGCATGACGTGGGGCAAGAACCTTCGCAACGCTTTCAGCGATACCCTAGAGTTCGTGGGGCTTTGCGACATCAATCGCAAGCGCATGGCCGTAGCCAAGGATTACATCGGCGCGGATTGCCCCATGTTCATGGACACAGAATTCGACGAGATGATTCGCAAGACGTCCCCGGACCGTGTCATTGTCACCACGGTCGATTCCTTCCATCATAAATATATCTGCCGGGCGATGGAGCTGGGCGTGGACGTCATCAGCGAAAAGCCCATGGCCACGGACGAAAAGATGATTCAGGAAATCCTGGACACACAGCGGCGCACCGGGCGGAGGCTGATCATCGCGGAGGAGTTGCGCTACAGTCCGGAAGCCGAGGCCATCAAGAAGATTATCGACTCCGAGGAAATCGGCGTTATCACCTCTGTTGATTTCAACTTTTACCTGAGCACCAATCATGGCGCTTCATATTTCCGGCGCTGGCACGGGTTCAAACAGTTCAACGGCTCGCTGCTGGTCACCGAGGAATGCCACTTCCTCGACCTGGTGCAATGGTGGCTGGGCGCCGAACCCGCGGAGGTGCATGCCTACGGTGCGCTGCGCCGCTACGGGTTCAACGGCGAGTACCGCAGCGAGCGCTGCATGGACTGCCCTCACAAAGATAAATGTGAGTTCTTCTGGGACATCACCAAAGACCAATTCGCCATGGATTTCTATCACCAGTGCGAATCAGAAGACGGCTATTTGCGCGACGGCTGCGTCTACCGGCGCAACATCAACATCTGGGACACCATGACTTTGAATGTGCGCTACCACACCGGAGTGCTGATGAGCTACTCGCTCAACTGCTTCATGCCTTATGAGGGATACCAGATTTCCTTTAATGGGACCAAGGGCCGGCTGGATGCGCGGGTTTACCACGAGCAGCCGTGGAAGGTGGACGCAATGGCGGATATCCGGATCACACCGCTTTTCAAGCAATCGCGCACCGAGAAAGCGGGCACGGGCAGTGGCGGGCATTGGGGGGCTGATGAGAAGATGCAGAACGCCATATTCCGCGGCCCCGTGCCGGACCCCCTCCATCAAAGCGTAACGATGCGGGAGGCCGCACTGGATTGTCTGCTGCCGATCGCCGCGCGCCGCAGCATCGAGCAGCAGCGTCCGGTATTCATCGAAGAAATCGCAAAGATTTGAAGCGGGGGGGGGAGGAGCGCACCCGAGTGGGGGAGGTCCACTCAGATGCGCCCCCTGGCGGGAAGCACTAACCGTGGAGGAAGAGTTCAGATAGGGTCAAGCTCTCAAACCTCGCATTATTGACGCGCTGGCCAACCACATTGGCAAAATACTGAAGAACCCACGTCACCACACTTTCCGCTAGTTTTATAACGTACATCAATAAATGAAGCTATAGCACAATAGTACCGGGTAGAAAACCATTGACCCGGCAGCCAATCCTCCTGAGTGGAGTGGTCCGCGTCGGGCAATGCGCTTTTGAGTTATAATTCCGGTCAAGGGCTGAGGATCGGATAAGGCCCGAGGCTGAAGTACAGGATTTGACAAGCGGCGACTGTCATGTGCGGGCGATTCGATGCTGCAGGGTGCAGGATGGAGTCCGCGCTAAAGGGGATGCGTTGGTGATTAAAGATCCGGCGCTATGGGAAAAGTGGGAGAGGGAAACGCAAATGTCCCAGCCCCTCGATTTTTACCAGAACCTGCGCCTTCTCGAAGCCATGTACGAGGAGGCGCGCACCCTCGGGGTTATGTCCACGTCCCCCAGCCCCGAAGGCCTGGAGAGCCGAATCCGACTTGCCAGAGCACTCAATGTTCGAACACCTTCTTGAAGCCATAGCCCAGGGGTTGGAGCGTCTGGGTATTCCCTATATGCTTATTGGCGGGCAAGCAGTGCTGCTTTACGGCGAGCCACGCATGACGCGCGACATCGACATAACTTTGGGTGTGGGCCCGGAGCGGCTTTCCGAACTGCTGGATTGGGTGGGCCGAAACGGATGGCAGGTACTCGTCGAACCTCCGGAGGAATTCGTAGTTAAGACAATGGTGCTGCCGTGCCTCGATCCTGTGAGCGGCATCCGATTGGATTTAATATTTTCCTTTTCCGCTTACGAGCCAGCAGGCCCTCAAACGAGTGCGGCGTGTTCCTCTCGGTGGGGCTCAAGTGTGCTTTGCCTCGCTCGAAGACCTGATTATTCATAAAGTGATCGCGGGCCGCGCCCGCGATCTCGAGGATGTGCGCAACGTCCTGTCGAAGAATCGGACGTTCGATCTCGAATACGTTCACAAATGGTTGCGCGAGTTCGACCAAAGCTTGGGCACAAAATCCTTCGAGGCGTTTGAAGACCTTCGCCAGCCGCCACCTCAGGGCTTGAGCAATCGATAACTTGCAAACGCCACGTGCTTACCGTCCGGCGACCAGGAGGGAACATTTATTGTTCCCTGGCCTCCGAAGAGTTTTGCCAGGACGCGCGGTTCGCCTCCCGCCACAGGCATCACGCGCAAAATAACTTCTTTATTGGGCGGATGTCCTTTCACGTGCTTATCGAACGACAGGAAAACCAACCATTTCCCGTCGGGCGAGGGATGAGCAAACCAATTGGCATAATCGTCGCTCGTCACTTGCTCCTGCGCGCTTCCGTCCGGCCGCATGCGCCAAATCTGCATCCAGCCGGAGCGCTCTGAGTTGAAATAAATGTACTGGCCATCCGGGGAATAATCAGGTCCGTCGTCAAGGCCTGGCGCGTTCGTCAGCCGGCGCTCTTCCCCGCCCTCGACCGGAATCGTGTAAACGTCGAAGTGGCCGCCCCTTTGCGCGCAGTAAGCGAGCGTCTTACCGTCCGGAGACCAGCCGTGCCAATAAGAGGGTCCAAACGCAGTCACGCGGCGCGGGTTCCCACCCACAGCCGGCAGCAAATAAATCAGCGAACTTCCGCTGGGCGAGTTGCTCACCGCCAGCCACTGGCCGTCAGGTGATAAACCGTGATCGTTGTTACAGTGGATTGCCTCTCCCGTATCCAGAAGGCGAGGCTCACCCCCCTCGACTGGCAAAGTATAGATTCTCCCACCGCTGTTGAAAAGCAGGAGCTTTCCATCCCGCGACCAATTGGGCGCCTCGAATCGCCTCTCGGCCTGATAGACGACGCGCCGCTCACCTCCGTCTATTGCGATGGTTTCGAGATGGCTTTCCACCGGTTGGTCGCGCTCTTCATCCACCTTCGGTTCGAGGTAGCTGGCGTTCGAAATCACAGCCTCCTCGAGTACCGCAGCGTCGTGGGAACACACCGCCAAGCCCACATTCACGGGATCGTGTAATGGAACTTCGACCGTGCCAGCGAGCTCGAGCGGACCACCGGCACGCGCCGTCCAGAGCGAAAAGGAGTTTCCCAAACGGACCAGCCGAACCGTCTCCGGCATGGAAATCTTCGACTGGATCTCCTGCGTCTCACCGCCTTCGGTGAGGCGATACTGCATGCTCGTGAGTCCGCTCGCATGTACTACGACGTCTGCGTAAGGCGCGTTTGGGCCGAGGCCCTGTCGAACCATCCAGCCTGCCTTCTTGTGCTCGTTGCCGCTGGGCTTCGGAAAACGTACTGTGGCCGAAAGAGTCAAGTCCCCGGAAGCCTGCCGGTAGATGAAGTGAAACGCATCCGTCTGGCCCCACATGTTGGCCCCACCGCCGGTGATGCGATACTCGCCGCGCGCTGCGTCGTAGACCGCGGAACCGGCCAGCAGCGGCCCTCCAACGTCGGTCTCATTCTCAAGTCCCAGCGGGCCGGATGACGCCGCGACTAGCGTCCCGAGAAATACGCAGGTGGCAAGCACTATGAGCCACGCCCGCCTACCCCGAAGTCCGGGAGCGCCACGGGGCACGAAAGCGCGAGGAACGAACCGATGCGATTCAATCATGACAGACCTCCCCGGCGTGCAGGTTGTTGGGACGACCTTCAGGTGATGGAACCACGCGAAGCCAGCGCCTTGATGGCCCCCGCGATCTCTTCGCCTGACAGGCCGATGATGCGAAGGAGCTTTCGGCGGGATCGTTGGCCGGAGACAATGGTCACGCAGGTTTGCGGCACACGCAATGCCCGCGCGAAATACCGGATGCAAGCCTCGTTGGCCTCACCGTCGCTGGGTGGAGCGTGCAACTCCAAGCGCAGTTCTCCGGTCGAGTCGCAAGCTAACCCTTCGCGGGCGGAGCGAGGCTTAACCTTGAGCCAGAAGGAAACAGAATCTCGTTCGATTTTGAAGGCGTGCATTGGCAGTTCTCAATCGTCAAGTTTCAGCAGTCAGCGGTCAGTTTTCGGTTGTCTATCGTCAGTTTTGAGTGGTTAATCGCCAGCCTTCCGAATTTCAGATTGCAGATTTGAGATTTCAGACTCGAGATTTCAGGTTTTAGACTTAGGACTTCGCATTCTGTGTCTGGATCACTCGCAAACAACCCCCAAGCCCTCCGCTTTGAAAATGACTCCCCTCATTACGTGGGTGGCGCCGACATTGCTTTCTATGTCGGCGACACAGGGCGCAGACATACAGGGCAATGTCTGCGCCACCCCGTTCCGCCCTCCGCGTTCTGCCTTCCGCGTTCTGCCTTCTGCTTTCCGCGTTCCGCCTTCTGCTTTGTTACTCCTGCTTGTTCCTCGCCCCGAAGATAGCTGTTCCCACTCTGACGATGGTCGCTCCCTCTTCGATTGCGGCTTCGAAATCGTGGCTCATTCCCATGGAGAGCTCGCGCATGGAGACGTTGGGGATCTTCCTCGCGTCGATCTCCCGCGCCAATTCGCGCAGCCGACGGAAGTAGGAGCGTGCCTCGTCGGGGTCGTCAAAAAAGGGAGGAATGACCATCAGGCCGCGAACCTCAAGCGAGGCAAGCCGGCCTGTTCGGCGAGCTGGATTAATTCCGAGGCGGCAACTCCCGCCTTGCTCTCCTCGCCGCCCAGGTTGACCTCGAGCAGCACCGGCAAGCGACTTTCACCCGATTCCGTCGCTTGGTCGAGCTTCTGAGCCAGCCGAAACGAGTCCACAGAGTGAACCCACTCAAAGAGTTCCCTGGCGGCTTTGGCTTTGTTGCTTTGAAGGTGGCCCACCAGATGCCAAGTGATTTCCAAGTCCGAAAGCTCGAGGCGCTTGGCGGCGGCTTCCTGCACACGATTCTCACCGAAATCGCGAAGCCCTTCGTCATACGCCGCGCGAATATCCTCTGCCGGAAAGGTTTTTGATATAGCGAGCAGCTTGACCTCTTCGGGCGCACGCCCGCTCCGTCCGCACGCCGCGGCGATTCTCTCCCGCACTTGCGCCACATTTTCCTTGATACGTGTCACTACGTCATTCTACCATCGAAGACTCAAGGACTAAGGACGAACCTAAATGAAGCGCGGCCTTTTCATCACACTCGAAGGAATAGACGGGACGGGAAAGAGCACGCAGCTCCGACGCCTGGTTCGGCACATGAATAAGCGCGGATTTCCGGTGCGCGTCACGCGCGAGCCGGGCGGCACCAAAGTGGGCGAGCAGATCCGTAAGATCCTGTTAGCCTCGGCCACTACCCGCCTCGCACCACTGGCCGAGTTGGCTCTGATGTACGCAGCCCGCGCCCAGCATTTGCAAGAGGTGATACGGCCGGCTCTCCAGAAGGGCGAGATTGTGGTGAGCGATCGTTACAACGATGCTTCACTTGCTTATCAAGGGTATGGGCGAGAGTTGGGTGTGGAAACTGTGCGGGCCTTCGATCGTGCCATCTGCGGCCGCACTCAGCCTGACTTAACCATCGTTTTGGATCTTGACCCTCGTCTCTCCCTGGCGCGTGCCCAGAGCCGGCAGTCGCGTCGCAAATCCAAGCAGGGACGGTTCGAATCACAGGGTGTGAACTTTCACGAGAGGGTCCGCAAAGGGTACCTCGCCATTGCCCGCATGGAACCCAAGAGAGTTAAGGTTGTGCAGGCAGACGGATCGTTAGCGGAAATCCAAGCGGAGATACGCAAGGTCGTTGACGCTTTTCTTACACGGAGAGGATTTTAGACTTTTGGATCGCCACCCCCTCGTTTTCAATATTGGGCAGCAATAGGGGCGAGGATAGCGGCAATTGGAAATTTAGAATCAACAATTTGAAATTTGAGATTTGAAATTTGAGATTCCAATTGTGAGATTCGGGATTTGAGATTTGAAATCTTGGATTTGAAATGCCTTTCGATTCATTCATTGGGAACCCCAAGGCTCTCGCGAGTGTACGCGAGATGGTGACCGGCAGTCGTCTGCCCGGGAGCCTGCTGTTCTTTGGCCCCGACGGGGTGGGCAAGAAAACTCTAGCGCGCATGCTGGCGAAATCATTGGTTTGCGAGCGAAATGCGGGCGACTTTTGCGACGAGTGTGCACGCTGCCGCAAAGCCGAGGAGATGTTCGCTGCTGCGCAAGAGGACTTGGCGCGCCGGAGGGGCATCAAAGAGACGGCGAGACGAGTGGAAGGGCTGGTTTATTTCGATTTCCAGATCGTCGAGCCGATTACGCGCTTTATCCTTACGGAACAAATCCGGCAACTGCGCCAGGTGGCTTACACGCGGCCCTTCGAATTTCCGCGCCGCATCTTCATTATTGATGACGCTCATACGATCCACTGGCAGGCTGCGGACCTGTTGCTGAAGGTGTTGGAGGAGCCGCCCGAGACCACCTCTTTTATTCTCGTGTGCTCGAATCCCTACGAATTGCGGCCTACCGTTCGCTCCAGATGTTTGCAGATAAGGTTCCAGCCCGTGGCGGAATCTGCCCTCGTTGAAATGCTGCCCAAGCAGGAAGGCTTAAGCAAAACGCAAAAGGTGCTCGCGGCGCGTGTGGCCTCGGGCAGCGTGGCCAAAGCGCGAAGTTTCGACCTCGCAGCCTATGAGCAGCGCCGCAAGCCTTGGCTTGATTTTCTGGGAGCGGTGGCGCGCCGCGTCCCTGCCTCGGCCGGAAATGTGGACTGGCGCCCGCTGCTGGATTCAGCCAAGGCGCTGGCCGAGAACCGCGACGATTTCGAAGCCACGCTCGATCTCGGCTATTCCCTGCTACGGGACCTTCTGCACGTCCTGTTGCACGGACCGGAAGGGGAAGTCACGAACGTGGACGAACTGCCGCGCCTCGAGGCTTGTGCAGCCCAACTGGGAATGCATGGAATTGAAATCTTGAAGTCCGGCCTCGACCAGGCGTATCGGCTGCAAATCCGCAATGTGAACCAGCAACTCGGTTTCGAGGCGCTCGGCCTGGAGGTTTCGGCGAGGTCGAAGGGCCTTGAGCGCTAGGCTCCCGGCAGGTTGAGAGCACTCCCTCAGGTAGCCATTACTCTCTTCATGCATCTCCATTGCGGCCCCTGTGGGTTCGTGGTACGATGGAGTTATTCGCGGCTTTCTCCCTCGAATGGTTCTATTACCGACCGGGAAGAAACCCAGAGTGCTGGAGGGTGCGTCTATCTA
The DNA here is from genome assembly GCA_963770415.1 of uncultured Acidobacteriota bacterium. Taxonomy (GTDB): domain Bacteria; phylum Acidobacteriota; class Terriglobia; order UBA7540; family UBA7540; genus CAVROP01. The sequence continues at coordinate 68,745 of CAVYPU010000023.1, forward strand.
TGTGAGGTGATAGACGCCAAATCCAAGGGGAGAGCCTCCCAACTTGCGGCTTCGGGTGACCGAGCCGAAGGAGTTTAGCAAAATGAACCGACGACTCATCCGCCCAACGCTATCGGAAGTTCAGGACCAAATGGGCACACGGATGCAGCGCAAGAAGCCCGCTCCTCCAGAACAAACAAGCGCGGAGAGCTTCTATTATTTGAAGCAGATGCAGGCCCGGACGCCCGTGGTGGTGGTCCTTACCGGGGACGAGGAGGTCCGGGGCGTCATCGAGTGGTACGACAAGAATTGCATCAAGGTCCACAGGCCCAACGAACCCAACCTTCTGATTATGAAAACTGCCATCCGGTACATCTACAAAGAGAACGAAAACAAGCACCCGGGCAGCGGAGATGGGAATCGCATTCCCGAAAACGGACAAGACGAATACGCAGAAGGACAATAGGGAGATTTCGGGCCTGCCGGGGAACCCAAGCGTGAAAGGGGCTCATCGGCAGGCTAGGAATCCCAATCTTCCACCAGCTCTAATGACGCTCTGGGATGACGCTTGAAACCTAATGATGATTTTCGGGGCTTTCGTTGACCCCCCTTGACACTAGCGCATTCCGCGCCTAGGATAGGGTTTCATAAGTAATCTCCAGCGCGAGCTGCACAGTGAACCCTGAACAAACTTCCGACGAATCACAAATCACGGGCCCCGCAAGAATGGCCATGGCCCACCAGCTTCGCTGGAAAAGGCCAGCACGGAGAGAATTCCTTTCGAAGTTTGCGACTTGCCTTTTCCGGCCTGTGCTTGTCCGGCTTGCCTTTTGCGGCCACGCTCGCGGCTCAGGCGGAACACAAGCCCAAGGTACCGGGCCTCGATAAAATTACTTCGGGCGGAGCAGTTCAACAGGCGTTCACGGGCATTGTAAAGTCCGTTGACCTCGACAATGAGGTCATGAATGTAGACAACGTTAACGGGAAGTCGACTGAGATTTTCCCGCTTCGGAAGAAAATCCACGTGGTCACCGCCGATGGAGACAAACTTAAGCTGGCGAAATTGGAACCCGGCGCCAACGTTCTGGTTTACTATGAGCAGAGGGGCGATCACAAAGTGGTGACGCAAATCGTGGTTCTTGCCGGCGGCCCACCCAAGAAGAAGGCCCCGCCCTCATAGCATTCACCGGGTCAGACCAGGTCCTAAGGGCATCCCATGAAAATTGGCATAACCTGTTATCCCACATATGGCGGGAGTGGCGTCGTTGCTACCGAACTAGGGCTGGAATTAGCCGCGCGCGGGCACGACATTCATTTCATCAGCTACGCCGTTCCGGTTCGCATGACTGCGGCCTCCGAGCGCCTCCACTTTCACGAAGTGGAGATGCTCAACTATCCCTTGTTCAATCATCCTCCGTATACGCTGGCGCTGGCCACTCAGATGGCCAATGTAGCCGCAAACGAATCGCTCGATTTGTTACACGTCCATTACGCCATCCCCCACTCGGTGAGCGCCTATTTGGCAAGGGCGATGCGCCATCCTCACCGTCTTCCCTTCGTCACCACTCTGCACGGTACGGACATAACGCTGGTGGGCGTGGATCGTTCTTACCTGCCCATCACGCGCTTCTCGATTGAGCAGAGCGACGGGGTTACCGCCATCTCCGAATACCTCCGCAAGGTGACAGTGGACGACCTCAACGTCCAACGTTCCGTCGAGGTGATTCCAAACTTCGTCAACTGCGATGTGTTCCAACCCGGCGGCACGACACTGCCGGCGCGAGGAATTTGCTCCCAAGGGAGAGAGCATCCTGGTGCATCTCTCGAATTTTCGTCCGGTCAAACGGATTCCCGATGTAGTCGAAATCTTTGCTGCCGTCCGGGCGGAGATCCCAGCCAAGCTTCTCATGATCGGCGACGGTCCGGATCGCACCAGTGCCGAATGGCTGGTGCGAGAAAAAGGCCTGACGAAGGACGTTTGCTTCTTGGGTAAGCAGAATCAGGTGCAGGATTTCCTCAACTGCGCGGACGTGCTGCTGTTGCCCAGCGACATCGAGTCCTTTGGACTTGCGGCGCTCGAGGGAATGGCTTGCGGTGTCCCGGCCGTCTGTTCCGACGTGGGAGGGCTGCCGGAAGTCATCAGAAACGGCGTCGACGGTTTCCTTGTCCCGAATCACGACGTGAAAACCATGGCTGCGCGAGCCCTTGAGATCCTAACCACGCCGAATCGGCGCGAGCAGATGGGCATCGCGGCGCGGGAACGCGCCTCCTCCACATTCTGCAGCCAAAAGATCATTCCCCTCTACGAAGACCTCTACCGGCGGGTCCTGGCCGGCAGTTAAGCCCAGTTATGACAGTGTGCGCTTCTCGCGCACCCAAGCGGTGTAGGGGTAGGCTTACCCTACCCGCGGGCCAACGACCCGTTCGAAGGGGACGGCAAGCCGTCCCCCTACCCTTCGTCGTTACCGAGGGACAAGGCGGCCCCTATAGGCTTGTAAGTCTTGCGCCTGCAGTGCTAAACTTTGATTGCCTGTAGACTTCCGGGCATCGACCCAAGAGAGATCTATGGCAAGTGGAGGAAAGCAATGACGAATCGTCGGGCGGTGCTGTACTCACTATTGTTTATCGTTTGGATATTGGCAACATCTCACTTCGTTCTGGCGCAAACAGCTTCTGTGACTGGCACCGTCAAGGATCAGAGCGGAGCAGTGGTCCCTGAAGCGACAGTCACGGCACAGAACATTGCAACGGATGCCAAGCGCGAGGCCAAGACCGCCAGCACCGGCGTTTATCGGATCGTCGACCTCCAACCCGGCACCTACAACATGACCGTGACTCAAACGGGATTCAAGACCTATTCCGTCGCCAGTGTGGACCTGAGCGTGGACCAGATTTTCACTCTCAATGTCTCGCTCGAGATCGGCGAGCTCTCGCAAACCGTGGAAGTGAGCGCTCAGCAACTACCTCCCATCAATCTAGAGAACGCCACCATCAGCAATGTAGTGACGGAGAACCGCATTCTCGATCTCCCTTTGATCACCCGTGATCCTTATTCGCTGGTTCTTTTGAGCCCGGGAGTAATCCAGAGCAATAGTTCCCTGGGAGGCTTTTCCGCCAACGGGGCGCGCGAGCGCAACAACAATTTCCTCCTGGACGGTATCGATAACAACGATACGGACGTTCCTGGCATCGCCAGCGGCTTGAACCCGCTCAATCCGGATTCCACACTGGAGTTCCGGGTGATCACCAACAACTTCGCGCCGGAGTTCGGCCGTAACAATGGGGCGATCGTCAACATAATAACCAAGAGCGGTACGAATAACCTTCACGGGGACGCGTACTGGTTCGGTCGCTATGACGCTCTGGGGGCCCGCGACTTCTTCAACCATCTGCCGGACACGCCGAAGAATCCGTACATACGCAACATCTTCGGCGGCTCTCTGGGCGGACCGCTCATTAAGGACAAGACATTCTGGTTCATGAATTACGAAGGGGATCGGTTCCCCACCACGCTGACGAATACTACCGTGGTGCCCAACGCTGCATTCAGAACGGGGATTTTCAACGTCACCGCCCCGGACGGCACCATATACCCGGTGAATGTCAGCACGCCCACTTCCGCAAACAATGCCCTTGGGCTGCCGCTCGATCCCACGATCCAGAAGATTCTCGCCCTTTACCCGGCTGCGAACGGACCGGCGGTGGACGACGCCACAAGTTACTACTTCTACCCCAGCTCATCCCGAACCCAGGCGGATACGTTTACCCTCAAGCTTGACCACCATTTAAACAACCGAAATACTTTGAGCGGCCGCTACGCCTTCAGCCGTCAGACCGATCCCGATCCCTTCCACGACGATATCCTGCCCGGCGGCCTGGGCGCTACCAGCACCTACCAGCGTACTCAGAACCTCGGCGTTGACCTTACCTCCAATTTGAGCCCCACTATTGTCAACGACCTGCGCATCGGGGGGAATCGAACCAACCTTCGATTCAATTGCACCGGAACCCAGATTTTCGACAGTTTTGGTCCCGTGGACCCATTCGGGCGGGGTTCGGATTATCTCCTTAACGACGCGGTAGGGACCGGGCCGACAAGCTTCGGCTGTACCGCTCTCGGAGAAGCTGATAACGACGCTCGCTATACCGGCACTTACCATGTGCTCGAGAGCCTTAACTGGGTTCGCGGCACTCATTCATTCAAGTTCGGAGCGGAGTTCCGCGACGTCTACTCCAACTCTTTCGATAACTTTGGCTCCCGCACATCGCTCAGCTTTTCGCCCTACTACTATTTCGGCACTCCCTCGCTCACAGGCCTCCCTGCGTCCATACTGACCAACCCGTCGATTGAGGACGAAGTGGCGATGTTGCTGGGATACGTCGCCACCCAGAGCCAGACCCAATTCTTCGATTCCAAGGGGGTTCGCAACGCTGAAGACCTGCGCGGCTTCCGCCAGCGCGAGCTTGCCTTCTACGCTCAGGACGGCTGGAAGATCCGGCAAAACCTCACGGTCACTTACGGTTTGCGCTGGGAGTACTATGGCGTGCCCTTCGAGGTCAACAACAACTTCTCGAACCTCTACACGGACGCCAGTGGCGCCGCTCCTTTCACCTTCCAGCTCGCAGGCCCTGGTCACAATCCGCTTTACAACAAGGAGTACCAGGATTTCGAGCCGCGCTTAGGGTTTGCCTGGGATCCTTTCAAGAACGGCAAGACCTCAATCCGTGCGGGCTACGGCTTGTTCCACGACCGGGTGTGGGGGAACTTGTTCGAAGACGCGCGCGGAAATCCGCCGTTTCAGGAACCCTTTGCCCTTTATCCACAGGCCCCAGTAACGGGCCTTGCCATACCGTACACTGTCCCGTCAACGCCTACAGTCACGAATTTCGACCCGACTACCGGTTTGGGTGGCTTTGTCTATCCCGATTTGTTTGACGCTAATTTTCACACGCCCTACAGCGAGAATTGGAACGTGGGATTCGACCGGCAGATCACCAAATCACTGACCCTCGAAGCCAACTACGTGGGAGTGAAAGGCACTCGGCTCTTTCGTGCGGTGGACGGCAACCCGCCGCAGCCAGGCTTGGTGGCGCAGCTCGAAGCCTATTGCAAACAGACGGACCCAACGCTGAACCCCTATGGCTGCGTTGATACACCGGACTCCTCGACACTTAGCGGCGCTTTACTGTGGATCGGAAAAGAGTATGGTTACTTGCCCTTCGATGCCACCAATAACAATGCCTTTGAAGATCCTTCAGGAAGTCCTGGGGCGAACGTGAACAAGTCTATCGCGGCTTCGACATATAACGCCCTCCAGGTAAACCTCCTCCAGCATCTCGCTCATGGAATCCAGATTCAGGGCGCCTACACTTACTCGCACTCGATCGACAATTCCTCGGATCCCCTCGTCGCCGCGGCGGGCAACCGCAATCTGCCTCGAAATTCCTTCAACTTACACAATGAGCGAGGCAATTCCGATTTCGATGTCCGCCAACGCCTGATCTCGAACTTCATCTTGCAGCCGGGCATTGGACGTGGCCGCGCCCGCTTGAACCAGGGCGTCGTGGGGAGATTGCTCGAAGGTTGGAGCATGAACGGCATCGCCACCTTCCAGACCGGCCTGCCTTATGACATCTTCGGCGACCGGGATAGCCAGCACACCGGGCTGTCGGATCGCGCCGATGTGATTGGCCCTAGAGGCATCCCCGCCGGGGCGCCGCGCGTCCAGACCGGACCCGCCGTGAGCTCCTTCGCGCTAGCCCCCTATGACTCAGCTTCAAACCTGACACGTAACCAGTTTTATGGGCCTGGGATCAATAATTGGGACCTGCTCTTCTTGAAAGATAACCACCTTACCGAACGGGTGACGCTCCAACTCCGGTTTGAGTTCTATAACATCTTCAACCGGGTCTGGTTCACTCAGCCCGCGGACCCGAATTCCCCTGGAGCGAATCTCATTCAGGATCCCGGTGCCTTCGGCAAGTCATCCGGAACCGTGACCCGGCCTGATGGGACCACCAGCGCGCGGCAGGTTCAGTTCGGCATGAAGCTGATCTTCTAAAGGGAGCCCCAAAGGGGCGATCTATCACAGCCCAGGCCAGCGGCCTGGGTCAGCGATTGCGGCCCGTTCAGATTGGATCAGCCAGCCCTGAAAGGGCGGAATAGGGTGTTCCCATTCCGCAATCTTTGTCCCAACTGTACGTTCCTCGCGCCTTCAACGCCACGCATAGCGAACCTGTTCTGCGGGCACCCTCGGGGGCTTGGATGAGCGGGGTAGCGCGGAGGTAGCGCTGTTCAGCTTCCTCCGCGGTTCTTAACATGGGTGCATCAACCATATTAAAAACATTCAAACACGAGAGGTTACCGGCGCACCAAGAGCCGCAGAGGAGCGCCAACAACGCGCACCTCTGCGCTACCCCGCTGGCAGACTGTAAACTTCCGGTTTAACTGAAAACCAAGCAGATAGTCCAGGCGTTAAGGATACTTCTTTGACAAAGTGTAGGGGTAGGGCTTGCCCTACCCTGTGCACTGGGGACGGCAAGCCGTCCCCCTACAACGGGCGTCGTTTTCATGGTTTCCGGGCGCCGCAAGTACGGTATGGGCTACTGCTCTATAAACGTGGGGTGTAAATGACTCAACGCATCAGGCAACCGAGGGTTTGGATTTTGCTGGCTCTTGCGGTTTGGGCCTTGCTCGGCCTCTCCGTTTCCTTGGCGGAGGAAGGAATGTGGACATTCGACAACCCGCCGCTCAAGCTACTCAAGGAACGCTACGGTTTCGAGCCTACCCGCGAGTGGCTTGACCACCTGCGCCTCTCGAGCGCCCGCTTCAACGACGGCGGCTCCGGCTCGTTTGTCAGCCCCCACGGGCTTGTCCTGACCAACCACCACGTGGCGCTCGGCCAACTGCAGAAGGTCTCGTCTCCCGCCAAAGACTATGTCACGGATGGGTTCTATGCGCGGACTGCGGCCGAAGAACTGAAGTGCCCTGACCTCGAAATCAATGTCCTTGTGGCCATGGAAAACGTGACGTCTCGCGTCCAGGGCGCCGTCCAGTCAGGGATGAGCGACGAAGCCGCCCTCAGGGCTCGAAAGGCGGAAATGGCAAAGATCGAGAAAGAGAGCCTCGAGAAAACCAGTCTGCGTTCGGATGTGATCTCCCTCTATCAGGGCGGCGAGTACTGGCTCTACCAGTACAAGAAATACACCGACATGCGCCTGGTGTTTGCGCCCGAGCAGCAGATCGCTTTCTTTGGAGGCGATCCAGATAACTTCACCTACCCCCGCCACGACATCGACTTCGCCTTGTTTCGTGTGTATGAAAATGGGGAACCTGTCGAAACCGGTAATTACCTGAAATGGAACGCCCGGGGCGCGGCGGACGGCGAGTTGGTCTTCGTATCGGGCCACCCGGGCTCCACCGCGCGCCTCGAAACCATGACCCAGATCGAAACCGAAAGGGATTACAACTTGCCGCTGATACTCAAGGTCCTCGGCCGGCTACTGGAAGCTGCAAAGCAATATGCCGCCCAAGGACCTGAGCAGGCCCGACAAGCAACCAACACAATATTTAGTCTCGAAAATTCCATGAAGGCCTACCGGGGGCGCGTCCAGGGCTTAGCAGACAAGGACCTGATCGCCAAGTTGCAGAAGGACGAGTCGAGCTTTCGCGCCCTGGTAGGAAGCAAACCGGAGTGGGAAAATGCCTACGGCGGCGCCTGGGATGCCATCGCCCAAGCCGAGATCAAGCATCGAGAGATGATCAAGACGTATCGGTTCTACTCGATGAGGCTCCCGCGCCTGCTGACCATCGCGCTCAATATTGTCCAGTACGTGGCCGAGGTAAGAAGACCGAACGGTGAGAGGCTGGAGGGTTTTCACGATTCCCAGCTTGAATCACTTCGCTTCGGCCTCTTCTCTCCGGCGCCGGTTTATCCCGGGTTCAATGCGGCAATACTGGAGCTTGGGCTGCAGCTCGCGCTCGAAGAGCTGGGCGCAAGCGATCCCTTCATTAAGGCGGTCCTGGGCGGCCGTGCTCCCGCCGATGTGGCGAAGCAAGCTGTCGAGGGAACCAAGCTCGCCGACCCGGCCTTTCGCAAGTCGCTGGTCGAGGGAGGCGAACCGGCCGTTCGGGCCTCCAGTGATCCTATGATCGTGCTGGCTCGTGCCATTGATCCCTTCGATCGCCAGAGGATCAAGGCTTTTGAGGACCAAGTGGAAAGCGTGGAGACTCCGGCGGGAGAAAAAATCGGCCAGGCTCGCTTCGCCGTTTATGGAAAGTCGCTTTACCCGGATGCCACGTTCACTCTGCGGCTCTCGTATGGCGCTGTCAAAGGCTACCCGATGAACGGCACGCAGGCGCCACCCATGACCACCTTCTACGGCCTCTTCGACCGGGCCTATAGCTTCGGCCTCAAACACCCTTACGACCTTCCGCAGCGCTATCTCGAGCGACGCGCGAGCCTCGACCTGGCCGAGCCGCTCAATTTCGTCAACACCTGCGACATCATTGGCGGGAACTCGGGCTCTCCGGTGGTCAACCGGCAGGGCGAGCTGGTCGGCTTGATTTTCGACGGGAATATCGAGAGCCTGGCCGGCGACTTCGCGTATAACGGGGTCAACAACCGCGCCGTCGCCGTCCACAGCGGCGCCATCATCGAGGTGCTGCGCGGCGTGTATGACGCTGCACCTTTGGCCGACGAGCTCGAAGGAAAGTAGCGGAGACCGGGATCCTTCACTGCTTTGAAATTGCCTGTCATTCCGAGCGAAGCGAGGAATCTCGCCAAGGTCTTTCTGGCGCGGTCTGCCCGACGCAGAGCAAGATTCCTCGCTCCGCTCGGAATGACACTTCATGGTTTCCGGGTGCCCGTCAGCCGACGGGCATGAGCGACTGCCATGAAAATAGGCCGGCGTAGCACCAGTGGATCCCCGCTTTCGCGGGGATGACGTACGGGTTGTCGTTCCCGCGAAACTTGTCCTCCGCGAAAGCGGGGGAGCGGGAATCCAGGCCATTTTCATGCACAGTGGTGAGCCAAAGGGTCATGAGGTCTGCGCTCAGGATGACAGGCAGGGTCGCGTCAAAGTCCTCGAACCATAAGAAAACAGGACACGCCCCATGGGAATCGTTTGTGGAGTGCGGCAGCTTGCTGCCACTTTGGGTTAGCATGCTGGCAGGCGCGCCAGGAGGCGGAAGCAAGCTTCCGGCCCGGAAAGCGGGAGCAAGCTCCCGCACTCCAAATTCGCCCGACTTTGACGCGACCCTGGGATGACATGATGGGCGATTTTTCACCCAGACTCTTCTGTGCTAATATTGTAATCGTAGGTAGGGTTTCAATAACCAATCTCAAATTATGATGCTCAGCCATGCCTGAGTGTGGCCAAACCCGCTCTCGGCGGGCGTTCGCGTGTGGTGAATTGTCGCTCGGCTGAGTACTTTCCCAAAGAGGTGGGCCAATGCAGAAAATGCTCAAGAACGCGGCGATCGCATTGGGGTCTCTTGTCTTTGTCCTCGCGATTGCCATTAGCCTGACGATCGGCTGGCGGCCGTTCATTGGTCCGAGGGCGCGCCCGCTGACCAATCGCACTTTCGAGCGTACGCCCCAGCGCCTGGCCCGCGGCCGCTATCTGGCTGAGAACTTCGGATGCTTCGAATGCCACGGCGAGCGTGATTGGACCAAGCACGACGCGCCGCTCATCGAGGGCACGCGCGGCGCCGGCTCCCCCGATTTCCACATGGCGGGCCTTCCGGGCCGCGTCATTCCGCCCAACATTACACCTGATCCCGAAACCGGCGCAGGCCTTTGGAGCGACGACATGCTGGCGCGCGCCATCCGCGAGGGGATCGGCCATGACGGCCGGGCGCTGTTCCCTTTCATGCCGTATCCCGACATGAAGCACATGTCTGACGAAGACCTGGCGTCCGTGATCGTCTACATCCGTTCCATCCCGCCCATCCGCAAAGCCCTGCCCAAGACGGAGATTAGCTTTCCCGTAAATTACCTCATGCGCGCCGCGCCTGAGCCCATCACCGCGCCCGTGCCCGAACCGGACGTCTCGACGCCCGAGAAGCGCGGAGAGTACATCGTGACCGTCGTAGGTTGCGCGGATTGCCACTCGCCGCAAGCGAAGGGTCAGCCAATTCGCGGCCTCGAATTTGCCGGCGGGTTCATACTGGACGGGCCGTGGGGCCGCGTGGCGAGCGCCAACATCACGCCGGACCCTTCCGGCATTTCTTATTACGACGAAGCGCTGTTTGTGGAAATGGTGCGCACCGGATACGTCAAAGCGAGAAAGATCAACCCGATTATGCCTTGGGAGGATTACCGGAACCTTACCGACGAGGATCTGAAGGCAATCTTCGCCTACATCCGCACGCTCAAGCCAGTGAAGCATCGCGTGGACAACAGCGAACCGCCTACATTTTGCAAACTCTGCGGGTCGAGCCATGGCGCGGGAAACAGCAATTGAGGAAATAACTTGGAAGGTTGGAACTCTCTGGCGCTGGAAGCGACCCCTCACGCGACCCGCGCCGGCTTGGGGCATAGGCGCTAGAATAACACCGTCACCCCACGCTAAGCCGCATCAGCGGCGCAAGAATGTGGCCCACGGCGCCAGAAGGTGTGAGAAAATCATCTGCCGCCGACAAACCATCAAAGCGCGCGTGTGTCATTCCGAGCGCAGCGAGGAATCTCGCTCTGTTTCGCCACCACTATCAGTGACTTCCATTAGCAGGGCCAGATTCCTCGCTGCGCTCGGAATGACAGGTCCTTACGTAGGATCGATTTTTTCACAGCTTCTCTCGCCGTGGGCCACATTCTTGCATTACTGTCCAAAATGGCTGACCGTTGCGGCTCGGCCGCACCGCTCTGCGGAAGGGCTCCGCCCTTCCGAGCCAAAACGGCCCCGTTTCTCTCATCCTCACCCTGCCGGAGGCTGAGCCTCCGGCACGGTGAGGATGAGGTTGGGTGTTTGCGGCGCGTTCCGGGCAGGCGGAGCCAGCCCGCATAGCAAGCGGCGAAGCCGTAGATCGTCCGCCCACTCAGATCTCCTGTTTTGGACACGGGCCACATTCTTGCGCCCCCCGCGGCGGGCTCCGGAACCCGATCGAGGCTATTCTAGCGCCTATGCCCACCAGGGGAAAGCGCTGCGATTTGGCTGGGATGGCGCAGACATTGCCTTTTACGTCTGCGCCCTGCGTCGCCGACATAGAAAGCAATGTCGGCGCCACCCACGGGAGGAAGGGAGTCATATTCAAAGGCGCGACGTCAACCCAGGCCGTCGGCCCGGGCTTCGTTAGATCGTCCCTTTGAGGCTTAAGACTCCCGTTACACCTTATACTTGTCGTAATCGAACGGCTCGTTGACCAGGTGGTAGAGCGGCTCGCCGTGGTTCTGCAGGTAATAGGTCTTCAGCGGCGTGCGCGTGAAGTCAGTGAGTTTGCGCGGCGTGGCTTTGCCGTTCTCCCATTCGTAAACCGGGATTTCCCATGGATTAAAAGTATCGGTCAGGCCGCGTTCCTTGGCGATGCGGAACAGGTTGACGTTGCCCGGTTCGTGCCCGCCCAGGTACATACCGATCACATCCAGGCGGAACTTATTCTTACTGAACATCACCATGTTGGTAAGGTAATCCTGGCCCTCGTTGAAGCCGTCGCCATCCCGCGAATAGATGCCTTCGATCATGGCAAGGCCGGTCTTCATCACACTCATGTGATCGCATGTCTTGTGCGCCCAGATCTCCTGGTGCATCGGACTCAGTTCTGCCCCGCTTTGATAGCGGCCGTAATTCATCCTTACGTGGCTGTCGAAGAGCTTCTTGAGTAAAGGCTCGGCCTTGGGATTGATGTCCGGCCTTCATGAAGTCGGGCGCTCCGGTCACCATCCTGAAGCCCGCGCAAAATTCCACGAATGGGTTCACAACCAGTCCCTGCTCGTTCTTGACCGAGAGGGTCATGCACATTCCGTGCGACTTCCACTTCGCCATGTTGAGCAGAAATGTGTCCGGCTCATTAACGGGCGCGTAATGCGGAATACGCTTGAAGATCACCGGGTCAGGCACGGTACTCCAGGTCATGTCCCAGCCTTCCTGGAAGTGCCGGGGGCGGCGGTCGGGTTCATTCATCGCCACGCCCAGGCGCTGGTTGATATCTACGTAGCCTCGCTTGTTCCACAGCCAATATTCGTCGGCTTCGATAAAGTGAAACTTCTTCAGGCCCACTTCCTTGAGGCCCGTGACCATGCCCTCGTAGAACTGCGGGTCCGTCCCCGTGCCCCAGTTCTCGACCGCAGGACGATGCCTGTCCTCCACGCTCATGAAATTGGGCTTGAGCACGATGCGATGCGTTATAGGAATCCCCGGGGTGTCCATGGGGACGAAGATCTCGCGGGCCAGCATGTGGCCTTCGCGCAGCTTGGCTGCTTCGTCCATCTTGTGAGGCACATGCGTCCGCTTGATGAACACAGCCTTGGGGTTACTCTCGATCAGCGGATTAAGCCCGAAATAAGGTTGGGGGGAAGCTAAAGAGGCCTCAGCCAACCTGACTCCAGGGATCGTACCGGCAGCGGCGGCCAGTGCGGTAGTGCGCAAAAAGTCTCTGCGATTCAGCATGTACGGTCCTCCAGGACTTTTAGCATTATACCCCAAAAAGTGGGACGGCAATGAGTCCTCGTTATCGACAAGATGTCACAAATACCAAAAGGAACGGCCGATTGCTCGCCAAGCGCTGGTTTGAAACTGACTCCCCTCCCCAAGTGGGTGGCGCCGACATTGCTTTCTATGTCGGCGACACAGGGCGCAGACATACAGGGCAATGTCTGCGCCACCCCAGCCCATTTTCATGGTTTCTAGGGTTGTTCAGAATCCGGTTAGGCCTTGTACCGATCGTAATCGAACGGCGCGTTGACCAGATGGTACAGTGGCTCCCCGGGCATCTGGAGGTAGTAGGTCTTAAGCGGCGTGCGCTCGAAGTCGCTCAATTTTCGTAATGTAGCCTGACCGTTCTCCCACTCGTAAACCGGGATTTCCCAGGGATTGAAGGTATCCGTCAGTCCGCGTTCCTTGGCGATGCGGAAGAGATTGATGTTGCCGGGTTCGTGCCCTCCCAGATACATGCCGATCGTATCCAGCCGGAATTTGTCTTTGCTGAACATCACGAGGTTCGTCAAATAGTCCTGGCCTACACCGAAGCCGTCGCCGTCCCGCCCGTAGATGCCTTCGATCATGGCCAGGCCGGTCTTCATCACGCTCATGTGGTCGCAGGTCTTGTGCGCCCAGATCTCCTGTCGCATCGGGCTGAGATCAGCCGCGCTCTGGTAACGGTCGTATTTCATCTTGAGGTGGCTGTCGAAGAGCTTCTTGACCGTAGGCTCGACGCTGGGATTGATGTCCGCCTTCATGTACTCGGGAACGCCGGTGACCATCCTCCAGCCCGGGCAGAAGCGAACGTAGGGCACAACAACCAGGCCTTGCTCGTTCTTGACGGAGAGGCTCATGCACATCCCATGGGCCTTCCACTTGGCCATGTTGAGCAGCCAGGTGTCCGGCTCGTTAACCGGCGCGTAGTGTGGAATGCGCGTATAGACGACCCCGTCCGGAACCTTGCTCCAATTCATGTTCCAACTTTCCTCGAAGTTCCGGGGATGGCGATCCGGCTCGTTCATCGCCACTCCGAGGCGTTGGTTGATGTCCACGAGCCCTCGCACGTTCCAACTTGGGTATCCGTTAGCTTCCACGAAGTGAAACTTGCTGAGGCCAACTTCCTTCATGCCCATGATCATGCCCTCGTAAAATTGAGGGTCGGTTCCCGTGCCCCAGTTCTCTTCGTCGGGTCTCGACTTGCCATGCACGCTGGTGAAATTCGGCTTCAAAACAATGCGGTGGGTGATCGGAACGCCCGGATTGTCCATGGGAAGGAAGATCTCCCGCGCCAGCGTCAGCCCCTCGCGCCGCTTGGCGTCCGCGTCCATTTTATGCGGGACGTGAGTGCGACGGATAAAAACCGCTTTGGGATTGTTCTCGATAAACGGGTGGAGTCCGAAATAGGGTTGAGGGCCGCCAGTGGAAACCCCGGCAAGCCTGAGCGACGCTTCCGCCAATCTGACGCCCGGTATCACGCCGGCAGCGGCAGCAAGCGAAGCGGTACGTAAGAAGTCTCTGCGATTCCACATAGGCCATCCTCCAGAAACGGGGTGAGAAGGTGACATTTCCCAAGAAAACCCACAAGCTACTGAATCGCAGGCACTTACTCTAGATCCTGGGCACAAACACCACACCCCCCCTGTATTCGTATTTAATGAGATGCGTCAAGATGGGAACGCGATGCGCAAAACGTGGACAAAAAGTACTAAATCTTGTAGCGGTCGTAGTCGAAGGGCTCGTTCACCAGGTGGTAGTGCGGCTCGCCAGGCAGTTGGAGGTAATACGACTTAAGTGGCGTACGCGGAAAATCGGTCAGCTTTCGAGGAACTGCTGCTCCATCCACCCATTCGTAGATCGGGATCTCCCATGGGTTGAAGGTATCTGTGAGGCCGCGCTCCTTTGCGGTACGAAACAGATTAACATTGCCGGGTTCGTGGCCTCCGAGGTACATGCCGACCACGTCCAAACGGAACTTGTTCTTGCTGAACATTACCAGGTTTGTAAGGTACTCCTGGCTGTCGTCGAAATCGCCGTCCCGCGCGATGATGCCTTCAATCATGGCCAAGCCCGTGTTCATCACGCTCATGTGGTCGCAGGTTTTATGCGCCCAGATCTCCTCGTGCATGGGGCTCAATTTGTACGTGCTATTGTACCGATCATAATGCAGCTTGACGTGGTTCTCGAAGAACCTCTTGATCAGCGGCTCAGCGTTGGGATTCATGTTCGGCTTCATGAAATCCGCCACTCCCGTCACCATGCTCCAACTCGTACAAAATGAAGTGTATGGGAGCACTACCAGTCCCTGCTCGTTCTTAACCGACAGGCTCAGGCACATACCGTGAGCCTTCCACTTGGCAATGTTGAGCAGCCAGGTATCAGGTTCATTGACAGGCGCATAGTGCGGAATCCGCTTGTAGACCACCGCGTCAGGCACCGTGCTCCAGGTCATCTCCCAGCTTTCCCGGAAGTGCCGAGGGCGGCGCTCGGGCTCGTTCATCTGGACGCCCAGGCGCTCGTTTAGATCCACGAATCCTCGCTGGACCCAATCGTAGTAGTTGTTAGCCTCGACAAAGTGGAGCTTCTTCAGGCCGATTTCCTGCAGGCCCCTGACCACGCCCTCGTAGAAATCCACATCCGTGGCCACGTAGTTCGGCTTGAGAATGATTCGGTGAGTAACAGGAATCCCGGGCCGGTCCATGGGGACGAAAATTTCCCGAGCTAGCTTGAGGCCCTCGTCCCGCTTGGCCGCGCTATCGGTCTTGACCGCCACGTGGGTGCGGCGGATAAACACGGCCTTAGGATTACTTTCGATAAAAGGGTGGGGTCCGAAGTATGCTTGGGGGAGCCGCAATGGAACCGGAGCCACCCCTGCCCCTGGGATTGCACTCGCAACGGCGACCATCGCGCTCGTGCGGAGAAATTCTCTTCGAGTAAGCATCAGCGTTCCCCCTGGGAATTCTCGGCAGCCACCCAACCTCTAACTCACAACCAAAACGCCGACGCGTCCCAGATCGGGTATTCGAACCTCGGTGGCCGTGCCGCGCTTGAACGTGGGAAGCGGCAATGGTTCTGCTTCCGGCCTCAGCAGAGTGGCGTGCGTGTAGTTGCCCTGTATGCTGGACAATGCTCCTCCGCCATAAAACTGGTAGCCATAATTAATAAGCACCAGCAAAGCTCGACCGCCGTTTTTGCCCGGAGGGCAGGAAGTTGCCCGCGCAATCACCTGGTCGGCATTCCAGAGGCGCGCGGCCCGGCGCTTCTGCGACACCGCGTCGATCACATCGAAGGCGAATTCGCCCGGGTCCGAAATTTGTTCGTGATAGGCGATGACCTGGCCGCGGCCCAGTGTGTAGAAGTCGCGGTCTTCCTGGCTGCGCACTTTCTTAAGCCGCGGGTCGCGCCACCAGGCATCCGCGCCCTGCGCATCCACCAGGAGCGCCGTTCCCGCCTCTGCGTTGCTCAGCAGGCGCCGCCGGACTTCTGCGTTGGGCGGATTAATGCTGGCCGCCACTAGCGCCAAGCGGCGCGCAGGATCCGGCGCAGGTGGATTCGCCGCACTAACCAGCGCCGGCGAGACGTTATGCCGATAGAGCAGGTTAACGATTTCCACCACGCTGTCGTCCGCTTCCGCGAGCGCCGTGACAATCGGGAACGCGGGTTGACGAAACAGGTCCGCATTCTTGACCAGCCATTGCGCCGTCCGGCCCATTCCCCGCCAGGCATCAAGCGCTTTCGTGTCGCCGCCCAGCAATTTCTCGCGATAACGCGGCTCGAGTGCCAGAAGGTAATTCCCTCCGTTTGCCCAAGCTTCCGCCAGGGCCAGCTCTAACGAATTGAAGGGCAGGAGGGCATTAGGCTTCACACCTGCTTTGTCGTCGGGAAGATAGCCGAGCAGCGCGGGTCGCTTCGGGTAGAGAGTGCGCAAGATCCCAACCCAATAGCCGTTCGAGTCGACCCACGGCCGCTGCGTGGCACTTGCCGTGAACTCGTCACTCCCTTGCCCCGCGCCGCGGCTCACTCCTGGCCACAAGCCGTTGGTGAGTGCGACCACCGCTCCCGGCGGGGCGCTCTTCACCGCATCCAGCGCAAGTAGCTGAATGTCGCCTTGAGGAGCAACCTTGAGGCCGGCCTCCTGACAGGCCTTTTCAAATGCTTCGTTTCCTGGCGGCACGAGCACGGCTGTGATTCCGCCCTCTTTGAGAAGGGGGATATACTTCGCGTCGCAATCGTTCCAGCGAATTACTACTTCTGCGGTTAAATCAAGGGGCATATGATTCTCGGGTTTCGTCGATGCGGGCACTGTGTCTCGCAGTTACCACGTTCTCGTATCCGAATTTTCGGATGATTCCAAGCGCATCTCGGAAAAATATAGGGTCTTCCGTGCGGCATTTCTTGCCGTAACTGGGCTCAACTCCAAACCACTGGCATGATACTCCACCCTGAGTGGGGCGAGTCAAGACCCAACTTGAGCGCCGCCGCTCGCGCGGCGGTTAGGTCAGAATCGTGACTGGATAGCGGTGGACTGTTTTGGGAACCTGTTGGAAAATTCTGCTATTATCCTAGGCAATTCGGAAAGCACTCGAAAGGGGCCTTATGGCGGACAATCCGAAAGTCGGTCGAAGACAATTCCTGGAAACCAGTTTGAAAAGCAGCGCAGGGTTTGCGGGTCTCGGCGGCATCACCTTCTTGACTCGCCCGGAAAGGGTACGAGGGGCGAACGACCGCGTCCGCGTGGCCGTTGCCGGCGTTCGCGGGCAGGGATTCGTGCACGTCGGAGGCTGGTCCAAAGTCCCCGGCACTGAGGTCGCCGCGATTTGCGATGTGGATGAGAACGTAACCCGCCAGCGCCTGGCCGACATGGAAAAGCAGGGCCTGCCCAAGCCCAAGGTTTACATCGACTACCGCAAGCTGCTCGAGGACAAGTCTATCGACGCGGTGTCCATCGCCACTCCCAACCACTGGCACTCGCTGATGGGCATCTGGGGCTGCCAGGCGGGCAAGGACGTGTACGTCGAGAAGCCCTGCTCGCACACCTGGTGGGAAGGCCAGCAGATTGTCGCGGCGGCGCGCAAGTACAACCGCATGGTGCAGCACGGGCACGCAAGAGCCGCTCGGCAGGCGGCTATCGCGAGAGGCGTGCAGAAGATGCGCGAAGGGGTGATCGGCGACGTTTACCTGGCGCGCGGCCTGTGCTTCAAATGGCGCGACACCATCGGCGAAGGCCAGCGTCGAGCCGGTTCCCGCCGGCGTCCATTACGATTTGTGGACCGGCCCCGCCCCGCTCAAGCCCTTCACCCATAACCGCTTTCACTACAACTGGCACTGGATTCTGGGATACCGGCAATGGCGACCTGGGCAACCAGGGCATGCACGAGGTGGATATGGCGCGCTGGGGACTGGGCGTCAAGCTGCCCAATAAAGTGTCACGCCATCGGCGGCCACTTCATGTTCGACGACGATCAGGAAACGCCCAACACTTTGAACTGCGCTTTCGAGTTCCGCTCGCCCGACGGAAAGAAGCGCCTGCTCGAATTCGAGGTCCGCCACTGGATCTCGAACACCGAGGCGGAAATCGGCATGCCCGGATTCGGCGCGGAGGCGGGCGCGCTGCCCGTGGCCGCGGGGGCTGCAAAGGCTTCTTTCAAGCAGCCTAAAGCAATGTGCGGCAACCTGTTCTACGGCTCGAAGGGGTACATGGCCATGACCGGATACGCATCCTACCGCACCTGGCTCGGCGAGGAACAGGAACCCGGCCCCTGCGCGACCGAGGGCGAAAACCGCTGGTCCAACTTCGTTGAGTGCGTCCGCAGCCGCAAAAAGGAAGACCTCTTCGCCCCTATCCAAGAAGGCCACATCTCAGCGACCTTGGTTCACCTCGCGAATGCCTCTTATCGCCTCGGCCGAACTCTGAACTTTGACCCTGACACCGAACGAGTCATCGGCGACGACGAGGCCAACCGCCTGCTGCGCGGCGAAGACCGCGGCTATCGCGCCCCGTTCACCATTCCGGAGAGTGTTTAACAATGCAGCCCTTGCCAATCCCAGGTGAACAGCAAACAAGAATGTACTCGTGAATTGAAGGAGACTCGTTGCTTCCTGCAGGCACCGAAGGGCAAAAAACTTTCACACCGTGGCAGCGCCGACGAACTCCTGAACACCAACCTGAACTCCGCAGCGGGCAGCGAGATCTGCGGCCGCGAGGACTTGGCGGCTGACATCCTCCGCCACGTAAGCTTCGCCGCAATTGAGGCACACTTCTGCAGGGACATCCTTGAAGACGAGAGTTGTGCCTCTTCGCTCGAGGGTGACCGAAGTGCGGCCCGGCCGAGTCTCCCCTAACTTGCAGATGACGCACTTCATTCCTTCCTCCTTCTAAAGCCCGCCTCCCAGAGTGCGGGGTCCGGCTCGTACACCGTAATCACGACAAGTTCATTTTCGCTCAAATTGCGGGCCACAACAACATGTAACGGACGCGTGCCTCGCCAGCCGAGAACAAGACGACTTGGATAAGGACTGTCATCCGGGTGGTCTTCGATTGTCTCACCTTTCGAAACGACCGCTTGGATGTCTTCGACACTGATGTGCCTTTCAAACATTCGCATCAGAGCATGAACACGAAAAACCAGTCGATCCGTCATAGCCGGAAACCTTTAAATTTTACTATTTCGACTCTTCAACCCGGTAACCGCCTGTGAATCTGAAAAGGGAGGACTACAATATACCATTGTCGGCGGGAGCTTGGCGCCTGGCGGTGTGATTCAATGGCGTGTAATTAAGGAGCCTCGTTCCCTTGACGATCGCCAAGTGATAGGCTATCCTTGTGAGTTGACGCCGGGCGCGAGAACGCGGCCTGGCGACAAGATAGTGGCGGAATGCTGCTGCCCACCTCAGTTCGCTCCGGTAAATCGCCCGACCTGGACAAGAAGCCCACCGGCTGGCTCGTCGCCCGGCGCGGGGACAGCAAGCCGTCCCCCTACGGTTGTAAAGGTAGATTGCCCTACACCCGAGAAGGGGCTTGCAAACCAAGTGTGAGAAAACGAGATCGAGGGAACGAACCGAGAATGTCTATGAAAACAAAGGAACGGCATGAAACCATTTGCCAACGATGCGGGAATGTCTATGAAAACAAATGTAGTTAGCCGAGAATCCGGGAATGTTATTGAAAACGCAGGTACTTAACTACGCAGGCCCGGACCGCTCTCCGGAAAACACGCAGGTTTCCTTTCGTCGGCGCCCTCGAATTGACTCTGACACAAAGACCGATGTCGTTGCCACACTCGAAGCCACTCCGGGCAAGATGTGATAGCATGAGAGCGATTTAGGAGGACCACAATTTCACCACTTGACACTAAGCTAAGGGTCGTACCACTCGGCGGCATGGGCGAATTCGGGATGAACATGATGGCCTACGAATACGGCGGCGACATGATCGTCGTCGATTGCGGGGTCATGTTCCCGGACGCCGAACTGCTGGGCGTGGACATCGTCGTTCCGGACTTCACCTACGTGCGGCAGAACCAGGAGCGACTGCGGGCCATTATTCTGACCCACGGCCACGAGGACCACATCGGCGGCCTTGCCCTATTTGCTGGACGAAGTGGATGCGCCGGTTTACGGCTCGCCGTTCACCCTGGCGCTGGCGCGCGCCAAACTCGAGGAGCACGGCCTTGCCGAAAGCGCTCGCCTGATCGAGATGCATCCCAGCCAGCCGTTCGACGTAGGCGCCTTCCACGTGGAATTCATTCACCTCACGCACAGCACCATCGAATCCGGCGCGCTGGCCCTGACCACGCCGCTCGGGACGATCATCCATACAGGCGATTTCAAGTTCGATCCCACGCCGCCCGACCAGCACGTGAGCGACCTGCACACGCTCGGCGGACTACGGCCGCCACGGCGTGCTGGCGCTCTTCTCCGATTCCACCAACATCGACCGGCCGGGCCTGACGCCTTCGGAGCGCGCCGTGCGCGAGCGCCTCTCGCATATCATCTCCGAGGCGCCAGGGCCGCGTGCTCATTAGCTGTTTTGCCACTTCCCTGCACCGCTTGCAGATCGTCGCCGACCTCGCGCAGGAGCACGGCCGGCGCCTCTGCTTCGTGGGGCGGAGCATGTACCAGAACTCCGAGATCGCCATGCGGCTGGGCAAGCTGCACATTCCAGACGGCCTGCTCATCCCGCCGCAGGATATCAAGAAACTGCCGCGCAACCAGGTGGCGCTGGTGCTGACGGGCAGCCAGGGCGAGCCGATGGCGGCGCTGTCGCGCGTGGCGGTGAACAACCACCGCTGGGTCGCCGTTGAACCCGGCGACGAGGTGGTGATTTCAGCGCGCGTCATCCCCGGCAACGAGAAACCCATCTTCCGCATGATCGACCACCTCTACCGCCGCGGCGCCCGACGTTCACTATCACGACGGCAGCCAGCCGCCCGTGCACGTCTCCGGGCACGGCAGCGCGGAAGAGCTGAAGCTGATGCTCAATCTGGTGCGGCCCAAGTATTTCGTGCCTATCCACGGCGAGTACCGGCAACTCTACCGCCACCTGGAACTGGCCAAGGAACTGGCGGCGGTTTCCGAAGAGGGCTTCCTGCTCGAAAGCGGCGACGTGCTCGAGTTCGACGAGCACGGCGCGCGCCGGGCGGGCCGCGTGCCGGTGGGGCGCGTGTGCATCGACGTCGGCACGCTTCGATGAGGTCGAGGAGATCATCCTCAAGGAGCGCCGGCACATCTCCGAAGACGGCATCGTCATTCCCATCCTGGCCATCAACGAGCACACCGGCCAGCTCGAGGCACCAGCCGGAGATCGTCTCGCGCGGCTTTGTGCCGCTCAATGAGGCCCAGGACCTGGTGGAAAGCGCCCGCGAGGTCATTCTCAAAACCATCGAAAAATCCAACCCCGAAGAGGTGGGCGACTGGGGCGTGATCAAAGAAAAAATCCGCACTGCGCTGCGCAAGCACTTCAACGAGGAAACCGGCAAACGGCCCATGATCCTCCCGGTGGTGCTGGAAGTCTGATCATTTGCAATTTGGAATCTGAAATTTGAAATTTGCGATTTGAGATCGACCACCATGCAAGAGACCAGCGGGTAGCGCGGATCTCCGCTTTTGAGGTCCGCGGCGTTTGACTCTTGCGGTTGCGTAAACTTCGCGGTTTTCGGAGTAAGTGCTGAAAAGGTCGGATAGGAAGAAGTGAAATTAAGACGAGCCGCCGGCCTTTCAAGTTCTTGAATTGAATTAGGGATTTCGGCGGCACACCCGGCTGTTGTAGACTTAGGTTAAAGGAGAGTGGCGTGAGGACGCGACCAACAGTTGAGGAGATCATCGAAGCTGCCAGCCGACTTGGCCCCGAGGAGCGCCAGCGCCTGATTCATGCCTTGGCGCAGAGTTCCGAAGAACCCGAACATGACATTAGAGAATTGCGGGGCCTCGGCAAGGAAGTCTGGAAGAACATCGACGCTCAGGAGTACATCAACGCGGAACGTGACTCGTGGGAACGCTAACCTCTCTCATCGAGGGCAGGCTGGTTGCTTTCGATAACGCTCCTCTCATCTACTACCTGGAAGAACACCCGCGATACACCGGCCTGAGCGATGAGCTCTTCGACGCCATCCGAGAAAACCGCGCACTCGGATTAACAAGCGTTCTCACTCTGCTTGAGGTTCTCGTTTTGCCCCTTCGAGCCGGGCGTAGCGGCCTTGCCAGCGACTACCGGCGGGTCTTAAGCCAGACGAAAGGGATCACTCTATTCCCTGTCGATCGGGCTGTTTGTGAGCGTGCAGCGCAGATGCGGGCAGATCACCACTGGCTGAGAACGCCAGACGCTCTACAAGTGGCCACCGCTGTTGAACACGGCGCGCATGTGATCGTTACGAATGATAATCGATGGAAACGCTTGAACGAGATTCAGGTGATCGTTTTCGAAGACCACCTCACCGTAGCCCCTGAATAGCTGCTCTGTGCCGCATGGGGCTGGCCTTTATGGCTGCCTGTCGGGCTACCGCGGGGATTGCTCATAGGGGAGATCCAACTCACATATGCCACTTTACCAAGCCATCGTGCTAGCGATTGTTCAAGGCCTCACCGAGTTTCTTCCCGTCTCCAGCACCGCGCACTTGTGGCTCGTGCCCTGGCTGCTCAAATGGAACGATCCCGGCCTGACGTTTGATGTGGCGCTGCACGCCGGGACGCTGCTGGCGGTGCTGGCTTACTTCTGGCGTTATTGGGTGGAGATGATAGTCCTGGGGCTTGGCATGGGCGGCGGACCCGCACGCGAGAGCGCTGCAGGCGCGAGCCATTCGGCTCGCGAGGACCTGAGGCAGAATCCCCGATTGCTCTGGTTTCTGGCGATTGCCACCCTTCCTGCGGCGCTGGCCGGCTGGCGGTTCGAGCATGCTGCCGAAGAGCAACTGCGCTCGCCGGTGGTCGTCGGCATCGCACTAATTGTGATCGCGCTATTCATGTGGGCGGGAGAGTGGCTGGGAACGCGCGATCACGACCTCGGGCACGTGGGCTTTCTCGACTCGCTGCTGGTAGGCGTGGCACAGGCGCTGGCGGTGATCCCCGGCGTTTCGCGCTCCGGCGTCACTATGACCGCCGGTCTTTTCCGCCGCATGAAACGCGAGACGGCGGCGCGCTTCTCCTTCCTGCTCTCCACGCCCATCATCGCCGGAGCGGCGCTCAAGAAAGGCATGGAAATCCGCCATACGGGACTCGCCCACGACATGCGCCTGCCGTTCCTCTGCGGGGCTATGGTTTCGGCCCTGGTCGGGTACCTGGTGATCGCGGTTCTCATCCGCTATCTCGAGCGCCGCACCTTCAAACTTTTCGTTGTTTACCGGATTGTGCTGGGAGTGGTAGTATTGGTCCTCGGATGGGGATTGCGTCACGTTTAGGTAATGGGGAGTAGTCGAGAGTCTATATTGAAAAGCCGAGAAGTCCAGGCGCGCAATGCCGCTTGAAGCCCGGCCTCTTCGACTCTGAACTTTCGACTTCTCCACTCCGTCAACTAGAAGAAAGGCGAAAGTATGGGCGCCTCATCCGCTGCCACAGCCTCGAAATCGAAAGAGTCCGGCTCGAAGAGTTCGCAAAAACAGCCGCTCCTCGACTGCACGCCGCCGTTCGGAGCTGCTGGGCTTCCTGGTTGCGGTGGCCGGGTTGCTAGTGTTGCTGAGCCTGGCGTCCTTCAGGCCGGAGGACCCTTCGCTCAACACCGCCGCCGGTCCTGCGGCGGCGACGCATAACTGGGTCGGCCCGGTGGGCGCATATACCGCCGACCTGGTGTTCCAGGGATTCGGCTGGGTGGCATACCTGATTCCCATGCTCCTGCTGGTGGTGGGCACGCGCTGGCTGCTGGTGCGGCCCTTTGCGGCCCCAAAAACCAAGGCCGTGGGCGCGGGATTGCTGGTCGTCTCCCTGAGCGGGCTGCTCGAGCTGTTCCCTTACACGCCGGCGGTCCGTGGACTGATACATGGCAGCGGCATGCTGGGGTACCTGGCGGCCGCGGGACTGATCCACACCTTCAACCGGCTGGGGGCGCCGGATCGTCGCCGGCACGGTGTTTCTGTCTTCGCTATTTCTGGTCACTCGCTTTTCCTTTTCCTGGGCGGCAGGATTCTCGAAAGCGCGTTGGCAGGCGGTTGCGGCACCCGTGGCGGCGCGGTGGAAGGAGTGGCAGGAAACCCGCGCGGCGGCCGCAGCGGAGCGCCGGCGGCGCCGCGCCGAAGCGATGCGGTTGCGCGGCAAGACGCCGGTCATCTCGCAGAGGGCGGGCGTGGCGCAGGCTGCTCCCATGGTCGCCAAGACTCACCAGCCCGCGCCCCCCGAGCCGCAAGCGCCTGCGGAGGAACCCGCTGCTCCGCGCATCGTGCACCGCGCCCGCTGCGGAAGCCCGCCGGCCCAGGACCGCCCCTGTCGGGCGCGTGAAGAAGGCTGAGCCCGAGACGCGCGGCCTCGCCCAGGATCGTCGGCCGCGGCGTCGCACGCCTACAAGCTCCCCAGCCCTGCTCTGCTGCGCCCGCCCGATGAAACGGAAGGCATCGACGAGGACGAGCTGAAAGATCGCGCCGCCCGCCTGACGGCGAAGTTCGGCGAGTTCGGAGTTACCGGAACCATTACGCAGATTCATCCCGGGCCGGTCGTCACAACTTACGAGTTCAAGCCTGAGGCCGGTATCAAGTACAGCCGCATTACCAATCTGGTGGATGACCTGTGCCTGGCGATGAAGGCGGAGTCCATCCTCATCGACCGCATGCCGGGCAAGTCAACGGTGGGCATTGAAGTGCCGAACCTGCACCGCGAGATCATCCAGTTGCGCGAAGGAATCGAGTCCGCGGAGTTTGTGACGTCGCCCTCGAAGTTGTCACTCTGCCTGGGCAAAATCATCACCGGAAAGATCAAGATCGCGGACCTCACTCAAATGCCGCACCTGCTGATCGCGGGTTCGACCGGCTCGGGCAAGAGCGTGTCGCTCAATTCCATGATCTTGTCCATTTTGTACAAGTCGAACCCGAACGAAGTGAAGCTGATCATGATCGATCCCAAGCGCCTGGAGCTGGGGCTCTACGAGGGCACGCCGCACCTGATGACGCCCATCGTCACCGAACCCAAGCAGGCCGCCAACGTGCTTCGCCGCGCCACCTTCGAGATGGAAGAACGCTTGAAGAAACTGGCCGAGCACGGCGTGCGCAACATCGAGCAGTACAACAAAATGCTTCGCGCCTGAATCGACCATGAACTTGTTTGACAACGAACGGCAAAGCCCGAGCAGCCGCTGCCCTACATCGTGATCGTCATCGACGAACTGGCCGATCTGATGATGGTGGAGCCGCAGGGCGTCGAAGAATCGATCACGCGCCTGGCGCAGATGGCCCGCGCCGTGGGCATCCACTTGATTCTCGCCACGCAGCGGCCCTCGGTGGACGTCATCACCGGGCTGATCAAGGCGAACCTGCCGGCGCGCATCTCGTTCCGCGTGGCCTCGAAGGTGGACTCGCGGACCATTCTCGACGCCAACGGCGCGGAGGCCCTGCTCGGCCGCGGCGACATGCTCTTCCTGCCACCCGCCAGCTCCCGCCTGCAACGGCTGCACGGGCCGTTCGTGACCGAGCAGGAAATCAGCAAGGTCGTCGATTGGTGGAAGGCGCAGTCGCAGCCGCAGTACAACGAGGAGTTCCTGAAGCCGGTGAAAGACCGCGAGCGCGAAGAAGAGGCGGGCGAAGAAGAGGAAGATGCGGCGGAACTCGACGCCGTTTACGACGACGCAGTGCGCGTCGTGGTCGAGTCCGGCAAGGCCTCCACTTCCCTTCTGCAGCGCCGTCTGCGCCTCGGCTACGGGCGCGCCGCCCGGCTCATCGACATGATGCAACAGGATGGCATCGTCAGCGCCCCCGACGGCTCGAAGCCGCGCGAGGTCCTCAAGCCGCCCGAATGGCTGCGCGAAGTGGATGAGTCGGTGCGTTAGGCGAGGAGTTGGCAGCGCGGAAGTCCCGCTCCCGCTGGGGGAAATCTCGTCCAGCCACGCGAAACTCCAAACGTGGTTGACACTACTCTGCAGGCAAAATGCCCGCTCCACAGCCGGCAAGACGCCCGCAGTGCTTCGGCGCGCGCCGAAAATCAAACCGATTTCTTGACAGGAATTTGAATCAGCCCCAGAATAGGAACAACGTGCCGCGGTAGCTCAGGTGGTAGAGCGCAGCCCTGAAAAGGCTGGCGTCGGCGGTTCAACTCCGTCCCGCGGCACCATAAAATCGACCACTTACACGCACGCTGAAAACAACTTAGTCACAACCTGTCGCATAATCGATTCTGGCGTCGCTGAAGTTTGTGGCAGCTTCAGTTCGGACGCTTACCGGTGGGCTACTCATATCTCAGTGCAACCATGGGATCGACTCTGGCTGCGCGGCACGCCGGAAGCAAACATGCAATCGCGGCCACACCCGTCAACATGAGGAGAGCGATCAGCAACGAGCCCGGGTCCGACGGGGTCAGCCCGAACAGGAGGCTTCTGAAGAGTCTCATGCAGATTAAGGCAGTGGGCGTCCCTATTATCGCGCCGACGCCCACGAGCATTAGCGCTTCGCGCAAGAAGAACCAAACCACCTCGCCGCGGCTTGCCCCGAGCGCCGTTCGTATCCCGATTTCTTTAGTGCGCCGCGTCACGAAATAGGACGTGACACCGTAAAGGCCCACACAGCACAAGGCCAACGCGAGGGCTCCGAACAAGGCGCACAGCGTCGCGAAGGTGCGTTCCAAGTGCAGCGTTCCGTTGATCTGCTCTGTGATCGTGCGGACGTTGTAGACCACCAATCCTGGATCAATCCCTTGGAATCCGGCGACGAACACTTTCCACCATCGCTTGCGGGTCCCCCCGAACCTGCACGTGAAGCACGAACGGCGGGTACCGGCTGAATTGCCATAGCGATTGGAAGATGGCCGGTGTGGGAGGAAAGCGCAGGCGGGTGTACCTGGCGTCTTTCACAACGCCGATGATCTCGTACTTGCCCGCCGAGTTCGGCCCCTCATCGCCGAAGCGCTGGCCGAGAGGATTCCGCCCCGCAAAGTGTTCGCGAGCGAAGGCCTCGTTGACAATCGCGACCAGCGGGGCGCCGGCGCGGTCGCCCGCGGAGAACTCTCGCCCCATCAGAAGCGGGATCCCGCTGGTGGCGAAAAAGTCTGGCCCCACGATGTTGAAGCTGACCGTACTGTTGCCGTTCCCCCCGCCCCCTTGCACCCAGACGTTCTTCCTTGCGGACTCGCCGAACAACGGGATGTAGGCAAGAGCAGCCGAGCGCACTCCGGGCAGGGCGGGAACTCGCTCCATGATCTCGTTCAAAAGTCCGGTGACGCGGTCGCTCTGAAACCGCGTCTCACGCGGATCGATGGTCATCAGCAAGAGATGGTCACGGTCGAAACCGGCATCCACTGTTACGAGGTTGCGCAGGGTGCGGAGAAATAGCGTAGCGCCCATAAGCAGCAATACCGAGGCGGCAACCTGCACGACGAGAAAAGCACGCGTGGGGCCAAGCGAGAGCCGAGTGGCCGGCGGTTCCTCGCATCGCATGGCTGTTTGGAGGCCTGAGCGCGTGATCCGCAGCGTCGGCACGAGCCCGAAAACAATACTCGTGAGTACCGAAACGCCGGCTGTGAATGCCAGCAGCGGCAGGTGGAGGCGGAACTGGACGGTCTCGGAACTGTTAATCTCTAGCAATGCAATGAGCAAGTGATGAACCCAAAAACCCACGATCAGGCCCAGGCATCCACCGCCCGTTCCCAACATCAGGCTCTCCGTGAGCAATTGCCGAACGACGCGCCGCCGGGTTCCTCCTAGGGCCAGCCGCACGGCTATTTCCCGCGACCGTGCGCTGGCCCGCGCCAGCAGCAGGCTCGCCAGGTTGGTGCAACAGATAAGCAGGGCGATGCCGGCCAAAATGCTGAGCACGCCCAGTGGAGACCCCAGCTCCCAGCTCACGCCGTGTTCTCCTGTCGCAGCGGGAAGCGCATCCAGCTTAACGTCGCCCATCCAGCCGCGTTCACTTTTCAAGTCCCCTTCGAGCAGCGCGTGGAAGCGAGCCTCGACGCGCGCTCGCGCTGCTTCGAACGAAACGGCAGGCGTTAGCCTGCTAAAGATATAGACGTAGTACGATGAGCCACCTGGCAACGGGACTGCGTTGAGTGCACAAGTAATGTCCGGTGGAGAGAGCCGGTCGAGACCGTGGAAACGAGCCGGAGTCACTCCTACGATTGTGAGCGGCGTGGCCTCGACATAGACCGTCCTGCCCTGGATCGAAGGATCGAGCGCGAAGCGGCGCTGCCAATACGCGTAGCTGATCACCGCTGCGCCTGCCGCCCCCGGCCGGTCATCTTCGGCCCCGAGGGTTCGCCCCACGAGCGCTTGGAGACCCAGCGTTGAGTAGTAAGCCCCGGAAACCTGCTGCACGCGCACGCGCTCTGAGGCCCCGCCGAGGCGCACCGTCGCCTCTCGGTTCAAGTAGGCAAACAGCCCGTCAAGCGCCGGCTGAGGCTCGATCAGCGGACGGTATTCCGGCCAATTGAAGGTCGTCCCTTGATTACCGCGCTGAAGCCACGTGAGCTGCACCAACTCTTGAGGGCGCTGGATCGGGAGAGGCTCGAGGAGGGCGCCGTGGAGCAAGCTGAATATCGCTGTGGTCGCGCCGATGCCGAGGGCCAGGGTGAGCAAGGCGACCGCCGTAAAGGCCGGGTTCTTGCCCAGCATGCGGATGCCGAAGCGAACATCCTGCCAGAGTTGTTCAAGCCAAACGAAGCTCCATACTTCCCACGTGTCCTCCTTGACCCGTGTCACGTTGCCGAACTTGCGCAGCGCCGCATAACGCGCTTCTTCCGGCGGCATGCCACGCTCGATGTTGTCCTGAGTTTCGCGCTTGATGAAGTCGCGAATATCCTGGTCGAGGTCCTCCATCATGCGCTTGCGGCGGCTCATGATTCACCCTCCCCTTCCGCGGGCATGAGAATCCGCGCGATGGCTCCCGCCAGCTTATCCCACTTGCTGGTTTCGACTGCCAGTTGGCGTCGTCCCCTGGCCGTGAGGCGGTAGAACTTGGCCCGGCGGTTATTCTCCGAGGTGCCGTCCTGAACTGAAATCCAGCCCCGCTTGATGAGCCGGTGAAGCGCGGGGTACAGCGACCCCTGCTCGACTTGAAGCACGTCTTCCGATCTCATCTCAATCGCCTTGGCGATGGCGTGGCCGTGCGCGGGACTCAGCAGCAGCGTGCGGAGAATCAATAGGTCCAACGTCCCCTGGAGCAATTCGGTACGCTCTCGTTGCTCTTTGGTAGACATACTAGGGGAAGCTACTCCCCTTCAGGTAGAATGTCAAGGGGAAAGTAAGGGGCGAATTCGCAACTACACCGGCAAGATGCCTTAAGCCCTGGGAAGCGACTGTGCCCGAGGTCCGCCGATCATGGAGGGCTCGACTTGCGTCACCTTTTCGACCGCGATCCGCTGTAAGCCCTCGACAAAGATAACCAGGCTCCGGCTCGGGCAGCTTGATGGGCCCTCGCAGGAACAAATATGTTGCGCCCGGCCAGACGATTTAGGCGCCTAATCGACCTTCAGCGTCAAGGTGACGTTGTGTTTCATCGTCGTTGACCCAGAAACTGTTCCCGTAACGGTAAGGGTGGTGGTCCCGGCTGGTGTTCCCGGGTTCGTATTGGCCCCACTCCCTCCACCGCACGAAAACAGCAGCAGAGTCAAAGCTGCGAACGCGGCAATCACGAGACGAGAGTAGAACGGGTTCCGCCGCGGGCTCTGGTGTTTCCGCGCCACACCGAGTAAAAGCGTTGCTAACACTCCGATAAGCAGGATCTCGAGCGGCGTTCTGTTCGCCCGCGCGAGAACACCGAGAGGTCCGATAGGCGCCGCCGGTGGCAAACGTAGCGCCCGCGGCACAGCGAAGGACGGCGCAGTCGTCGCGACGCGCACAGTAATCGCAACTGAACCAGAAGAAGTGGGCGTGGCGGAAGAGGGGCTAACCGTGCAGGTGGCTTCCGAAGGGGCGCCCGAGCAGGAGAAGCTTACCGATTGGTCGAGTCCGCCCAGCCCGGCGAAAGCGAGTGAATAGGTTGCCGTCTGCCCAGGCGTCACCGTGGCCGTAGAAGAAGATCCCGAAGCCATCCCGAGGCTGAAATCCTGCCCCGTGCCCGTCAGACTCACGTTGTGCGGACTCCCAGGAGCGCTATCCACGATGGTAAGCATTCCGGCGCGAGTTCCCGACGCCGTGGGGTTGAACGTGACGCTGATCGTGCAGTTGGCCCCGGCTGCCAGGCTGGCGCCGCACTCGCTGGATTTGGTGAAATCGCCGGTCGCGGCAATACTGGAGATCGTCATGGCCGCGCTGCCAGAGTTCGTGAGCGTCACCGGCTGCGCGCTCGAGGTCGAGCCCACAAGCTGGCCCGTGAAGGTCAGAGTGGGGGGCGTAATCGCGGCTTCAGGTGCAGGCTGGAGCAGGACTGAGACTGCGTTCGCGCTGCTGTTCGTCACTGCCAAGTCGAGCTTGCCGTCACCGTTAAAGTCGTAGGCCACGATCAAATCGGGGGACCCTCCCACCACATAATCCATGTTGGCCTGGAAGGTTCCGTCACCGTTTCCAAGAAGAATGGAGACGGTGTTACTGTTGTAATCCGCCACGGCCAAGTCCAATTTCTTGTCGCCGTTGAAATCTCCGACGGCGACCGAGTTGGCGCCCACTCCGGTGGGGTATTCGACCTCCGTCTTGAACGTTCCGTCGCCGTTTCCAAGCAGGACGGAAACGGTGTTGACCGCGGGGTCGGAGTTGGCAACCACCAGATCGGGCTTGCCGTCGCCGTTGATATCGGCCGTAGCGAGGGCGTACGGCTCCGAGCCGGTCGGGTATTGGACTTGAGTTTGAAACGTGCCATCGCCATTGCCGAGCAAGATCGAAACAGAGTTTGACCCCCATCCGTTCGACGTGGCCAGGTCGGGTTTGCCATCGCCGTTAAAATCTGCGACCACGATCGACCCCGGCCCCTGCGAAGAATCCTGCCCGACTGTATAAGTGGCCAATGCTTGAAACGTTCCGTCGCCGTTGCCCAGGTAGATGGTCAGTTGTCCACTAGAGAAGGGAGATGTTCCGACGGCAAGATCCATCTTTCCATCGCCGTTAAAGTCGCCGGCCGCAAGGGACTCGAGAATAGTGTTGGCGCTGGTCTCGATAGGCTGCGCGAACGTCCCGTCGCCATTCCCCAGCAGGATGGAGAGGCTCCCGGTTCCGCATTCGCCCCCCTTTGGCGGGCACCCTGAGATGGCAACTGCAAGATCCAGCTTGCCATCGCCGTTGAAATCGCCTGTTACCAGGGCGATGGGCGCCCGACCGTAACCTGTGCCGACGGAATAGGCCACTTGTGCCTGGAAAGTGCCGTCTCCTTTTCCTAGCAGTACCGACACCGTGCCGCCGGAGTAGTTGGCCACAGCTAGGTCTTCCTTCCCGTCCCCGTTGAAGTCGCCCATCGCAAAGGTCAGCGGGTCATTTCCCACCTGGTAATCCGTCTGTTTGAAGGTCAGGCTGGGATTGGGGCTGATCACGTCAAACGCCATGGGATATTGCGCAGCGCCTCCGGGAGAGGGATTCACAACGTTCACTATGGGCGTACCCGGCGTTGCGAGGTCAGAGGCCAGAATGGATGCAGTGACCTGCCCTCCGTTGACGAAGGTGGTGGCTTTGGGTTTGCCGTTCCAGTTCACAACTGAGGCAGGGCCGAATTCATCACCCGTCACGGTCAAGTTGAATGCCGAGGCTCCCGCCGTGGCTTCGGGAGGGGTGATTTGATAGACATAAGGCTGTGAATAGCTGTTAGTGCCCGTGCCGTTGAGATTGACCACCTGGGCCTGCGGCGCGTTGGAAGTGAAGCTCAATGTTCCTGTAGTTTGGCCGACGGCACTCGGTGTGAAGGTGACATTGACCTGGCAACTTGCTAAGAGCGCCATTGGAGCTGAGCAGGTGTTCGTTTGGCTGAAATTGGCGCTCGCTGTAATGCTCGATATAACTAAAGGAAGGTTGCCGAGGTTCGTGACGTTGACGGTGTAAGGCCCGCTGGGAACTCCCACGAGCTCGTTGCCAAAGTAGACTGTCGGTGTATCGACCGCAAAGTACGGGGCAACTTCAGTTCCCGTCAATGTAACCACGTTTGGACTGTTCGAGGCATAGCTCTGAATGGTCAGCGTTCCATTGCTGGTGTTCGCTCCCGACGGGGTGTAGGTGACGCTGATGGTGCAAGTCCCATTCCCGGGGATGGGCGCGCTGCAAGTATTCGTCTCGGCGAAGTCGCCCGTTACAGCGACGTTCGAGACGGAAAGCGGCCAGCTGCCCGTGTTGGACAGCGTGACGGTTTGCGGAGCGCTCGTAGTTCCCAAAGGTACGCTGCTGAAGGTCAAACTGCTTGGGGATACAGTGAGCGAAGCGCCCGTGGCCGTCCCCGCAAGGCTGACGGTCTGGGTGCTTCCTTCGATGCCGTTGTTGTTGTCAGTGATCGTGAGAATCCCAGTGCGGCTTCCCGCCACGGTGGCAGTAAATGTGACGCTGATCGTGCAATTTGCTCCCGCAGCCAGCGAAGTGCCGCAGGTGTTCGTCTGCGCGAAGTCGCCGGAGATGGACACTCCAGCAATTTCCAGGACAGCGTTGCCGGCATTGGTCAGGGTCACTGGGACGGGGGCGCTCGGCGTGCCGAGGATTCCATTGGCAAAGTTCACTCGCGCCGTTCCGAGTATTCCGATGGGGCCGATACCTATGCCGGTCAGCGCCACCGATTGGTACCCCGCAAGACTTGTTCTCACCAATGGTGAGGCTTCCCTTGCGCGCAAGCGGCGCCACAGGATGAAATTCCACGCTGAGGGTGCAGGTTCCACCCACCGCCACAGAAGCACAAGACCCGGAGGCGGTAAAATCGGGAGTGGTGGAAATCCCGGTAGCCGTGAACGGACCGCTGCCGGTATTCGTCAGGGTTACGGTTTGCGGAGCGCTGCTCGAGCCCACGACTTGGCTGCCGAAGGTCAAAGTCCTCGCGGATAAGCCGGCGGCCTGCGCGTGCGCGTTCAAATAAACGATTGCCCCAGTCCCGCCCACGAGTAAATCCGTAACACCGGTATCCCGGAAGTCACCCGAGGCAAGCAAACTTCCTACTGCCGCGTACCCACTCTGGGGCGCCTGAAAAGTCCCGTCGCCGTTGCCAAACATGAAATACAGAATACTCGGCGCGTTGCTTAGCGCCGCGATGTCCGGAACCCCGTCGCCATCGAAGTCACTTACAACCACACTGGTCGCCGAGAAACCGCCTCCGTAAGTTACCGGGGACTGGAAAGTCCCATTCCCATTGTTCAACAGAACCGATACACCGCCGTTGTTTGGGACTATCAGGTCGAGGCTGCCGTCACCGTTAAGATCCGCGGTGGTCAACCCCCAGGGGTAGCTGGCGACTGCATACACAGCCCCCGTCTGAAAAGTTCCGTCGCCGTTACCGAGGAGAACCTCGATGTTGTCACCATTCTGCAAAAGAGCCACATCCAGCTTTCCGTCTCCGTTGAAGTCGCCTGCCACAATAGCCGTCGTGTACCCACCTGCGTTCAGGTTCGAGGCAGGTTGAAAGGTGCCATCTCCATTACCGATGAGGATACTCAAACCGCCCCCGATGTCATCTGCTACTGCCAGGTCCGCAATTCCATCGCCGTTAAAATCGCCGATCGAAATGGAGGTGGGAGAACTGCCGGTCGCGTAAGTAACCGCAGGCTGGAATGAGCCATCTCCATTCCCCAGGAAGACGCTCACGCTGTTCGTATATTGGTTCACGGCCACCAAGTCCGGAATGCCATCACCATTGAAATCGCCTGTTTTGATCGCCACAGGCGTCGGTCCAGACGGATATTTCATTGGCGATGCAGGAAAAGTGCCATCACCGTTGCCGAGAAAAACGTCCAAGGTGTCGGCGGTGGAGTTTGCAGTGGCAAAATCCAGCTTGCCATCACCGTTGAAATCGCCGACGGTCACTGCGGAGACTTGTTGAGTCGATTCATACATAACAGGCGCAGGAAACGTACCGTCTCCTCTGCCCATAAACACCTGGAGTCCTCCGTTTCCGGGACTGACGATATCCAGCTTGCCGTCGCCGTTAAGATCAGCGATAACCGAGGTGTTCTGACCGCTCGCGTAAACCACCGGGGCTTGGAAGGTCCCGTCACCGTTGCCTATCAAAATGGCAGTGGAGTTCGTTTGACAAGTCACCACCAAGTCCGGCTTGCCATCACCATTCAGGTCGCCAACCGAAGCAAACGAGGCTCCTGTGACGGCGTAATCAGTTTCGGTCTGAAACGTGCCATCCCCATTCCCAAGCAAAATCCCAACAATTGCGTAGTTGGTGGCAACAATATCGAGCCTGCCGTCGCCATTGAGGTCAGAAAGGGTGAGTGTCGCCCCCTCGCCTACCCCGGAGATTTTGGGAGATTGAAACGTGCCGTCGCCATTGCCCAACAGCACGGCGAAACCAGAGAAGAAGGTGTCGCCGTTCGATCCGCCCCTCAGTACCAAATCCAATTTTCCGTCACCGTTCACGTCTCCAACAGCCACAGTGCCCGCGGTAAACGGCAGTGAAACGCTATTCACTTGAAATAAGCCGTTTCCTTTGTTTAACAGGATGGTAAGGTAATTGGCGTTGTTATTAACCGCGATCACGTCGGGCTTGCCGTCGCCGTTAATGTCGCACACGACCAGGTTGACCGGTCGAGCGCCGTTCGTATAACTGACGGGAGCTTGAAAGGTCCCGTCGCCATTTCCGAACAGCACACTGATGTCCGCAGGGCCGCTCAATCCCGAATTCGCCACCACCAGGTCCAATTTGCCGTCGCCATTGAAGTCCGCGGCAGCGATCGATTCAGATAGCGAGTCTGTAGCATAGGTGGTGGGTGACTTGAAGACGCCCCCACCCGCTCCGAGCAGGATGCTGACCGTACCACCCGTCGCGCCCCCTGGCGGGATATTGGTTACCGCGGCGTCGAGTATGCCATCGCCATTGAAATCCCCCAGCACCACGGAATAAGGGTTGGAGCCTGCGGGATAACTCGGTGGCACAACGAGGAGATTGTTCTGGGTAGTCTGGGCGCTGGCGATCGAGATCAGCAAGATGACGGTGAGTAGAGAAAGACCTGCTCGAAAGAACAACGTGAAGATGCAATGGCTTCGATGGCACAACATTGGATCACCCCTGGGCGAAATGTATTGTCTTTCACGTGCTCTCGGCAGTTGCCGTTAACTCACGTTCAGCGTGACAGTCACGCTGTGGCTCAAGGCAGCCGCACCTGAGCCGGTGGTACCTGTAACGGTTAACGTGTAGTTTCCAGCCGGCGTGCCGGCGTTGTTCGGAGTGCTACCTCCACCTCCGCCACACCCGGCAATCAGCAGGGTCAGCAGTAAGCCCGCCGCGAGGATTAGCAAGGGTGCGGACCTTCGAGTGGACCCGACTCGTGCCCGTGCAATCGTTACCGTTGCCACGCACAGCAAGAAGAAAATGAGCAACAGCATGCCTCTCGGTGCAGGGAAGGTCGGGAAGGAGGGAGGCAGAGCTCTTGGCAGGAGGGTGGAAGTGGCGGTGGTGGTTACCGAGACTGTGATGTTCGTGGCGCTGGTACCCGGCGTTGCGGGGTTCGGAGAGATCGAGCAAGTAGCCTCGGAGGGGGCTCCCGTGCAGGTGAAATTAATCGCTTCGCTCAATCCTCCCAGCCCGCCGAGCGCCAGTTTGTAAGTGGCGGCCTGGCCCGGCGTCACAGAAGCTGTTGTGCTTGAACCGGAGGCGGCCGCGACGCTAAAATCCATTCCCGTTCCGCTCAGGGTTATGGATTGCGTACTACCCGCAGTGCCATTGTTATTGTCCGTGATGGTCAATGACCCGGTAACACTTCCTCCCGATTTGGGTGCGAAGGTGATGTTGATAGTGCAAGTGCCACCTGCGGCAACGCTCGAGCCGCAATTGTTGGTCTGGTTGAAGTCGCCGCTCACGGCAACCTTGCTTACGGCGAGCGCCATGTTACCGCTATTGTTAAGGGTCACCAATTGGGCATCGGATGTGGTGCCGACAAGCTGCCCTGTAAAAGTCAAATTGGCCGGCGAGGCGCTAGCCGAGGGCGCCGCCCCCGTTCCGCTTAAGCCAACCGTCTGCACGCTCCCCGTTCCATTGTCAGCGATCGACAGCACTGCCGTTCGGTTTCCCATGGCCGAGGGTGTGAAGGTCACCCCTACTGTGCACGACGCATTAGGATTCACCGTTGCCGATGAACAAGAATCGGCTGTCTTCGAAAAATCGCTCCCGTTCGTCCCGCCAATCGCGATGGCCCCGACGAGCAGGTTGGCCGTGCCGGTGTTGGTGATGGTTACCGTGCTCGGCGCGCTGCTCGCGCCCACAAGCTGTGAAGCAAACGAAAGTGTGGTGGGATTTATTGAAAGCTGGGTCGGAGCGGCGATGAACGCGGTCAGTGGCGATGATGCGCCACCCCCGGGGGCCGGGTTCACGACCGTAACCTGCGCCGTCCCTGCGCTGGCGATATCCGCTTGTGAAATGTAGGCGGTCAGTTGCGTAGCGCTCTGGTAAGTCGTAGTTCGCGGCGTCCCGTTCCAGTTCACCTCGGCGCCCCGCACGAAGTTGCCGCCAGTCACGCCGAGTAAGAGGTTCGGACCGCCCGGAGTGATCATGGGGGTGCTTAATGCGCTGAGTTGTGGTGCGGGATTGGTTCCGCTCGAAGGGAGAGTGAGACTGCTGCTTCGGAGCGTAATGAACTGGTTGCCCGAGGGCGTGCCATCCCAACTTTTCATAATCATAACGAATCCGTTGTTGCCCCACCGTAGCAATCCCGCGAGATCCGCGCCGGAAACGGCCGGGAATGCCAACGATCCCGTCTGATTGAGGCTGCTCTGGTCATACGCGCAAACTCCGCCGATGTCACCAGAGCAGGGACCGAAAACACTCAGGAAGAAAGTACGGCCCACCGAATCGTCGGGAATAACAGCTTGAGTGAACGTGGGTGCGGGGCTGTACGTTCCGAGCAGCGACTGCGCAGAAGGATCCCATATCTGGCCACCGTTCGTGTAGAGCAGGGCGCCATCGGAGACCACCAAATTGCCGCTTAACGAGGGTGTCCCATCAGGCGGGGACGCAACTTGGGCGCATTGAATTCCAGAACTATTCACTGTAAGTTCCGTGAAAATCCCTCCACATGATGTGTTTTCGGGCAATGCGTAAATCACGGGTGGTGTGCCTGCGAAGGCGAAACTATCTACCACGACCTCCCCCGAAAAGGCACCAAATCCGGGTAGCCAATTGATCAGGCCCGAATCATTGAACGCCGCAATTCCCTCTTCATCGGGGCTTGCATTCGGCGCTATCAGCACCGCCACGACCATTTGAGGGGAACCAGGAACAACCGACAACTCCTGGGCTTGGAGATTCCCCCCTATTGAGCCGACGGGCAGCGCGAAGGTCCTCTCAACGGCTAGGGTGGTGAGATTGATGCGTTGTATTGCGTTTTGTCCGTTGGCGGCCAGGTAAAGATACTGGCCATCGTCGGAGACAGCCAGCGCACCCGGGTTCGTGCCGACGGAGATCGTTGCCTCCACGGCGCCCGTCTGCGGATTGATCGCAACAACTGTATTTGGATTCGAAGTGGCGCTGGAAGGAATAGAGGCGAAGATGAGCCGGCTGTACGGCTCGTAGACCATCGCCGATATCTGCATCGGAATCGCGACGTACGTCGTCAGCAGTAGGGGCGCACTGGTTCCTCCCCCCGGAGCGGGGTTCGTCACCGTCACCGGAAGTTCCGCCATCGACGTGAGAAGTGCGGGATCGAGGGTAGTGTAGAGGAACGTGCTGTCCTGGTATGTCGTGGCGAGGGCCTCACCGTTCACCGTAATGACCGAGTTAGGGAAGAAATTCTGCCCGTACACGGACAGCACAATCCCCGTGCCGCCGACGACAGCCGTTTGAGGACTGATGTTGGTGATGGTCGGCAGTGGGTAGGTCGCGAGACCTTGGCCGGAGAGGTTGACGGTATAAATCGGCGTTGCGGGGTCATTGGAAGCAATGGTGAGCGTACCGGAAATATTACCGGTCGATACCGGATTGAACGTCAGGGTAAACACGCACGATGTCCAACTATAAATGGGGCTGCTGCACCCAGACGTGGTAAAGGCAAATTGTGGGCTGATGGTGGTTGCCGCGACGTTCACAATCAACGGCGCCATCCCACCGTTCCCCACAGTCAGCGCAACTGTGGGGCTAAGTGTCCACACCAAGGTGGGCGGGAATGTCACACTGCTGCCGGCCACAGCTATCACGGGAACTGCCCCGTTCCCTTGCAACGTCAGGGATGTAGGTATGGGAGCGTTGGAGGCCAGGCTGAGAATTGCGGGATACGATTGCACCTGGGTTGGCGCAAACGATACTGAGAGCGTGCAAGAACCTCCTGGAGCTACACTGCTCGAGCACGTGTTCGAGGCTGCCGGTATCGTATATGCCGGCGATGAACTTGTAACGCTGCTGATCGCGAGCGACTGTGTTCCACAATTCTGCACGGTAACCGTCTGCGAAATCGTTGTGCCAGTTCGAATATAACCAAAGTTAATACCAAGGTTTACCGGGTATGGAATACAAAGGGCAGGCGATGGAACTGTGGGGTTGATGGCCGCTACGAAACCAAAGGTGCCTCCACTATCCTGCGCCGAAGGCGTAAGTGTTCCGAGGTACACTCCTGGCGTAGTGTAGAGGTCATTCCCTGTGGTACCCGCAATGTATACGTTTCCGCTGGCGTCTAGCCCCAGTCCGGCAATATTTGTATTAGTGTCCTGCGGGCCAAAATAAGTCGAAAAAAGAAGGGACGTGCCTGTCGGGTCGAACTCGGAAAGAAAACCCACCCGATTCGTGCTGTACCCCTGCGGCGGCGTACTCTGTAAGGGATTGACAAGGGGAAACTGCGCGTCTCCAGTGCCACCAGCCAGCCAAATGTCTTGCGATGCATCGAGGGCAATTCCTTCAATGGATTCTGCACTCGAGAAGAACGTGGAGTAGAGCAGTGCCGATCCAGACGGGTTCAGCTCGCTGAAATACGATGCCGTCTGTCCCGGGGATAGCGTTGGCTCATAAGCGTTGGGTGTGGTTGGAAAGGTGCTGGGAGCATAGTAACCTGCCACAAAGGCGTCACCCTTGCTGTCCAAGGCGAGGCCGGATACCGATGCGTCGACCCCGAGAAAGGTGGAATAGAGTAGAGTCGAACCGTCCGCGGAAATTTCTGTCACGAACGGAGCTTTGTTGGTGTTGGAGGTCGATGCGGGGAACTGCGGCTGGTAGGCGCCGGTGGTCGTCGGCCATAGGCTTCCGGAATCGCCGGCGATGTAAGCGTTCCCCGAGGCGTCCACTTTGATTCCCATCACGCCGGTGGGCCCTTCTCCTCCACCTTGAATGCTCTCGTCTCCCAACAAGCCGCTGTAGACCAAGCTTCCCGTGGAAGAGAACTTACTGACGCAAACAATGTTCTCGGGGTAGGCAGGTGTGCCGGAATTCAAGGCGCCTGCAGTGACGGGATAGAACTGCGAATCCGTTGTACCCGAGATATAGGCGTTTCCCGAAGCGTCCAGGGCAACGGCGCTCGTGTAGGTTGTAGCACTACCTTGCTCGCCGACGCCCCCCAGGAGGCTGGAGTAGTTCAGCGAGGATCCGTCGGGAGATAATGAACTGACAAACCCGAAAGTGCCGTTATTGCCGGGATTAAATGTACCGTTCGAGATCGGGTTCTTCAGCGGAAAATCTTCTGATTCCGTCCATCCTACAACCACGGTATTTCCCTGTCGGTTGACCGCGAACCCCGAAGGCTGGTTGTATCTGCTGCCGCCGAGGAATGTAGAAAACACCTGCGCCGAACCGCTGGGATTGAGCTTGGTAACGAAAACTTCGTACGCGTTCGCTGCGCAAGCCGGGCATGTTGCTTGGAAGGCTCCTGGCGTTACGGGGTAAGTTGCATCCCCCGTCTGTCCGACCACATACGTGTTTCCCGCCGCGTCTGCTGCCATGGCGTTCACATAGATATTCAGATTGGCGAGGTAGGT
Source organism: uncultured Acidobacteriota bacterium (assembly GCA_963770415.1). Lineage (GTDB taxonomy): Bacteria > Acidobacteriota > Terriglobia > UBA7540 > UBA7540 > CAVROP01. The sequence goes on from CAVYPU010000023.1 coordinate 108,982, forward strand.
GGAATAGCTTAAGACAGGGTCGATGAATAAGGGTTGAGAGTGGTCGTAGTCCCCAACCTCAAATCCGATCTCATCGCTGCCGAAGGTGACGAACGACCCTTTTCTGACTCGTCTTTCACCGGCAATGTTCTGATATACAACCGGCCTGTGAAACGACAATTCTCCATCCGGCAGGACCAACCGCAAATTGCCGTCCGCGTCAACTGAGGCCTGGCGAGCGCCGGTCAAACGCAATCGAATAAGACGATAGTCCGCCCCGGGCGCCACAATGAAGTCGTGCTCGAGTTTCTGGCCATTTCCATAGAAAACGGCATCAATGCCGGAATAAAGGTCCCTATAAGCAACGCGTCGAAAGTTCGGGATGTGCGTTCGCCAGCGGGAAGGGTCCCGGCCCAGCAGGTAATTTGTCTGGCTCGCTTGTTCATCCGAGGCGTTGAGGTTGGCATCGCTTCGCGCGCCGAGGAAGTTGACGTTGACGCCGGCGCGTTTACCCTCTTCTCCCGCGAGCCACAAATCGAAACCCTGCGCATTCAAGTCGATCTCCACAGACCCAGTCCGCGCTACGAACCGGGCGGGCGCCGGAGTCTGGCCGCGGTTGGGCTCGAAATTGATAGGTAAAGCAGAGATGGTGAGAGCGCGGCCTTTAGGTGAAGGCGTGGAAGGGTCGATTGCTGTCGCACCGCGTGCCGCTGCACGCTGGGCGAGGGCCAGCGCCAATACCACCGCCTTGCCCCGAGCACGAAGTTGTTCCATAGATATACCTCCCCCACACTTTGTCAAGGCTTCTCTGAATTTCTCGCGGGCCGGACTCGTAAATCGTTTTCCGGGTCATGAGGATGGAAATTATGTCGAAAAGGTGGTACCAATCAGCTCCAAATCCATCAGTCGCCTCATGGCATTTGGCGATCACGCCCGTAATTCCTGTGGCTGGCCTGGACGCCGAGATAAATGAGACCGTATCGACGCCACTACTGAATTCTGCAAAATAGAGTGACAAATGCCATATCCTGTGTTACTCTGCGTGCATGAAAACCAAATCCTCGGGAAAGCGCGATTTCTCCGCCCTGGAACAGCGGAGGTTGAGGGCGGCCCGCCTGCTCCAGCGCGGCCTGAGGCCCGCCGAGGTCGCCCGCCGCGTGGGGGTACATCGCCAGTCGGTCGGTCGTTGGAGGGCGCAGCTCGAACGGGAAGGCGTGGCCGGGCTGAGGAAAGCGGGAAGCGCCGGACGTCCGGCCAAGCTGACGGGCGAGCAACTCCTGCAGTTGGAGGAGGAGTTGGCCCAGGGGCCGCGGGCTTGGGGGTACACCACCGAACTGTGGACGACGCAGCGTGTGGCCGACCTGATCCAGCGTCGCTTCGGCGTCCGATACCATCGCGACCATGTGGGCCGGGTGTTGGCACAAATGGAGTGGAGTTGCCAGCGACCGGTGGGCCGGGCCAAGGAACGGAACGAAGCTCGCATCCGAGGCTGGAGGCGCGGGGATTGGCCGCGCATTAAAAAAAGCCCGGAAATTGAAGGCCACGATCGTGCTGCTGGACGAGAGTGGGCTGAGCGAGCGCCCGCATCGGGTGCGCACCTGGGCCCACGCGGCCAGACCCCGGTGCTGCAGTACCACTTCAACTGGGAGACCCTGGCGGTGATCGCGGGGATGACGTTCATGAACTTCTACTTTCAATTGTACGAGGGGACGATCAAGGGGCCGCAGGTGGTGAAGTTCCTGGCTCACCTGCGGCGGCACCTGAAAGGGAGATTGATCTTGCTCTGGGACCGCCTGCCCGCTCACCGCAGCCGGTTGGTGCAGGACTACTTGGCCGGGCAGCGACGCATTGAGCAGGAGTGGCTGCCCGCTTACGCTCCCGAACTCAACCCGGTCGAGTACTTGTGGGGGCAGTTGAAGGAACACCACATGGGCAACTTTTGTCCTGACCATCTTGGTGAATTGAAGCACATGACGCGGAGCGCCCTCCGGCGGTTGCGCCGGCGTCGCCACATCGTCGCCTGCTGCTGGAAGCAAAGTACGTTGCCGTTTTGAAGGTTCTATGAATGTAACTGTATTATGCAGAACTCAATAGATGCGCTAACTGCGGCCGACGACAGGGAGAAGGCTAGAGGCCAAACTTATAGGCTGCACGCGCAACAAAGTCAAGAGACAGGAAGTCAGTCTGAAAACTGTTGGATAGGTTTGGAATTCAAGATTCGGAGATGCTAGGCTACTGGAACGCCGCTTGTCCGCGCCTTGTGGAGTGAAAAAACGATGTGACCCACATTCATTGACCTTCTTGCGATTGTTGCCAGCGCGCGCCTCGGCAGAAGCGAGGAATTTGAATGCAAGTCCGTCGGTAGTCAGTGGGCGACGACGCAGGGTGTATCAGAAGTTTGCGGCGGCTACTGACATCTGACTGTCAGCATTGGGAAAGTTGAGGGCCGATTTCATCCGTCAATCCACAGCCGGAAAACTGAACCAAGAGGAGTTGGAGTGAGCTTGGGCGTGACCCGCCGCGAAAGAACTCACCCTAGGAAACTAGAGTATCCGAGGATGACACGCCGATTCAGTCGTAGTGCTTGACCTGAGCCCACGGAAGGGGCTTTTTCGGCATCCGCACGACATACACCGCGAGATCGTTTTCTGAGGGCTGAACGTAGCCGGTTTCGTCGTGAATGAAACCTTCCTGTGAGACCTCCTGGAAAAGTTGGGCGAGGTCGTCAGGCCCGCGGTTGATGACGATTCCCACTTCCCACGAACCGCGGGGGCCCCACAGCCAATAGTTGTTGTGCCCTGATGAAGCATCGGGCAGCCCGTACTTTTTCCCCAGGAAATCGATCGCCCCCGCCTGGTGGTAATCCATGCCGAAGATGCCGCACTTGGCGCGATCCTCGGGAGGCAGCGAACGATACACCCGGGCAACCTCTCCCACCAGGTTCTCCCAGCCAAACATGGAGGCGTAATACTGGGACAGCCTGGCTACGCGATGACGCTCTCCTCCGGCGTCGGGCTTTAATCCGAGGGCCGCCGAGTACCGGATATGCGCCTCCACGGGAAGGATCGGCACTGCGACGGGAAGAGTGACGAGTCCGCCGGCAACGATCAGCGTTATAAGCGCCACCCGCAGGGCCTTGCGGGAGAGCGTTTTCTCGAACCACAGGGCGCCGAACGCCAGGAGCATCGTGTAAGCTGGCGCCAGGTAGTAGGTCTTTCCACCGGTCACCACGAAGAGACCGAGGACGGCAAGGTAACACCAGCCGAGAGGTTGATACCTTCGGTACGCCCTGGAAAGGATCAACAGGCCGAGTCCTGCCAGCCAAACGGGAAAGGTGAAGGGATGCATCTGCATGATCTGGCCTGAAAAGTAGGCGGGGAAGGAAAGCTTGACCATCTTGTAGAGGGCCGCGTTGTGCATGAACTCGAGAGTTGGCCACCCGTTCGGTATCTGCCACAGAACGTAGGGCAGAAAGATCAGGCCAGCGAGCGCGCCTCCCAACCAGAACCACCCGCTTAGAAGATGGCGTCGTTGCCGGCTGAGCACCAGCCCCACCACCAGTCCGAGCCCGAGGGAAAGCACAGTGATCTTGTTCTCCAACCCCAGCCCCGCGACGAGGCCGAAAGCGAGCCAAAGCTTGGGGCTTCCCCCGTCCAAGATCAGCACCAGAATGTAGAAGAGGGCGAGCCAGAAAAGCACGTCAAAGGCATTCATCGAGAATATGTGAGAGACGCCCAGATAGGCCGGGGCAACCAGTACGCACACCTGGGCGAGCAACTGGCCGAACCTTCCCGCTCCAAGTCGCCGGGCCAGCAGTCCGGTGAGGAGGACCGTCGCCCCGCCGGCGAGCGCCGGCAACAGCCGGATCGAGAGCAGCGAATCGCCAAAAAACCAGCGATCCAGGCGCAGCAGCAGAATAGAAAGCGGAGGATGGTCCACGTATCCCCAGTCAAGCCGCTTGCTGCAGGCAATGTAATAGAACTCATCGCTGAAGAAGCCGAACCCTTTGTACGTCAGCAAATGCAGAATCACTTTGATCAAGGCGGGTATCGCGAGAACAGCGATGTCGAGTTTCGACTTTGCTGCGTCCGCGAGTTTTAATGGTCTTGCGTCCACGAGACTCCTTCGAAGGCCAAGCGCTATAGGATACCTCGATGATGGCGCACGGTATTATGCCTTAATCTCGGGGGCTCAGCAGGACAGGCAAGAGGTTACTTCCGCTGGCCGAGTCTCAAATCAATGCGGATCAGGCACCCCGGCGTCTGGCTTGATCACGGACTTCGCCATGAAGAGCTGATAATGCGAATACATGTGACGAATGAGGAACACAGAGTCGCCCATAGCCACGTTTACTGTGACTTTTTGGGGAAACCAGAAAACTGTGGAGACGCCTTGAAACTGGTTTTCTGCAATGAGCATCACGGTCTTCACCCCTCGGAGCCCCGCGCTTGGCAATGGCGCAAGGAGGTCCGTCCGCATTTTGAAAATCTCGTAATCGCTGATACCAATCCAGGCTGCACCCTGGACAAGAATCGTAATGGAGGCTCCGCCAAGGTGAAGACGGCCCATCGCGGCCACCGGCTCAACGTGCTCGGCGAAGGCTACAACTTCGGTGCGATCGCGTCCGATCATTTGCTGGCCCAGCAGTCGAATGTCGGACCAAGGCTGTTCAAAAGGCCGGAAGAAGAGGGGTATGGCAGCAGAGCAGGTTGTCTTGATGAATTTCTTCGGCAGCTTGCTCGAGGCTTCTTATCACCCTCGAAGATCGGTGCGGTACTCGACAAGAGTGAGAGCACTGCCCTCCCGCCGAGCCAGTAAGAGGCGTTGCGGCTTTTTGCATCGGCTTGCCTCCTTTAGAGATGCCATTAACCAAAGGGTTGCACCATCACGGAGCTCTTTCTGCCGAACCTGGCCTCGCAGTTTGTTCGGCCTTTCTGACACCTGGCACCCAGCACCTGACACCTATTCCAACCGCAAGGCCTCCATGGGGTCGAGCGAAGCGGCGCGGCGGGCCGGAACGAGGGCCGCGATAAAGGCGACGGCCGCGAGCAGCAGCACCGTGCCGGCCATCGTGGCCGTATTGAAAGCCGAAATGCCATAGAGCATGTCGCGGACAAACCGCACCGCAATCAGCAACGCGACCCCGCCCAGCAATATTCCAGCCGCAACCAGGCGCAAGGCTTCGTAAAGGATCATGCGCACCACTCCCCCGCGTTGCGCCCCCAGCGCCAGGCGGACGCCGATTTCCGAAGTGCGCTGCGCCACGCTCGTAGCCAACAGCCCGTACAGCCCGATGGCGCTCAACAACAGAGCCAGCACCGCAAAGAAGTTGCTCAGCAAGGTGACCAGCCGTTGCGAGCCAATGGTGTCGTCCATCTGTTGCCGCAGGGTGACAAAGCGCGTCAGGGGCGTGGTGGGGGCGAATTCCGCTAGCGTCTTGCGATAGGCGGCGACGGCTTCAGCCTCATGTGCGGAGCGCATCAGGAACACCATGAGACCGATTCGGAGGCTGTCCTTATTGACGGGGAAATAGATGGTGCGCGGAGGCAGTTCGCGCAGCATTCCGTACCTGGCGTCTTCCGCAATGCCGATGACCTGGCAGGTGAAACCGACGGGCGACAGTTGCTTGTCGGTGCTACGAACGTACTGGCCGATCGCCGGCTGGTGCGGGAACAGGTAATTCGCCGCCGATCGATTCAGGATGCAGTGGCTGCGGTCGCGGTCGCGCGGCTCGAACTCGCGCCCCGCCAGGATGGGGAGCCGCATGGTGCGAAAGTAGCCCGGCCCCACGTCATTCCAGGCCATATTCTTGTCCTGCGGGGGACTGGGGCCCTCCGACAGAGCCTCGAAGCTGGAGTTGAGTTGGCGGTTGCCCAGGGGCGTATAAAAAGTGATGGCAGCAGAGAGAATGCCGGGAGATTCGTTCAGCCGGTCCACCATCTTCTGATACAGGTCGAGCCGGGCGTCGCCCTTTTGCGGGAGGTCTGCGAAGTGTGAGCAGGTGAAGGTGATGTGGTCTATATCGAAACCCAGGTGCTCGCTGCGCATGCGAATCAGGCTCTCGGATAGCAAGCCCGCCACGGCCACCAGCACCAGGGACAAGGCGACTTGAACAGAAACAAATGCCCGCCCGGCAATCTGCCGGCGCCCCGCCGAGGTGCGGGATTTCAGCAACATGGCCAGACTGCTACGGCCTGCCAGCCAGGCCGGGACGGTCCCGAACAGCAGGGTAGTGAACACCGCGAGGATAGCTGTCGCCAGGAAGACAGTCCGGTCCGCCGGGCACGGTAAGCCTCCACTCCCAGTTCGGATTGATGAAGTATGCCAGTAGGGCCTGGCTTCCCTTCCAAGCCAGAAACGCGCCCAGTAAGGCCCCCGCCGCGGCGATGAGGAAGCTCTCCGTCAAATACTGCCGAACGAGCCGCCATCTGCCGGCGCCGACTGCGTTGCGCACAGCGAACTCATGCCGCCGCTCGTAGTTTCGGGCCAGCATCAGCCCGCCCACATTGACGCAGCAGAGTACAAGCACCACGCCCACCAACCCCTGAAGAAGCCAAAGAGGCCCCAGGACCGACCGATCGTCGAAGGGGTTACCGCTGCGTGCCGAAGTGACCTGCAAATGGGAGTCGCGCAGGATGCGCACGAAGGGCGCAGCGCGGAATTTCTGCGGTATGAAGCGGTCGAGCAGCGCGTCCTTGTAAGTGGCGATTTCCGCGTTCGCCTGCGCCAGCGTGACGCCCGGTTTCAAGCGGCCAATCGTGTCGCACAACCATAACGAATCCGGCGCGTCGAGCTTGTACCCGCCAAACAGCACCTCCATGAAATGCATGGGGAAATATAGCTGGGCGGGTACGCCTGCCTGGACGCCTTCAAACTCTTTCGGCGCCACGCCGACCACCGTAAACGAAACCTTCAAAATCTCCATTCGCTTGCCGATCACCTGCGGATCGCGCCCGAAGTGGTCGTTCCAGAAACCATAGCTCAGCACTACGGGCCACCCCTGTGGTGGGCCTCCGGAAACATCGTCAGAAGGGATCAGCATCCGGCCCATGTACGGCTTCACGCCCAGCACCTCAAATCCGTTCCCACTCACGGCCGTGGCGGGATACATCCGTAACGTGCCCGCGCTGTCTCTAGCGTAGACGTCTGGGGCATCCTGCCACACGGAGATGTCCGTGAAGGACTGTTGCTGCCGGCGCAGTTGCTGGGTCATCTGCCAAATCAGACCAATGTCGCGCACGCCCTGGTGGGGAATAGAGGCCTTCAGACTTATGCGGGCCAGACGCGACGGCTGCGCCACCGGCAGGCTGCGCAGCAAGAGCCCATGGAGCAGCGTGAAGATGGCGGTGTTCGCGCCGATGCCCAGCGCCAGCGTGATCACAGCGACCGCCGTGAAGCATGGGTTCTTGACCAACACCCGCATTCCGTGGCGAACATCTTGGATGAGATTTTCGAGCCAGATCCATCCCCAAATATCGCGGCTCTTCTCCCTAAGAAGCAGCTCATTGCCGAAGCGTCTTTGCACCGCGTAGCGGGCTTCCTTCGGCGAAAGTCCGCGTTCGATCCCTTCCTGCTCCCGCAGCTCGCGGTGCAGGCGCATCTCTTCTTGCAAGTCGGAATCGAACTGATTCCGATGAATGAACGTCCAAAGCCTTCTGCCGATTTCGCAAAACCCAATCATGGCAACACCCCCTCAGGCAGTCTGAATTGCCCGCGCTATGGCTTGCACTACGCGCTCGAACTGGGAGACTTCGACCTCGAGCTGTTTCCGGCCTAACGGTGTGAGCCGGTAATATCGCGCCCGGCGGTTCCCCGCCGTCACACCCCATTTAGCTGTTACCCAACCTCTGATCAGCATGCGCTGCAGAGCGGGGTAGAGTGAGCCTTCCTCAACCTGCAAAACCTCCTCGGAAACCTGTTCGATCCAGTTGGCGATTTCGTAGCCGTGCAACTCACCATGACGGGAGAGGGCCTTGAGGATCAACAGGCAGAGGGTTCCGGGAGGGATCTCGTTCTTGTGCATCAGCTTGCCTCCGTGGCATAGATAGTCTATGTAACTGCGAACACGTTAGCACCGGCAGGAGGATTTTTCAATCTTCTTTTGCGTGGATTCTTTTGCGTGGATTTCAGCTCGAATTATCTTCGGGCTTTAGGTCCACCCGCTGGCCAACACCGGGGACTATTACGATCCAATCTTTTTTAGTCTTCCCTCGACCAGCGCCGGTCGAGGGCGCTGTAGCGGGCGGGAACTCTATTCCTACAAGAAGCTGACCGAAAGTACCCTACGGTCAGGTGAGTTTTACAGCGGCGCGGCATCGACGACCTTGCGAACGTCAACGCCCTGCGCTCTCCTGGGCCGAAGCTAAAGCTGCAACCTGAGCCGGAAGCCGCTCTCTTTCAATTCGCGAGGGACCCGCGGCCAGGCGCGTGCAAATCACAGGGTTTCCGTACGCTCACAATTAATTCCCCACTTATCTTTCCTGCTGTGTTATACTGCAAGAGACTTTGGCGCTGTCCGTTTGCGTGAGAAGAGATCGTGTTGTTGTCTGCTCCCTGCCTAATTGACTTCATCAAATGTCCAATAGCCCCGTCGAAGCGATTTGCTGACGACTGGCTTCAGTGTCCGCTCCGCCTTTGCGGTGCGGCAATTTCAGGAGAATAAAAGAATGAAGAATGTATTTGTTGGAAACATGAGTTTTGAAACTACAGAAAGCGGACTACGCTCTATCTTCGAACCATTTGGTGAGATCACGCGCGTCAATGTGATCACGGACCGGGACACCGGCCGGGCTCGCGGCTTCGCTTTCGTGGAGATGACTAATGACGAGGAAGCGGCCAAAGCGATTTCGGCGTTGAATGGTACACAGATGGACGGTCGCGCCTTGAACGTGAACGAAGCGAAGCCCAAGACGGGGGGGAGCGGCCCACGCGGTGGCGGGGGATACTCGCGCGATCGCGATAACTACCGCGGGCGGTAGCCGTGCTGGTAGCGGCAAGTAAGATTTAGATCGGGCCGGGGGCCCGTGCTTTCAGAAAGCTAAGGGCCCCTTTGCCCGGCAAGGCAATGGACCTCGAGGCAAGCGCTCAATCTGGTTTGCTCATTAGAGCAGTTGGCGGCGCATTCTCGTGCACCAACCGCAGTCCCCAATCGGTGTCCCCGGGAAAGTCAGGCAGTTCAATCACTCCGATTTCATCCGAGCGCACGACTCCGGTCCCCACGTTAAGCCAGCCGCCACGGCGTGGATCAAACCACTGTGCCCGGTAACGGCTGCTCAGCTTAGCGCCGCGAATTTGGGCGCGCGGCACCCCTTTCTCGAAGTAGGCCAGAAAGATTTCTTTATCCGGGGTGCGGGCACAATACGCCCAGCCTTCGTACGCATTCAGGTTATGGTCCTTGTTGGGTGAAACCAGGTCGGCGTTCGGTTCGAGTTCCTGGTAGCGCCGGCCAATGGAAAACGCGAATTCGCGCAGGTACTTGATTTGCGCTCCGGATATCCACTGGAAGGCGTCCCACATCTTGATTGGTGCTGCGGGCTCGATATCTGCTCCCCAGATACCTTCCGCTCCGTAAACATGTCCGCCGAGACCGCCCGATAAAAAGCTGCCATACATCGAAGAGCGCACGAACCGGGCGTCCTTTTCCGTGCCGCCCGCGGCCCCATACGGGTAGCCGCTTCCGCCCAGCCCGCGAGCGTCCACATATCCGGAATAATACGGCTCGCCATTGATTGCCGGCTCCGCGTGATGCAGATGAAAAATCTCCGTAAGATACCAGTAATTATCGTGCTCGCGCATGTTGCCGGTCTGCTGCAACGTAACCCAGGAATCTTCTCCCCAATTCTCGAGCGTGGAGGGACTGGCATTGGCGGACAGCAGCGTGCCAAACGGTGGCGGCCCAAACTTGTCCATCACATAGTTGATCGCCTTAGTGTATTCCTGGGGACCGACGGTTTCGCTGACGATGTCGAGGTGAATCGGACTGAGGACTACGTTGCTGGCCTGGTACCGCGACCAGACATACTGAATGAACCGGGCATAGGAATCGGGCCACTTGTAATACTTTTTCCAACACAAGCTCGCGTCGCGGCGGGAAACTTCAATGAAGGGCACGAAACCCTGTTGGTTCAGGTAGTCGATCTTGCGATCGAGGTAACGGAAATAATCCGGGTTGATGCGGTCTACATCGGGAAACATATTAGGGTATCCGGGAACTTTTCCGGGGAACTGGAAAGGACGCCCACCCTCGTTATCCATATTCTTGGCACTGCCGGTGCCGAACTCGAGCCACGCCGAACGGACCGTAGTCTTCTCCGGGTCGTTCATCACCACATGCCAGGGAGCGTCATCCGTCATCCAGTTGGGAAATGCCGCAATCACATTCACCCAGTTGTACCCCTGAGCCTTGCGAAAACGCACATAGTCTTTGAACCCGGCGGTGGGGCCTAGCGCGCGTTCCCGGTCATCGTCATACCATCGGAAGCGATTGGTTCCCACCGAATACCAGGTATCGCCAATGACGAAGAACGGGGTGCCGTCTGCGGTTTCCAGGGCGTGGCCGTTCGACGTGGGCCGCAGGAATCCGCGCCGCAACGGATTCTCTTGATTCTCTTTATCGTTCCACGCTACCGCCGTAAGCGAGCCCTGTTGGCCGGCCAAACCCGCATCCCGCGGATTTGATCCGCTGCTCCACGTCCAGCGGCCGGGCTCGGTAGCCACCAGACGCACTTTGAAGGTACGGCCTCCGTCCCAGAATCCGAATATGCGTTTCCGGAAGTGGGGCCCCGTGAGGTCCACCCAAACCACCACATCCGTGTAGGGGTTGGTGAATGAACTGGCAGAGGTGAAGGTGAGCTCCTGCTTCTCCCATACGTGAATCGAACCGGCAGCCGGATTGGCCCACAAGGTTGCACTCAGGGCAGCGATCGCCGTGCTCCAAAAGAAAGCCGATCTGCGCGTGTAGATGTCCATAACCCCTCGGCGAAAACAAATAGAAAGCTCGGTGTTCAACCAGTAATCCTATACCGAAACACTCGGGTGCGCATGGATGCTCACCCTCGCCGGCCGCTAGGCCGTCAAATAGAAACTGTGCAAGGCACGGGCCAACAGGCTGAAGGGTAGCGCGGACCGCCGGGGTTGCGGTCCGCGGTCTTTTCAGCCCTCCGCGCCCCTCTTCAAAGAACTGGCAATAGGTCATAGCCTCACTAGTATCAGTTGATTTACTCCCGGCCGATGATATATTCGGTATCGCTCGGAGCAGACGGTTTGTTTGCGAGCGTATCGCCAGCGCTGTACCGGATGAAAAAGGGATGATCTCGTCGCGGAGACCCAACAGGGACAAAGCAAGCCAGTGCAACTGTCCCCTTCCGTTCAGAATGACCAAAAGCCATAACAAAAACTTGACTTTCCGTATTCGTTGGAGCCTGACATGACCGCATTCGCTGAGCCCACGATTACTTGCCCGAAGTGCAAAGCCGAAATTCCGCTCACGGAATCCCTAGCAGCCCCACTCCTTGAAGCTACTCGCCGGCAGTATGAGAAAAAACTCTCGCAGAAGGACAAGGAATTTGAGCGGCGCGAAGAGGCTTTGCGCGAGAAAGAAAAGAAAGTTTCCGAAGCAAGGAAAAAACTCGACCAACAGGTCGCTGACCAGGTCGCCGAACAACTGAAGACTGAGCGGGCGCGAATTGTTGCAGAAGAAACAAAGAGGGCCAAGCTCGCAAGCGCATCGGAAATCGAGGCGAAGAATCGCGAGGTGGAGGGACTCAAGGAAGTTCTGGCAGAGAACAACCGCAAACTAACCGTGGCACAGAAGGCACAGGCGGAATTACTCAAGAAGCAGCGCGAACTCGACGATGCAAAGCGGGAACTTGATTTGACTATCGAGAAACGGGTTCAAGAGAATCTCACCGATGTGCGTGCGCAGGCTAAGCAGGAAGCAGAGGAGGCGGAAAGGCTCAAGGTAGCAGAAAGAGACGAGAGGATCGCTTCCATGCAGCGGACCATCGAGGAATTGCAGAGGAAGGCCGAACAAGGTTCTCAGCAGTTGCAGGGCGAAGTTCAAGAGCTTGAATTGGAGAGCCTGCTTCGCGCCAAGTTCCCCTTTGACACGATTGAGCCGGTTCCGAAGGGCGAATTCGGAGGCGATACGCTTCAGCGTGTCGTCAGCCCGAGCGGCGTGCCCTGCGGCACAATTCTCTGGGAATGCAAACGCACCAAGAACTGGAGCAACGGCTGGCTCGCCAAGCTACGCGATGACCAACGAACGGCCAAAGCTGAAATCTCCGTTCTGATTTCGGAGGCTCTTCCTGAGGGGGTCCAGACATTCGATGTAATCGACGGGGTATGGATCGCGCACAACCGCGTCATTATTCCGATCGCGACTGTTTTGCGCGACACACTTGTCCAGGTCAACTCGGCACGGCTCATTAACGAAGGGCAACAGACCAAGGCCGAAATGGTCTACCAGTACTTAGCCGGACCGCGCTTCCGCCAGCGCGTCGAAGCCATCGTCGAGGCGTTCTCCTGCATGCGGGATGACCTCGACAAAGAGCGGAAGGCAATCATGAAGCAGTGGGCGAAGCGTTCAGAACAGATCGAGCGCGTCATGAGCGCCACAGTCGGCATGTACGGGGATCTTCAAGGCATCGCAGGGAAATCCATTCAGGAAATCGAAGCTCTTGAGTTTCCGGCTCTTCCCGCCGGCGATTCGGTAACGGAGGGTCTGTGACGACGGCCAGTATCAACGATAAGAAATCATCTCCCCTCCATGACCGGGCAGCAGGGTAGCGCAAAGGTGCGCGTATTCTGCGCTCCTTTGCGGCCTTTCCCCAATTCCATGCGGGTTCATGTGGGCGTACCAAGGTGGTGATTGGCATTTCAGTTTGAGGGCCGTGGGCAAGCGCATCCATGAGATAGGTGGCGCGCGCACGGGAGATGCCCCAAAAACCTGGGTGCTGAACCCTTACAGATCGAAGAAGAAGTGGCACAGTAGGCTGGCGAATTCGTTAGCCCCTATTCTTCAGAAGCCGTCGCGACCTCAGTAATCTCGCCGGCGGCTGAAGCTATCCCGGCCACCGCCACCCCCGCGGGGGCGCGCGAAGTCCGTGCGCTGCGGCCGGGCTTCGTTGACTGTCAATGGACGTCCTTCCAGGGACTGCCCATTCAAGCCTGCGATTGCCCGTTGAGCATCTTCGCCATCGGCGAGTTCGACAAAGCCGAAGCCACGAGGCGTCCCTGTCATCTTGTCGCGGATCACCACTGCCGAGGCCACTTGAAAGCCCGCGTTGGTTACAAACTCGCCGAGCGTCGCATCGGTAGCGCTATGGGGTAGATTACCTACAAAAAGTTTAGTTGCCATGTGTCTCTCAGTTCCTCCAGGATGAAGCGGCCTTCTGGGCCTGCTCCGTTAGTCTATCCTTCAGGTTATACTTTCTCCGGCGTCATCTCCGGTGCCACCATTCCCTCGGCTCGTTGGTCGCCAGCACCGGCATGTCAGGCTCTTCTTTCTTCTTTCTCTTGGGTTTTTGGGTATGGTGATTATCCAGATAGTCCTTGATATCCAGCTCACCGATGCTCAAGTGGGCCGCGGTGCGAATTTCTGGCGTTTGTTTCTCTAATTCGTGCCCCAACCGGGTAAAGCAGATGTCCGGACCGTCCTGAAACTTCAGGCCGTCCGGGCGAAACGCCGCAGACTGAACTGTGATGGTGAAATCGCGGGCCTCCTCGGGCGTGTCAATCACATGAAAGGAATAAATGCGGGAACCGGCGGAAGTGTCGAAACCTACATACTGAATATACATGCGAGCATCCTTTCACCCCACGATCTCTGTCTATGCATGACACTACTGATACGGGCGCTTCGCTTCACCATCTATGTGTACCTTAACGGCGCTTTGCTTCACCGCCGGTCGAGGCTATGGCGGGCATGGGTTGCTTCCTCAAAAGAGCCAGTGAAACCAGAAACGTCACCATGCAGACAGAATCCAGCCCGAGAAACACCCTGCGGGAAAGTGTCACGGGCACGAAAGGATTGAAAAGCGTGGCAATCGCGACAAATCCTGCTGCCCAAAGGTACTTACGTTCCCGGAGCCCCTGGACAACAACCAGGAGGGCACTCAAACAAACGAGCAAATTAAGAACTTCCATGTAGCCGCCGTTCCTCACCGACCAGTCTTGAGAGCCCACAGGCAAGTTCCATAAGAATCCGAAAACCAGCACCACGACCGAAATACACTTCATGATTTCCGTTAGCATTGAAATCCTCGCTTCTTCCTGCTGAACATGGTTTCCTCTTCTTCGCTACACTAAATGCCGCAGAGAGAATAAGTTGGCGGTGGTCACGAAGCGCAGGTAGCACTGCAAGATAACCGCACTTAGTTGAAGATTACTGAGGCAAGCTCTAAGAGAGGCTCGTTCTCATTAACTAAAGTAAGTGAATTCACTTTACTTGTCAAGACAATTGTGTAAAACTTAAATAGCTGACGAATACTTAACTCTATACGGTTAACAAAGAGGATGTCTTTCATGGATCTACCTGTCAATTCTCGCGCCAGCGACTCCAACTACTAGGACATGAGCAAAGGGATTTGGCTGTAGCTGCCCAAGTCACGGAGTCTTATATTTCGCAGTTACTTACAAGGAAAAAAGCGCCTCCGGCCCCTGAGCGGACAGATATCTACGGCAAGATCGAAGAATTCTTGAAGTTCCGACACGGAGAGCTCACGAAGCTGGTTGATTTGCAGCGCCAGGAAGAGTTGAAGCGGAAACTGGCCGATCCACCCGCGCCTTTGTTCAAAGAGGTTCGAGAGCTAGTGCTTCGCAAGTGCAAACTGGACAAGCAGAAACAAATCAGGGCGATATTCGAAAGGCAGCCTTTCGGTGAAGTGGAACTTCTCGTCACGCAAAGACTTCTGGACGTGGTCAAGGGAATTGCCAGGCAAGAACTAGAGAGTGAGGGCTGGCTCCACTTGGTGGGCAGGCTCACCAATCGAAGTTACGAGGAGATGCGGGTGGCGATCCTTGAATTCCTGGACACGGACGTGTTCAATGTCTCGATTGAGAATTGCATCTCTTTCTTGAATCCCCTGATTGAATCCTGGGACATTGACCTTGCAACTTTCAGCCTTGAGATCGTTCTGAACCGCAGGGTGGCCCCTGGTCATACTAAGAAGTTCGCGTATGTTGAGAAGCAATCTGACACCGCCTGCGAGGAGGCGCCGGAGCTGAAGGAATTCTTTCAAGATGCTTCCCTCAGTGCTGGAGCTACCGAAGAGGAGATCGCGTTCTTGAAGAGTCTGAGGTTTAGAGGAAGACATCCCACCCCGCTCTTTTACTACCGTGAATTGCAGAACCTTCGAGATCCCTTGCATTTCCGCGGTCCGGCGTTGGGGGGAGGGGCCGCCGTGCCAACGAGGCATGGCCACCCGCCGTCTACCAAGTGAGCAAATGTGACCGGTTTAGCGCCTCCGATGAGGGAGGCTGCTATAGGGTGGGTAGAGTATGAAGCCGGGAAACTGTACCCGGAATTCCAGTACTATTGGGTCATGACACATCGGTTAGGGAGGGCATTATGAATGTGGCTGTGGTTGTGGCAGGCTTCGTCGTCTTTATGTGGATCTCGGCATGTCTCCACGTGTTACGAGAATACGAACGAGCTGTGGTATTTCGCCTCGGCCGCTTGCAAACCCCGGACAAAGGGCCGGGGCTCATCTTCATTCTTTGGCCGATCGACAAGCTGGTCAGGGTTTCGTTGCGCATCGTAGCGTGGGACGTCCCGCCTCAGGACACCATTACGCGCGATAACATTTCGGTAAAGGTGAACGCCGTCGTTTACTTCCGCGTCATTAGCGCTCAAAAGGCCTTCATCGAACTGGAGAATTACCGTTACGCCATCGAACAGTTGGCGCAAACCACGTTGCGCTCGGTGCTGGGCGAAGTGGAGCTCGACGACTTGCTCTCCCAGCGCGAGAAGCTCAACGCGCGTCTGCAGACCATCCTCGACGAGCAAACCGAGCCGTGGGGCATCAAGGTTGCCAAGGTGGAAGTGAAGCAGGTAGACCTGCCACAGGATATGCAGCGCGCCATCGCTCGCCAGGCAGAGGCTGAGCGTGAACGCCGGGCCAAGATCATCAATGCTGACGGCGAGTTCCAGGCGTCCGAGAAGTTGGCGGAAGCTGCGGCCGTGCTGGCACGCGAGCCGATCACCATCACACTTCGTTACCTTCAAACCCTGGCGGAAATCGGAACCGAGAAGAACACCACGGTGGTATTCCCTGTCCCCGTGGAACTTCTGACTGCGTTGCTGGGGAAGGCGAGCAAGCCGTGAGCTAAGCCAGAGGGGCGCACTCTCCGCGAGGGGGGAACCCTCGCAGCCCGTGCTGAACTGTGATCTATTCCCCCCTTGCACCGTAGACTGGCATCTCCTGGCACCTCTCCACAAAGTGCGGCTGGGGGTTCGGCTGCGCCGGCCGGAATCGAGTGAATACCACGCAGGCTAGAGATTCACACGTCTGAACATATGGAAACAGGATCTCCTACAATTCGGAAGATAGCATTTATCGGTGACTACTTACCGCGCAAGTGCGGCATCGCTACGTTCACATCCGACCTGCTAACTGCCGTGGCCGCGGAATACCCCCAAACCCAGTGTTTTGCCGTGCCGGTCAACGACATCGAGGAAGGCTATGAGTATCCCGGCGTAGTCCGTTTCGAAATCGCCGAGCAGGATCTTACGTCCTACCAACGCGCGGCGGACTTCATCAACATCAGCAACGTGGACATCGGTTTGCGTTCAGCACGAGTTTGGGATTTACGGCGGGCCGGCCGGCCGGTCACGTGCTGGCGCTGTTGCGCGAGCTGAAGATGCCGGTCGTCACTACGTTTCACACCCTCCTGCGCGAGCCGAACGACACACAGCGGCGCGTCATGCACGAGTTGATCGCCCTCTCGACCCGGCTTGTGGTCATGACCGAGCGCGGCCGCCAGATGTTAGAGGAAGTCCACAAGGCTCCGGCCGCCAAGATCGATCTCATCCCGCACGGCATTCCCGACATTCCGTTCGTCGATCCGAACTACTACAAGGACCAGTTCGGAGTGGAGGGAAGGACCGTACTACTCACCTTCGGGTTGCTCTCGCCGAACAAGGGGATCGAGAACGTGCTCAATGCCCTGCCGATGATCTTGGCGGAGTTTCCGGAGGTTGTTTATGTCGTCCTGGGTGCGACGCATCCCCACGAGCTGCAGGAGCGCGGTGAAGCCTATCGTCTCAGCCTCGAAATCCTGGCCAAGAAGAACAAAGTCGAAAAAAACGTCATTTTCTATGATCGTTTCGTAGAACTGGAGGAGTTAAAGGAGTTCATCGGTGCGGCGGACGTTTACATTACGCCGTATCTCAACGAGGCGCAGATCACTTCGGGCACCCTGGCTTACGCGTTTGGCGCGGGCAAAGCGGTGGTCTCGACACCTTACTGGCACGCCGCGGAATTGCTGGCGGAAGAGCGCGGTATTCTGGTGCCCTTTGGAGACTCCAGGGCCATCGCGCGCGAAGTTGCCGGCTTGCTGCGCGATGCGACACGCCGTCATGCGATGCGCAAGAACGCCTATAAGCTGGGCCGTGAAATGGTCTGGAACAACGTGGCGCGGCTCTACATGCACTCCTTCGAACAGGCTCGCCTTCAGGGCGCCGTGCTGTCGCGAAAATTATTCGCGACAAAGACTCTCGACCAGCAACCCCGGGACTTGCCGGAAGTGCGGCTGGACCATCTCTCGCGGATGACTGATTCGACCGGCATTTTCCAGCACGCCATACTGACCGTGCCGAATTTTAGCGAAGGATACTGCACGGATGACAACGCCCGGGCCTTCATTCTTTCCGACACTTCTCGACGAGTTGAAAGTGGAACCGGCACGCGTGCGGACGCTTTCCACCACTTACGCAGCCTTCTTGAATTACGCCTTTGATGACAAAACCAGGCGGTTCCATAACTTCCTGAGTTTCGACCGCCGGTGGCTTGATGAGCAGGGGTCTGAGGATTGTCACGCCCGCGCGCTCTGGGCGCTGGGCGTGGGCGTAGGACGCTCCTCGCATCGAAGTTTCCAGATCATGGCCGGACAACTCTTCGCCCAAGCATTGCCGGTGGTGACCACGTTTACTTCGCCGCGCGCCTGGGCATTCTCGCTCATCGGCGTCCATGAGTATCTGCGTCGGCTCGGCGGCGACAGCATGGCTCAGCAGATTCGCGATACGCTCACCGCGCGGCTGATGGATATCTTCGACAGAGCCTCTCACGCGGATTGGCCTTGGTTTGAAGAGGAGTTGAGTTACGACAATCCCAAGCTGGCACACGCCTTGCTCCTCAGCGGAAACGCCACGGGGCAGAAGGCTGTGTTCGAACGGGGCCTCGGGGCGCTGCGCTGGCTGGTGGGGGTGCAGACCTCGGAGAATGGCCACTTCCGGCCCATCGGCAGCAATGGATTTTATCGGCGCGGCGGCGCGCGTGCGACACTTCGACCAGCAGCCCATCGAGGCTCAAGCGATGGTGTCCGCCTGTCTCGAGGCCTACCGGGCGACCTCGGACTCCTGGTGGTACGACCAGGCGCAACGCGCCTTCGATTGGTTCTTGGGTTGGAACGACCTTGGACTGGAACTTCACTCTGTCAATACGGGCGGCTGCCGGGACGCCTTGCACGTGGACCGAGTGAACGCGAACCAGGGAGCGGAATCGACCCTGGCCTTCCTGCTCTCGCTGGTGGAGGTGCAGCTCATGCAAAATGCTGTCACCGTCTTCAACGAGCCGGCTTTGTAGGCACTAATGAATACCTATCAACGTCCAGCGCACCAAAGTAACTCTGTATCCTGACAGCAAGCGTGTCCTGATGCGGCCCTTTCATTTAATGAGCGGCCAGCGCGCCGGCGAGATTTGCGCCCGCATCATGGCCCTTTCCGAAGATGAAGTCCATACACAGCTTGCCCAGTTGTGGGCGGAATTCGGTGGACGCCACAAGAAGATCCGTGAGTTCTTCCGGCGTCGATATGAGGAGGTGCGGCCATACTTGTTCAGCGACCGGGCAATCTCCGATGAAAGATTGTTGTTGGTCGGTGGGTATTTCACTAACGAGTATTCATTCGAAGCTGCCGCGCTGTTCAATCCCTCCATCGTGCCGCACCCGGACCAAACGTGTCTTCCGCCCGGGTCGCTGCGCTTCGTGCTGAGCCTGCGCGCCACCGGGGAAGGGCATATCTCCTCCGTCACGTTTCGCACCGGGGTTGCTCGATACTCATGGGAATATCCTGATCGACATGCCCACCCGGTACGCTTTCGAACCGGCGCAAATGCCCCGAGCGTCATTCCGCGAAAGACCTGTTCGCGCGCAAGCTGGACGAACTCACCCGCGCCGGCGCCTTCAGCCGGGAAGTCCTGAAGGGCCTCGGAGAATCGTTCACGCTCGAAGACCTGCGCGCCAGCGTCAGCCAGGCTGTGAAGCAATTTCAGGTGCGCGACTTGGAAACCGAAAACGTAGCCAGAAAGACCCTCATGTTGGGGCAAGCGACTTTCGAGGTCCAATTCACCTCGGATGCGGGTTTTTCCGAACGCGTGCTGTTTCCCTTAACACTGGCGCAGAGCCACGGAATCGAGGATGCTCGCTTTGTTCTTTTTCAGGATGACGATGGCAAGCGCACTTACTACGCGACTTTCACGGCCTATGATGGCAAGATAATACAGCCCCAGTTCCTCGAAACACCCGATTTTCTGCATTTCAAATTCGTCACGCTGAACGGCCCGGCGGTCGAAAACAAAGGCATGGCGCTCTTTCCGAGGAAGATTAAGGGGCTCTACGCGATGCTGGGCCGGCAGGACTTCGAGAACATCTACTTGATGTTCTCCGACCATCTGCATTTCTGGAAAAGCAAGGAACGGATTCTGGGGCCAAGATTCCCCTGGGAATTCATCCAGATGGGAAATTGCGGCTCTCCGATTGAAACTGAAGCCGGCTGGCTCGTGCTCAGTCACGGAGTGGGCCCGATGCGGAAGTATTCCATCGGCGCCTTCCTGCTCGATCGTGATGACCCCACGTAAGGTCATCGGCCGAGTGGGGAGCCGCTCATCGAACCCAATGAAAACGAGCGGGAGGGCTATGTTCCTAACGTTGTTTATTCTTGCGGAAGTCTTCTGCACGGCCGGCAGCTAATCATCCCTTACGGAACGGCCGATCACGCCACAACTTTTGCGATTGTATCGCTTGCTGAAATCCTAGAGGTGATGGAATAGCGCGGCGGAGTTCGCCCATCGTGTGCCCCTGTGAGCGGTTGCGGGGCTTGGTGGGTCCCGCGGCGCCGGCCCAGGCTATGTGGCGGTTGCCACCGTGGCTTGCGTTCGCCGCAGATCCAATACGCTCTCTACTGCGCATCCCAGGGCGTGAGCGAGTTCATCGCTGGTCGTGGGAGGCACAATTTGGAAGTTAGGCGCCAGTGTCGTCGGCTCCGGGAAATAGTTGCGCGGGGCTGAACCTTGGGGCCCTTGCTGCACGCTAAAGACGGAACTTGCTTCTGTTTTCTTGCCGGGCTTTTTCCAGCGATTCGCGGTTCTTCCGTCCTCCTGATTTTGACGCTGGATCTCCCGCTGCGGAGCTTCGAGGGCATCCAACCGGATCGCTTCTGCAGTCGCGGTTCGAGCCAGGGCATCCAGCCCTTTCGAGAATGCAACCATTCCAAAAGTCGGCTGAAAGGAGGAACGAAAGAGGTTGAACGAGTACTGCGGGTCTTCCCAGCGTGCGATGACGGCTTCGCTATCGTTGTAGACTTGCGTTGAAGAGAAGGCGATCTCGATGTTAGCGGGTTTGGTGGCGGTTCCATACTTGGCCGAAAACGCTTCGATCATGTCCTCTGTGGACAGCCCTTTGGTTTCATCCCGATCGTAACTGACTAGGATTCGAAAAAGCTCCCCGTTATAAAAGCTAAACAGGATAGTCCTGACCGGGTCCGTTCGCGGTGAAGAGCCGCTCGAGAGCCAGATCGGCCATTCCAGTTCTTGAATGACCGCCGGACGTGCATGGATCAGCTTCGCCTCAGACACGTCCAGGCCCGCCTGTTTTGCAACTGCCGGCAGTGTCTCTCCAAACTTGAAACCCCGGTAACGGGAAAGATCCGGTGCGCCCATGGCAGGCGCCGAAAGCGGGAACCGGTTGGAGCAAGAGACTGAGAGAGCTGCTGGGGCTGCAACCCCAGTTCCTGGATCGCCAGCGGTTGTGTAACGATCACTTTTGCCTTAGACGTCTGGATATCTTGCGAGCCGATCAAGGGGGCCGCCAACAGCACGGTCCCTAAAACTGAAACCACCAGTCTACGCGTGTTGCTCATGGAAGTTCTCCTTCAGGGGACTTGATACTTTACGTACTCTGCGCCTCGCTTTCAGGCGGCCAAACCGGCTCGATCCCATTCCGGAAGGCTTTCGCCGTGGAAGAGAAACATGCTTTCCTGAATATGTCGCGGATGGGCAGCGACGGTTACGTAGGGCAGCCCCAGGAAACTCTTCGCGGCCACTTGGGAAATTTCCAGGCAGTTGAACTTTTCCGATTCGATGTTGGCAATGACCTTCTTAACTGCCCTGTGGGTCGTTTTCTCGGACTCCGAGCCGAAGGCCATCGCATCAACCTCACCCGCCATGTAGAAAAAGGTCCATCCTGCCTCGCAGAGTTTCCGGTCGATTCCAGGGCTGGCCGGACTTTTGACCAGCCTCCAGCCCTTCAAATACGGATCGGTCTCTAACTGCATGCCTTCCGGCAAAAGCGTGCCTTCCTTGATAAGGATGGCACCGGCGTTGATTTTCTCTGCCATCAGATTGACCTCTTCCTTATTACGCTCAGGAACGCTGCGCTTACAGCATCACGCGGCACCTTCTAGTACATCCCTCCGCCCATGCCTCCCGGATGGCCTGCCGGAGCCTTCTCTTCCTTGTCGGGGTATTCGCTGACCAGCGCTTCGGTGGTGAGGAGCAACGAAGCAATGGAGGCAGCGTTCTGGAGCGCGGCGCGCGTGACCTTGGTCGGGTCGATAACGCCCTCCGCAACCAGGTCGCCGAAGCTCTCGGTTTCCGCATTGAAGCCGATAGTTCTGGTTGTTGTTTGACTTCACTTTCTCCACCACCACCGCGCCTTCATGACCGGCGTTGGCGACGATCATGCGTAGAGGCTCTTCCAGCGCGCGCGTAACGATGTTGATGCCGATCTGCGCGTCTCCCTCGCCCTTCAGCTTGTGGAGAGCGGGGATGCAGCGCACCAGCGCCACTCCGCCGCCGGGCACGATGCCTTCCTCCACCGCCGCCTTGGTAGCGTGCATAGCGTCCTCGACGCGAGCCTTCTTTTCTTTCATTTCGGTCTCGGTCGCCGCACCCACTTTAATCTGCGCAACGCCGCCGACCAGCTTCGCCAAACGCTCCTGCAGCTTTTCGCGATCGTAGTCGGACGTGGTCTCCTCGACCTGTGTACGAAGCTGCTTGACGCGGCCCTCGATCTCAGAGGTCTTGCCGGCGCCCTCGATGATGGTGGTGTTGTCCTTATCGATGGTGATCTTCTTGGCGCGGCCAAGGTCCTCAGCTTCACGTTCTCGAGCTTGATGCCCAGGTCCTCGGAAATGGCCTTGCCGTCGGTCAGGATGGCGATGTCTTCCAGCATGGCCTTGCGGCGATCGCCGAATCCCGGAGCCTTTACGGCGCAGCCGAAAGCGTTCCGCGCAACTTGTTCACCACCAGGGTCGCCATCGCCTCACCTTCAACGTCTTCCGCAATAATCAGCAGCGGCTGGCCGGACTTGGCCGTCTGCTCAAGCAGGGGCAGGAGATCCTTCATGGAGCTGATCTTCTTCTCGTGAATCAAAATCAACACATTCTCGAGTACGCACTCCATCCGCTCGGCGTCGGTGACAAAATAAGGGGAACTGTAACCACGGTCGAAGTGATTTCCCTCCACAACCTCAAGGGTTGTGTCCATGGTCTTCGACTCCTCCACGGTAATAACGCCGTCGGCCTCGTAGCCGGGCACTGACAGCCGGGTGATGCCGAGGACGTCAAGCACCTCGAAGATCAGGCTGAGCTGGCTGCGGAAATCGGCCGGGCGTCTCCTTCCGCGTGGCCTTGTACTCGACGTACTGCTCATGCCGGAAGGTGGGCTCCCCGCGATCGAACGCCACTGCGACGTGCGTCGGCTGCTCGTCGCGGAGAACGTTGATGAGCATCGAGGTGAAGCCGTACACGGCGTTGGTCGGCTGGCCGGTGGTGGTCGAAAAATTCTCCGGCGGCAGCGCGAAGAACGCCCGGTAGGCCAGCGAGTGGCCGTCCAGGAGCAGCAGCCTCCCCCTCGGCCCCGCCGGCTCCCTGGGCCTCGTCCTGCTGTGCCTGCTCAGCTGCTGCTGCATCCGTCGTTGCCACGCCCAGAGTTTAGTGCCGGCCTCCGTCAATTTCCCCGGCCTTCGCCCGCCGGGGGTGTGCGTCAATATTGTAGGTGACTGGCTGGTGCTTGGCTGGCTTCCTGGTCAGGCGGTGCGTGTCTGAGTGTTCGGGGTGTTGCAGATGGCTTCCCAGGTCCTGCTGGCCTCGCGGCAGCGCAGGGCGATGATCGAGTCGGCTCCTGCGACGGTCCAGTGCATGCCGGACTGTTTGAGGCGCTGGCCGACGACGGTCTTGCAGCTTGATTCGACGACGCCGGAGCCGACGAACAGGCCGCACTGGCGGAACCAGTGGTAGCGCATGCGGGGGGCGTTGTTCTCGAAGTAACCCAGGGCGGTGTCGATCTCGTCTTTCTTCACGCCTGCGAGCGGGTACTTCCTGGTGGCGGCCACGATGCCGTCGATGTAGCCGTAGTCGAGGTCTTCCAGGCGGGCGGCGAGCCATTCGTCCTTGCGGTCCAGCAGCATGAACTCCAGCTTGCGGGCGAGGTCGTGCAGGTGCTCGCGGGCGTGGAACAGGTCCACGATCTGGGTGGCTTCGGGGAACTTGGCGCTGGCGATGCCCCAGATCCATGCGGCGCCGTCGCCGAGGATGGTGAGCTGGCGGACATGGTCCGCGCCGCGGCGGATGCCTTCGGCTTTTACCAGGTCCGCGAAGACCGGGGCGGGCTCGAAGGTGGCGATGACGCTCGTGGATGCCCGGTCCCGGACCGGGTACCCGTCCTTGTCCAGCTCGTCCTGGGTGAAGAAGACGCCCAGCTTGACCTCGCGGGTGCGGGCGCGGCCGTCCTGTCCCTTGCCCTCGCGGCCTGCTGTTTCCCTGCCGGTCATGGGGACGCCGGTGCCGTCGGTGGCCGCGTAGAGCTTATCCGGCAGCGGCGAGGGCGGCAGCGGGACCAGCTTGCGGGCGGCGGTCAGCCGGGCGCGCTCGCGGCCGGCTGCCGCGACGGCGGCGCCGCTGGCCTCGGCGGCGCGCTCGACGCGCTTGGCGGTCAGCCGGACGCCGCCGAGCTCCTCCAGAAGGCGGGCGGCGCCGGCGAACGGCCCGGCCGCCGCGGCCAGGTCATTCATCGCGGCCAGGCCCGGCGACATCGACGTGCCGGTCACGCCGAGCTCCGCGTCCCTGGGAGCGAGCCCGTGCCCGCAGGCCGCGCAGTGATACCACGCTCGCGTGACGGTGACCAGGCCGACGACGGTGTCGAAGGACTTGCCCCGGTAGCCGGCGAAGCTGGCCTCGTGGCCGTTCCCGCACGGGATCCGCGGCCCGCGGTGGCCCCGGCCGGCGGACAGGACCTCGCCCAGCATGACACCGCCCAGGCGGAGCAGCCCGGCGCGGATCACCTGCTCTGCAGCCGCCAGCCCCGCGTCGCCGCAGCCCAGCACCCGGGCTGCCTCGCCCGCGAGCCGTCCTAGCTCGGCGGCCTTCGCCTGCGCGAGCGCGTCCTGGAGCCCCCCTTTCCCCTCCCGTCCCGGCCGAGGCATCGTCTTTCCTGTCCGCCGGTACCGCCGGGCGGGCCTGGCAGATCGCCTCGTTCACCTCCGTGACCTGCCCGGCCAGGTCCCGGAACCGCTCGTACTCGGCCACCTCGCGGCGCGCCTTATCCAGCTCCGGCCCCGGTCTCAGGTGCACGGTCCGCGTCCGCCCGTCCGCTTTCCGGGTCAGGTTCCACTGCGGCCCGTGGCCGGGATGCCCCGGCGCCGCGCACGCGCAGTTCGGCTTCCCGCACTTCCTGCGGACCTCGTTCAGCGACCCCCGCCGGAAGTCCCCGACCTGCCCCAGCTCCGCGTAAAGGTCCCCCCGGCGGCGCTCCAGATCCGCCAGCTCATCAGGCCCGTCCGGCACGGCATCCCCAATCTGAGAGTATTGATACTCTCAGACTAACCCCGCAGCCAGCCACGATCCAGAACCCCTACGAATCTGACGCACACCCGGCCTCGCTGCAGGC
>CAVYPU010000024.1:0-518948 GCA_963770415.1 uncultured Acidobacteriota bacterium
CCCAAGTTCGTCACGGTGGGGGCGGTTTTGATGATTTTCGGACCAGGTGATAGGGTAAGGATTTTGTTTTCAGTCCCGCCGCTTTCAAAAGTCGATGTAGTGTAGACCAACCCCCTTGCGGTGGCGGAGCGCAGCATGGCACGATCGCCTCGATGTATTTGCGACCCAATCTGCGGCACAAAGACGGCAAGGATCATACTTACTGGTCTCTGGTAGAAACGGTTCGAACACCCGACGGGCCGCGCCAGCGCACATTGTGTTACTTGGGCGAGCTGAATGCCTCGGCCCAGGCGCGTTGGCTGAAGACGATCGAGGTTTTCAACGCGCAGGGGGAGAGCCGGCAATTGAAGCTGTTTCCCTCCGACGTGGAGCGCCCGGAGAACGATCCCGTCGGTGGCGCGGGTGCGGCTGACCAGGTACGCTTGGAGCGGGCGCGGCAGTTTGGGGATTGGTTCCTGGGCGCTGGAGCTGTGGAAGCGTTTGGAGCTGGACCGATTCTGGGCAGGGCTGCTGGACGGGCGGAAGCCGCCGACGTGCCTTGGTCGCGGGTGGCGGCGTTGCTGGCGATCAACCGCTTGTGTGCGCCGGGCAGCGAGTTGGCAATCGAAGAGCGCTGGTATCCGGCCACGGCGCTGGACGACGTGCTGGGGATCGAGGATGGCAAGATCAACGACACGCGCTTGTATCGGTGTCTGGACCGCCTGCTGCCGCACAAGACGAAACTGGAGCGGCATCTGGCGCGATCGCTACGGGGAGTTGTTCGGCGGCGGAGTTCGACGTGCTGCTTTACGATTTGACCAGCAGCTACGTGGAAGGGCCGGCGGCGAGAAGAACCCATGATGCAGCGCGGCTACTCGCGCGACCATCGGCCCGACTGCAAGCAGGTGGTGATCGCGCTGATCGTCAACGCCGAGGGTTTTCCCTTCAGCTACGAAACCTTCGATGGCAACCGCAGCGACGTGACGACGTTGGAAGCGGTGCTGCGCATGGTGGAGCGCAAGTACGGGCAGGCGCGGCGGATGTGGGTTTTTGACCGCGGCATCGTGAGTGAAGAGAATCTGGCGGCGTTGCGCAAGCGGGGCGGGCAGTATCTGGTGGGCACGCCGCGGGCGAAGCTGAAGCGGATTGAGCGGGAGCTGCTGGCAGGGCGGCTGGGCGCAGGTGCGGAGGAAGTGGAAGTGAAGTTGGTGCCGATGCCGGGCGGGAGAGGAGATCTACATGCTGTGCCGCTCGCAGGCGCGGCGGGAGAAAGAACAGGCCATCCGCAGCCGCTTTTCGAGCCGCATGGAACGGCGCTGGCGGATCTGGCGAAACGGGTGGGGGCGGGCCAGTTGAAAGACCGCCAGAAAATCGAGCGGCGGCTGGGGAAAATTCAGGCACGCTATGCGCAAGTGGCCGACCTGTATGAAGCGGACCTCGGTCAAGCGGAGGGGCGCTGGACCTTGCACTGGAACCTGATCGAGGAGCGTCGAGCCTGGCGTGAGGCGCGAGAAGGCGCCTACTTGCTGCGCACCAATCTGGAGGGAGCCGCGGTGGAAGAACTGTGGACCAAGTATATTCAGCTCACCGAAGCCGAAGCGGCTTTCCGGGCGCTGAAGAGCGAGTTGTCGATCCGACCCTTGTTTCATCAACTGGAGCCTCGCGTGAAGGCCCACATCCTGGTGGCCTTTCTGGGCTACGCGCTATGGGTCACGCTGAAGCATCTGCTGCGACGGAAAAATTCCGATTGTTCACCGAGCCAAGCCCTGGCGCTGCTCGCCACCATTCAGAGTGCGGATATCGTGCTCCCGACCACTGACGGACGGGAGATTCGCCTGCGGCGTGTGGCGGCCCTCACCGCTGAACAACAAAAACTCCTGACAGAACTTGGCATCTCGTTACCTGACCGGTTCAATTTGAACTTCGAATGTAGTGTAGACTCAGCCATAGCCTGAGCTGATTCAAAAGCACTTAACTGGCTCTTGGCCTCCTTCGTGACGAACTTGGGCTAGCACCCATGCGGCTGAGGGGGCCCGGCCTTGAACATTATGATGTAGCCACTTGTGATAGGCTACTGTAAAAGGACAGTGTAGACTACGTTGCTGGCATCTGGGGGCGGCGCTGAGCCTCGACGCCCTGGACGGCCGGGGCGGGCTCGGGCGTGGGCATGTGGCATTGGCCGTCGAAGAAGCCGCCGGGATCAACCACCAGGCAGGGCGTATAGATCGATCCCAGAACCACGCCGTGCTCCTTGATTTCCAGCCTTTCGGCGGCGTGGACACTCCCCTTGACCTTGCCGGTTATGCTGGCGACACGGGTGTGGATTTCCCCGTCCACTTCGCCTTGATCGTGGACGACGACGCTACCTTCGGACCTGATCTCTCCCTTGAAGTGCGTGTTGACACGGATCCATCCGGAAGTAACCTTCATCTTCCCTTCGACCTCAACTCCAGGCTCAAGCCATCCCACCCATTCACCGGGGAGACTCGCCAGTTGACGCCGCCTGGATATCCCAAAGCCGAATGGCATCGTTGCCTCCCAACCGGGCCGCAGGGCCCGTGTTTGTATCTAGGGGATATATTACAACGCAAATAACCAAATGTATATGACGTTCTTACTGTCTGACGATCAGCTCGTAAATCCTGTTCAGGTCCTGCTCGGAAAAGTAGCTGATTTCTATCTTGCCGCGGCGGCCGTCGCCAAGAATTTTGACGCGTGTTCCCAAGGTACGTTCGAGTTCGAGCGACGCTGCTCGGACATTCGGGTCAACTTGTCCTTTGGCCGAGGCTTTCTTCTCGGCCGGTTCTGCGCCTTGCGAGGCTACGAGGTCCTCAACGGCACGGACAGAAAGGCCTTGCTTGGCAACCATCGAGGCGAGTTGAGCCTGTGCCGCCTCGGATTCGAGGCTCAGGAGCGCCCGAGCGTGGCCATAGGTGAGATCCCCCTTGGCGAGCATCTCCTGCACGGCCGGCGGCAAGCGCAGCAGGCGGAGCATATTGGTGACTGAAGACCGGTTGACGCCGAGGCGTTCTGCGATCTGTTCGTGGCTGAGGTGATAGGTTTCCTGGAGCGCCTGGTAGGCGCGCGCTACCTCGAGCGGATTCAGGTCCTGGCGCAGAAGATTCTCGGTGAGGGCGAGTTCGAGGGCGTCCTGGTCCGTAAGGTCGCGGACGACGGCGGGAACAGTCTCTAGGCCGGCCATGCGGGCGGCGCGCCATCGGCGCTCACCGACAACGAGTTCGAATCGGCCTTCCACTGCGGGGTTGCGGCGCAGCAGAATGGGCTGGATAATGCCGCTACCCCGGATCGATTCGGCAAGCTCGGCGAGCGCGTCCTCGGGAAATTCGTGGCGCGGCTGGGACGGGTTGGGATCGATGAGGTCTAAGCGGATCTGCTCGAGTCCGGAGGTGGTGGACTCAACATTCTGGAGCAGCGCGCTCAGCCCGCGACCCAAGGCCTTTCTGGTCATGGTCGATCACCTCCTTTGCCAGGTCCAGATAGCTGGCAGCTCCTTTGCAGTCAGGGTCATAGAGGAAAATCGGTTTGCCGAAGCTGGGCGCCTCGGCAAGGCGAACGTTGCGAGGGATCACGGTGGAGAAGACCTGGTCGCCGAAAAAGTCCCTTAAATCGTCGCGAACCTGGTGTGAAAGGTTCGTGCGCTCGTCGAACATGGTCAAGAGGATTCCTTCCACAGCGAGATTGCGGTTGTGGGCGCGGCGAAGGCGGATGAGCGTGTCGTAAAGCTCGGAAACGCCCTCGAGGGCAAAGTACTCGCATTGCACCGGCACGATAACGGAGTCTGCCGCCACGAGCGCGTTAAGCGTGAGGAGGTCCAGGGCGGGAGGGCAATCGAGAACGATATAGTTAAACTTATCGCGGAAACCCTCCATTTTCTTGCGGAGGGTCTTTTCGCGGTCGGGGCGCTCGACAAGTTCGATTGTTGCGCCAACCAAGTTCTTGTCCGAGGGGATCAGGTGGAGGCCTTCGAGTTGTGACTTCTGAACCAGGTCTTCGAAGGGCACGTCGAGCATCAGTCCGTGGTAAATGGTTCGTCGAGAAGGGTCCTTGGCGAAGCCGAGGCCGCCTGTGGCGTTGGCTTGTGGGTCGCAGTCAATAATGAGAGTCCACATATCGCGGCTGGCGAGGGCCGCGGCGAGATTGATAGCGGTCGTGGTCTTACCCACGCCGCCCTTTTGATTGGCAATGGCGATGACTCGTCCCAAAGGCACCAACCTATAGAAACTCAAGGGAAATGTATCAAACGTAAGTGAATAACGCAAGTAAAAGGAATAATGGATACAGCCAGTTGTTGTTCGAATAGGGATTTCCTTCGAGAGCAGGTCGTCCCGGCGGAAGTTGGGATGGCAGGTGCGTAGAAAGGGAATGGAGGTATGGAGGCAAGGTTTCACGTGGAACATATCGGGTCGAGAGTCGAGAAACGTGTGGGTGGGTAACTTGCGTCCCCTCGAATGTTCCACGTGGAACATCCAAGAGTGGGCCAAGCTCTACCTTCACTGGGGGATAACCTTCCTCCCCCACCAGATCTCTCCTTGCCCGCCGATCGGCAATTGCAGTCGTCGCACCAAGCTCATCCCACCGAAGCCTTGTCCAATTTTGCTCCCTTGCTCATTGCTAACCCAAAGAAAGAGATCACCCGCCGGCTTCAGGCACTCCGCCGCTTGTGGAACGAGCTGTCCTAGATGTCCCACCGCACGCGACGTGGCCGAATCAAAACCGTCGGCGGTCGCGACCGCGACAAAGTCCTCCAGGCGTTCCTTTCGAACCTCGACCGATTTCATTTCACATACTCGCGCAACCTCTTTAAGAAATGCCCTCTTCTTGGCTGAGGGCTCAAGCAAGGTTACCGACAGGTCCGGGAATATGATCTTCAAGCACAAGCCCGGGAACCCCGCCCCGCTTCCGATGTCAAACAGCCTGCCCGCAAGTTTCACCCAGCGCCCGAGAAACAGACATTCCCCAAAATGCCTCTGCACCGAAGCCCCAGCGTCACGAATTGACGTCAAGTTAATTTTCTCATTCCACCTCACCAGCAGTTCGAGGTAAGTAGTCAGCTGGCCGATCTGATCGCCGGTAAGGCCCAACTCGAACGGTTCCAGCAACTTGCGGACAGCGGGTTCATCCAGCATAGCTAGCTGATTTTAGAGGGTTCGCGCCACGAACGCAAGCGGAGCTCGCATACGGGTCTGCCCTGCCCAAAGCGGCGTGATTCGGGCACCTGCCGGGTCTCCCTCAGCGCGAGCCACCCTCGCGCGCGGCTTCTAGCCTATCTTGCACGGCCTACTAGTAAATGGAGACGCGGTTCGAGACCCGTGTCAGTCCCGTGTCAGTCCCGGCCTCTCCACCTCGTCCCGGGCTTTCGCATTCCTGGTCCATCGGCCGCCTGCTTTTTTCCTGCCCGCACCGGAGAATTGAGCACATCTTTCAGCAGTGGCGCCGCGCAGACCACCGTTTGCGGCTCGAGTTGTGGTATCTTTGGGGCCAGCTCATGAATGCAAGATGTTTTCCAATGGAGGCGGCGATGAACCGTAGAGACTTTTTCAAATCCAGCGGAGCGGCGGGGCTGACGCTGGGGGTTCCTGAGATTCTCACCGCAGGAGGCGGGGCAGCGGCCCAGCCGGGCCAGGGCGGGTCCGCCCTTAAAGTGGGTTTTGCGGAGCGCGATATCACGCCCGACATCGGGATGGAAGTTCCGGGCGGGTACGTCAAAGAACATGGCTCGAAGATTCACGATCCCTGCAAGGTTCGCGCCGTGGTATTCGACGATGGGCGGACGCGCATAGCGTTGGTGGGTCTCGACGCGCTTATTGTTCCGCGGTACATTGTGCTGGCGGCGAGGAAACTCATCCAGGAGCGTTGCGGGATTAAGGCGGAATCGGTGCTGATCAGCGCCTCGCATTCACATTCCTCGGGGCCGATCGGCATGGTGCGGCCGGGATCTTACGACGATGCTTCGCCGCTGGTGAAGAAGCTGGCCTACGAGATTTCTTCGGACGCAGACGCCGATTACGTCCAGCGCGTCGAGGAAGAAATCGTCACGGGGGTGTGCCACGCAAATAGCTGCCGCGTCGAGGCGGCCTGCGGGTTCGGGGTGGGGAAGGTCAGCAACGTGTCGTTCAACCGGCGGCTGCGCATGAAGAACGGCCTGACCTACACGCATCCCGGCCAAGGCAATCCTGACATCGTGGGTTACGCCGGCCCGATCGACCCCCAGGTGGGAGTAGTGGGCGCGTGGGACAAAAGCGGGCGGCTTCTGGGATGCATCGTCAACTTCGCTTGTCATGCCACGACCAGCCCGGAAGGATTTTCCGCCAACTGGATTTACTACATGGAGAAGACCATCCGCGGGGCGCTCGGGGCCGATGCGGGCGTAGTGTTCATGCAAGGCTGCTGCGGAGACATCACGCAGGTGGACAACCTGAGTTCAAACGCCTTTCCGACGGGAGAAAAGTGGGCCGAAATCGTAGGCTGTGGCGTGGGCGGAGAAGCCGTAAAGGTGTTGGCAGGCATTCCCGCAGGCGAGGATATACAGCTCGCGGCGCGCAGCAAGACGTGGCAGATCAAGCGGCGCGTGCCGAGCGCGGAGCACCTGCGCAAGAGTTATGAGATAGCGCAAACCGATCCCAAGGGGGATTACTCGACCGAATGGGTGATGGCCAAGGAGATCGTGCTGCTCGACGCGATGCTGCGCAAGGAGCCGGCGGTCGATGTTGAAGTGCAGGCCGTGCAGGTGGGGCCGGCGGTGTTCTTGACCAATCCGGCGGAGTTCTTCGTCGAGTACGGTCTCGAGCTCAAAGCCAAGAGCCGCTTTCCGATGACCTTCCCGGTGGAGCTCGCCAACGGCTGCGTCGGGTACGTTCCCACACAGGAAGCCTTCGGGCCGCACGGCGGCGGCTACGAGACGCGGCTCACGAGCTACAGCAATCTGGAGGTCACGGCGGGGAAGCAGATGGTGGACGCGGCGCTCGAGCTGGCCGCGCGGATGAACCCCGGCAAAGTCCCTATCCCTCCCCAGTCGGCGCCCTTCAGCACTGCCAGCGCTACGGGTTCCGGAGGCGTTGGGACTCACCCGTGGTCGTACGGAGATGTTCCGCCTCAGGTTGACTGATCAGGCGAGCAACTGCTCGAGGAACACCTTGGCGCGTTTGATGTCCTCGATCTGCTGCGGCCCCGAGATTTCCCTTTCAATATTCAAGGGGCCACGATAGCCTAGTTGTTTAAGCCTCCGGATGAAGCGCGGGAAGTCCACCTTGCCCTGGCCGATGGGCACCTCTTTGCCCAGGTCCTTGGGGTTGGTGGGAAACAAGGCGTCCTTGGGATTCACGGCGCGCAGGTGCTGGCCGTAGACGTCCAGAGCGTCCACGGGATGGCCCGTGTCGTACATGATGGGGTTCGCCGTGTCGAGACAAACGCCCTGGTTGTCGAGCCCCACATCCTGGATGACGCGCAGCAACGTGACCGGGGTCTCCTGCCCGGCGTGATAGTAGAACTCCTGGCCGTTCGAGCGGCAGTAGCTCACCACTTCGCGCATTGCTTCCACGGTTTCTTTGTACAGCGGGTCGTTCGGGTTCTCCGGGATGAACCCGCAGTGGGTATCGAAGGCGGGAATGCCGGCGCGCTTGGCAAAGTCGGAAGCGCGCTTGAAGGCATCGATTCTTCGGCGCCGCCACTCGCGAGGCACGATGCCGATGGTCGCCGGACCTTGATAAAAGTCCCAAACCATGGGCCCGGGGCCAAGCGAGGACACTGCCGAAGCCTCGACTCCGTAACGATCGAGAGCGCGCCGCAGTTGGCCGGCCGTTTCGAGGCCCAGACTGTTCGTGTAGACCTCGCACACGGGGAAGCCCAGCTCATGGACCTTGGCGATCGCGGGCTCCGGATCGTTCTCGAACGCCACGAACATGCCGACCCGCATGCCCTTCTCCGGAGGCGCCTCCGCCGCGCGGCCCTCTGACCATCGTCCTGCAGCGGCCGCCGCCACCGAAGTTCGAATGAAATCCCGCCGGTTAATGTTTTGCATGTTTTCACCGCCTTCGCTTGGATGGATTGATTGTCTCGCGCCAGCATTACCAGGTCAACTCCTGCAACTGTCATCCTAGAGTACCGATGGGCATGTGGCCCACCCGAGGGAATGAAAATCAGCATTGTCGTCCCCGCGAAAGCGGGGACCCATTTTCGGTCTGGAACACAATGGATTCCCGCTTACGCGGGAATGACGTCCGTCCCACACCGGTGACAAATCCCGGCTATCCATATAGCTTGTAGTGGAATTTGAAGGGGCAAGCTCGTATACTTATCGCCGCAATCTCGGTTCGGCCATCTGGCGTACAATGTGGATTCTTCTTGTGGCAGTAAAACGTCACCCTTGAAAGGAACGCCCAAAACCTGGGCGATAAACTTAGATGAACCTCCTGACAACTTTGAAAGGCTCGCTGCTCGAATCGTTTTTCCCCCCTGCGTGGGACCTGGCGAAGTGGGACGCTTGCATGGCGGACGATCCCAAAGCCATTTTCGACCGCCAGCCCAAGTGGCACAAGGATTTCTCGGTTCGCATGGCCAACAACGTGGCGGATTTCGACGTCATGCTGGGCCACGAACTGGCCATGGAAATCCGGCGCTGTCGTGAAGCGGGCCGGAAGCTGGCGCTGATTCTGCCCGTAGGGCCCATGGGAATGTATCGCTGGACGGTCTATTTCCTGCGCGACTGGAACATCCCCTGCGATCACGTTTCGGGCTTCAATATGGACGAGTGGAGCGACGCGGAGGGCAACACGCTCGCCGGGCGACGATCCCGGCGCGTTCCAGAACGCCATGGAGGTGGCATTCTACGGCCCGCTCGCGAAACTCACCGTGCCCGCGAATCAGCGTTTCTTTGCCACGCGAAAACTGCTGCCCGAATATCCGGAGCGTATCGGCAGCCTGCGCAAGGAAGGCGGCAAAGCTGGTGGTGGTCTATGGCATCGGCCGGGCCTGCCACATTGCGTTCTGGGAGCCGCACTTTGGCGCCGAGTTCGCGAACGATGAAGAGTGGCGAAAGCAGACGCACCGGCTGGGCGCCCGCTTGCACCCGCTGACCATCGAGCAGAACGCCATCACCAGCTTCAAGAGCCGCACCACGCTGGTTCCCGCCTATCGCCAACACCATCGGCCCGGCGTTTTTTACGCGCGCGGACTATGCCATTGGCGGAGCGGACGGGGAACTGGGCCGCGGCATGCAGTGGCAAGGGTTGTCGCTGTGGGTCACGCTGCGGCATGAAGTCAGCCGCCATATTTCCTCCACCTGGATGCCCACGCAGCCGGGCGTACTTTACTTTACCAGGGAGCTTGCCGGGCCCTTGGTTGCCGAGGTGAATTGATGTCACCCGAATCGAAGGCCCCTCGCCTGCTCGCTGTCATGGCTCACCCCGACGACTGCGAGATCCTGGTGGGAGGAACTCTGTTTCAATTGAAAGACCTGGGGTGGGAACTCGGAATCGTCACCATGACCGCGGGCGACTGCGGCTCGCTGACGATTCCGCGTGAGGAGTTGGCGCGGACTCGCCACGCCGAAGCGCAAGCCGCCGCGGATTACCTGGGCGCGTGGTACGGCTGCGCGGGGCTCATGGATGTGGAAGTGTTCTGCGACCACGAGAATCTCCGCCGGGTGGTGGACGTGATGCGGCGTTTCGATCCCGACGTGGTAATCACGCAATCGCCGGTGGATTACATGCTGGATCACGAGGAGGCCTCGCGCCTGGCCCGCGGCGCGAGCTTCGCGCTCTCCATGCCCAACTACGAAACGCGCCAGGCTCCGCCGGCCAGCAAGGCCGGGCCACCCCGGCTTTGTATTACGCCGATTCCCTCGAAGGCATCGACCCGGAAGGCCGCCGCATTTATCCCCAGTTCTACGTGGACATCAGCCCGACGCTGCAGCGGAAGCGCGAGATGCTGTCGCGCCACGCTTCGCAGCGGGATTGGCTGCGCTCGCATCACGGCATCGACGAGTATCTGGAGCGCATGACGGGCTGGGCTGCCAATTACGGGCGCGAGTGCGGCGTCGGCCACGCGGAAGGTTTTCGCCAGCACCTCGGCCACGGCTACCCGCACGAGCCGTTATTGCAGGACGCGCTCAAAGCCTTCGTTCACACGCGCGGCTGAAACCAAATAGGTTGAGTCGCCGCTCTTCCGCCGCGCCTTAGGCGCTAATCATTCGTCGCCATCAGTTGACCGAGCCGCGTGTCTATTCTGCACGCGGCGTTGCGTGGCCGTCCCGCCCGATGTAGGGGGACGGCTTGCCGTCCCCTTTTTGGGGTTCGCTCAACTTGCGACGAGGGTAGGGCTTGCCCTACCCCTACCCCTTTTCAGGCCAGCGAACAATCCCTGCGGAAATGCTAAGATTCCATTCCACGGAGGGTCTCCATGATTAAATCCCTGGCAATGCTGGCCTGTCTTGGGTCGATGCTGGCGACATGTCCTGTATCGGCATTTGCGGGTGGGGCGTCGCAAGAGACGCAGGCTTATCGTTTGCGGAGCGCCGACCTCACTCGCATGCGGTCGGTGGGGGCGGTGGCGCTTTCGCCGGATGCCGCGCGTGTTGCCTACACCGTCGATAATCGGGATCGCCCCGGCCGGCCTTACTCGCAGGTGTGGGTGATGGAGATTGCAAGCGGCAAGGCCAGTCGCATCGCAGGCCAGAACGAGGCGACCTCGAACCCGGTCTGGTCGCCGGACGGAATGTGGATTGCCTACTCCGGCAGCGAGGGTGGCAACTCCCTTTTGAAGATCGCGCATCCGGACGGCTCGGGCTCGACCACGCTTGCGACTGTCACGGGCACCAACAATCCAACCCAGAATCCGGGGAACGCCGTCACCTGGTCTCCGGACAGCAAGCGAATCGCGTTCGTTTCCACCGTGCCCGGCCCGGAAACCGCAGAGGCGAACGGCGACCCCATGGTGATTACGCGCTACCTATACAAGCCCGATGCCTACGAGGGTCTCACGCACTTCAATGACAACCGCCGCCAGCACATTTTTGTGGTGGACGTTCAAAACCAGGAAGTGCGCCAGCTCACCCAGGGAAACTTTTACGAACATTCGATCGACTGGTCGCCGGCGGGCGACGAGATTGCCTTCGCCTCGAACCGCGAGCCCAACGCGGATGAGTTCTTCAACCCCGATCTGTTCGCGGTGAGACACTCGGACGGCTCGATCCGCCGCCTGACCGCGACCGAGGGCGCCGAGTTCGTCCCGCGCTGGTCGCCGGATGGCAGGTCGATTGTCTACCT
Source organism: uncultured Acidobacteriota bacterium (assembly GCA_963770415.1). Taxonomy (GTDB): domain Bacteria; phylum Acidobacteriota; class Terriglobia; order UBA7540; family UBA7540; genus CAVROP01. Next base: position 11,262 of record CAVYPU010000024.1, read on the forward strand.
GGCCACCCGGCGCGGCCTCACCGACCTCGAGACCAACATGGAAGGCTTCCACGCGTGGCTCGTGAATGCCGACGGCAGCGCCCGCCGCGAACTGGCTCCCATGATTGATAACCGCCAGGGGTACCCGCAGTGGTCGCCCGACGGGCAAGCTGTTTACTTCACCGTCCAGGAGCGCGGGAACACCCGGCTTTATCGCCTTCCGGTTGCGGGCGGGCGGCCCGAAGCGGTGGTGGCGGAAACGGGGATGGTAGCCGCATGTTCAGTGGGGAAAGCGGGCGTGGTCGCCTACAGTTTCCAGAGCCCCCAGGATCTTGCAGAGCTTTACGTAAAGAGCGGTGGAAGCACCCGCCAACTTACCAACTTGAATTCCGAAGTCCTGGGCGGCAAGGAAATCGCCAACGTGGAACCGTTCACCTTTATCAGCAACGACTCGCAGTATGAAATCGAAGCCTTCCTTACCAAGCCGTTGGGCATGACCGCGGAGTCGAAGCACCCGATGATTCTCGATATCCACGGCGGGCCGCACGGGCGCAACGGGCAGGAGTTTAACTTCCAGGCGCAGGTGCTGGCGGCGCGCGGCTGGGCCACGCTGATGGTGAATTACCGCGGCTCCTCGGGGTACGGGCAGAAGTTTGCCGATGCGGTGTACGGCGATCAGGACGGCAACGAAGGCGAAGACGTGCTCTACGCCGTAAGCGCCGCAGCGCGACGCTACCTCTGGATTGACCGCGACCGCCTGGGCATCGGAGGCGTCAGCTACGGCGGCCAACTCACCGACTGGCTGGTGACCCAAACCCGGGAGTTCAAAGCCGCTGTTTCAGTCGCGGGCATTTCTAACCTGGTTAGTTATAACTATATGACTTATTACAATCAATATGAGGAGATGGAATTCGGGCGGTTCCTGCACCAGGGCAGCCTGATGGACCTGGCCTGGGAACGCTCGGCGCTCAAGCACGTGGCCCAGGTCGGCACGCCCGTCATGCTCGCGCACGGCGAAAACGACCCCGACGTGCCCATCGCGGAAGCGGAGCAATTCTACATCGCCTTGAAGGACGTCGGCGTGAAGACGGTGTTCGTGCGCTACCCGCGCGAGGGCCACGGCCTGCGCGAGACCCAGCATCTTGTCGACTTCATCGACCGCTCGATGGCGTGGTACGAGGCGCATTTCCCCGCACCCGGCGCCCGCGTGCACACGAATTTGCAGCCGTAGGGTGTAGGGGACGGCAATCCGTCCCCGCGCAACGTCATTCCCGCGGAAGCGGGAATCCAGGCTCCCCCAACTCGAGGACCTTCGCTCTGCGGCAGCCCGTATGATTGGCGCGGGACCAGGACTCCCTCACCCGTCCCGCGCGGGCTGGTGAAGACGCCGGCGCGGTCCACCCTCTCCCCCAAAGGGGAAAAGGGTGCACTCCATAAGCGTTTACCTAACTGCCAGACGTGCCCAAAAGCCCGCCTTGGCGGGCGGTATAGTGTGGCCCACGGCGAGCCAGCCGTGGGGACAGGTGAAAGTGAGAATATCTTTTAAGCCCCGGCAGGGGCGACATAATCCCGATGGATCGGGGAAGATTTTTCTGTCGCCACTACCGTGGCTCAAGGGTGACCGCGCACCTCGGGTCCCACGGCTGGCTCGCCGTGGGCCACATTATGGCGCTGCTAACGCAGCTTCGAACAATTGCGAGACCTTTATGTAAACGCTTATGGGGGTGCACCCATGGTCGCAGCGCTGGCCTTCAGGCAAGCACGTGCCGACCTGAAGGTTGGCGCCACTTGCCTTCGGCGGCGGGCAAGTGTATCTTTTGGGACCGGCAAAATAACAAGGAAGGTCGTGCCAACAGCTCGGGTGCTCGGCACGAAAAAATCTCGGAGGTGCACTAGTGGGCAAGCAAATTCGTGTAATCCAGTACGGCATAGGGCCGATCGGCGCGGGAATCGTGCGCCTGATGCTCGAGAAGCCGGGACTGAAGATCGTGGGTGCGGTGGATGTGGACCCCGCAAAGGTTGGGAAAGATCTTGGACAAGTGGCGGGCGCGGGGCGCGACGTGGGCGTCGAGGTGGCTCACGATCTGAAGTCCTTATCGTCAGTCGAAGCTGACGTGGTGGTGCATACGACGTCCTCCTATTTAACCGACGTGATGGACCAGCTCATCGAGTGCATGGAGGCGGGGCTGCACATCGTCTCGACGTGCGAGGAACTCTCGTATCCCTACCGCAAGCATCCGGCCTTGAGTGAGAAGCTCGACCGCTGCGCGCGCGAGCACAACGTGGCGCTGCTCGGGACCGGCGTCAATCCGGGCTTCGCCATGGATAAGCTGGCGCTCACGTTGGCTACGGCTTGCCACAAGGTGCATAACGTGCAGGTCCACCGCGTGGTGGACGCGTCGCGCCGCCGCCTGCCGTTGCAGAAGAAGGTGGGATCGGGAATGACCGAGGCCGAATTCCGCGCCCAGGTGGCCGCCGGAAAGATCAAGCACCACGGGCTGCCGGAGTCGGTGGCCATGATCAGCGACTGCCTCGGATTGCCCGTGGAGCGCATCGAGGAAACTATCGAACCGGTGATCGCTCGGGAGACGGTTCGCAGCGAGTTTTTCGAAGTGCCCGCAGGGCACGTGGTGGGCGTGCACCAGATCGCGAACGGGCTGGCCAACGGCGAATCGAATATTCGCCTGGAACTCGAGATGTACCTCGGAGCGCGCGAGCCTGTGGACGCGGTGACCATCTGCGGAGTTCCCGACTTGAGCCTGCGCGTCGTGGGAGGTATCCACGGCGACCTCGCCACCACGGCTATCGCGGTCAATTGCATTCCGGCTATTTTGGAAGTCAAGCCGGGGCTGCGCACCTCGCGCGACGTGCCCATGTGCTTTCTGCCGGGGGCGTGATGGTGCGTCGATCGCCGCCCCCAACCGACCCCCTCACCCGGCCCGCGCCGACTGATGAAAGCGCCGTCGCGGACCACCCTCTCCCCCGAGGGGGAGAGGGGAAGAGGAATCACGCAACCCAGTGCTTACTGGCGGACGTAAGCGTTGATATTTGCACAGTGTCGGAAGGGCGGGGCTTCAGCCCCGCCGCAGAGAAGAGGCCAGTCCTCGGGGGCTTTAGCCCCTGAAGCGGCGTTGCTTCAGGGCCTAAAGGCCCCTTCCGCCATGCACTCCGTACCGGCGGGGCTAAAGCCCCGCCCTTCCAGGACCTTGAATAGGTACGGTTATTAACGTGACGAAGCACCAGGTTTGCATTGGCGCCATTTTGAGGAGATCATGAGCGAAGACCAAGTTGCGAAGAGTTCGAGACTTGTCGATGAGTATAATCAGAAGACCCCCACCTCGCAAAAGTTGTATGAGAAGGCGCGGGGCCTGTTTCCGAGCGGCGTGACGCACGACTCGCGCTATTTGCTGCCGCATCCCATATTCGTTTCGCGGGCCGATGGGGCGCGCAAGTGGGATGTGGACGGCAACGATTACCTGGATTACTTCGCCGGGCACGGCGCCCTGCTGCTCGGCCACAATCATCCCGAAGTAACGGAAGCGGTGCGCGAGCAGCTCTCGCGCGGCGTCCACTTTGCCGCGTCGCACGAACTCGAACTCGAGTGGGCGACACTGGTAAAGCAGCTAATTCCCTGCGCGGAGCGGGTGCGCTTCACGGTCACGGGCACGGAGGCCACGCTGCTCGCGCTCCGAGTGGCCAGGGCCTATACGGGCAAGAGTATTGTGGTCAGGTTCGCCGGGCACTTTCACGGCTGGCACGATCACGTTGCTTTCAGCGATGCCTCGGGCGCGCCGGGCATCGTGAAGGGCATTGTGGACAGCGTGGTGATCAGCCCGCCGGGCGATCTCGAATTCGTCAAGCACGTGTGCGAGAGCCGCGACGACGTGGCGGCCATCATCCTCGAACCCACCGGGGCATCGTTTGGCAAAGTCCCCGTCGATCCGCAATTCCTCATGGATCTGAGGACCCTGACCAAGCGCCTGGGCATCGTGCTTATCTTTGACGAAGTGATTACCGGCTTTCGCTGCTCGCCCGGGGGCGCTCAGGGCTATTACCAGGTGACGCCCGACCTCACAACGCTGGCCAAGATCCTCGCGGGCGGGTATCCGGGCGGCGCGCTGGTGGGCCGTGCGGAAGTGATGCAGGTGATGGATTACAAGCAGCACGGTAACAGCATCGTGCCGCCGGCGGTTCCCCACCAGGGGACTTACAACGCCGAGACGATCTCCGCCCGCGCGGGGATTACGACTCTCAAAATAGTCTCGACATCCGACGCGATCGAGACGGCCAACCGCACTGCGGCGCACCTCCGGGAAGAATTGAATTCAATCCTGCGACGGTTTGGCTCGAGTTGGTGCGTCTATGGCAATTTCTCCAATTTCCATATTTTCACCAATCCCGATCGCCAGCCCGTAACGCCCGAGGACGTTATGGCGGGCAAGGTACCTTGGCAAAAGCTCAAGAAGTTAACGCCTGGGGACGAACTCCCCCACCTGATACGGACAGGGTTCCTTTGTGGGGGGGTGGATATTTGCGGCTGGCCGGGAGGCCTGCTGACTTGCTGCCACACGCTCGAGGATGTTGACCGAACGGCATCTGCTTTCGAAAAGCTGCTTAAAGTGCTGGCGGAAGAGGGCCGGCTTCAGTAGGTTATGCTAGTGTGGTGTCCCATGTAATTCTTGATAAAGAAGGGTGGCCCTGACATTGAAGTCAATGTCTGCGCCACCCCGATGTAGCTTGTACTACTTATTATAGACTTCTTCTGGGCTGCTAAGATTCTTCGCACGAGAAGTGGCACGCGCATCGTGCCCGCGCGCACGGCCAGGATGGCCGTGCCCTGGACTTTGGCTCTCTGAGAGTCAGGCGTTAGCGTAGCAGACAGCGGAGGCGAGGGGGAAGGAGGATTTCTCGGGCTTCGTGGCAGGGGTTGGGGTGGACGCGAAGCCGGAGAAATTATCCAAGCCGAGACCGCGGCCCCAGACTTCGGCGGGCAGTTGCTGGAGGGCCTGCTGGGTGGAGATGCGGGTACTTGGCGAAGGGCGGATCCACTTGGGGCGCGGCAGCAGGGCTGAGCGGGAATCGGCGAAGGCGCGCTGGGTAGCCAACAGCAGCAAGGCGTAGGCGGCGACGCTGAGGGCGGGAGCGGTCTCGACGGAGCGAGGGGCACGCACCTGGGCTTGGCCCACGCCCAGCAGGGTTTTCTCCTCGCGGAAATTGACCTCGATCTCCCAGCGCGCGATGTAGGTCTCGATGACGAGTTGGGGGTCCAGGTTTTCATCCGTGCAGATCAGAAAGGCGGGCTGGCGATAGAGCAGTTTGGAACCTTGGCGCAGGCGGTAAGCCAGGGGGGCGATGACGATCAGTTGCAGGACCTGGTGAGCGCCGGCGGGGCGCCACATCAGGCCGGTGCGGCGCTTATAACGGAGTTGATGAGTGATGCCGTTGTGCAGGAGGGTCAGCGTCTGCCAGGGGGAGTTATCGGTGCGGACCTGCTCGGGGGTGGGAGCGGGCGCTCCATAGCGGAGGCGGCGGCCGCGTGCTTTCCGGGTGGCGGGATCAGGGCGCAGGAGCAGATGAGCGTCCTGGCGGAGGCGGCCGATGGCGGTGGTGTGGTGGGGGAGAGGCTGGAGCACGGTGCGGTTGGTGTAGCCTCCGTCGAAGGCTAGCAGGAGGAGGCGGCTCGCCGAGCGGGGGTCGGCATCGAGGGCGGTTCGCAGATCCCCGATCTGTTGGCGGGCGCGCTGACTGAGGCGGGTGGCGCGGACTTGGGCGCGATAGGCCTGCTGTTGGCTGGGGCTGGCTTTCTTGCCCGGCTTGGCCGGAGTGGGGGCATGACGAGAAGGCGACCGGGATGAGGCGGCAGGAACCCTCGGCGGCGGGCAGGGCGAGGGAAGTTTGCAGGAAGCGTTGGGCGCGCACGAAGTTGGTTTGAAAGTGCGGGCCGAGCGGATCGCGTCGCCAAGCCACGCCGGGGGTGTGCAGGCCGGAGCGGCGCAGGAGAGAATCATCCCAGTAGGCGCGTACGGGGGCTTGGGGAGGCAGAGCCGCCAGCACCGCGCCACGCGCCACGGCGAAGAGGGTGGGAGCGGGAAGGCGGTCGTGGGAGAAGAGCCGGTAACTGGAGGTCCAGTCACGGAACTGTGCGCCGCAGGTGGTCAGCAGACCGGTCACGGTATGACGTCCCAAGCACAGCAAGGTGCTCAACGCGAGGGTTTGGGCGTGCGCGGCGAGGCGACGCTGGTGGAAGCCGGAAGCGCCCTGGCGCCAGAGTTGCTGGAAGTGGTCGAGGATGCCGGCAGAGTTTTTTTTAGTACGGGAGCGGGTGGGGCGGTACGTCGCAAGGCCAGCAGGCTTTTGTCTTCCACGAACCACTCGACGATTTCGCCGCGGGAGAACTCCATGGCCTGGGCGAGAGCGGAAGGGAAATTGATGTACCACTGCTCACTGGCTTGGCGCTTGATGAGCTGCACTTTGGTGGGGAAACCCATGGGAAAGCCTCCTTTTGATACCTAGTCATTATACTAGATAACAAAAGTGCGGTTTCTCTGCAAGCAAAAAGTGTGAAGAGAATTCTGTCTAGTAAAGAGCCAATGTCCAGCGCACGGCCAGGATGGCCGTGCCACACTATCATCTTAAAAAAGGACTCTCACCATGAGCGAACTTCGCATGTACATCAACGGCGAGTGGGTAGCGAGCGAGAGCGGAGAGTATTTTGACGCTTACAATCCGGCCACGCTCGAGGTGATCGGGCGCGTTCCGCAGGGCACGCGCAAGGACGCAGATCGGGCGGTCGAGGCGGCCCATGCTGCGAAGAAAGAGATGGCGCGCCTCTCCGTGTGGGATCGGGCCAAACTTGTGGACCGCATTGCCGACGCCGTGGAAGCTCGGGCGGAGGAACTTGCCCGGACGGTGTCTCTTGATCAGGGCAAGCCTTACCATTCTGAAGCCATCCACGAGGTTCATGCAGCCGCGAGCGGCTTCCGGCAAGCCGGCGAGCACCTCAAGTACATGGAGACTTCGTACTTCTCTGTGTCCGATCCCCATAAGCGCGCCTGGTCCATCCGGCAGCCGCGAGGAGTTTACGGCGTGATCACGCCCTGGAATTTCCCCATCAACATTCCGGTGGAATACCTGGGGCCGGGGTTGGCGATGGGGAACACAATCGTCTGGGTGCCCGCGCCGACCACCTCGCTTTGCGCCATCAAGCTGGTGGAGTGCATCGAGCAAGCGGGCATCCCAAAGGGAGCGCTGAACCTGGTGACGGGGCCTGGTGCAGTGGTGGGGAACGAAGTGGTGAAGCACCCACTGACGGCGGCGATCGGCTTCACGGGCAGTCCGCAAACCGGCAGGCACATCGCGCAGGAGGGCGCGGGCAAGCCGCTGCTCTTGGAACTCGGCGGAAACGGCCCCACCATCGTGCTCGACGACGCCGATCTCGACCGCGCGCGCAAGGGCATCGCCGCGGGTTGCTTCTTTAACGCGGGACAAGTGTGCTCCGCCACGGAGCGGATTATCACCACGCCTCGGATTCACGACGCGCTGGTTGAAGCGCTCGTGGAGGAGGCCGGAAAATGCCGGCTGGGCGATCCCCTTTCCCCTGAGACTACGATGGGCCCCCTCAACAACTACGCGGTGGCGGATAAGACGGACCGGCACATCAAAGACGGCCTGACGCAGGGCGGCGTGGTGAAGTGCGGCGGCGGCCGCGCGCCCGAGTTCGGAAGCAAGCTGTTTTACCAGGCGACCGTGATCGACGGCGTCACGCCGGCGATGCAATTCAATAAGGAAGAGACGTTCGGGCCCGTGGCGCCGATCATGATGGCTGCATCGGACGACGAAATCCTTGAGTGGGCCAACGGCAGCGCCTACGGCCTGGTTTCCTCCGTGTGGACGCGCGATATGAAACGCGCTTTCAAGTTCGCCGAGGGCCTGCGCACGGGAATCGTCAACGTGAACGAATCGAGCATCTACTGGGAGCTGCACGTCCCGTTCGGCGGCATGAGCGGCACACAGTCAGGCATTGGCAGACTGGGCGGGCGGCACACGCTCGAAGCCATGAGCGATCTCAAAACTATTATTCTGGACTTGTCGTGAAACGGCAGGAGCCAGGCGTCCAGGCTTTAGTTCCCTCCTTGTCGAGGCGGGATAGAGTTGGTTTGACCTTGGATCACCACCCCTGACCCCTCCTCAGAGAGGAGGGGCAGGGGGTATTTGTTGTGAGTGACGAGCCGAGCAGGCACAGCACATTAGCGGCGCCGTTCGGTTTCGTGTTCCTGCGGCCGGGGTTCTTCAGCAGGCTTCTGATTATGTGGCTGGGCCTGCGGCCGCGGGCCACCGGCCTTGCTAGCCTGGGGTGTAGCCCCGCGCGGGGTCATGGAATGTTGCGGCTGTGATTGCCCGCCGGGCGTCTTGGCTTGCGGCCGGGAATAGTTGCGTTGGGGCTGAGGCTCCGGCTTGGTGGCCGGGCGAGCGCCGCCGGGGTTCGCGTTAGGCTTCACGACTCTCAAATTGTTCTGCGCACCGCGATTCGCGTTGTTCGACGGAACACGCTGCGGACCACCACCGCGTACCGCATTGACTCCCTGGAACTGGCCCGGTCGCGCCGTAGCCACAACGTTCGGCTTGCCGTGGTTTACGGAGGCAAACTGCGCACGGTTCTGGCGCGCGGCCTGTTGGTGCTGTTGCTGCAGGCTGGTGGCCTGGATGTGCCGGTCGTGCTCGGCCGCCATTTCGCCGGGAGCAGGCCGGGCCCCGAGGCCGCCGGGGCCGCCATTGTAGCTGACCCGGGTGGTTGAAACATTATTCACCACGGTTCGGTTATACACATTGGTGACGTTAACCACATTGACGTTATTCACTGTCCGGTTATAAAAGAAGTTTCTGCCCCTCCAATAGCCGCCCTCATACCCAACGCCTGCGTAGCCGAACCCGTAATTGACCCCGCCGTAGAAGCCGACGTGAGGTCCCCAATACCCCGCATGCCATAAGAAGACGCCCGCGTCCCAACCCCAATAACCAGGAGTCCACAGGACCCCCGGAGCAGGCGCCACCACCCAGGTGCCGGGAACCCAGTAGTAGCCGTCCACGGGATCATAGGCCCAGTAGCCCGGAGTCCAGATATATCCGGGACCGGGGCAGAGCGGCTGGGCGTAAACGGGCAGAGGAGGCGGGCCAATTCGGATCGTTACACCGACACCGATCTGTGCCGCATAGGAAGGGGTTGGGGCTGCCACGGCCATCCCCACCAGCAAAACAAGCAGACGGGCCATCAAACGCCCCGCCGATTTCGCGACGCCTGCCAGGCTCAAGTGTGAATATGAGTCATCGCCTTGCGCGGCCTCTCCCGGCGACGTGGAAAACATCCGGTGCGCCGCTCTCACACTGCAGGATGGCTTCAGGTTCCATTTCGAATTCATGTTGTGCCTCCTCGTAAGTGCATCTGTGCTCTCGTTCGGCGTGCGCCGCTCAAAGTCGTCAAGCCATGTTCGAAGGCCCGGCTCGGGCAAGCGCTCCATTTTTCCGTCCTGAAGAATCGAGCTTCGCGCTGCCCCGAAGCTGGCGTGCTCGCCGCCGCATACGAACGACTCGCATGCATAGAGCCGCAATAGTACTCCGGGCAATTCGCAGGCCAATTCCGCAAGGCTTCTTCGTAACTAATTGCAATTGTGGGACAAACAACCCTCGCCAGGCTTTTCGTCGGCCCGCATTTCCGCCCCCTGAGAAGTAAATATTACGTAGCGGTTGGGTAACGACGCACGAACTCGTGCGCCACTCCGTGTACAGTGGTTGTTCTCGCCTCATCCGGCGGCGAGGCGGCCGGGTGTGCTATTCTGGCAAGGAGACCTACGCCGCTTGCAAGCATGGCTGATATCGATTGCTTTTAGATAATGATGACCCGAAGGAGAACCTTATTCTAATGGCTGATTTCGCACCCACGCAACGGACCCAGGTTCGCCGCCTGCCCAAGCGCGGCACCTACGATCGCGAGACGGTCTATCGCATTCTGGACGAAGGCTTGGTTTGCAATGTAGGGTTTGTAGCGGACGACAAGCCGGTGGTGATTCCCACGGGCTACGGCCGCAAGGGCGATACGCTCTACCTTCACGGTTCGCCAGCCAGCCGCATGTTTCGCGCGCTGGGGCAGGGCGCGGACCTGTGCGTCACCGTCACGCTGATCGATGGCCTGGTGCTGGCGCGCTCGGCTTTTCACCATTCGATCAACTACCGTTCCGTGGTGATCTTCGGCAAGGCGACGAAACTCGAGGACCCAGCCGCAAAACGCGAGGCGCTACGTGTGTTCACGGAGCACGTGGTCCCCGGCCGTTGGCAGGAGGTTCGCCGGCCCAACGAAAAAGAGTTGCACGCTACGACCGTCCTGGCCATTCCGCTCGAAGAGGTGTCCGCCAAGGTCCGCACCGGTCCGCCTATCGACGACGAGGAGGATTACGCCCTTCCCGTCTAGGCCGGCGTCCTTCCCCTTGAGCAAATCCCCGCAGCGGCGCGTCCCGACGAGCGCCTTCAAGCGGGAACCCCTCTCCCGGAATATGTGCGGCAATACCGCCGGTGAAGCGAGGCCGAAAAGCGCACTGTTCCCGTCGCACCTTCCGTTCGAACCCTCCTACTCCCAATGGGTCTGCACCCAACTGGTGCAGGGGAGGGCTTGCCCTACCCTTGTCGGAGCCAGCGGAAATGCGGGGACGGCAAGCCGTCCCCCTGCAGCAGCGAAGTTATCGACGGATTGGGGACTGTGGCATTTGCTATTGAAAATTCAAAAGCGTAGCGCTAGTCTTGCGGCCAGCGGCAAGCATGTCGAAATCAAGCAGACACTGGTTTGGCACATCCACGAACGTGTACCACGCAGGGAGTCAACAGAACCGCTAGACTTCGATCGGCCGGCGGTAAGCACAAGGGGGCTGATATGTTTCAAATCATATGTACTGATTCCAGAGGGCGATCGCACCTCACCGCGAACGCGCCAGTCCTGGCTATGGGACTAGTCGCAACCCTGATGGTCCCTGCATTCGCGTTGGTGGCCCAGACGTCTAATGACTCGCCCCTGGGCCGTTGGCGGACAATCAGCGACGTGACGGGGAAGGCGAACGGCGCAGTGGAAATTGCGGATAATAACGGTGAACTGGTCGGACACCTGATCGCGGGAAGGAACCCCGCCACTTTCGATACGGAGGTGTGCAGTAAATGCCCCGGAGATCGCCACAACCAACCCATGAAAGGCCTCCTCATCATATCAGGGGTGCGGCGAAACGGCGACGGCGGAGGTAATATTCTCGACCCGGATACCGGGAAAATCTATCGAGTGAAGCTGAGGGTCGTCGAGGGTGGAAAGAAGTTGCAGGTGCGCGGCTACCTGGGGTTCTCGCTACTGGGCCGCACACAGACTTGGATCCGCATGGAATAGCTGGATCTTTCCCCATGGCCCTTCGGGTCCGCGAAAGCGCCAGGCCGCGGCGCCCAACGTGAACACTTGCCGGACGTTCGCCGGTCGGCACAGGCCCAGCGCCTCCTCATAGCGTTCCGGCGGGCAAATCATGATCCGAGGCCGGGCATCCGCGAGAAAGTAGCTCGTTTCCTCGCCAGTGTAAGAGGTGTTCAGGGGAAGATAGACCGCGCCCGCGCGCAGGCAGGCGAGATACAGGAAGACGGCCTGCGGCGATTTCTCCACCTGCACTATCACCCGGTCGCCCGGCACAATTCCGCTCGAGACCAGCAGATTGGCGATGCGGCCCGAGTGCTCGTCAACCTCGCCGTAAGTGAAACTCCGCCCCTCGGGGTCCTCGAGACACACGAGCGACCGCTCGGTTGGAGCGATGCCCATCAGAAGCCCGTCGCAGATGTTGCTATTTCGACCACTGCCAACACTTGAGCTGCCAATCGTGCCCCTCGGCGGCAAGAGCGGCGACGAAGCCGGACCAGGGCGCAAGCGGCACCAAGCGCCATCGCGAAGCTTCGAGCGGGTCATCTTCGGTGTTGAGCCAGACCTCAGGTTCATCCGGAACTAGCGATACGCTGAACCCGTCGAGGGGAATCGACAGCCCTCCGCCCCGCGCTTTGATTAGGGCTTCCTTGCGGGTCCAGCAAGTAAGGAAGGCCTCATATTTCATCTCCGGGGGCACCGAGTCGAGCGCTCGATTCTCCTCTGCCGAGAAAAACCTTCTGGCCATCGACTCCCACCTGAAATTCGTGCGAATGCGCTCCAGATCGATGCCGAGTTCCCGGCGTAAGGAAACGGCGTAGAGCGCGAAGCCATGCGAGTGCGACAGGTTGAATCGCAACCCTTGGCCCGCAGAGTTAGGCGCCAACTCGGGCTTGCCATGTGGGGCATAGCAGAACTGCAACGCCGCCGGGTCTTCGTCGAGGTAGCGTGCCAGGATCTCTCGAAGCACGCCTCGGGCAGCGATGAAGCGTTCCCGGTCGCGAGGGAATCGGAACCGTGCGGCGCGATCCAGTTCGTCCGGCGCAAGGGTCTTCGCGAGCATGGCTGATTCCTCTTCGCCAAGGTCCAGCGCGGAACGCCACACGTGAACCTCGGTTGCATCCAATGTCAACGAATCAGGCGGCTCGCTCCATGATTGAGAGGAGGGCATGTTGTTTTTCAGGCGGCAAAACCCTGCGGCGCTTGATCGGCCGCGGAGGCCCCGAGCGCGGCATCGAAACAGACGTTCAACTTACTCGCGACCACTTCCACGTTCGGCTCCCGGAAGATATCAGCATGATTGCCAGGAATGAAGTAAAGCTCCAGCCCTCCCACGGCGAGGCCGGACCAGCCGAAGTCGTCCTTGCGAAACCGGCCCTTCGGCCGGGTCTCGCAGCGCACCAAAACCACCTTGCCGGAATAAGGTCTGGGCCGGTAGTGACGCACCACATCGTAGAAGATCTTGCCCGTGGCGAGAAGCTTTCCCTCGATCCGGCGGCCTACGCGTAAGTGGAGTTTATAATCGGCCTCCCAGATCTTGTTGCTGAGCAGCGTGAGGCTCGAGGCCACGCACTGCCGTACATAGACCGCCGCCTCTTGCGGCCTGAGCTGATGCAGGTTTGAAAAGAAGAACCTCCACCTCTGGGCCAGCAAATAGGACCGCACTTTGAGAAGTTCGACCCCCGAATACTCCTTCAAGCTCGCCGGGTTTTCGGAATCGAACAAGACGACCAGAGCCACTTTTTCGCCCTGAGCCTGTAGTTGCTGGGCGATTTCATACGCCACCACACCGTGCATGCACCACCCGCCCACCAGATATGGGCCCTTAGACTGGTGCATACGTATCTTCTTAATAGCCAGCGAGGCCATATCTTCCAGCTTAAAGGGGGTAGTAAGAGCCCGGGCCTCTTCCTCTCCAAGTTCTACCCCCAGGAAGGGCTGTTCGGTCCCCAGCCGAAGCGCCAGGCTGCGGAAAAGGGGACCCGCGCCTATACAGAAGAATGGCGGCCTCGACCCTCCCGGCTGAATTGGAGTTACCTCCGGCAACCGGGTTCTTCGAACCTCGTCCCGCAACATTCGAGCCAGCTGTTCAATGGTGGGCGCCTGGAAAAGCGCCGCCAGGGAAAGCTTCTGCCCGAACGCCTTTTCAACCCGGACGAGCAACCTCGCGGCCAGCAGGGAATGCCCTCCCAGCTCGAAGAAGTTATCGGCAACGGAAATCGGTTGGTTGCCAAGAACCGCTTGCCAAATCGCGGCAGCTTCGATTCGGCCTCATCCCTTGGGGCGATGAATGTCGCGCTGGACGTGAGTTCGGCGGCTTCCGGGCCGGCAGGGCGCGCCGGTCCACCTTGCCGACCGGCGTCAGTGGCAGGCTGGTCATGAACATGAACTGCGCCGGGATCATGTATTGAGGCAGTTTTTGCTTCAGAAATGTTTGCAGGCCCTGCGCTGTGAGGGCCTGGCCATCCTTGGGGACCACGTAGCCGACGAGCGATCCCTCGCCCCCTTGAATCGGGCGCGCCATTACGGCGGCATTCTTCACCGCAGGGTGCTGGTTCAGAGCGGCTTCAATTTCGCCGGGCTCGATGCGGTAGCCGCGGATTTTGAGCTGGTCGTCAACGCGGCCCAGGAACTCGATGTTTCCATCCGGCAAATAGCGGGCGAGATCGCCGGTCTTGTACAGCAGGCCAGGAGGCACATCGTTTTGTAAGGCGCGTGGAATCGGAATGAATTTCTCGCGAGTAAGGTCCGGACGGTTGACGTACCCGCGGGCCAGGCCGTCGCCTCCGATGTGGAGTTCGCCGGTTACGCCCATAGGCACAGGCTCCGATTGTTTATCCAGAATGTAAACTTGCGTGTTTGAGATTGGGCGGCCGATGGGCACCGAGGAAGCATCCTCTTCGAAGCGCCTCGGCACAGCGTAGCAACACGCGGCGGTGGTGCTTTCCGTGGGGCCGTAACCATTGACGATCTGCGTCGCTGGCAAGGCTGCGAGGGCACGGCGCACGTGGGCTGCGGATAGCGCCTCGCCTCCGATCAGCAGTTGGCGAACTGTCGAAAGCGCCTCGGGAGCCTCGTCAACCACGGCGTGGAACACGGGCGTGGTGAGGCAGGCGGTCGTGACCTTATGACGCATGAGCGCCTCGCCCAGGTCATGGGCGGTTGGAACGCGCCCGGGGAACAGGACAAGCGTTGCTCCATGCAGGAGCGCGCCCCAGATCTCAAACGTCGATGCGTCAAAGGACAGCGACGCCAATTGCAGAAACACTTCCCGGTTCGTGAACCGCATGTAATCCACTCCCACCACGAGCCGGACGATGCCACGGTGGGGAATTTCCACTCCCTTCGGAGCGCCGGTCGAACCGGAGGTGTATAGGATGTACGCGAGATTGTCAGGCCCCACGCCTGCGGCGATGTTGCAGGTTTCCTGCTGCGCGTCGGTATCAGGCGGGTCATCCAGGCACACGACGGTTGTGCCTTTCGTCGCGAGCTTATCCAGCCAGCGCCGCATCGTCAGCACTACACGGGCGCCGGCGTCCTTGACCATGAAGCTCAGCCGCTCCTCAGGATACGCCGGGTCGAGCGGCATGTAAGCCTCGCCCGCTTTCAAAACGCCAAGCAAGCCGATGATCGCCTCCGGCGAGCGTTCAAAACAGATGCCTACGGTCGCCTCAGCACCCACACCCAAGGCGCGAAGGCGATGCGCCAGCCGATTTGCACGCTGGTTGAGCTCGCGATAACTAAACCGCCCTCCATCAAAGACCAGCGCGGTAGCGCCCGGGTTTTGCTCAGCATGCATTTCGAACAGCTCGTGCACGCACAACTGCGGGTATGCGCGCCGCGTGTTGTTCCAATCGACAAGCAACTGCCTCCGCTCAGGCTCAGCGAGGATCGGCAGAGCGGTGAGGCGCGCTGCGGGGTCTTTTACCGCCCCGCCGAGAATGGTTTCGAAATGTCTCAGGAGGCGGCGGATGGTCTCCGCCTCGAACAAATCGGTGTTATAAATCGCCGCGCACGACAAGCCTTCCGCGAGCTCAGTCACCATGAGCGTAAGGTCGAATTGCGAGGCGCGCGGGTCCAAGTCAATCTCCTCGATTTCCAGGCCTCGAAGTGAAAGCGCCTCCGCGTGGAGATTGCGCAGGTTGAACATCACCTGGAAGACCGGCGAATAACTGAGGCTTCGCTCGGGCTCGAGCATCATGACCAGTTTTTCGAAAGGAAGGTCCTGGTGCGCGTAGACCTCAAGCGCGGTGTTGCGCACGCGCTCGAGGAGTTCGCGAAAGGTCGGATCGCCGGTGAGGTCAGTTCGAAGCACCAGCGTGTTCGCGAAAAACCCGATCAGCCTCTCGGTTTCAACCTGATTGCGGCTGGCCACCGGAGTGCCGATCAGGATGTCCTCCTGGCCCGTATAGCGGAAGAGCAGTGCGTTGAACGCCGCCACGAGCGTCATGAACAGGGTCACCTTCTCCTGTTTGCTCAACTCCTTTAATGACTCAGTCAAAGGCTTAGGGAGCGTCAACGACTGCCGCGCTCCCCGATAGCTCAGCAACTTGGGCCTGGGATGGTCGGCCGGCAGCCGGAGTACGGGTGGTGCGCCGGCCAGCCGCTTCTTCCAATAGGTCAGGTCTTCCGCCAATGTCCGGCTCTCGAAAACCTCGCGTTGCCAGATGGCGAAGTCGGCATATTGAACCGGCAACTCCGGCAGCTTAGGCGGAAGGCCCTCGCAATAGGCGTTGTAGATCTCATTCAGCTCGCTCAGGAGAATTCCCTGCGACCAGCCGTCTGTGGCGATGTGGTGCATGGCCAGGAGCAGGATGTGGTCCTCGCGGTCGAGCTTGAGAAGCATGCTGCGAAGCATCAAATCACGCGAAAGGTCGAAGGGGCGATGAGCCTCCTCGATCGCCAGTTGCATGAAGCGGGGCATGCGCTCGGGCTCATCCAGGCGGCTCAGGTCCTCGCGGAGGAGGGGGACCGGGAAGGGGGCGGATATAACTTGCATCGGCAATCCGTCCCTCGCATGGTAGGTGGTCCGCAACGCTTCGTGCCGCTCGACAATGCTGGCCAGACTTTTCTCGATGGCCTCCACATTCAATAAGCCCCTCAAGCGAAATGCCGCCGTGCGGATGTAGGCTGCATGGGTTTCCTCGTATTCGGCGAGGAACCACATTCGCTCTTGGGAGAAGGACAGTGGAAATTCTCCGGGGAGCCCAGCCGTCTCGCCGGCTGGGGCGCGAGTATCGTGCATGTTTGCGGGGGATCGAGACCCTGCGGCCGTAACGAGCGGTGCGGTCGCGCCACGGGCACGGCGAATCGGCGGGAGCTTTGATTGAGTCTGGGATTGGCTCGTCGAGTCGAGCCACGCGGCGAGCTGCGCTATAGTGGGCATCTCGAAGAGGTTCACCATAGACAACTCGGCGCCAGATGCGTCGCGAAGCCGGGAAATGAACTGGGCTGCGAGGATGGAATCGCCGCCCAGCAGGAAAAAGTCGTCGCGAGTGTTCACCGTCTCCAGCCGCAGAACTTCGCGCCACGTATCGACGAGCAGCGTTTCCGTGCGGGTGCTTGGAGCAGATGACGGGCCGGCTTCCATAGCCTTTTGCGGCGTTGATTTCGTGATCCCCAACTTTTCGGCAAGGCCTATCCGTTGCGGCTTGCCCGTTGGCCCCTTGGGGATTTCGTCGAGAAAGACCACTCGGCGAGGGACCTTGAAATCCGTAAGCCGCCTCGCGACGAACTCGCGAAGCTCCGTCGCGCTCACGGCAGCGTCCGCGCGCAGGACTACAGCGGCCCCCACGTCTTCGCCTAGTTTTTCATCGGGAATCGCGAATGCGATCGCCTGCGCAACCGCAGGGTGATCCAGGAGGGCCTCGTCGATTTCGCGAGGCGAGATTTTTTCGCCGCCCCGATTGATGATCTCCTTGGTTCGTCCGGTGATGAAGAGATACCCGTCGGCGTCCATCCGCCCTTGGTCGCCGGTCCGGAACCACCCCTTCGTGAAAGCTGCCTCGTTCGCGGCGGGGTTGTTCTCGTACCCTCGCGTGACGTTCGCCCCGGAAATCACAATCTCGCCCACCATTTCGGGAGGCAGGAGTTCGCCGCCATCAGCCATGATGGCGATTTGAGGTCCGGCGGCCACTCCAACCGAGCCGGGCTTGCGCTGCCCGGGAAGCAGAGGGTTGCTGGCCATCTGGTGGGCGGCTTCCGTCATGCCGTAGGACTCGATCACAGGCACGCCGAACACTCGTTCGAGTTCCGCCATGACGCGCGGAGGCAAAGCGGCCGAACAGGAGCGGATCAATCTCAGCTTCGACCTTGCGATGGCTTCCTGGTTTTGAGCCGCGCGAGCCAGGATCGCCTGGTGCATGGTCGGGACGGCGGTGTACCAGGTGGGTCGGAATTCATCCAGCCACCCGAAAAACTGGGTGGCGTAGAAGCCTGGCGTGCAAACCACACTCGCACCGGCTGCGAGCGATGAAAGCGTGGCGCCGATCAGGCCGTGGATGTGGAACAAGGGCATGACGTTCAGGATGGTAGGCGGAATGTGTGCCGGGAGGCACGGCCCCGGCGATTACCGCACGGTGATTTTGGGCAGCCGGAAAAAGGCGGGAACTTGGTTGGAAAATTGGTTGGGACACTTGGGTCAATCCGGCTTACAATTCCCTTTTAACTTGCTGATTTTGCGACGGGCGGATGAGCTTAAAATCCCTCGGTCCGCAAGGACTGTGCGGGTTCGATTCCCGCCCTCCGCACCAGTTTTCAAGGCATTTTTGAGAGCACGCCCGACCGGGCGATGCTCTCTGGCTCCCCTGGTTGGTGGTTTGGTTGGTATCCCCTCCGACATCTTTTTGAACGCTTTCTCCACAGCCTCGGCTTGCGGGTGAATGTACTTCATTGTCATGGCGATTGAACCGTGCCCCGCTATCTTCGCCAGCGTATAAGCATCGGTGTAGGGGGCAATCCATGTCAAGGCTGTGTGCCGGAGGCAGTAGGGTTCGAACCGGGCGACCATCGGAAGAGAAGGGTCTTTACCGTGGGCCTCGGAGATTTTTTCCAGCGCCCTCTTGTGCTGGTCGAGGTAGCCCCACCATCCGAGGTGCCCGCTCTTGGATTTGGAGGGGAAGGCCCATCCTTCGGCGGGGCACCGTTGCGCCCTGTGCCTCGCCCTTATCGTCTTCAACACAGCCGGGACCATCGGCAGGATGCGGCGTGCCGCCTTGCTCTTGCCCTCGGCGATTTGTATCAGCCCGCCGTCTTCGCCCAGCAGGATATGCTCCCAGCGGAGGGCGCAGCACTCGCCCGGTCGCATCCCCGTGCCCAGTATCACCGTGGCGGCATCCTTCCATGGCTGGGGGCATGCCGCAAGGTAGGTCTGGGCCTCCTCGTGCGACAGCACCCTGTCCCTCTGCCTCTCGCCCCTCGCCAACGTGATTTTCGCCTTCCGGTTCAGCTTCCCCCACTCGCTCGCCAGGTTGAGCGCACGGCGGAGAGTGCGCAGCGCCTTGTTGACGTAGGCTGCCTTCCAGTTCGGATGGGCGGCGACGAACTGCCCGGCCTCACGGTCGGTGATGGCGTCGAGCTTCATGCTGGCGAGCGGGGAGGCGAGGAGCATCCTTGCGCCTCTCTGGTAGTAGATTTCCGAGTTGGGCTTCGACTGCCTGAACCTCGATTCGACGAAGGGCAGGAAATCTCCCTTCAGGAATTCCGCCAGCGACGGCAGTGGCTTGGGCTTGAGGATGCCATAATTTCCCCGCTCAAGCTCCGTGCGGATGGCGCTCTCGATGGCCCTCGCATCGTCGATGTGCGTGACCTTGGTGCGCTTCAGGATTCGCTTTCCCCGGAACCTGAATTCGATGAGGTAGAACCTGCGCCCTCTCGGCTTGTAGACCATCAATCTGCTCCTGCGGCGGGACCCTCACGCCCCTAATTTGACTGGTGAGGTATAGTGCCCAACATGGACTCTGCTAACAGCGACATCGAGTTGCGCCATTGGCTCCGCTGGGCATCCGAGAGCGGCAACACGCCGAGCTTCGTCCGCAACCTTGCCGGGGCTGCCCTCGTCGCCTGCATGCCCGATTATGTTTTGCTCCGGCCCGTGCTGCTTGAGTTGATGAGACGTCACCCTGAGGCCCCGTCCCGGTCATGTTTATCGGTTCATTGAGTGTAGTCATCTGACCGGCCCCGCCCCGCCGGAACCGGCGCTCGAAACACGGGGCTTAGCTGTCGCCGGGAAGAAGGCTTTATGAACCACCCCCATGGAGGCGGGTCCATGGCCGGGGCAGCCAGCGCCGAGCGAGCCATTCATCGAGTTACCTGCACGTAGGGAAAGCCCCGCATGGCTAGTCTTCCCGGCGTCCGCCATTCCGAAACTTGCAGAGAGGAAACGAACTTCGTGCCTCATTATTAGGAGCAACTTCCGAAGCCCGGATTCCTGCTCCCGATTTCAAAGTGAGGTGAACACTCGAATGGAAGCGATGATTGAAGCACTCCAAGGTGTTGTCATGACGGAGCCGGACATTGAGGTACAGCCGGAGCCGACCCAGCCCGACGACACCACCATTGAAACGCAGTTAACCGAGGAAATCACGGCACTGTGGTCGGACCACGTGCGACTGAGTGGGAACCGCAGGGCGACGGCAAAGGAACTCCGCCAAATCCGTGCAAGCCTGGCGGCGAGGCTTTGCCAAATGAAGGGCCTGTTGTGCCAGGCCGGTCGTGCAGGTCAGTGGCGCAGTTGGCTCAGGCAGCAAGATATACCCCGAAGCACGGCAGATAGATTGGCGTCAAGGCACGTCGAGACACTGGGCATTGACAATGAGGCAAATGTGCCCAGTGGGGCAATTTCGGAACCGGGAGAGGCGAACGCCGATAAGCTTGCCAACAGCATGTGGCTGCGTGTCGGGAAGCTCCTGACCACCGCCGAATCCACCCTCCGATTCATCCGTTGCATCGTGGCCGCCTCCGGTCTTGCTCATGAGTGGCGTGAGGAGGGGTTGGTGATTTTCAAGCCAGCGCCTAATGCAGCGGGGGAGCCGCAGGTTCCGGTAGCCGTAGTTGACTCGCCTTCGCCGCCCTCCGACCAAGCTTCGACCGCATCGGAGGAAACAGTCGGAGCCGCCGTCGTCGTAACGGCCAGCGGAGAAGCCGCCGCCAGTGCGGGCAGCGGTGAGGTGCTGTAGCAGAGGAACGAAATGGCCAACAGAATGGCGTTCACGAAACCGCAGACCAGGAAGCCGAAGGAGTCCGTCGTGGATTTGGCCATCGCCGCCATCGAAGGCAACCCGAACCCGTTGGACATGGACCTGACGAGAGCATAGACCCGGCTCCCACGAGCCTCGACCTCCCGGAGCAGAAAGCGTATGGAGGGGCGTGCCCGAATTCCTGCTGCGCACGCCCTTCGGCGGATGCGTGCGCAGAGTGCGGCCAACCGCTATGCAAGGACTGCCTTTAGCATCGTGATACCTGGCGACCACGGCGGACTCGCATTTGCGCTTGGCAGGCAAATCAAGCCCTGCTATCTGCTCGTGTGGGCTTTCGGCACAGGGAACTGGTCCCGAAGTTCGCATAAGCTTTTGAACCACCCGGAAGAGACTATGTAGGCGCAGGTCAGGTGGATGGCTTGGGGTAAACCCAAGAGAGTGGTTGAAGAGCCAAGGAGGCTGCGTTCAATGACAAGGCAGGAGCAAGTGTCCCCCATCGGCATAGAAGCTAAGCCAGCCGTGCCACATTGCGCACAACCCCTCCGGGCGTGTGGCCTCGACCGCAAATCAATCCTTGAAAAAACGCTTGCGAGAGTCCTTTCGTCACTAAGGACGAGATTGCTGGGGCGTCTTTACTGCCATCCACTGTCATATGGAATACTATCGGAAGTCCGCACCTGTCTTCTTCGCATCCGATTTCTATACGCCAGCAGGCTATACCAGCCCGGAAGTCTGAGCCTTGGTCATGCAGCGGAATTAACTCCCACTGGACGTGTCGTTCCGTGTAAAGAAACGTATGGCCGCATTCGGGACAGCATAGTTTTCGAGACAAGATTTCCGTGGGCCACTCGGGTTGATTTGGCGTTGTTTCTGACGGCTTGGGACATGGGAGCCAAATGGGGCGAGAGTCAGCAACGCACACAACAAAAGGATAACGAGGCATCGGAGTTCCAGCCCTCCCCTTCTGTTTATGAAAGCTATACAAGGGCACTGCAAGAAGCAAATGAGATTCTATCACACGAGTAGTCCGGCCAGCTTCTCAACGGGAGCTTTCAGCACGGTTGATGTGGAGTCACCTGTTGTACCCCATCGACAACACCACGTGCAAGTCATGTGGCGGAGGCTATCATCTCCAATCAAGAGTATGGCGCATCTTGGGTGCCTCATCTCGCTTGGAACGTGTAGCCTTTAGGCCACTGACGAACGACCTCCTGCCGCATGTACTCTCCTCCCCACCACTGAGCGAAGCAGATGCCGGGCCGAATGCTTGTCTCGTCAACAATTTTGAAGTCGCATGTCGTTTGTCCGTCAGTTAACCTTACTCCTTGAAAACCGAGCGCATGGGCTTGCGATACCCACCACCCGCTGTTTTCCAGGAACTGCTGTGCATTTGCCGGGAGTCCGATAGCGTTCGTCTTGATGACCAACCCCACAACAGAATCGAGTGTTTGCGGGGTGGCCTGAAAAAAGGTGCGATACGGGTCGGCCCCGTTTTCTACAAGTCGAGTTGAATATGTCCGGGTCATCTCATCTGTAAGGCGCAATCGGGACGCATTCAATTCCTGTGGCGTTGCCGATGCTGCAATAGAGGCTGTGCGCTGGGTAGTTGGCAAGTGCTCCCGCTCGAACTGATGGATGATATCTGTCGCCAGTTCCTTCATGTCAGGAGGCAAGCGCACACGAAGGTCCCACAGGTCAGGCCATTCGGCGTTTTGCAAAATTGCAACGCCCTGGACTGGATTGTCGTCGGGTTTCAGCCCCGAATCGGTGCCCAGTCCCTTTGAATGGGGGGCGTTTCATACTCGACCATGTCCTCAGTTCGAACAGTCAACTTATCTGTCGGGTAAGGTCCGAACGGGAACTGGCTCGCAGGCATCAGCCCCTCCTTTATCACTTTCCGTGCGAACGCTTCGTGTGCGGGGAAGACCCGAGCGACGACTTGGGCAACCGTAAACCTACCCGATGTGCCTCCGCTTATGCTGCTCACCACAATCATCGGACCAGTAGTGGGCGCTTCGAAGGGCTTTTGAGCTTGAGGCGTAACAGCCAACCCCGAGCCGCTCGAACCGAAACTGCCATAACACTTCCAGCCACGTGGGGCCAGTACGCCGGGGCTAGCGGCGGACTTGTAATAGGAGAGCCGTTCGGCTGCTCCCGAGCGTATCTTCACCAACTTTTCGGTGCCCTTAGGCGCTGGGCTTCCCTCAACCATGCCCGACTCTTCGCACCCAACGAAGGGGACGGAGACCAGTGTGGCCTCGATGGAGGCAGTCGGGGAAGGGCTTGGACGTGCAGCCGGTTCCGCCGTTTGTGTTTGCGGCTTCTGCTGGATTCCTCGCTTGCCTTTCAATAGTGAAGATAGCCAGACCCCCATGACGACCAGAATCAGCGCAACGCCCCCGAGGATGACGTACTTCATTCGAGGCGGCTCCGGCTTGGCCCGGAGCCATGGAGTCTTGGATATTACGGGCAGTCGGCTCGCTGTCGGCACGGTTCCGCTGACTTGCAGTTGTGAAGTCGGGGCTTTCGCAGTCATTCGGGGAAGGATAGGTATTGGAGCTTGGGCTGGAGCATCAGCTTTGACGAGCGGCTCCACCTCACGCCCACAATGTTTACAGACCCGTGCCTTCTTCAAAATGATTTCGGCGCAGTTGGGACATTCCCGCTCATCACGAAGTTCGGAGGTGAGGGGAGCACCATCATGGGGACAGGTTTCGATATCGTCGGAGTATGCTTCATGGCAAGTGGGGCAGCTTTTCATGACCGTGTTTGCAGCCTCCTGAAAAACGCCATCGTCAAGACCTGCGCCCGGCCCGGCTATCGTGGCATTACCGGAGTCATTTCGGCGTGCAGACATAGCCGACGCTCGGCATGAACTGGCGGACTTGCCCGTCTGGACATGCCTTTGGAGGTTCCGAAGGAATACATTCGGTTACTTCTTTCCCTCCCTCCACGCCACGGTAGTAGGACGCATCAACTCCATTGGCGACATGCATCAACACATCAATCGCAGCATCTAGGTACGCTCTGTCCTGGTCGGAAATATCGGTGAGGCTGGCAGGAACCCCGCCGCTGGCAGTGAGCGCAGCGGTTTTGGTGGACTGGTCACGGTCGAAGATGCCGAGGAACCTGAAGCCTTGGCGATACAGTTCCCTGTAAAGCGGTGACGTGGCCTCAAGCTGGGAAAGTGTCCCAGGAGAGAGTTGGCTGGTTGTGGCGTATCCAGCCAGTAGCTCTCCGCTTCTCCCACCCGCACACCAGCAAATCTCCTTCGACATGCGTCCCGTAAGCTCCTCTGCAAATTGTTGCCTTGACGCCGTTGCGTTACTGCTAAGTCTTCCGGTTGACGACGGTCGAGCTTGATGCAGTTGGGCAAGGCGCTGGAAATCGACGTTCGGCCTTATCAGGTCTGCATTGTGTCTCGCACTTTTGGCGACCAGCTTCGCTAGCTCGTCAGCCAGCGTGTTTCCAGCAGCCGCCTCATACCAGTAGTAGGCGACGGTGTAATCCTTTTCCACGCCTACGCCATCCATATACATGACGCCAAGGTTGTATTGTGCAAGGTCGTTCCCTTGCCGGGCCGCTTTGGTGTATAAATCAAAGGCCTTTTTGTAGTCCTGCGGCACACCCTTACCTTTTTCGTACATAACACCCAGAGTTGCTTGCGCATCCCCGTTGCCTTGCTCCGCCGACTTGCTTAACCACTCGAATGCCTTAGCGTAATCCTTCGGGATTCCCTCCCCACGGTAATACATGTTTCCCAAGTCAAACTGGGAACCTGCATCCCCCCGCTCGGCGGACCTTTCATACCAGTCAAGGGCTTGGCCGTAGTTCTGTTGAACACTCTGCCCGTACCGATACATATTTCCGAGGAACCCCATTGCATTCGCATTTCCCCGCTCCGCCGCCCTTTGAAACCATGCGAATGCTTTTGCATAGTCCTTGCTGGGACAGCCTGAGGCGGGTTCACCTTTTCCGTAGTAGCAACTCTCGCCATTCTTGACCCACCCCAATACTGTGGGATTGCCCAATTGAGATGGCTTGCGCCCTGTAAGCTCCTCTTCAAATTGCTGCCTAGGGACCGTTGGGTTGCTGGCAGCATGCTCTCCAGTCGGGGCTGGGGACCGAGAGATTGCTGGCCTTGTCTCTTGGTGAGCAGAAATACCATCGTTCTGGATGCAACGGAATCCGAAATCGTCAACGGCGCTGTCTGGGTCATGCCTGCTGCGGTACGATGCTCGTGCCAACATAGGTTGGTATTGCATGGACCCGCCACGTAAAACACGTGACCTGCCGCTCGTCGGCCCCGCAGGGTCTTGAACGGGGCTGTTCTGATAATAATTCTCGTCGTACCAGTCGTTCACCCACTCCCACACGTTCCCGAGCATGTCGTACAGCCCATAGTCATTGGGCCGCTTCTGGCCGACTTCGTGCATATTGTTGAGATTCTGGTTTAAGAAGCTGGTGTAATAAGAATGGTCGTCCCTAGCTGTAGCCACTCTCCAAACCCTAGCGCTCTCGATGCGTTGACTGCCACTGTTATCCGCATCCCATGCAATTTCATCGAGGTCGCCGTAACGAGAAGCGGTGTTCCCAGCCCTTGCCGCATACTCCCACTCGGCTTCCGTCGGCAGCCTTCCGCCCGCCCAGCCACAGTAAGATTGGGCATCGTCCCATGTCACATCGGCCATGGGCAGCGCCTCATTTACCCATCCACGGTTTAGATATCTGCCGTCTAACCACGGCTCTTTTGGCATCTGTCGCCCCGTGCCTGTTATAAACCGTTTGTATGCCCGCACCGTCACTTCCGTCTGCCCCATCCAGAAGCCCTTTGTGATGGTCACCTGGTGCGGAGGTTTCTCGTTATCAAGACATTCGTCGTCCCCCGGCGAACAGCCCATCATAAAAGTGCCGGGGGGAATCCAAACATACTTGAGACCGTCCATGGCGTTTTCCCGCACTTGTAGAGGACTCGGAGACTGGGTTGCTTCCGCCTTGGAAAAGGCTTTCAGCTTGACCAATTCGGCGTGACGTGCGGCATCCGTATTGCCCTGTTTGGCTGCCTTTTGGTACCAATCATAGGCTGCAACATAGCTCTGGTTCACCCCTGCACCATTCTCATACATCACCCCGAGATTATCCTGTGCTTCAGCGTTACCCTGCTCAGCCGCTTTAGTGAACCACTCGAAAGCCTTCTTGTAGTCCTGCGACACGCCAAGGCTCATGGCATACATCACACCGAGGTTAAACTGAGCCGTGCTGTCGCCTTGCTCCGCCGCCTTGGTAAACCAGATTAGCGCTTTCTGCTCGTCCTTCGTCGCACCCTTGCCGGTCAAGTATATTTCTCCCAAGTAGAGTTGGGCCTTTACGTACCCAGCCTCAGCCGCCCTGCTTATCAAAGGTAATGCCTTTCCATAGTCGCCTTGTTTATATGCGGCCTCACCCTCGGCATAGTCATCCGACCCGGCAGTCGTCGCCGTAACACCCGGCTCCACCGATGCGACCTGCGCCGGGGTATGACCCTCGACTTTTGATTCCCTAGCGTCCTGCTGCTCAAGGACAAACACACGGGCCAACTGGGCCTGAACAGAAGCAGCGTCGAGCTTCGACTGCCAGCCAGCGCCCAGCATCAGCTTCAGCCTCGCCGAACCTCCGCCTCCGTCGAGCTTAATCTCAAGCCGGTCGTCCTTCATCTCGATGCCGCTAACCCGGAACGATGTGCCGCTCTCAAAACGGCGCACCATCTCCCGTTCGCCGACCTCGGCACGCATGACTCCCCATTCGACCCGGTATGTGACCGCCCCCGTGTCGGGAGAGACCAGAGTGTTGACCGGGTAGTCTCCCTGATATCCGGGAGGGACAGCTTTCCCTCCGAATATGATTTTGGAGACGACTGTTTTGCCCACAAGCTGGCTTTCCAGGTCTGCCTTCAGTGCCTTGTTCTCTCCCGCCAAGGCAATCTGCCCGGCGGTCATACCTATGGCGGACAGCAGCAACATGAACTTCACAATGAAAGCTGTTTTTGACCACATGGACCCTCCAATCGAGCGGGAGTTGTGATTGGTGCGGAAGCAGGATGCGCAACGGAAAACGGATGCCCGCATTTTGGAATCTGCCCTCCCATCATTCGTTGCGTTTGTTCAACTGCCATCTCGTTGAACAAGGGAGCATCCTCCAGGGGCGGAGTCTATTCTGCAATAAGCTTGAGAGCCGTGACGGGCCTTGCGAAGGAGCGGTCCGGGCGGTTCAGATATGCTGTTCCCCTTTACAGGAACAAATCAGAAACTATAGTTCCTGAATGTATTGCCGTCAATCGGGAACCATGGCTGCATGGCAAAACCGATTGGGGCGGACAGGAAACGAGTCGCTGTCGATTTGGGCACGGCGCTGGGGGCGGAGTTCACTCGCCTGCGCACGGAGCGTGGGTGGTCGCAGAGCAAGTTCGGCGAACTCGTGGGCTACGACGAGCGATATATCCGGCAATTGGAACGGGGCACGAAAAGCCCGACGCTCAGGACCCTGTCCAATATCGCCGCCGCCTTCGGCATTCCGGTTTCGGCCCTCATCAGGCGGGCCGAGCAGCGTCTCTCCAGGTTGTAGCCGCCCCTCTCCAGTAACAACCGCCCCACCGGCCCGAGGCCATCACTTCGGTTGTTCTTCCTTCGCACCCCTGACTCCACGGCTTCCAAGCTAATCTGCTCGTGGTGAATACGCACGTAATAAACTACAAACTGGTACGTGAATCAAGCGAAATTCTTCAAGGCCCTCGGCACGAAAGTACGGGGGCTTCGCAGGAAGCGTGGCTACTCGCAGGAGGACATGATTTTCTACGGGTTCTCCGCCCGCCACTGGCAGCAAATCGAGGCGGGCCGACCCATCACGATGACGACGCTCCTGCGCATCTGCGAGGTGTTCGAGGTGCCCATGGCGAACGTGGTGCGGGGCCTGGACGCCGGAATCTACGAGAAGGTGTCCATAGGGCCGCCTTCCCGCAGGCGCTCCTAAGTTCTACTGCCAGTCCTATTCCACGCCTGCCAAACTCTCAGGCACTTTCAATTTCCCCCGAAAAAACTGCTCGGACCGATGTATACCATAGTTGTGGGACCTATCTTCGATATCCAACCCCGCACGCACCAACGCCTCCCAGACAGTCTGGGCTATGCCAGTTCGTTCCAATTCATGGACCTCGTGCCCGCCTGGGATGAACTCTTCCACCTGGAACCAGCCTCCGAAACATCAGCGGGAGGGCAGCCATGACGAGCGCCACACAGGTTTGGGAGAGCCTTTTCATTGGCGGGATTGACGATGCCGAAGCTCTCGCCGAGTCAAATCCGCTCGATATCACCACTGTCATCACCTTGAGCCGTGGGACAGTGCGGAAGTTTGCGCCCGCCGTGAACTACCTCCATTTTCCTGTGCCGGAAGCCCGCCCTATCCGTGGCGGAACGTTCGACGGAATTATCGACGCCCTGTGGGAGAACATCCGCTGGGGGATGGTGCTTCTTCATAGCCTTGCGGGCGTGAACCGTGCTCCGATTGTCGCCGCCGCATGGATGCACGTCGTCGGCTGCAAGGAAATTGAAGCCGCCTTGGTGGATATCGGAAAGCTGCGCACAATTGAACCCAACCCAATCCTGCTGAGGAGCGTGAAGGAGTTACTGTGATGGCGAAATGCGCAATCTATGCGAGGGTTTCACTTCCGACCCAACACATCTCGACCCAATTACTCCCGCTGCGGGAGCTTGCAGCAAGGAAAGGCTTGGAGGTGACTGCGGAATACCAGGACCACGGAATTTCCGGCACCAAAGCCCGCAGGCCCGGCCTCGACAGCTTGATGGCAGATGCGAGAAAGGGGAAGTTCTCTATCCTGTTGGTCTCAGCGTTTGACAGAATTGCCAGAAGCACCCGCCATTTTCTCCAGGTCCTCGACGAGCTCGACAGCAATGGTGTCGAGTTTATCTCTGCCAGAGAGGCCGTTGATACGAGTGGGCCGATGGGGCGCTTATTCCTGACGATGATTGGCTCCATCGCCGAGCTTGAAGGTGCGTTGATTCGAGAGCGCATCCGTCAGGGCATGGCCCGCAGGCGGCTGGAAGGTTACCGGCTTGGTCGGGCACCGCTCGACGTGGACCGTGACGCCATTGTCCGTGACCGCCTCTCGGGCTTGTCGCTGTCTACCGTCGCAAAGAAATATGGCGTGAGCCGTGCCAGCGTGGTCAGGTTTTCCAAACAAGCCAAGATGGCCGAAATAACTCCGGTCTGCGAGTTCCATCCAGCGGCGGTCGCAGCGCCGGTCGAATGTTTGGCATAGCGCCTGAAAGAGAATCGGTATGGAGATTCACTACAGACAAGGAATCCTGTTCAGGTTTCGCCGCCCCAGTAGCGTCCCGAGGCGGCAACCAAGCAAGGCGATGACGGAGGCGCTACGACACTTCGCCGAGTCCTAGGAGATGCGCCCTTTCATCGCCGACGCACGAGCACAACGGCGGAATGTGGTGGTCGAGGTTTTTCACGCTTGTGACGGCCACCCGTTGTTGATTCACGCTGCCGCAACCCCCAGGCGTCAGGCCCAAGGAGGCGACAATGCCGGAGCGGGAACAGTCCCGGCTCTTTGAGTTCAAACGGAGCGACCGGGATTTCCTGAGAAACGCCAGGATAAAGCCGTGCGTGATTCGTTGCTTCCGTGCTCGGCCTACCGCCGTGGCACTGATGAAGGAGCACCCACCCGGTATCACCGAGAAGGACATCAAGTGGCTCAGGGAATGCGGCGTTGCCTGGGAACGGAAACCAGCAGTCCAGATACCCCTGGATTTCTGCCGCCGTCAGGAGACCGTGCAGGAGACCTAAATTCTTTCGGAGGCTCGCATGAACAAGGAGTGCAGCAGTTGTCACGGGACGGGCAAATGCCCGCAGTGCAAAGGCACGGGCCGCCTGGGCTATCCGGGTTACGGCCAAGTAGACGCATACAAGACGCCCTGCATTGCGTGCCAGAGGTCGGGCGTCTGTCGGGTCTGCCGTGGCACGGGTCAGAGGTGATGCGCCGATGCAGGCGAGAAATCCAAGCGAGGAGCAATTGTGGGACGTGTGCCAGACCTTTGACTCGGACTGGGAGCCACATGGCAAGCGCAAGTGGCCAGGCAGACCGGAAGACCGCCCTGACTGCTCGACGTGCCGGTGGTTCGTCGAACTCTTTCACCGGTGGCCTGCTTGGGGAAGCTGCGCCAACCCTGACTCACCACGGGGAGGGCTGCTCACCTTCTATGGTCAGGGATGTTGGCACCACGAGCCGGGGGAGCGACCACGCCAGCATCTTGGCCGGTGCGTGCGATGCGGGTTCAAGGACTGGTTCGAGAGGTTCCTGCGTGAGAACGCAGCCGAGTTCATCAAGGAGCAAATCCAAAAGGCAAACAACCCCTCGGGCGAAGGGGAGCCTGCTACAAAAGACATGCGGAAGACCCCGCTCTTCGTCGCCCTTCGTTGCCTTCTGAGGCACGCCGACGAGGGCTTTCGACGCCCGGCTTTCGATGCGATGGTCGCAACAGCGAGGAGGGACACCCGCAGGTATTGGACATTCGCAAGGTGCTACTGGTCAAGGGCCGTTGGAGAGGACCTGTCCATCATCCGCCTGCCGGAAAACATGCGAGAACTGGAGAATGAGTTTTGGCAGCGAATAGATGCCACCATCGGTGAAGCCCTCAGAGGGCGAGAGTTGAAACCAACGAAGAAGCACAGGAGCGCAAACTAGCCAGCAGGGACTCCAAGCCATGCGCATTGTCTTAATCAGCGACACCCATGAGCTTCACCGGGAACTCGTCGTGCCTCACGGTGACCTCCTGATTCACGCCGGTGACATCACGGTGTTGTCGAAGCGCCCATGGATGTACCGCCACTTCGACATCTGGCTCGGCGAACTGCCTCACCGCCACAAGATAGTCGTTCCTGGAAACAACGACTACCTGCTGGAGGAACCCAGAGAACGAGGGTCAATCACTAACGCAACTCTTCTCATCGACGCCGGTGTGGAAGCCGATGGCATTAGCATTTGGGGTTCGCCGCTCACGACCTTGTATGGAGGGGCGTTCGGGATGTCCAGTGCGGCGGACCGCAGGAGGCACTGGGCACAAATTCCCAAAGGACTGGATATCCTCGTCACACACACTCCACCTTTTGGCGTCCTCGACTGCGGTTCGAACTCGGAGCGCCACGAGGGCTGCCCCGAGCTTCGGGAAGCGGTGCTCCAGGCGAGGCCACGGGTTCACGTGTTTGGCCACATCCACGGGGGATACGGCACCTTCCAATCGGAGCATACGCTCTTCGTCAATGCCTCGCTGCTCGGCGACGATGGAAGCCTGAGCAGAAAGCCGGTCGTGATTGACCTCCTGCCCCGGCCATGGACCCGCCTCCATGGGGGTGGTTCATAAAGCCTTCTTCCCGGCGACAGCTAAGCCCCGTGTTTCGAGCGCCGGTTCCGGCGGGGCGGGGCCGGTCAGATGACTACACTCAATGAACCGATAAACATGACCGGGACGGGGCCTCAGGGTGACGTCTCATCAACTCAAGCAGCACGGGCCGGAGCAAAACATAATCGGGCATGCAGGCGACGAGGGCAGCCCCGGCAAGGTTGCGGACGAAGCTCGGCGTGTTGCCGCTCTCGGATGCCCAGCGGAGCCAATGGCGCAACTCGATGTCGCTGTTAGCAGAGTCCATGTTGGGCACTATACCTCACCAGTCAAATTAGGGGCGTGAGGGTCCCGCCGCAGGAGCAGATTGATGGTCTACAAGCCGAGAGGGCGCAGGTTCTACCTCATCGAATTCAGGTTCCGGGGAAAGCGAATCCTGAAGCGCACCAAGGTCACGCACATCGACGATGCGAGGGCCATCGAGAGCGCCATCCGCACGGAGCTTGAGCGGGGAAATTATGGCATCCTCAAGCCCAAGCCACTGCCGTCGCTGGCGGAATTCCTGAAGGGAGATTTCCTGCCCTTCGTCGAATCGAGGTTCAGGCAGTCGAAGCCCAACTCG
Source organism: uncultured Acidobacteriota bacterium (assembly GCA_963770415.1). GTDB lineage: Bacteria > Acidobacteriota > Terriglobia > UBA7540 > UBA7540 > CAVROP01. Next base: position 42,891 of record CAVYPU010000024.1, read on the forward strand.
GAAATCTACTACCAGAGAGGCGCAAGGATGCTCCTCGCCTCCCCGCTCGCCAGCATGAAGCTCGACGCCATCACCGACCGTGAGGCCGGGCAGTTCGTCGCCGCCCATCCGAACTGGAAGGCAGCCTACGTCAACAAGGCGCTGCGCACTCTCCGCCGTGCGCTCAACCTGGCGAGCGAGTGGGGGAAGCTGAACCGGAAGGCGAAAATCACGTTGGCGAGGGGCGAGAGGCAGAGGGACAGGGTGCTGTCGCACGAGGAGGCCCAGACCTACCTTGCGGCATGCCCCCAGCCATGGAAGGATGCCGCCACGGTGATACTGGGCACGGGGATGCGACCGGGCGAGTGCTGCGCCCTCCGCTGGGAGCATATCCTGCTGGGCGAAGACGGCGGGCTGATACAAATCGCCGAGGGCAAGAGCAAGGCGGCACGCCGCATCCTGCCGATGGTCCCGGCTGTGTTGAAGACGATAAGGGCGAGGCACAGGGCGCAACGGTGCCCCGCCGAAGGATGGGCCTTCCCCTCCAAATCCAAGAGCGGGCACCTCGGATGGTGGGGCTACCTCGACCAGCACAAGAGGGCGCTGGAAAAAATCTCCGAGGCCCACGGTAAAGACCCTTCTCTTCCGATGGTCGCCCGGTTCGAACCCTACTGCCTCCGGCACACAGCCTTGACATGGATTGCCCCCTACACCGATGCTTATACGCTGGCGAAGATAGCGGGGCACGGTTCAATCGCCATGACAATGAAGTACATTCACCCGCAAGCCGAGGCTGTGGAGAAAGCGTTCAAAAAGATGTCGGAGGGGATACCAACCAAACCACCAACCAGGGGAGCCAGAGAGCATCGCCCGGTCGGGCGTGCTCTCAAAAATGCCTTGAAAACTGGTGCGGAGGGCGGGAATCGAACCCGCACAGTCCTTGCGGACCGAGGGATTTTAAGTCCCTTGCGTCTACCAGTTCCGCCACCCCCGCAGATGAGTTCTCAATGCTTTTCGCGATCGTAAAGGCGTCGGCCCACGTCTTGGCTCATGGCTTGCCGCACGGATTACCGATTGAGTGTATCACGGCATTACAAGTAAGTTTAAGGGCCTGACAGGGGGACGCCGGACTATCAATCGCACAGCGGTGACCTTTGGGCGGGCATGTGAAGGGCTGCATGCCAGACCTCGATCGGAGTTGGGGTGAGGCCCAGCGTCTGCAAGTGGCTCAGTCGTGCGCGGGCAACGCTGGAAGTCTGTAGTGCCAGGACACTGCCAGAAACCGGCGAGGGGGGTACGCAGTAGTTGATAGCCGGGTCAATGTCAGAGACCTATAAAGCGAGGCTCGGCAGAGACGAACTTTCTAATTCCTTGCAGGGTCTCTTACCCCTGTGATAGTTTCAGAAGGACTGAGCCCCGGCTCTGGACCGACTGAGTGTGCTGTCCAATGAGAACTGAACCAATTCGCTCCGTCAAAGGGACGCGGGACCTGCTGCCGCCCGACACTGCACTGTGGCAGCGGGTCGAAGCGGAGGCACACCGAGTCTTCGCAGCTTACCATTACGGCGAAATGCGCACGCCCATACTTGGAGGAGACGGCGCTCTTCGCTCGCAGCGTGGGGGCGGACACCGACATCGTGATGAAGGAGATGTACACCTTTCGAGGATCGCGACGCAGGAGTCATTGACGCTGCGGCCGGAGGCGACGGCGTCGGTTGTGCGCGCCTACATCGAGCACAGCCTGTACAACCAGGGCGGAGTTCACAAGCTTTACTACATCGGCCCCATGTTCCGTCGCGAGCGACCGCAGAAAGGGCGCTATCGCCAGTTTTACCAGATCGGCGCAGAAGTTCTGGGATCGCAAAGTCCCCTGGTGGACGCGGAAATCCTGGAGATGCTCGTGCTGTTCCTCGAGCGGGTCGGCATCCGCGAGTATCAGCTTCTGCTGAACTCCGTGGGCTGCCCGGCACTGCCGTGCGGAGTATCTGACGGAGTTGCGCGCAGGCTCTCGCGGGCGTGAAAGACTCCATGTGCGCGGATTGCCAGCGGCGCGCGGAAACGAACCCGCTGCGCGTGCTCGACTGCAAAGTGGAGGCGGACCAGCCCATCATCGAGAAACTGCCCAAGATCATCGACCATCTCGACCCCGAGTGCCGCCGGCATTTCGAACGCGTCACGAGCGAGCTTCAAGCGCGCCGGCTTTCCTATCAGATTACGCCCCGCCTGGTGCGCGGCCTCGACTACTACACGCGAACCACCTTTGAGATCACGAGCGGCGCTCTGGGCGCGCAGAACGCCGTGGTAGGCGGCGGCCGCTACGACGGGCTTTCCGAGATGCTCGGCGGCCCGCCTACGCCGGGCATGGGTTTTTCGATCGGTCTGGACCGCCTGATTCTGGCCGTTCAGGCGGCGGCCGCTGCTCAGCCCGGAAGCACCGCTCGCGGCTTATGTCGTGTGGATGGGTGAGGCTACGCTCTCGCCGGCCGCAGCGCTGGCGCGTGAGCTGCGCTCGCAAGGTTTAAGCGTCGAGATCGATTACGACCCCATGAAGATCAAGAAGGCGATGGGGGTCGCGAGCAAGCTCGGAGCGCGCTTCGCCATCATCATCGGCGAGGGCGAACTTTCCAGCGGGCGCTATCAAGTGAAAGACATGGCCTCCGGCCAGCAGCAGGAGGTGGAGTCCGGAAATGTCGTCTCATATCTTAAGGCAAGATTGTCAGCGACAATTAGTGAGTTATAAATAGTAAATTATAAATTATGGAGAGCGGCCTGACACTGCGGTTTCATTCTGAGCGAAGATGTCATGATCCTTCGGCTTACCAATGTGCATGAAAAAAGGCTGGATTCCCGCATTCGCGGGAATGACAGACTAGGCCTCATCCCCGCGAAAGCGGGGATCCATTGATGATGTCTCGGGGTGGCGCAGACATTGCCCTTTATGTCTGCGCCCTGTGACGCCGACATAGAAAGCAATGTCGGCGCCACCCAAGCAAAGCGGAGAGTCATTATCAGAGCAGCGAAGAATGACAGATCACTTTGACGTCGCTTTTCATAATTTAGAATTTACTATTTATAATTTACTATTTCCTTTCGGCGGTGAACGTGAAACTGGACTTACTTGGAGATCGACAACGAACGCATTACTGCGGCGAACTGGGAAAGGCGCAGGCGGGTCAAACCGTCTTTCTGGCCGGCTGGGTTGATTCCCGGCGGGACCTGGGGAACATCATCTTTCTCGACGTGCGCGACCATACCGGCGTAACGCAAATCGTCTGCAACCCTGCCATCAGCGCGCAGGCGCACGACCGGGCGGATGAAGTCCGGTCCGAATACGTGATCGGCGTCGAAGGCGAGGTGGTGCTGCGCGCCGCGGAGACCGTGAACCCGCAGATTGCTACGGGCATGGTGGAGGTCGTGGCGAAGAACCTTCTCGTCCTGAACGAGTCCAAGACTCCGCCCTTTCCGATGGACGATACGACGAAGACGAGCGAGGAGACGAGGCTTCGCTATCGCTTCCTGGACCTGCGGCGAGGGCGAATGCAGCGCAACCTGCGGCTTCGCCACCGCGCGAGCCAGGTGGTTCGCCAGCACTTGTGTGAACTGGGTTTCAACGAAATCGAGACGCCCTTCATGACGCGCTCGACCCCGGAAGGCGCGCGCGACTACCTGGTTCCCAGCCGCCTGCATCACGGCCATTTCTATGCCCTGCCGCAGTCGCCGCAACTCTTCAAGCAGATTCTGATGATCGGTGGATTCGACCGGTATTTCCAGATCGTGCGGTGTTTTCGCGACGAGGACCTCCGCGCCGACCGCCAGCCGGAGTTTACGCAAATCGATATTGAGATGGCCTTCCCGCAGCGCGACGTGCTGTTCGATATGATCGAGCGGCTGATGGAGAAGCTTTTCGCGCTGATCGAGGTGAAGGTCGAGCGGCCGTTCCAGCGCCTGGCTTATGAAACGGCGATGGAGCGCTACGGCTCCGACAAGCCGCACCTGGGGTTCGACCTCGCATGGAAGCGCATTGACATGACGGACAATCCCCTGGCCAGCGTGCGGGGGTTCAAGGCAGTGAAGGCGCTGCGGATTCCCGGCGGGGCCGGCAAGATTTCGCGCAGCCAGATGGATAAGTACCAGGTTCCACTGAAGACGCTCGGGGCCGCGAATTTGGCCACCGTGGAAGTGAAGGATTCCGAGATTCAGTCGCGGCTCACGAAGGCCGTGGGCGAGGATTGCTTGCGGGGCATCGTGAGCGCCACCGGAGCCGTCGCGGGTGACGTGATCGTGCTCCTTGGGTGCGAGGAGCTCTCGCGCGTGCGGCTGCGTCATCTGGACGAGGCGTCCGGCTGGTTCAGGTTGGAGTTGGCCGAAAGACTCGACCTGATCAAGCCCGGCAAGTGGAGCTTCCTCTGGGTGGTCGACTTCCCCATGTTCGAGTACGACGAGCGCGAGAAGCGCTTTGCCGCCATGCACCATCCTTTCACCTCGCCACGTGAGGAGGACCTGGAGGCGCTCGAAAGCGACCCGGGCTCGGTGAAAGCGCTGGGATACGACTTGGTGCTCAACGGGTCGGAAATCGGCGGCGGCTCGATTCGTATTCACCGCCAGGACATCCAGCGACGTGTTTTCGGCGTCCTGGGCTTGACGGAGGAGAAGGCCCGGGAACGCTTCGGCTTCTTTCTCGAGGCGCTGGAGTACGGAACGCCTCCGCACGGCGGCATTGCCCTCGGCTACGACCGCATCAATGCCTTCCTGGCCGGCGAGGCGAACATCCGCGAAGTGATCGCCTTCCCCAAGACCGCAAGTGCGGTGGACCTGATGAGCGAAGCTCCCGCCGGGGTCGAGCCCGAACAACTGGAAGAGCTGGGGCTGGAAATCAAAAAAGAAGGGTGAGGGATAAAAGGTTAAGGGGTAAAGGCTGAAGGCGGCTGTGAGTCTATCCGTGTAAGGAGATTCTTTCAGCCTTTGACCCGAATTCCGAAGTTGAATTTGGCGCTACCAGGCAAGTTCATTGACTCTGATTTGCCTGCCTTGATTACCAGGAGAACGGAACGGGTGTTCAGATTCTTCCCATAGAGCCTCGCAATTCCGTAATTTGGTTTTAACCTTTAGCCTTCACCCTTTATCCTTTACCCTTTCGACTTATGTCCGTCATCCACATCCTGACTGAAGCCGTTGCCAACAAGATTGCCGCCGGGGAGGTCGTCGAGCGGCCCGCTTCCGTGGTGAAGGAACTCGTTGAGAACTCTCTCGACGCCGGCGCGGGCAACATCCAGGTGTCCGTGGAGGCGGGAGGGAAGCGGCTGATTCGCGTGGTGGACGACGGATGCGGCATGAGCCACGACGACGCACTGCTGGCCTTCGAGCGCCACGCCACAAGCAAAATACGCTCCGCCGATGACTTGTTTGAAATCGCGACGCTGGGCTTTCGCGGTGAGGCGCTGCCTTCGTTGGCCGCCGTCTCACGACTGGTGCTCGAGACGCGGCACGCTTCGGAAAGTTCGGGCACGCGCCTCGAGATGGCGGGAGGGAAACTGCGCGATGTGAAAGAGGTCGCGTGGGAGGTGGGGACGCGCCTCGAGGTGCGAGACCTTTTCTTCAACACCCCCGCGCGGCGCAAGTTTCTCAAGTCCGAATCGACCGAACTCGGCCACATTGCGAGCCTGGTGACGCACTATGCACTCGCGCATCCCGACAGGAGTTTTCGGTTCGCGTCGCTGGGCAACGAAATCCTGAAGGTATCGCCGGTGTCGAGCCTGCGCGAGCGAGTCTACCAGGTGATGGGGGCTCAGACTCTCGAACAACTGGTCGAGATCGCTCCCGTGGAGCGGCGCATGATGTTTCAAGCGGCGCTCGACGCGGAGGAAGAGGCCGGAGCCCCTGCCGAAGGCCCACTGGTGCGCGTTTTCGGATTCACGTCTCGCCCCGAGGTGCACAAGCTCAATCGCAATAATATCTACTTCTTCGTCAATCGCCGGCTGGTGCGCGACCGCCTGATCCTGCACGCCATCACGGAAGCGTACCGCAACATTCTTCCATCCTCGGTGTTTCCGGTGGCGCTGATCTTTCTCGAGCTGCCTGCGGCGGAAGTGGATGTCAACGTTCACCCCTCGAAAATCGAAGTGCGATTTCGCCACTCGGGGTTCATCCACGATCTGGTGCGGGATTCCCTGCGCCAGGCGCTGCTCGCGACGCGGCCCATCGCGGCCTTTCCCATGGCCAAGTCGCCGCGCGGAATGCCCGTGGACACTGACGCGGTGGAGGTGGCGGAGAAACTGGCAGAAGAGCCTGCGGCGGGCCAAGGCGCCGAGGAATCGTTTGCGGGAACGCAATGGCAGAGCCGTGCCAGCACGCAACCGCAAGGCCGTGCAGGCGCGCTATCGCAAGGCCGCACGGGCACGCCATGGCGTGCACCGACGCCGCCGTTCAAGTTGTCCCCTCCTCGGTCGGAGCCGTGGATGGGCCGGCTCCCACTCGAGACTGCGTTCACTGGTTATGCCCCCGCCCAACCAAAATCGGGCCTTGGATCCCCCGCAGGCGAAGCGGCCCCGTCTGCAATTGAAGCGCCGGGCGAGTTGCCCGCGGACCTTCAGCCTCTCGGCCAGGTTCAGGAAAGTTTCATCGTGGCCGTTAGTCCGGCGGGGCTATGGATTGTGGACCAGCACGCCGCGCACGAGCGCGTTTTGTTTGATCGCCACGTCCGCATGCGGCAGGAGAAGGTGGTGGCGGTACAGCGTTTGCTTGTGCCCATCATTCTGGAACTCAAGGCCGAGCAGCAGGTGACCTACCAGGAGATTGCGGAGGAGCTTGCAGCCAACGGCTTCGAGGTCGAGCCCTTCGGCCAGCGCACCATTGCAATCAAGGCCGCACCCGCGGAAACGCGCGCTGATGATGTGGGGGACCTGGTGCGCGAGATCCTGGACAACGCACGGCAGGAAGGGCGCACGGTGTCGCTTGAGATCCTTCGTAATAAAATCGCCGCTTCGGTCTCCTGCCACGCGGCGATCAAGGTGAATATGCCCCTCGAGCGCAGTAAGATGGATTGGCTGCTGCAATCGCTTGCCAAGACGGAGTGCCCCATGACGTGCCCGCATGGCAGACCCACCGTCTTGCGGTACGGAATGAGAGACCTGCAGAAGGCGTTTAAGAGGATTTAGTCATCAGTAATCAGTCGTCAGTTGTCAGTTCTCAGTAAAAACCTCGACGAGGGTCTGTCATCCTCAGCATTGACAGCCGCGAATGGAGTGGAGCGATATGGGTTTACTGAGAACTGAAAACTGATGACTGAAAACTTACATATGTCCGAACCTCTCGTAATCGCCATCGACGGCCCCGCCGGCGCGGGGAAGAGCACCGTCGCCCAGAAGTTGGCGGCGCGGCTTGGACTGACCTACGTGGATAGCGGCGCCACATACCGTGCTGCGGCATTGAAGGTGCTGCAATCCGCCATCTCGCCTGACGATGAGCAAGCGGTGGTGAAGCTCATCACGCAGACGGATATCCGCGTCACAACCGAGGGGCTACATTCCCGGGTTTTGATGGACGGTCAGGACGTGTCGGAGCTGATTCGCACCTCGGAAGTGACGCTCGAGGCGGCCAAGGTATCACGCCTGCCGGAAGTGCGCCGGAAGCTGATTGCCGTGCAGAGGGGTTACGCCGCAGGCCGAGGGGTTGTGATGGAAGGGCGTGATATTGGCACGGTCGTGTTTCCCGACGCCCCGCTGAAGGTCTTTCTCAAAGCCGATCCGCAAGAGCGGGCCCGCCGCAGGCTGAAGCAGGACAGGAAGGAAGGTCGCGCGGCCACGCTTGAGCAAACCGCCTACGAAATCGGCCGTCGCGACCAACTCGATGCGGAGAGGAAGATTTCACCGCTCGTGGCCGCGGCGGACGCCGTGGAAATTGACTCGACGAACCTCGCCGCCGATCAAGTGGTGGAACAGATTGTGGAGTTGTTGCGCCACATCGTCAAAGACCAGTGACTTGCGAACCTCTTCACTTGTACGTCGCCTCGTTACGCAGCAGGACGGCGAGGACGTGTACAGTATGGACACCGTGGATGGGCTCAAAAATAATGCGGTAGCGGCCTGAGACCTTTCGGTAGAGGCTTTTATTCGCCTTGCCCTTCAGCGGTTTTACGAGGCCGCGGAAAGGATCGTCGGCGAACTCCCGAATGTCATTCAAGATCCGATTTCGACGATCGGTCGGGATCGCCTCAAGCTGTTCTGCGGCGTCGCGGTGAACGTTTATGAGCCAAGTCATACTCGATCTGAGCAAGCGTGACGTACTTTCCCACTCGCATCTCGCGGCGCGCTTTCGCAATTAGTGAGCTTTCTTCGGGGCTGAGGACGTCATCGGGATCTGCCACGGGCTGAGGCTTGATGAGCACTCCATTCGCCTGCTTCTGGAGCGCCACGAGGTCGCCTTCTCGGAGATGGAGGCTTTTCAGCATCTCCTGCGGGATTACCACCTGCAGGTGCCGCCCGACGCGTCCGATTTTCACTTTGGTTGTGGCTATTCTCGCTGCCATGGTTTCAGATTAGCGGAACGTCAGAAGATGTCAAGCCCATTCAGTACTGGGTTAGTCCTTCCCAGGCACACTTCCGGTGACAGTGGACGTATGATCGCTTCAACTTACAAATTCATCGTAAATCGAAGACTTGGAAACAGGGACCGAGGGATGGCCGGTCAGACGGGAAAAACCTAATACACCTCCGGACTTACCTTTCTCCGCGGCGGGCACATAGCTGTTCATGTATCCGCCCTAACGTTCCCAGCTCATACCGAAGGCGCACACATACAAAGCGATGAATGCGGCACCTCCGCGGAAGGAAACCGCAAGCCGTCCCCCACATCATACGGCACACTACGCCTCTTGGCGCGGCTAACGACTTCAACTCGAGAATTCAGGGCTTAAATCGAAGACTTGGAATCAAGGATGGCGAAAGACCGGATTGGGCAGGAAGGGCCTAAGAACCTCCGGACTTATCTTCCTCCATTGCTCATGGAGGACAGGAATTCGGCATTACTCTTCGTCTTCGACAGCTTATCGATGATCAGTTCCATGCTCTCGACCGGGGAAAGCGGGTTCAGCACTTTGCGCAGCACCCAGATCCGGTTGAGCTCATCTCGGGGAACCAGCAGTTCTTCCTTGCGGGTGCCGGACTTGTTGATGTCGATGGCGGGAAAGACGCGCCGGTCCACAAGCTTGCGGTCGAGGTTGATTTCCATGTTGCCGGTGCCCTTGAACTCCTCGAAGATCACGTCGTCCATGCGGCTGCCCGTATCGATGAGCGCGGTGGCGATGATGGTGAGGCTGCCGCCCTCTTCGATGTTGCGGGCCGCGCCGAAGAAGCGCTTGGGCCGCTGCAGGGCGTTGGAGTCCACGCCGCCCGAGAGGACCTTGCCGGAGGGCGGGACCACGGTGTTGTAGGCGCGCGCCAGGCGGGTGATGGAGTCGAGCAGGATCACGACGTCGCGCTTGTGCTCGACCAGCCGCTTGGCCTTCTCGATCACCATTTCCGCCACCTGCACGTGCCGTGCCGCCGGTTCGTCGAAGGTGGAGCTGATCACCTCGCCCTTGACGGTGCGCTGCATGTCCGTCACTTCTTCGGGGCGCTCGTCGATCAGCAGGACGATCAGAGTGATTTCCGGGTGATTGGCGGTGACGGAATTGGCGATGCATTGCAGGAGCATCGTCTTGCCGGTGCGCGGCGGCGCAACGATCAAGCCGCGCTGGCCCTTGCCGATGGGCGTCAGCAGGTCGAGCACGCGCGCCGAGATGTTGTCCTTGACCGTCTCGAGATGGATGCGCTCCTGGGGATAGAGCGGCGTGAGGTTGTCGAAGAAGAGCTTGTTGCGCGACTTCATCGGGCGACTCGAAGTTGATCGCCTCGACTTTGATGAGCGCGAAATACCGCTCCCCCTCCTTGGGCGGCCGGATCTGGCCGGAGATCGTATCGCCGGTGCGCAGATCGAACTTGCGGATCTGCGATGGCGAAACGTAGATGTCGTCCGGCCCGGGCAGGTAGTTGTAATCCGGCGCGCGCAGGAACCCGAAGCCGTCCGGCAGGCATTCGAGCACGCCCTCGGAAAAGATGAGGCCGCTCTTTTCGGTCTGCGCCTGCAGGATCTTGAAGATCAGTTCCTGCTTGCGCATCCCGGTGGCGCCCACCACGCTCAGGTCTTTGGCCACCTGAGTCAGGGTGCCGATGTTCATTTCTTTCAGCTTGGCGATGTCGAGGACTTCGCCTTCTTGCAGTTCAGCAATCTTTTCTTCCTGGATTTCTTCCGCTTTTACTTCTTGTTTCTTTGCAGCCATAGCTTCTCTCTTTTAATTTAAGTGGATTTTCTAAATATAGGATTTGTGTGCCAATGAATTCGACTACGACCGCTCGAACGAGTTCCCCATCGTTCCTGAAGAACGGATAATGGGCGATGACATAAGAGCGGTGCGCAGTGCGGTGATTTGATACCACGTAGACCCGGAGTCTTGCAAGCTTGATCCGTAAGGGGCAGCCGATCCCGGATTGTGCCCGCCCTGAGAGAGCACATCAGGCCGTAAGCTTTGATGCGCGTCTTCCGAAACGGGTTTCACCTATCTTTTAATCGTGACTGATCACTTCGCGGCGATGAATGTATCCGCCGCTTCCGGCCTAGAAGCCACGTAGCCATAGCCTCGCAGCCGACCGAGGAAGTCGCAGTCCGGCGTTCCCGGCCAACCTGCTAATTGGTCAGGGACCCGCGATCCGTGTCGAGGGTTGTGGGATCCAAGCCAACCGAAGGGGTTTCAGGCTCGGAAACCAGGACCGGCGGGGGCTCGATCTTAGTCTCGAGCGCCAGATCCAGAACTTCGTCCATATTCTCCACGAATCGGAGGCTCAGTTCCTGCTGAATCGCCGCAGGAATGTCCGCCAGATCCTTCTCGTTGTCGCGCGGCAGGATCACCGTGCGGTTGCCGGCGCGGTGGGCGGCAAGAAGCTTTTCCTTGACGCCGCCGATGGGCAGCACCTTCCCCCGCAGGGTGATTTCTCCGGTCATGGCCACGTCGCGTCGCACCGCAATCTTGGTCAAAGCGCTGGCGACGGCGGTGGCGAGAGTGATCCCGGCGGAGGGGCCGTCTTTGGGAATCGCTCCTTCGGGGATATGAACGTGAATATCCAGGTGACGATAGAAGTCCGGACGAAGTCCCAATTGCGCGGCGCGCGAGCGCACATAACTCATGGCCGCTTGCGCCGATTCCTGCATCACGTCGCCCAGCTTTCCCGTCAACAGCAGCTTGCCGCGCCCTTGCATCAGCGTGACTTCGATGCTGAGGATCTGGCCGCCCACTTCCGTCCAGGCCAGCCCCGTCGCCAGCCCGATCTCATTCTTCTCTTCGGCTTTGGTATCCCGGAACTTGATAACGCCCAGGTATTCCTTCAGGTCATCAGGTCCCACGACCACCTGCAGGCTCTTCCCTTCCTTAACAACTTTTCTCGCCACCTTGCGGCAGACGTTGGCGAGTTCGCGTTCCAGGTTTCGGACCCCCGCTTCCCGCGTGTAATGCCGGATGATGCTGACAAGGGTCTCGTCCGGCATGGTCATGTTCGCCTCAGTCAAACCGGTTGCCTCACGCTGTTTGCGAACCAGGAAACGCTTGGCGATTTCCAGTTTCTCAGGCTCCGTGTATCCTTCGAGGCGCAGGACCTCCATGCGATCCTGAAGGGGCTGAGGAATGGTGTGAACTACGTTGGCCGTGGTAATGAAGAAGACCTTGGAGAGGTCGTACTCCACGTCCAGGTAGTGGTCCATGAACGTGTTGTTCTGTTCCGGGTCGAGCACCTCGAGCAGCGCGGCGGAAGGGTCGCCGCGGAAGTCCATGCTCATCTTATCCACTTCGTCCAGGAGGAAAGACGGGGTTCACCGTATTCGACCTTCTTCATCATCTGGATGATCTGGCCGGGGAGAGCGCCAATATAGGTCCGACGGTGTCCGCGGATTTCCGCCTCGTCTCGCACCCCGCCGAGCGACAGGCGAACGAACTTGCGCCCCGTGGCGCGAGCGATGGACCGCCCTAAAGAGGTCTTCCCCACTCCCGGCGGGCCCACAAAACAGAGGATGGAACCGCGCGGATTCTTCACCAGTTGCCGCACCGCGAGGAATTCCAGAATGCGCTCCTTGATCTTCTCCAGCCCGTAGTGGTCCTCCTCGAGCACCTTTTGAGCGCGGCTGATGTCGCGAATTTCCTTGGATTTCTTTTTCCAGGGAACGGCCAGCAGCCAATCGAGGTAATTGCGCGAGACGGTAGACTCCGCCGACATGGGGGGCATCATTTCGAGGCGCTTCAGCTCCGACATGGCGTGTTCGAGCGCGTCCTTGGTCATGCCGGCGGTTTCAATCTTCTTCTTAAGCTCTTCGAGTTCGTTCTTTTCGTTGCGCCCCAGTTCCTTCTGAATGGCCTTAATCTTCTCGTTAAGGTAGTACTCGCGCTGTGCGCGCTCCATCTGGCGCTTCACTCGGCCCTGAATGGTGCGGTCTACGTTCAGCTTTTCGATTTCCACATCCAGGATATCCGCAAGACGCGTCAACCGGTCGACAGGATCGAAAATCTCCAGCAGTTCCTGCTTTTCCTCAATGCTGACGTTCAGGTTGGCGGCGATGGTGTCCGTCAGCTTGCCGACTTCCTCCACTTTAATGGCCGCGATGATGGTATCGTAGTTGAGGCTCTGGGAAAGCTTCACGTACTGCTCGAAGAGTGAAGTCGTCCTTTGAACCAGTTGCTCGAGACTGGGCGTGGTTATGGTGCGGTAGGTTTTGGTCTGGATGCTCACCCGGAGATACCGGTCTTCGCTCGCAATCTTCAGGATTCTCCCGCGCTCGATGCCCTCCACCAGGACTTTGATATTGCTGTCAGGCAGTTTCAAGCTTTGCACGATGTTGGCGACCGTCCCCACCTGATAAATCTCGTTGGGTTTGGGTTCGTCAACCGCAGCGTCGTGCTGCGTAGCCAGAAAGATCCTCTTGTCCGCCGCCAGCGCTTCCTCCAGCGCGCGGATCGAGGATTCACGTCCCACCACGAAGGGAGTCATCATGTGGGGAAAGATGACCACATCGCGGATGGGCATCATGGGCAATGATCGAGTCTCACTTTTTTCACGGCCTGAAAACATAGGGTTATCCATTAACCTGCCTTCTCGAGGAAAGTCGAATTGAAGGTGATTTCATGTTTCTGGACCATTTCCTCGGTCACCACAAACTCCCGCATTTTCCTCTGGCTGGGCAGGTGGTACATCAAGTCGAGCATCAAGTCCTCGAGGATCATCCTTAATCCCCGAGCCCCCACCTTCCTTTCGATAGCCTGAGTCGCGATCGCCTTCAATGCCCCTTCGGTAAACTGCAACTTAACATTCTCGAACTCGAAGAGTCTCTGGTACTGACGGACTAGGGCGTTCTTAGGCCGTACCAGGATCTCGATTAACGCCGGAACATCCAGATCGTTCAGCACGCTGACCACCGCCAACCGGCCCACAAACTCCGGAATCAAGCCGTAGTGGATCAGGTCGGAGGGCTGCATTTGCTCGAGAAGTTCAACGTTGCGCCGCCCCCCGACGGGGGGCGGGTTCGAATTTTCCCCGCGGAAACCGACCGTCTTCTTCCCCGTGCGCTGCTCGATGATCTTCTCCAGGCCAACGAAGGCACCGCCGCAGATGAAGAGAATGTTCGTGGTGTCCACCGGCGTGCATTCCTGGTGGGGATGCTTCCGCCCGCCTTGCGGGGGGACATTCGCGATGGTTCCTTCCAATATTTTGAGCAGTGCTTGCTGAACACCCTCGCCGGAAACATCGCGAGTTATGGAGAGATTCTCATCCTTCTTCGAGATCTTGTCGATCTCGTCGATGTAAACGATGCCTTGCTGGGCGCGTTGTACGTCGCCCCCGGCATTCTGGAGCAATTTCAAGACCACGTTCTCAACGTCTTCGCCCACGTAGCCCGCTTCTGTCAGAGTGGTCGCATCGGCGATGGCGAAGGGAACCTCCAAAACCCGCGCAAGAGTCTGAGCCAGAAGCGTTTTGCCTGTCCCTGTGGGACCCACCAACAAGATGTTGGATTTGGTGAGCTCGACCTCGCTGCGTACCCGGGTGAGGAGGTTTCGTTTGTAATGGTTGTAAACAGCGACTGCCAGTTTCTTCTTAGCGTTCTCCTGCCCCACCACATACTGGTCGAGGAACGACTTGATCTCAAGGGGCTTAGGAGGTTTGGCCTGAGTCGTGGGAACTTCCTCGCTCCGCTCCTCCTCCAGGATGGAGTTGCATACGGCAACGCACTCATCGCATATGTAGGCGCGGGGAAAATCACCCGGCGAAGAGATGAGCTTGCCCACCGCATCCTGCGCTTTCCGGCAGAACGAGCAGCGGAGAGGTTCCTCTGACGTGGGACGTTTGGTTGTCATGACCCCAGGTTACTTATGCTTGTAAATGATTTCATCAATGATGCCGTACTCGCGAGCTTGCTGGGCACTCATCCAAAAATCGCGCTCCACGTCGCGCTCGATCTTCTCGATCGGCTGGCCCGTATGCTTGGCCATGATCTCATTGAGGCTGGCGCGAATCCGCAGAATTTCGCGGGCATGGATGTCGATATCCGTGGCTTGTCCCGAGAGACCGCCCATGGTCGGCTGGTGAATGAGGAGGCGTGAATTGGGGAGGGCAAATCGTTTCCCTGGAGTTCCAGAGGCCAGCAGCAAGGCTGCTACGCTGGCCGCCTGGCCGATGCAGATGGTCGCCACGTCGGGACGGATGAATTGGATCGTATCATAAATCGCCATCCCGGCCGTAACTACACCACCCGGCGAGTTGATATAAAGTGAAACATCTCTCTCCGGGTCTTCGGCTTCCAGGAAGAGCAATTGGGCGGTCACCAGGTTCGCCACGTTGTCATCGATAGCGGTTCCAATGAAGATTATGTTGTCCTTGAGCAGGCGGGAATAAATATCGTACGCGCGCTCTCCGCGGTTAGTCTGCTCGACAACCATGGGAATCAGAGTCATGTTCGGCTGGCTGGTCATCGCCTTTTTCACTGAAGAAACTACTAACGTTTCGTAAACCTACTCACTTTTCCGATTGATTTTTGCGCTGCTGTAGACGTAATCAATTGCCTTCTGATTGCGGCGAGTAGATTTCAGAGTATCCAACTCGCCCTCGCCTGTCAAGCGCGTCTTGAGCGCGGCGGGAGTCTCTTGCGCCTCCTGCGCCATCTCGCGAATCATCTCGTCGACTTCTTCTTCGGAAACTTCGATCCCTTCTGCCGCCGCAATCTTGCTCAGCAACAACGAGGCCCGAACTTCTTTCTCGGCGTCAGACTCGAGAGTCCTCGCGAAGCTTGCGCCAATCGATCTGCGCCTGGCGAGGATCGATGCCTTGCATATATAGCCCGCGCATCGTGCGCTCCAGCTTGCTGTCCAGCCGGGCCTCCACCAGTGTATCCGGGACGGGAAACTGATGTAGCTCCACAAGCCTTTCCACAAGTTTCTGCTTCGCAGCCACTTCCGCCCGGTGCTTGGCGCGTTCCGCCAGGTCCTGACGCAGTTTGTTTCGGAATTCTTCGAGCGTAGAAAACTCGCTCACGGATTTCGCCAGCTCGTCGTCGGCCGCCGGAACCACCTTATGTTTGATGCTTTGAACCTCGATGTGGTAACGAAAGGTTTTGCCCGCCAGGGATTTTTGGGGAATGTCCTCCGGATAATTCGCCTCGAACTCACGCGTCTCACCCGGCCGGGCGCCTCGCAGGTTCTCGGTGAAGGCGGGCAGAGTGCGCTCGCCACCGAGGTCAATCGTCACGTCGCGAGCCTCCGCGGGGCGGCTTGAAGGAGCGGCGGGGTCAATCCGCTTGTAGTTTATCGTCAGTTGATCGCCATCCGCAGCCGGACGGTCCGTGACCACTTCGAAGGTGGCGGCGTGCTGGCGGACTTCTTCAATCCCCTTCTCGACGTCTGCGTCGGTCAACTGGGGAATTTCTTCCTCAACCTCCAACTCCTTGTATTGCTTCAGCTCGACTTCAGGCATCACCTCGAAGGTCGCTTTGCAGGTGAGAGGTTGGTCGTCTTCATACTTCAGATCTTCGAAGTGCGGGTGCCCAACTACCGACCATTTCTGTTCCTTCACCGCATTCTCGAAGAACTTTGGGACTAACGATTGCACCACCTCTTCGCGTATGTCGTGCCCAAAATGGCGCACCACCAGCGACGTTGGGGCGTGGCCCGGTCGAAAGCCGGGAATTCGCGCCTTGCGAGCATATTTCCCCGTCAACTTCTCGGCCGTGCGCCGTACGTCATCGAAAGGAATTTCAATCAGGAGTTCTTTCTTACAATTCGTCGCTTCCACAAGCCCTCAGCATTTGTTGGCGTGATTGATTTTAGGACGGCGAGTTTGAAGCTTCACTCAAACCAGCGCTAGTGACTCAGCAAAAGGGAAGCCATGATTCCAATTGGAAGGCTCTAGAGCCCCTCGCGACCCTAGCAGAGCTTAGTATAGCACACGCGTACAGACTGTCAACTTTTGAGTGTCAACTTTTGAGTAATGGTGCAATTTGAGGTGGCATGGCCATCTTGGCCGCGACCGTGCATGGGCAGAGCCTGTCCTGAGAGTTTGTGACTTTTTTGAATATGGCCGAAAACCGACACTGATAACAAAAAAGTTAACTGCTCCCAAATGGCCAAAAGACGAATAAAGTCACAGACTCTGAGCGCAGCGAAGGAATGCCCGTGCCACCCTACCTGGCCTAGGCGTGTGACATCCTGTCTCTTGACAAACAGCGGCCTCAGTGGTAGGCTATTGACGTGTACTACCCGGCCGGCGGGGGAGTCCTTCTCCCGCTCTCATCACTTTCCGTTTCAGGAGGAATCGTGTCTTTACGCAAAACCCCTCGTCTTACTTCCCGCCGGATCGACGCCGCGCGGCAGAATGCCCAGCGCTCGACCGGGCCCCGCAGCGAAGCCGGTAAAGAGCGCATGCGGATGAACGCTCTCAAGCACGGCTGCGACGCGGCGCCCGCGAACGATGCGGCCATCATGCGGGCGCTCGGCGAAGACCCCGCCCGGTACGAAGCTTTGAAGCAGGAACTCTCGACCGACTACGGGCCGGGCGACACGCTCCGGGACCGGCAGATCGAAGACCTGGCTAGGCTCTACTGGCGGCGCCAGCGCCTGGAGCGCATGCAGACGGGCCTGATGCGGCGCGCCCTCCAGGCGGTCGAGGAGCGGCAACGAGAACGCCGCCGGGAGATTGCCGCCGTCACTTTCGATTCCTCTTGCTGGGCGGCGATCGACGCCGTCAACGTGGGCGGCTCCGACGACCCTTCCGTGCGGTGGCGCCTGCAGCTCTCGCTGCTGGGCGTGCTGCGCGAGCAGGTGCGGCAGCGGGTGTTCACGCCCCGGCAGTGGGGCGAGATCCGAACGTATTACCAGGGCAGAGCGGGCTGGCGGCCGGCGCGCTTGCGCCACCTGCTGTGGCTGTTCCTGGAACGGGCGAACCCCCAGCGGCAGGACGAGAAGCCGCCCCACGACTTCGTGAGCCAATACTTTAAGGGCGGCGAGGCGGGCGTCGAAAACCACTATCAGGAACTGCTGGCCCTGATCGACGAAGAGATCGCCGACGTGGAAGAAGAGTTCCAGCACGAGGTCGCGGCGCAGGAGGCAAGGGACGCGGCAGACCGCGACGCGTGCCTCGCGCCAGAGGGGGAGACTTGGGAAATGCTGCTGCGGCAGGAAGCTGGGCTAGACCGCGCGATCGACCGCAAGGTCAGAATTCTCCTGACCCTGCGCAAAGAACATGCCCAACTGCAGAGAGAGGCCGCCGGACCTCCTGGCGATGAATTGCTCGAGGCTGACGCAGACACGCCGTCGAGTGTCTGCGATTCAGGGCAGGATGGCGAAGCGCCGCCTTCCCTTCGGGAAACGCAGACCCCCAACGGCAGGGGTCTGCGCCAGCCGGTGGAAAGCGCGGAGGACCCGCCGGCCATACAAGGCGCAGACATACAAGGCAATGTCTGCGCCACCCTCGTAGAGGACGACGGCGAAACCTCAAAATCGCCGGAACAAAGCCAGAATGTTATAGAAAACAAAGCACCGGCGGCAGGCTCACTTGTTTGATGACCGCATTATGAAGATCGGGATGGCGGATATTGGCGCGAGGGCAACAGTCGGAGTGCGGAGCATCATTCTGTAAGACACGCAGGTTGGCGAGGGAGCGCGTCTGCCCGCGGGCACCCGCCGGGAGGGCTCGACCGGCCCGGCGTGCCCGGTCCTGTCCAGGCGGGCCATAACCCGCGCAAGGTTCAAAGCTTCAGCCCCTCATCGGAGGGCATTCATCGGGCACGCCAGCATGCCATCTCACCCCGACCACCGCGTACCGCGCAGGTCCTTCCAGGGGCCGCCCTCCTTATAGCGCTCGGGATGCAAGACCTTTGAACGAGGATCCTCCGCGGTGTCAAGCTGCAGAACCATCCACTTTGGATATGGAATGCCCGGGTCCGATGCCGCGTCCAGGAGCCGCACGTCATCGTCCGATAGTTGGAGGTCTACGGCACGGATGTTATCCTCCAATTGCTCGGCTTTCCGGCCGGCAATGATCACGCTGCTGACGGCTGGCCGGCCAAGCAACCACGCAATCGCCACTCGTGCCGGGCTTACAGCATGCCGGGCGGCAACCTCCTTCAGCACATCCACGACGCGGTAGCCCATATCCTTGTCAAAGGGCACGAACTGGCCTGATTCTGCGAACCGGGTGCCACCAGGGGCCGGATTGGAACGGCTGTATTTGCCCGTAAGGAATCCGCCGGCGAGCGGGCTCCAAACCAGAATCCCGATGTTGTGGTACTCAGCGAACGATTGGAACTCGTGCTCGAGCCCGCGGCCCACCAAGCTGTAGTACATCTGCGCCGTCACATACTTCTCGAGGCCCAGCCGCTCCTGCAGCATCACGGCGGTGGCCGCCTGCCAGGACATAAGATTGGAGAGCCCGAGATAACGGACCTTCCCCTGGCGAACCAGGTTATCAAGTGTCCGCAGGGTCTCCTCGAGCGGCGTGTTGCTGTCCCATCCGTGCACCTGGTACAGGTCGATGTAATCGGTCTGAAGCCGCCGTAGACTGCCCTCGACTTCTCGCATGATGTTTACGCGCGTCGCGCCGCTCCGGTTGAAATTCCCGCCCATGGGCAGGCGGACTTTGGTGGCCAGCACGATGTCATCTCTGATGCCCTTCAAGGCGTTGCCCAACAGTGTTTCGCTCTCCCCAAGACTGTAGACGTCGGCGGTATCGATGAAGTTGATTCCACTATCGCAAGCCTGCTTCACCATCCGCGTCGTGTCCTCCTGCCCGAGGTTCCCCACGTTCATCTTGCCGCCGAACTGCATCGTGCCGAGCGCCACCTCGCTCACAATGAGTCCGGTATTTCCAAGTTTCCTATAGTTCATTTCATCATCTCCTTCTAGTTCAGGTTGCGAAAGCCAAAGGCCATGCTGTTTCATATCCCGGTCCCGCTACGTTACGGTAGTTAGGATGATCACGGCGGCAGCGGCGGCGCAGGATAAAACGCCCCTCAATTGGAATTGCTGCTCATAAGCTTGCCGCAGCATTCGGGCCGGTCTGGTAGAGTCGAGCGGTCCCATCCGCCGCCGAGCGCCTGAATCAGCAACACGGTATCGGCCATACGACGCCCCAGGATATTGACCGCGGTCACCTGATCCGCCAGCGCGGCACTTTGGGCGGTGATCACCTCAAGGTAACTGGTGACTCCACCCCGATAGCGGCTGAGTGAAAGGTCCAAGGAGTGCTGCGCCGACGCCACGGCTGTATCCTGGACCTTGGCCTCGTTCTCAAGAATCCTCACTGCCGCCAGGTTATCTTCCACCTGTTGGAATCCCGCCAGCACGTTCTGGCGATAGACAGCGACTTCCGAGTCATAACCCGCGCGCGCCTGGTCAGTGAGGGCGCGGCGTCTTCCCACGTCGAACACGGTCCCCAGAGCGGACGCCCCAAGGGACCATAGGCCACTCGGTCCATCGAGCAGGTTGGTGATGCCGGAGCTCTCAAATCCCCCGGCTAAGCCCAAATTTACGACCGGATAATAGGCCGATTTCGCCACGCCGATCTGGGCATTGGCTGCCGCCACTCTCCTCTCGGCGGCGGCGATATCCGGGCGCCTTTCCAGCAGCTCCGAGGGCACGCTGACCGGAATATGCGGCGGAGGTGCGGTGAGAGGCAGCGGCGGAAGACTGAACTCCTCCGGAGGTTTCCCGACCAGAATGGCCACCGCATGTTCGTATTGCGCTCGCAGCACGCCCACGTCAATCGCCGCGGCGCGGGTGGTTTCCAGTTGCGTCTCCGCCTGCTGGAGGTCCACTTCCGAAGTAAGCCCGCCCTGGTAAAGGCTTCGAGTCAATTCCGCCGCCTGCTCGTACTGCTTGACCGTCGAGTTAAGAAGCCGTTCCTCGGCATCCAGGCTGCGCGCCTGAAAGTAATAGACCGCCAGGTCGGCGTGCATACTCAGATTGACCGTAGCCAGGTCTGCGGCACTCGCTTGCGCCTGTTCTCGATAAGACTCCACCGTGCGGCGAACCCGTCCCCAGACATCGACCTGATAGGAGAGCGTGAGTGGCAACACGAAGTCGTTGTAGCTCGAGCCGCGCAAGAGTGAATTTGTGGGACTCGCGGCGGAGACGCGCGTCCGATCGGCTGATGCCCCGGCGGTAACGGTGGGATAGTAGTCCGCCCGATAGTAGCGTAAAGCGGCCCGCGCCTGGCGATACTGCGCCTCTGCGGCTTTGAGATTCTGATTCGACACATTGATCTGGAGCTCCAGCGCATCAAGCTGCGGATCTTGAAAGATCGTCCACCACGTACCGCCGAGGTTCGCGTCATTCGGTTGGGCGGGCTTCCAGTTCCCCGCCTCTATGTAAGCAGGAGGAACCTCGACTACGGGAGGGTGGTACTTCGGCCCTACCGCGCATCCACTGAGCTGGAGCAGTGCCAATACGATGAGAACTTCCAGCCACGTTGCTTTCCCTGGGTTGCAAATCATGTTTAGAAGGCGTTTCATTGGACATCTCCCGGCAACGATGCCTGAACAATTTGAACTTGCTGTCCGGAAACAAGGGAATCCGGCGGGTTGAGGATGACCCGATCGCCTGCCTTGAGTCCCGCGACAATTTCCATCTCCTCGCCGAAATCGTGCCCAGGGGTCACCGCCGTGAGCGCCGCTTTCCCGTCTCTCACCATGCCGACACGCAAACCCTCCGAGCGGAACATCAGCGTGTTGACCGGAAGCAAGTAGATGGAAGCCTGGCTCGGCACCGCCAGGTGGACCTCGGCGTAAGAGCCCGTGAGCAGCGTGCCCGTAGGATTGTCCACATCGATTTCGACCAGCAGGGTGCGGGTGGTAAGATTAATGGCATCGGCAGTGCGCACCAGTCTTCCCCGAAATCTGCGGCCCGGAAACTCTGCCAGACTGAGACCTGCCGTCATGCCGACCTTGACCCCTTGCGAGTATTCCTCCGGCACGTTCACGTAAACACGCAACCTGCCCGGTTGAGCGATGTGAAAGAGATCGGTTTTTGCCCCGCCGCTGCTGCCGGAACTGATCAAGTCGCCGATGTCCGTGTTACGGGCCGTCACGACGCCGTCGAATGCCGCGTATACCTTCTCAAAAGACTGCAGCGCCTGAACCTCTTTGACGTTGGCCTGGTTGGCCTCAACGATCGCCTTGTTGGCGTTGTAGGCGCCCACGGCATTGTCGACGTCCTGTTGGGAAACGGCGTGCGTCTTCTGTAACGCCTGGTAGCGGTCCTTGGTGATCTCGGCCAGCGCAAGGTTCGCCTTGGCGGTGTTAAGGTTGCTGAGCGCTTGCTCCAGTTGCTGGTCGACCTCGGGAGCGTCGATCACCGCCAGCAGTTGGCCTTGCTTCACGTGCGCTCCGATATCGACATACCATTTCTTCAGATACCCATTGATGCGCGCATAAGTCGGCGAGGAAATGAAGGGTTGTACATTTCCCGGGAGGATGATCTCCTGGGCGGGTGCGGCGCGTTTTGGCGCGACCACCGACACGGGCAGTATCGCCACGCGTTCCGTCTCCGCGCGCAAGGTTGTGCGAGCCTTGATCCGGGACCGGATGCCTGATGCCAGGACGGCAGCGGCCGCGATCAAGACCATCGCCAGGCTCGCCAAGGCAAACCATGATTTGTGCGGCCGCTTCCCGACTCCCATCTCATCCAATGGGAATGCTTGCCCGCCGATCTGTCCGTCAACTTCAGTTTGAGGCAACATAGTAACTCCTTCCTAAACAGTCTGGTGATTAGCGCCCATTTCCGGTTTGGGCCGGGGGTTGGGCTGAACCCCTCAGAACGCTGAAAAATGCCGGGACAAAGAACAGGGTCGAAACAGTGGCGAAAAGCAGCCCTCCAATGACCGCCCGGCCCAGGGGAGCGTTCTGTTCACCGCCGTCCCCCAGCCCGAGAGCCATGGGCAGCATGCCGATGATCATGGCCAGGGCGGTCATCAGCACGGGACGAAAACGCGTAAAGCCAGCCCCCAGCGCGGCGCTGACGGAATCACTTCCTGCCGCCATTTTCTCCGTGGCAAAGCTCACCACCAGGATGCTGTTGGAGGTCGCGACGCCCATACACATGATGGCTCCCATGAGTGCGGGCACACTCAGATTCGTGTGCGTCAGGAATAGGAACCAGGCAATCCCGGCGAGAGCTGCGGGCAGCGCGGAGATCATAATGAAAGGATCCAGCCAGGACTGAAAGTTGACGACGATCAGCAGGTACACGAGCACGATCGAAAACGCCAGTCCGGTCAGCAGGCCGATGTAGGAGGACCGCATCGTCTGCACCTGCCCGCGGACAACAACGCGAGAACCGCGCGGCAGCTCGTGGTGCGTGGCGTCAATGATCTTGTTGATGTCGCCGGCCACTCCACCCAGGTCGCGCCCGGTGACGGCGCCAAAAAGGTCAATAACCGGCGCCACGTTATAGTGAGAAACCACGGCCATTCCCGAGCCCCGTTGCATTGACACGAGGCTGGCCATGATCGATGGCGGGGCGCTCGGGTCAGTGCCGGTGATCGGAATGTTCTCAACGTCCTGCAACGTGCTGGTGTGGTATTGCGGTGTCTGGGATGCGATCATGTAACTGACACGGTCCTTGGGGTCAACCCAGAACGTGGGGGAAGTCTGGAAGCTGCCGCTCAGCGATACCAGCAGGTTCTGCGCAATGTCATGGGCGGTAAAGCCCAGCTCTTCTGCCTTCGTGCGCTCGACCCGGAAGCGCAGATAGGGCTCATCGAAGGGCTGTTGGATGCGCAGATCGGCCGTTCCGGAAACGTGTCGCATTCTTCCGAGCAGGTCATCGGCATAGCGGCGGGTTCCCTCCAGGTCGTTTCCCACGACCTGAACATCAATCGGCGCCGGTAAGCCAAAATTCAAAATCTGACCTACCATGTCAGCGGGCAGGAATGCGAACGTAGCCCCCGGGAACTGTTTGGGGAGTGTCAGGCGAAGTTGATGAATGTAGTTGCCCGTGGGGTGGTGATGCGCGGACAGGGTCACAAGAATGTCGGCGTCCGACGTGCCCACCGGCGCCGAATTACTGTAGGTGAGATTGATGCCGCTGTAGGGCAACCCAATGTTGTCAATTACGCTCTGGACTTCGCCGCCCGGAATCTGCTCTCGAATGGACTGCTCGACCTGATCGCAAAGGTTGGCCGTTTCTTCAATGCGCATTCCGGTGGGAGCCCGCAGATGCAGCTTGAAGGCGCCGCTGTCAACGCTGGGGAAGAAGTCCTGGCCCAGCCACGGAATGAGGAGCGCCAGAGAGCCGACGCAGACCACGAAGAAACCCATCAGGAAAACACGCCGGTGATGAAGGCAGATTTCCAGCAGGCGGCGGTAGCTCTGATGGAATCTTTCGAAGGCCTCCTCAAAACCCTTTTGCAGCCGGACCAGGGGATTGCGGGAGGCCGCATGTTTCTCCCCGCGCAAAAGGTACTTGGCCATCGTCGGAACAATCGTCCGTGAAAGAAAGTACGAGGCCAACATTGCGAACACCACTGCTTCCGCAAGCGGCACAAACAGGTACCGCGCCACGCCGGTCAGCAGGAACATGGGAGCAAACACAATGCAGATTGCCAGCGTGGAGACGAAGGCAGGTGTCGCGATTTGCGATGCGCTCTCCAGGACAATTTCGTCCAAGCTCTTCTCGGGTTGGGCCTCGCGGTTGCGATTGATGTTCTCGACCTCCACCGTGGCGTCGTCCACCAGGATGCCGACCGCCAGGGCGAGCCCGCCGAGGGTCATGATGTTGATCGTCTCGCCGATCGCGCTGAAGAGAATGATGGACGTGAGGATCGCCAGAGGGATTGAGGTGGCGATGATAACGGTGCTTCGCCAACTGCCCAGAAAGGTGAGAATCATGAAAGCAGTCAGGCACGCGGCAATCAGCGTTTCTCTGACCACTCCACTGATCGCGCTTCGAACAAAGATGGATTGATCAGCCATGGGCGTCATCTGTAGCTGAGGCGGAATCGTCGCCTTGATCTCAGGCAGAAGGGCCTTGATACCTGAGATCACGTTCAGCGTTGAGGCATTTCCCGCCTTTTGGATGGTCAGCAATACGGAGCGCTGCCCGTTCACGCGCACGATATTCGTTTGCGGGGGAAAGCCGTCGCGCACCCAGGCCACGTCTTTGATGTAGATGGTCGTGCCGCCGATCGTCTTGATCGGGATTCGATTCAGGTCCACGATCGTCTGCGGTGCGGCATTGGGAATGGAAACATCGTATTCCCGGGAGCCGATCTTGGAAGTTCCAGTGGGCAGGATCAGGTTTTGTGCGCTGATCGCGTTGACCACATCCAGCGGCGACAGGCCCTTTGACTGCAACTCCGTGGTGTTCAGGTCCACCATCACCTGGCGTTGTTTGCCGCCATAGGGATAGGGCACCGCTGCACCGGGGACGGTGATGAGCTGCGTGCGAATGAAATTCAGGCCATAGTCATTCAGTTGCTGCTCTGACAGGCCGTGCCCGGAAAGGGCCAATTGGAGCACGGGTACAGTCGATGCACTGTAGGCAATGATGAGCGGCGCCGTGGTACCCGCAGGCAATTGCCGGAGCTGGGTCTCGGAATTTGACGTAATCTGGGCGATGCCCTGTTGAAGGTTCGCATTCGGCTGCAGGAACACTTTCACCACTGCAATTCCATTCAGCGATTGCGACTCGATGTGCTCGATGTTATCGACGGTTGTCGTAAGGCTTCGCTCGGTGACGCTCACGATGCGGTCGCTCATGTCCTCCGGGACGAGACCGTTATAGGTCCAGATGATGCTGACCACCGGAATGTTGATGTTCGGAAAAATATCGGTTGGGGTGCGCACTATTGCGAGGGCGCCCATGATCAGGATGAGAATCGACATCACCACAAACGTGTAAGGCCGCCGTAATGCCAGTTGAACGATCCACATATCCACCTTCCCCTTGATTGCTTAACGCCGACGGGTTCAAGTACCGATGATGCCCGGCCTGACCTCAGTCGGTGATCTCTTCCGGGTGCTCTTCTCGGAGGTGTTCCTTGAATGCCGCCAGGAGTTCAGCAGCACCAGTTTTTGCGTCTCGATCCTCGGGCAAGATAAACCGCTGGTGGCAGAGAGAGCACTCATAACAGAACGGCTCGCCCTTGAGGACCGGGCCACCGATGATGAGTTTCGCCTTTTCGCTCATAGCAGTTATCCTTCCCTTCCAAGGCTACGAAGACGATCGAAGCCCTCCGTACCCCCGCCCTCAATCTGTGTCCTTCCCTCTCGATGGCCGAGAGGATAGCTTGATCATTCGCCAGCCCGAGAGACGAGCATCCAGCGAATAACCCCCGGGACCGAGCAAAGCGAGCGAACTCGATAGGAAGAACAAGAGAACGAGGAGGAACAAGCGCATGCCCATTTCTCCCCCTAATGGGTTTAAGTAATGCATGCCGAACAAGGCCGCTCCGGCTGTGCAAACGGCGGCGGCGATCCCGGCCAAGGATGTTCTCAAACCGAGGATCAGCATGGTGGCGCTGGCGCCGAGCCCCAGGCTGAGAAGCAACTCAATCATGGTTTCCGATGAGGCTGCGATGGGGGTAAGGAGCTGTATCCCTTCCCCAAGGAGTCCAAGTCCGTCAACCAGCCGCAAAACCAGCAGAGCCAATCCGACGCTGCCTGCGGGAAATCTTGAGTAAAGCCTGTCCAACTCTGCCTCCACGGACGCGAGCCCTTGGAAGAACCCGCGTCTGAAGCAAAGTTACGCTTCTCCGAGCGGCGTCAAAACGCCAAAGCGGGCGTACGGACGATAGCTATTTCGGGTGTATGGATGGGTACTCGGAAGGGGGGACTAGAGGTGGATGATGCCCCGACGGAGCGCGATGGTTACAGCCTCCGTGCGATCATTGACCTGGAGTTTCGAAAGGATATTTCGGACGTGCATTTTAACGGTATCTTCCGCGATCGAGAGCTCGCTCGCGATTTCCTTGTTGCGCTTTCCCGCGGCCATCAGCGACAACACCTCGACTTCGCGTGGGCTAATCTCCTCGTCAGCGATGTGCTCGGCCAACTTTTGGGCTACGGCGGCAGGGATGCTTCGCTTTCCGGAGTGAACGCTGCGGATGACTCCCAGTAATTCATCGCGAACAATCCCCTTGGCCACATATCCCAGCGCTCCCGCTTCCAGCGCGCGTTGTATGTCAACGTCACCTTCGTGCGAACTCAGGACAATGATGCGGGCGTCGGAAGACTTCTCCTTGATTTTCTTGATTAACTCGAGCCCGCTAATGTCAGGTAGCTGCAGGTCTACCAGGGCGATATCCGGGCGCAGCTCGCTAAATCGCTCGAGCGCTTCGCCACCAGTCGCCGCCGCGCCCACCAGGGTCATGTCCGGCTGGAGATTGATGATCGCGCCTAATCCGTCGCGGACGATGGGATGGTCGTCTACACACAGCACGCGTATTTTGGCGGTGTCCCTCATGAATCTTCCTCTTCGGATCTACCTGATTCGGAAATGCTCTTAGTTGGCGTGCTCTCCGGCGCCTCGCCCGGCTTCGGTTTTCCGATCCTCAGTCTCCCCATTAGGCTTTGCAACCGTTCTCCTAGGCGCCCGGGGGACCGCCGCACATCCCTCTGGTATAGCAAATCCGCGGGCACCGTCAAATTAACTTCCGTACCTTCGCCGGAGTGACTGCGAATGGAAATGCTACCACCCAGCCGCCCGGCTCGCTCTTTCATTCCTGCGATTCCATAGTGACCGGGGCGTCCCGCATTCAAGGTTTCTGTGTTTATGCCGACACCGTTATCCTGAACTTGCATCTCCATCTGCCGATCACCGTAGCTCAACAGCACGTGTATCTTCCTGGCGTGGGCGTGTTGAAGCGCGTTGGTAACGGCCTGCCGCCCAATTTGCAACACATCATTGCCGGGCAGAGCGTTAAGCGGATGCTCGCGCCCCTCAACGACGACATCCACCTGCGTCGCTCGGTCTCGGGCGAATTCGTCAGACAACTGCGAAAGAGATTTGACTAGGTCGTTGGCGCTTAAAGGAGCGGAGCGCAGGTCATTCAGTGCGCGCCGCCCCTCATCCAAGGCGGACTTACATAAACGCAAGGCGCGCTCCAACGGTTGTTTGGCTGGAAAATCGGCCGGCAATAACTCGTCTGTGACCTCGATTTGCAAACTGATGCCCATAACATCCTGGATCAGGCTATCGTGCAACTCCTGCGCCAACCGGGTGCGTTCCTTCAGACGGTCTTCAAAGCGGTCGCGCAGGCGGGCGGTCACTTGCCACACCCGCCAACGATATGC
The DNA here is from genome assembly GCA_963770415.1 of uncultured Acidobacteriota bacterium. Classification (GTDB taxonomy): domain Bacteria; phylum Acidobacteriota; class Terriglobia; order UBA7540; family UBA7540; genus CAVROP01. The sequence continues at coordinate 70,719 of CAVYPU010000024.1, forward strand.
GCTCCAGGAGAGGATGATCAGAACCATACTGCATAGCAGCAGGAACGACCGCGTTTGATAGAATGCAGGAAGAAGTGTGAAATCCAGAAAGGCGCCCGACTCATTCCAAACGCCATCGTTGTTGCAGGCGAGCACACGGAAGCGGTAGGCATGTGGGGGCAGGTTGGTATAAAACGCCTGGCGCCGCGCGCCGGCATCACGCCAGTCCGAATCGAAGCCTTCCAGCTTGTAACGAAACCGCACGTTACGCGGCTCGGCGAAACTGAGGGCCGTGTAGGCAATCTCAACATCCCGCGTCAAGGGCCGCAATCGAACCGCCTGCAAGCTGTCAACAGCCGCGCCGTCAGCCCGCAATCGTTCGATGAGAACCGGTGGGGGGGCCAGATTTTTCGTCATGTGCTGCGGATCGATGATCGCCACGCCTTCGGAGGTCCTGAACCACAGTGTGCCATCATGGGCCCGGGCGGCTGGCGCTTGCGATTGTCGATCGGGGTTACCTTTCAGGCCATCCGCGTCGTCGAAAAACTGACAGGAGACCTGGTACGAAGAATCGCTCTCTGCCCGGTCCAGTTCGGATTTGCTCAAGCTTGCGACTCCGGTGCTGTAGCCGAGCCAGAGCCGATCGCTACGGTCCGTGAGAATCCATTGTACGCGATCGCCTGGAAGCCCATTGGCGCTGCTCCAGGTCGTGAACCGGTGACCGTCAAATCGGCTTAGCCCGTGCTCGGCTCCAATCCAGACTGTACCCTTGTCGTCAACATACGCCGCGTTTACAGAGCCGCCCGCCAACCCTTCACGTTCCGAGTATGCGTGAAATCGATTCCCGTCGAAGACAACCACGCCTCCTTCATAAAGCCCAAACCATGCTCTTCCTGTGCTGTCGGATTCTGCCGCCAGAATCGATTTACCCTTTAACAGAGGCTCGTGGGAAAAATCCGTCATGCGGCCGTTCGTCCAGCGGTAGAGTCCTTGGCCAGCGTCAGAAATCCAGACGCCACTTCTGTTGTCCCCTGTAATCACCCTTACGGCGGTCAGTTGAATTCCCGCCGGTGTTGGAAGGTAGCGCCAGGTTCCGTCTTGAAGGTGGGCGACCCCGCGATTGGTTCCCGCCCAGATTGTATTTTCCGCATCGGCGAACAAGCCCAGCACACCGGCGCTCCTCAGATACAAATCCCGGTGCTCGCCATCGATTCGTTGAATCCCGCTAGAGGTCGAAGCCCAAACGGAACCGTCTGATCCGGCAGCGAGTGCATCGATGCTGTCGGTCGCCAACCCTTCGTGACGAGTCAATGTGGCGACCTTCTCGTCGCGAAAGCGGTTCAGGCCGTTTTGGGTTCCTACCCAGATGTCGCCTTCGCGGTCCTCCAACAAACACCGCACAGAGTCGGCTGACAGCCCGTCGGGTTGCGAATACGTCTCAATCTTAATCGCGTTATCTGAAGCCGCGCTTACGCGGGCTATTCCCTCTCCAAGAGTTCCTATCCAAGAGTTTCCTTTGCTATCGCGTATTACGGTGTGGATCTCAAGGGTTCTTCTCTTGCGGGCGATCCGGGTGAACATCAGTCTTTCAGCTACGGATTGTGTGGAGCCGTCAGGGCTTGTTAACCAAATGGTTTCGTTTGCATCCGCGCTAAGCCAGAACTTGCCTCGAGCGGTTTGTACGAGCCGGTGCTGGGGATCGCTGGGGTCGAGATGGAAAACGCCATTCGCCATACTGAACCAGACAGAACCATGTCCGTCTGGGAGTAGTCCGGACAAGAAAGCACCAGGCAAGCTGATGTCAGCACCGATCTGTCCAAGACTTACCGCGTCGAATCGAAGTATACGATTCTCTGTGGCCACCCACAGTGTTCCACCGCGATCCTCGAGTATTGTCTCAGGCTGTGCTCCAATATTCGAAGAGACCGTTAAATTATCGCCGCGAATGTGGCCAAGCATGCCTGAGGCAGTGCCGACCCAGAGACCTCCGTCCCGCGCCGCGCACACAGTATGTACTGCGCCCAGAAGCACCTTGTGGCCCATCTCGGAACGCCAGTGGGCAAAGCGTGCGCCGTCAAACCGGACAAGCCCGTCCGCCGTTCCCAGCCACAGATAGCCGTCCAGGGTCTGTGCGATCGAATAGATAAACGCCGAGGGCAGTCCGTCTTTGTGCGTCCAGACTGTGTGCGTGTATTCGCTAACAGGCTTCTTAAAGTCAAATGCATCTATAGGCCGTGCCAGCACAAGCCAACATGTAGCCACGCACAGGGAACGTATCAGATTGTCCACCGGAAAAGATCGCATGTCATATGCCTGTCCGATATTACCTCTGGATAATGCTAAGATTCCAGTATCGGATTTCCGGCGAATTCCTGTCTTTCCTTAAACGGTCTGCTTCCGGCAAGGACTGATGGAAGCCTGTGTCACAGTTCTGTCGTCGCGAACGGCCCCGAAGCGCAGACCTGAACTTTATCCAGGATAGCCCTCCCCGCCAGCTGTCAGCCTCGGGTCCTCAAACGGGATGCGGCTTCGCAAAGGAGACTTCATGCTCAATCCTATGACGCCATGCGGACTCAACCCGAATTCGTAAGTTGAACTGCGATTTGAAAGGCTAACTGCCGTCATCGAGCCGTCCACAGCGGCTCGTACATCCGCACCACCATCCCTTGCGTGAAGCGCTTGGACAAATTCCGAATCGTGCCATGGCTCGGGAACCGCTTCATCCCCAGCATGGCGCGTAGCGCACCGTCGGCCCGCAGCATCGAACTGTGCGCAAACCGCCGCGCTCCGGCCACCACCGCGATCAGAAACGCCGTGAAGGTTTCGCCCGCCGGTATGGCGCTGGGCGAGCTCAAACAAAACGGCAAATCCCGACGCACCTGCTCCGGCAAACCGATCCGCTTCAAAAACTCGATGAACGCGCTTAGCCCCCCGAACGCTGTCACCGCCCGCGTGGTCTGGCGCAAAACCACTTTCTTTTCTCCCCAAAGCACGCTCACTTTCCTCTACACTGTCCTGTGCCTCCACAGATTCTGTCTGACCAACTTCAATCTAACGGATTAGAACGGAACAGTGCTCTCCAATTTCGGAGTTCGGGGTAATATTCGCGAATGCCGGGAAGGGCGGGGCTTTAGCCAAATATTGTTCAGTTAGCATTTCTTGATGCATCCCGTCACTAAGATTCGTTTATTGCTGATTTGCTCGCCGCCACGTACAGGGAACTTGCTCTGCTGGCGTCGGACGCCCAGCGGTCGCCGCATACCTCGACTGGAGACGACGCGTTCGCTGAGCAATTCCTGGAGTACCGATTCATGGAACCTCTTCCTCCGCCGAGGGGGGAATAGCGCCGTAGAGGGGCAGTTTACGGCGAATCACCCGAATCGTATGCACGAAGGAGAGGCGGTCAGGGTCTTCATCCGCTTGCAGCGCAGCACTTTCCGATAGGAGACCTGCATGAACAGCGCCAAGCAGATCACGTAATAAACCACCACCTGAGCCGGCAATTCCCGCTGCCGCTGGCTGGCCTTGCCCTGCGCCGCCAGCACCGATTGGACGCGACTCAACGGCAAACGCGTGGTGAGAAATCCGGGCTAGGGCCAACGGCCTTCTGCCATGCTTGGGCCCTACGCTGAAATTAAAATCAAATTCAACCCGAATTCCGAAGTCGCGAGGCTCTGTGTGAAGAAACCCCTCACCCGGCTCGCTACTCTCGCCCTCTCCCCAAGGGAGAGGCGTGGCCCGCAGCCGGCGTCGTCATCAGCCGGTGCGGGACGGGTGAGGGGTTACTTCGAAGAATCCAAACCCACGTTCCGTTCTCGAGGTTATCAGGGCAAACAATTCAGATTCAACGAATTGGCCTGGATGCGCCAAAACCAACTTCGGAATTCGGGTTCCAATGAAGGGGGCAGGCCACCCGCAAGGCCGGCAATGGTCCGCGGAATTGATTCGCAGGCGGCTCCCGCTGCCAATCTCGCCGAAAGTCTATCTCTCGCGCCGTAAGTGTCTCGCGCCATATGTTGCAAGTCGAGCGCATGTGCTGATATCCTGCGACTGGGTTTCGAATCCGATCACTATGTCCTCACAACGCTGGCTGCACATTATCCCCGCCGCTTTCATCATGTACACCATTGCCTTCATCGATCGCACGAATATTTCCCTGGCGTTGCCGTCGATGAGTCGCGCGCTCCATATGTCGCCCTCACAGGCGGGGTCCGCCGCGGGCGTTTTTTTCTGGGGTTACCTTCTATTGCAGATTCCCGGAGGGTACCTGGCGCAGCGTTGGAGCGCCAAGCGCTTCGTAAGCATCCTGCTGGTACTCTGGGGCGCCTGCTCGGTAGGGTGCGGGCTCGTTCACACCTGGCGCGGGTTCTGGACGATGCGGCTGCTTTTGGGGATAGCGGAAGGCGGCGTGTGGCCCGCCACCCTGGTCTTGCTGGCCCATTGGTTTCCTCGCGCCGAACGGGCCCGCGCCAACGCTTACTGGATGCTGTGCCTTCCCATCGCCGTGATCTTTTCTTCGCCACTCTCCGGCTGGATTCTAGCGCGCTGGGACTGGCGCACACTCCTCATTTCAGAAGGCCTCTTCCCCTTGTTGTGGCTGCTGATCTGGTGGTGGTTTATCGACGACCATCCCAACCAAGCCCGCTGGATATCTTCCGAGGAACGCCAGCACCTCGAAACCACGTTGCAACGCGAGTCGTCGGAACTTGATCCTGCCGCCTCGGAGCCTTGGCTTCGCTCCCTCCTCAGTCCCCCGCTGCTGCTGATGGTGGGGTTTTACTTCTTGCTGAATTGCGGCAACTACGGGTACCTCTTCTGGCTGCCTAGCGCCATGGAAAACACTCGGAAGCTCGGCAGCGCGCAGGTCGGACTCCTGTTCACGCTTCCCTACTTCTTGACCGCTGTGGGGATGGTCGTCCTCTCCCGCCATTCGGATAAGAGACGGGAGCGGCGGTTGCACGTGTCACTCGCCATGGCGTGGGGTGGGGTTTTCATGCTGGTCAGCGTCCTGTTGACTCGTTCCTATCCCGCCCTCTCTTTCCTTGCCATTTCGCTCGTTGGAGCGGGGTCCTACGGGGCGCTCGGACCCTTCTGGGCCATACCTACCGAGACTCTGCGGCGCACAGTGTCAGGCTCGGCGATGGGTCTGGTGAACGCCCTCGGAAACCTGGGTGGTTACTTCGGCCCCCTGGCCATCGGGTATATGAATCAACGCACGGGGAATTTCGTTTACGCCTTCGGCCTGCTCAGCGCGGCCTTCTTCGTGAGTTCTGTCCTCATCCTCTTCTTGCGCCCTCAATCAGCACCATCGTCAGGGCCAATTTGAAGGACATGAATGACGTCTTAGAACACCGCTACGGCGCGCACGGGCGAGCCTGAGCCGGCGCGGATTTTTAGTGGCAGCGCCAGAAACAGGAAGAAATCGGGAAGCTCTCGAAGGTTCGTGAGGTTTTCGATAATCAGCACGTGCTTCTCGAGCACGACGGGGTGGATGGGATGAGTGCGCAGGGCCTGTGGCGGGTCAGGTGAGAGTGTATCGACTCCGAGGGCGGCTACGTTTTTGGAGATAAGGTACTCCGCAGCTTCCATGCTGACCCCGGGCCAGTTCTCAACATAGGGCTGATCGTGAGGTCGAAGGCCCCAGCGCTCCGACCAGCCGAATTCAAAAAGCACCACGTCGCCCTGCGCAATTGCGCCGTGGCCGGATTCCCAATCCGTGATCTGTTTCCTCGAAACATAATCGGTTTCCTTCGAGGAGCGGCAATCGATGTGAACTCCCCGGCCCATCAAATGCGCCAGGGGAATTTGGTCGATGGTGACGTGGGCGTCGGGCTTCGCCTCGCTGATGAAGTGCGCCGGCGCATCCACGTGCGTCCCGTTGTGCTCGTGCATCACCAGTTGGTAGCTCAGCGATCGCCCGCCATGCCAGTATGAACCCCAGAGGTTGTGAAAGAACATGGAATGAGTGGGGAAGTGGGGCATGTGCTCTTCGAGAGTTTGACTCAGATCGACGATCCGGGCGTTGCGCAGGGTGTTTAGCAGGCTAGAAACGTCCATCGAGGGTCTCACTCCGCAGTAGCGAAATACCCCGGTTTCCAGCGGCAGGTGACGCCCTTACGCGCCAGCAGCACGCGGATGCTTCGATAAGTTCCGTCCAGGTTGTCATTGGTGGGCGTATATCCGAGCGAATACTGCGCTCCCAGTTCATGACCGATGGCTTCCATAGCGTCGGCGATCCGAACCAGCTTTTGCGCGGAGAACGACCCGGTCTCGGCGCCCAAGCCCTTATTCTGGGATGTTTCCCCGATCTGTCCATGGGAAACGTAGCCGGTTTCCAAATCCACTCCCGGCGCCATTCGGAGGGGGAAAAATGCGCCCCCACCCGTCCCATCCGCAAACTCTTGCAGAATTTCATCCCCGGGATTTGTAAAGCCATAAGCGGCGTTGCCAATCGAATAGACCATTGTCTCGGCCTTGCGCGCCATGGAAATGGCTTCGTCGAGGGAATGCTGGCTCTGGACGTCCCGTCCGTCGCTGATCACCACCAGGATCCGCCGCGTGCTTTCGGGGTCTCCGGCGTGCATCATCTTATCCTTACATGCGAAATAGATAGCGTCGTACAGAGCCTTGCCGCCGCCTGCCTTCAATCCCTGAATTTTCTCAGTCAGGGTTTCCGCGTCGCTGTTGAAATCCTGGATAAGAGAGCTAGCAGCATCGAACGTCTGCAAGAAAATCTGATTCCGGGTATTCCTCCCATGCAGCATTTGGTAGACAAACTCGGTGGCCGCATCCTTCTCAAAATCCAGCGCCCGTCGCGCGCTGTTGCTCGTGTCCATGATAAGCCCGATGCGGAGTGGGTCGTGGGCCTCCTGGCTGAAATAGCGGATAGACTGGGGCCTGCCATCTTCAAAGACCTGAAAATCGCTTTGGGTTAAATCAATAATGGGCAGGCCACGCTTGCCAAGGACGGTCACGGTGACGTTGACGACTTGGACCTTTGTACGAATGATGTTGCTGCTGGTTGGAGGGGGGATCTCGCTCGGCCGAGAGGGGGCCTGTTTAGCAGGGTGGGTGTCGCCGGAAGCAGTGGTGCCGGGCGCGCTCTGCGCCTGAAGGAAACCGGCCGTCAGACCGCAGGCCGCAAGGAGAAAGAAGGGAACCACTAACCTCCCCAAAATACGCTTCTTCTCCCCACCGCGCCGCAAGGCGCCGTGGCTTGCCGGTCTCGAGATTAAGGAACTCATAAGCACAACCCTTCCTACCGTTCTAATCGAGTCCCCTCCCCACAGTTGCCAACCTGTATCTTACCTCAAATGCGCCATGGAGTGTAGCAGAGGCAATTGGAGCGTGCCGCCTTCTGGGGCAATCCGGCTCTATACATACGTAACCCCCAGCAACGCTTGTTGCACGCGAATGCAGAGGAATAGGAATGTCAACTCAAAGGTACCTCCACTCCTCACAAATGACGTCAGTTACGGAGCGGGAGTGGTGTTGTAGCGTCGCACGATTTGAATCCGAACCGCACCCTCCGAATCCAATGAACTATAGCAAAGGGTTTTAAGCCAGGAGGTTAGATGACAGGAATTCTCGATTGGGTATCCAATGTGGCTCCCGCGCCGCCGAGCGAAGTGGGCGGGAGCACGGTTCAGGCAAACGACGACGCCCTGCTTGACGCTTACTCGCGCGCCGTAATCGCAGCCGCTGAAAGGGTCAGCCCCTCGGTCCTCAACCTGGAAGTTCAGCAGTCGTCCGAGGGGGACAGCCGGCAGATCCACGATTTCCGCAGCAGCCGCGCGGGCACGGGTCAGGGTTTGTTTTCACGCCTGACGGTTTCATCCTTACCAACAGTCATGTCGTGCATGGGGCGAGCAGGATCGAGGCGACCCTTACCGACGGCCGCCGCTTTCAGGCTGATCTGGTGGGGGACGATCCGGAAACAGATTTGGCGGTGGTGCGAATCGAGGCGCCAAACCTTGTCCCCGCCTTGCTCGGCGATTCTCAGGCCCTGCGCGTGGGGCAAGTCGTGGTCGCCATCGGCAACCCCTATGGTTTTCAGTGTACGGTTACGGCGGGAGTGGTAAGCGCTCTCGGCCGCTCGCTCCGCTCCCGCACGGGCAGACTGATCAGCCACGTCATTCAAACTGATGCCGCCTTGAACCCCGGAAACTCCGGAGGCCCGCTCGTCACCTCGCTGGGCGAAGTGGTGGGGGTCAACACCGCCATCATCCTTCCGGCGCAGGGGATCTGCTTTGCCACAGCTATCAACACGGCTAAATTCGTTGCTGCCCGCCTGATCCGCGACGGGAAGATACGCCGCAGCTTCGTCGGTGTGGCGGGGCAGGATGTTACTCTGCCGCGTCGCGTAGTGCGACTCAACAGTCTGGGAGTCGAGAATGGCGTGCTGGTGGTTTCTGTAGAGGCAGGCAGTCCCGCGCAAAAGGCAGGCATGCTGGAAGGCGACGTGATTGTCCGCTATGATGATCGCCCTATAGCAGGAATCGACTCGCTCCACGAATTGTTGACGGAAGAGAAAGTGGGCGTCCAAGCCCAGGTGACGGTTATCCGCCGTGGAGAAAGAAGAGTCTTGTCCATTATTCCTCAAGAAAGCAGCAGGCTGTAGGCAGGTGGGCAGTTGGCAGCCGCAGCGCGGACTTTCCGTGTTGAGGTCCGCAGCACTCCCGCTGAGTGGAGGAGATTACTGTGAAGATCGGTTTCATCGGACTGGGAAACATGGGGCTGCCGATAGCGCGCAATCTGCTTAAGGCGGGGCATGATTTGACAGTGCATAACAGGACCCGGAGCAAAGCCGAACCGCTTGCATCGGCTGGGGCTCGGATAGCAAATACCCCCGCAGCAGCCGCCAATGGCGAAGTGGTGATGAGCATGCTGGCGGATGACGCAGCGGTCGAGCAGGCGACTCTCGGAGAAGAAGGCATCCACAACTCCCTCGCCCATGGCGGCGTTCACATCTCCCTTAGCACCATCAGTACTTCGCTCTCGCGGCGGCTTACCGCAGCGCACGCCGCCCGGGGCCACAGTTTTGTTGCCTCGCCGGTTTTCGGCCGTGCCCGATGCTGCCGATGCGGCTCGCCTCGTGGCGGTGGTTGCAGGTCCGGCCGAAGCCGTGGAGCGAGTGCGGCCGCTCCTGGAGGCCATCACCAGGAAGGTCATCGTTATCGGCCGAGAGCCATGCTCCGCCAATGCCGTTAAGCTCGCGGGGAACTTCCTGATCGCCTCCATGCTTGAGTCACTCTCGGAAGCATTCACACTGGCCCGAAAGTCCGGGGTCGAACCGGCAAAGCTTCTGGAGATCGTCAACGGTTCTCTTTTTCAATCGCCTATCTATGAGAATTACGGCAAAATTATTGTGGGGGAGAAATTTTTGCCTGCCGGCTTTGCGTTGCGCCTGGGCCTTAAGGATCTTCGCCTGGTGCTGGCTGCGGCGGAAGAGGCCGAAGTTCCCATGCCCGTCGCAAGTGTGATTCGGGACCATTTCGTGAGCGGCGTGGCGCGAGGATGGGGCGACTTGGATTGGGCGGCGCTGGCCAAAGTTGTGACGCAGGACGCAGGGCTTTGAATTTCAGGCGTTTGGAGTGCGGCGGCTTGCCACCGCTTTGGGGTGGCGCGAGCTTGCTCGCGCACGCCGGTTATGGCGCATAAGGTCCTGCCTGCCCAGTCTCTTGCCGCTTGCGGGTCCAACGGATTTTATCTCCCCAGGCCGGATTAATGCTCCACGCGTCCGGAAACGAGACGCTCACGTGACAGTGGGCGAGACGGTTGCGCGACAATGCTTACTCCAGGAGGAACACCATGAAGGCAATCCGCGTCCATGAATTCGGCGGCCCGGAAGTGTTGAAACTCGAGGAGGCGCCAGACCTCAAGCCCGGCCCGGGCCAGGTGGTCGTGAATGTGAAGGCGGTGGGCGTGAACCCGGTAGATACATACATCCGCGCGGGGGCCTACGCGCTGAAGCCTGCGCTGCCCTACACCCCCGGCATGGACGCTGCGGGGACAGTGCAGGCAGTGGGCCGGGGCGTGGCGGGCGTCGGGGTCGGCGAGCGTGTTTACGTCGGCGGAACGCTCTCCGGGGCCTATGCCGACCAAGCTCTATGCGAGGCTGCGCAGGTGCACCGCCTGCCTGTGCGACTGAGCTTCGCGCAAGGGGCTGGTGTCAATGTCCCCTATGCCACTGCCCACCGCGCCCTTTACCACCGCGCGCAGGGGCAGCCTGGGGAGACTGTCCTTGTTCACGGCGCGAGCGGAGGAGTAGGCCTCGCCGCGGTGCAAATGGCGCGCGCGAGCGGCCTCACCGTGATCGGGACGGCGGGCACTGAGAAGGGACGAAAGCTCGTGCTCGACCAGGGCGCACACTACGTCATCGACCATCACCTCGAGGGCTACACAGAACAAATCCTGGCGCTCACCCAAGGTCGTGGCGTTGACATCATCCTCGAGATGCTGGCCAACGTGAATCTCGCGAGAGACCTCACCCTGCTCGCCCTGCGAGGCCGCGTGGTAGTGATCGGTAATCGCGGCAGTATTGAAATCAATCCACGGGCCGCTATGCAGCGCGACGCGAGCATCCTTGGTTTCACCTTAATGAATGCCACGAAGGAGGAACTCGCCAGCATTCATGCAGCGCTCGTAGCGGGTCTGGAAAGCGGAACGCTGGACCCCGTGGTTGGCCGCGAAATTCCGCTCGCGGAGGCGCCGCGTGCCCACCAGGCCGTCCTGGAACCGGGCGCCTACGGCAAGATCGTGCTGATCCCATAAATGCGATACCTTACAACCATCGCCGGCATTTTCCTGCTCGTTGTCATCCTGTGGGACGGCTTCGAAACTATCATCCTGCCCCGGCGGGTTACACGGCGGATTCGATTTGCAAGGCTCTTCTTCCGCTACACGTGGCTTTCCGTGCGCGCGGTGGCGGGGCGGATTAGGCCTGGGAAACGGCGCGAAGCGATTCTTAGTGTTTACGGACCGCTCTCTCTCCTGCTGCTCTTCGTCTTTTGGGCGGCGGGATTGATCCTCGGTTTCGGCCTGCTTCACTGGGCCGCCGGGTCTGCCGAGGTGTCCTTCCGCGAACCGACCACTTTTTGGACTGACTTGTATATGAGCGGGACGACCTTTTTCACGCTGGGCCTCGGCGACATCACACCGCACACTCGGGCCGCGCGGTTGATCACCGTCCTCGAATCAGGGACAGGCTTCGGCTTCCTCGCCATTGTCATTTCCTATCTGCCCGTGCTTTACGGTGCCTTTTCGCGGCGAGAAGCGACGATCTCGCTGCTTGACGCCCGCGCCGGGTCCCCACCCACCGCAGCGGAACTTTTGCGCCGGCACGTCAAAGGTCAAAACCTGGATTCGCTCGGCCGGTTCCTGCGCGATTGGGAAGTGTGGTCGGCGGAACTCATGGAGAGTCACCTGTCTTTTCCGGTCCTTTGCTACTTTCGATCACAGCACGACAACCAATCCTGGCTTGCCGCGCTCTCCGCTATCCTGGACACGTGCGCCTTGCTGATATCCTGCTCGGAGAGCGCCCTCCAGTGGCAGGCGCAGCTTACCTTTGCGATCTCACGACACGCTCTTGTGGACCTCGCCCAGGTTATGAACATTCCACCCACCCAGCCCGTCTCTGAGCGCGTGTCCGAAAACGACCTTGAGCAGTTGCGCCAGCTTCTTGTTTCGGCGCATACGCCCGTATGCGGCAGCGCAGCCGCCCAACAAAAATTGCGGGACTTGCGGCGAATGTACGAACCTTATATCGCCGGGTTTTCGCGGCGTCTCTTGATGCCGTATGCGGCCGGAAAGGCCTCCGTCGGGCCAGGCAGACAACTGGAAGACGAGCGCATGGGAAAAAATCTCTTCACCGTCCGCCCTACCCCTCGGCACATTGATAGACGAGGAACATCGCTGAGGTCTTATGTCAATCCTGCGTCTTGCCCGCCGTGGCGCGGGCATCATGCCGTGCCCGCGATCAAGACGCCCACGCTCGGGTTGAGAGTGTTATACTGGTTAGTCAGGGCAAGCGTGCAAGAGCATTCAGGATGGATCGCGGCGTGATAAGACCTGCGACCCACGAGACGGGTAATCCACCCAGTCTTTCTAAATTCTTCAAAGGAGCATACCACTATGGCTGTTCGAACTGCGGAAGCCGAATGGAAAGGGAATTTGCGCGAAGGACAAGGCACGGTGAAGTTAGGCAGCGGAGCTTATGAGGGCAGCTATTCCTTCGCTTCCAGATTCGAAACCGGCAAGGGCACCAACCCCGAGGAGTTGATCGGAGCCGCGCACGCCGGGTGCTATTCGATGGCCCTATCGGCCGGCCTGTCCAAGGCTGGCTTCACCCCCACGAGCGTCCATACTACGGCCAAGGTGCACCTCGAACCCGTCGAGGGCGGATTTGGCATTACCAAGATTGAATTGCAGACCCAGGCCCAAATTCCGGGAATAGACAACGCTGCATTTCAGCAGCAGGCGGAAGCCGCCAAGAAAGGCTGCCCGGTCTCGAAGGCCCTCGCCGGAACCCAGATCACGCTGGACGCGAAATTGGTTTGAAGAAGGCCAGGAGTCAGGAGTCAGAATCGAAGCTCTCCGCATTCTGCGTCACCTTCACGAGAGTTTCCACGGGCCTGTGGCCCACCTGCGGGAATGATAATTAGCGTTGTCGTCCCCGCGAAAGTGGGGACCCATTGTCACTCCAATGGATTCCCGCTTGCACGGGAATGACGTGATTTTCGGGGGAGCGGAAGTCCACGGAGTCCTGAATCCCTGTTTGCGCGGGAATGATGTGGAAAGTGACTTCTGTGTCACGAATTTCGAGCTTCGATTTCCCGGCCCCATTCTGACTCCTGACTTCTGACTCCTCTTCTAACCGCCTTGCGCGCGGATTCCTCGATGGAATAAAATTCTGGCGGGGGATTTTGTGCACGCTCACAGTCACGCTCACGGCCACAGTCACCATCACGGTCATGTGTCGGACTGGGTCGTGAAGGTCGCGCTGCTCGTGACGCTGGTGCTGGTGGTGGTTGAGTTCGTCACCGGTCGCTTCGCGCACAGTCTGGCGCTGGTCAGTGACGGCTGGCACAACCTGACGGACCTTCCCTCGCTCGTGCTTGCCTGGATTGCCCTCTACTTCGAGCGCAAGCCTCCCGATCATCAGAAAACCTTCGGCTACCAGCGAGCCGGAGTGCTGGTGGCCTTCGTGAATGCTCTGCTGCTCGTGGCGGTTGCCGTCTTCATCTGCTACGAGGGTTACGAGCGAATCATGAGCCCGGAGCCTATCGCCACCCGGGCCATGATGGTGGTGGGAATCGTGGCCTTGGTTATCAATGGAAGCATCTCACTGATGCTGGCTTCGGGCCGGCGCGATTTGAACCTGCGCGCGGTCTTCATCCACAACTTGGGTGACGCGCTATCCAATATTGCTCTGATTGTGGGGGCCTGGCTGATCGAGAGAACCGGCCAAGCGCTGATCGACCCTCTGCTCGCCTTCCTGATTGCCGGCATGATCGTTTGGACGGCGCTGGGCGTCATCACCGAGTCGACGAACATCCTGCTTGAGAGCCTCCCCAAGGGCATGGATCTGAAACTTGTGGCAGACGCCATGCTGGAAGTACCGGGCGTGCGCGAGGTCCACGACGTTCATATCTGGAGCCTGGGAACTGAGTCCCACGCGCTCTCCTGCCACATCCGCATACTCGACATGTCCACTTCCGAGAGTGAGAAAATCTGCCTGAGGATTCGCGAGGTCTTAACCAGCCAGTTCGGCATCAGGCATTCCACCATCCAGTTCGAACACACCCACAAGCCCGGCGACTTCCACCGCTACATGCCCGAACCCGCCCCTGGGTGCGAGGGCCAGCAGAAGTAAACTTGGAAGCGGAAGGCAGTGAGGAGAACCGTGGGTGGCGCCAACATTGCTTTCTATGTCAGCGACACTGGGCGCATACATACAAAGCAATGAGCCATCCCCGAGTGCGGACGGAAGTAAGCAGAAGGCGCAAGGCAGAAAGCAGAAAGCAAGAGAGGAAGAGCAAGTCAAAAGGCAAAACGCAAATCGCAAATGGCAAAGCCGCAAGTCAGCACCCACCAGTAGGTAGTCAAACGTAAGGGTAAAAAACAAGGCACAAATCGGAACGCAAATGCAGACCCTTAGCAGAAATTGTGGTGGTCCACGACTAGATTTTTAGTTTCTCACTTTGAGTTTTGCGATTTACGTTTTGCCTTTTGACTTGCTCTTCCGCCTTCTGCCTACTGTTTACTGATCTTCTCCTGCCCGTCAAGGTAGGGCCGCAAAGCTGTGGGGATGATGACCGAGCCATCGGCCTGTTGGTAGTTCTCGATGATTGCCACCCAAGTTCGTCCCACGGCCAGACCGCTGCCGTTCAAGGTGTGAAGGAATTCCGTCTTGCCTGCCTTGCCGCGGCGGAAGCGGAGGTTGGCGCGCCGGGCCTGGAACGCTTCGAAGTTTGAACAGGAAGATATCTCCCTGTACTCGCCGGCAGCGGGAAGCCAGACTTCCAGGTCATAAGTTTTCGCTGAGCTGAAGCCCAGGTCGGCGGTGCACAGCGCCATGACGCGATAGGGAAGCTCCAACCGCTGCAGGATGGCTTCGGCGTTGCTTGTAAGGGACTCGAGCTCGTCGTAGGAACTTTCAGGAAGGGTGAACTTCACGAGCTCAACTTTCTGGAACTGATGCTGGCGGATGATGCCGCGCGTGTCCTTGCCGTACGATCCCGCTTCGCTTCGGAAACAGGCGGTCCAGGCGCAATGTTTCACCGGCAGTTTTTCAGCGTCCAACACTTCACCGCCGTAAAGATTAGTGACCGGAACTTCGGCGGTAGGGATCAGCCAATAATCAGTTCCTTCGAGCTTGAAGAGGTCCTCTTTGAATTTGGGCAACTGGCCGGTGCCGTAGAGGCTTGTGGAGTTTACGATAAAGGGAGGAAGAATCTCCGTATAGGCGTGCTCCTTCGTGTGCATATCGAGCATGAAGTTGGCCAGCGCTCGCTCGAGCTTCGCCCCCATCCCGCTGTACACCGCGAAGCGGGCACCGGTGATCTTCCGCGCGCGCTCGAAATCCAGAATGCCCAGCGCGGGGCCCAGGTCCCAGTGCGCCTTGGGTTCGAAATCGAACTGGCGCGGCTGGCCCCAGCGGCGGACCTCCTGATTGTCCTCGGACCCTCGGCCAATGGGTACGCTCGAGTGAGGCACGTTGGGAATGTTGCGAAGGAGCTCCTGCAATTGCTCGTCGTATCCCTCAGCCTTCGCATCAAGCTCCTCGATCTCTGCGCCCACCTGTTTCATCTCGGCGATCAGCGCGGAGGCATCCTGTTTTGCCTTCTTTAAAGCCGCAACTTCATTCGAGACTTTGTTGCGGCGCGCCTTGCGCGTCTCCGCCTCCAGGAGGAATCTGCGTCTTTCTCGGTTAATGGCTTCGAACCCTCCGAGCGCATCCGCCATCCCGCGTTCACTCATTTTCTGCTTCACCAATTCCAAATTGTCACGCACAAAACCCAGATCGAGCATATCGGCTCTCCTGAAAGTCACGTCATTCCCGCGAAAGCGGGAATCCATTGGACTGAAAAATGGACCCCCGCGTTCGCGGGGATGACGCCGTTAATTTTCGTTGGCTCGGTGGGCCACAGGCCCAAGGAAATTCCTCATCCCTTTCGGCAGCATTCTGTCCGTCGTTAAACCGTCAATTTAAACCAGGCTTGCGAGGGTGTCAAACTTGAGAGTAGGGTTTGCCCTACCCGCGGGCCAACGGCCCGCTTAAAGGGGACGGCAAGCCGTCCCCCTATCCGTCCGTCGTTATCGACGGGTTAGGGTCGCAGCTCTTCCTTTTTGACATTCCGATAGCGCAAGGCTAGGCTTGTTCGTTACACAGGAGGTCCGAATGCGCGCAGTAGAAATGAGCCTTTTAGTAATGGCGCTGGCAGGGTTGTCTGCCTGCAACCGGTCGAGCGGAGCTAATTCCAAAGCGGCGGTGCAACAGGCAATCGAGGAACACCTGAAGCAACGGCCTAACGTGGTCCTTCAGAACATGACCGTGGAGGTGGGCGACGTTACCTTCAGCGGGGACACGGCCCAGGCCGAAGTGAAGTTCCGCAGTAAGGAATCGCCCAGCCTCGCCGTCGGCGTCCTTTATAAGCTGCGCAGGACGGGCAATGCGTGGCAGGTGGAATCGACTTCCTCGATGAGCATGCCGGGTACTAGCCCGCATGGAAATGCCGGCGCTTCCATGCCGCCGTCGCCCGCGAACTCGAGCGGCGTCGGCCCCCAGCCAAGCCATTGATGCAGGAATTAGAGATCAGGGATTAGGGGTTAGGGATTAGGAACGGCATTCTGCAACGAAATCCCTATTCCCACTTCCCTAACACCTAATGCCTAATCCCTAACCCCGAGTCCCCAACCCCTGGCACTCCGCCCAGGCCTTTGGCGGCTCTTACTGCCCTAACGATGGCCTCTGCCGTCGCCTCGGCGGCCGCTGTTCCGACGACATTCAATTCGCCACGCTTCCTGCCTATCGAAAGAGCGAAGACCAGGTCGCCATCGAATTGGGTATGAACGGGGCGAATGGCGCGTGCCAGCCCGTCGTGAGCCATCTGCGCTACTTTCGTCGCCTGAACTTTGTCTAACTCGGCGTTCGTCATGACCGCCACGAGCGTAGTGTTGGTAGCTCCAAAGCCCTTGCGGACATCGCCCTCGAACATGCGTTCTGCCGTCACTGCGAATTCCGCCGATTCGGGTGATACGCGCGCACCGGCGATCACAACGCCGGTCCGAGGATCAATCACATCGCCGAACGCATTTACCACCGCCAGAGCCTGAACGGAAACCCCGCCACGCAACATTCGACTCGCGAAGCCTACGCCGCCCTTGGTCGCTTGCCCGACCCCATACAGCTTTCCGACTGTCGCTCCCGTGCCCGCCCCGACCGATCCTTCAACCACTGTTCGGCTTGCATTCTTGCAGGCTTGAAGCGCCATCTTAGGACTCGGTCGAGCCGTTGACGAGCCCAAGTGAAGGTCGAAAATAATCGCCCCGGGAACGATGGGGACGCGAACTTTCCCGGCGGGGAATCCAATACCGCGCGACTCGAGATACTCCATAACCCCCGCTGCGGCGTCCAGCCCGAAAGCACTTCCTCCGCCCAGGTAGATCGCGTGCACGTGCTCCACGACATGGCCGGGAAGGCAGGGAGCCAAGTCACGCGTGCCCGCCGCGGAGCCTCGCACATCCACTCCCGAAACCGCGCCCTCTTCGCAGAGGATAACTGTGCATCCGGTCAGCCCTTTGAAATCACTCGCGTGACCGACTCGGACGCCTGGAATTGTTTTGCTGTTTTTCGTTTCGTTGAACCTGGCCATGCTGACATTCTACATTTCGCCAGCTTCAACATTGGGGAAAAAGAGATAGAGGGCGTGTGCCAGCCCTAGAAAATGATTCCCCTCCTCAACGGGAGGAGGGGTCGGAGGTAGTGGGTGGCAGCCGAAAAGGTCAACCACCCCTCACCCCTATTCAGCAAGGAGGGGAATCGTCTTCATGGCGAAGGCTCGGAGCGGCTCAAATGCTCTTCATCATGGTCTTGATGCGATCTTCCAGCTTCTTAACGTCTTTTTCTTTGTCTTTATCAGGAGCATCTTTCAACAGGGTTTCTTCCGCCTTGACCGCCTCGAACCCCTCGTTGCAAACCGTCTTGAGCTTCATGGAATCGTTGCTGTGCTTGCGGTCGAAGAAGGTTGCCGCCTCCAAGATCTCATTGCCGAGGAAGAGCGCGAAGTCCTGGCCGCTGATCGTGGTCGAGCCGGAAGCCAGCGCGTTTCGGGCTTTGGAGCGATCGCCTGAAACCACTTGCGCTAAGGCGTCATCGATCCCCTTATTGAGGGAATCGACCGCGGCGGCATCCTGGTGGTCAGGTTCGATCCAGCCGCCGTCCATGACGTGGTAGAGATCCGCTATGTCCTGGGGACCCTCCACGGACGGGTAGGGTGTTTCGAGGACGATGTCCTTCGAGACCTTGCCGCCTTCCAAAAGCTGGTGTGCGGTTTCGGCCAGGCCGAGCGCGGCCTTCATTCCAAACTGCATGTTATCCTGGCGAATGCGCTGGTACTCGGCTTTGAAATGCGTATTCTTGGTCGCTTCGACGCCTTTCCCATAGGCGTCAACCAGTTCCTTATAACTCTTGATTTGGCCCGTGAGAATCACAGCGCGAAGTACTTGCGCCCGTTCCGTGTACTTCGTCGCCGGGGAGGCGCTCGCGAGGCCGTCGGTAAAATCGAGCGCGCGATCAAAGCGGTTACGCTTAACCATGTCCTTAGCGTCCTGATAATCGGCCGCCGGGCCTGTCGGCTTTGGCACGGGTTGTGAACAACTCATCGTGAGCAGCAGGCTGGCCAGCAATACAAAAAGAACTCGATGAAAATTGTTGGGCGTGAAATTAACTTGAAACATCTACCTACCTCCTGAGGGGGTGAAGGCATGAATTTATACTCCGGCGACCTTGCGTCCCGGCGATCTTTGCCCCCTCGGTTCCTTGGTGTTCCTTGCTTCCTTCCATGCGACGGCGGTTTTGCCGAGCAAGCGAGCAAGGTAACCCAATTCAGCGCGGCAACTATATGCCAAGCCCGAAACGATTTCAATAGGTCTGAGGCTCAACTTCACTGCTTGACTCGGAGCGAACCTCGGCCCAGAATGACTCGCGCCTTTCTTAGGCCAGTCGTGGAGATGCGATGAAGCTGCTCAACACCAGTGCCTGCATGTGGAACGCTCGACGAGCGGGGACCGTGATCCCTTCCTTTAACATCCCGTTTCTGCCCATGATGGAAGTGGTTGTCCAGGCGCTGCGAGAAACGGATTGTTTCGGCCTCATCGCCGTGGCGCGGCCGGAGTGGATGAAGCTCCACGCCGGAAGTGTTCGAGCCATCTACGAGGAGTACCAGCGGGTCAAGGATGAACGATTCACGCGCCTGCACCTGGATCATGTCCCCGTCATCGACGAGGACAATATCAAGGTGGATTACGAGGCGATCATTCAGGAAGCCGTCGACCTCGGCTACGAGTCCGTGATGGTGGACGGCTCGCGCCTCCCCTTGGAGGAGAATATTCTGGCTACGGAAAAGATCGCGCGCCTTGCGCACGCGGCGGGAATTGCGCTCGAGGGCGAACTCGGAGCCGTGTTCGGCCACGAAGACGGTCCGCCTCCGCCTTACGAAGAAGCTCTTCTCGAGCGGGAGGGGCTTCACAGCTCCGGAAGACGCACGGAGATTCGTCGAGGAAACCGGAGTCGATTGGCTGTCGGTGGCGGTGGGAAATGTGCATGGGGCCATTTCGAACCTCACGCGGCACAACAGGAAGGTCGAAGCAAGGCTGAACATCGAACACCTGGAGCGCATCTACGATGCGGTGAAAATCCCCCTGGTGCTGCACGGAGGAAGTGGAATCCAGAAAAAGTACATTCAGGAAGCCATCCGGCGGGGAATCGCCAAGATCAATATCGCCACGACCGTGCGCCAGCCTTACGAGATTGCGCTCAAAGATTCGGTGGAAGCCGCCCGAGACTCCGCGTACGACGCGGTGGTGCGCGTCCTGACGGAGGAACTCGATCTAAAGGGGTCCCGCCGGTTGATTTGTCCGGAGGCTTGAAATCGACTGGCCGTGTGAGAAGCGGGACCCCCCTCACCCGGCCCGCCCCGGCTGAAGGAAACGCCGGCGCGGTCCACCCTCTCCCCCAAGGGGACGAGGGATATGCCGTTCTCGCATCGCATTCATGAACGGTAATTCATAGGAGGTTATTATGAAGAATGGGAAGTCCGCATTTGCATTATACATTGGCAATCGAGGGTACTTTCCTGCCTCGCTGCTCGAGAGCGCGCGGCAGGAAATGGCGGAAGTGCTGAAGGACCTCGGGCACGAGGTTTTGACGCTCGATGCGGCGGCCACGCGCCATGGCGCCGTGGAAACGGCCCGGGAAGGGCAAGTCTACGCCAATTTCCTGCGCCGGGAACGCAGGCAAATATGATGGTGTGATCGTGTGCCTGCCGAATTTCGGCGACGAAACGGGAGCCGTCGCGGCGCTCAAGGAAGCGGGAGTTCCGATCCTGATTCAGGCCTACCCGGATGAGTTGGCCAAGATGGCCCCGGAGCTGCGCCGCGATGCCTTTTGCGGCAAGTTCTCGATCATGGACGTCTTCTGCCAATACGGCCTGGCTTTCACCGCTCTCAAGCCGCACACCGTGCATCCGCGCAGCCCGCGCTTCGCAGCCAACGTCGATTATTTCGACCGCATGTGCCGGGTGGTGAAGGCCATGAGGTCGATGGTCGTGGGTGCCATCGGGGCGCGAACCACCGCCTTCAAGACGGTTCGCATTGACGAATTGGCGCTGCAGCGTTCATGGGATCACCATGGAGACGCTCGATCTCTCGGACGTGTTCGCCAGGATGTCTGCGCTATGCGCCACGGACCCGAAGCTGGTCGCCAAGGCCGAGCGGCTCAAGCAGTACACCTCCTGGGCCGGCGTCCCCGAAACCGCGCTCGAAACCCTGGCCAGGCTGGGCGTGGTGCTTGACGGCCTTGTCGAGGAGTTCGGCTTGCAGGCACTGGCCATCCGCTGCTGGGTCGAGATGCAGCAGCAACTTCACATTTCGCCTTGCGTGCTGCTGAGCGAGATGAACGATCGCGGCGTCGTCGCCGCCTGCGAAGTGGACGTCGGCAACGCCGTGGCCATGTACGGACTGAGCAAGGCCTCCGGCAACGTGGCGTCGTGCCTGGATTGGAACAACAACTACGCCGAAGAAGATGACAAGTGCATCCTCTTCCACTGCGGGCCGGTCCCGCAATCCATGATGACCTCGCACGGCCATGTGACCGACCACGCGATCCTGGCCAACGCCGTAGGCGCGGGATGCGGTTACGGATGCAATACGGGCCGCATTGCTCCCACTCCTTTTACCTTCGGCAGCTTGCATACCCAGGAGGGCGAGCTGAAGTTCTATCTCGGTGCAGGGCCGCTTCACCGCGGACCCCATCCCGGAGAATTACTTTGGATGCGCCGGCGTGGCTGAGATCGGCAACCTTCAGGACGCCCTGCAGACCATCGGCTACCTGGGACATCGCCACCACGTCAGCGTCACGCCGGGCCATGTCGCCGCGCCGGTAAAAGAAGCGTTCGAGAAGTATCTCGGATACGAGGTGAAGAGCGTATAGCTCGAACAAATCAACATAATGGCGTAGCGCCGGCGTTTGGATCGCAGACGCTCATGCCCGTCCGCTGACGGGCTCCCAGAAACCATGAAAATGGGCTGGGGTGGCGCAGACATTGCCCTTTATGTCTGCGCCCTGTGTCGCCGACATAGAAAGCAATGTCGGCGCCACCCACGTCCGGCATTTGGGTCGGCGTTCAGGCCTGCGCTACGCCATCCGCACCGGCTTTCTGCTTTAAATCAAACCACAGCAAGGAATTACTCGCACCCTCTGCACTCGCTGATTTGAACGCACCAATCTGGCCGAACTCAGCCACCCCTCTGGTTGAATTCGGCCACTCTTCCTGCACAGTCCTGCGCCATGGTTGGCGACGGCCGGACCTGGTACTAGTACCAGGCGAATGCATTCTGCCTTCTAAGGGTTGTACCGCGAGGAACTTGCTCCCGCCCGAGCAATTATCCGACGGTTGCGTACTAGCTATGAACTTTACCCGTCAGTGATCTGGTGAGCCGATTGCTTGTAAGCAAACGAAGGCAAAAAGTGGGTCAGCCGGTGGGGTACCAGTGGCGAGTCTGTCTCGCCAAGTCGCGGGCTAAAGCTGTCCCCACTACAATCCGCCCCATAAATTGGAGGTAGTCTATGCCACGAAACTTAAGCTTCTTAAGTTCGCTTCTTTTGGCGTTAGTGTGTTTTCCTACTGCGATTACGGCTACCGAACGGCTTCAGATCGAGCCGGGCACGAAGATTCCCGTGCGCCTTGAAACCAGCGTCGGAACCAAGGAATTCTACGAGTGGCACTCTTTCGGCAATGTGCGCACGGTTTCAGGAACGTTGATGCAGGACCTGGTTACGCCGGATGGCCAAGTGGCGCTGCCGGCGGGCACCAGGATTCGGATCGCGGTGCTTGAAAGCAAGCGTGCCGGGCACATCACGGGCAGGTCCCGTCTGCGGCTGGGGCTTTACTCCGTGCGGACGGAGGATGGAGAAGTAATTCCTCTCGACGGCTATCCCACGAAATTTGAACGTCGCAAAGTCAACCGCGAGGGCACGGCGCACGGGCGCGGTGGCCTCGTGAAAGACGGCGCTTTTGATGTCAGCTTCGTGGTGATCGGCGCAGGCGCCGGATTTGCCGCGGCCGGGCCGCCGGGAGCTGTGGTTGGCGCGGGCGGTGGTTTGCTTGTAGCCGCCATCTGGACCGTGGCGCGGCGCGGCCCGGACCTGGTGGTTCCAGCCGGCACGGAAATGGATTTCGTCCTGGGCCGCCCGGTATCGCTTGTGGCCACGGGTGACGTCGTCGAATCCGGTCCCATGCTTCGCCCCGCCACGTGGGGTCGCGGCCGCGTGATCCCGCCCTCGGAAGATTTGCTGGCCATGGCCGACCAGGTCCAGATCGATCCTGACGGTGTGCTGCAACAACTCCGGCAAATCAGATTCAGAGAGCGGCCATCGGTGGATCGCACTTTCGCGAAATATTTGCAGGCCGTGGCGCGCTTCGAGAAAGGCGACCACAGCCGCGATACGCTCAACCTGATGCGAGAGGCTTACCGGGAGGCGCAGACTTCGGCGCTGCCCGCCCAGGCCCGCGCGGAAATGGCGCGTAATCTCGTTTCCGTCCTGCGTGCGACAGAGCGCGATTGGGAACGCGACCCGCTTCTGAACGACCCTCAGGTGCAGACCGCACTGGTGGAGGCAACGCGATGAGGACTGCATTATTTCTGACTATCCTCGCATGCGTGGTGGCGAGCGTGGCGCTAGCCCAGGCGCCTTTGCCAGGCAGCGCGCCACCGCCGCCCCCGGCGGGCATTGCGCCACCGGAGCCGTTCCTGACGCAGCCGGGGCCGCGCCGGAAGCGTCGACACCCGCCGCACCCGAAACTTTTCAACCTGCGGTTGTTGATTCGCAAGGGGCACGCGCGACGCCACCCGCGGCGGACAGCCTCGACGCGCGCGCGCAGCGTTGCCTCGAGGAGTATAAGCAGCGGCATGAGCAGCGCGAGCTTGAGCTGGCTTCCTACGCTGAGGCGAGCGGCAATGACCCCAGTCTCGAGCGATTCACCGACCCGCGCAAGATTCAGGTGGAACTCAAGGACGAGCTCGATCGCGAGCAGACTAGCCAGCAACTCGCCAAAGACTATGCCGACGAGTCCCGCGAAATCCTTGGCAAGGAGCAGGCGGTAGAGGAGTTCATCGCCAAGCGCGCGAAGACGCTGGATGATTTGAGCAAGCAGAGCGGCGTCTCCAACCGCCGGGATCTCGAAGTCGCCGCTGCCAATCTGGCCAAGCTGCCGGGTTCGCCCCAGGTCGAGGCCTTGGCGCGCGATCTCAACCGGCGCTTGGCGGAGATGGAGCGCGTCGGGAAGGACTTGCCAGAGCGGCAGACCCGCGCACAGCAGGAATCCGCAGGCGCGGGTGAAGAACTCGCCAAGCTCAAAGAACTTGAGCAGTCTTACGAGAAAGAGTCTAAGACCTACGCGGCGGATGCGCAGTCGGCCCACACCAACCGGCTGGCGCTGGCCGACCGGCTGGAATATTACCTGGTGCGCGCTCAGGCGGAAGACGTCCTTGACCAGGGCCGCAAAGCCACCCAGTCCGTGCATCACCTCCCGGCCAGCTCCGAAGTCGAGAAAACTCTCAGCAGCCCGGCGCCCGGCTCGAAGCAGGATGTTGACCCTGAAAAGTTGAAAAGCTGCATTCAGCAGACTGGCGACGAGAAGGCTTGCCGCGAAAAGGCGCCCCAGTCCCAGGCGGCTAAGGAGTAGCTTATGGAAACGCACGGAAACTCAAGGTTCGACCTCCCGGTGGCGGCGCAATGGGCTTTATCCCTGGCCGCCGCCGGGGTCCTGGTACTGGCGCTTGCTGCTTCAGGCCGCGCTGCGAACCCCGACGCCCAACCCGAGGCTCTGCACAAGCAGCGCACTGCGCTCTATCTCCAGGCCACGCGCGGCCCGCTCGAGAACCTCGAGGGCGACTTGAACCGTTTGGCATTGCTTTCTGAGACCTGCCGCGTCGAACGTGGCGCTCAGGCGTGCGGCCTATCCGACAAACCTCTTGAAACCAGCAAGCTCGAAGAGCGCTACGACTACTACGTCAAACAGCCTGTCGAGGTGCACTCCAAACCGCTGGATTTAAGGGTCCGCCGGGGGAATTGGGCAGGGATGGGCGCGCAACCAAAGGCAGCGACGAGTGACAAGTGACGAGTGACGAGCCGGGGTGGTGACCTGTTCGTTTCCAAAGGAGTGGGCTGAGACCTTTTACATTCGTTTCCGACCTGCTCCCCCAAGCGGGATTCCGACCCTCTACCCCTTCGGGGAGAGGGTGGCCCGCGACGGTGCTCTTACCAGCCGCCGCGGGACGGGTGAGGGGGTCCACAGTCCGCGTCGCGATCGCTACACCCTCACTTCCTCTCGCGCAGTAGCTGAAAGCTGACGGCTGAAAGCTGAGAGCTTCTGTATGATTCGCGTGAGACACATCGGCGGCACGATTTGGCTGGCTCTCGCTGCGGGAATGCTTCTTGAGAGCGCGAGCGTGATGCTTGCTGCGCAACAGAAGGCGAAGTTTTCGCGACCTTCCCCACTGAGCAGTAGCGCCCGCCCGGTTAAGCCCACTTGGCATTCCGGCCCTGCTACTACTCCGCCTGAGACGGAAGTGGTACATCCGCACCGTGGCGCGCCGCCACAGGCCAATTCAACGGTCCTCGAAGCGAAGTTTGACGGGAAGAAACCGGGCGTTATTAAATCAACCGGGTCTGATACTGCTACTGCCGCAGCGAAACAGGGCAGTCGTCGCCTTTCGGCATCAGCTCATAAGTCAGCGCCCACAACCATCGCCTCGCAAGAAGTCAGCTCGAGCGTTACGGAATCCCCCAGCCAGCGTGCCCAGGATGACCTCAGCCGCCTGCGCAACGACCCCGCGGCGCGGCGCGCTTTTTATGACGAGCTTCAGCATACGGTCGAGCAAGTGCGCTCCGGGCAGACGCTTGAGAAATCGCAGCGCCGTGTTTTCACGCTAACCAAACCTAAGTCCCGGCAGATGGGGGATGGAAACGAGACAGAGAACGGCAAGTTTTCGCCCTACAACTTGTAAGAGTGGGGCGCGCCCAATCCACCTCGGCCCGTGCACCCAGATATGAATCTTCCTCCCAGCCGCACCGGCGTAAGGCAGCGCCCACGCCAAACGAATCTCATAAACGATTCACCTGAGTTCCTGCTCCTTGAATCGGCCTGTCCACGTCCGGGGGCGCTCTTCCTCTCTTCCGGCCTCTTGTGCGCACTCCTGGTCCTGGCCGCAATTCCCGCTCGTCCAATGCGGGCGAGCTCTCCTCCGCGCCCGGAGTCGGTTTCAGATGCGGCTCTGCCCTGCGGAATGCTCTGGCTGCCTGCATCCTCCACCGGTCCGAAGCTTCGCCGCGGTGCACCGCCTCATTCGCAGGTCGACTCGGCGGAGCGGGATCCGCATCTGAAACTGGTCGAGAGCGAGACCGCTCGCGCTGCCGTCCTTGCCGGGACGCCCCCTCTCGAGCGCTCGACCTTGCCACAACTCTCCATGCGCGTGGACGAAGGTTGGCTTGAGGCTTTGCCCCAGACGAAAGAAGAACTCTACTTCTCGGTCGCTACTCCGCAAGAGGATTCCGATGTGCTCGCTTACTTGCCCGCCACTCATGGCCTCACCTTGAAGCGCCCGTTGCAGCCGCTTTGGCAAATCCGCGAAGGCGAGCGCGTGCCCGCACTGGCCGCGTTGCGCTCTGACGCCGCCCGCCAGTTGGGGGTTTCCGCGGAACTCGTGGGGCTTTACATCTGGCATGCGCCTGTCCTCGAAGAACGCCCTGCGCATGTTCGTCCTGGCGCGAATGGAGGTCCTCGGCGCGCCTATGGGTGCACACGAAGCGGTCACCGTGCGCTTCGCGTCTGCCCACGACGGCTGCCTCATGACCTTTGAACCCAACCGAACCCCCGCGTCCAGGTAAACGCGATTGCGCCCCCGGCAGGCCCATAGTAATCTCGATAGAGGGAGGTTGCCATGACACAGATCACGGAAGCCATTTACACCAATGGTGTTCTCAAGCCTGCGGCTGATCTGAAACTCCGTGACCAGCAGCGAGTCCGCGTGATCGTTGAGCCGATCGAGGAAAGTTTAGAGGACCGGGAAGCGGCTGTGGCGCGATTGAAAACTGGGATCGCGAACATGCAGTTTTCCTCAAAGGGTCCACTGCCCACACGAGACGAGATCCATGATCGCGCTTGATACTAACGTTCTCATGCCGTCGATAACTGAGCCAGCCTGGCATTGCTGAAGCGGGCGACCCCTTCGTTGACGAACACGCCCCACTGGCCTGTATGGCGGTTATACATCCGGGTACTCATGGCCACTTTATTGTTTGCGTAGACTTCACAGATCGACCCATCCAAAACAATCTTGAGTTCCAGGGATTTCCCCGCGGTCAAGCCAAGCGGCCGTTCCAGTTCGACCCAATAAGGCACGTCGCCCGAGCGGGGCCAGGAATCCAGCACCAAACGGTTGCGGCGAGGCTCGAGCCGAATGTAATACGCTTCCTCGAGGTCATCGTCTGCGCGCAACATGACGCCGCACCCACGCGTGCTTGCCGTGAACTCGACGGTGGTTTCGATTTTGCACGGCTCAGAAGGAACGCCTGCGGTTGCGCACCCGAAAGAATCCGGGGCCACGATGCGAACTGCGTTCCCGGCGACTTCGCAATTTCCAAGGCCCGATTTGAACTCCACCGCAACCTGCCTGGAAGAATGCGTTGTCCACCGTTTCCGGAATTTTTACCGTGAGCGTTCCGTCGGCCTCCTGCACGACCTCATGTACGACGAGGTTCCCGCCCCAGTGCCAGGGCTGGAAGTCCCGGCTCTCCGCGCGCGTGGGGTTCCAGCCGAACACAAACCTGCGGCTCGCCATCGGAGGCGGTCTTCGCGGCATAGAGAGCGCGATTATCAAAGGTGTCGTTCTCCGGCGCGACGCCACGGCCCTTCAAGCGACCGGCTCATGCGATAGTGCGTGACTGAGCGTTCGGTGAAGGTGGAATACACCAGGTACCACCAATCGCCCATGCGAAACAGGTCCGGGCATTCGTGCGTGAAGTAAAGCCCGGGAGCCCAGAAAGGCCCGCGCACTTCCCACTTCTTCAAGTCGCGGGAAACGCAAAGGGCCGTGCAGCCACGCCGGCGCGAGGGGCCGCGTCTTCAACCGGGCCGCGAGCAGCATCCAGTATTCCCCGGCCTCCTGGTTGCGGAACACGAAAGCGTCCCGCCAGTCGTTTGGCTCATAAGTAGCCTGCGGCGCATAGAACGTGTCTTCGGGAATCTTTCGCCAATGCAGCAGGTCGTCGCTCACGGCGTGCATCGATTCCCTGCTCCGGCTTGCCTTGCCGCCGGAAGTAGGAGTTGTGGCCGGTGTAGAAGATGTGGAAGCGACCCTCGCCCTCGATCACCGAGCCGGTGAAGACGTAGAGATCCTGCTCTTCCGCGGTGCCGCGCGCCAGCATCTCGCCATGCTCGGTGAAGTGCACGAAGTCTCGCGTGCTGATCTGGTACCAGGGAGTCCCCTCGCCGTGCTTGTGCCGGTCCCGCCAATCCAGCAGATAGAAGAGATGAAAAGTGCCGTCCTTGTAGAAGGGAATGAAATCCGCAGCCCACGCCCCCGCGGGACGGTAGAAAAACTCCCGGCTGGGATCTTGAGTGTCTGCAGTTTCAGCAGGGGTTCCATAGACCCGCCCGCCGGGCGTTGCAGCGAAGCCAAGCCTCCCACCACTTAGCAATGTAGCCCCCCCCAAACTCCCCATGAATTGCCGTCTTCGCATGCTGTGGCCCTCCTTGTTTACACAAGCTTCCACGGTTTGCGGTAGCGGCGCGTGACCAGCCGATTGGCGCCGGGATCCTTGATGACCTTTTCGTGCTCGTCGTCCCACCGGATTCTTCTTCCCGTTCGAAAAGCGATGTTGCCGAGCAGGCCCGACTTCGTGAGCTGATGCGCGTATTCCACATTACACGTTGTTTTCTGGCGCGACTTGATGGCATTTAGAAACTCGCGAATGTGGCCGGGCGAATCGGGGATCGAGGGCGCGGGGCGCTGGAAATCCGTCACCTTCTTGCCTTTGATATAGAGGTCGTGCTGCAGGTAATTCACCGCCAGGCTTGCCTCAGATCCCTGGAAGACGCAACCGATATGCCCCAGGCTCTCGAAGCCGGGAAGCGGCGTGGCGTTGAGCGACCAGACGAGGTCGAGATTGGGAAACTGATAGACGAGATCAAGGGTGTCCGGCGTTTCCGTGTTGTCGGTAAGGAAAAAGCGCCTGCCCACCGCGGCCACGCTCTCCGGCGCTCGGAGATCCATCGCCCAAAACACAACGTCCGTGATGTGGCACCAGAAATCAATGAAGACGCCGCCCGAATAATCCCAGAAGTACCGGAAATTGCGATGCGAGCGGTTGGGATTGTAAGGACGCTTCGGCGCGGGGCCGAGCCAGAGTTCGTAGTCGAGTCCTGGCGGAGGAGTGCCGTCCGGCGGATTTCCGTACCCCTTTGTGTCCGAGGTCATCCAGCAGGTCACGCGGCTGATCTTGCCCAGCATCCCGGACTTCACAATTTCCACCGCGCGGCGATAGTTCGGTGTGTAATTATGGATGTGCATCCCGACCTGCGACACCCGCTGGTTCGCGCCTGCTGCTTTCACCATGGCGCGGCCCTCGCCAATCGAGTAACTGAGAGGCTTTTCGACGAACACATCCTTCTTCGCTTCGAAAGCCCGGATGGTGGGCAGCGCGTGCCAGTGGTCCGGCGTGGCAATCATCACCGCATCGATCTCGCGCTGGTCGAGAAGCTCGCGGAAGTCATGAAAGCCCTTCGGCTTCTTGCCGAGCACCTTTTCAACTTCCGCCAGCGCCTGGTTCAAGTGACCCTCATCCACATCGCAGATGGCTCGAACGTCCACGTCGTCGTGCTCCATGAATTCCTTCAGCCGGCCCGTCCCTTGCCCACCCACGCCGATGAAGCCCATCTGAATCCGGTCGCTCGGTGCGATGGCTCCCAGGCCGCGCGGGCTCGCTGCTGCGAGGCCGAGCGCCAGGCCCCCTCCCAGGCCCTTCAGAAAATCCCTTCGCGACGCGCCGCTCACTTGATTCTCGCTTCCGTTCATGGAAATTGACCCTCCTGCCCTCACAGGTTTTCGCTTGCTTGCATCAGAACCGCCGGGCGGGCGATTATACATCTAAATTCAAGGCTCCAAGGGGCTTAAGAGTCTGTGCGAGAACTCATTCTTGCTGCCATTCCGAGGAGCCGCAGGCGACGAGGAATCTCGCCGTGCCTTGAAAATACTCAGAGCGAGATTCCTCGCTTCGCTCGGAATGACACTCCGCAAGCGGTTTTCACGCAGACTCTTAAGGCTTCCCTTCGCCAAGGTATAGCCTAGGTTTCTTGCTTCGGACCGCTTGACAATTTCCGGGTTGGTGCTAGCCTATTTACGTGGACGACAAGGAAGCGATGCCCAGGAGAGTTGTCAGTTGTGAATTGCCCGCCCTGATCGACGCGAGAACGGAACGGGAGTTTGGATTCTTCGGAAGCAACCCCTCACCCGTCCCGCGCCGGCCGATGAAGACGCCGGCTGCGGGCCACCCTCTCCCCACGGGAGAGGGCGGTCAACGACGATTAAATTCAGCCCTCTCCTTTGGGGAGGGGGTGGCGAGAGTAGCGAGCCGGGTGAGGGGTTTCTTCACACCGAGCCTCGCAACTTCGGAATTCGGGTTAATTGGGACGAGCGGGCATGTCCTGGAATTCAAAATTGAAGGAACGAAGCGGGAATGTCTATGAAAACAAAGGGTCGGGGTCCGAGAACTCAGGGCGGGGGCTATAAGCCGCCGTGCTGCGCGAGAGTGAGGCTGACCCCTACCGTCGTCTTTGGGCCGGGGACCACGATAACCGCCCTCTTGACATCGGGCGTAGAATCAAAAACTCGAGGAACGAAGCGGGAATGTCTATGAAAACAAAGCTTCGGTATTGAAATATAAGAGGGGGGCGGCAGGCCGTCGCCCTACGAGTTCAGGAGAAGCGGAGAATGGAATCATCCCAGGAAACTACAAAAAGTCCGGCTGGGAAAGACATGGCCGGCCGGGTGGCTTTGGTGACGGGGGGTTCGAGAGGCATCGGGCGCGCGACCTGCCTGGCCTTGGCTGCGAGGGGTGCAGCCGTGGCGGTGCTTTGCCGAAACCGCATCAAAGAGGCCCGGGAGGTGGCGGGGCGGATCGAAGCAAGTGGGGGACGGGCAACGGCGGTCGAGGCCGATGTGCTCGACGCGGGGGCGATCAAGCGCTCGGTCGAAGAAGCCGTGGCGAGCCTGGGCAGGATCGACATCCTGGTGAACAACGCCGGCGAGATGACGGACGCAGCCGTGGCCGATTTGAAAGATGAAGACTGGGAGAATACCCTCGCGATCAACTTGACGGCGTCGTTCCGCTACGCCCGTGCCTGCATCCCCTCGATGCGGGAACGCCGCTGGGGGCGGATCATCAATCTCTCCTCGCAGGTGGCCTACACCGGGTCGAACAATCATGCCCACTACTCGGCCGCCAAATCGGGCCTGCTGGGCTTGACCTATTCCCTGACGAAAGAGCTGGGGCCTTACGGAATTACCGCCAACGTCGTTGCCCCGGGGCGAATCCTGACTGACTTGCTCATGGAGCGCATGGCGGGGCGCGAAAAGGAATGGATGAGCCAGACTCCCATGCGGCGCTTCGGTCAGCCGGAAGAGGTGGCCACCGTCATCGCGTTCCTGGCGTCCGAAGAAGCCAGCTACGTTACCGGCGCGGTCATTCACGTGAACGGCGGGCTTGTGATGGGTTGAACGCGCTTGAAGGACACGGCGCTAATCCTGCGGCGCAGGATATTCGGGAAGCTTCGACTTCTGCACGTCCTGCCGCTTCACTTCCAGCTCATCAAACAAGACGGAAGGGGTCACAATGCTGTGCGGGATGTTCTGCACCCGGTTCTCGATGTTCATGTCACTCCCGGCGGCCACCAGGTCGTTGCGCAGCGCACGCGCATCGAGATCGCCGAACACCGCCCCTCGTACGAGTTCTTCGCGCCCGTCTTTTACCCATACCTTGTAGAGCAGCCGGGGCGTGCGCGCTCCCGCCATCGTTTCCACGTAATATCCGTATGGAAGTTCCCGCTGCTTGGCGAGCTCGAGGAGTTTCTTCTTCAACTCTTCGCGCGCCACGGGCTCGGAGGAAGTCACCAGCATGTTCCCCAGGCTGGGACCCGGAGAACTCATCGGCATGCGGGCTCGCCCGTGGCCATTCGAGGTGGGGAAGTCCAAAATGGGTTCGCGGCCCAGAAGGTAATTCACGAGTTTTCCCTTCTCGACCACCGAAACCCGCACGGCGCGCACTCCTTCGTCATCCACATCGTACTTTCCCAAAAGAGGTTTGCCATTAAGCGAGGCCTGGGTGGGATCGTCGGCCACGTCGAGAAAATCGGGAAGCACCCGGCTCTTGTAGCTCGACGCGAAAGCGCCTCGAGTGCGCGCCGGCTGGCCCAAGCCGGGTTTGTTCCCGAGGATGTTTTCGCCCACTAAATCCGCAAAGACGCTGGAAGACGCGTCGGCCGAAAACAACACAGGCCCGCGGTATTCCTCGTCCGCAACCGGCGCGGCGCGCAGCTCCTTCAAAGTGCCGAGCAATTGCTTCGAGCGCGCCAGGAACTCTTCTTCGCGAGGCAAATCCCTGCTGTCAGGCACGGCATACACGGCTGAGCGCTGGAGTTGCATGCCATCGGCCGCCTGGGTGCTTGCGGAGACGTAAGCCTGGTACGCCGTCTGGCCGCTGCGGACCACAGTGCCTTCCGAGTCGACGAAGTAGCGATTGACAGCCTGGAATTGGACGGAGGAATCCATGGACTCGAGTTGGGGGTCCAGCTTGTAGAGCGCCGTGGCATCTTCGAGAGTCTTGTCCCAACGGGCGGGATCAACTTCGAGCTTGGCCAGCGGCCCCATGAGGCGTACAGGTTCGGCGTGCGCAAAATCATCCACAGGATGGTCGATAGTGAGTTGCTTCAGTTGCGCCTGCTTGGCGGACAAAGCCTCGGTGGCCGCCTTGTACGCCCGGTCTGTGGCGAGCCAGAGGTGGTGCCGGAGGGCGAGTTCATCGTTATCGAGCGGCACATAATCGCTCACCCCCTCACCCTGTCTAAAGAAACTGTCCTGCTTGTAATCGCCCACTCTGACGACCACACGCAGAAGCCGAACCCGTGTGCGAAGGTTGGTGCGCAGAGCGCCGAAGGCCGCTTCTGCAAGATACGCATCCAGGTCTTCCACCCGGTAGTCGATGTAGTAGGGCGCCGCCATCTGCTCCAGCTTGAGTTGTGACTTGGAGCGTTCCAGCTCCTTCAACATGGCCCGGAGAACTGGATCATCCGCCGGTTGCGCGGACATCGATTCCCCTCCTTGGTTAAGGAGAGGGAAGGGGGTGGTTGACCGACCCCTTAGATTCCGTAACCACCATTCCCCACTTCCTCCTTGGCCGAGGAGCGGGGCGGTGCCGGGAGGAAGCAGAATGGACCACAGCATCAAGGCTACTGCCGGCCTCATCGATTTAGCGCTCATTAGCGGCCTCCAGTCTTCGCGGCGTCGCTCGACCCGTTTCCCTCGAAGCCGGGCGGCGGCAGGATGGGCGGGCGGTTGAGCGAGTGGGCGCGCTTTTGCACCTCGATGTCGGAAAAGAGCATCGCCGGAGCGGCGGCAGAAACGGGCACGCTCCCGGACTCTGCGCCGCAGATGCCGTTGAACACGTCCGTCTTCTCGCCCGTCATCAGAATGCGGCTCATGGCCGCGAGCGGCGTGCCCACAATATCCACGCCGCGCGTGAGTTCATCCGGGCGGCCATCCGGATAGACTCGCCAGACGAGGATGGGCAGCACCATGAAAGCTTGAGGCAAGGTCCGCTGGGTGAGCGTAAAACCTCCCTCGATGTCCTCGAAATAAAGGCCGTAGGGCTTGCCTTGTTTCTTGATCTCGTCGATCAGCTTTTGGCGGAGGTCGGCGTCCTTTACGGTGTGCGACGAACTGACGATCAGGTTGCCTTGACGGCCCGTGGACATGAAACCTGCTTGCGCGCGACCGTGGCCGTTCGATTTGCCGATATCCTTGATCGGCATGCGCGACATCAGAAAACTCTTCAGCACGCCGTCCTTGATGACGTCCACGCGATGGGCAGGCACACCCTCGTCATCATAGGCGTACCAGCCGGCAAGATCCATGCCGTTCAAGGCGCGCTGGGTGGGGTCGTCGATTACGCTCAGAAACTCCGGCAGCACCTGCTGATTGAGCTTTTTGGTGAAGGTCTGGCCTTCCTCTTCACCCCGCTGGCGATGCCCTTCCAAGCGGTGTCCCAGCACCTCATGGAAGAACACTGCCGCGGCCCGGCCGGAAAGCAGCGCGGGCCCCATCGTAGGGTTCCGCCAGTGGGGCCGAACGCAGAGCTTTGAGATCCGCCGCCATTTTCTCCACGCGTGGCGCGATTTCAGCATCGCCGGGCAGGCGCCCGGGGCCTGAAGCCTGGAAGGTCTCGATCCGCATCAGTTCCATGCCGTCGTCGGCCTGCGACTCCGCTTCGATCACCAGCCTGTACGTAGCGCTGGGTGCAACGAGGTGCGTCCCCTCCGTGGAAACAAAGTGCCAGCGAACCCTTTCGATCGTGACCATTACGGTGGAGCGATAAACGTAAGGGTACTTGGCAAACCACGCCGAATAACGCCGCACCATTCCCTCGAGCGCCAGTTGATCCTGGGCGGGCGCCGGCTCGCTGTAATCCGCGTGGCCCTCGGACGTCTCCTGCGAAAAGTCCGGTGAAGTGTCTTCTTCCTTGGCGTTGACCTCAGTCGAGGTTTTGACCTTCGAAAAGGTTTGCGAGGCCTTGCGGTATTCGCCATAGGTCAATTGCCACAGACAATGCGAAATGGCAGCCGCGTCGTCGGTGAGTGGAATCGATCCGGAACTGATGCCGGAGGGTCGATTCTCACCATGGGTGTTGTCCAATGCAGGCGTGCCGACGCGCACGATGACGTCCGCAGTGCGTGCCCGGGCCTGGGTGGAATTGATCATGCCGCCCTGGCTCCCGACAACCAATACCGTGCTCTGATCGTGAACTGCATAGCTCATGAAATAAGGCGCCGGATCAAGTTTCCCAAGCTCAGTCTTGGCGCGCTGAAGCTCCTGCTGCATGGTCGCGAGTAAGGTGTCCTTCGGATTCGTCGCGGCGGCAGAGGCGGAACTCCTACCGGCAGCGTTCAAGCACAGGGGGAGCAGGAAGGCCAGCACGATTCCGCGGAAGAGTTTCTTCATCAGCGATTCTCCGTTCTCAGTCAGGTCCGTCACACGGCCAGAAATCGGCCCACACATTCTACCTCAATCACCGCTCAGCTCTGAAAATGTCGATTATCCGAAACCACAAACGTCGTCGTCCCCGCGAAACTTGTCCTCCGCGAAGGCGGGGGAGCGGGGACCCACGCCGGTGGATTCCCGCTTTCGCGGGAATGACGCGAGCGTGTAGGGGTAGGGCTTGCCCTACCCGCGGGCCAACGGCCCGCTCGAAGGGGACGGCAAGCCGTCCCCCTACGGCATTTTGTTCAAGGTTTCCGGGCGCCTGTCATCCGAAATTAATGAGCGACTGCCATATGGCGCGATGTTGACGGATGGGTTACACTCTCTGGCCATGCGTACACCAAAACCATTGCTTGCTGCTGTCCTGCTAACTTTTGCTGCGGCTTCTGGATTAGCCGTCGAGCGGCCCAACGTTGTTTATAAGATTTTCCAGTTTCCTGCCGACAAGATTCCACGGATCGACGGGAACACAGACGATTGGAACATGGTGCCGGAGGACTACGTCATTGGCACGGACCAGCTTTCCGATACCGTCAAAGGCCACGGCACGAAGATCGACCCTAAGGACCTTGACGTGCGCGTGCGCGTGGGCTGGGTGAAAGGCTTGAACCGGCTCTATTTCCTTTACGAAGCCTACGACAACTATTGGGACTTCTCCCGCAGCGACTTGCACAACGACATCTTTGAAGTGGTCGTGGATGGCGACCTTTCGGGAGGTCCCAACATCATCGACATGCACCCTCACAGGACGTTGATGGATTACTGGCAGGGATATTTCCGCTTCCAGAACGTCTATGCGCAGAACTATCACATTCTCACCCCGCCCGGTGACAAGGATTGGACCTTCGTCTGGGGCTGCCAGGACTGGATGAAGCGCTTGCCCTGGGCCAACGCCGCCTACAACTACAACTTCAAGCCCGGGGAGAGCGGCAAGCTCGTGCTGGAGTTTTGGATTACGCCCTTCGATTACGCCAGTTGCGACGGGCCGCAGCATTCGGTGGAGTCCAGGCTCGAAGAGAATAAGCTGATCGGCATGTCGTGGTCTGTGCTCGATTACGATGATGTGAATTCGAAGGAGTACAACGGCTTCTACAATCTTTCCCACAAAACTACTATGTACGGCGACGCGAGCGACCTGGTGATGTTCAAGCTGATGCCGCTCGATGCAAAATTCCACAAGCCCATCGAGGCGCATTGGGACTTCAAGATTGCCGATATGGACCGCCGCCTGGTGGCTTTCCACGACGAATCCTACGGCAAGATTACTTCCTGGAAATGGGACTTCGGTGACGATACCACCTCCGCCGAACAGCACCCCACGCATATTTACCAGAAGCCCGGGGCTTACAACGTGACACTTTTCGTGGAAGGTCCGGCCGGCAGTGCCAAATTCACTCGAGTTGGCGACGTTACCGTTCGTTAGCACTTAGTCGCCCCCGCGAAAGCGGGGCCCACCTCAGCCCAACGCATTCCTCTCGCCAGTGCGGGACGGGAATGACGTGGGTTTCGAGAGAGCACGACTCAAACCATAAGGCTGAAATCTGGAATTACCTTAAAAGAGAATTTGGAGGAGTTATTCTGCGGGTTTGCTTGCACGCGGCGTAAGCGTGGCAACGGAACGGCCTGCACGGTTCGGGGTCTTCCACTTGCTTCCCCTCGCTCGATTCTTGTTAGAAGCTGGCGATGCCGTTCGACTAGGTGAGATACGAAGGCCGCGCGTCGATTGGATTCCTTCTTCGGTGCGAATCCTTTTGAGCGCCGCTGCCACCTGCTTCTTGCCTGGAAGCGAAAGGCGTTTGGCCTGGCAGTTCTCGGCGCAACTCTGGCAGCCGGGGATGCAATCGAAGGGGCGAGCCACGACGGGCATGCCGGTCTTGGGGTCCCAATCAAACACGCCGGCGGGGCAGAAGTTAAGGCACTCGAGATCGCGGAGGCACATCTTGCAGTTGAATGTGGGGAACCATGGAAACTGCATCCTCCGACTGCGAAGTGTTGACACCGTTTCTTCTCCTAAATCGATGGGGAACCGCACCGGCTGCCCCTGCGAGGCGGTCAATGGCGCCGTTCTTTGGGCTGAACATGTTCGGCTATCTTTTCACGCAGCCGGTCCAAAATCCCCTCATTTCCGGCGTCGCGGATATCCACCGGCACAAAGTGGTTCTGGTTGAAGCCTGTCTTGCGGAACAGCTTCTCGAATAACCTCTGTTGCGCTTCAACCTCGCATGCGGCCACGATCACAAACGTATCGGGGTCGTCTTCAGCGGAGCGGAGAACGTCCTCCATAACCCTGTTCCCTCCCGCGCCGCAAAGCTGGGGATGCACAAGGGAGTAATCCACATCGAGGCCGTTTTCTATTTCAAAGGGAAGCGTGTTCATGTCAGAGGTTTTGAACGACGGGGACAGGCCTTTGCAATTGCAAATGAGCGTTTTAATTTTCATAGGAAGAATTCCCGCTATTATGTACGGCGCGACGGATGCCGTGGCGTTTGGGATCAGATTGGCTCGACAACTCTTCTGATCTCGGACCGACATCTCCTACAATGTCTGCCAGCTTTTGGAGGTCCCTCTGGAGTTCGGGCGAAGAGGGTGCAACTTCATTCAGGAATTCGCGCAACGGGTAGTTGAGTAACGGCGCGCGAGACAGGGAATAACGCACACGAGCGCCGCGGCGCTGGGCTCGCACTAAGTTCGCGGTACGCAGAATGGTGAGTTGGCGAGACACGTCCGGCTGGGGGATGCCCAGTACCCTTTGCAATTCACTAACATACAGGCTTCGGATCCGCAATAGGTTGACCACGCGCAGACGCACGGGATCTCCCAGCGCTTTGAGGAGATTCGACACCTTTCTCAGTGGAAACCGCACACTGATATTAGAGCATACGCGTTGCCATAGATTCGACACAGGTTAGGGAAGGGGGGCGAAGGAATGTGGGCTACTTCGGCCTTTATGTCATAGTCTTGTCCTTTTCGCACTTCCCTCACTCCCTTTTCCGTGTCTTTTGCCGCAGCACCTAAGTTGATGCCCGCGACCTTTCCCGCTTATACTGCTTCACTCCGCAGAAGTTAGCATCCCGAGGAGACGCATGGCGATAAATGGTGAGCCCAAGCCTGGCGGAACGATCCGAATCGAAAATGTCTGCCGCCATTTTCCAATGGGAGATCGGTGATCCGCGCTGTGGACGGCGTCTCGCTGCAGGTCGGGGCCAGTGAGTTCGTGGCGCTTCTGGGCAGCTCAGGCTCGGGAAAGTCGTCTTTGCTCAATTTGATAGCTGGACTCGACCGGCGAACCTCCGGAGCGGTTATCGTGAATGGACGCAACCTCGCGGACCTATCAAGTGAGGATCTGTCCCGATACCGTCGGCACAGTGTCGGGATTGAGAGGTAATTATCCAGGATGCTGACCCACTACCCCCTGCCCCCTTCCCATCCGAGGAGGGGAATTCTCTTCACGACGACTTGAGGATCGCTAACAAAAAGAACGGCCCGGACCAAGTGATCCGGGCCATTCATTACTCAACTCCAATCTGCTGGCGATGGGGCCTTTCCCTGCCGCTACGACTTGATGTTGAGGGTTACGGTTACCGTATGCGTCTTGCCTTCACCGCTTCCCGTTATGGTGATGGTGCGCACGCCGGTGCTGGCCTTCGAACTCGCAGATACCTTCATTAACGATGATCCGGAGCCTGGCGCGGCGATAGACGCAGGGGTGAAGGTAACCGTCACGCCGGAAGGCAGTCCGGACGCAGACAAGGCAATCGCCGAATTGAAACCGCCTGAGACAGCAGTAGAAACGGTATAAGTCCCAGACTTACCTTTTGCAACGCTTATCGAATGAGGCGAGGCGCTGAGCGAGAAGTTTGCATTCGCCGGGGAAGGCACAATCAGCGTGACCGTCGCAAGCTTTGTAATTCCGTTGCCCAGGCCCGTGACGGTAATCGTGTACGTGCCGACAACCGTGTTCGAGGCCACGGTCAAGGTCATGGTTGACGTTCCGGACCCTGGCGCGACGATGGGTGAGGGGTTGAAGCTCACGGTCACCCCCGACGGCTGGCCGGAGGCAGACAGGGCAACCGAGTAGTCGAACCCATCCGTGACGGCGGTCGTGATTGTTGAGTTGCCACTGCCGCCCAGGCCCACAGTAACCGATACGGGCGAGGCGGAAACGGAGAAGTTGGG
Organism: uncultured Acidobacteriota bacterium; assembly: GCA_963770415.1. Classification (GTDB taxonomy): domain Bacteria; phylum Acidobacteriota; class Terriglobia; order UBA7540; family UBA7540; genus CAVROP01. Next base: position 109,467 of record CAVYPU010000024.1, read on the forward strand.
ACCCGAGGGCGTTCCGGCAAGTGCATTGATCAGGCCTGAACCATTCGGACTGCCCCAGCCGGTGGCCAGGTCGTACCCAACTACAGCCGGATAGCCGTTGCTGCCCGTGGTGATGTCATGGAAAGCGGCCCCGTAGCCCGATCCCAGGCCCAGCGAGTAAATGAGAGGATTAATGAATCCTATCAGCGCATTCCCGTTGGCGACCGCCTGCTGATTGACCAGAGCCATGTAGCCTGCCCAAAGCGGCGTCGCGAAACTGGTGCCGCCATAATAATTTGCCGTGCAGGTGGTTTGGTCGGCGCAAACGTAATAGTCGAAATTGGATTCCGCCGCCACGTCCGGGGAGTTCCGGTAAGTGGCGGAGCCCTGGTTGGCTGTGGTGATCACGCCTGAAAGATGCTGCCAGGAAGGAAGGGCAATGCCGTCCTTAGAAAAATAGCCGCCGCCACCGTCGGCCCAAGTGCTTTCCGAAACCCACGTGCCGCCCGGACCGCTCGTCACCAAGTCCGTGCCGCCTACCGATGTGACATAAGCATCGTCCGCCGGGAAGACATAGGACGAACTCGAAGTGTACTTGCCGCTGTCCCCCGCTGCTTGAAAGTAGCTCTGACCCTGGGCGGCAAATTTCTTGAAGTAGGGGTCGTCAACGCCGGGGTCAGCCGGGCCCCAGGTCCAGGAGGAACTCAATTGCGCGTCCAGTGGTGAATGCGTTGACATGGCGCTCAAAATGGCAGTATCGCTCGACCCCACGTACACATTGAGCGCCCTCAAACCCGGCGCCATGGAAATCGCCTGAGTGATGTCCAAAATTTGCTCAGTGTCATCGCAGCGCGACGAATAGAGGCAGGTCACGCTGGTTTTATCCGCGGAAATGCCGTTGATCGGCACGGCGTTCGTCTGCCCGGCGTTCGTAAAGTAGGTGTTCAGATCGGCAGTGTCAAATCCGTAGTACTCGAGCAGACCGACCGATTGCCCGGCGCCGGTGAGCGGCCCGCTTCCGTAATAAGCCGTCCTCATGTCGCTGCCGCAATAGGAGCTCGATGGGCATGATCCCGTGGTGGTGTTGGCCTTTACACTCACGTTTTTGTGCAGGCTGGCGGGACGCGGAATCGAAAAGTTGTCCAAACCCGAAATGTGCCAAACCGGGATGGAGGAGGGCATGGTGGGCTCCCGATCGGGAGCGAAGAACGTGCGATCCTCCGTGGGGTGCCGGTAGACCCCCATGGAAACATTGAAGGCAGCCTCGATGCTTGTCACCGAGCCTTCAACTTGAACCTCCATGCCGTCCCGGGACCCGCCGACCACCCTAAGGCCGCTAGCCTTGAGGAAGCTGATTACGGCGTCGTAGTCCCGTTGGGCCGGACCGAACCTCTCGGTAAACTCCTGCACGGAGAGGAAATGCCGGTAGGTGGGGCTGGCAGGATTGTAGATCTCCTCCAGAAACTCATCCAGCCCGGCCGAATCGCGCAGCGGCACGACGATGTCAAGGTGCATGGTTTGAGTGCCGGGGAGCCGATTCAAGAACTTCGCATGGCCGCTGGCCACCTCCGCGCGCATATGCCGCGTCATCACTGGCGGACCTTGTGCATGACCCGCCAGAACAAAGAAAAGCATCGCCGCGGTCAAGGTTACGGGCAAGTCTCGCAAATAGCCCGTTCGAAAGCCCCTAGCTAATCGCCTCATCATTGAGCTCCTTTAAAGTTCATCGGCCTGGAATTTCTCTCTTCGGCCTTGCGCGGCCAGGATTATACGTTCCTCGATATATCCAGTCAATAATGATATTGATGGTGGTGAGAACTAAATATTAAACAGGAAATCTGTATAAGTACTCTAGTCCCACCCAAAAAGTGCGTTTGACCTCCACCCGAAGGAAGCGCTTGCACGGGTCTGCGCTTCGCGGGACTCAAGAAACCACACGTGCCCCGGTCAAAATGACCCTATGCCGCCTTTAACCGACAATCACGTCGATCAAATGCTACTTCTCCATGAGTGTTTTATCGGCACCTTCCGGCGAAAACTTTAGCGAAAATCAGCCTAAAAAACACTCCGGCCCGGTTCTCCTCTTCCGCAATCTATCCGGCATTCCAAAAGGTTCCTCAAATTCGAGGTCTACAACTCCCGTCACTACCCGGAACGAACAAGTTGATACGGTATGGATGCAGCAATTCGGGGACCGATACAGACTTCTGGGATCCGAGCATAATTTCCGGGCAGGAAGTCGTAGAAACGAGCGCGCGCCACGCAAGCCGCAGCTCCAGGAGCACGAAATTAAACCCACGACGCTTTCGAATCTCCTGTTACGAAACCCTCCATTTACGCGCCCGGAGCGCCTGTCGGCATGTGCGAGGCCAGCATTGTTGACCTGTCATGCGAGGCCGCGCCAGGCGGGCGGATGACCTGACGACGGACTGAAGGGACCAGGGAGATTCTTGTTTGGAGGCAATTAAAGGTTATTACCTTGAAAGTAAAAGAGTTAGCTTAAGGCTCTATCAGATAGGACAGGAACGACAAGACAAAAAACGTCAAATGAGGTTAAAAACATGGCCAAAAACCGGCAATGGTCAGCCGATTAATTGAGGCCAAGATACATAGTATGGAACCTGGAATGAAGCAAACGGAAAACGAGAGCAGTCGCTCATGCACGTCATTACCGCGAAGCTTGTCCTCCGCGGAAGCGGGGAGCGGGAATCCACCGACGTGGGTCCCCGCTTTCGCGGGGATGACGACGTTTGTGGTTTTGGATAATCGACATTTTCAGAGCGGAATTCGAAACATCGTTAGTTAAAGCAGGCAGGAGAGTTGCCAATTGGTCCATTTGCTGCTGCCATCTTTCAGTTTTCATTTTCCGCCTATGATTTTCAATAAGTCTTCTTCTTATTGGAAAATCCATATAAGATAGGGGGGAAGGCTTTGGCTTCGAAGCGCCAATTGCGGGTTGGTTTGCGCTCATGGTGGTAGCGACATTTTGACTTGCTGTCGCCGCGAAGCTTGGCATTCAGTTGGAGGACTTAGATGCAATCATCGGATGTAGGATCGAACACCGCGAACCTGACCGAGCTTTTCAGCTGGACCGGACCATCCGCCGGCCCAGACCCTGGAAGAGCGCGCGCGGCGGGAAGACCCTGCGCTGCTTAAGAAACTCGCTCGAGGAGATGCTCCTGATTCGCCGCTTCGAAGAAAAGGCGGCGGAACTCTACACCCTGGGAAAGATCGGGGGCTTCTGCCACTTGTACATCGGCCAGGAAGCGGTGGCGGTGGGGGCGCTTTCGACTCTCGAGCCGGACGACTATGTCCTGACCTCCTATCGCGAGCACGGGCACGCGCTGGTGAAAGGAATGGACCCGGGCGAGGTGATGGCGGAGTTGTGCGGCAAGCAGAGCGGCGTCTCGAAGGGCAAAGGCGGCTCGATGCACCTTTTCGACAAGCGGCGCGGCTTCCTGGGGGGCCACGCCATCGTGGGCGGGCAGATCCCTCTGGCGGTCGGCGCGGCTTTTGCCTCCAAGTACCTCAAGCAATCGCGCGTCACGCTCGCCTTTTTCGGCGAGGCGGCGGTCAATATCGGATCGTTCCACGAGTCGCTGAACCTGGCGGCGTTGTGGAAGTTGCCGGTGGTATTCATCTGCGAAAACAACCGTTTTGGGATGGGCACGCCGATCGAGCGCGCTTCGTCTCTCTACGATCTCTCGCAGAAAGCCTGTGCCTACAACATGGCGCGCACCTGGGTGGACGGGATGGACGTGCTGGCGGTTCGCGAGGACGCTCAAGGAAGCCGTGGAGCGGGCCCGCAAGGAGAGCGCTCCCACCCTCATCGAAGCCCGCACTTATCGCTTCATGGGCCATTCGATGTCCGATCCCGCGCACGGCCACTATCGCACCAAGTCGGAAGTGGAAGAGCAGCGCCGCCACGACCCCATCAAGAACCTGACCGTCGCGCTTGAGACGATCGGCGTCATCGATGCCGCGTTTCTGGACGAGCTGGATCAGAAGATCCGCGACACCGTCGAGGAAGCCGTAGCCTTCGCGGAACGCAGCCCCGAGCCGGAACCGCAGGAGCTTTATACGGATATTTACGTGGGGTGAATGCAGAAGTCAGGAGTCAGGATTCAGGAGTCAGACTCAGCAGCCAGAAGTCAGCTCTCAGCTTTCAGCATCCGTCCGAGGATGTCCGGCTTAGCTGATAGCTGACTGCTGATAGCTGAATCCTAGATCCTAGATCCTGACTCCTTGCAGGAGGATTTCATGTCGATTCTAACTTACCGCGAAGCGTTGAATCAGGCCATGCGTGAAGAGATGCGGCGTGATGAGACGATCGTGCTGATGGGCGAAGAAGTGGGCTTCTACAAGGGGGCCTACAAGGTCAGCAAAGGGATGCTGGAAGAGTTCGGGCCGATGCGCGTGCTGGACACGCCCATCACGGAGCTGGGATTTACGGGCCTGGGGGTTGGGGCCGCCATGGTGGGCCTGCGGCCCATCGTCGAGATGATGACGTTCAACTTTGCCACTTCTGGCGCTCGACCAGATCGTGAACAGCGCGGCCAAGATGCTCTACATGTCAGGCGGGCAATTCCCCATTCCCATGGTCGATTCGCGGCCCAGGCGGCGTCGGCGCACCAGCTTGCGGCGCAGCATTCGCAGGCGCTCGAATCGTGGTTTTGCCACGTGCCGGGGCTGAAGGTGGTGATGCCCTCGACGCCCGCGGACGCCAAGGGCCTGCTGAAGACCTCGATTCGGGACGACAACCCCGTGGTCTTCATCGAGTCCGAAGTGCTTTACGGGACGCGCGGCGAAGTGCCTGACGGCGAGCATCTCGTGCCATTGGGAGTCGCGGACATCAAGCGGCCGGGCAAGGATATAACTCTGATCGCGCATTCGAAGATGGTTCTGGTGGCGCTCGAGGCCGCCGCGGAGCTGGAGAAAGAAGGCATCGACGCGGAAGTGATCGACCCGCGCACCCTCCGCCCGCTCGACACCGAAACCCTTATCCAATCGGTGAAGAAGACGAACCGGGCCGTCATTGTGGAAGAGGGCTGGCCGTTCTGCGGGGTGGGCGCGCAGATCGTGGACACGCTTCAGTCCGGCGCTTTCGATTACCTCGATGCGCCCATCCTGCGGGTAACCGGCGCGGATGTGCCCACGCCTTATGCGAAGAACCTGGAGCACTTGGCCTTTCCAGACAAACAACAGGTGATGGAAGCGGTGAATAAGGTGCTTTACCGGACGTAGGCGGACGGCTTGCCGTCCCCGGTGAGGGTAGGGCAAGCCCTACCCCTACACAAAACCCGAGAGCGGGGATTAACCATGGTCAAGGTACTGATGCCGAAGGGCAGCGATACGATGACGGAGGGCAAGGTCCTTAAATGGCTCAAGAAGGAAGGGGACCAGGTCTCGACCGGAGATACCGTGGTCGAGATCGAGACCGATAAGGTCGACATGGAAGTCGAGGCGATGGGCAGCGGGGTGCTGCGCAAGATTCTCGTCCAGGCCGGCAAGGTGGTTCCCGTGGGCGAATTGCTGGCGGTCATCGCCAAGCCGGATGAGGATATTTCCTCGCTGCTCAAAGGCGATGGTGCGGGCCGAAGCGAAAGCGCCTGCCAAGAGTGCCGCTTCAGCCTCGACGCCCGCGCCCGCAACGCCTCAGGCTCGCCGCGGGTGGCGCCTTGCCGGCTGGGGGGCGCTACACCTGCCGCTCAAGTGCCTACCGATGGCGGACGCGTTCTGGCCTCGCCGCTTGCGCGGAGAATGGCGCAGGAAATGGGCCTCGATCTCAGTCGCATTGCAGGCTCAGGCCCGGCCGGGAGAGTGGTGCGCCAGGATGTGGAACGCGCTGCGGCGCTGGCGGTCTCGACGCGGCCGGCGCTGCTTCGTGAGTGCCGGGGCTGCGGTTGCACACTCTGCCCGCACCGGCGACTGCGCTTGCCCAGGCGTCCTGCGCCCGCCCCCACCGGTCCCGAGTTCTACGACGAGCCGCTGAGCTCCATGCGAAAAGTCATCGCGACGCGCTTGGTGCAGAGCAAGGCTCCGGTGCCGCATTTCTACCTGACGATTGAAGTGGACATGCGCCGCGCGAGAGAGTTGCGCGAATCCGCCAAAGCGCTGAATCCGGACTTGAGCTTTTCTTACAACGATATCATCCTCAAAGCCTGCGCGGCTGCGCTCGAATTGCACCCGCAAGTGAACGCGTCGTTCCAGGGCGAGGCCATCCGCTACCACCGCCGCATTCATCTGGGCATGGCCGTATCGATCGAGGAGGGACTGATCACGCCCGTAATTCGCAACTGCCAGGGCAAGAGCCTTCAGGACATTTCGCGGGAAGCGAAAGACCTCGTCGCCCGGGCGCGCAGCCGCAAGCTGAAGCCGGAAGAGTATACGGGCGCAACGTTCACCCTCTCGAACCTCGGCATGATGGGAATTGAAGAATTCTCGGCGGTGATCAACCCGCCCGAAGGCGCGATTCTGGCCGTGGGCGCGGTGGCGGAGAAAGCAGTCGTGGTGAGTGGCAAGATCGAAGTGGGCCTGCGCTGCCGCATGACGCTCTCCTGCGACCATCGCGTGGTGGACGGCGCCACCGGCGCAAAGTTCCTCCAGACGCTCAAACAGATTCTCGAGAATCCTGTTTATCTCGCGTTCTAAAAAAGTTAACAGTCAACAGTCCACAGTTGACAGTAGGGGCAACCCCCGTGGCCATCCGGCTGGGAGCTGCATTGTGCTTCAGGCGTGAAGGGCATTTTCAACGGCATAGTCAGCGGGTTGTTCGCTTCAGCCGATGACGGCTCATCTCCTCCGCAACATCAGGGGGGATGGGGGGTAGTGAATCCATAAGAGTGCTCGGGAAACCATTTATATGTTCACTGAAGACGGCGAATTTCGTGTCGAGGCGGACGCGGCCAATCTGAAGGCGATCGGGTGGGCAGGACGCGCAAAACGGGAAATCAAAGTGATAACGCTTGCCAAAGATGGTCCCGAGCAGGCTTAGCCCGAAAGGCAGGAGAAACCACCGGTCGAAAAAATCGGAAAATTCAAGGTGCAAGACGTTTCCCCGCGCCGGTCTGCCGCAGCCGATGCAGATGTCGGGGAACACCGCCCGCCGGCGCACAGCCAGACGGCCGTTGTCACGGTAAACATTCCGCACCTCGGTTCCATCTGAGGTGTAGAGGATATCCTCCATCAGCGATACTCCCAACGAGTAGAAGCTGTGAAAAAATCGTAGCGGCGGGTTTATCCCGCCATCACGGTTCCGAAAACGCTGGAGATATGGCGGGGTAAACCCGCCGCTACATCTGCGCCAGCCATTCTTTCGCAGCTTTGCCGGCTGGCGCACAGCGAGGCTGTGCGTTTTCGAGGCGTGACCCCTGAATGGCAGGTCGTCGATGCGCCAGCCGGCGTCTCAGATACGCAACTTCATTTCCTGCTGCCTGATCGGCAGTACCAGAGCAAATAGCAGGAGTGGGGCGAGCGCCACCAACAACGGACCGCGGAGGACCCACATCGCTTTGTCCAGGTAACGATGGAGTTTTGCCCTACGCAACAGGGATTGGGGATATCGCTTCCTCGCGAAGCGTGTTACTTGCCGCCGCGTAGCAAGGAGAGACTTTAGTGAGGGGAATGGGAAAAGCGGGAAGTTCGGCGCGGCCGCTTTCATGTCAATATGAGTCCGTACCCAAAGCAGAACTGATACGGCGAACCCGGCAAGCAACCAACTGACAAGGAGCACCTTTCCGAATCGTGCTTGCCAGGCAACGAACCCCAACCCCGCCAGCAAGAGCGCCCAAAGGGTTCTATAGATGTTCCACCGCGGCCCGGTTCGGTACCAATCAGCTTCTACATCGGATGCGAGAACAAGGCGGAGGCGATTGAGAAAATCCCAGGTTTGTTTTTCGGCACGGATCTTGTGATCCTCCGTGTCAGAGTAGCAGGACCACAAAGCATCCCGGATCGCTACCACAGACTGATCATGGCTGTTTCTTGCAATTTCGAAGATCATGTCGTCAAACTTGTAAGACCCGATTTTCTGGTCCATGAAGGCCTGAATCGCCTCGGACATGGCATCGCGAGCCTTGCGGTCAATCATGTGCGCTGCACCTGCCCAACATTCTACATCCCGAAAAGAATTCACTCAAATCGACCCGAACACGTAGCGGCTCTGCGCCACGCGGCGTACGATTTTGATCGCTCAACCACGGGGCTGAAAAGACGCGGACCGCGAAACCAGCGGTCCGCGCTACGCGCTCCTTTGGAAATCCAACCTCCGACCCTCCTTTGATACGTATGCCAAAACAAGACCACGAACGTCGTCCGGCCACGGTTCGTCGTAAGTGTATCCCTCAAGCATGGACAGAGCGCCATCTTCAATGTAAAGCAGAAAGCCGAGTCCGTGACTCACATTGTCAGCCGTTCCAATCACATCACCTAGCTTAAAGGTCAGGCGTCCTGGCACATGCGCCGCGTCGGGAGGAACTAGGAACTCGGTGAAGAAACCGACTCCTGTCATCTTCCTCGATGAGACCTGCAGCCATTGAGCCTGCTCGCGAAGGATTGTCAGCACTTCATCCTGCCCCCGCAGGAGCATCTCCAAGACCTGCTGTTCTAATCTTGTTAGGTTGTTCATTGGAATGCTGTCGCGCTTTGGCAACTCCAGCCACCACAGCGCCACGGACTGTGACAGGTTTGTTTCAAACACTCCGGTCAACCCTTGCTGGCGAACTGCTTCATGCGTCGCCTTCGGCTCCCCCGAAAGTCGCGTCATTCCCGCGAAAGCGGGAATCCATTTGACCGACAATGGGTCCCCGCTTTCGCGGGGACGACGACGCTGATTTTCATTCCCCCGGGTGGGCCACAGGCCCATGGAAACTCCTCAGGATGACAGGCCCGCTGGGTTTTGACACAGCCTCTGAAGCCCCGCCCCCGCCCTTCCACAACCGCCCAGAAGCAGGGAGAAATTTCAGGTTAGTCCGTCTTCGCGGTCGCCGCTCGTTTCGTTGACGCCGCTTGGCCGCCGGAGGCGTAGGGAATCCAAACCTCCATAGCGCCGGGAAGGCGGTTGGCCCAGGCGTAGTAGGGGATGAAGGTCAGGTTCACCTCTTTACTCTCGTTTTGTCCGGTGCCTTCCAAGGTGCGGTACAGCGGTTCCTCGGAAAGGGGCTTAGGCGTGGCCCTGCCCTTATGTTTGAGCACCACGACTCCGTCCAGTATGTCGGGACTGAACTCGGACGCAAAACCCCATGTCGGACCGGTGCTTGGCGATAGCGTGACGTCGAATAGCGAGCCTTTGTCTTCCTGGTCCATTTGCTCGAGGCAGTAGAGCAGGGGTCCGCGGCGGACGGCCACCTTCCCGTAGTCCTCCTGGACAAGAGGGTTGGCCGCCACGAGGTGGGCCGTCACATCGAGCTCCAGGTGGACGGTGTTATCACTGCTCCACTCACGATGGATGGCGAAATACTCGCCGGCCTTTGTCTTGCCGGACGCGGGCTTGCCGTCAACAGTAACGGAGCTTTTGCTCGACCAGCCCGGAATGCGCAGATAGAGCGTGAAGGTTGCCGGCTTGGCGGGGCTCACTTTCAAGGTGATGTCGCCGTCCCAGGGGTACTTGGTACGCTCGACGAGCTTAAGCCCCGTGCCGTCCTCGAGGCGCCAATCGAGCGTCGAGGCGTGGTAGAAATTGACGTACACGCCCGCAGGGCTGGTCGAGTAGAGATAGCCGGGAATCGACGCGAAGGTCCGCTCGAGGTTCGGAGGACAGCAGGTAGTTTCATACCAGGGCTTGCGAATGTCTTCGTCGCCTCGGGAGGCGAGCGGGTTGCGATAACAATAGAGCGTCCCGGAAAGCGACATGCCGGAGTTGATCCCGTTGTAGAGGGCCTCTTCCATGACGTCGGTGTAACGGGCGTCGCCTTTGGCGGCGAGCATCCGCCAGTTCCACATGAAGTTGGCGATGGCGGCGCAGCTTTCAGCGTAAGCGCGCTCGTTCGGCAGGTCGTAGGCCGCGCCCACCGACTCCCCCTGCGCATACGATCCCACGCCGCCCGTCACGTACATCTTCCGTTCCACCAGATCCTTCCAAAGCCGGTCGAGAGTTTCGGCGTATTCCTGATCGCCCGTCTCGAGGTAGTAGTCCGTGGCGCCGCTGCACGCGTAAAGCGACCGCACCGCGTGGCCCTCGAGTTCGGTTCGGGTAATGAAGGGTATGCCGCTGAAAAGATACTTCGTTTGATCGTCGGTCAGTTGCAAGCGCAGCTTCTCGCCGGTGAACAGGTAGTTGACGAAATCCAGGTAGCGTTTGTCGCCGGTGGTGCGGTAAAGCTCCACGAGCGCCATCTCAAACTCCGGGTGCCCCGTTATAGCGGGCTTCTTCTCGGGACCAAAGGTTTGCAATATGTAGTTGGCGTACTTGATCCCGCCGTCGAGCAGTTTCCTGTTTCCCGTGGCGCGGTAATAGGCGATGGCGGCCTGCAGCAGGTGACCCAGGCAATACAATTCGTGGCTGCGGTACATCTCGGAAAAACGCTGCCTGGCGTGGTCGCCAACATAGTAGGTGTTGAGATACCCGGAGGGCTCCTGGGCGGCCAGGATGTCGTCAGTGAGCTTATCCATGGTCTCGCGCAGTTTCGGCCGGTCGCCCGACTGCAGCACGAAGGCCACTGCTTCCATCCACTTGTAAATATCGGAATCGGTGTAGACCGGCCCCTTGCGTCCTTCATTTCTGCGGCCGGAAAGCCGTCGGAAGTTGTTCACCACACCGTGCTCTTCCAGAAGTTCAAGCAGCGTGGGGATGCTCTCATCCACGTTCGTGCGCATTCGCCGCGCCCAGAACCCGTCGCCCATGGTCACGGCGCGAATGGGCACCGAATGCACTTTTGCCTTGGGGCTCGCGGAAGTGTTGATGATCCCCTGCGTTTTCCAGGCGTCGTCGGCAGTCTGGGCAAACGATGGCGTATGCAAAGCCAGCGAGACGCCGAGCAGGAATGAGATCAGGAAAAGGTAACGGACGGTTACGGATCGCATTGGCGAACCCCCTGAGTCGAGGAGTCGAGCAGTCAAAAGTTGAGAGTCTACGGTAGTGTCTCGGGTTAAAGTGGCACGGGCATCCTGCCCGTGTTACATCATGGCCAAGATGGCCATGCCACGCCGAAATGAGAAGTTTAGAAGTTGAGCGGACCGCAAGTCAAGAAATCGAGAGGGTCATGTCGAGAGGGTCACTTCGCCCGGATGAGGAGGTCGTTGCCACCGCTACATTCTCAGCAGCCAGCGCACGGCATTCTTCTGAACCTTATAGTATTCCGGCTGCCACAGCGCATGGAGCGTATGCCCCACTGCCGTGAACGCCACGCGGCCCTTGCCGTAATCGTACGCCCAGCCACCGACGGCCGAGGCGCCGTGGGTCTCGAAATCCAACCCATCGATGTTCTCGCTGCGCAGAAGGATATTCTTAGGGTCTTTGTCGTACTCTACGTAATGCTGCTCGTCATTCACCATGAAATCCTGAACGCCTTGCATCAAGGGATGCTCGCGGTTGACCACTTTGACCTTAAAGGGACGCAGCGCCGGGTGACCGATATAGGCCCCTCCCATGACCTCGCGATAGTTCTTGGAAAACAGCGAGACATTGCTGCTGTTGTGATAGGCGTACAAGCCGCCCCCGGCCTCGACAAACTCCTTGATCGCCTTGCCTTGCTCCTCAGTAATCCAGCCCTGGTACTCCTCTTTTGGCCAGTCCGAGTTTTCCAACGAAGATGAGTAACAGTAGTCATTGGGTTCCAGATATCCGTTCGGCCAATTAAGCCCGTCGCGGAAGACGACCAGGAGTTCGCAGGCTTTGAGGCGGGCAGCGTCGAGCTCCGTGAAATTAATGGTGAAAGTGATGGGCACGTTCAGCTCCCGAAAGAGCCGAGTCAAGGCGGTGCGAATGTAGTCTGAATTATGGTAGCGGTCGCCAACCAGGGCCAGAGCGCGCGGGCGGTCGCTGCCGCTCGCACTCGCAGGCCTGAGGCCGGACGCCGCCTCCGTCAATCCTAGCGCCGCCAGCGCCCCCACACCGCCGAGGAGATTTCGCCGTGAAACTCGCATGTCTTTGCCCATGATTTTCACTCGCTATTCTGCGTTCCGGAAAGAACGCTGATGGTTGCCCGAGAGCGGCCACAAGACCGCCTCAATATACAGCCGCCAGTGTACACCTCACAACCACATCTTGGAAACGGCGGCGCATATTCGGTGATGAACCGGCACAGGTTGTCTTTATTGATGAGCATTGCGAAGACTCAGTCGAGGCACAGCCTCGACAGACGCATGATAGTGCGAAGCTGCGGAAAGGCAAGCCTTTCCGCAAGTCAGAGCGGCAGAGCCGCACTCTGCCCATGGAACACAAATGTAGAAACTCCAGGGGTAGGGCAAGCCCTACCCCTACATCGCCTGGGGCGGCAGAACCGCACGCTGCCCATGGGAGGCAAATGTAGAAACTCCAGACCCTCTCCCCAAAGGAGAGGGCGCCCCTTCATAATGCGCAACCTGTTTCAGTAGCCATGGCGCCCCGCTTACTTCGCCTTTCGTTGCACCTGTGCTAGGATGACGGATGGCGCAGGCGCGAGCTAGGCGCGTGCCCAGCGGGCGATCTTCATTTGGAAATAGAGAAGGCGAAGCCATTGAGCGAAGGAACCAACCCACGACCCCGGATATTGAGCGGCATGCGTCCCACCGGGAAACTGCACCTCGGCAACCTGGTAGGGGCGCTTCAGAATTGGGTGAAGCTGCAAGATGAATACGAGAGCTACCACTTCGTGGCCGACTGGCACATGCTGACCACGGGCTACGAGAATACCCTCAACCTGCGCCAGGACACCTGGGAAATGGTTACCGACTGGCTAGCCTGCGGGCTTGACCCGAACAAAGCCACCTTTTTCATCCAGTCGCGCCTGCCGGAGCACGCCGAACTGCACCTGCTGTTTTCAATGGTGACGCCACTGAGTTGGCTGGAGCGCATCCCGACCTACAAAGAGCAACTCGAAAACATCACGGACCACGACTTGCACACGTATGGCTTCTTGGGTTACCCCCTGCTGCAAGCGGCGGACATCCTGATGTACAAGGCGCACGCTGTCCCGGTGGGCGAGGACCAGGTGCCGCATGTCGAGTTAACTCGAGAGGTCGCCCGGCGGTTCAACCAGGTCTTCGGCGAGCTTAAATTGCCTGAAGGGCAGGATGACGACTGGGCCGGAAACGCGATTACTTGGGCAGTGGAGGCCCTGGACATCAAGATGGTCCCAGGGAAGACGATTGGGTTCGACATCGTGAACTTCTTGCCAATCGCCTTTCGCCGAGCTTCCTTGGAGCAGCGAGCAGAGTGCTTAAATCAGCAACTCGGAGAGTTGCAAGGGATATTCCCCGAGCCCGAAGCCCTGCTCACTTCCGCCCCGCGTCTGCCGGGAACCGACGGCCGCAAGATGTCGAAGAGCTACAACAACGCTATTTTCCTGACGGACACGCCGGAGGTGGTTTCGAAGAAGCTCGCCACCATGATGACGGACCCGGCTCGCAAGCGCCGCAGCGACCCTGGGGATCCGGACAAATGCCCGGTGTTTGACCTGCACAAGATTTTTTCCGCGAAGGAGACGATCGAGCGAGTGAATCGCGAGTGCCGCACGGCGGAGATCGGCTGCGTGGATTGCAAGAAGCTCGCGGCCGGGCATCTGAACGCGTTTCTCGAGCCTATTCAGGAACGCCGCAAACCCTACGAGCAGAACCCGCAGCAGGTGTGGGATATTCTCGAGGCGGGAACCGAGAAAGCCCGTGCCGTGGCCCAGGCGACGATGCGGGAAGTGCGAGCGGCGGTGAAGTTGACGTAGGTGCGACCCTTGTGGTCGCCCCCGCGAACGAACCCCCTCACCCGGCCTGCCCCGACTGAAGAGAACGCCGATGCGGGCCACCCTCTTCCCCAAGGGGGCGGGGGAAAGAACCTGAATTCCGAAGGCGGCTACAAGGGCCGCCCTACAAGTGTTGCTTGATGTCTGATGAAAATCCAAAATCCGCTGGCGACGAACCGATGGCGAACGCGACTGAGCCGAGTGTCGGACCGGTCGAGCCCACTCCGGGAGAACCGCCGGCCGAGGTCGCAGCGGAAGGAGAGTCGGCCCCGCCGCGAATGCGTCTGACGCACCGAGGCGAGCCGCCGCCGTCTGTCAAAGTCGCCACGTACGAGGGGCCGCTGGACCTGCTGCTCGACCTGATTCGCAAGCAACAGGTGGACATTTACGATATCCCGATTGCGCGCATCACGCAGCAATACCTCGACTACCTCCATCTGCTTCAGGAGCTGAACATTGATGTGGCCGGTGAATTCATCTTCATGGCCGCGACGTTGATCCACATCAAGTCGAGAATGCTCTTGCCGCCCGATCCGAACGCGCCCCCTGAAGAGCAGGAAGACCCACGCGAAGACCTCGTGCATCGGCTGCTCGAGCACGAGCAATTCAAGAATGCCGCGCAGATGCTCCAGTCGAAGCGCATGGTCGAGGAAGCGATGTGGTCGCAGCCCGGAATCGGGGAGTTCGCGGAGGCCGAAGATGAGCCGGGCCTGGCCGTATCCGTGTTCGAACTGATTTCGACCTTTCGCGAAATTCTGGAGCGGGCCCAAAAGCGGCCGCATATGGAAATTCACCGCGAAGGGGTGACCGTGGCGCAAATGGTCGAGCACGTGAAGCAAGTGCTCCGCGCCGCCTCGGAGCCCGTTACGCTCGAAGAACTGATCGCGGGTTACTTGTGGAGAGATGCCCTCATCGCGCTCTTCCTCGCCTTGCTCGAATTGGTCAGGGTCCACGCCATTCTGCTGCGGCAAAAGGAGCTGTTCAGCCCCATCACGGTGAGCAAGAACAAGCGGTTTGAGGAGATTCTCACCGCTACGAACGCCATGGAGCTGCAGGTTGGGCTGGATGAGAGCTTTAGCTAGAAGTTCGCTGTCCGTGGTCAGTGGTTGGTGGTCCGTTGTTTGTGCGCTGTCATTCTGAGCGAAGATTGCACGATGCCTCGGTTCATCGCCGTGCATGAAAAAAGGCTGGATTCCCGCTTGCGCGGGAATGACAGACTAGGCGTCATCCCCGCGAAAGCGGGGATCCATTGATAATGTCTCGGCCTATTTTTCAGGGCGGCGAAGAATCCACGCAGTTCGTTGGTTTAGTGTGAACTCCAGAAAGGTTCTCTCGAGATCGAGAATCAAGCAACTGCGGAGATTCTTCGCTGCTTTGACAAGATGTAGGGGTAGGGCTTGCCCTACCCTGTGCGCCGGGGACGGCAAGCCGTCCCCCTACAATGGGTGTCGTTTTCATGGTTACCGAATGGGACGAAGGACAACGAACAACGGTCCACGGACAACGGACGACTGACCACGGACAAGTCAACTTAGGCACCATTCATGCTGAATGACGAAACATTGAAGGCCCTGATCGAGGCCATCGTCTACGTAGCGCCCGAGCCGGTCACGCTCGAGGCGATGCTGAAGACGCTCGAGGGAGAAGAGCGCGAGCGAGTGAAGGGCAAGCTGGAAGAACTCGCAGCGGACTATCAGCAGGCGCCGCATGGAATCCAGATCCGGGAAGTGGCGGGAGGCTACAAGTTCTTCTCGAAGGCCGAGCATCACGAAGTGCTGCGGAAGTTTGTGAAGAGTTTGAAACCGGCGGTGCGGCTCTCGAAGCCCGCGCTCGAGACACTGGCCGTAATCGCTTACCGGCAGCCCGTGACCTTGCCGGAGATCGATGAAATCCGCGGCGTGGACTGCGGGGGAGTGATCCATACGCTTCTCGAGAAGAAACTTGTGGTCACGTCTGGGCGGAAAAACGTCGTGGGACGGCCGATCCTCTACCGCACCTCGCGTGATTTTCTGGTTCACTTTGGGCTGAAGGAAGTCGGCGAGTTGCCCAGCTTGAAGGAATTTGAAGAGCTGGCAAAACAAGCCTTGGGTTCGGAGTGGGCAGCGCATGAGACGGGCGCTCCCCCACAAGAATCCGCGACGGCGCCTGAACCCGCCCCGCCGAACGATGCGGGTGGCGCTGAACCCCCGCCGGAAGAGTCTGCCGCCGTGGACGAGCAGACCCAAGCTGCGCCGGCGAGTGAATTGCCGGCAGCGGGCGAAGCAGCGGAACCCGGGGCGCCGGCTGAATCTCCGGCTGAGCCGCAGAGCGACTCGGCCGCGCTCGATGCCGTTGACGAATCTCTAGCCCCATCGCCACTTCCGACAAGTGAAAGCAAAGATTAGCACTTGTAGGGGGAGGGCTTGCCCTCCCCATGGAGATTCTACATTTCTGGCGACGTTATTTTCGACGTGAGTCCCTTATCGTGCCTCGCCGCCGAGACAGATCTGCGTAGGCCGGCTACTGAGCCCCAAAGGGGCGATCTATCACAGCCCAGGCCAACGGCCTGGGTCAGCGATGCCGGCCCGTTTAGGTTGGAAAGCCCTGTAAGGGCGGAATAGAGTAGTTTGCATGCCACGATCTTTGTCCCTACTGTACGTCGCTCCCGCCTTCGGCAGTAGGGATGACGAACCCGTGCGCCGGAAATGTATTTCGCCCCTACAGGGCTTCGGGATTGAAGGCGCGACGTTGACCCAGGCCGTTGGCCTGGGCTGTGATAGATCGCCCCGTTGGGGCTTAAGACGGATGCCGATGCGAGCTTTCTGCCACGACGTGGCCGAGAACGGCCACGCCGCCAACAAGGACGATGAAAATGTAGAAACTCCAAGGGTAGGGCAAGCCCTACCCCTACATCGCCTGGGGCGGCAGAGCCGCACTCTGCCCATGGGACACAAATGTAGAAACTCCAGGGGTAGGGCAAGCCCTACCCCTACATCGCCTGGGGCGGCAGAGCCGCACTCTGCCCATGGGACACAAATGTAGAAACTCCAGGGGTAGGGCAAGCCCTATCCCTACATCGCCTGGGGCGGAAGAGCCGCACCCTGCCCATGGGACACAAATGTAGGAAACTCCAGGGGGAGGGCTTGCCCTCCCCTTGGAGCTTTTACAAAGATACGTCAAAACGTGCGCCGGCGATGGGCGCGCAATGTCTGGCAAAGGAACCGAATGCAAGAGCGGCTTCAAAAAATCATTGCTGGTGCAGGTATAACCTCCCGACGCAAGGCCGAGGAGTTGATGGTTGCGGGCCGCGTGTTGGTGAACGGGAAGGCGGTGACCGAGCTAGGGTCCAAGGCCGACCTGGCGCGCGACCAAATCGTCGTGGACGGCCGCCCGCTCACCCGCAAGGGACGGCGCTTGTACTTGCTGCTCAATAAGCCACCCGGCTATGTTTCGACCGTCAGCGATCCCGAGCACCGCCCGACGGTGATATCGCTCGTGCGCGCAATCAAAGAGCGAGTTTATCCGGTGGGGCGGCTTGACTATCATTCCTCCGGGCTGATCCTGCTGACCAACGATGGGGAGTTGGCGAATTTCCTGATGTCCGCGAAGTCCGGGGTGCCTCGGACTTACCAAGTCAAACTTGAAGGGACGCCGGAAGACGGGGATTTAAAGAAATTGCAGGAAGGAATCACTTTGGATGGGCGCCGCACGGCCCCCTGCCAGATCCGCCCTCTGGGCTCGCGGGAAAAGCCCTGGTACGAAATCACTCTGGTCGAGGGACGATACCACCAGGTGCGGCGCATGTTTGAGCGCATCGGGCAAGGGGTGTTAAAGTTAAAACGGGTGCGCATTGCTTTCTTGACGGACCGTGGCCTGGCGCAGGGCCAGTTTCGTGAATTGTCGGCAAGTGAGGTGAACCAGTTGAAGAACTGGCGAGGCGGCCGGTAAGCACCGTGTTGCAAGCCAACGTTTCGAAAAGCACGAGTCGGCATGTCTGATCCCATCCGCGACATCCTCGAAAAATACAAGACCCTCGCCGTGGTGGGGCTTTCCTCGAAGCCCACGCGGCCAAGCAACGGCGTGTCCGCCTACATGAAGGCCCAGGGCTATCGCATCATTCCCGTCAATCCCAACGAACAATCCGTCTTAGGCGAGAAGGCTTACGCGTCACTCGATGACCTCCCCGAGCCCGTGGAAGCGGTGGTGATTTTCCGCCGCCCGGCCTTCGTGCCTGGCGTTGTGCAGGCTGCCATCCGCAGGCACGCTCGAGTGGTGTGGATGCAGGAAGGGGTCATCCACGAAGAAGCCGCCTCAAGGGCCCGCGCCGCCGGAATCTTCGTGGTTCAAGACCGCTGCATTCTGAAAGAACACGCCAAACGGTTTGTGACGGAAGGGATTTGAGCTGGGGTTGGTCAAGTATGGCAAGCGTGTCCTTCGGGGAAAATTCTATACTGCCTGAGGCAAGAATTACAGATTCGAGATTTGAGATTCGAGATTTGAGATTTGAGATTTGAGACGAAGGCAAGAATTACAGATTTGAGATTTGGAATTTGAGATTTGAGATTTAAGATTTGGGATTTGAGATTTGAGACTAAGGCAAGAATTACAGATTTGAGATTTGGGATTTGAGACTTGAAATTTGAGATTTGAGACTTGAAAATTGAAATTTGAGATCCCACCCTTGAGACCGTTGGCCTGAACCCGAATGGGATGGGTTGGGATGACCAGTTTTGGAGTATTGAATGACTTACGAACGCTTCGAGGACCTGCCGGTCTGGAAGGCGTCGATTGAATTTGCCACGCGGATTTACGGGCTGACAGAAGGCCCCGCGTTCAAAGGCCGCTTCAGCCTTCGAGACCAGATCGAGCGCGCTGCCGTTTCAATATCCAACAACGTTGCAGAAGGGTTTGAACGTGGTACGACTCAGGAGTTGCTGACGTTCCTCTACATTGCGCGCGGCTCGGCAGGTGAAGTTCGTTCGATGCTTTGTCTGCTCGAACGCCTTTCAGCTTTCTGCAATTTGAAATCTGAAATTTCAGATTTGAAATCCATAGCGGAAGGTATCTCGCGTCAATTGCGCGCCTGGGCTGACTCCTTGCAGAACTCCAAAATCACCGGGCAGCGTTATCTGACTGAGAAAGGACGCCGAGTCGAAAAGGCCGCCCGCGAACGCAACGAGTTCCTCGAGAAGCTTCGCCAGATCAGAGAACAGCATAAGCCCGAGCCACTGAACAGCGGGAAACAACGAGAAGAATAACGCCCGGTTCCACCTGATCTGGGTACCCTCCACGCATAATGGAGGCAGAACGCACACAGCGTCACTTTTCCGCAAATTTCTTCTTCCACTCCTCAATCGCCGCCATCTTCTCTTTCAATCTCTTCTCAAATCCTTGCTCGGTGGGGCGGTAATAGCGCCGGTCTTTCAGGTTGTCGGGGAGGCACTGCATATCGGTGAGGCGGTCGGGAGCGTGGTGGGCGTACTGGTAGCCTTTGCCGTAGCCTTGATTGGCCATCAAGCCGGTCACGGCGTTGCGCAGGTGCATGGGCACAGGCTCGGCGAGAGTCTCCTGCGCGTCCCGCGCGACTTCGCCATAGCCCACATAGAGAGCATTCGACTTGGGCGCGAGCGCAAGATAAACAGCCGTCTGAGCCAGCGCCAGGTTGCCCTCCGGCATGCCCATAAAATGCGCTGCCTGCATGGCGGCGACGCTTACGGCCAGGGCATTGGGGTCGGCGAGGCCGATGTCTTCCGAAGCCATGCGAATCATGCGCCGCGCGATGTAAAGCGGGTCTTCGCCCGCCTCGAGCATGCGGCCCAGCCAGTAGAGCGTGGCGTCCGGGTCGGAGTTGCGCACGGACTTGTGGAGGGCAGAAATCAGGTTGTAGTGCTCCTCGCCGGCTTTGTCGTAAAGAAGCATTTTGCGCTGCAGGGCGTCTTCGAGGATGGCCTCGGTAACCACGGCGCGGGGAGCCTCGCCTTCGCCCTCCTGCTGGGCCGCGGCCACGGCTACGTCGAGCGTGTTGTAAGCGGCGCGCGCGTCGCCGTTGGAAAACACCGCAATCTGGCGCAGCAGTTCGGGCGCGATCTCCGCATTTGCTTTGCCCAGGCCTCGCTCCTCGTCTTTCAAGGCGCGCTCCAGCAGCGTCATAACCTCGTCGGTCGAGAGCGCCGAAAGCATGTAAACCTTGGCGCGCGAAAGGAGCGCGGAGATGACTTCGAAGGACGGGTTCTCGGTGGTGGCGCCGATCAGCACCACGTCGCCGCGCTCCACGTAAGGCAGAAAGGCGTCCTGCTGGGCCTTGTTGAAGCGATGGATTTCGTCAATAAAGAGCACCGTTCGCCGCCCGTAATGCCGCATCTTCTCCGCCGTAGCCATCACTTCCTTGATTTCCTTTATGCCGGAGAGCACGGCGCTGAAGCGCACGAACTCGCTGCGGGTTTTGCGCGCGATGATCGTCGCTAACGTGGTCTTGCCGGAGCCCGGCGGCCCCCACAGGATCATTGAGGAAATCTCGTCGCGCTCGATCTGCTTGCGCAGCGGCTTGCCCGGCCCCAGGATGTGAACCTGGCCGACGTATTCCTCGAGGGTCTCCGGCCGCATGCGATCGGCCAGCGGTGAGGGACCCGCAGCACTTGGGGGCGCGTTCCAGGCGTGATCTGAAGCAGGTGGTTCGAAAAGGCTCATAGGAATTGGGTCATTGACCCTGGTTGTTCGTGGTCCGTCGTCCGTGGTCCGTGGTCCGTGGTCAGTTGCCCATCAGGGGCGCCATCGTTCCAGCAAAACTGTTTAGCGCTTCGAACGAAGGATAGATAACGGACTTCGGACTTTGAGTCAATATCTGAAGCCGCGTTGGCGAGCCGCTTCGTAAAGAAAAACACTGCCGGCGGTTGCCGCATTGACTGAATCCATGCCCGGACGAATGGGAATACTCAGCAGCAGAGAGGCTTCACGGGCAATTTCCGGCGGCAGGCCGGAAGCCTCTTTGCCCACCATGATGGCGAGCGAACCTCTCAGATCGGCCTGGTCGAGCGGTGAAGGGCTGTGGCGATCGGCGGCAACAATCCCGACCCGAGCCGCGCGCAGGCGAGGCAGGAGGTCGGCCGCAGCCAAGTCAGCCACCACCGGAACGCGAAAGATCGCGCCCGCAGACGACCGCAAAGCCTTGGGATTGAATGGGTTGACGGTTTCGCGCAGCGTAAAAAGGGCTGCAGCCCCGAACGCCGCCGCGCTGCGCATGAGCGTGCCCAGATTGCCGGGATCCTGGAGGCCGCAGGCCACCAACAGAAGCAGGTTCTGCCCCGCCAGAATAGTATCCAAGCTGTAAGGCGGCAACTCGACGAGCGCGGCGATCCCCTGGGAATTTTCGAGTCTGTCGGCTACTCTGGGCAAATAGTCTGTCCGGCACCTCGACCACTTCGGTTTCTGCGGGCAAACGCTCCATCAAATTAGCGAATTTAGCCCCCCCACTTTCAGAGATGAGCACGCTGTGGGTTCGAACCGCCGGCGCCGCTGCCAGCGCTTCCTCAACCAGGAATGGGCCTTCGACGGCGAGCCACCCATCGCGCGTTGTGCCTTTCGCCAAAGCCCGCCGGTAGACCTTAATCAGAGAGTTGGTGGGACTGCTGATCTGGCGCGTTCTCGCGTGTGCCATATTGCGCTCACAGTTCACCTTTTACCCCGAGGCCCTTTTCGCCCCGGCGGCCTGTGCTTCGAGCTCGCCCATATCCAGGACGATGACCTTACGGCGTTCCAGGCGAATGATGCCCCGGTCAACAAAACGCCGCAGGTTGCGCGAAACCAGGTCGCGAACCGTGCCTATCTCCGCGCCGATCTGCTGGTTGGTTTCTTCCAGAGGAAACTCGATGCCGCGTCGTGTGCGAACGCCCGGCGCAGTGCGCGGTCGCGCAGGAATCCGCGCCAGCCGGTGGCTGACCTCTTTGAGCGATAATTCCTCGACGAGTTCCGCGAGGTAGCGGAATCTCCATGCCAGGGTGCGGATCACGGCAAGAGCCACTTCCGAATTGTGCCGGCACAAATCCAGGAACTCTTTCTTGGGAAGAAAAGGAGCGTGGAGTCTTCCACCGCCGCTGCCGAGGCGGGGAAATTACCGCCGTCGAAGATCGAGAAGCTCGCCCACCGTGGATCCGGCGCGCTCAATGACCAGGACCTGCTCGCGGCCGTTTTCGGCCATCTTGAAAATCTTGATGGCGCCGGACTGGACGACGAACAGGCCGTCACACGCGTCACCCTCGGCCACCAGCATTTCGTCCTTGCCCAGCCGCCGGGCCACGCAATGGCAGGCCAGCGACTCTAAGCTCCTCAAGCGGCAAGACGGCGAAGAAAGCCACGCGGCGCAGAGTCTCAACCGGATCGAGAACCACCATGGAAGAAGTTCCAGCCATCAGAAACAGCTTACCAGACACTTTATCCCACGACACGACTTAAGTCATCGCGAACTGGGTAGCGTCAACATAATCTATATCAAGTTGGGGGCGCAAATGATACACAAACAAGGGATGCCCTCAGGAGGAGTCTCCTATGGCTTATGTGATTGCTGAACCCTGCGTCAACACCAAGGACACCGCGTGCGTAGACGTGTGCCCGGTTGACTGCATCCACCCTCGTAAGGACGAGGCCAATTTCGCGGAAGTTACGATGCTCTATATCGACCCGGTCGAGTGCATCGATTGCGGGGCGTGCGTGCCGGTTTGTCCTGTCTCCGCCATTTTCCCTCTCGATGACCTGCCGGAGACGTGGAAGGCATATACTGAGACGAACGCCGAGTACTACAAGAAATAGCTCGAACACAGCCGCGGCGAGAGGCGCCAGGGGTGCGTCCGCACTGGAGTCGAGCGCGTCTCAGCGTCTCTCCGCCAGCCAGGTCATTTACCCTAAGCCACGTCCAGTGCCGCACCACGTGCCTCCTGGCCCCTTCGAATGGGACTCTTCGTCGTTGACCTAACCTCAGGAATTCAAAAGGGTTGATTGACTTTAAAGGTTGACCCTGTAAGCTCCCCCCGTTAAGATTGTGTTAAGGTACCGTGGAAGGGACGGACTGGCCTATCGGAATCAGGATGGGAAGGACACTCTCGGCGAAAGGAAAGCTCTTGTGGGGCTTAAGCGCGATTGCCCTTTTCATGAGCTGTGGACCGGAAAAGCATTCGACAGTGGCCAAGGCCCCGGCGCCGACCCCGGCCGCTCAAGCCGCGCCACCCAAGCCTGCAACGCCGTCTCCTGCGCCTCCGGCAGCGCCGGCCCGGCGCACTCTGCCGTTCTCGTTTCCCAAGTCGAAGCCCTGTACAAGACCGGCATGGCCGACTACCGCTCCGGAAACCTTGAAGGCGCAAAGGAACAGTTTGACCAGGCGGTGGAGAAGCTGCTCGAGTCGGATCTTGACGTTCAGGGGGACGACCGGCTGGACGGCGAGTTCAACAAGCTGGTCGAGGACGTCTATGCTGCGGAGGCGGCGGCTCTCGAACGTGGCGACACCTTGAGTCCGCACAATTACGTCCCTCCGCCGCTTGAGTCGTTCACCGGGCTGACCTTCCCCGTCGATCCAAGAATCCGGCAGCGAGCTCAGCAGGAAGTCAAAGCCGTCCGGTCCGACGTGCCTCTGGTTGCCAATGAATACGTGGATGGAGTGCTGACCTACCTCCAGAACCATGCCCGAGGCTACATGACGACGATCCTGAAGCGCATAGGGATCTACCAGCCCTTGATATCCGAGACGCTGCGCAAGGAAGGGATTCCCCAGGACCTCATCTACCTTGCGGCCCTCGAGAGTGCATTCAATCCTTACGCCTTGTCGAACAAGGGCGCCAAGGGCATGTGGCAGTTCATGGTCGGAACGGGCGTGCTTTACGGGCTCAAGAAGGACCGCTGGGTGGACGACCGCGAGGACCCCGTAAAGTCCACGCAGGCGGCCGCGCGGCACCTTAAGGAACTCTACCAGGAGTTCGGAGACTGGTCGCTCGCCATGGCGGCCTACGACAGCGGCCCCGTAACCGTCCAGTCCGCCATCGAGCGTACCGGCTACGCCGACTATTGGACCTTGCGGAGCTTGCAGGCCCTCCCCTCTGAGACGAAAGATTATGTGCCGATTTTCATGGCCACGCTGATGATCGCCAAGGACCCCAAAGCCTATGGGTTCGACGTCCAGCCGGAACCGCCTATGGACGTCGACCAGGTAGTCGTCAGCACCCCCACGGACCTGCGCCTGGTGGCACAGCTCATCGATAAGCCCGTGGAAGAGTTGACTCGCCTGAATCCCAGCCTCCTCCGCTGGACCACTCCGCCTAACAGCCCTCGATTCGCTCTGAACCTGCCCAAGGGCACCAAGGACCTCTTCGAGCAGAGGGTGGCTTCTATTCCCGAGGACAAGAGAATCTGGTGGAGAGCCCACAAGGTGGAGGAAGGCGAAACCCTTGCCAGCATTGCCAAGAAGCTCCACGTCTCTCCTGCGACCCTGAAGCAGGTTAACGGGCTGGACGGCGATTCGGCCCTGGAGCAGGGTGCACATCTGCTTGTCCCCATGGCCCCCGGCACGGAATCATCCCTGGCGCGGGTCCGCGAAGGGAGGCCGCGGTACGCCATCAAGTATCGCGTTCGCGCCGGGGATACCCTCGAGTTCATCGCCGACCATTACGACGTGACTCCTTACGAGATCCGCCGCTGGAATGACTTAAAGTCCTCCCGCCTGACTCCCGGAGCGTCACTGCGCATTTATGTGGCAGAAAGAGGGAGCGCCTCGAGCAAACCGCAAGCCCAGAAGGGCAAGGCTTCCTCTCCGGCAGGCAAGGCAACTAGCCATGCCAAGGCTGCTCACGGGAAGGCCCAAGCCGGGTCTGCACACCCGGCCGTCCACAAGCCCGCCGCCAAACAGATTGCCCAGACCCCTTAAAACTCTTTTCTGCGAAATTCAACGATTGCACTTGACACGGGCTTGGCGGTGTTATAAATCTGCCTCCAGCGGGGTAGTTATTACGCTGACACCTGACGCCCGGGCGAGCGATGACCTTGCTCGGGTGAATGAGACTACAACTGGGGGGAGGGATTCATGGATTTCGATAAAGATAATAAAGCGGGTGATGAGCAGGACGATTATGGAGACGAGCTCTCCTCCGATTACAAGGAAGAAGCGGAGGAGACAGTTGGGCGAGGAAGGCGATGAGTTGGACGAGGAGGTTTCTTACAAGGTCGAAGAGACCGTAGTGGTCGAAGAAGCTCCGGCCGCGGAGGAGCCCGAGGTGCCGGCTTCCTCTCCTGCTCCCAGAGCGGCCAGGCCGGCTCCCGCGGCCCGGAAGAAGGTCGCAAAGCCCAAGCCTAAGCCGAAGACGCCCGCGAAGAAGCCCGTGAAGAAGCCCTTGAAGAAGCCCGTGAAGAAGGCTGTTGTGAAGAAAGCGGCGAAGCCTGCAAAGGCTGCGAAAAGAAGCCGGCTGCCCAAGAAGAAGGGCCGCGGCAGGTAGTTCGCCAGGCTCGGAAGGCCCGAAAGGGTTTACGTCCGCTCTCAAAGTGTAGACGCGGATAAGTGGGAGGGTGGTGTGTCTGACTTCGAGTGGTCGTTGGTCAGATTGCTGCGCTGGCTCAGGCAGCGTGGAAGGACCTCCACTCCCAACCAAACTGCGAATCGCTAAGCCTGAAGAGTCAGGCAACCAGCCAGGAAGGATGACTCTTTTCCTCAGCCGAGGAGGGATAGGGTGCAGCAGGCGCTGTATCTCCCACGCTAGCCAACCGCCCCTACACTTTCTTAGCCAGAGAGGGGAATCATCCCGATAATTTTCATGAATAATCTTGAGCCGAAGGACCGTGCGAACGGGACACGGGTTCTCGCCCTCGAGGTGATCCGCCGCATGCGAGGCGCCTCGCAACCCTACCTTCTGCGTTGTGCGGACGCTTTCAACTACGTTGTAAAGTTTCAAAACAACCCCCAACACGTTCGCGTATTGGCCAACGAATTGTTGGCGGCTCGGCTGGCGGCGTTCATTGGCCTGCCGGTTGCCTCTCCCGCTTTCGTTGAAGTTCCGGCCGCTCTCGTTCGCGGGGACCCGCCTCTCGAGCTCGAAATCGGCCCCCGCCGAGTGCCGTGCATGGCGGGCCTGCATTTCGGGTCACGCTTCCCGGGCGATCCCGCTCAAACTCTGGTAGTGGATTTCCTGCCGGATCGCTTGCTCAGCAAAGTCAGGAGCTTGGCTTCCGTCTTCCTGGGCGGCTTCGTTTTTGACAAATGGACTTGTAATTGTAACGGCCGCCAGGTCGTCTTTTACCGTTCCGCAGACGACGCGAATTCTTCCTATTCCGCCCTGCTCATCGACCATGGCTTCTGTTTTAACGACGGCGAGTGGAGCTTTCCGGATAGCCCAACCCGAGGGCTTTATCCGCGCCGCCTGGTTTACGAGGAGGTCGAGGGGTTCAAGTCGTTCGAACCTTTTCTTTCCAGGGTCGAGAACCTGGATCGTTCTCAAATCGAACCCTGTGTTCTCGAAGTGCCGGAGGAATGGTGCGGACCTGACCCCGCTCAGTTGGCCGAGCTTGCGGAAGAATTATATCGACGGCAAAGGGGACTTCGCCAGGCGATCGTTGACGCGAAGAATAGTCCCCTGAGACCGTTTCCCAATTGGGTGTGAGGCTCAAAGAGTAGCTCGCTTCATGAAGCGCCGGCCTTCGGCACGCGCTGACCTGGGAAACATGGCGGAAGACAGCAAATTGAAAGAGTGCTCATACTTCCTGGTGCGCTACGTCCCGGACGTGGTGAAGGGGGAATTCATCAACATCGGTGTGTTCCTCTTCTGCCCTGCCGAGCAGTTTCTGGATTGCATGTTTAGCGACGACTGGCGGCGCGTCAAACGCTTCCACCCCAGAGCGGATATTGAGTTTTTTAAGCTGCTGCAGTCCGACTTCGAGGATCAGATCGAAAAGCGCGAAGGGGACTTCGCGGGTTATGTGCGCGAGATGCAGCAGTCTTATTCCAACCTTATTGAATTGTCCCCCGCCAGAACTTGCCTGACCGCTGATTTGGACGCGCAGCTTCAGGACCTATTCGCCCGCTACGTAGGCGCGCGTCTTGCGGGTCCGGCGAAACAAGATAAGCGAATGCGCATCAAGCAGCGATTGACCAGCTCGCTTCGACGCTACGGCGTGCTTGGTCATGAGGCGTTTGAAAAGCGCATCCCCGCCTCGCAGTGGACCGGCGCCGGCGACCCTTTTGTTTTCGACTTCGGATACAAGGCTCGCGAGCGAGCGGGCGAACCCAACGGGCGGCCGAGGCTGATCCACACGTTATCGCTTCAGAAGGATGAGGAACTCGTCAAAGCCCTGAAATGGACCTTCGAGAAAGTTCTCGATAAGGAGCTTTGCTACCTGACCGTCGGGCACGAAGATAACCCCAACGCGAATGATCCTGTCGTCCGGTTCCGAGAGAGCGTTCTGCGGCACGAACATATCCGCCTCGTTCCCGTTGCCGGCTTCGATGCGTACGCCCAATCTATCCGCGCCGAACTCGCGATGTAATTGTCCGGGGCTCTTTGGAGGCCGCGGAAAAAACGCTACCACGCTGTCATTCTGAGCGAAGATGCCATGGTCCTTCGGCTCGCCACTGTGCATGAAAAAAGGCTGGATTCCCGCTTTCGCGGGAATGACAGACTTGGCGTCATCCCCGCGAAAGCGGAGATCATTGAAAATGTCTCGGCCTTTTCTCATAGCAGTCGCTCATGCCCGTCGGCTGGCGGGCACCCAGAAACCATGAAAATGGACTGGGGTGGCGCAGAGATTGCCCTGTATGTCGGCGCCACCCACGTTTCCCCAGGCAAGGAGGAAACTGAAACGCCCCGCCATGGGTCTCGAACTCAAAGTCGAATGTTACTCCGGCTACAAGGCAGAGGAACGGCCCCTCCGCTTCTCCTTTCGCGACAAGCCTGGAGCCCAGATCCTGGAGGTTAATGAAGTTCTCGATCAGTGGTATGGCGTTGGCTACGAGTGTTTCAAAGTTCTGGCAGGCGACGGCAACATCTACATTCTGCGCCATCAAGAGCCGGAGGATAATTGGGTGCTCGACTCTTTCCGTTCCGGCTCATCTCCCCCAGGGTAGGGCAAGCCCTTTAGCCCAGCACTTGCCGATCTTATGCCGCCGCAGCATTCACCAATAACACCCCCCCTTCCGTCTCCATGACAATCCACGCGAGAAATGGTTAAATAGATTTTCAAGGAGGACGTAGCGTCTTGAATCCGGGAAGGGTTGAAAGTACATGCCGAAGGGCGAAAATGTGATTTCTTTCGCGCTTGCCCTGGTTGTTGTTCTGACCTTCGTGGCTATGCAGCGACAGTGGAATCCCGCCAGCCTGAAAGACATGGCATCCTCCGCCGAGGATTTCATTCTTACCAGCACGGGAATACGCGGCCAGGTGCCGGATTTAGCGGGTTACGAGAAACTCAAAACCTACCGGCTGGAGAATTACCGCGCCGCGTTGTATCGCCAGACCCCCGCATCGCTCGTTTTCGCCTCCGGCCGCTTCGTTGTTTACAATGAAGAGGACAAGCCGGTCTACAGGCTCGAAACCCTGGAAGGATCGAAGGATTCCTGGACCGATCTTTACGACTTCAATGGCCGTCGCGGTCTGACCCCGCCCGGCAATCGCAGCCACCCGCAATACACCAAGAACCTGAGCGGCACCGGCGCGCCGGACGTGGTGATCGGCCAATATTCCGGCGGCGACCACTGCTGCACCGTGGCCACAATTATTGAATTGGGCACCGGCGCCGTAACCGTTCTGGGCCGGATCGACGGCCTGGATGGGTTGCCCTTCGAAGGCCTGGAAATCCGCGACATCCGCAAAGACAAAAGTTGGGAATTTGTGGCCCACCACCCCTACATGACCAACTGCGGTCCCCACTCTGATGCCGCCGACGTGCTCGCGGTGTTCGCTTCCGTTAACGGAAAGTACGTTGACGACACGGATCAGTATGCGGACTACCTCACCGGCATCCTGCGCCAGAATCTTTCCAAGTGGGGTCCGGAGAAAAAGCTCTCGCTGGGACTCCTGCAAACCCTTGCCGTCGAATTCGCTCAATTAGGCCAACGGGAACAGGGGAAGCGCTTTTTTGCGATGAATCTTAACCAAGTCCTCTCCGACCTCCGCCAGCAAGGCGTGGACCCTAACGCCTGTCTGGACGATGTGCAAAATCTTATGGACCGCATGCCCACTGTCCAGCCTATAGCGAGTCAGCAGCCGCCAGTCGACAGTCGAAAGTCAATCGTGGCCGGCCCGGCAGCGGCAAATCATCGTTAACCGTGTGACCTTGCAGCTCACGCCGCGGGTGAGAGGGTGTGAGGAAATCGGAAATCTGGCATGCTGAGCGAAGATGCCATGATCCTTCGGCTCACCACTGTGCATGAAAAAGGTCTGGGGTGGCGCAGACATTGCCCTTTATGTCTGCGCCCTGTGTCGCCGACAAAGAAAGCAATGTCGGCGCCACCCGCGAAATGACCGCTTCGAGAGGCCCGGAGGGCCGCGAGAGAGTAGCCTACGGCGTAAGAAAGTGTGAAAAAATCATCCGCCGCCGACAAACCATCAAAGCGCGCGTGTGTCATTCCGAGCGCAGCGAGGAATCTCGCTCTGTTTCTCCCCCATTATCAGTGACTTCCATCGGCAGGGCCAGATTCCTCGCTGCGCTCGGAATGACAGGTTCTTACGTAGGATCGATTTTTTCACAACTTCTCACGCCGTGGGCTACTCTCTGCCGCCGCTCCGCGGCTCTCACAAGCCTCGTACCCTTAGGTGAACGCCTATGGGGTGAGGCTTTAGTTGCTTCGGTCCTGCACCCGGTATGCAGTCATCTCCGGTAACCCTCCGCTACAATCGTCGGGCGACGGCTTGCTGTGCGAGGTCGAGCGCCGAGCGGACGGCGCCGAAGGTTTGGGCTTTATCTTCGAGCGAGCTTAATTTGATGGGCGGTGCGTTTTCTTTGTAGAGATGCTGAACGACCTTGCCCGACGGTCGCAAGCATGAACTCCGGCGCGCCTTTGGCGATGCCGCCTCCCAGCACAATCAAGTCGGGATCGAGGATGGCGATGACATTCGCAACGCCCACGCCAAGCATGGTGAAAATCTTCTCCAATACGGCGCGGGCCTGGGGATCGCCCTGTCGAAAAGCTTCGAACACGAAGTAGGCGTCGCGTTCCGCGGCGAGGTCGGAAGCTGCGGAGCCGGCGCGGCGGTGCAAGAGCCTTGCGGCCCTCGTGCGGCATATCCCGATTCCCGATACGTAGCTTTCAAAGTGGCCCGAATCGCCGTAGTCATCGGCCCAGCGCGGACCAATCGATGTTCATGTGGTAGACCTCGCCGGCGGAACCCGTGCGGCCGCGATAGAGCTTGCCGTCCACAAACACTCCCGAGCCGGTTCCGGTGCCGATGGCGATCATCACGAAATTGTCGACACCCTTCGCGACCCCTCGCCAGTGCTCGCCGATGGCCGCCATGTTGCAGTCGTTTTCAAGGAACATGGGCACGCGCAATTTGTGCTTCGAGTTCGCGCCCCAGATGGATGTTTTTCCATCCCGGCAGATTGTAGGCAAACGCCACCACGCCGCGCTCCGCATCGACAGGGCTTGGGACGCCAATGGCGACGGCCAGAAGGCGTCCGCCCGCGCTTCGGCGGCCAGTGCCCGCGCGCCTTCCACGATCTCGCCAATCAACTTGCGCGGGCCGTCCTCGGGCCGGATCTTTACGGTGGAGTCCTGGAGGATCTTTCCGCGGAAGTCCGCCAAAGCGAAATGCAGGTGGCTGCCGCCCAGGTCGATCCCGACCACCTGGCCAAAGTCAGGGTTAATCTCCACCTTCGCGCGCCCGTCGCTCAAGATCAGAACCTCTTTCTTGACCAGCGGCCGTAGCTTGCCCAGCAGGGACTGAGGTTGAATGCCCAATTCACGCGCCAGGCGCGGGATCGAAGCCGTCTCACGCTTCGCAATCTCTTGAAAGATCCGGTGCTCCGCACTTTCGGGCTTGTTCATGGGGAGAGCCTCCTTAGGAAGAACCTTTCCTTCTTGGCGCAGCGCTCCTGGCAAGGATCATGTCGGAATATGATTCCGGCACGATGTCCTTTGGGGCGACGCCGAACAGCTCCTGAAACTGGCGCGCCTGGGACCGTATCTTCTTCACATTGCCGGTGCGCGAAATGGCCTCCACTTCGAGGAACCTGCCGAGTTGCCGCACGCGGTCCAGGTGAATCTTCACATTCTTGACGAAGTAAATCTCGCGCCGCTTGTCCACCACGGCGAGCGTCCCCAAGGCGCGCGCCAGGATCGCCCGCAGGGAGTTAGGGCGCGGGAGAAGCGTGATCTCCACCGCAGACTGGCGGGCGCGGGGAGCGTTGTTGCGCCGGTAGAAAATCAGGGCATTCTCGATGCGGCCCTCGCGAACCTTCAGCCGTCCGCCGGGAACGTTAAAATAAGTGTCGATCTGGTGATCGGTGCCGATGAAGCGGGCGTGCAATCGCTTGAGCTGCTCGCGAACGCGGGGCTCGTCCGCCAGCCGCGCTTTGAACTCGAAATTGAGACGTTTCATAGTCAGGCTTGCTTTTCCACCTTTAGCCGGCCGTGTTCGATCAGCCAGGCAAGAGAATCGGTAATGCCTTCCATAGAACTGAAGCGAGGTTGATAACCAAGCACCTGTTGGGCTTTGGCAATGCTGTAATTCGAGGAGTGAACCATGTGGATCCAGGTGCCCTCTGCATCTTCAGCAGATACCGCCGCGCGGTAATCTTCCCAAGGGACGAATTTGAGGCGCGCAGGCCGCCCGAACCACTCGGCCAGGGATTCCGCGTATCCGCGCATGGTCATTGCCGCCCGGCGAGACCACATGAAAGCTCTCTCCCAGGGAAGCTCTGCGGCGGGCAATCGCGCGCATGAAAACCTGCGCCACATCGTCCGCGTGTACGTGGTGCAGCGTCTCCAGACCCTGGTGCGGCATCAGCAGTTCTTCGCCCCGGGCAAGCTTGGCATAGACTTCCAGGTTCCGCGTGCCCAACGGGTCAAGAGGTATCCAGCCCTTCCCAACAATGTGGCCTGGAAGCACGGAGGTGGCCGGAAAACCGCGCACCTGGGCTTCCTCGACGAGGCAGGCTTCGAGCCGGGATTTCTTGATGCCGTAATCGCCAATCGGACGGCGCGGCGCGTCTTCCGTGATGGGTGTGGTTACAGGATATCCGTGAATCCAGGTGGTTCCGCAACTGAGGAAGTGCCGCACTTTGCCGCGCAAAGCCTCGACCAACTGCCGGCCGGACTCGGGGTCGAAGCAAATCATGTCGATGACGATGTCGGGGTTGAGCCGGGCCACACTTCCTCCGAAAGTCCCCGCCGCATCCTCTTTCTCCCGATCCAGGCTGACGTGCTGCACTTTCTTCCATGCGGGGTCGTCAAGATACGGTTTGCTTTCTCCTCGGTGGATGCAAACCACCTCATACCCCTCGTGAACCAGCCGTGGGACGAGATATGTCCCAATGTGCCCCGTTCCGCCGATTACTACAACGCGCATCTGCTTCCTCCTGGACGATCGGTGAATTTCATGCTGGCTTTCGGGTGGCGGGTAATATACACGCGCCGCCTTCCGTATGCAAGACACGCTGCCCCCGGGTAGTGGTGCGCTTGGCGGTGGCACGGGCATCCTGCCCGTCCGATGCATGGCCAGGATGGCCATGCCACCTCGGGAATGCACCACTACCTGCCGCCGACGTGAAGGGAGCGGCTTGCCGTCTCCTCTTCCTCATGATGTGCCTTGGGGGTTGGGTGGGGCAAGCCCTCATAAGCGCTAACTTAACGGTCAGGGACGTTCGAAAGCCCGTCAGCGGACGGGCGAAATAATGTGGCCCACGGCGAGCCAGCCGTGGGTAAGGAAGATGCGAAGATTATTCTTAAGCCCCGGCAGGGGCGACATAATCGCGACAGCCCGCGCGCAGAGCTTGTGTCGCCCCTGGCGGGGCTTAAACTCGACTCCGCCCCATCGCCATCCCACGGCTGGCTCGCCGTGGGCCACATTATGCCGCCACTGCCGTGGCTAAAAGCATCCGATTCGTGCTTATCTTAGCGCCTGTGAGGGCAAGCCCTACCGCCACAACTAGTAGGGCGAAAGCGCTCCTGGGGCGCTTTCCGCGCTAGAATAGGATGGCGCCGATGCAACCTTGCCTCGAAACCCGTTGGGACTTTACGCCTCGTGAAGCCATGCGCCTGCAGGAAAGCTTGCGCCAGAGGGTGGAGCTCGAGGATCGCTTCGGAGACATCCGATACGTGGCGGGCGCGGACATGGCGTTTGACCCCGCAACTGAAGTCGCGTTCGGCGGCGTCATCGTTTATCGTTTCCCGAGCCTCGAGGAAGTGGAGCGGCGCATGGCGCGGCGCAAGCTGCGTTTTCCCTACGTTCCGGGCCTGCTCTCGTTTCGCGAGTGCCCCATACTGCTGGCGGCGTTTGCGCGGCTCAAGACGGAGCCGGACCTGATCCTGATCGATGGCCACGGTCTCGCCCACCCGCGGCGCTTCGGCATCGCGTGCCACATCGGAATCCTGTTTGACAAGCCCACCATCGGCTGCGCCAAGTCGCGCCTGGTGGGCGAGCACGAAGAACCGGGCGTTCGGGCCGGCTCGACTACCCCGCTCACGCTCGACGGCGAGCGCCTCGGCGTGGTCCTGCGAACTCGCGACCGCGTGAAGCCCATCTACGTCACGACCGGTCACCGTGTTTCACTCGCTTCCGCCCTCGGCTTGGTGAAACAATGCGTCGATGGATTCCGCATCCCCAAACCCACGCGCGAAGCCGACCACTACGTTCGCGATTTGCGTCGGGCGTATCAAGAAAAGCGCAGAATGTTATAATCAGGCCTTCGGGAGCTTCGAATGGAAAATGCAACAAGCGCTCAGCCCAAGGGCGCGGCGGTTCGCGAAAAGTCCCAATTGATGTCGGCCTCGGAGATTGACCGGACCGTGGTGCGCCTGGCGCACGAAATTCTAGAGCGTAACAACGGCCTCGGAGGCCTGATTCTGGTAGGAATCCGCCGCCGTGGAGTTCCCCTCGCGGAACGACTGGCAAGAAAGATGCTGGAGATCGAGAAGACCGCGCCGCCCGTCGACACGCTGGACATTACACTGCACCGTGATGACCGCCCGGGCAGCGACCCCAAGCCTTTCGTCCAGCCGCGGCTCTCCGTGGAAGGCAAGACGGTGGTCCTTGTGGACGACGTTCTTTATACCGGGCGAACCACGCGCGCCGCACTTGATGCGCTCGTGGACCACGGCCGGCCGCGGCGCGTGGAACTGTGCGTCCTGATCGACCGCGGCCATAGGGAGTTGCCGATCCAGGCAGATTACGTAGGCCGGGTTCTTCAAACCACGGAGACTGAAGTCATCTCGGTCCGCCTCCGCGAAGTTGACAACCAGGACCGCGTCATGCTTTGCGAAAGAATCTAGCCGCAGATTTCACAGATTACGCAGATTAGGAAAAACAGTGCGTAGTGCTTGGCGCCTAGCGCCACTGTTCTGCTCAATCTGCGGATCATCGCCCTGGCGAGGGATTGCTATGAAATATCCGGTGGCACCTGAAGACGTGAAGCTGATTCAAGGCCGCAGCAAAGGCCTGCAAGTTGTCTGCGACTGCGGCTGCGTCAATTTCAACTACCTCGATCCGCAAGACCCCGTGTGGCGCTGCCGTAATTGCCAACGCGTTTTGAGTTATGACTTCCCACGTCTGATGGAGAAGGCGCTTAAAGCAGTGCCGAGTACTTAGGGCCTTCGCAACTTGCCACTGGAGTTCCCATGTCCTACCCCAAGCCTTCCCGCCGCTCCTGGGCGGAACCCTGGAAGATCAAGATGGTCGAACCGATCCGCATGACAACGAGGGCGGACCGGGAGAGGTTCATTGTCGAGGCCGGTTACAACACTTTCCTGCTTCGCTCCGAGGATGTTTACATCGACCTGCTCACCGATAGCGGCACCAACGCCATGAGCGACATCCAGTGGGCGGGGTTGATGCGCGGCGATGAAGCCTACGCGGGCAGCCGCAACTTTTACCATCTAGCCGAGGCCGTCACCCGATTCTACGGCTATAAGTACCTGGTCCCCACACACCAGGGGCGTGGCGCCGAGCATATTCTTTCGAAGATTATGATCAAGCCGGGGGATTTTATCCCAGGCAATATGTATTTCACTACCACGCGCCTCCATCAGGAGCTTGCCGGCGGGACCTTCGCCGATGTCATCCTCGATGAAGCGCACGACCCCTCGAGCGAATATTCCTTTAAGGGCAATGTGGACCTCGAGAAACTCGAACGGCTGATTCACGAGGAGGGGGCAAAGAAAATCCCCTACGTTTCAGTGGCGGGAACGGTGAACATGGCGGGCGGCCAGCCGCAATCCATGGCCAACATGCGGGCGCTCCGCGAACTCTGCGACCGCCACGGCATCCCTATCGTCCTCGACGCCACGCGGGCCATCGAGAACGCCTACTTCATCCAGCAGCGCGAGGCGGGCTATGGCTCGAAGAAAGTGGCGGAGATTCTAAAGGAGTACTGCTCCTACACGCGGAGCTGCACCATGAGCGCCAAGAAAGACGCGCTGGTGAACATCGGCGGCTGGCTGGCAACCAACGACGAAGCGCTCTTCGAAGAAGCGCGCAACATGGTCGTGGTCTACGAAGGGCTGCACACTTACGGCGGGCTTGCCGGACGCGATATGGAAGCCATGGCGCGCGGCATCGTCGAAAGCGTCGAAGACGACCACATCCGGGCGCGGGTGGGCCAGATCGAGTACCTGGGCCGCCATCTGCTCGACTGGGGCATCCCCATCGTGAAGCCCATCGGCGGCCATGCGGTTTTCCTGGACGCGCGAGGCTTCTACCCGCAAATCCCGCAGGAGCAATACCCGGCCCAGACGCTCGCCGCGAACATCTATGTCGATTCCGGAGTGCGCACCATGGAGCGCGGCATTGTCTCCGCCGGGCGCGATGCCAAAACGGGCGAAGAGCGCCGCCCCCGCCTCGAACTTGTGCGCGTCACTATTCCCCGCCGCGTCTACACCCAGGCGCACATGGATGTGGTGGCGGAGTCGGTCCTCGAGGTTTACGAGCAGCGCCACCAGGCGCGCGGATTGAAGATGACCTACGAGCCTAAGTATCTGCGGTTCTTCCAAGCCCGCTTCGAGGCGTTACCGTAAAGCTGGCCTCGAAAACGGGACTGTCGCAACGGTAGAAACGATGCTCTTGTGACCAGTCGCGGGCCGGACCCGTCCGGGTTGCAATCCAAGCTGGCCCGCATCCGCGACCTACCCAAGAGAAAGAATGTTGCAGACCCTTTCGATCCCACCTTTTCCCGCCAGATGAAAAACCCCGACGGGTGCTGAATCTGGAGATTGCTCCCCTCGCGCGCGGGATTCGAAGCCCACACTTTTCTTAATCCCCTTGCTCAGCTTTGCCGATAAAAGGCTAAGGAGCGGGCGGGTGGCGGATTAGGCAATTCACCCGCGGTGCGGCAATTTCTGCTTCCGCTGCGCAAGGACTGGGCGACGCCAAGGGTATCGGGAAGGGCGTTGGTGGATTTGAAGCGGCTGCTTACTCAAATTGGCGCCTGCTTGGATTGAAAGTGACACTTATGACACGCGACATCAAGTCCGGACGGCCCGAAGCTCAGGAAGTCCGAGAACCGCTGGTGGATATTTTTGATGAGGAGGATTATCTGCTCATTGAAGCGGAGATGCCCGGGATCGCCAAGCAGGACGTGCGCATAGGAGCGAAGGAAGACGTTCTGACGATTTTCGCCCAGCGGGATGGCAGAAAGTATTACAAGGAAGTCCTCCTGCCTCGAGACATTCCCCTTAAAACGATGAAGGTTTCTTGCAAGAACGGGATTCTCGAGATCAAGTGCCCGAAGCTACGGTCTGTACTGTAGCGGGGATCCACCTCGTGGCAGCGTGGCGTAAAGCCGCCTCGACGAACAAGCAGGTCTGAAGACATTGGAAAGGCGTAAAAGTTGAAAGCCGGCACACGCAGATAGACAGGAGTAGGCACATGAGTTACCTGGTTTACTGTATTTACCGCGGGCCCCTTCCGGCCGCGCTTGAAATCCCTGACGGCCTGGGCGGGTACCGGGTCTTTACGGCAAATTACGATGGTTTGGGCGTCGCGCTTTCAAAGCTCGCCGGGCACGTGCCAGCTCCTGATCGCTCGGCTCTCCTTGCGTATGAGAAAGTGGTCAATTCCTTTTATCGCCACCTGACTGTGGTTCCCATGCGCTACGGGTGCCAGGTAAATTGTCCCTACGACGCTGTCACGTTGTTGAGGGAGAAGCACGATACGTACGATTCGCTTCTCCGCCATCTTGAAGGGTTGGCAGAGATAGGCGTTCAGGTGGTCGTGGACAAACCTCCGGCCGGGCCGCAAGCCGATAGGCCTTCATTCCCGCCCGAGTGGTTCCCCCCTCAACCGAGTGCCTTTCGGACCGAACAGGCCGAAACCAAGAAGCCTACCTACCCGGAGGCTCAGAGGACTGCCCAGCTTGAGCGCGCGTTTGTTGAGAACTTGTGCTGCTCGCTGCACGGCTCGTTCCTGCAACGCAAAGTGGAATTTGCTTCTTCACAACGAAGCAGTGCCCTTTCCCTTCATTTTCTCGTGCCCCGCGAGTCGGTGGAGTCTTTTCGCCAGAACGCGCAGCATCTTCCTCCCAATCCCTGTGTCAAGCTGCTCTTGAAAGGCCCTTTGCCGCCCTACAATTTTGTCGATGCGGGTTCAACTAGCAGTCCAGTTCCCTAATCCGAAGTTCCAGTGACAATTAGGCCGAACCTCCGGGTTAGGTGTTGATTATGCAGGACTTGGCGGAATTGTGGTTTTCATTGTGTTCCCATGTATGTGCAAATATTGTGCTTGACAGTTGCTGCTATGTGTGAATAATAGCTCCCATGTACATCGAAACCGTCCCCAACCGCAACTCCCCGCCCGCCATCCTCCTGCGCGAGGGCTGGCGGGAGGGCCAGAAAACCTGCAAACGCACCTTGGCCAATCTCTCCGCTTGGCCGCAAACTCAGATCGAAACCTTGCGCCGCCTGCTGCGCGGCGAGACGCTGGTCTCCCCCAAGGATCTGTTGCACACGGCGCATACCTCTCCCCACGGCCACGTTGAGGCGATCCTGGCCATGATCCGCCAACTCGACCTCGACACTCTGATCTCCTCCAAGCGCTGCCGCGAACGCGACCTGGTGGTGGCCATGATCGTCCAGCGGCTGATCTCGCCCTCCTCCAAATTGGCGACCACGCGGGAGTGGAGCACCACCACCTTGGGGGAAGAGTTGGGGGTGCAGGAGGCCAGCGAAGATGACCTTTACGCAGCCATGGACTGGCTGCTGCAACGGCAGGAACGCATCGAGAAGAAACTGGCCGCCCGCCATCTGAGGGAAGGCGGCTTGGTGCTTTACGATGTGAGCAGCAGTTCCTATGAGGGTCGCACCTGCCCGCTGGTGCAGTACGGCCACAATCGGGATGAAGACCAGCTCCCGATTATCGTCTACGGGGTGATGACGGACGAGGCGGGGCGTCCGGTGGCGGTGCAGGTTTATGCGGGCAACACCGGCGACCCCAGCACGGTGGGCGATCAGGTGGAGAAGTTGCGCCAGCGCTTTGGGCTGGAGCGGGTGGTGCTGGTAGGGGACCGCGGCATGCTGACCCCGCCGCAGATCAACAAACTTCGCCAGCATCCTGGCATGGGCTGGATCACGGCGCTGACCAGCGGAGCAATTCGAGAATTAGTGCAGAAAGGGAGCTTGCAACTCTCCTTGCTGGACGAACAGAACCTGGCCGAAATCAGCTCTCCGGATTACCCCGGCGAGCGGCTCGTGGTCTGTCATAATCCGCTGCTGGAAGAGGAACGGGGGCGCAAGCGGCAGGCGTTGCTGGAAGCGACGGAGAAGCGTCTGACGAAGATCGCCAAGGAAGTAGCGCGCCGCAAGAAGAAGTTGCTGAAGGCGTCCGAGATCGGGCTCAAGGTAGGTAAAGTTCTGGGGCGCTACAAGGTGGGCAAACACTTCGAGTGCCGGATCGGAGAGGGGAGTTTCGAATGGAGCCGACGCCCGGAGTCTATTGCTCAGGAAGCGAAGCTGGATGGAATTTATGTGCTGCGCACCAGTGAACCGGCCGAGCACCTCTCGGCCGAAGATACCGTGCGCAGCTATAAGAGCCTGGCGGAAGTGGAGCGTGCCTTTCGCTGTCTGAAAGGGATCGATCTGCTGGTGCGGCCCATTCGGCATCGCACCGAGGAGCGGGTACCCGCGCATATTTTCTTATGTCTGCTGGCCTACTATGTGGAATGGCACTTGCGGCGGGCTTGGGCGCCGCTGTTGTTCGAGGATGAGGAGCGACGAGAGGAGCGGAAGCGACGCGACCCGATTCTGCCCGCCCAACCCACGGCCGCGGCGAAAGCCAAGAAGCAATCTCATGAAACGCGGGAGGGACTTCCCGTGCACAGCTTCGCCACCCTGCTGGCAGAGTTGGCCAGCCGTGCCCGAGTGACCTACGAATTCAAATCGGGAGAGCTGAAGTTGACCTGCAAGCAGGTGCCGGAGCCGACGCCGCTCCAGGCACGGGCGTACGAGCTGATCCGTACGTTCCCAGTAACTGGAAATCG
This sequence comes from uncultured Acidobacteriota bacterium, assembly GCA_963770415.1. Lineage (GTDB taxonomy): Bacteria > Acidobacteriota > Terriglobia > UBA7540 > UBA7540 > CAVROP01. The sequence goes on from CAVYPU010000024.1 coordinate 148,940, forward strand.
AGCTTGAATGTATCCCTCAAGGAATCAAAAGCATATCCCTCGAAGGCTACTGGAACTTCGGCCTAATCTCTCGATAACGACGGGAGGGTAGGGGGACGGCTTGCCGTCCCCTTTCGACGGGCTGTTGGCCCGCGGGTAGGGCAAGCCCTACGGCTGGCCGGAATGCGGCTCGGCCGCCCGGACTTGCGGAAAGGCTCGGAAGCTGTCAATTTTTTGAAATTTCGTGCATTTTTCTCTTGACTTGTTATATAGCTAGTTATACCATTCTCTCATGGGATTCCTATCGAGAGTGCAATTGATTCAGCGTGCCGGGGGCACTCGCCAGTTCTATCTGATCTGTCCCGCCCAACTGGCCGAGGCCTTAGAGTTGGAGAAGGGCGAGGAGATCGAGTGGGTGGTAGAAGACAAGCACACCCTGACGATTCGGCGTCGGCCGTCCCCGCGACGGCGGGAGGCGGGATCACATGGGCGCTGAGCAGGCGGTACTGGTCGAGGGGTTGGAGGAGCGAGCGCCGGCCTCTGCTCCCACCCCCTCTTCGGCCCCTTCTCGTCGCAAGCCCCAATTGCGCCTGCAACCCCTGGACCGGCAGCAGATCGTGCTGGAGGTGGTGGACGCGGATCGGCTGGTGGGACAGGATCACGAGGTGCGGGCCCTCTGGGATTTGCTGGAGCGGCTGGACCTGAGCCTCTTTTATGAGGGCGTCAAAGCCCTCGAGGGGCAGGCGGGGCGCAACCATTCCCACCCCCAGGCGCTGGTGGCGCTGTGGATCTACGCCCGCCTGCGAGGGGTGCAGGCGGGGCGCGAGTTGGCCGAGTGGTCGAAGCATGAACCCGGCTGCCGCTGGTTGTTGGCCTTGCGCCCGGTGAACCACACGACCCTGTCGAAGTTTCAGACCCGCTACCAGGCGGCGCTGCATGAGCTGTTCGTGCAAGTGGTGCACGTGCTGATGGCGCAAGGGGCGGTGCACCTGGAGCGGGTGGCGCACGATGGCACCAAGATTCGCGCCGCCGCTTCGCCCCGCAGTTTTAAGAGCGCCGAGAGGCTGGCCGAGTGCCGGCGGGCGGCGGAGGAGCAGTGGGCGGCCCTCCAGCAGCAGTCGGCTAGGGAAGGCGGTGCCCGTCAGCGCCGGGCGGAGGAACGCGCGGCCAAGCAACGAGCGGAGCGGGTGCGTGGGGCGGAAGAGGAATTGAAGCGGCAGGGGGAAGGGGAAAAAGCCAGTGTGACCGACCCCGAGGCGCGCCTGATGCGGGAGAGCACGGGAGGGATTGCGCCCAACTACAATGCCCAGATCTCGACCGATGAGCATCGCGGAGTGATCCTCGCCTACGAGGTGAGTCAAGCCCGCGAGGACAGCCACGAGTTGCAGCCGGCGCTGGACCGCGTCCGGGAGAACACGCACCGCTTGCCGGATCAGATTCTGGTGGATGGCGGCTACACCACCCGGCAGAACATCCTGGACATGGCCGCACGGCCCACGGAGTTGGTGGGCTCGCTGGGGAAGGACCGCTCCCAAAGCAAGCTGCGCCGACGGGGAGTGAATCCCCAGTTCATGCCCGACCATTTCACCTTCCACGCGGAGCAGAACTGCTATACCTGCCCCCAGGGCAAGACGCTGGCTTACAAACGCAGCAAGCCACAGGTGGGAGCGATCGAGAAGCATTATCGCGCCCCGGCGAGCGACTGCGCGGGGTGTCCGTTCCGTTCTCAGTGCTGCCCCAAAGCGAAGCGCGGACGAACCCTGTATCGAACCGAAGAAGATCCCAAAGTGGCCGCGTTTCGGCGCAAGATGCAACAGCCCGAGTACCAGAGCATTTATCGGCGACGGGCGCAGGCGGCGGAGTTCTCGAACGCTTGTTTGAAGGAAAAGAGAGGATTGCGCAGGTTCCTGCGCCGCGGCTTGGAGAAAGTGCGAGCGGAGTTGGGTTGGGCGTGCTTGGCTTGCAATGTGGCGATCTGGATTCGACTGCAGCGCAAAATGACTCCCCAGGCAACGACCTAGGATACGTGTGTCTGGACGCCGAAGACAAGGACCCAAGGACGGAAGAGAGGAAGAAAACGGGTTGAATACACAGGTCAAAACCATCGACTCATCCTGAGAACGGCCAAAAACCGACTCTCGCGGAAACAGAGTGGCTTCGAAAAGCCAAAAAATTGACAGCTTCTTCGGCTTTCCGGCTATAGCCAGACGCTTCCCCTCCTCTGCGCAGGCCGGAAGGCTGCGCCTTCCGGCCTGCGCAGAGGAGGTTATGCTGGGCGCGCATCCTGCGGAAAGGCAAGCCTTTCCGCAAGTCAGGCGGCGAAGTGGCAGATCATCATTGGAGGAACCGATCGCAATTTGGACAAGCTTGGGCAGGCCCTACTCCTATCCCGCCTGGGAAGTGATAAACTCATATGGACGAGTTTTAGACGCGCGCGTGATCCGCGGCGTGGGGAGCTCCGAAAAACCCACAACTTTGAGATAATCGAAGACCACTATTGCCTCAGGGAGTCCGCAACTTGGTAAGCCCGGCCGGGTGAAACATGCACATCACGCTTAAAGATGAAGTCGCGGTGGTGAGCGGCGGGTCCCGCGGGATCGGCGCCGCCACGGTGAGGACATTTGCGGAAGCGGGAGCGCGGGTTGTTTTTAGCTATCGTCGAGCAAACCGCGCCGCCGCGCAAGTCATCGAATCCTGTAAGGGCCTGGAGGGGGAGGCCGTAGCCACGAGGGCCGACGTCTCGCGGGTGACCGAGGCGCGAAGTTTGATTGAGGGGACGGTCAGGCGTTTCGGTAAGTTGGATATACTGGTTGCGAACGCCGGTATTTGGAACTACAAGCCCCTGCCCATCGAGAGAATGACGGAGAAGCAGTGGGACGAAATGATGGCCGTGAACCTTAAAGGCGTCTATTCGCTGGTGCACTACGCAGTACCGCGAATGATGAGGCAGAAGAGCGGCCGAATCATTGTGGTTTCCTCGACCGCCGGGCAACGTGGGGAGGTTTTTCATACTCACTACGGAGCCAGCAAGGGCGGCGTGATCAGCTTCGTCAAAGGGCTTTCTGCGGAACTGGCGCCGCACGGAATCCTGGTGAATTGCGTCGCTCCCGGCTGGGTAGATACGGACATGAGCACGCCGGTGGTGAGTAACCGGCGCGAATACGAGGAAGCCAAATCCGCCATTCCCCTGCGTCGCTTCGCGAAGCCGGAAGAAATCGCCTGGCCGATACTCTTTTTGGCTTCGCCCATGGCCACGTTCATCACCGGGGAAGTTCTGAATGTGAATGGCGGCAGCGTTTTGTGCGGGTAGTTTGGAGTGCGGCAGCTTGCTGCCGCTTTTGCCGCTTCTTGGGACAACGGGGTGGGCATGCATATCCAGCTCGGCGCCGCGAAGCGGGGCCGACTCTACGAGGTGAATTGCGAGCAAGCTTGCGATGAAAAGCGGCAGCTTGCTGCCGCACTCCAAAGCCTCTGCGGCGCAAGAACAGGACACTCTAATGGCTGAGCCCAAGGTTCGAGAAGGTGAGTTAGTTACGTGGGTGTTAGCGCTGGCCTTTCTGCTCGAGGTGGCCGGTGGAGCGGGACTGCGCGCCGCGCAAAATCCTGCGGAGGTTCCTGCAAGTCCTGCCGCGACAACCACAAATCCCACCCCGGCGCCTTCGCGCATTGACCCCAAAGCCCAGCAAGTCCTCGATCGAGTTATCAAGGCCTTAGGTGGGCCTGCTTTCTTGAAGGTGAAGCGCCTCACCACACGCGGCCGAATTTTTGCCATCAGGGACGAGTCCACTACCGGCTACGCTCCTTTCGAGAGTTACGGCGAATACCCGGACAAGCGCCGCTTCAGCTACGGGAAGAACCCACCGGTGATCCTCATCAACAACGGCGAAAACGCCTGGGAGCTTGACCGGATGGGCAAGACCACGCAGCTACCGGAGCAGGTGCGGCGCTGGACGGTCTCCAACCGCTTCTCACTGGAGAACCTCCTCCGCCTGCGCATTCACGAGCCGGGGATACTCATCCAGCCGGGCGGTGTTGACTTCGTGGATAACGTGGCGACGCAGGCCGTGAGTCTGATCGACGCGGAAGGCACCGAGCTGAAACTGGATTTGAATCGCCAAACGCTTCTGCCGGTCAGCGTCACCTGTCGCGTGCGCGACCCCAAGACGGGCGACTGGAACGAATTCGCCGACGTTTACAGCGACTATAAGAACATCGAAGGCATTATGACTCCGATGCACATTGCACGATTTATGGATGGCGAGAGGATTTCGGAAGTTTTTCGCAGCTACGCCCACTATGACGACGAATACCCCGCAACCTATTTCCAGCCCGTCCGCTAAGGTTCCATCTGTTATAATGACTTCGAGGAGTTCGAGTGGAAGAAGCGGCCAGAATCCGGAGTACGACGATACTCTCAGTCCGACGCGATGGACGGCTGGCCATGGGAGGCGACGGGCAGGTGACCATGGGCGAGAACATCGTCAAGCAGAAAGCCCGGAAAATCCGCCGCCTCTTCAATGAGAAAGTGGTGGCGGGTTTTGCCGGGAGCACCGCCGACGCGCTTTCCCTTTTCGCCAGGTTTGAGCAGAAGCTCGAAGAGTATCACGGCAATCTGAGCCGCTCCGTCGTGGAACTGGCCAAGGAGTGGCGCACGGACCGCGCCTTGCGGCACCTCGAGGCGCTGCTGCTGGTGGCGGATGATAAGAACACCTACCTGGTGAGCGGCAACGGAGATGTGATCGAGCCCGATGACGGTATCGTGGCCATCGGCTCGGGCGGGCCTTTCGCTCTGGCCGCGGCGCGCGCCCTGGCTAAACACACCGCGATGACCGCCAGGGAGATTGTCGAGGAGGCCATGCGCCTCGCGGGAGAGATTTGCATCTATACCAACGATCAGGTGACGATCGAAGAACTGTAATTGCCGACCCACCACCCGTAATCCGCCTCCTCAGCGAGGAAGGGACGAGCGGGTGGGGATACTGAATCCTATGGTTTTCTACTTGCCGGAAAGTCTCGAAAACGCCGCTTCGCTGGATGATCTGACCCCCGCCAAATCGTGGCGGAACTGGATAAGTACGTGATCGGCCAAAGCGAAGCCAAGCGGTCCGTGGCCACGGCCTTGCGCAACCGCATGCGGCGGCAGAAGCTGCCCCCGGAGCAGGCGGAGGACATCCTTCCCAAGAACATCATCATGATCGGCCCCACCGGCGTGGGCAAAACAGAAATCGCCCGCCGCCTGGCCCGCCTGACGAATTCCCCTTTCCTGAAAGTGGAAGCCTCGCGTTTTACAGAGGTCGGGTACGTGGGCCGGGACGTGGAGTCCATGATCCGCGACTTGGTGGAAATCTCCATCGACATGGTGCGCGAAGAGCGCGTCGATGAAGTGGCGGAAAAAGCCGAGCAGAACGCCGAGGAGCGCCTGCTGGATCTCCTTCTGCCTCCCCCGCCCTCCGTACGGCCGCAGGAAAAGACGCGGCGACGAACGCGGAGCGCGCCGCCGCGGCCCAGGAACAGTTCCGCCGCACGCGGGAGAAACTTGCGCGCCCAGCTCCGGGAGGGAAAGCTCGACGAGCGGCAGGTGGATGTCGAGGTGCGCGATCGCAGCTTCCCGGCGTTCGAGGTGATCTCTTCCCAGGGCATGGAAGAGATGGACATCAATATCAAAGACATCCTGCCGGGCCTTTTCGGCTCTCGAACCAAGAAGCGGCGCATGCGCGTGGCCGAGGCCATGGATTACTTGACGCAGGAGGAAGAGAACCGGCTGATTGACATGGACCAGGTCACTCGCGTGGCGGTGGAGCGCGCCGAGCAGTCCGGGCATCATCTTTCTGGACGAAATCGACAAGATCGCCGGCCGGGAACGAGGGCACGGCCCGGACGTGAGCCGGGAAGGCGTGCAGCGCGATATCCTGCCCATCGTCGAAGGCACCACGGTCAACACGCGCTACGGAATGGTGCGCACCGATCATATTCTCTTCATCGCCGCCGGAGCTTTCCACGTAAGCAAGCCTTCCGACCTGATCCCTGAACTTCAGGGGCGGTTCCCTATCCGAGTAGAATTGCACACCCTGACCACGGAGGACTTCATCCGGATTCTGAAGGAGCCCAAGAGCGCGCTGGTGAAGCAGTATGCGGCGCTTGCTGGAAACGGAGGGCATCAAGCTTTCCTTCGCAGACGAGGCGCTGGAAGAGATCGCCAGGTTCGCCGCCGCGGTCAACGAGCAGACTGAGAACATCGGGGCGCGGCGCTTGCACACCATCATGGAAAAACTTCTCGATGAAATTTCCTTCGAGGGTCCGGACCTGAAGAAGAAGACCATACGCATCGATGCCGCCTACGTTCAAAAGCAGTTGACCGACATCGTCAAGAACCAGGACCTCAGCCGGTATATCCTCTAGCCAATGCGGGATTCCTCGCTCCGCTCACCCGAAAATCGCTCCATCTCAGCCGTTCCCGCGACCGCCGGAATCCGGCCCAATTCGTGCGGTCTGGAACCCCGCTTTCGCGGGAGTGACGGCGGCGAGGCCCGTCCCATGACCAGTCCGCCGGCCCACGAACGCCCCGTCAAAAGACCTTCCAACGCGGTACTTTTTTTCCTGGCGCAAGCGTGCTTCCTTTGCCTCCTGCCCGGCTGCGGCGTGCAGGGGCCCCCGCAGCCGCCTCGCGTCGAAATCCCAGAACGGGTGGCCGACCTCAACCTGCAGCAGGTGGGGCGCACGGTTGAGTTCCGCTTCACGCTACCCCAGCAAGCGCGCGACGGGGAGAGGCTGGACAAACCTCTGGAAATCGAAATCCTTCGCGCCCGCGTCGCTGCCGCCTCGCCCACATCGGACCCCACGCCTCTGGCCGATTGGATGCGGCTTCAACCCGCTCAGTGGAAGCAGTACTCGGCCGAGCAGCGAATCACTTATCCGGCGCGCCTCTCAGAGGAAGATTACAAGAGCTGGGTCGCCGAGGATTCTATGGTCGCCGTCCGCACTCTAACGCGCGGGATTCGCCATCGCCCCTTGGAAAGTGAGTACTCGAATCTCGTGCGGCTGCGTCTGCTCGACGTGTCCGGCCCCGTTGACCGCATCGAAGCGAAGACGACGCAGGCGGCCATTGAGCTGGCCTGGCAGCCGCCCGCCAGAACTTTGGAGGGTTCGGAGATTAAGGACCTGGCAGGATATCGCGTCTACAAAAGCACCAGCGGCAAGCCGGGGTCATTCCAGCTTCTTGGCGAGAGCAAAGGGCCGGGTTACCAGGACCTCCATTTTGAATTCGGGCGGGCCTACTCTTACGAGATTCGCGCGCTGTTTCAGAGGGGCGGAACGGTTGCGGAAGGCGAGGGCTCGCAACCCTACGAAGTGCTCGCCCGCGACATATTCCCTCCGGCGCGGCCCACCGGACTGACGGCTTTGTACTCGGCGGGCGCGGTGGATTTGGTGTGGACGGCCAACTCGGATAAAGACCTTGCCGGCTATTTCGTTTATCGGCATGAAGACGGCGAGAAGCCCAAGAAGCTCGACACGGACATGGTCCGAACTTCTATTCTCCGCGATGCCAGCGTCCAGCCGGGGCACGGCTACTTCTATCAGGTGACCGCGGTGGACCTTTCGAATAACGAAAGTCAACCTAGTGAAGAAGTCTCGGTGGAAACTCGAAACTAGAAAGCAGTCGCACATGCCCGTCGGCTGGCGAGCGCTCGGAAACTATGAAAATGACGCCCATTGTAGGGGGACGGCTTGCAGTCCCCGGCGCGCAGGGTAGGGCAAGCCCTACCCCTACACCTTTTCAAAGCGGTCGCACATGCGTGGAGTTCTTGACTTCTGCTTTCTGCTTTCTAGTTTGTGTTGTCCTCCTTCACTTTCCACTGCTCCGCCTGCCTTACTTCTGGGACGAGATTGGTTACTATATCCCGGCTGCGATGGACTTCTTCCACTCCTGGAAGTTGGTTCCGAGCAGCACGCTGCACACAGGACACCCCCCCCTCGTCATCGTCTATTTGGGCCTGGCATGGCGGGCGTTCGGGTTTTCGCCCCTGGTTACGCGCGCGGCGATGTTGGTTGTTGCCGCATGCACACTGGCCGGCGTTTACGCGCTGGGGCGCCGCGTTGCCGGACGCGAGGCCGGTTACTGGAGCGTAATGCTGTTGGCGCTCTCGCCCTTGTTTTTCGCGCAGAGCACAATGGCGCATCTCGACCTTACCGCGGGGCTGTTCACATTGCTGGCCCTCATAGCATTGCTGAGCGGGCGTCCCGCAAGCTTCGCCCTCGCAGCCACCTGTGCCGTATTGAGCAAGGAAACCGCCGTGGTTCTGGCGCCCCTGGGTTGGTGGTTCTTTTGTTGGCGAGCCCGGAGAGGAATGCAACCCATGGCGCGCGCCTGGTGGGCCGCCTTTCTTTGCCCTCTTGCCGCGCTTGTCGCCTGGGAGGTTTTCTACCACCACGTCACGGGAGTCTGGACGGGCAACAGTGAGTACCTGCGATACAATCTCTACTCGACGCTCAACCCGGTGCGGGCATTGTTGGCGTTGGTCCGCCGTCTTTTTGAAACCTTCGTGAGTGGCTTCAATTGGCTGCTCACGGCCGGGGCAATCGCGGGATTCTACTGGTCGCATCGGAAGAGAATGGGTGGATGTCCGGGCGGAGGTCCCCTTGGGGCTTCGGAAGAGCCGGCCTTGAATCAATCCGCACAGACCACGCAGCGGCAGCTCTTTTTCATCGGGGGCTGGCTCATCGCAATATACCTGGTGATGCTCAGCGTGGTGGGCGGCGCCATCTTGCCGCGCTATCTACTGCCCATCTATCCCCCGCTGGTTCTGATCGCTGTCATCCTGATCCGGCGTCTGCCAAAGCTTGCAGCCCGATCCCTATTGGCGCTCACCGCGTGTTGCTTTGTTTGGGCATGGTTCCTGAATCCTCCTTACCCGTTTCCGTATGAGGATAATCTGGCCTACGCGGACTTCGTCCAGCTTCACGAGCGGGCCGCGCAGTTTCTCGAGGCTCAAGCGGGCGATAAGCGAGTCTTAACCGCCTGGCCGGCTACGGATGAGCTCGCGCGCCCGTCCCTGGGATACGTTCGCCGGCCACTCCATATCGTGGCTTCGGAGGGTTTCGCCGGTGACGATTTCAGAAGCATCTCCATGGACTCGTTCGACTGCCTATACCTTTACTCCCGCCGCTGGGAACCCGCGAACAACTGGCTCGAACGTTTCCCCCGGCTGCTCAGACTTCAAGCGCGATACTTCGAGTATCAGCCCCAGGCACGAGAGGACGAACTTGTGGCCAAGTATCATTTACGGCTGCTGGCCAGCTTCGAGAAACGCGGCCAATGGGTGAGGATCTACGTAATAAAGTAAGACGCATTCGAATCGGGATACGCGATGTCCGTCGGCTGACGGGCACCCGGAAACCATGAAAGCGTTGCCCGTTGTAGGGGGACGGCTTGCCGTCCCCAGTGCGCAGGGTAGGGCAAGCCCTACCCCTACACTTTTTCAAAGCAGTGAAAGGAAGCTTCCTTGACCGGGCGCTGCGGGTGTAGACTGCATGGCTTGAGAATTCAATGGAGAAACATCAGAAGCAATCATCCGAGGAGGTCTATGCGTATTGATCGTCGGGAATGGATACAAACCGTAATAGCGGCGGCATTCGCGCGAGCGCTGAGCGCCGGCGCCAGCACCACACCGGTGCAAGCCTACTTGAAACGCGCCCAAGATCTGGTGGCGCGGCATCGCAGCCACGTGGCTCGTTTGCAGGCTCCGGCGGAACAGGTGGCAGACGCTCTGCTCGCCGGACGCTCGCTCGACCTGGGCGGAAGCGATTTGGGATGGGTCTCGGAAGGGTTGGGCCGCGCCGGGGGCTTGATGGTTACCGGACATCGCGAGCCGGGGACGAACGCAGAGGCCGGCGATGTACATTGGATCAGTTATTACTCGAAAACCCTCGATTCGGAACTGAAGAAAGCGGCTGAGCTCGAGTCGAAGAATCTTCAAGTGTTCGGGTTCGGCCCTCGCCCCTCCGGCGGCGCGCCGGGATTCCAGCATTTGATCGACAGCCTCACGCCGTGGAGTGCGGAGGCAAACTTCGCGCTGCTCGGCAATCTGTTATCGCTCTGGACCTTGACCGGGGAAGTTGCGGCCGCTACGGCCCGAAAGGGCAAGACCCTGGTGTTCTGGCAAAGCATGTTCTATCCGACGCTGCACCCGGAGTTCAAGGGCCGGAACGAGCGCTTCCGTGGACACACGTTCCAGGAAAAAGGTGAACCGCAGATGGAGCCGGTGCAGCCGGGGTTCGCGGCGCGCGCCTATCTCGATGCGGTAGCCAAGATGTTTCACGAAATCCAGGCTCAAGAACTTGACAAGATCATCAGCGTGGGAAAAGAAATGGCGCGGCGGGCTGCGGCCTCCCACCCCGCTACAACCATGATTGTTTCGCATATGATGCACAACGAGCTTTGGGGCGGAGACAAATACCTGAAGGAGTGCAAAGGGGACGCCGCGAAGTTGCCGGACGCGCTCGGCTCAGACGGGTACCTGGTCTACCTGGGTTACTACGACGGTGTGCCGCCTGCGACGTGGGACGCGGTGCGCCAGGCGAAGGCCAAGGCAGCGTGGATTATCGTCCCTCTGGCCGGCCAGAATCTGGACTTTGCGCAGTACGGCGACGTCATGATCGATCAGCACTATGAGCCCGGCGACGCCGCCGTCGCCATGCCCGGCTACGACGTCAAGATTCTGCCGCCCTCGGGGCTGTCTCAACTTTTCGTCTACGAACTCCTGATGCGCGCCGCTGGGGCGTCGCCGACTGCGTGAGGCGGCTAGCAGGGCCTAAGAGGATTTGGTAGTGGCGCATTTCGAGGTGGCATGCCCATCCTGGCCATGGCCTTCTCGCTCCGAGTGTTTTCAATGCGCTCCGGGAATCCTCGTCGTCCCGCGCCGTCATGACTACTTGTTGAAGTGCCAAAAATAGCAAGTTGTCACACAGACTCTAATTCGGATTTCTTGCCAATCTCGGGGAGTTTGCAGAGAGGCGGGGCTTTAGACCGAAGTTCCAGTAGCCTTCGAGGGATATGCTTTTGATTCCTTGAGGGATACATTCAAGCTCGATTTCCAGTTACTGGGAACGTACGGATCAGCTCGTACGCCCGTGCCTGGAGCGGCGTCGGCTCCGGCACCTGCTTGCAGGTCAACTTCAGCTCTCCCGATTTGAATTCGTAGGTCACTCGGGCACGGCTGGCCAACTCTGCCAGCAGGGTGGCGAAGCTGTGCACGGGAAGTCCCTCCCGCGTTTCATGAGATTGCTTCTTGGCTTTCGCCGCGGCCGTGGGTTGGGCGGGCAGAATCGGGTCGCGTCGCTTCCGCTCCTCCCGTCGCTCCTCATCCTCGAACAACAGCGGCGCCCAAGCCCGCCGCAAGTGCCATTCCACATAGTAGGCCAGCAGACATAAGAAAATATGCGCGGGTACCCGCTCCTCGGTGCGATGCCGAATGGGCCGCACCAGCAGATCGATCCCTTTCAGACAGCGAAAGGCACGCTCCACTTCCGCCAGGCTCTTATAGCTGCGCACGGTATCTTCGGCCGAGAGGTGCTCGGCCGGTTCACTGGTGCGCAGCACATAAATTCCATCCAGCTTCGCTTCCTGAGCAATAGACTCCGGGCGTCGGCTCCATTCGAAACTCCCCTCTCCGATCCGGCACTCGAAGTGTTTGCCCACCTTGTAGCGCCCCAGAACTTTACCTACCTTGAGCCCGATCTCGGACGCCTTCAGCAACTTCTTCTTGCGGCGCGCTACTTCCTTGGCGATCTTCGTCAGACGCTTCTCCGTCGCTTCCAGCAACGCCTGCCGCTTGCGCCCCCGTTCCTCTTCCAGCAGCGGATTATGACAGACCACGAGCCGCTCGCCGGGGTAATCCGGAGAGCTGATTTCGGCCAGGTTCTGTTCGTCCAGCAAGGAGAGTTGCAAGCTCCCTTTCTGCACTAATTCTCGAATTGCTCCGCTGGTCAGCGCCGTGATCCAGCCCATGCCAGGATGCTGGCGAAGTTTGTTGATCTGCGGCGGGGTCAGCATGCCGCGGTCCCCTACCAGCACCACCCGCTCCAGCCCAAAGCGCTGGCGCAACTTCTCCACCTGATCGCCCACCGTGCTGGGGTCGCCGGTGTTGCCCGCATAAACCTGCACCGCCACCGGACGCCCCGCCTCGTCCGTCATCACCCCGTAGACGATAATCGGGAGCTGGTCTTCATCCCGATTGTGGCCGTACTGCACCAGCGGGCAGGTGCGACCCTCATAGGAACTGCTGCTCACATCGTAAAGCACCAAGCCGCCTTCCCTCAGATGGCGGGCGGCCAGTTTCTTCTCGATGCGTTCCTGCCGTTGCAGCAGCCAGTCCATGGCTGCGTAAAGGTCATCTTCGCTGGCCTCCTGCACCCCCAACTCTTCCCCCAAGGTGGTGGTGCTCCACTCCCGCGTGGTCGCCAATTTGGAGGAGGGCGAGATCAGCCGCTGGACGATCATGGCCACCACCAGGTCGCGTTCGCGGCAGCGCTTGGAGGAGATCAGAGTGTCGAGGTCGAGTTGGCGGATCATGGCCAGGATCGCCTCAACGTGGCCGTGGGGAGAGGTATGCGCCGTGTGCAACAGATCCTTGGGGGAGACCAGCGTCTCGCCGCGCAGCAGGCGGCGCAAGGTTTCGATCTGAGTTTGCGGCCAAGCGGAGAGATTGGCCAAGGTGCGTTTGCAGGTTTTCTGGCCCTCCCGCCAGCCCTCGCGCAGGAGGATGGCGGGCGGGGAGTTGCGGTTGGGGACGGTTTCGATGTACATGGGAGCTATTATTCACACATAGCAGCAACTGTCAAGCACAATATTTGCACATACATGGGAACACAATGAAAACCACAATTCCGCCAAGTCCTGCATAATCAACACCTAACCCGGAGGTTCGGCCTAATTGTCACTGGAACTTCGGCTTAGAGCGGCTCTGCCGCCTGACTTGCGGAAAGCCTGCGAAGCTGTCAAAAAATCGCCGGCCGAGGCAGCGGCGGATCTACCCCGCCATATCTCCAGCGTCTTCAGACCCATCTTCCTTTTTGTTTTAAGTGGGTTTTTCTGTCGAACTGCTTGGGATGATGGCAGTTAATCGTTCTGGTGTGTGCGGGTCTCCTGACTACAGGGATGGTAGGGAGACGCCGAGAGCCTTGAGAATTTCTTGCTGGCGAGCGTCCGGTTGGGGCAGCTTGGTCACGGTGGTTTTCTCATCGACCGCGTAGTGCAGCAGGCACAGTCGGGTCAAGGCCAGCAGCGCATCGGGCAAGGTAATGGCGTCGCTGCGGGTCTCGGTGGTGCCAAACGCCGCTCGTAATCGCCGCTCCATCTCGCGACTGACTTTCAATGCCAGCAGGCAGCAGAACACGTGGCCCCGCGTGCGGCTCTCTTTGCGCACCCAGACGGGCCGCACTTCCAGCAAGCCGGTCTTCAGGGTGCGAAAATCGCGCTCCACCTTCTGCAGGGAAACGTAGCTGTCATGCACTTGCTGGGCGCTCAGGGCAGCGGGGAGCACATCGGTGGTCACCACATAGCAACCGGCCAACTCCAGCGCCCGGCGGAGCGCTTCCTCGTTCCGTTGCAGCTGCAACTGCGTGCCTTCGAGCCGGATCGCCACGAGGCCCGTCAGCCTGTGCCGCCCGGCCCAGGCTTCCAGCGCCACCCTTCCCGCTTCCGGCTGGCAGCGGGGGTGCTCGCGCACCTGCTGGTTGCGGGCCGCGATCTTCGCCTCGAGTTTAGCTAGCTTGTCTTCCCACCGATGCTGCTGGCGCTCCGCCTCGGCCGGATTTTTACGCAAGATATAACGCACCCCTTCGCCTTGCACTTCGCACACCTGCTCACTGAACAGGCTTAACTGCAAAATCCCTTGCCCCAGCAACCCCCGGATCTGCGGGTCGGTCAGCGCCGTGATATACCGCAACCCCGCCGCCGTCAGCGCCTCCTTTCCCTTGCTCTTCACCATCCCCCGGTCCCCCACGAAGACCAACTCTTCCACCTGAAATTGCTTCTGTAAGATCCGGATCTGTTCCCCTACCGTGGTAGGATCGTTCCGGTTCCCCTCGAATACCCGCACCGCCAGCGGCTCGCCGGCTTCGTCAGCCAACAGGCCGATGACGATCTGCAACTTGCCCCGCTTGCCGTCGCGGTTGTACCCATAAGCCCCCAGTGCGTTCTTCTCCCCCTCCAGATAACTGCTCGTCACGTCGTAGAGAAACAGCCGCGGCGGCTGGCCGCGACCTGCCACATAACGGCGATACAGGGCCTTCTCGATCTTCTCCTGGCGGGCCGCCAGATCATCCAGAGCCGCATACAAATCGTCCTCGTCGAACCCGCCTAAACCCAGCACTTCGGCGACCGCCTGATCCTCGGCCCAGCGCACCGCCGACAAGCGTGAACCCTGATGGGCCACGCGCGCCAGCACCAGGAACAAAGCCAGCTTGGCCAGCCGGCTGTGACCGAGCGCAGCGCCCAGACCGAGAGCGTCGGCAATCTGCTTGAGCGCCAGCAGCAGACCGAAGACGCGTCCCAGTTGCGGGCCGTGCGAGAAGTCGGCGGCCTGATCGAACTCCCCACCCAGCAAGCGGCGAAGGGCTTCGATCCGGGCCGCGGGCCAGTGCGACAGGTTGGCCAGGGTGCGATTCCTGACCTTGCCGTTCTCCCGGAAGGATTGGCGCAGGAGGAGGGCGGGAGGGGAGTTGCGGTTGGGAACCGTGGCGATATACATGACTTCTTTATACAATCAGTATACAGCCATGTCAAGCATAATATATCATTTACATGACTACAATATAGCGCACAAATTCCGCCAACCTTCTCCGATACAAAGACTTCAATCAATTACTGCGAGGAAGATACGTTAGAGGCTGCGGGAAAAGGGGTAGCGGCGGGTTCACCCCGCCACTTCTTGGTTGCAGTGATTGCCTTATGGCGACGTAAAGTCGCCGCTACTTCGCCCATCACCAGTTTTTCCGCGGCCTGTTTATCCCGCCCTTCCAGCGTCGGTGACGAACATTTCTTTCCTGTGCGAACAGTAGGAGTCCATCGCCTGGAGTTTTCCTGCCTGAAGTTCTCTCTAATCCGTCGATAACCTCGCTGCTGTAGGGGGACGGCTTGCCGTCCCCTTCGAGCGGGCCGTTGGCCCGCGGGTAGGGCAAGCCCTACCCCTACAGCCATTCAGAACAGAGCAGCCCAGAACCCATCGACCGTTTCACTTTCCTTGGCAACACGAGACGAGTATGATACTGACAAAGGGCTTGCGAAGGAGGGAATCATGAATCGGCGAACGTTCTTTTCGAGCGGTGTTTTTGCGTCTGTTGCCGCCGCGGGATTCCGCCCGCGTTATATTCGGGCAGCGCAATTGGCAGCTCAGCATGGAGAAATTTACAAGCAGCTCGGCGTGTGTTCGTTCATCAACGCTGCGGGGACTTACACTGTCCTCAGTGGTTCGCTCATGCCGGAGCGAGCCCGCCGCGCCATGGAAGAAGCTTCCCACTGCTTTGTCCGGCTGGAGGATTTGCAGAAAGCCGTGGGCGAGCGAATCGCCAAACTGCTGGACTGCGATGCGGCGATGGTAACCTCAGGCGGGGCGGGATCAATCCTGCTCGCTACGGCCGCCTGCGTCACCGGGACCGACCTCGAGAAGGTCAAGCGCATCCCTGATATTCAAGGCATGAAGAACGAGGTCATCCTGCCGCGCGGGCATCGCAACGGGTTTGACCACCAGGCGCGCACCGTCGGAGTTAAGCTGGTGGAAGTGGATACCGTGGACGACCTGCACCGCGCCATCAACCCGCAAACCGCCATGCTCTACTTCACCAACGATCGTGAGTTCAAGGGCCAGATCAGGCGCGGAGAGTTCCTGGCGGCGGGCAAGCAGGCGGCGGTTCCGGTCTTCAACGACTCCGCCGCTGAGCTGCCGCCGGCCACGAACCTTAAAGGCATCATCCGCGAGGGCTTCGACCTTGTCGGCTTCAGCGGTGGCAAAGGGCTGCGCGGGCCGCAGAGCGCAGGCTTGCTGCTGGGACGGAAGGACCTGATCCAAGCGGCGCTCCTCAACAATAACCCCAACGAGGATGCGATAGGCCGCCCGTGCAAGGTGGGAAAAGAGGAAATGCTGGGCTTGCTGGCGGCGGTCGAGGACTACCTCGAGCGCGATCACGACGCCGAGATGAGCATGTGGCGCGGCTTCATGGATAGTATCGCCAAGGACCTGAAAGGCATCTCGACGGTCAAGGCCGAGGTTTATGTCCCTCCTCCCGGCGGCGGACACCAGGTCCCTTATCTCCGCGTGCAGTGGGACGAAAGCAAGCTTGGCCTCAAGTATGCCGACTGCCAGCAGCAGTTGCGCTCGGGCGAACCCGCGATCGAAGTCAATGCCGGTAATGATGGGCTCAATCTGGCTTCGTACAATATGTACCCAGGTGAGGAGCGAATTGTCGGCATGCGGCTACGCGGAGTGCTGCGCGATGCCGCGCGGCACTCCTGAGGAAGGCCATTCAAAGGGCATTAGGTTCGACTTTGAAGTACGGTTTCAATCCCTCGAATTCGAAATCAATTTCCCGAATTGCATCGGCAGTCAATTTCGGATTCTCACGGCGCGAACATGCCGTTTTGAAGACGCCGCGCTTGTTCATGATGTAGGGTCGTATCCCGGGAATATTCTGTTCCGCATTGACCATAAGTAACCGCTTGCTGAAGATCTCACGCGCCTTCGCTTCCTGGCCGGAGTGATAAAGGTCCCAGATCTCGACATCGACATCAGCGTAAACCGGTCCCGGCATGATGCCGTCGCATCCCACGCGCATGACGTAGAAATCGAAGGGGCCGGTGAATACTGATCTTATGGCGGGCCGCCCCGCAGCAAGCGCGCGCACCCTCTCGTAAAGCGGATTTTGTTCTTCTTTCACGTAGCCGAAATTCGGCAACTCACGCGCTAATTGAATCAGGAAGTCCACAGTGGGAATGACGCCGGGTGCGCCGCCGGTAGTCTGAATGAAAAATGGGCGCTTCGAGATGCGGCCGAGCGTCCGGTAATAATCGCCGAAGTCTTCGAGCGACTTCGCCCCCGTGGGCGGCATGGCGATCACCGCGTCGGGCGAGAGTTCTTCGGCCAACTCGGCGTACTCCACCGCATCCTCTTTGGTCGCGGCTTGAACCCCCAAAACCAGGGCCGGGCTTTTGCCCCTGATCGCTTTGGCCAGCACTTTCATCCCTCTACGACGTTCCTCACGGCTGAGGTACAGTACCTCGCTGGCATTCTGCGGCCACACCATGCCGCTGACGCCGCACCGGGTCATGAACTCAACCTCTTTTTCCAGATCTTCAAAATCCACCTGGTTGGAAGAGGTATAGGGAGTCGCCATGATCGGAAAAATTCCGCGCAGGGGCTTGTCCGTCGCCGCACCGATTCGCGGCGAAATAAGGGCGAATCCGAGGAGTTTCAAGACCTGTCGGCGATCGAGACCGGAAGTCATGGGTAATTCCCCTTGCAGTGGACCTTCAGCAACGTTCGAAGCCTGAGAAGAGGTGGGACAATTTCAAAAATATCTCTTGAGGGTACGGATGTCAACGTGGTCGGGCCACCCCTAATGCGTCGATAACCTCGCTGCTGTAGGGGGACGGCTTGCCGTCCCCGCATTTCTGCCGGCCTCGACAAAGGTAGGGCAAGCCCTGCCCCTACACGTTTTCAAACTGATGTTGCCGCCAGGAACCACGTCCGGAAGAGGTATGCTAGCTGCCGGCACGACTATTCTACGATCGTGAAAATCTCGCGGTAGCCGGATTCGACCAGCTCGGAAAACTTCTGATAATTGGCCTGCCAGTCCTTATCGCCCATTACCTTAGGCATGTTGGCTTCCAATGCGCCCATGTTAGGGATGGTCAACTCCAGAACCAACGTGTAAAACGTCCCGACCAAGTCGGTCATGAGGCGCTGGTTCATCTCCACGCCGGCTCGCTTTTGAATCGCAATGCCTTGCTTGAGCAGAGCAACACCCTCTTTGGCCTTTCCAAATTTCAACCGAAACACGTTGCGCACAACGATCATGTGTAACTCCTCCCTGAACCTGAGTGGCTTGTTTTGGACTTCCCCTTGCGAAATTATATGCCCGTTTACACTCAGCCGAAAACTATTTATATTTTGCTGGGGTGGCGCAGACATTGCCGTGTATGTCTGCGCCTTATGGCGCCGACATAAAAAGCAATGTCGGCGCCACCCACGTGAGGAGGGGTTCCATTTTCAAAGAAGCGCAGACCTCATGATCCTTCGGCTCACCACTGTGCATGAAAAAGGCCTGGATTCCCGCTTTCGCGGGAATGACAACAACTGCGTCATCCCCGCGAAAGCGGGGATCCACCGGCGCCGCGTTGGCCTATTTTCATAGCAGTCGCTCATGCCCCTCCGCTGAGGGGCGCCCGGAAAGCATGAAAATTAACTCCCCTCCTTAGCTAAGGAGGGGTCAGGGGTGGTTGGTTGATGTCCGCTCCGCCTCAGCCCCCATGCCTTGGGTATCGGCAGTGAAAACCCTCGCGTACTGATGCTCCAATAGGGCCTCTCTTCCCACCAAGTGAGGCTGCAACGCGAAGGTCACAATGCGCACCCGGTAGTATTGAAAGTCAACATAGCCCATCTGATTCCAGTCGAAGTAGTCCAGAAAGTGGAGTTCGACATCGGATGCTTTAACCTCGCGAACCGGATCATCCCAATAATTACACCGATCTCCTTCCCGTGGCTTTTGAATCATGATCGGGACGGGGACGGAATATGACGGGATGACTTGGTAAATGTGGTCTGCAGAATCTAAAGCCTTACAGCATCCATCACCCCCTTCAAGCTGCGTGCCTCGCAAGGTCTGACTCTTTAGTGTCAAGGATTGCAGTTATCGCGGAGTGGCATTGTTCGTATCAATGGCGTCTTTGCCTGCCTGTGTCTCGCGTGTGTTATCCTTCTTAGTCGAAGAGTCGAGGAGTGGAAAAGTCGAAGAGTTGAAAACTCCTTGACCCCTTGGCTCCTCGACTCTTCGACTTCTATCGCCATGGCAGTCACGGACCACAAAAAAACGGAAAAAGCCCCGCTCGAGCGCGTGTTCGGCCCGGGGGGGTGGCTGGCGCGGCGGCACCCGAACTACGAGTACCGGCCCGGGCAGCTCGAGATGGCGGAAAGCGTCGAGTCGGCAACCGAGAACCGGCAACTACTGATCGTCGAAGCGGGCACGGGCACCGGGAAGACGCTGGCATATCTCGTGCCCATGATGCGCAGCGGGCGGCGCGTGGTGATTTCTACCGGCACCAAAAACCTTCAGGAGCAGCTTTTCTATAAGGACGTCCCGTTTCTCAAGAAGCTCTTCCCGGACGTGCGCGTGGCGCTGATGAAAGGCCGCCAGAATTATCTCTGCCGGCAGAAGCTTTATGACATTGAGAAACAGCCGGTGCTCGATGGTCTCGAGGAAGTCTCGCAATACCCGCGGCTGAAGGAGTGGGAAGCGAAGACGGAGACGGGCGACCGCGCCGAGCTCAACTGGCTGCCTGACGCTAGCGGGTTGTGGGGGAAAGTGGACGCGCGGCGCGACACTTGCACCGGCCAGAAGTGCCGCGAGTTCGACCGCTGCTTCATCACCCTGATGCACCAGCGCGCCGCCGCCTCCGACCTGATTATCGTTAACCACCACCTTTTCTTCGCCGATCTGGCGCTGCGCGGAACCGAGGTGGCGGGCCTGCTGCCCGATTACGACGCCATAGTGTTCGACGAAGCGCACGACATCGAAGACGTGGCCACGCAGTATTTCGGCATGCAGGTGAGCAATTACCGGGTCGATGAGCTGGCGCGCGACACGGAAGCGGTCCTCAAACAGAAGGCACTCACAAGCGCCGAAGTGCTGCACGCCGTGGCGGAGCTGCGGCGCCGCGCCGACGCTTTCTTTGAACTCTTCCCGCAAGCTGAAACCCGCGCCAACTTCGATCATCGTGAAGCCTTCCTGCACACGCATGGCGCGGCGTACGGGAGTCTCTTGAACGCGCTGGTGCTGCTCGAAACCGAGCTCGGCCGCATCAAAGACAAGCCGGAAGAGATCAACAACCTGATGCGGCGAGCCGTCGAGCTTCGGCAGGGGTTCCAAGCCGTGATGGAAGGCAAAGAACGCAGCATGGTCTATTGGTGGGAGCGGCGCGGGCGCGGCGTATTTCTTGAGGCCACGCCCATCGACGTGGCGCCCATCCTGCGCGAGCGGCTGTTCGAGAGCATAGAAACCGTGATTCTGACCTCCGCCACCTTGGCCGTAGGCGGCACGTTTGATTTCCTGAAGCGGCGATTGGGGATTCAAAACGCCAAGGAGCGAATCCTCGATTCGCATTTCGATTACCCGAGCCAGGCCATGCTTTACACGCCGCTGCATCTGCCTGACCCGCGCGAGCCGCACTTCGCGCGGCTGGCGGCCGAGGAAGTGGTGCAACTGCTCAAGGCCACGCGCGGGCGCGCCTTCGTGCTCTTCACCTCCCACCAGCAGATGCGCGAGGTCTTCGAGCGTGTGCGCCCCGAGGTGCGCTACCCCTTGCTGATTCAAGGCTCGATGCCGCGCACCGAAATGCTCGACCGCTTCCGCAACACGCCCCATGCCGTGCTGTTTGGCACAAGTTCCTTCTGGCAGGGCGTGGACGTGCAAGGCGAGCAGTTGAGCGCCGTGGTGATCGACCGGCTGCCCTTCGCCGTCCCCTCCGACCCGGTCATCGCCGCGAGAATCCGGCAGATCAATGAAGAGGGCGGCAACGCATTTATGGATTATCAGGTGCCGCAGGCCGTTCTGGCGCTGAAACAGGGCTTTGGAAGGCTGATCCGCAGCCAGACGGACCGCGGAGTCCTTGCCATCCTCGACCATCGCATGATGCGCAAACAATACGGCAAAACTTTCCTCGAAAGCCTGCCGCGATATCGAATGACGAATCGGCTGGATGACGTGAAGGGTTTCATGCGAGACTAAGTTCTAGGGACTAGGGACAGGGGGCTGTCGCTGGCCCCTGACCAAAGGAAACTCTGATGTACGAAATCTCCGCTGATTGCACGTTCGCCGCGGGCCACGCGTTGCGCGAATACAAGGGCAAGTGCGAGAACGTTCACGGACACAACTACAAAGTGCGCGTCACGCTGGCCGGGGAAAAACTCAACGCGGCGGGACTGCTCATGGATTTTGTCGAATTGCGCGGGGCAATTAAGGGATTGGTCGAAAAACTCGACCACCGCTTTCTCAACGACATCCCGCCTTTCGACCGATTGAATCCTTCGGCGGAGAACCTTGCCAGATATTTTTGCGACGGAATCGAAGCGCAGGTGAAGAACCAGGGATTGACGGTGTGCGGCGTTACGGTTTGGGAAACTGATACAACTTCGGCGACCTACCGGCCGTAAGCGTAGCTACGAGTGACAAGCGACAAAAGGAATTCAGGAGGACTCATTCTGGCTTCTGACTCCTTCTTCTCACCACGTCCAGAAGGCTACGGCGGGGTGCATCTCAGCCTGATGCTGCTGGGAGCAGACACCCTGCTTGCAGAAGTAGACGTCTTCGCACCAACGGCAGCGGACTAAGTGATCTCTTTCACGGACGGCGCCGCAAATTGCGCAGCCCTCCAGCAGGTCGGCCACTATATGGCGTGAATACTTCCGCCATGTATCTTCAGCTTCGTTCTGCTCGCGGATCTTTCCCAGCTCATCCTGAGTCATCATAGCCGGCTCCTCGCGCGCCTGTCTAATTTGATGCAATCCTCATGCCAACGCGTACACCCCTCCAAAGATAATATTCCCGTCAACTCAAACGGAGCCCCAGCAATAGATTAGAAGAAGTTTCGCCCGAGACTAATTATGCCATATTTTTTTCAGATTACCACCTTTATGTTGCCAATTCCTTATTTGGGTCAAATTTTTCCCACTTTGGGAGGATTCTCATGAAGGCACAAATTGCGGATGAGAACCCGTGCGGAATTTCAGAGAATTAGCCGCCTGGTACGGAACTTCTCAAAACAACTCGAACGCGTGCTCACATGCTGGGAGTGAATCAGCCCCCGGTCCAATTGAAGAAACATGAGCTGGCCTACCTTCGTCAACTTCGCGCGAGCGGGGTCCTCGTGGCAAGTACAAGACTGAATTCCCGCTTGCGTGGAAATGACAAGCTGGTTTGACGGAAGGTAGTGTCTCAGTTTGAAGTAGAGGCGGCTTTACGCCGCCATTTGGCGAGGTAAACTCGCCGCTACGAATTCAAACTGAGGGTAGTGGTGCATTCCCGAGGTGGCATGGCCATCCTGGCCATGCATCGCACGGGCAGGATGCCCGTGCCACCGCAAAGCGCACCACTACCAAACTGAGACACTACTTGACGGAATCACCGGCACTGCGGGCCCTCGGGAATGGAGAAATCAGGTAGAATGGATGAGGCCAAGCGAAGTGCCTTAAAGGGCGGCGGGGAGTCCATGGTAATCACCGAAATTTTCAAATCGATTCAGGGCGAGTTCGACCTATGCCGGCCTTCCTTGTCTTTTTGTGCGGCTCACAGCCTGCAATTTGCGCTGTCGTTGGTGCGATACCGCTTATGCCTTCCACGGAGGGCAGAAGATGTCGGTTGAAGAAGTGCTTGCGAAAGTTCACGATTTGGGGGGCAAGTTGCTGGAGTTAACGGGCGGCGAACCCCTTCTCCAGCAGGAAGTGTATCCCTTAACCGACCGCCTGCTCAGTGAGGGCTACCGTGTGCTGGTTGAAACCAGCGGGGAGCGCAGTATCGCTCAATTGCCGCGCCAGGTCGTTAAAGTGGTGGACGTGAAATGCCCAGGAAGCGGCGAGGAGGGTAAATTCTATTTTGACAACCTGGATAGCCTCGAAAGGAAAGATCAGATCAAGTTTGTAATACTCGATGAAGGGGACTACCGATACGCGCGTGAATTCCTTACCGGGCACAAACTGCGTCAGCGCGTCGATGAAGTGATTTTCTCGCCGGTTTTCGGCCAGTTATCGCCTCGCGAGCTTGCCGCTTGGATACTTCGCGATGCCCTGGATGTGCGGCTGGGACTGCAAATTCACAAGTTCATCTGGGAACCTGAGGCGCGAGGAGTGTAGGGGAAAGAAAGCAGAAAGCAGAAGGCGGAAGGCAGAAGACAGACATCTTCGCATGTCGCGCCAGCAAAGATCGAAACACAGAGATCACTGAGAGCTTCGTTCCACACCCTTTTGTAGCTTTACAATCACAAAGCGCGCAGAGAAAACCACCGAAGCGAATGACAACGGACCACGGACATCAGACTACGGACAAGCCGCTCGCCGTCATTCTCGCCAGCGGAGGTATGGATAGCTGCGTCACGACGGCCATTGCCAATCTTGATTACCGCCTGGCGATGCTACATGTTGCTTACGGCCAGCGGACCGAGGCGCGAGAGCTCGAGTCCTTCAACTCCTTGGCAGATTTCTACCACGCCCAGCATCGCTTGGTGTGCCATCTTGACCACCTCAAGCAGATTGGGGGTTCCTCGTTGACTGACCTTGCCGTGGCCGTTGAGCCGGCGGATCTGGACCGTAAGGGTATTCCTTCCAGCTACGTACCTTTCCGCAATGCCCACTTTCTTTCCATCGCCGTTTCCTGGGGAGAGGTTCTGGGCGCGCGCAAGATCTTTGTTGGCGCGGTTGAGGAAGACAGTTCCGGCTACCCCGATTGCCGTCCTGCTTATTATGAAGCCTTCAACCGCGTGATTGCTGCAGGCACGAAGCCGGAGACACAACTTGAAATCGTCACGCCGGTCATCCACATGCGAAAGAGCGAAATTGTCCGACGTGGCATGGATCTGGGTGCACCGTTCGCGTGCACGTGGTCGTGCTACCAGGCTGAGGACGCGGCCTGCGGTGTCTGCGACAGTTGCGCATTGCGGCTTCGAGCCTTCGAGGAAGCAGGGGTCGAAGACCCCATCCCTTATGCTGAGCGACCGCATTACGGGCGGCGAGTTGGTTCCACGCCTTAGCTTCTCGGGCTTTTTGCCACACTTGATTTTCGATTTTATTGCGGTATCATTAGTTGGTTCTTTGGGGGTTATTCTGCATTGGGCCACGGGCTGCGGTGAAGCTCTTACACCCTCACGGAAAGCAAGTATGTAGCCGGGCTCCTTGGGGGCTAGGCAACGGTGCCAAAAGGTGGGCTGTCGTCCCTTCCCGGGTTAGGTATTCCCTTATCTTTCGAAGGGGATTGAGCGGGGTCCCAAGTGGCGTTAAGATGTAATGTTTGGATACGAATGGAGGAGGCATTTATGTATAGTTCATTGGTGCGGAAACTGGTTGTTGTAGCGGCCGGGATGGCAGCTCTGGTGTTTGCAGTTTCCGCACTCGCGCAAACTGGGGGAATCGAGGGTAAATGTACGGGTGAAGATGGAAAACCACTGGCCGGATACACCATCCAGGTGGAACGGACAGAGATGAACTGGGTCCAACACACCAAGACTAATAAGAAAGGCGAGTACGTCTACATCGGCCTTACCCCCACTGATTACAAGATCACGCTCATCAGCCCTTCCGGCCAGAGGGTTTTCACTGTGACCCAAAAAGTGGGCATCGGCGGACCGGATACCGTTGACTTTGACATGGCCAAGGAAAAAACCAATGCCCGTCAGACCGCGATGGCCAACCCTGATACGGCAAAGAAGGTGGAGCAGGACACCAAGGATCAGAAGCAGTTCGTGGGCTTGAAGCAGACCTTCGACGAAGCTGTGACTCTATATAATCAAAAGCACTTCGCCGAGTCGGCGGCGATGTTCGAGAAGGCTCTGCCGTTCGCGAAGGAAAAGAACGTTCCGGTTGTGCTGGCTCGAATGGCGGATGCCTATGGGGCCGCTGCAAAAACGGATTCCAGCCTGGACGCCCGGAAGCAGGACCAGCAGAAGGCCGTCGAAACTTATCAGAAGGCCTTGGCGTTGAGTCCCAATGAACCCACCCTGCACAACAACCTTGGCAGTGTGTATGCTGAAATGGGAAAGATCGATGACGCCAAAGTGGAGTTCCAAAAGGCTGCCGACGCCAACCCCGCGGGGGCATCCGGTTATTATTACAATCTGGGCGTGGTCATGGTCAATCAGGGCAAGATGGACGACGCCAGTGTAGCCCTGAAGAAGGCCATCGACCTCGATCCCAACAACGCCAGCGCATTCTATTGGTACGGGATGGCTCTGCTGGGTAAGGCGGAGACAAAGCCGGATGGCTCGGTGGTCACCGTTCCTGGCACCATCGAAGCGTTTGAGACTTACTTGAAGCTGCAGCCCAACGGCCAATGGGCGCAAGCCGCACAAGGCAGCATCGATCAACTCAAGAGCACCGTACCCACGGAGTACAAGAAAGAGAAAAAGAAGAAGAGCTAGCCTTGCTACAACATCCTCGGGCCCCGCAGTGCGAGTGGAAAACTATCGCGGCGGGGCCTTTTCATTTGCGGAGACTCCGGGTGAGAACCACACCGTTTTTGCTCGTATTGCTTCTAAGCCTGGCTTCACTCTCGCGGGCCGATAACATCTACCAGATGAATGCACAGGGAAGACAAGTCATCGTGCAGTCTGGCGCTATCGTGATCAGCGAGGATTCCTCTTTCGTAGTTTACAAACACTTCGAACAGAAAGACAGGCGAGTAGAAATTGTTCGCCTGAACAAGGGGAGCCTGCCTTACCGCGTCGAAACGGCCAACCCCGGCGCCCGGCAGCAGATCGTCGAGCTTTGGAAACGGTTTGGCTTTAAGGCCACGGTGGCAGACCTGTCGGGTAAAGCCACGGTCGTCTACGACGCCTACCTCGATTTCTACCCGCCCGGCGGGCGTGGCTCGCTGCTCGAGTCGATTCCCCCTACCACGAGTTTTGCTGTGCTTCTCGACAACGGCAGCGCCGACGATGTCGATATCTCGAAGATTGCGAGCGTCCAGATTCAAGACGAACACTTGAAGTTAAACCTGCGCAATGGCCAGGTCCAGGATGGCAAGTTCCTAATGCCGACTACTCAGCCCGTGGAAGTCCGATTCCTTGGTATCACCGACCAATATAATCCCGCGAGCGAACATGTCTTCGATTTTTCGCTGCCCCTCGCCAAGATCAAGGAAATTGATTTCGACTAAGCTCGCCGTAAACACCCACCAGGTCCCTCAGCAAGTTCTGATGTGACACGATCTGGCCCGACAGTGCACGTTACTGTCTCTTGTGCTCCAGAAGACTACAAGCCCCATAGGAGCCGTTGGGATCAAGCGCGTCGGACCCCTTGTCGATGTGCTGGATCACTCCATTCTTGTCGATCACAAAAGTGACTCGGTTCGCGAATAGCCGGGTCATATTGAGGACGCCGTAAGCCTTGGTGGTATCCTTGCCCGGATCACTGAGGATCGGGAACGTGGCGCCAAGCTTGGTGGCGAATTCCTTGTTGGCCTGGGGCTTGTCCAGGCTGATTCCGATTACCTGCGCACCACTCGCTTCGAACTTGGCGATATCAGCCTGATACGCCTTGAGCTCCTTCGTTCAACCAGGTGTGCTGGCCTTGATGTAAAACGCCAGAACCACGCTTTTCCTCCCTTTGAAATCGCTGAGCCGTATAGTGGCGCCCTTCTGGTCCGGCAGCGCGAAGTCCGGCGCCCGGTCGCCCACTTTTAGATCAGCCTTTGCGGAAAACGGGAATACGAAACCTAGAACCCCCGTGGCAGCGACAGCGAGAAAGTGTTTGATCATCCGTTGCCTCCCCCGAAAATCACCCTCAAATACGTGATTCCCGCGCAAGCGGAAATCCATTTAGGCGACTTGGACCCCCGCTTTCGCGGGGGTGACTTTGTGGGCGATCTTCATTCCCGCGGGTGGGCCACAGGCCCATGGATACCCCTCAGAACATAGCATAAGCTCTCGAACCAGGATCTCCGGCTTCGCTCACATACTTTCACTTTCGCTGGTTTTCAAGTCGCCCAAACAGGATTTGACAAAACCGGATTATACCTCTTTACCGGCTTGCGTGGCGCGAGTAACCCCAAGCGTCGAGGCCCAATTTTCCTTGGGTGCGCTGCTCGGGTAGGGGAGGGCTTGCCCTACCCTGTGCTAATGCCTGTGATCTTCATGTATCTGGGGGCGTGGCTCACGACATGGCAGACCCCTAGGATTTGGTAAAGAAGAGAGCTAGTTGGGATCTTATTGAAACCATTAGTATTCATAAGCAGTTGAAAACAAAATAAAAATAAGTGTTGACAACATGTAACTCAACTTATATGATATGCATCTACTAAGATATTGGAAGAAAATTCAAGGAGGTTTAAGGACATGGCTATTGTTAGATGGGAACCATTCAGGGATCTGGTTACGGCGCAGAGGGACTTTGATCGTCTGTTCCAGGCAGCGTTCTCACCCCAGACGAGTGAGACGGAACTCTCGACGCGATCTTGGGCGCCTCCGGTTGACATCTACGAAACCGAGGACGCGATTGTGCTGAAGGCGGAACTGCCCGGGGTGGATGCCAAGGACGTGGAGGTGAGGGTCGAGGACAACACGCTCTATCTCAAAGGCGAGCGCAAGTTCGAAAAAGAGGTCAAGGAGCAGAACTACCACCGCGTTGAGCGCTCCTATGGATCCTTCGCTCGCAGCTTCTCGCTCCCTAACTCCATCAGCTCCGATAAGGTGAAGGCTGAGTTCAAAGACGGCTTGCTTACCCTGACGATGCCCAAGCGCGAAGAGGCGAAGCCGAAGACCATCAAGATCGACGTCACCAAGAACTAAGGTGGTCCGGCACGAGTGGGCAAGGCGCGAGTGAAGACCTCGGCGACGGCTTGCCCACCCCCCATTTCCAGACCGCGCCAAGGTCGCCCAGGCGGCCCGGCGCGGTTTGTTTTTCTAAGCTGTTTCTGGGTAAACTGTGGGGTGGCTTGGCGAGCACTTTTAACTGAGCGACCCCCTCATCTGTCCCGGGACGGCTGATGAAACCGCCGTCGCGAGCCACCCTTTCCCCCAAGGGGGAGAGGGGTAGTTTCGATATTCGAATTTCACTTTTCGAGTTTTCAACATGGCGACACGATTTGACAAATTCACGATAAAAGCGCAGGAGGCCCTGCAGGGCACGCAGGATGTTGCAGGCCGTTACGGCAACCAGCAACTCGAGTCTCTGCACCTGTTGATCGCCCTGCTCGAGCAGAAGGAGGGCATTGTCCCAAGCCTTCTGTCCCGGCTCGGGGTATCGCCCGCTTCGGTCGCGAAAGAGGCCGAGAAGGCGATCGAAGGCTTGCCCAAGGTGGGCGGCTCGGCGGACCATTATCTTTCGCCTGGACTCAAGGAAATCCTCGACCAGGCTTCGAAAGAAACCGAGCAGTTCAAGGACGAATTCGTCTCGACCGAGCACCTGTTCCTGGCTCTCGCGAGGAACACAAAGGACGCCGCGGGCCGCATTCTGGCGCACCTCGGAGTCACTCACGACGCCATCCTGAAGGCCCTGGTCTCGGTGCGGGGGACGCAGCGCGTGACCGACCAGAACCCCGAGGACAAGTACCAGGCACTCGAACGCTACGCGCGCGACCTGACCGAACTCGCGCGGCGCGGCAAGCTCGACCCGGTGATCGGCCGCGACGACGAAGTGCGGCGAGTCATCCAGGTGCTTTCGCGGCGGACCAAGAACAATCCCGTGCTGATCGGCGAGCCGGGGGTGGGCAAGACGGCCATCGTCGAGGGCATCGCGCAGCGCATAGTGGCGGGCGATGTGCCGGAGTCGCTCAAATCGAAGCGCCTCGTGGCGCTCGACCTCGGCGCGCTCGTGGCCGGATCGAAGTACCGGGGCGAGTTTGAAGACCGCTTAAAGGCCGTGCTCAAGGAAATCGAAGAGTCGAGCGGCCAGGTAATCCTCTTCATCGACGAGCTGCACACGCTGGTGGGCGCGGGCGCGGCGGAAGGCTCGATTGACGCTTCAAACATGCTGAAGCCTGCTCTGGCGCGCGGCGAACTGCGCTGCATCGGCGCCACCACGCTCAACGAGTACAAGAAATACATCGAGAAGGATGCCGCGCTCGAGCGCCGCTTCCAGCCCGTCATGGTTGGGCAGCCGAGCGTCGAGGACACCATCGCCATCCTGCGCGGTCTCAAGGAGCGCTACGAGGTTCACCACGGCGTGCGCATCAAGGACTCCGCCATCGTCGCCGCTGCCGTCCTCTCGAACCGCTACATCTCCGACCGCTTCCTGCCCGACAAGGCCATCGACCTGATTGACGAGGCCGCTTCCGGCCTGCGCATCGAGATCGACTCCATGCCCTCGGAAATTGACCAGATCGAACGCCGCGTCACCCAACTCGAAATCGAGCGGCAGGCGCTGCGCAAGGAGGACGATCCGGCCTCGCGCGAGCGTCTCGCGGCGCTCGAAAAGGAACTTGCTGAGCTCAAAGAAGAGTCGTCCAAGCTCAAGCTGCGCTGGAAAGCGGAGAAGGAAGTCATCTCCCAAATCCGCAAGCTCAAGGAAGAGATCGAGCAGGCGAAGCTCGAGGAACAGCGCGTGACGCGCGCGGGCGATCTGAACAAGGCGGCGGAGATCCGCTACGGCAAGCTCGTAACGCTCGAAAAGCAGCTCGCTGCCGTGAACACCAAGCTCGAGGCCGTACAGAAAGCGGGCCGCATGCTGAAAGAAGAAGTGGACGAGGAGGACGTAGCGCGCGTGGTCTCAAAGTGGACCGGCATCCCGGTGTCGAAGATGCTTGAGGGCGAAGTGGCCAAGCTCGTTCAGATGGAAGACCGCCTGCGAATGCGCGTGGTGGGCCAGGAAGAGGCGCTGAATCTGGTCTCGAACGCCGTGCGGCGCAGCCGCGCGGGCCTCTCCGATCCCAAACGGCCCATCGGCTCGTTCCTCTTCCTTGGACCGACGGGCGTGGGCAAGACGGAACTGGCGCGGGCGCTCGCGGAATTCCTCTTCGACGACGAGCACGCCATGCTGCGCATCGACATGTCGGAATACATGGAGAAGCACGCCGTGGCGAGGCTGATCGGCGCGCCGCCGGGCTACGTAGGATATGAAGAGGGCGGGCAACTCACCGAACAAGTGCGCCGCCGGCCTTATTCCGTTCTGCTATTCGACGAAATCGAAAAGGCGCACCCCGACGTCTTCAACATCTTTCTGCAGATCCTCGATGAGGGCCGCCTGACCGACGGCAAGGGCCGCACCGTGGATTTCAAGAACACCGTCATCATCATGACCTCGAACATCGCCAGCACCTACATTTACGAGGCGATGAACGGCCGCGGCGGCGACGAGCCTGCGGCGATTTCCGACGCCCTCAAGAAGCGAATACATGAGGCGCTGCTCGAACACTTTCGTCCCGAGTTCCTGAACCGCGTGGATGAGATCGTGATCTTCAACCCGCTGGGCAAGGAGAACATCAAGAAGATCATCGACCTGCAACTCGAGTATTTGAAGCGTCTGCTGGGTGAGCGCAAGATCCAGATCGAATTGACCCCGCGCGCCCACGACTTGCTCTTCCGCGAAGGCTACGACCCGCAGTTCGGCGCACGCCCGCTGAAGCGCGCCATCCAGCGCCTCATCCAGGATCCGCTGGCCATGAAACTCCTCGACGGCGAGGTTTTGCCCAGCGAAACGATCGAAGTTGACGCGGACCTGAAAAAAGGAACGATGACCTTCGAGCGGGCCAAGGTGAAGGCGGCAAAGGCCTAGCGCAACTGTGAACGGCTGGCCGAGTTCGAATTGAAACCAGCGTGGCAAATCTCCCAGTGTGACCATCTTCGTCGCAGGAGGGTGCAATGAGTTACGTCGAATTGGTTCAGGTCGCTGTGCTCGGGGCGCAAACAATCGTGCTGGGCTACACGGCTTATTTGGTACGAAGGTACACTTGGGCGACCGAACAATACACTGCGGAGACTTCCGAACTAAAGCGTGCGATGGTGCGGCAAAATGAGATCTCGTTGCGCCCTGTCGTGGTCCCGATCTTCGAGGAGGCCCCGGGGAACCACGTCCTTAAGGTTCAAAACGTAGGTGCGGCGTGCGCGTTGAACGTAAGAGTGCAGCCAGTTCGACAGGTGTTTGGAGAAGGCGAGACCTTCGCTACACCGCACGAAACACGGTTCGTTCCGCTCGAGTACCTCGCACCCGGCCAGAGCGCGGAGGTACAATTCCGCGAATTCTCGAACGACGAGCCAACGAACGAGCGGTTCTTGGAAAAGCATTTCTTCCCTAGACGTGTTGTTGCCCCGATCACGATGGCGATCTGGTTCGATGATGTGGAGGGGGCTGGGTACGAACACGAGATCAGCATTGAGCCGCGCACCCACATATTCAAGAGTCACCTAGCCCAACTGGATACGGACATTGTAAATGTCAAGTTAATGGGCATTCATCGCCGCGCAGCGTAACGCAAAGGCGGCTCGGTGTCCACGTGGCGGAAGACTTGCCGCCCCCCTGATGGGTTCAATACTACAATAGGGTTAAGGGATGCGGCGTGGGCGCAGGAGGCACCTTGAAGATCAAGGTTGTAGTTCACAAAGCAGAGGAAGGCGGGTACTGGGCTGAAGTCCCGGCCATCCCCGGCTGTGCCACGCAGGGCGAAACCATGGAAGAGCTGATGGCGAACGTCCACGAAGCGATCGAGGCCTGCCTCTCCGTGGATATTGACCAGCCGGAGTCCACGGGCAAGGACAAAGTATTGGAATGATTCACCCCCCTCCGTCTGGCGCGTGCGTTCATGCTTGGCGACACGGCAAGGTTCATAGGTACGGTTCGTAAACCGCCCCCTGCTTCCTGACCCCTCAGTAGTGTCTCAGTTTGGTAGTGGTGCGCTTTGCGGTGGCACGGGCATCCTGCCCGTGCGATGCATGGCCAGGATGGCCATGCCACCTCGGGAATGCACCACTACCCTCAGTTTGAATTCGTAGCGGCGAGTTTACCTCGCCAAATGGCGGCGTAAAGCCGCCTCTACTTCAAACTGAGACACTACCGACCCCTCCACTCCCTTGACAACTCCCGGATGTAGCTGCTAAACTGTAGCTACGAACTCGTAGGTACCCATGCGTATCTTATGGGGCGAAGCCAAGAGCCGGAGCAACCTTGCCAAGCACAAGGTCAGTTTTGAGACTGCAAAACTCGTATTCGAAGACCCCTCAGCCGTAAGCGTCCGGGATCGCATCGTGGAAGGCGAGGAGCGCTAGCAGACTCTGGGATTAGTGGGCGGCATGGCTGTCCTTTTGGTTGCCCATACCTATGACGAGGGAGAGGGGGAGGTAGTGATACGGATTATTTCGGCCCGCAAAGCGACACCTCGCGAAAGGATGATCTATGAGCAAGCTCACTAAGAAGCAAGCCAAGGAAATCCGGGCGTTGGCCCGCATGAAAGATTCGGAGATCGACCTTAAGGATGCACCGCCGCTGGCCCATTGGGATCGGGCCGAGGTGGGGAAATTCTACCGTCCGATCAAGAAACCGCTGACGATTCGGATCGACGCGGATGTCCTGGCGTGGCTCAGATCTCAGGGGAAAGGCTATCAGACCCGACTCAATGGACTGCTCCGAGAAGCAATGCAAAGACAGGCCCAGCGATGAGCGGTGGATCTCCGCCAACGTCCACGAAGCCATCGAGGCCTGTCTGGATGTGGAAGTCGGCCCGCCGGAGCAAGCCCCCAAGGACCAGATACTGGAAATCGCCCTATGAAGTCCGTGTCCGGCAACGAGCTTGCGCGTGCGTTCATGCTTGGCGACACGGCAAGGTTCATAGGTACGGTTCGTAAACCGCCCCCTGCTTTCTGACTCCTCCGCATGGCCGTTTGAAAAATGACATCAAAATGATATCATTACAATGGCGGAGGGAGGATGGCCAACCTGACGGTTCGTAACATCCCGGAGAAAGACTACGCCGAACTCCAACAGGACGCGAAGCAAAATCGGCGCAGTATCAACGCCGAGATCCTGAGCCTTCTCGCGGGCAAGGCTGAAATGAACCGCCGCCGGCGGCACGCTGCCAAGGCGATCAAGAGGATTGATAAGCTCTGGAACGGGATCGGGCACAACTATCCTAACCAACCGGAAAGTGTCGCCCTGATTCGTGAAGACCGGGACAGCCGATAGCCGCCGGGTTGTGGGAAGGACGGGAAGGAGGCATACCAGAGAGCGGAGGTAGTATGGCTAATTATACGTTGCGGAATATTCCAGAAGAAACTTACAAGCAGTTCCAGGAGAGGGCGAAACGCCATAAGCGGAGTTTGAACGCGGAGCTGCTTGTGGTCTTGGGGAACGAGGCTCAGCAATCCGAGCGGCGGCGCCGCATGAAAAGAGCGATTCTCAAGCTGGACCGCCTTCGGGAGGAAGTCTCAAAGAAGTTCCCCGTGAATTATGAGATGTGGGAATTGATCCGAGAAGACCGGGACACACGATGAACCTTGTGATCGACGCGAGTGTAGCTGCGAAATGGCTTTTTGTTGAGCCAGACACTGGAAAAGCCCGAGCCATTTTGGATTCGGCGAAGATCGGCGAACTAGGACTTCTGGCGCCTGAAATTCTTCCTGTCGAAATCGCCAACTCTTTGTGGAAACGAACTCAGCGCGGTGATCTGGACCGGGCCACTGCCCTAGGTCTTTTCGATGGATTCGAGAAGATAGAGTTCAAATTTAGCGCAGTTCAGGAGCTTATCGGACAGGCCTTGAGCCTCGCCTTTCGGCAGCATCATCCGGTTTACGATTGCCTCTACGTAAGTCTTGCCCAAAGGGAGAGCTGCGATCTTCTTACTGCGGACGAAAAGCTGCACCGGGTCTTCGCAAAGGATTTCCCTCGAGTTCGTTTGCTCCGTGACTGGAGTTGACGTTAATCATGGGAAGTCGATCGAGCATCTAATAAAGTGAGCTGCGCTGTTAGGGAAGCTAGGAGCCTAAAGTTATGTGGAATAATCTGAAAACAACCATTCTTCTTGCGGGGATGACCGGCTTGCTGCTGGCCATTGGAGAGCTTTGGGGCGGGCAGCGAGGGCTGACGTTTGCCTTGGTCCTGGCGGCGGGGATGAACCTGTTCAGCTACTTTTTTTCCGACAAGCTTGCGCTGAAGATGAGCGGCGCGAAGCCGATTGCGCGCGAGGAGAATCCGCGCATTTACCAGATTGTGGAGCGTCTGGCGGCCAAAGCGAACCTTCCGGTGCCCAAGATTTATTACATTTCCACCGATTCGCCCAATGCCTTCGCCACGGGCCGCAATCCCAGCCACGCTTCGGTGGCAGTCACGGCTGGCATCCTGGACATTTGCGACGACCAGGAAATCGAGGGCGTGCTCGCCCACGAACTCGGCCACGTGAAGAACCGCGACATCCTGATCAGCGCCGTGGTGGCTACGCTGGCCGGTGCAATTACGCTGGTTGCGCGTATGGTCTATTGGGGCGAACTCTTCGGCGGATTTGGCGGAGGCCGCAGTAACGACAGGCGCGGCGGCGGAATCTTCTCCGCCCTTGCCATGATGATCGTGGCGCCGCTTGCCGCCACGCTCATCCAACTCGCCATTTCCCGTTCGCGCGAGTACGAGGCCGACGCCACCGGCGCGCGCATCACGGGCAATCCGCAGGGTCTGGCGCGCGCGCTCAGCAAGATCGATCAATGGTCGAAGCGGATTCCCATGCAGGCTTCGCCCTCGATGGCGCACATGTACATCTGCCAGCCGCTCACCACCGGCGCCGTCTTCTCCAGCCTCTTTTCCACCCACCCCCCTATTCGCAAACGCATCGAGCGTCTGATTGGACAGGATTTCGTTTAGTACTTTATGACAAAAAACGCCGTAATAACGGGGCATCTTGGAAGGGCGGGGCTTCAGCCCCGCCCTTCCGCAAGCTCCCTGGTATTGGTGAGAAATCCTTGCTAGCCACTGCACTTCTCACGTCCAGTAATTGCGGTCGAGCGAGCGGTACTGGATGGCTTCGGAGATCTGGTCGGTGCCGATGGAGTCTGCCTCGGCGAGGTCGGAGACGGTGAGCGCCACTTTCAGGATGCGGTCGTGGGCGCGGGCGCTCAGGCCCAGGCGCGTCATGGCGCTTTCGAGCAGCCGCTCGCAGTCGGCGGAGATGTTGCAATACTTGCGAATCTGCCGCGAACTCATTTGCGCGTTGCTGTAGATTTTCTCGCCCGCAAAGCGGCGCAACTGGCGCTGGCGCGCTTTCATGACGCGCTCGCGAATCACCTCGGAGCTCTCCCCGCCCGAGTCCTGCCGCAGCTCCTGGAAGCGGACCGCGGGCATATCGATGTGGATATCAATGCGGTCGAGCAGCGGCCCCGAGATCTTCGAGACGTAACGCTGAATAACCGGCGGCGTGCAGGTGCACTCGCGCGAAGGATCGTTAAAAAAGCCACAGGGGCAGGGGTTCATGGCGGCGGCCAGCATGAAGCGCGACGGAAAGGTCAGCGACATGGCGGCCCGCGAGATGGTGACCGTGCCGTCCTCGACGGGTTGGCGAAGGACCTCAAGCACGTTGCGCTGGAACTCCGGCAGCTCGTCGAGGAAGAGCACGCCGTTGTGCGCCAGGCTCACTTCACCCGGGCGGGGAATGGCGCCGCCGCCGATCAGCCCGGCGTCCGAAATGGTGTGATGGGGAGAGCGGTAGGGGCGAGTGCCCACAAGGCCACCGCCCGCTTCGAGCAGCCCGGCCACGCTGTGAATCTTGGTGGTCTGGATGGCCTCATCGAAAGTAAGCGGCGGCAGAATGGTGGGAATGCGCTTGGCCAGCATCGTTTTGCCCGCGCCCGGCGGGCCGATCATCAGGATGTTGTGGCCTCCGGCCGTGGCCACTTCAATGGCGCGCTTGGCGTGAAGCTGGCCTTTGACGTCGTGGAAATCGACGCTGTATTGGCTGGCTTGCGCGAGAAGCGCGGCGCTATCCACCTTGGCCGGCGTGAACTCGCGCGTCTCGTTGATGAAGTCGAGCACCTCCGGTAGCGAGCGCAAGCCGTAAACCCGCAGCTCCTCGACCACTGCCGCTTCGCAGGCGTTCTCGAACGGCAGGACGATGCGCGTGATGCCCTTCTGCCGCGCCATGGCGGCAATCGAGAGCGCGCCCTTGATGGGCCGCAGGCCGCCATCGAGCGAAAGCTCACCCAGAAACAAGGTGTTCTTGAGGTCGGGTTTTAAGAGGGCGCCCGTGGTGCCCGAGGATGCCCAGCGCGATGGGAAGATCGAAGCCGGAGCCCTCCTTCTTCACGTCCGCCGGGGCGAGGTTGACCGTGACGTTCTGGAAGGGAAACTCCAGGCCGCAATTCTTGATGGCGGACTTGATGCGCTCGCGGCTCTCGCGCACCGCGGCGTCGGGCAAACCTACGGTCGTGAAGTTGGGCAGGCCGGCGGAAATATCCACCTCAACTTCGACCAGGTAAGCGTCAATGCCGAAAACGGCCGCGCTAATGGCTTTAAAGAGCATATAAGTGACTTTCTCAACAACAGAGGAGGGAGTATAGCAGAAGTAACCTTGGATGGTCCTGGAAAACCGAGGCAGGCGGACAGTAATGTGGCAACGTGCGGATGGTGGGTAGCGCAAAGGTATCCGTCAACCGACGG
This sequence comes from uncultured Acidobacteriota bacterium, assembly GCA_963770415.1. GTDB lineage: Bacteria > Acidobacteriota > Terriglobia > UBA7540 > UBA7540 > CAVROP01. The sequence goes on from CAVYPU010000024.1 coordinate 185,452, forward strand.
ATTCCTCTGCGGCCCGCAAAATCTGAATCTCGACCTGTTCATTGCCAGGCAATAAGAAAGAACCGCGGAGGAATTTGTCTCGGAGCCAAATACCTCCGCGCTACCCCGCTTCCATGCGGGGCTGGCGCAGACATCCGATTTTTGATGTCTCGGAGGTTCGCGGCAGCGAACCGTTTTTTGGGCATCGGCCATCACCTCTAAGAGTTTCGCTTCGCGAAATCGCAGACCTCAAACGGCAGAGGTCTGCGCCAGCCCGCCGCACATTGTGGCACGGCCATCTTGGCCGTGCGCACGGGCAGAGCCGGTCCTGAGCGTAGCGAAGGAATGCCCGTGCCACCTTCCCTGGCCTAGGCGTGTGACATCCTGTCTCTTGACAGGGGCCGGGCTCTGTAGTAGGCTACTGGGGTGTCTTACCCGGCAGGCGGGGGAGTTCTTCTCCCGTCCTCATCACTTTCCGTTTCAGGAGGAATCGTGTCTTTACGCAAATCACCCCGGCTTACAACTGAACTTCTCGAGGCAGCGCGGGCCAACTCGCGGCGCTCGACCGGGCCGCGCCAGGCGGCCTCGAAGCAGAATTCCAAGTTCAACGCTTTGAAGCATGGCGGTTACGTTTCGGCCGCCAATCAGCGGCAGGCGCTCAAGGCGCTGGGCGAAGACCCGGAGCGCTTCGAGGCTCTGCGGGCGGAGCTCGGCAGCGCCTTCGATGCGGGCGACACGCTTTTCGATCAACAGGTCGAGGACCTGGCATGGCTCTACTGGCGGCGCGAGCGGCTGGAGCGCATGCAGACGGGCCTGAAGCGGCGCGCGCTCGAGGCAATCAAGGAGCGGCAGCACCGGCGGCGGCGCGAGATGGCGGACGCCACCTTCGACGCGTCGCGGCACGAGATGCTGTTATGCAGCCTGCCGGCCCCGGCCGACCCCGCGGTGATGCTGCGGCGCACGCTTTCTTATCTCGAGCTCGTGCGGGCCGAGGTGGGGGAGGGCGTCTACGCGCAGCGCCAGGGGGATGTGCTGGCGGAGCATTACGCGGACCCCAAGGGGTGGCGGCTGATGCTGATTTTCCGGCTGATCGGGCTATTCGTAGAGGCCAAGATAATAGCCTCGAAGGGTCCCGGGGAAGACTGCCGGCCGTACGTGCGCGAGGCCTTGGGAATGACCGACCCGCCCGGGGAACGGGACCGGCAGGAACTGTTGAAGCTGCTGGCGGAAGAAATCGCAAGCGTCGAGGAAGAGCTCGAGTACGAGGAACGGCAGAACCAGGAGCGCGCCGCGATCGAGCGGGAGGCGTGCCTCGCGCCGGAGGGGAAGACTTGGGAGATGCTGCTGCGGCAGGAAGCGGGGCTAGACCGCGCGATCGACCGCAAGGTGAAAATACTCCTGCAGTTGCGGAAGGACGCCGATACAGGGAGGCGCAGACATGCAAGACAATGTCTGCGCCACCCCGGATTGCCTCGACGAACCCGCCCCAAGCACCTGGGTGGCGCCGACATCGCTTTTTGGACACGAGAAGGAATCTGGCATGTCGGCGACACAGCGCGAGACGACACGCCGGCCATACAAGGCGCAGACATGCAAGACAATGTCTGCGCCACCCCCAATCCTCCCAAAACGCGGCGCTCGAGGCAGCCTCCGCAAACAAAAAATATGAGGAACGAAGCGGGAATGTTGATGAAAACAAACGCCCGGAGCTTCGAGAGACCCACAGCGCCGAAGTCGTGGTTGGGGCTTAAGTTGGACACAGATGCGGGCTTTCCGCCACGACACGGCCGAGAACGGCCATACCGCCAACGAGTGCTATGAAAAATGTGGAAACTCCAGAGGGACGGCAGGCCGTCCCCCTACATCCGCTGCGGGTTAGGACAAGGCAGGCGCCGCCACGCTTTCGCGCACGGAGTCTTCAAGGTCGGGGTCGTAGTTGAGGTTGGGGCGAAGCCAGCGCTCCACCTGGCCGAGGTCCATGCCTTTGCGGCGGTGGTAATCCTCCACCTGGTCGCGATCGATCTTGCCCACGGCAAAATATCTTGCTTCCGGGTGAGCGAAATACAAACCGCACACCGAGGCGGCGGGAGACATGGCAAAGTTCTCCGTAAGCACAATGCCGGGGTTCTTCTCCACGTGCAGGAGGTCGAACTCACCTCGGGTGAAGCCCGAAAGGAACCTGGGAGCGGCGAAGCCTCCAGCGGCGAACCGCGTATCGAACCTCCGGCCCTCACGGGCTTAACTCACGGAACCGCCGTATACGGCTCCCTACGTACGGTGGTGTGGGAGGGGCGAGCGGGCAACCGCTCCCCCTATCCCGATCCAGGCTGCGGAGTATGGTCCGCTATTCTGCGATGTCTCGCCTTACAAACGACGCCTACGCCGGCCGCCAATGCCAAGCCCGAAGTTATCAGTGCGACCAGGAAAAGATCGAGCAAAGTCGATGAGCTATAGAGAGCGCTGACCATTAACCTGAGTTGGGAGTCCAATCACAGAAAATACTTCCAAGGGAAGAAGAAATAACGGATGAGATAATAGGTCTGCGCGGGGCGCTGGCCAGCGTGAAGCGGCAGATTCGGGTCGCTCCCGAGTCGGGGGATACCAATCCCGCAATGATCTTCATCGTGGTGGATTTGCCGGCCCCATTCGGCCCAACAAATCCCACGATCTCTCCCTCGGCGATTTCAAAAGATACATCCTGGAGCACCAGGGCATTTCCATAAGATTTTCGGGTCCCTGTCAACGCATAGCAATTGAGAACAAGCGACAGTTGGATTCATCGTCTATCACCAGACTGTAGTAAGTGGCCCGGCCTTTTCTCCCATGGGTGGGAGCGCTCACCGTATGTGCTGGCAGGAAACAACTCGCACCTTTCGAGGCGAAGCTGAGGGCGGACGCCCAGGGACCGTCTCACAAGCCGCACCCTCAGGACGCAACGAGTGAATTGGTTGCCATAGCGCGGCCCAGCTTTACTGTAAGTTCACCGGAACGGATACGTTATGCACGTCGCCGCCGTATGATGCCGTTACCTGAACCTGATAGTTGCCGGGCGGTGTAGCCTGCGGGGTTCCCGTACCGGCCAATTCAATCGTCTGTTGGCCGAAAACTCCATTGTCGTTAACTGTAATGGCCGCTGAGAAGGGCCCAGTGAAGAAAGGTGAAAAGGTCACACTAAATGTGCAGGCAGCACCCGCCGCCACACTACTGCCGCAGTTGTTACTCTGGCTAAACGCGCTGGAGTCACCGCCGCCGAGGGCGATGCCCGAGATGCTAAGGGACGCGTTGCCGGTGTTTGATAGCGTCACAGTCTCAGGCGTGCTGGTCGAACCCATATTCATCGGCCCAAAGGTGAGATTTTTGGGTGAGAAGCTCACGACAGGCGCCGGTGGCGGAGGTGAATTGCTGTTGCCGCTGCCACCGCCACCCCCGCCGCAGGCCATCCAAGCCCCTAACGCCAGTAACATACTCCCAAATAGCCAGATCACCCGACGACGGCGGGCCGCAGTCAACGCCGTCAGCGTCGCCAGCGCCAAGAAACCAGCAAACACCCAGAGCCATGCGACAGGCAATCGAAGGGTTGCAGGAGGTCGGAGTTGAGCAGGCGGAGGCGTGGTACTGCATTGGGCAGTCGTGGTGACGGTAAGTGTGACAGTCACGGGGGAGGAGTTGTTAACGGTGATGGTTGAAGGCGAAACTGTGCAGAAGACCCCCTGTCCAAGATTACCACCGCAGGATAGCATGAAGGCTTGGCGTAATTTCCATCACAAGTGACGTTGGGAAAGGTGCCCGATGGATTGGTACAACTGCTCGGGCCTCCCCCGGCCGCAAGCAGGTACAGGCCGTCGTCCAGATAGGTGGTGGAGGGGATGGGGTTGCAACCTTCGCCTCCGGAATCCGCGCAGGAATCGTTCCAGGTGGTCTCGGGAATGTAGGACTTCGCGGAGTTCTGGGAGGGGCTGTTCCACAGGGACCAGTAATTGAGCGCGTTGCTCGTATCGAGGTTAAAGTCCGTTCCTCCCACGGCCACATTGAAAGGCGTGGAAGCGAGACCGCTGACCGCCAAGCCGTACTGAGCCGCCGTTTCGCCGAAGTGTACGCTATCGCATCCCGCGGAGCCGGAATCCCCCGAGGCCGCCACGATGGTGATACCCTGGGTGGCTGCCTGCTCCCAAAGCATCGAGTGAAACTCGTTGCCACCCGTCCCCAGATCAGCCTCGCAGGCACCGTAGCTCAGGCTCATGACGGGCGCGAGGTTGTTGTCAATGATGTAAAGGGCCGAGAGGTCGATGCCGGAAGTGGTCTCGGTTGATTCAGAAACCACAAGATCAATCGTCGCGCCTTGCGCCACCGCTCCGGCCCATTGAACATCGAGGTCGGCTTCGTCCTCATCCGCATTGATCCCTGGGTCGGGGCCGTTCAAGATGATGTTGGGTTGATTCGCCGGAAGGCCGAACATGTAGCGAAAATCCGCCACGTCCTGGGGGTTGATATTGGTTTCGCCAACGATTGCAATGGTCTGCCCGGTGCCGTCCGTTCCAGCCGATAAGAGCGGCATCACATTGTAAATGGTGGCAAAGTCTTGAGGGCCGAGGGCAAAGTAGTAACATGTTTCCTGATCACCACAGGGTATACCCATGGTGAACAGGGGCTCAACTTTGCCCGTCGCTTTCCATCGCCTGAACGTCCCCAGACTATGGATTAGCGGCTTCTTGGGGAAGTCGTTGAGCGAAGCAAAACCCGCTACGACGGTTCTTAGCGCGGCGGGGATTTGCGGGTCGCTCGAGTTGGCCCAGTGGTCTTCGCCGTTTACCGCGAACTTGTGGATTTCCGTGTGAAGCGCCTGGCGCACTGTGCCTGCTGTGCCGGAGAACTCGATCACCGTGCGGCCCGCGGCCACACGATCTACGCGGAAACCCTGCGAGGTGAGCCAGTCGGTGACGGCTTGGAGGTCCGCGTCGGCTGGGCCGAATTGCTCGCCAAACTGTTCCGGGGTGAGCCACATGTGGAAGTTGGGCGAAGCTTTGATCTGTTGTTCATCCAGCATCTTGCGCAGCGCGGTTTCCTGTTCGGCGGAGCGCTGCAAAACCAGCAGAATGCGCTCCATGGGCAGGCTGTCGGGCGCGGCGCCTTGATCGAACTCTGGGCGCGCCAACGGGTGGGTATTACCCTGCAGGGTAATCAACTTCTCATGATCCACGGGTTGTATAACGCGCGCAGGGACTGCGGACGTCTGCGCTGAAGTTGTCCATGGGGATAATAAGATAAAGAGGATTGCCAAAAGAATGAGCACAGGAAGCGAGCGGAGCGCTTTCATGCTGCCTCCGAGGGTAGAATTGGTTGTTTGCGGGGCAGGCAGCCCCTCTGACATACTGTCGTGATCGATATTACCTCTTGCCCGGTCTCCTATTTCAGGCCTCGGCGACGGACTGTACACCTAACCAATTCGCATTGCAATGGCACCTATGTCGGATTGATTGATTGAGCCCCTGGGGGTCGTTGATTCATTGAAAAGGCCCAATGAGGATACCGGAATGACACAGCCAGGGTTTGACGAGGCGATATTCGAATGCTAGTGTAGTTTCGAGTGGCTCGGTGGACGGTGCAGCGCCAGCGGTCCTTGTGCTCATGCGAAGAGGGATCGTTCTGCTAGCGCAGGGCTGACCGCCCCGATGCCACCGCACAGGGCTGCAAGCACGGAATTATGGCGAACGATCAGAATCATTTCGAATTCATTGGCCTGGTCTTCCGGGAAGGCAAGCATTACGTCTCGCTCTGCCTGGAAGTCAACGTCGCTTCGCAAGGACGCAGCGTGCGGGAAGCCAAGAAGATGCTGGCGGAGGCTGTTGCGTTATACCTCGAAACTTGCTTCGAGAACGGGCTTCCCTACTTGCGGCAAGTGCTACGTGAGGACGATCCCCGCGTGACTCACCCGGAAAGCGTGCTCGAATGCTTCCCGCTCAAAGTCGATTTCAGGGTCCACGCCTTTGCCTGATCTGCCTGTCATTCGACCGAAGAGACTCGTAGCCGCGCTCAAGCGGCTGGGGTTCTATGAAGTGCGCCAAAAAGGAAGCCACCTGCAGCTCAAGCGTGGAAATCTCCTGGTGACAGTGCCCATGCACACCGCTGACCTCAGCCATGCCCTGCTCCGCTCGATTCTCCGCCAAGCTCGTATCTCTGTTGAAGAACTGCTCACTATTCTTTGAATCTCGACATCCCTGGGCGGGTGGCTCGAAGGTTCGATCCGCTCCGTCGCCGGGGATTGCGTCGCGCACCGCGCTTGCTTGTTTCCCCCATATTCGTAATGTAAGATGACCATTGGCGCTTTGGAATTTTCAGGGGTAGATGCAACCGGGATTCAAGATCCAAGAACCGGGGGAGGGCGCAGGCAACGTTTCCTGACTCCCGAATCCTGAATCCTTTCTTGCGGAGGTGTGGCATTGGCGGAGACTCCTAAGTACGACGTGGTGATTATCGGGAGCGGCCCGGGCGGATACGTGGCGGCCATTCGCGCCGGACAACTGGGACTCAAAACGCTCGTGGTTGAGAAAGATGACAAGTTCGGCGGAACGTGTCTGCACGTGGGCTGCATTCCTACAAAAGACCTTCTGCTGAATGCCGACGTCTACGACTATTTGAAGAACGGCAAGGAATTCGGAATCATCTGCAAGGAGTTCTCGATCGACTGGGCGGCCATCCAGGCTCGCAAGACCAAAGTGGTGACCAAGCTCGTCAAGGGCATCGAGTTTCTGTTCAAGAAAAACAAAGTGGAGAGTATTCAGGGCTACGGGCGACTGTCTGGCCCGGGCCGAATCACTGTTACGGATGCCAAGGGGCAGACGCAAGATATTCAGGCCGCGAAAATTGTGCTGGCCATGGGGTCTGAAGCCAAGACGTTTCCCGGTTTCGAGCCGGACGGGAGCGCCATTCTTACCAACAAGGAGGTCCTGTCGCTGAAGGCGATCCCGAAGTCAATGGTGATCATGGGCGCCGGGGCCGTGGGCGTCGAGTTCGCTTCGATCTTTCAGCGCTTTGGCACCAAGGTTACCATTCTGGAAATGCTGCCGCGCGCCGTCCCGCTCGAGGACGAAGAGATCTCCGCCGAACTCGAGAAATCGTTCCGCCACCAGGGAATCTCGGTCGAAACTCAAGCCAAGGTCGAAAAGGCTGCGAAAACTGCAAACGGAGTTACTGTCTCCTACTCTCGAGCTGACGGGAAACCCCAAGCCATTGAAGCGGAAACATTGTTGGTTGCGGTGGGACGTTCGCCGAATACCCAGAGTGTCGGACTGGAGAAGACGCGCGCCAAACTGGAGCGGGGGTTCGTGAAGGTCGATCCGTATATGCAAACCGACGAACCGGGCGTATACGCCATTGGCGACATCGTTGCGAATAGCCCGCTGTTGGCGCACGTGGGCTCGAGGAAGGCATCGTTGCGGTCACGCACGCGGCGGGCAAACCGGTCGAGCCCATAAATTATAAGCAAGTCCCTAACTGCACCTATTGCGAGCCTGAGGTCAGCAGTGTGGGCCTCACGGAACGCCAGGCGCAAGAAGCGGGCCACAAAGTTCGCGTCGGCAAATTTCCATTCGCGGCCAACAGCAAGGCCAGTATTTTGGGGGCCCGCGAGGGATTCGTGAAAATAGTCAGCGACGAAAAATATGGGGAGATCCTCGGCGTTCACATGATCGGGCCGCGGGTGACCGAGATGATTGCCGAAGCCGTGGTGGCGATGCGACTCGAGGGCACCGTCGAGGATCTTGCCTACGCGATTCACCCCCATCCGACGCTGACCGAAGCCGTGATGGAAGCCGCGCACGCGGCGCACGACTGGGCCATCCATTTTTAGGGACTGGGGGCTAGGGAGCGGACGACAGCCCAGGTTACGCAGCGTATCGGTTCTCGGAGACTCTGCGGCTCTTCGTCGCGATTCAGAACGTAAACCCGCTCACCGCGCATAGCCTCTCATTGCGATGTTGTGCCATGTCGAACAATTAGGTGTCGTTGATTACGCAGAGGGTCTATGCCTGCAGCGTGAGTGCGTCGCGGCGCGCAAGGCAGGTGAAATCCCTGACACCCTCTTGCTGCTCGAGCACCCCCACGTATATACGTTGGGGCGCAATGCGAAGAAGGAGAATATCCTTCTCCCCCGCGAGCAGCTTGCCGCCCGAGGTGCGCAGGTCATCGAGATCGACCGCGGCGGCGATGTGACTTACCACGGACCTGGACAACTCGTGGGTTACCCCATCCTCGACCTTACGCAACACCGGCGGGACATTGCCTGGTACATGCGCGCACTCGAAGAAGTCTTGATCGAGGTTGCCGGCGAATACGGAATCCAGGCCGGACGCCTGGCGGGCGCCCCGGGCGTCTGGGTGGGCAATGACAAACTGGCGGCGATGGGAGTCCACATCTCGCGCTGGGTCACTTCGCATGGCTTTGCCTTAAACGTCAATACCGACCTGCACTATTTCGATTTTATTATTCCCTGCGGACTGCGCGATAAAGGCGTGACGTCGCTGCAGAAGCTATTGGGCAGACGGGTTGAGATTGATGATGTCGCCGAAAGACTGGCCCGTCACTTCGGCAGGGTCTTCGACCTCGAGATGGTCGAGCGGGTTGCGGCTACCCGCGGCCTGCCCCTTCGGGCCAGCCTGGAGCGAGGATGAAACAGCATAAGTCTGGCAGCCAGGATCCTGCGATTTTCGAGCGCATGCTCTATTACCTGAAGCTCACGCGCGAGTCGGAGCACCGGATTGAACGCGTATTGCATCCGCAGGGAAAGATCGTAGGTGGGGTCTACATCGGGCGCGGGCAGGAAGCGATCGGTGTGGGCTCGGCTTTGCAGTTGCTCGACGGCGACGTGGTCCTGCCCAGCCACCGGGATTTTTCTTCCTTCCTGATTCGCGGTTTTTCACTCGTAGAGATCTTCGCGAATTGGATGGCGCGCGCCGACACGCCCACGCGCGGCCGCGACAACACTCTGCATATCGGCGACATGAATCGCGGGGTCATTCCCATCATATCTCCCTTGGGCGGGACCTGCCCGGTTGCTTGCGGGGTCGCGATGGTATTGAAGCGGCGCGGCAACGGCAACGTGGCTCTTGTCCATCTGGGCGAGGGCACGACCAGCCTGGGGCAGGTTCACGAAGCTATGAACATGGCCGGGGTGATGAAGTTGCCCGTAATTTTCATCTGCAACAACAATGGCTATGCTTTCTCGACGCCGGTGGAAAAGCAGTTCGCGGTAAAGGACCTGGCAGTCCGCGGTCCTGCTTATGGGATGCCGGGGAAGGCCATCGACGGAAACGACGCGCTGGCGGTTTATCGTGCCGTGGGGGAAGCGATGGCACGTGCGCGACAGGGAGACGGCCCAAGCTTCCTCGAGTGCAAGACCTTCCGCATGACCGGGCATTCAGCAAACGATGCTGCCGATTACGTTCCCGCTCGACTGATGGAGGAGTGGGCCAAGAAGGATCCCATCCCGAGGCTCGAGAACCATTTGCTCGACGAAAAAATCCTGACCCGGAAGCAAATTGAAGATCTCGATCGCCGCGTTCAGAAAGAAATCGAAGCGGCCGTCGCCGAGGCAGAGGCGCGTGCACTGCCCAAAGGCGAAGCGGCGCTCGAAGGCGTGTATTGCGGGCCCGAGTGTTGGTGGGGGAAAAGCAGGAGTCAGGATTCAGGATTCGGGATTCAGGAGTCAGAAGCAAGGAACAAGAGAGTAAGAATGCTGGCTTAGCAGCTGTAACGGCGTTCGAATTTCGATTTTCCAATCTGGATTTTCAAGCGAGGTTGTCAGATGCCGGTCCTAACCTATCTTGAGGCGATTCGCCAGGGAATCTGGGAGGAGATGGAACGCGACCCTTCCGTATTCCTGCTGGGCGAAGACATTGCCGTTTACGGCGGCGCGTTCAAGGTTACTGCAGGGATGCTGGAGAAGTTCGGCGAAGATCGCGTGGTCGACACGCCCATTTCCGAGGCGGCCATTGTGGGCGCGGCCATCGGGGCGGCGCTGATGGGGATGCGCCCGGTGGCCGAGATGCAGTTCATGGATTTCATCGCCTGCGGCTTTGACCAGATTGTGAACATGGCGGCGAAGATGCATTACCGCTGGGGGCCGGCGGTTCCGATGGTGATCCGCGGGCCGTCGGGGGCGGGAGTACACGGCGGTCCGTACCATTCGCAGTCAAATGAAATGTGGTTTGTCCACACGCCGGGCTTGAAAGTGGTGATGCCCGCGACCGCTTACGATGCCAAAGGGTTGATCAAAGCCGCCATTCGCGACGACAATCCGGTGATTTTCTACGAGCACAAATACCTTTACCGTCGAATCAAGGAGGAGATTCCGCCGAGGAGGATTACGTCGTGCCCATCGGCAAGGCCGCGGTAAGGCGCGAAGGGAGCGACATCGCAGTGATCACCTACGGCGCAATGGTCTGGACCGCGCTCGAGGCGGCGCGGGAACTCGAGAAAGACGGCATTTCGCTCGAGGTCGTTGACCTGCGTTCCTTGCTGCCCTACGATGAGGACGCGGTGCTGGCGAGTGTACGAAAGTGCAATAAAGTGATCCTGCTCCACGAGGACACGCGTACGGGCGGCATGGCGGGTGAACTCGCCGCCTTGATTGCCGAGAAGGCTTTCCACGACCTGGACGGTCCCATCGTGCGCATTACCGCTCCCGATACCCCGGTCCCCTTTTCGCCGCCTCTCGAGGAGTATTTTTTGCCGAACGCCGCGAAGGTGATCGAGGCCGCGAAGAAACTGGCGGAGTATTAGAATTGAGTCATTGGGCCATTGAGTCATCGAGCCATTGTGCGATTGAGCCAATGAAACAATCACTCAATGGGCAAATGACTCAATGGCCTAACGGCTCAATGGATTCGAGGATGCCATGCCTACCAATGTGATTATGCCCCAGATGGGTGAAAGTGTTGCCGAGGGGACGATTACAAAATGGTTAAGGAAGATCGGCGAGCAGATCGGCCGGGACGAGCCGCTATTTGAGATCACGACAGACAAGGTGGATGCAGAAATTCCATCGCCTGTGGCGGGGGTTCTCTCCCAGATTCTGGTGAAAGAAAACGAAACAGTGGCGGTGAATACGGTAGTGGCGGTGATCGATGGTGAAGGCGCTGCGGCGGGCGCCCCCGCTATTGGGGCAGAGGCTGAGGTCGCGGAGCCATCGGCAGTTCAGGCTGCTACAACTCCACCGCCGCCGGCCGTCCCGCCAGGCATCCCGGCAGTGGCCGGCAATCTGACAGCGCCAGCCGCCCCCTTGGAGGTGAGGTCGTCGCCGCTCGTCAGGCGCATTGCACGCGACTACCAGGTTGACCTCGCCGAGGTACGTGGAACGGGTTTGGGCGGCAGGATCAGCAAAAAGGACATCCTGGATTATTTGGAAGAGCGCCGGTCTGCTGCCGCCGGCAGAGGCGCCGTGGCCCCTGCGCCTGCCGCGACTCCGCCCTCGCCACGGCCCGCTGAACCTCTGCCTGTTCCGACGTCCGCCGCTTTCACCGGGCCAACGCGGGTGGACGCCATGACTCCCATGCGCCGGCAAATCGCCGAGCATATGGTGACCAGCAAGAAGACTTCAGCCCACGTCTACACGGTGTTCGAAGTCGAGATGACCAAAGTGGTGGCAGCGCGGCAACAGCAACGCGATGAGTTTGAGCGGAGGAACGGGTTCAAGCTTACTTACACGCCATTCTTCGTGCGCGCTGCCGTGGAGGCGATCAAAGCTGCCCCCGTTATAAATTCCTCGGTCGAAGGCACGAACATCATCTACAAACGGGACGTCAATATGGGCATTGCGGTGGCGCTCGAGTCGGGCCTGATCGTGCCGGTCATCAAGCACGCGGACGAGAAGAACTTCCTGGCCATCGCGCGTGCGGTTCAGGACCTTGCCGAGCGGGCGCGAACCAAGCGCCTGAGCGTCGACGATGTGCAGGGAGGGACTTTCACCCTCACCAATCCCGGGAGCTTCGGGGGCCTCTTCGGCTTGCCGATCATCAACCAGCCCCAGGTGGCCATCCTTGCCGTGGGCACCATCGAAAAACGCCCCGTGGTACGCGACGATGCCATCGCCATTCGCGCCATGGCCTATCTTGCACTCTCCTACGATCACCGCGTCATCGATGGAGCAGTCGCCGAGAAATTCCTCAGCCACGTTAAGCAGATCATCGAAAATTGGAGCGAGCCAGTTCTGTGACGGCGGGGGCCGGGTTCTGGGGGCAAGGGGGCGGGGACGGGTTTCAATGACGGCGCACAACCTACCCGTAACATAAAGAAATCGGCATTCTAGTGCAGTTAAATTACCTGTCCTCCGGGCAAAGCAATTGCCAATTCCGGGCCTCGTTCGCTAAGCTAATGACTGCGTCGCGTCTTGAGCAAGAACCGGGCAACATCAAAAGCCAATGGAAAACCAAAGCCCCGGCCGCTGGCAGGGAGCCTGGGTCCTCCCAGCCTCTGCGGCCGTCCTTATTTGCAATAGTGCCTACATTGCTGCCTTTGGGGCTCCCACGCTGTTCTACGTCGCGAACGCCCTGCTGCATCCGCTGCTCGGAATAGGCGTTGGCATTCTTTTCGTTGCATTCGTCGTTAAGCACCGACAGGTTTTCTGTGGACCCTGGGGAACCGGCGCAGTCGTGCTGTCAGGCCTAGCGGCAGCGTTCGGGGTCTACTTGGCCATCGTAGGGATGACTCGTCCTCACAGCATGGCGCTTTATGCGCATGTGGGGCTAGCGATCGCGGGCCTGCTTCTTGTGATTGCGTGCTTGCGCGGCCGAAGCTGGATAGGCGGCTCCACGTCCGGTAGCGAAGCCCTTCACCCCGCTTGGCGCTGGAGCGTACGAGTGATGCTGGCTGCGGCGGCGTTTTATGCTGTGGTTGCAACTTATCACCATGTTCACTCAAACCCTCGATATGGAATCGTCAACCCCTACACCGCCCCGCTAAGCATGGACCGCGAAGGCGGGGGCTCGTCAAGCCTTCTCTTCCCCAGTTCTGCGACGACCACGGATGGCAAGCCAATCACCTCGCAGTTCTTCATGGATTCCGAATCCTGCCGGCCCTGCCACGCGGACATCTACAATCAATGGCAAAGCTCCATGCACCACATGGCGTCGTTCAACAACCAGTGGTATCGAAAATCCATCGAGTACATGCAGGACACGGTTGGCATCAAGCCGTCGCTCTGGTGCGGCGGCTGTCACGACCACGCTTTGGTCTTCGCGAACAAGATGCAAACGCATCCTATTCGTGAGGTCGAAGACACGCGCGAGGGCCAGAACGGCCTGGGCTGCATGTCGTGCCATTCGATTGCGCGCGTCAAGGACACCATGGGCCAGGGCGGGTTCGTCATGGATTACCCGCCGCTCGACCGGCTGGCATCGAGCAAGAATCCTCTGCTCCATTTCATCCACAACTATGCGGTGAAGCTCGACCCGAAGCCGCATCGCACCGCGTTTCTTAAACCCTTCCATCAGGACCCGCGACTCGTCCCTGAGTTCTGCTCGACGTGCCACAAGGTGCACCTGGACGTGCCGGTCAATAGCTACCGCTGGATTCGCGGCTTCAACGATTATGACAACTGGCAGGCGAGCGGCGTCTCGGGGCAAGGCGCCAGGTCTTTCTACTACCCGCCGCAGCCCTCGCAATGCGCGGATTGTCATATGCCGCTGGTTCGCTCGAAGGACTTCGGCAATCGCAACGGCTTCGTCCATTCGCACCGCTTTGCGGCGGCGAACACGGCCGTCCCAACCTCTTATGGCGATCAGGAACAAGTGCACGAGGTTGAGAGCTTCCTGAAAGGCGCGCTCAGCGTGGATATCTTCGCCCTCGCCGAAGAGCCTTCCGAAGCCCTGGCCGCAACGAGCGCGACGCGAAGGGGAGGCGAGGCGCCGCAACTTGCCAGCACGTTTGCGGTGGGGGAGGAATCCTCGGCAGGCCTGGCGGCTGCGGGCGTGAGCGCGGCGGCACCGGTCAGGCTGATGGCGCCGCTCGGGCGTGCGAGGGCTCAGGTGCGGCGCGGCGATACGGTGCGCGTCGAGGTGGTGGTGCGCACGCGCAAGCTCGGCCACTTCTTTCCAGGCGGCACGGTTGACGCTTTCGATTGCTGGCTGGAGCTTCAAGCGCGCGGGAGCAATGGAAAGATCATTTTCTGGAGCGGCGAAGCGGCCGACAACGGCCGCGGTCCCGTCGAGCCGGGTGCGCACTTCTACCGCTCGCTGCAGCTCGACGCGCACGGCAACCCCATCAACAAGCGCAACGCCTGGTCCACGCGCGCCACCATGTATGCACATTTGATTCCTCCCGGCGCCGCGGACACAGCGCATTTCCGTCTGGAGATTCCCGAAGATGCGGGCGATTCGATCACGCTGACGGCGAAGCTCAACTACCGCAAATTCGCCTGGTGGCACACGCAGTGGGCGTTCGCCGGGGTTCGCGACCCCGCCCAGCCCAATCCCGATGTCACGAAGAATTACGACGATGGGCACTGGGTTTTTCAAGGAGACCTCTCAAAGGTTTCAGCGAAGGTCAAGGCGATTCCCGATGTCCCTACCGTGGTGATCGCACAGGACGCCGCGACGATTGCGGTGGCAGCCAAGAATTCTCCGGCGTTCGCCGAGAGTCTGAGCTTGGATCACAAGTACCGCGAGCGCTGGAACGACTACGGCATCGGCCTGTTGCTGCAAGGCGATTTGAAGGGAGCAGAGCGGGCCTTCGAGACGGTCTCGAGGCTCGACCCGAGTTACGCTGATGGCTGGGTGAACGTGGCGCGGGCCCGCATCCAGGAAGGCAATACCGATGCGGCGAAGCCGATGCTCGCCAAGGCTATCGAGCTCAATCCTCGGCTGGGCAGCGCGCATTACTTCCTGGGACTGGCGCTCAAGGCCGATGGCGATTACCCTGCCGCCTTGGACGAGTTTTCGAAGGCCTCCACCCTCTATCCACGCGATCGAGTGGTGCGGAACCAGATGGGCCGTATGTTCTTCCTCGAACGCAAATTCGGTGCAGCGGTGGCGGAATTCGATAAGACCCTGGCTGTCGACCCCGAGGACCTTGAGGCGCATTACAACCGGATGCTCTGCTATCGCGGCTTGCGGGACGATGCACAGGCGGCGCGGGAAGAGAAGCTCTACCTGCGCTTCAAGGCGGACGAGGCCTCGCGCGCCATCACCGGCCCCTACAAGCTCGCTCACCCCGAGGACAATAACGAGGCCCAGCCGATTCATGAACATGTGTCGGCGGCGTTGGGAACGGAAGCGGGCAGAAGGCAGCATGCAGAAAGCAGAAGGCGGAAGAAAACAGCCAGAATTCAGAATGCAGAAATTAGAAAGCAGAAAGAAGAACCAGAGCGGGATTCCTCGCGGGGTTTACCCTGAGCGCGGGAACTGCGGAGATCCTTCGCTGCTATGAAAATAGGCCGACGCACCACCAGTGGATCCCCGCTTTCGCGGGGATGACGCAGGTGTTGTCATTCCCGCGAAACTTGTCCTCCGCGAAAGCGGGGAGCGGGAATCCAGGCCATTTTCATGCACAGTGATGAGCCGAAGGATCATGGCATCTTCGCTCAGAATGACAGCGAATGCGCTCGGAATGACACGGGTACGGGTGGAGCATGTGAATAAAAAGCCCTCGCCCCCTTGGGGGAGAGGGTGGCCCGCTCCGGCGTTTTCATCAGCCGGGGCGGGCCGGGTGAGGGGGTCGCGCCGTAGAACTCGAGAACGATGACCAGCGAATCCAAGATCCAAAATCCAAAATCCGGGAACGTCAGTGCTCTCGCACTGCTGGTTGTGGTCTTCGCCATTGTCGCTGTCTCGAGCAGTATCAAAACGACCGCGACCTCGGCTGGCGCTGTCAATACTCCAACGAGTAGCAACGGAGCGATTCGCTTCGAGGATATTACCCGAAAGAGTGGGATCAACTTCACTCATTACACCGGCGCGTTTGGCAAGAAATACCTGCCGGAGACTATGGGGCCCGGCTGCGCGTTCATTGATTACGACAACGATGGCTATCCCGACGTCCTGCTGATCAACGGCAAGGACTTCCCCGGGCACCCTACCCGGCGCGCCACGCCGAAGCTCTATCACAACAACGGCGACGGCACCTTCACGGACGTCACGACGAAGGCGGGGCTCGACTTCGAAATTTACGGGATGGGCGTGGCCGTGGGCGACTACGACAACGACGGTTGGGACGACATCTACATTACGGGGCTCGGTGAGGCGCGCCTCTTGCACAACGAGCACAACGGAACCTTCAAGGATGTGACGAAGGCCGCAGGAGTGAATAATACGGGCTTTGGCGCGAGCGCCGCCTGGGTGGATTACGACAAGGACGGCAGGCTCGATCTGTTTGTGACCAACTACGTGAGGTGGTCGGAGAAGGACGACCTTTACTGCACGCTCGACGGCCGGCACAAATCCTATTGCACCCCGGAGGCGTACAAGGGCGACACTCCGCGGCTCTTCCACAACCTTGGGAACGGCCGCTTCGAGGACGTTACGCAAAAGGCGGGCATCTGCGATCCGACGAGCAAATCGCTGGGCGTGGCGGTGATTGATTACGATATGGACGGCTGGCCGGACCTCGCCGTCTCTAACGACACGGAGCGCAACAAACTCTACCGCAACAACCACGATGGCACGTTCACGGAACAAGCCGTACAGGCGGGAATCGCTTTCAGCGAGGACGGGGTGGCGCGCGGAGCCATGGGGATCGACCAGGACGACTTCGACCACTCCGGCTACCCAAGCCTCGCCATCGGCAACTTCTCAAACCAGATGCTCGGCCTCTACCACAACGAGGGAAACCGCTTCTTCATTGACATCGCGCCTTCCTCATCGGTGGGCCGCGCCAGCCTGCTCTCGCTTTCCTTCGGGCTGTTTTTCTTCGATTACGATCTCGATGGCCTCGAAGATATGTTCGTCGCGAACGGCCACATTGAACCGGACATTGCGCGCATTCAGCAGCAGGTGACCTACGAGCAACTCCCTCTGATATTCCACAACGAGGGCCACGACAAGTTTCAGGAAGCCGGAAAGCAACTGGGTTTCACGCGCCGCATGGTGGCGCGGGGAGCGGCCTACGCCGACATCGATAACGACGGCGCGCCGGACATCCTCATGACGACGAACGGCGGGCCAGCCTACCTCTTCCACAACATCGGCGGCAGCCTCAACAACGCTATTCGCATTAAGGCTGTGGGAACTCGCTCGAACCGCGACAGCCTCGGAGCACAAGTCCGCGTCACTTCCGGCGGCATCACCAATTGGCAGACCGTACACTCCGGCTCGAGCTACTGCTCGCAGAGCGAACTTACCTTGACGTTCGGCTTGGGTAAGGCCGCTCAGGCCGACAGCGTCGAAGTCACCTGGCCAAGCGGGCAGAAGGATACTCTTCGCGGCCTCAAGGCCAATGCAACCTACACCATTGAGGAAGGGGGGAAGGTAATTAGCGCGAAGCCGTTCAGGAGGTAAATGGCTCCCTGATGGGGAGCGTGCATAGAATGGTCTCTGGCCTGAAAGGGCCGAACGGTTCGACTCCTTTGCCAATGTGTACGACTACTAAATTTCGATCCCATCGGGTGTTCTGCTGAATTAAGGAGAGGCGGATTTCAAACTGACGCACTACCGGCCAGGGCAGACTCCGCCCAGGCGCGCACCTTGTGAACACAATCACGCGCCCAGAAGCGATCGAAGGGCTTCGACAGGGCAAGCGGCATCCTCGTAGCGGAACTCCACTGCAAAAGGAGTGAGCCGCCTGATTTCTTCGAATTCCTCAGGGAAGGGAAAATTGTTGGCTCGCAGGAGGTCAAGCAGCACGCTGAGGTTGTGAGTCCTACCGTAATAGATTGCCGAATGAGTCAACACTGCCTTCAGCGTTTTCTCGATGGCCTGCTGGGCGTGGAAGCCCATGATTTCGTCCGGCGAGGCAGGGTCGGAAATGAGCTTCTCCAACGTGAACTCATCCTGTCGGGCCTTGTGGAGCAGGAGTTCGGAATGCTCACGGGAGTGCATGGAAGGTTCGTCCCTCACGGGCGACCTCGTAGTATATCGTGGTAGGAGTATCCGCCCAGTACTCGAAAGTCTCCTTGCTCGCGACGAGCACGTCCACGGGAATTCGCAGCGGCCGCAACGCATCGCTTAGCCGCACCATCTCCTCATGCCGTGAGGTGACTGTGGGTTCGACGACCAGCACGTCAAGGTCGCTATCGTCGGTAACCTCGCCACGCGCGCAAGAGCCGAATACAATGATAGTCGATGCCGGCGCCGCCCGGCGCAGCAAATCCACTGCTCGGTTGATTGTGGCTTCGTCGATCATAAAATGCTGTGCGCGTCCCCGCTAAGGCGGGACGGAAGTTGGCGCTACCCTCTAAAGGATACTACAAGACTCGCGTGTTGCGGAACAGTGGGAGTGGCCCCAACAAGCCGACTTCCGCGGTCACCCCGCGAACCGAAAGCTGCCTGGCTCGAGGCCGGCGCGCAAGGCGAGCTCGTGCACCAGCAGTTGGATGTGCATGGAATCGATCAGCGTGCCAAGCCTCATGCGCACCGGCTCAACCGGAACGAGGCGGACGTTCGAGAGGTCGTCAAAAGGCAGGTCGGAGTAAAGCAGGACTCGCCCGCCGTGCTTGCGGGTGTCCTGCGCCAGTTTGAGCAGGCCGTGGTCGGCGAGGCGCTTCGTCCTGGTTTCGTCCTGCCGGGCGAAGATGATGTAGCGGTGGGCGGGGTTGATGATCTCCATGGGGCCGTGGCGGAACTGCGCGGCGCTCATGGGTTCCGCGCCCAGCTTCGCCACCTCTTTGAACAGCAGCGCCCCCTGAAAGACCGAAGCCAGCTCAGGACCGCGGCCCAGCAAGGCAACATATTGAGGGCGGTTGAAGAACTCCGCGATGGGCGGGGTCAGCTCGTCGCGGCGGTCGAGAATCTTCTCCTGGGCCTCGATAGCTTGCATTAAAGCCTGGGTGAGCGGTTGGGGCGGCTTGCGGGCGATGGCCACTGCCAGATACATCAAGACGGCCACCGCACAGGCGTAAGTCTTGGTACCCACCGGAGCCGGGCGGCCGGCCATCATGGGCAGCAGCAGATTGGCTCGCCCGGCAAGGGAGCTTGCCTCGGTATTACAAACCGCGACTAGGCCTTCTTTCCTCGGCAAGGCGTCGAGCAACCTGAGCATTTCCGCCGTTTCACCCGATTGTGAGACTGCCACGAGCAGCGTGTCCGGGCCGAGGAATTTCTTGTGATGGTCCACGAGGTCTGCCGTCTCCCAGATCAGTGCGCGAATGCCCTGGGAGCTCAGGTAAGCCTGGGCCGGATAGGCCGCGTACATGGACGACCCCATTCCTGTGATGACCACGGTGGGCGGCCAGCGCCCCACCATCGCCCGCAGCGCTTTAGAGGGGATAGCTCCGGGGCTGGTGTAGAACTTCCTCAAGCCCGAAAGCACAGACGGCTGTTGAGCAATCTCTGCCATCAATGGAGTCATGTGTGATATGCCCAGTCGTAATCAGTGGCTATTGGTTTGTGGCTAGTCCCTTGCGGCGCAGCACTCAGCTAGCCACTGCGATTATAGCACTTGCGCCCGGAGGGTCGAATAAGGTTTCATAGGAGCATGAAAACCAATCTACGCCTCGCCTTGATTCTACCTGCGCTCCTCGCGCCGTTTCTAATGATCCCTTATGCTGGAGCCTCTGAAAAGGCTGCTGCCAAGATGAACTATCTGGTGTACATCGGCACCTACACCAGCAAGGGCAGCAAGGGCATTTATGCTTACCGATTCGATGCTTCCACAGGCCGGTTGACTTCGCTGGGACTGGCGGCCGAAAGCGTCAACCCGTCTTTTCTGGCGGTTGATCCCAGCCGGCGATTCCTTTATGCCGTTAACGAAATATCGAAGTACGAGGGACGAAGCAGTGGCGGAGTCAGCGCCTTCAGGATCGCTCCCGATACGGGCAAGCTCAGCTTCCTGAACGAGGTGCCCTCAGGAGGTGCAGGGCCCTGCCATTTGACCGCGGACAAGACTGGGAAGTATCTCCTAGTGGCCAATTACGGCGGCGGCAGCCTGGCGGTGTTCCCAATCGAGGGCGACGGCAGCCTGGGAAAGGCCACGGCATTTGTGCAGCACAAGGGCGCCAGCATCAACCCGCAGCGCCAGGAGGGGCCGCACGCGCACTCGATTTACATGTCGCCGGACAACCGTTTCGCCCTCTGCGCAGACTTAGGCCTGGATCAAGTCATGATCTACCGATTCGATGCGACGAAGGGGACGCTCACGCCCAACACTCCTGCATTTGCATTGGTGAGCTCCGGCGCCGGGCCGCGGCACTTTGCATTCAGTCCGAACGGCAAATTCGGATACGTGATCGACGAAATGCAGTCCACCATTACCGCGTTCTCGTTCAATGCCACCAGCGGAGCTCTGGATGTGATCCAGACAGTCTCGACCCTGCCCCCGGACTTCAAAGGTGAGAGCGACGCCGCGGAAATTGTAGTGCATCCTTCGGGGAAGTTTCTCTACGGATCGAACCGCGGGCAAGACTCGATCGCTCTGTTCGCAATCAACGCCCGTAAGGGAACTCTCACCCCGGACGGGGATTTTCACACCGTCGGGAAAACGCCGCGCAGCTTTGCCATCGACCCCACGGGCGCGTACCTCTTCGCCGCCAACCAGGACTCCGACAGCGTAGTGCAGTTCAGAATCGACCCGAGCGGCGGCAGCTTGAGCCAGACCGGCCAGGTGCTCGAAGTGCCTTCACCCGTTTGCGTGATCTTCGTGCCGGTCGATTGATCGCCTTGCGACTCCGGATTTTATGGGACTCTTCTATTTAGTCCGTCATGGGGAGACGGAATGGAATGCCGAGAACAGGCTTTGTGGCCGGACCGACGTCCCCCTTTCGGAAACCGGCCGCGGGCAGGCTAGGAGCCTGGCGGAGCGCCTGAGGTCCACGTCTTTCGATGCGCTCTATGCAAGTCCTCTCGAACGCGCCACTGAAACCGCGCACCTGATTTCCCGGACGGGGGGCCTCACGCCCGTCCAGGATTCCAGGCTCCTCGAGCTTGACTACGGCCAGTGGGAAGGCAAGACCCTGGCCGAAATTCGGCAGAGCGATCCGGAGACTTTTCGCGCCTGGGACGCAAACCCTGCCCAAGTCGCTCCCCCAGGCGGCGAAAGCGGCTTCGAAGCTCAGCAGCGCGTCGTGTCCTTTCTGGATTTCCTTGCGGCCAAGCACCCGCGAGGCAACGTTCTGGTGGTTTTCCACAAAACCGTTTGCCGCCTGGCGATCAGCTACGCGCTGGGAATGCCCCCTCCGAGTATCGCAGGCGGCTCGTCCTGAACAACGCTGCACTGAGCATTATCGAGGCTCGCCCCTTTGGCTGGCGCCTGGTTACCTTTAATGACACGTCGCACTTGCCTGCCCGGCCGCTTGGTCGGACCTTAGTGAGCGAAGAGTTTTGAGCCGGGAAACCTGAAAGCTTCTGTCCTTGATGTTGGAAATAGGTGCGTTTGTGCCCGCCCAGAAGCACGCAGAGCGGGCGCCACTGAGCCCCAAAGGGGCGACCTATCACAGCCCAGGCCAACGGCCTGGGTCGGCGATGTCAGCCGGTTTAGATTGGGTCAGCCCTGAAGGGGCGGAATAGGGTGGTTCCCATGCCACGATCTTTGTCACCACTGTACGTCCATCTCGCCTTCGGCGCAGGAATCACGAACCCGTGCGCCGGAAGTGTATTTCGCCCTTACAGGGCTTCGAGATGAAAGGCGCCACGTTGACCCAGGCCGTTGGCCTGGGCTGTGATAGATCGCCCCTTTGGGGCTTAAGGCGACAGAGATGAGAGCCTTGTGCCTCCACTTGGCCGAGAATGCCCGAGCCCGTCAGCCGACGGGCGGCAGAATGTGGCCCATGGCGAGCCAGCCGTGGGGAAAAAGTGCAGAGCAAAAAGCCAGCCCCAGGAGAGAGACATGGAGTGGAATTTGACTCGCGCTTTGTGGTCTGACAAGAGGCGTCTTTCGCCCCTGGCGGGGCTCGGAGGGACATCTCTCAGCGGCAGTTCCCCACGGCTGGCTGCGCCGTGGGCCACAATCTTACGGCCCTCCGGGCCTGCGAGAAGAGTGCCCGCCCGCTCCGCGGGCTGACATATTCAACAACCTTATGTGATCACACCGCTAGGAGAAGCAGCTCTCTTCCACCAGGATGGCATGAAGCTCGCCGGGGCCATGCACGCCTCGAATAAGTATTTGTTCGATATCGGCAGTGCGGCTGGTCCCGGTGATGAATACAACCGAACGCCCCGGCACCGGCTGCTCCCCCGTGCGCGCCATGGGAAGCCTTTCCAGAACCTCGTCGAGAGACGCCACGAGCTGGCTGCGACGGTACAAAGCCACGTGCACAGGTGGCGCCAGAGAAGCGAGTTGTGCGCCTTCCGTCCAACTGGTCACCACAAGGCTGCCGGTTTCCGCCAAGGCGAAATCCACGCCTGTGATCCCCACCATCGCCGCGAAACTGGCCTCGGCAAAGCCCTTCAAGATCTCGCCCTCAACAGTTGCAGCCCCCGCACCGGCGGAGGATTGCCAAGCCGAAACGCCCTTCCCCCAGGCACGTAACAGCGGCTCGAAGCTTGATCTCTGTCAGGAGCGGGTTTCTCGATAGGACGACGCTTGTTGCATTCGCCTGGGAAAGAATCGACTTGAGAATTTCTTCCAGCCCTTGACGATCTGCTGCCCGGTGCGTTTCGCCGCCCACCTTGGCGAGTTCCGCCTCGAACTTAGGCAGCAGTTCCTCCTGCGGTATGGCCGGGAGTATCCCCACCAGCGGCGCGGCTGGCAGCTGTCCATTACTCCCAGGTGACGACTTGCCCTCCAGGGGACGGCCTAACCCCTTCCCGAATCCGTTGTATTATCTCTTCGCGTCTTGCCAACTCTACCACCCCCTGTGATTCAAGTAATTGGAACGCAGGCGGAAGGATTGTATCATGGCTGCCTCTGGTGTCACAGGACAAGTCAGCAGCCTGATCCCTCGATAGCGGCGGAGGGTAGGGGGGACACCTCGCCGTCCCCTCTTCAGCGGGCCGTTGGCCAGCGAGTAGGGCAAGTCCCACCCCCTGGAGTTCATACATTTCACATGGAGGTCAACCGGTTGCTAACGCTCCCACTACTTTCGGCTTCGCCGGTTGCTAACGCTCTCAGCTCTTTCGGCTTCGCCGCCTGCTCGTGGAAAGGCTCGGCCTTTCCATCGGCCTCCCACACTCTTCTCTTTTCTTACCCGGCGAGGCTGTGCCTCGCCGGGCCATCATCGTGGTTTGCTCCATCCAAGGCGGGGCAGACGATCTGCTTCAGGGCGTCCGTGCGAAATACCGGCAGCCGGTCATGCGCCACGCTGGTAATGGACAAACACGGAGTGTCCCGGGAAATCGTAACCATGAAAGGATGGGAGGCGCAGCCTCCTTGAAAGAAATAATTATGGAGAACGCCTTGGAAAGGCCGAGCCTTTCCACTGAGCAGCGGGCGGAGCCCTTCCCGCGCCAGATTAAAACGACACACCAGATGCTTCCCCCGAAATGTGGAAACCGTCCGAGTGCAGCCGCGTGGGGCGAGATCTGACTGTAGTTTCTAGAGTTTGCAAGCAAAAATCTCGAGCGCCCGCGCCGGACCGCAAGCTTAAAAAAAGTTGTAGACATTATAAATAAAATAATTGGGTGAAACTGTGCAACCTTAACGATACATGAATCATCAATTATCGCTGACAAATGGTTCAAGGCTTCTCACAATTAAAGTTGGAAGGTGAACAAGGATGCGAGCAGCAGTAAAGACTACAAAGAGCGTTTATCGCACATTGTTGCTGAAGAAGCGGAACGAATTAGTGGCCTCGACGAAGGGTGCGCCCGCCGCCTTGGCGACTAGCGTTCAGTCTCCGGATGTCGTTGAATTTGCTGTTAAAACCGCCGAACAGGACGTGACCGCTGTGACCGCTAGTCTGCGCAGCCAGTTGTTAAAGGAAGTTGACAACGCGCTGGGCCGTTGCGCCCGCGGCACTTACGGGGCCTGTGAAGGTTGTCACGAGGAAATTGCCCCCCCGCGGCTTAAAGCCGTCCCTTGGGCTCGTTATTGTCTAACCTGCCAGGAACTCCGCTCGAGAAATTAGGTGGGTGTGTTCCAGGCGCGGGCGCGGACCCGAAAGGTCCGCGCCCGGCAGAGCCCGGCTCGCCCTTACTGCCCATAGGCGCTAGATTAAGCGCTGCGCCGGGTCCCGAAGGGACCCAATATCATTAGCCGTAGGTGAAACCTACGGTAAACGTCCCCGGCAAAGATGAATCCAACCCCGAAGGGGTTGAATTCGACCCCTGCGGGGTCGCCCAAAAGCTTAAGGCAGGCCTCTTTGTCCGTAGGTTCCACCTACGGCTAATGACATTCATGCCCTTCGGGCATGTTGACGCGGCACCGAGTGATCCCCGCTCCCCGCTTTTGGACTCCTCGACTCCTCGACTCTTGAGGTGTGCTATCGTTAGCGGGTGAGTGAAAACCAGACAACACCCAAAATTCGAGTTCGCTTTGCGCCCAGCCCCACAGGTTACGTGCACGTCGGGAACGCGCGCACGGCACTGTTTAATTGGCTTTTCGCACGCCACAACGGCGGCGCTTTTGTTCTGCGCATCGAAGACACGGACATCGAGCGCTCCAAGGAAGAGTACGAGCGCCAGTTGCTCGAGGACCTGCGCTGGTTCGGAATCGATTGGGACGAGGGGCCTGACAAAGGCGGCGAGTTCGCGCCCTACCGCCAATCCGAGCGCAAGGAGACCTACTCCAGGTTTGCCACCCAATTAATCGACCAGGGTCACGCCTATTTCTGCTTCTGCACGCCGGAGCAGCTCGAGCAGGAGCGCCAGGAGGCTATGAAGGCAGGCCTCCAGCCCCGCTATTCCGGCCGCTGCCGCAAGCGTCCTCGCGAAGAGGCGGCGCGCAAGGTTGCGGCGGGCGAGCCGGCCGCCATTCGGCTGAAGATCGTGGACAGCTCGTTTTCATGGAACGACTTCGTGCACGGCCCCACCAATTTTTCCGGCGAGGTCATTGGCGATCCCGTCCTGGTGCGCTCCGGCGGCAATCCGAACTACAACTATGCCGTGGTCGTTGATGATCACCTGATGGCCATCACCCACGTCATTCGCGGCGACGACCACATTTCCAACACCCCGCGCCAACTTGCCGTCTATCGCGCTCTCGGCTGGGAGCCGCCCGCGTTTGCGCACCTCTCCACCATTCTCGGTTCCGACCGCACGCGCCTCTCCAAGCGCCACGGTGCGACCTCAATGGAGAATTTCCGCGCAGATGGGAATCCTCCCCGAAGCGCTGCGCAACTACCTGGCGCTGCTCGGGTGGTCTCCGGCGGATGGCAAGACGGAGATCTTGACCCCGCAGCAACTGATCGAGCAGTTTTCGCTCCAGCACATCACCAAAAGCCCCGCGGTTTTTGACCAGGAGAAGCTTTACTGGCTGAATCGTCACTACATGAAGGAATGCGCACCCCGCCGCTTGGCCGAGCTTGCGGCGCCATTCCTGCAGGCCGCGGGATACGTGGACGCGCAGCCAGGTGAGCCAGTCCTGGCTTGGCTCGAACGGGTGCTCGATGCCGTCCTTAAGAACCTCGACACGCTCGAGCAAGTGCCTGACGCGGCGCGGATCATCTTTGAATACAACCCCGCCAAGGCAGTCCAGGAACTCGATCTCGCGCCTGCGGCCGGCGCCCGCGCCGTGCTACTAGCTTTCATCCCCAAAGTACTGGCCCAAAGCGAATTGACCTACGAGCGCTTCCGCGCCCTCACCAAGGAAGTCCAAACTGAAACCGGTAGGAAGGGCAAGGACCTCTTCCACCCCATTCGCGTCGCCATCACCGGCGCAGTCTCAGGCCCCGAACTTGAGAAGCTTGTCCCCATCTACGAAGCCGGCGCGAAGCTGCCGCTCCCCCGCCACGTGAAGAGCGTCGCCGAGCGGTTGCGGGAGTTCGACGAGGCGGCAAAATCCACGTAGGAATCGCGGCCCCTCGACGGAGCCGGCTGAGAGGTTTCTTGCGCCGGTGGCATCCCGGTCTTTCGCTTCGCTGGAAATCTCTGAACACGGCTCCAGGGACTGTGTTTTTGATAACATCCAATTTGTTTTCATAGACTTGCTTGGCTCATGGGCACATTTTTCTGAGTGCACGGCATTCTATCCTCATAGGGATCAAGCGACATTCTGTCCCTTTCCGTTAATGCAACCACGCACCAACTCTCCGCTGCCGTTTTCTCATTCCTGGCAATGTAGCCCCCCATGTCCTGGCTGAGATGACAGCCGCTATGCCAGCTCAATTGACTTATTTGATGCGGGGGGCCGCGGGCTTCGCGGCTTTCAGCTTTATATTGCACGCCATTAACAGCATCCCGGTTCATACAAAGTTTAACGTTAGTTCATCGCTGGAACATTGATGCCATAACAAGGTTGCATCTAACGTGAGGTGTTCAACAGCAGGGGTCGTGTGCGTCTCGGAAGCGGCGGATCGCAGATTTCGGCCAAGGCTGAAAGCAGCATAAGGCAATTCCACAAATGGCGACGTTGCTTGGCGGGAGGGAAGTCATGAAATCGACTCGAAGTTTGGCGCTGTGCTGTTCGGCATGGATTGCGGGGTTGGTGGTCTGCACGGGCGCTCTCGTGGCGCAAAGCCAGCAGGTGCCTCCAGGGGAGACTCCGGCGGCGCTTTGCAGTGTGCTGCGCGAGGGTTACACGAGTTTTCGACAATGCCACTCTGCGACGCAGGCCCAAATGTGTGCCATGGCGCAGCTTGAAAACCAGGATCCTTCCCAGGCCCGCCGCTTCGACGCCATCATGGGTGAGACGAACCCAGACAAGGCCATCAGGCTTGTGGACGACTTTGCAAGGAGGTATCCCGCAAGCACGCTGCTGAGCTACGCCTATTTTTTTGAGGCCAACGCTTATCAACAAAAGGGTGACGTAGAGAAGATTGTCAAGTACTCCGATAGAAGTTTGAAATTGGACCCTGATAACCTCGCGAGTTTGATTCTGAGCGTTCGGGCCTTGTCCATGCCGCAATATATCAAGGGCCACTCGACTGAAGGCGGCAAGATTCTGCGCCAAGCACAGCTCGAGGCTGCTCACGCACTCGCGCTCGTCCTGCTGGTTCCCAGGCAGCCTAGAGAGTCTGAGGCGGATTATCATAAACGCCTTGCCGCCGTGGCCAGCGAAGTTCACGGCGCGCTCGGCACGGTCCACCTTGAACTGGCATTCGGCGGGCCAGGCGGCCTGGGCAAAGCGGAGCTGGCAAGGGCTGAGCAGGAATACAAAATCGCCGTAGCCAACAGCCGCCTACCCGATCCTTGTGATTACTATCGCCTGGGCGAGGCCTTTGGGGCGGAAGGCAAGTGGGACGATGCCATTCAAGCCTACGTGAAGGCCGGCAAACTTGGGCAAGACACATTGATTAGTGTTTACGCGAGCGAGCAGATCGGCCATTTGAAGAAGAGGAAGGCGCAGAGTTTGGCCGCCTCAAATCCCGCGCCGGTTTCCGGAAATTAATTTGTCGAAGCCTGCGACCCCCTACAACAGCGAGCCTCGCTGCGACCGTTTTGGATTTGTCGTAAGGAGTTTTTGCGCTCGCCCTGCCACCAGAGTCCTTCTCCTGCCAGATTCGATTTTGACTCGATGATGTGCCAATTTATTGAACCTCACGCATTCACGAATTCCGGTTTACAATAGTCGGGATGAATTCACGAGACAAACTGGTAGTAGCGCTGGATCTCGCGACCGGCGATGCGGCGACGCGCATGGCGGAGAAGCTCGAAGGCCACGTGGGCATGTTCAAAGTCGGTTCGGAGCTCTTTACCGCCGAAGGGCCGGTGACGGTCCGCTACCTCGTCACCACCGGCCACAAGGTCTTTCTCGACCTTAAATTCCACGACATCCCGAACACGGTGCGGGCGGCGGCGCGCGAGGCGGCGGAGCTTGGCGTGAGCCTGGTCAACGTGCACGCTTCAGGCGGGCGCAAGATGATGGAAGCGGCGCTCGAAGGAGTGTGTGCGGGCGCGGCGGGCTCCGGTTCCGGGGAGCGGCCCAAGGTGCTGGCGGTGACCATCCTGACCAGCCTCGAGAGCGGGGACCTCGAGGAGTTGGGCATTTCGGGAACGCCCGTCGAAGCTGTCATCCGGCTGGCGCGCTTAGCGAAAAGCGCGGGGCTTGACGGCGTGGTGGCTTCGCCGCGCGAAATCTCTGCGCTGCGAGAAGCCTGCGGCCCCCGCTTCCTGATTGTCACGCCGGGGATTCGGCCCGCCACCGCCGCCACGAACGACCAGGCTCGGATTGCCACTCCCGCGAGCGCCATCGCCGCAGGCGCGGATTATCTCGTCGTGGGACGGCCCATCACAGGCGCGTCCGATCCCGTGGCAGCGGCGGATGCGATAGCAGCCGAGATGGACGCAGCATCCACGATTCCCCTCCTTGGGTAAGGAGGGGGTAAGTGGTGATTGGCCAGCGCACCACCCCCTAACCCCTCCTCAGGCGAGGAGGGGAGTTACAAGGACACAACTCATGACTGAGACCGAAATCCTGAAAATCTTCCGCGAGAACTCGGCTCTGCTCGAGGGCCACTTCATTCTCTCCTCGGGCCTTCACAGCGACCGCTACGTCCAGTGCGCGCAGGTGTTGCAACACCCGAAAGTGGCCGAGCAGCTCTGCACCGAGCTGGCCGCGAAACTGCGGCATTTGGGTGCGACGGTCGTGGCGGCGCCGGCGCTGGGAGGAATCCTGGTGGCGCACGAGGTGGCACGCGCGCTGGGCGTGCGGGCGCTCTTTACCGAGCGACAGGAAGGCAGCATGACTCTGCGCCGGGGGTTCAGCCTCGCGCCCGGTGAGCCGACGCTGGTGGTGGAAGACGTGCTGACCACCGGCCTCTCGACCCGCGAGACGATGCGAGGCGTCGAGGAGGCGGGAGGGAAGGTCATCGGGGCAGGGTCGCTGATCGATCGCAGCGGCGGCGCGGCGGACCTGGGAGTGCCCCGAGCGGCGCTCGCCACCCTCAGGATTCAGAACTACGATCCCACCGCGTGCCCGCTCTGCAAGGCAGGGATTCCCGCCGTCAAGCCGGGGAGCCGCACCAAGCGGGCGGCCTAGGTTCGCGGTCTCGACGCGTCCGGCGCCGCTCGTTTCGAGACCTTCTCAATCGAGTCGACACGCTCCTCCCTCGAGTCCACAGCCCTCTCCCTTGGGGAGAGGGCGGCTCGCGCCTGCGCTTTCACCAGCAGGCACGAGACGGGTGAGGGGTTGCTTCCCGACCAGCCACAAGACCCCTCATCCGTCACGCTCCGGCTGATGACGGCGCTGGAGCGCGACACCTTCTCCCCACGGGAGAAGGCTGTCCACACAAATGAGCGAGAGGGCAGGATGCCGGAGTTCGCGCCCCGCGTTGGGGCGTGCCATGGAGTGCCCCCACTATATGTTTTGCTGGATTTCACGCCTCTGAGGGAGTATCATGCCTGCCTTTGCAGCCCTCTCTCGCCGCCCTCCGGCCTTTGCAGCGGCGGTACCGGGCCGTCGTGTTTGAAGACCAAAGTTTCCGGCGCTCACAGAGTGGTGCTACAAACAGAGGCGCTCCCCGAGCGCCGCCAAAGTAAATTCATTATATGTTTTGATAAAGGGGTTCTTGCATGAAGCGTTTGTTAGTATCCGTTTTCATATTAATTTTTCTGATGCCGCTTGCCGCTGCGCAGGCGGCGAGCAAGAACGGTTGGGTATCGCTCTTCGACGGAAAAGACTTGAACGGATGGAAGAAGAACGGTGAGGAAAAGTGGGTGGTGGACCGGGGAGCGATTCTCGGCGTCAGCAACATAGGGAAGTACGGCTACTTGACCACCGATAAGACCTACAGCAACTTCAAACTGCGCCTGCGGTTCAGGTGCGAGACGAAGGGAAACAGCGGCGTCTTCACCCGCTCGAAAATCACGGGCGACTCGCCCAAGACCGGGCCGGACATCGTCGGCATGCAAGTCGAGGTTGACCCAACGCGCCATACGGGAGGAATCTACGAAAGCGGTGGACGAGGCTGGGTGGCGCAGCCCACCGCCGAGGGCGAGCGGGCCATCAGGCCCTGCCGGTGGAATAAGCTCGAGATTCTGGCGCAGGGGAACCACTACGTCACTCGGCTGAACGGAAAGCAGATAGTGGACTTCACGGATTCCGCGCCAAAGTTCACTGATGGGGTGATCGGGCTGCAACTGCACACGGGAGGCGGAGTCAGTATTCGCTTCAAAGATATTTATATTCAGGAGCTGAATTAGTTGTCGGTCAGTGTCCCGAGTCAGAGCTTGGTTAAAGAAGTCAGCCCGCGGGGCGGGCGGAACCATGTAGCCCACTGCGAAAGCCGTGGGTCTGGTGAACCTCCCTTTCCCCCGTCCCCTCCCCCGCCCGCGCGGGAGAGGGGTGCCGAAGGCGGGGTGAGGGCGATCCAACCCAGGGCTTGGCCCTGGGCTATTAGGTGCCGCCCCTTACGGGGCTCGGAATGGATTCCCGCTTACGCGGGAATGACGTGTGGCGGGGACTGAAGACTGAATGCTGAGAGCTGACGACTGAAAGCTGACAGCTCTAAAGATGCGATGCAATCATCGCCGCTAAAAATTATCAGGAGGTATTTTCAGGATGAATAACTTAACCGAAAAGATCAGTCGGAGGAGTTTTCTGGGCGCGGCGGCCGCGACGGCTGCGGGTGTGATGCTGGTGAAACCGGAAGCGTTGCGCGGCGCGCAAGCGGGTTCGCCTTTAAAGATGGGGATTCTGGGCTGCGGAGGGCGAGGCACGGCGGTCGGAACCGGGTTCGTGAACAATACGAACACGCGCGTCGTGGCGCTCGCGGATCTCTTCGCCGATCAGCTCGAGGCGGGCCGCAAACACTTCGATGAACTCAGCAGGCGAAAGGCTACGCGGCCATCGATTCCATGCAAGCCTTCCGCGGCCCCAAGGCGTACCAGCAGATCGCGGCCTCGAAGGAATGCGACTTCATCCTCATCACCACGCCGCCCTACTTCCATCCGCTGCACCTGGAGACCGTGGTGGCGGCGGGAAAGCACGTCTATTGCGAGAAGCCCGTGGCGGTGGACGTGCCCGGCGCGAAGCACGTCATGCACATTGGCGAGAGGGCGCAGGGCAAACTCAGCCTGGAAGTGGGATTCCAAATCCGCATGGCGCCGCCGCACGTGGAGCTGGTGAAGCGCATTCAGGGCGGCGCCATCGGCAAGATCGGCAGCGGCCTGGGCTACTACTACTGCGGCCACATCGACCGTCCCGAATGGCCGAATGCTTCGCCCGAAGAGAAGCGGCTGCGCAACTGGGTCTGGGACCGCAAGCTCTCCGGGGACATCATCGTCGAGCAGAATATCCACATCATCGACATGGTCAACTGGACGCTCGCCGGACATCCCGTATCCGCCGTGGGCTCGGGCGGGCGCAAGCTGCGCGACGGACGCGGGCGACTGCTGGGACAATTTCAATGTGGTCTTCACTTATCCGGAGCACGTGCAGGTCAGTTTCGGATCCACGCAGTTCGGCAACAACCCGGCCTTCGATGCCGCCACGCGCTTCTTCGGCGCCAAGGGCAGCTCGGAAGCGCACTACGACCACCGCATGAGCATCGCGGGAGCCCAGGCGTGGGACGCGGGACTTGGCCCGGCGCAAGGCGCAGGCGGCCAGTTCCAGATTTCGGGAACGTTCAAAGGCTCGCTCGACCAGGCGGAGCCCGGAAAAACAGAAGGCGTTCGTGGAGAGCATCACCAGCGGCCAATTCCATAACCAGGCGGCGCAGGGCGCCGAGTCCGCGCTGAGCGCCATGCTGGGACGCACCGCCGCCTACACGGGCAAGCTCGTCACTTGGGACGAATTGCTGAAGTCCAAAGAGGTATTCGATCCGAAGATCGATATCTCGAAGTTTGCGTAAGCGTGTTGTGCGGTGTTCTTAGGTGTCATCGTCACGCTCGTAATGTAGGGGCACGCCATGGCGCGCCCCTACGCCACTGCTAGCCGAAGGGGGAGGATTCATATGAAGAACGAAACTTCACGACGGGATTTCTTAAAGGTATCGATTGCAGCTGGGGCGGCGCCGTGGGCGGCGCTCGCGAGCGGAGCGGGGCCTGCAATGGCGGCTCCGGCGCCGGCGGCGGGGCACATCAAGAAAGCCGTCCACATCAGCATGCTGCCGAAGGAAATGAGCTACACGG
The DNA here is from genome assembly GCA_963770415.1 of uncultured Acidobacteriota bacterium. GTDB lineage: Bacteria > Acidobacteriota > Terriglobia > UBA7540 > UBA7540 > CAVROP01. The sequence goes on from CAVYPU010000024.1 coordinate 217,674, forward strand.
ACCGGTTCAAGCTGGCGAGAGCGGTAGGCTTCGAGGCGGTCGAGGCGCAGACGATCACCGACCAGCACGAAGCCGAGGAGATGAAGAAGGCCGCGGACGACGGCCAAGATCAGAATCCATTCCGTGATGAACATGGCCCATTGGGAAAATCCGCTCTACCTCGCCCGATCCAGCGGTGGTGGAAAAGAGCCTGGAGGGATGCGGACCTCCCTGCACAACGCCAAGCTGTGGGGCGCGGAGACGGTGCTGCTGGTGCCCGGCGTCGTCAACCCGCAGACGAGCTATAAGGAGGCGTGGACGCGCTCCCAGGAGCAGATCAAGAAGCTGGTGCCGCTGGCCGAAGAGCTGAAAGTCATCATCGCCATCGAGGAAGTCTGGAACAAATTCCTTCTGAGCCCGCTCGAGATGCGAAGATTCGTGGATGAATTTCAGAGTCCCTGGATTAAGTCGTATTTCGACGTAGGCAACGTGGTGTTTTACGGCTATCCGCAGGATTGGATTCACACCCTGGGGAAGCGCATCGCCAAGGTCCACCTGAAGGATTTCAAGATCACCGGGGCCGGCTTCGGGGATGGCTACAAATTGGTGAACCTGGGAGAGGGTGACATCGACTGGGCTGCGGTCCGCAAGGCTTTCGCCGATGTGGGCTACACGGGCTACGCGACCACCGAACTCGCGGGTGGCGACGAGGCCTATTTGCGCGACGTCAGCAAGCGCGTGGACCGGCTGGTCTTGGGGATGTAGTTGACGCCCCTGGCGCTCTGGTGCAGACCCGACCAAAGCATGTCATTCCGAGCGTAGCGAGGAATCTTGCTCTGGTTCTCTCCTCCGAGAGCCGCACCGAAGCAGAGCGAGATTCCTCGCTACGCTCGGAATGACACCTGCCGGGTTATGGTTCCGGCTTGAGCACTGTGACGCCCAGGGGCGGCAAGGTGATCTGGATGTGGCAAGGCTGATTATGCCAGGGCGCCTGCGCCGCCTGCCTTCCCGGCGAGTTGGTAAGCCCGCTGCCGCCGTATTTCACATCGTCGGTATTGAGGACCTCGCGATAGAAACGCGGTTCCGGCACACCAATGCGGTAGCCCAAGTGCGGGACCGGCGTGAAGTTGCAGACCACCACCAGGTGATTTTTGGGGTCGCGTGCGCGGCGCTGGAAGGCGACCACCGAGTTGTCGGCATCGTGGAAGTCGATCCACTCGAAACCCCTGCCAATCAAAATCCACTTCGTACAATGAGGGCTCGGCCCGGTAAAGGTGGTTCAGGTCGGCAACCAATTGCTTGATCTTGCGGTGGGGTTCGTAATCGAGCAGGTTCCAGTCGAGCGAGTGGGCAGAATTCCACTCATTCCACTGGCCGAATTCCCCGCCCATGAAGAGCATCTTCTTGCCCGGGGTGAGTGAACTGAAGGCATAAAGCGCGCGCAAGTTGGCAAACTGCTGCCAGGTGTCGCCGGGCATTTTCGCAAGCAGCGCGCGCTTGCCGTGCACCACTTCGTCATGGGAGAGCACCAGCACAAAATTCTCACTGAACGCATAAAGCAGCGAGAAGGTGAGGTGGTGGTGGTGGTATTTGCGGTGGATGGGGTCCTTGGAGAAATAAACCAGCATGTCGTGCATCCAGCCCATGTTCCACTTCAGGCTGAACCCCAGGCCTCCCAGGTGAGTGGGGCGTGAAACCGCCGGCCAGGCCGTGGATTCTTCCGCGATGGTCAGCACGCCGGGCCGGTCCCGGTGCGCAAGTTCATTGAAGCGCTTTATGAATTCGATGGCGTCAAGGTTCTCGTTGCCGCCGTAACGGTTGGGGATCCATTCTCCGGGCTTGCGTGAATAGTCCAGGTAGAGCATCGAGGCCACGGCGTCCACGCGCAAGCCGTCGGCGTGGTATTTTTCCAGCCAGAACAGCGCGCTGTTCAAGAGAAAGTTCCGCACTTCCCTTCGGCCGTAATTGAAGATCCGCGTGCCCCAGTCGGGATGCTCGCGCAAGCGCGGGTCTTCGTGCTCATAGAGGTGCGTGCCGTCAAAAAATGCCAGGCCGTGGCCGTCGGAGGGGAAGTGCGCCGGCACCCAGTCAAGGATCACGCCGATGCCATGCTGATGGCAATAATCGACGAAATACATGAAGTCCTCGGGCGTGCCGTGGCGGCTGGTGGGAGCGAAATATCCAACCGTCTGATATCCCCAGGATTCATCGAGCGGATGCTCCATCACGGGCATCAGCTCGAGGTGGGTGTAACCCATTTCGCGCGCGTAGGCCACCAGTTGTTCGGCGAGCTCGCGGTAGTTGAGCATGCGGTTGCCTTCGCCGCGGCGCCAGGAGCCGAGGTGAACTTCGTAGATCGAGATAGGCGACTTAACGAACTCGCGCTCGGCGCGCGCCTCCATCCACTTTTGATCGTGCCAGTCATAATTATTGATTTCATGAACGATGGAAGCAGTGTTGGGCCGGAGCTCGGCATAAAAGGCGAAGGGGTCCGACTTTAAGGCCAAGATAATCGCTGCGCCCCTTGACTTCGTATTTGTAATACTTCGCCCTCGACCAGGCCCGGAATGAATAGCTCGAAGACACCGCTGCTCCCCCGCACGCGCATGGGATGACGGCGGCCGTTCCAGCTATTGAAGTTCCCCACCACGCTCACTCGCTGCGCATTGGGAGCCCACACGGCGAAGGCCACGCCTCGAACGCCTTCAGCTTCGATCAGGTGAGCGCCCAGTTTTTCGTATGAAGTGTAATGAGTGCCTTCGCCGAGAAGGTAGAGGTCGTACTCGGAGAGGATGGGTCCGAAACGGTACGGGTCTTCAAACTCCGGCTCGTTGCCCTCACCGTAGGAGGCGCGAAGGCGATAATGGAAGACCTGCGTTTCGTTGGGGAATACCGCCTCAAAGAAGCCGTCCGCGTGGATGAGTTGCGCCGGAGTGGCTTTCGAGTCGCGCAACACCCAGGCTTCCTTGGCGCCCGGCAGATAAGCGCGAACCGCAACCGCCGGCTTCTCCGTTCCACTCGACTGTGTGCGCGCCGAGAATGTGGAACGGGTCGGAGTGCTCGGCGTCGAGAATCAACTCCAGTTCCTCGAGCGGCGCAGTCGTCGCCGCAAGCAAATCGGTTTGCCCCAGCATATGTAGTTATTGTAGCAGGTGTCAGGTGTCGGGTGTCAGGTTTCAGGTCTCAGGTTCCGGGTGTCGGTTGTCAGATGCGAGGTTTCAGGTGCCAGGCTGGGAGTTTGAAGCCGTGATAAAAGAACTTGAACATGTGAAACCTGGCACCTGAGACCCAGCACCTAGTGTAGTGCGTCTAACGCTTCTTTACATTTGGCGACCTTGGTCAGGATGCGTTCGACCGGAGCACTCCAGACAAAGATGCGCGGATTTTGGTTATGGCCGCGGATGTAATCCCCAATGGCTTCGGTCAGTTCCTTGACGTTGTGGAACGAGCCGCGACGCAGGCGCTGGTCGGTGAGGTTGCGGAACCAGCGTTCGACCAGGTTGAGCCAGGAGCAGGACGTGGGGGTAAAGTGCAAGTGAAAGCGCGGATGGCGATGCAACCAACGCTCGACACGAGGATGCTTGTGGGTCGCGTAGTTGTCCACGATCAGATGCAGGTCCAGTTCGCTGGGCGTCTGCTGCGTCGATGCGCTTCAGGAAGCGGATAAATTCCTGATGCCGGTGTTGCGGCATGCAATCCCCGATCACTGTGCCATCCAGCGTGCTCAGGGCCGCAAACAGCGTCGTCGTGCCGTGGCGCTTGTAGTCGTGCGTCATGGTGCCGCAGCGGCCCGGCTTCAACGGCAGACCCGGCTGGGTTCGGTCGAGGGCTTGAATCTGGCTCTTCTCATCCACGCACAGCACCAGCGCCTTGTCGGGCGGGTTCAGGTAAAGGCCGACCACATCGGTGAGCTTTTCGACGAACTGGGGATCGCGGCTCACCTTGAAGGTCGACGATCCGGTGGGGCTTGCAAATCGTGCTGCTTCCAAATTCGCCGTGACGGTCGCTTCGCTGACCCCTTGGGCTTCGGCCATCATCCGCGTGCTCCAGTGGGTGGCGTTCGGCGGTGGGCTGTGCAGGGTGGCTTCGACAATCGCGGCGCGCTTCGTGTCGCTGATCGGCGGAATGCGGCCCGGACGAGGCGCGTCCTTCTCCAAGCCGGAGGTGCGCAGGGCCAAAAACCGCTCCCGCCACAGTTGCACGGTCGGCCGCGAGACGCGCACCCGTACGGCGATGTGTTGGTTCTCCACTCCCGCCGCCGCCCAGCAAGATGATCTGCGCCCGTTGCACGAGGCGCTGCGGTTGAGTTCGGGATCGTGCCCAAGTATGCAAAGTCGTGCGCTCCTGGTCGGAAAGCAAAATCGGTGCGGCACTTCGGCTCATGCAAGGCATCATAGCCGAAGGCTGATAATAAGTAAAGCTATTTATGACGCACTACACTAGAGCCATGTACCTGCGTGCGAACAAGCGAATCAAGGATGGCAAGGAGCACCGCTACTGGAGCGTAGAGGAAAGCCTTCGGTTGCGCTCGGGGAACGGCGGGTTTTGTATCTGGGTGAGATCAACGACAGTCAGCAAGCGGCCTGGCGCAAGACGCTAGCCCAACTCCACCAAGGCGATTATCCGCAATCTCATGAGCGTACCGTAGGGCTCCGTCGCAGCGAACTGTTTGCTCTGAAATGGGGAGATGTTAATTTCGCCGGGTTGCGGATTGACGTCCTCCGCTCGATTTACTTGCGCCACGTTGGCAATTGCAAGACAGAACCATCGCAGAAGCCGGTCCCCTTGGACGAGCGTGTGGCGGCTGACCTCTGGATGTGGAAGGAGACAAGTCCATATCGTCAAGCTGATGACTGGGTTTTCGCGAGTCCTCATAACCAGGGGAAATACCCGTTCTGGCCAGATGCCGTAGTGCAAAAGGTCATTCGGCCCGCGGCCTTGCGGGCCGGAATCAAGAAGAGAATTGGATGGCATACCTTCCGCCACACCTTTTCGACGCTCCTCAATGCCAACGGGGAGAATGCGAAGGTCGTGCAGGAGCTTCTGCGTCACGCCAGCAGTCGTTGCACCCTTGAGGTCTACTCGCAGGCGCAGATCAAAGCAAAGCGGCTAGCGCAGTAGCGCTTGGTCCAAATGATTCTCTCTGATGAGGCTGACAAGCTGGCTCCAATGATTCAGTGCAGCGCACAGCTCGAAATGCAGTGAAGACGACCACGGACGTATGGGGTCGGTGTGGCCAAAGTGGCTCAGTAGATACAAGGACTTAGTTGCTATTGGAGCAATGTGGAGCAACGGGAGAGGGGAGCGAAATCGCTATCCTATTGGAAGCAATGGTAGGCCCGTGGGGACTCGAACCCCAGACCTCTACCGTGTCAATCTTAGTGGCTCGTAACTTATTGAAACTGAACGGCACAGACGGCACTCTGTACCCCTGAAAATGCCCTCAAAATACGCTTATTGGACCCTTATTGGACCCTAGTTTTGAACGAAGATGGTCCGTGCTCCTCCAATGTCCAGACACTTCCGCTGCATCGTCCGGGGAAGTGAGAACAGTGCATAATCGGTACCGAGCGGCATTGGATCGTGCGACCTACCTTCCAGGGAAAGTGCTGATTCCGTCAGCGGGTTCGTTCTAGAGCAACCTTCTCGCTGAGCTCGAGCGCTGGAGCAACTTGACGTTTGCAACCGAACACGACGATACAACGAAGTTCACGCTACCACCAAGGATCGAGTTCAGCACAAGATTGTGGATCCGTTCATCCAAGAGCACGTGTTCTTCGACCACGTCTGGGAGGTGCTCGATGAGGTCTCGCAGAACCGGCCCAATGTGCAATTGGTGTATTCCGAACACGGTTTTGGGATGGCGCTTCTGAATTATCGGGCGTACATCAGGAAATCCTTTCCCTAAAACTGGGCCGCTTTCAAGCTCGATAGGGTCCCGTCTCTCAAGCCACTCTTGAACCGGTCACTATACGCGGCATCGATTCCCGAGTACCTTCATCATAAGCGAACCGCGCTACTGGGGGGATCCTTGGTTTCGAGAGAAGAACTTTACCAGTTGGTCTGGTCCATGCCAATGACCAAAGTGGCCGAGAAGTTCAAGGTCTCAGGCAGCTACATGGCTCGGGTGTGTTCAGTTCTGCATGTCCCGCGTCCAGAGCGCGGCTATTGGGCCAAGCTCGCAGTCGGAAAGGCGCCCGAGAAGCCTCCGTTGCCAGAAGCGCAATCGGGTGACCAACTCAACTGGTCCCCGGATGGTGAATTGCCGCCGCGACCTCCGCTTCGGCTCGTAACACCACCAAGCCCTACACGCAGCCGATTGCCCTGCCCCGTCACAGGCACCCACGGACTGATTCGCGATGCAAAAGGAAATTACGATGCCGGCTACAAGGTCGACAAAGGCCAGCATCTCAGGCCCTATAAAAGGCTGCTGGTCGACGTCACTGCATCACGGGCTGGACTCGACAAGGCACTCGCCTTTGCAAATGATCTATTCAATGCGTTGGAATCCGCCAGCCACCGTGTCGTGATCTCCTCACCAACCGAAAGATTCATACGCGCTCGTATTGACGAACACGAGCATCTGCCCAAAGCGCAGCGCAGAGATTCGTCGTACGACTACCTCCACTTGTGGTTCCCACAACGCCCCACCGTCGTCTATATCGGCTCGGTGGCATTCGGCCTTGCCATCATCGAAATGTCTGAGTCGGTCGTCCTGCGCTATGTAAATGGAAAGTACATCCGCGAGTCCGAGTACAAGCCTCCCAAAGTGCCGAACCGTTATGTCGGTAATAGTTGGACGACTACAAAAGACATTCCCTGTGGCCGTCTCAGACTCGTCGTCTATGCACCATATCCAGGCGTGTCCTGGTCGATGTCGTTTCAGGAGAGCAAGACTCACACGCTCAAGAAAGAGATTTCTGAAATTGTGAAGTCAATCGAGAACTCTACTGAAACTCTGATAATGAAGGTCAAAGAGGCTGAGCGGCAGGCGGAACTTCAGCGTCAAGAATGGGCGGCAGAACATGAGCGGTGGGAGCAGGAGGAAGACCGCCGCCGGGTGGCACAGTCCATCAAGGAGAGCCGTGAACAGCTTGATCAGGTGATTAAAGAGTGGGCAAGAGTCATAGGCCTAGCAAAATTGTTCGAAGGAGTTCAGAGTCGTGCCCAGAATCTTCCTGAAGAGCAACAACAAGAAGTGCTGAATCGTCTTCAACTGGCCCGCAATTTTGTTGGTACACAGGACCCACTGGATTTCTTCCGCTCATGGAAAACACCGGTCGAAAGATACAGACCGTTATCCATGCAGACGTCTGGATCGAAACGAGAAAAAGAAGGCTGAGCGGCAGGGGATTAGCAGCAAGATATGAAAACAGCCAATTGTCGCTGGGGCCTCACGCCCTGTGCAGGTATCGAAATCGAGGATCTCGTTGGAGCTATCGATGAGAAACTGCATTTTCGAGAGAAAGAGATGACCGGCCTCGAAGGCCGAGTTGCAGCGAAAGAAGCGCGCCTGAAAGCGCTTTGGAACAGCCGCCTCAGACATCAGACGGAAGCACTGCCGGAGTTCGATGAAGTATTCCGTACGGTGCGCCGTGAGTTACGTCGCGGTAATTTCTTTGAATAGGAACAGGCTCGATTCCCGATGAGTGAGGCGAACGGAGAGCCACAATGCCATTTGCGACATCGACAGAAGACCAAGACAAAGAGCTGTGGTGTCTGAAGCGCTACCAAGAAGCCAAGGCGATGGTTGCGGGGGAGGACTGATTACAAAAAGTCTTTGGTTGCGACGGTTCCCCACCAGAGGGGACAATGAGGTACCTTTCTCTTCTTTCGGTCAGATCGATTTTCGCAACTTTGATGGATCCAGGCCAAGGAACGCTCTCATTAGCCTGTGTGCCCGTTCGATCTCTTGCGCCACCTCGCGCTGAGTATCGCGATCGAGCGGCCTATCGGCCACGAGGAATTCTTCGTAGACTAACATCCCTGGCGAGACGTTTTCTCTGAAATATTCGTCAACGATCTGCGATACACGTTTGCCAAGTGGGGGGATTGGACTCGAATTGACGTTGAAATGCTTCCTTGAACTGGGCAATGTTCAACTGTGCTGAGACGATCGCCACGATGTCGGCCGCAAGAGTACGTGCCTCTTCGCGATCATGCCGGGCTTCTGCCGGGCCGCGGATGTTGCGATAGCGATCATCAAGCGCCAGCAATTTCAGCATGACCAGCGCATGTGGCTTGGTCACCCGCAGCGATGTCGTCAATTCAGAGCCGTCCGGCAGTCTGCCCGCGAGCTGATGGATTTCCGATTCGGCCACGGCAATAGCACCCCCGGTACAGGCGCGCGCATGGACACCCTTTTGGACATCCACGCGAAAGTCCCGCTCGCCGCGCTTGAACTCCTCGGGCGCCATGAATTCGATCCGCATGGTCTCATGGCTGTTGGGAATCGACTTTTCGAACTGGAGATTGCGGGAGCCATCGACTACCGCATACCCCAATTTTTCCAGTTGAGCACCGAGGATAATGGCTCACCCCGCAGTTTGACTACATCGAGGACGAAATCAATATCCTTAGTCGCACGCGCGCGCTCCACCATGAACTTCATTGCTTGTGCGCCGGCGACGACGAACTCGTCGGCCGCTGGCCCCAGCGCATGCAGGAGTTCCAGCACGTACGTCCTCTGTGGTTCTGGAATCACACGCTTCTCCATTCGAGCTGAATTACGCTGTTCAGCAAGTGGTCGGCTTGTTTCAGATCACGTCCGCCTCGCGCGTAAAGATCCAAATAAGCTTGGATCGGCGAGACGACTGGCGCGGTTCCAACCTGCTTCGAATACATGAATACGCCTGCATCATAGGGAGTGATGAAACGCAACATTGGCTGAAGACCGGAACCATAGCCACTGCCGCCAGCAAAACCACCGCCTGAGCCGGAGCCGAAACCGCTGCCATCGCGAAAACCGCTGCCGTTGCCGAGAGCGGCACGAGCCTTTGCTGGCGAGTCAAGTTCGCGCAGCTTCGCGCTAACCTCACCGTTGAGCACAAAAACGTCGACCACATCGATATCGACAAATGGCGCATTGGAGGCCGTCGCGATCGCTCCGCTAAATGCGTACGCGCCTTGAATCATGGGGCCAATCCCGCCGCGATGGTTGCCAAGTCCTTTCCAAACGGGTTGGCGGTTGTGGAAAGAACTCCGCAAACGCCAGCGGTATCGTTCCTTGTATCTCTCGGCCCACTGCTCAAGAAGTCGCAGTGGCTCAGGGACAATCATGGCCGTGCCCCGCCGGCGAACCCCAAGTTGCTCTTCCAGACCGGCCACTGCCTTGGATACGGACCCCTGGCTGATTTTGAAATCGACATCTGCTCCCGGAAACCGTTCAGTGAATCGGGTGCTCTCTGCCTCAAGTTCGCGTGCAATTTTGGTGACGGTCCACGATTTCGGCTGCTCCAGAAGCACCCGTAGGACGCGCGAGAAACGGCCAGAGAACACATTGACGTTGCGCGCGCTCTCCGGCGCCTCGCTGAATTCGCCACGCGCGCGCATCCCGCTCCGCTGCAACGTGAAGTTGCCGGGAACATTGATGAAGATGTTGCCCGCCAAATCCAAGAAGTCAATTCCATTCTGAATGCAGTATGCTTGGGCTTGGGACGACAGAACTGGCGCAATGACAGCAACAGAAACGTCAGTGCGCAGCGATTTCAGTCTTCGAATCCAAGGACCGATTTCTTCGAGTAATCGAGGAGAAAAGGTTGGCTTGATTTCTCCGAGGACCTGAATTCGGTTTGTGCCAGAGAGAAGTTCGAAGCTGATGTCGAATGGCTGCTCAGGCTGCTCGCGCACATTCAGGATCGACACTCCCGGCAGCCCCTTTACGGGTAGCTGGCCGCGCAGTGCCTCAGCGACGATCTGCTCCGTTTTGGATGTCGTTTCCATCAGGTGTATTTTCGCAAATGGGAATCTAATTGTAAAGGAAAGAATTCCTATATACAATTATTCACAATCAAGAAAAACTAGTCAACTTGCCTCTAACAGACCGTCCGGAATATTCGTAAACGATTGAAACTAAATTTGATTTTAAGGTCTTATTGCCAAACAAACCGCACCTATCGCCCTCTTGCCAGTCAAAACGCAATTACTGGGAAGAACTTTGCAGAAGTCATCCTGGCAGGCCATACTCGGACCACTTCAGCGTCAGGTTAGATGGCACGACAACCGTTCCCTCAGAGATCTGCCTTGGCCAGCCGGTTCAGAAAACCCTGTTTGGCGGCGTGTGCCTGGCGGAGTCTCGCCAGCGCTGACTGAAATTCAGAAACACGTTGCTTGCGGATGGCAAGATCATACAAGTCGGTCAACAGGGTGACCGCTTTGTCGTATTCGTTCGGCTGCCGTTTCTGGATGTGCGCCGCGATGCGTTCCCAAGTTTCTCCTTCGCACTTTTCCAGTTGATCCAGATAGCGCGCCCGCTCGGCCTCCGCCTTGGCTTTCTGGCGGGCCGCTTCCGCCGCCTGTTTGGCTTCGAGTCGCCGGGCCCTCTCTTCTGTACGCGCCTGAGCCGTAGCTAGCAGATCACGGACGGTACGGCGTTGAATCACGGCGGGGGCGTCCGACGTTTGTTGTGCCACGTGCCGCTGAAAGCGCCGTAGAAGTTCGATTCGCCAGCGTTCACCGGATTCGAGCGCGGCGGTTACGAGCAAATCATTCTTTTCCTTTTCGGGCAGACTTTGAATCCACTCTGCCAATTCTTTCTGGCTCGGGCCAGCGCTCTGCGGCGCTGAAGCTGACGCGGCAACTTCGACAAGGTCCTCGTCAATTCCCAGAAACTCCATCAGCGCATGGAGGGGGGCCGACAGTTCACCCAAGCCGGCAGGCACCGGAGGCTCCAGTTCATCCTCGTCAAATTCCTCAGCCTGCACGCAAAGGAGCCATCCGAGATAAAGACATCGGAGATCGCCCCGCAGCAGGTCCGAGCGCAGAGACAGCAGCGAGCCCATCCAGCCGCTGCCGTCGTCATCCCAGTCATCCTGCTCCAGTTGGGTTTCAAATCCTATAATCAGGTGTCCGCCGGCTCTTTGTACCCACGCGGCCTCACCCGTATGCAGGGCGCGGATCTCGTCGTAGTCAGCCAACTCCTGCGGGAGGCGAAGGTAGAACTGGTGCGTTCCCCAATTCGCCACGTAAACAAAGGCGTCGAAGTACTTTTCCAGCAGTTTGAGGGGGTCGGCCTTCAGGTCTCCCCACTCGTAGTGGTTCGTGAAACTCGTGGAAGTGATCACGGCGCGCGTGGAGATGGACCGCAGTGCAGCCATCTCAGCCTTGGTCAGCGCCCGGTCTACCGCCCGGAAATCGTAATACTGGTATTCACTCATCTAGAACCCCTTGCGCCAGTCATGATAGGTATACTGTGCTGTTGTACCACATCCTTCCATGCAATCTCAGGCTCTTGCGGTCCAGACCTCTACCCTGTTACTGAAGCTCCTGGCCGGTTTTCGATTGTGCTTGGAACTCGGGGCAATTGCGAATGTAGAATAGGGTCGTGGACACCGCTACCCCATTGCCTGGTTTGCCGCTAGGTGGCGTGAACCAGCGATCTCCCGGCGAGGCCAAAATCGCCCTCTTCCGTTCGCTGTTTCATGGACGCGAAGATGTTTACCCGCGTCGCTTCGAAAGCCGCAAGACGGGCAGGGCCGGCTATTCGCCGGCGTGTGGTAATGAATGGGTCCAAGGAATCTGCGAAAAGCCCAGAATCAAATGCTCTGAGTGTCCCCACCAACGCTTTCTTCCCGTAACTGACGACGTGATTCGCTGGCATCTTTCAGGTCAGGACAATGATGGCCGTCCTTTCGTCATGGGCATCTATCCGATGCTGCTTGATGAAACCTGTTTCTTCCTGGCCGCCGATTTCGATAAGGCAACGTGGCAGGAGGATGCCGCGGCTGTTTTACAAACCTGCCAACAGATGGGCTTGCCAGCAGTGCTGGAGCAATCGCGGTCGGGGAAAGGCGGCCATATTTGGTTCTTCTTTGACGAAGCCGTTCCTGCAACCTTGGCGCGCAAGTTGGGGGCGCACATTTTGACGGAGACCATGGAACGCCGTCCCGACATCGGTCTGGATTCCTACGACCGTTTCTTTCCCAATCAAGATACTCTGCCGCAAGGAGGCTTCGGCAATTTAATCGCCTTGCCGTTACAAAAGCGGCCGAGGAAATCGGGCAATAGCGTTTTCCTGGATGAGCAACTCGCTCCGTTCCCTGACCAGTGGGAGTTCTTGTCCTCGATCCGCAGGATTGGTCGTGGCGAAATCGAGGAAAGGGTACGTCTCGCTGAGGTCAGGGGAAAGGTTGTTGGTGTCCGGCTAGCGCCTGATGGTGATGAAGGTGAAGCGGCGCCGTGGATGGCCCCACCATCCCGGCGCAAGAAGGATGCTCCAATCGTTGGGTCGCTGCCAAAAACCTTGGAGCTCACCTTGGGAAATCAGATCTACATCGCGAAAGAAGGGCTGCCCCCGGCCCTCCGCAATCGCTTGATCCGGCTTGCCGCGTTCCAGAACCCTGAGTTCTACAAAGCGCAGGCCATGAGACTTTCTACCTATGACACGCCTCGAATTATCGCCTGCGCCGAAGATTATCCTCAGCACATTGGATTGCCGCGCGGCTGCCTGGATGACCTGCTTCAATCCCTGTCGGATCTGAACATCAAAACAGTCGTTCGGGACCAGCGCAACCCTGGCCAACTGCTGAAGGCGACATTCCAGGGTGAACTGCGCCCCGAGCAAATCGTCGCTGCCCAGGCGATGCTTGCCCAGGACACGGGAGTGTTGGCAGCCACCACCGCGTTCGGCAAGACCGTGGTGGCCGCGTGGCTGATTGCGCAACGCGGCGTCAATGCGCTCGTATTGGTGCATCGACGGCAATTGCAACAGCAATGGATCGAGCGACTTTCTACCTTCTTGGGAATGCCGGTTCGCGCTATTGGCCGGATCGGCGGTGGCCGCAAGAAGCCCACTGGCCTCTTGGACGTAGCGGTAATCCAGAGCTTGGTCCGAAACGGCGTCGTCAATGATCTGGTCGCCAACTATGGGCACCTCATTGTGGACGAGTGCCATCATCTCTCTGCCCAGAGCTTTGAGCTGGTTGCACGTCAGGCCAAGGCGAAGTTCGTCACCGGTTTGTCCGCGACCGTCACTCGGAAAGATGGCCACCATCCGATTATCTTTATGCAGTGCGGTCCTGTGCGTTATCGGGGTAATACAAAACAGCAGGCGGCGGCTCACCCCTTTGAGCATAAGGTGATGGTTCGACCGACCGACTTTCGCCCGCTTCGGCCAGCCAGTCCGAATGTGCGGCAACAATTCCAAGAACTCTATGAGGACCTGATTGCCGATGAAGAGCGCAATCGGCTTATCCTCCAAGATGTGATCCAAACTTTTCGAGCGGGACGTTCGCCGCTGGTGCTGACCGAGCGAAATGAACATCTGGACTCTTTGGCTAAGCAGTTAGATCCCGAGGTACAACATCTCGTGGTGCTCCGGGGAGGGATGCGCAAAAAGGAACTTGACGCCATCTCCGCCCGCTTGGCCACCATTCCTGCGGAGGAACCCCGCGTAATCTTGGCCACCGGTCGCTATGTGGGTGAGGGTTTTGATGACGCCCGGCTCGACACGTTATTTCTGACGCTGCCTATTTCCTGGCACGGGACCATCGCGCAATACGTGGGCAGGCTACATCGCCTCTATGATGGCAAGCGCGAAGTGCGCGTCTACGACTACGCCGATCTCAACGTTCCGATGCTGGCACGGATGTTCGATCGCCGCTGCCGCGGCTACGAAGCGATTGGTTACAAGATGCAGCTTCCAGGCAGTGCCGTGCCTGGCTGGCCTGCGGACGTGCCACTTCCCATCGATCCCGAGTGGAAGAGCCAGTACGCCTCGAGCGTGCGTCGCTTAGTCCGCGATGGCGTAGATTCTCCCCTGGCAAATCTCTTTGTCGGGGTTGCCGTGACTCCCCTCCTTGCTAAGGAGGGGTGCCCGAAGGGCGGAGTGGTCGGCCCGTCTCCCGATGCCGAGGGTGCCAATCGAGCGCGAAGCGCCAGCGAGGCGTTTCTATACCGCCGACTTGGGACTCTGGCCGCAACGACCGGGAAGTTCCGTTTGAATGCAGAGTTGCCGATTCCGTTCGATGGCTGGGGTCGCATGGAGGTCGATCTGCTTTGTGCACCGTCGCGAATCGCCATTGAATTGGACGGCAGTCAGCATCTGGGCGACGCTGATGCCTACCGGCGAGATCGTCGTAAGGATGCCTTGCTTCAGGAGAACGGTTATCTGGTCCTCAGGTTTCTCACCGAAGATGTCGGCAGGTGTCTCGATCAAGTTCTGGATGCCATTTTGCGAGCTTTATCCCATCAGGAATCCAAAACCTAAGGCGCTTTCGAGCTGAGAAATAAGACCACCTCGCAATCGTTCGGGCAGGTCGGTCCGCTGGCCGTAGATCTTGCGGATCTCATACTCGGAGACATCACCAAAGGCATCGATCTCGCGTTGCGCCGCCTCTTTCGCGGCGCGAATGTGCGAGACCAGATCAAAGGAGTGATCCAACTCGACATCATGATCGTGGCTGAGCGTTCTCGTGTCAGGCTGCGGTGCAATTTCGTGGTTCATCGTGTAGCTATTCCCTTCATGGTTCGTTGAAGCGCGCGGTGATTTCTTCGGAGAGTTCGTTGTGGCCACTGTGAATCTCCCGGTTGAGGTGTTTAAGCTTGCGTCCCGCGTCACGGAGGAAGAACTCGCGCTCGATCCAGATGGCGACACCGAGGATATTGGCGAACAGCAGGGCGCAATAAGCGGCAATCACGCCCACGTAGTGGTGAACAATCAGGCTGCGCCAGGGAGTATGGAAGCGCAGTTCGCCACTGAGCCAGACGATCAGCGCCAGGAAAACCAGCGTGGCAACGAAGACGGCGTTGGCAAACATCGATCTGCCTTCCAGCCACGGTAGCCGCGGCGACTCACACAAGCCAAGGCGGAGAGGCGATGGCCTCTCCGCCGGTTTGCCACAGAGGCGTCACTCGTCATCACCGAAGTCCACTCCTGTGGGCGGGCACTCTAGACGCCGGATGCTGAGCGCGTGAACCTCACTACGGGAGTCTGTGGCGCGCAGCTCGCCTTCGATCTCCACATAGTCACCGCGCTTCATGCCGCGTGTGTAACCACAGAAATACGCGCCGGGGCAGATGACGCGATGACGCTCGGTACGTGTGATCAGTTCGCCGGTCTGCCGTTTCCAGTAGGTGAACGGCAGGCAGATCGTGAGAACGGCAAAGGAATTCCCGCGTACTTCGTCCGAGGCCGGCACCTCGGCATCGCTGCCGAGGAAGCCGCGCAACAGAACGCTGTTATCGAAGAGTTCCATGGCATGCCTCCCTTAAAGGGAGGACGAGCCGCTTACGCGGCATCGTCCTCGCTGATGGTCTCGGAATCGGCGGAAGCGGAGCGTTCCAGCTTCCGAATGCGGCTGGCGCGAATCTCCCAACTGCGGAGCCTGACGGACTGTTTCCTCCCGCCAGGGTTGCTGTTGTACTCGCTGCTGCGCAGTTCGCCGGCGACCTCGGCGTAGTCACCCTTCTTCATGCTCTTCGCGTACTCGGCGGGTTTGCCAAAGCTGACGATGCGGTGCCATTCGGTGTGCGCGACCCACTCGCCGGATTGCTTGTCCTTGTAGCTGGACTTGGTGGCGAGCGAGAAAACGGTGAACTGCTTGCCGGTTGCGGTTGATTTGGTTTCGGCGTCCTTGCCGACGAACCCCTTGAGGCGGATGTTGTTTTCGTAAAGTGCCATTGCGATTTCCTCCATGTTTGTTTTTTCCCGGGTGTCACTCGGGACACCCCTGCGCGAAGCGACGCGAGGCGGCCTGCTCCCCAGGGCAAGCGGCGCTTTGTGGGAGGGACCCGAAAGAAATCCAGCCAGCAGGGCCAACGCCGCGCGGTATTGGCGTGAGGGATTCCTTTGGGGAGGAACCGGCAAAGCAGAGCCGCGCAGTTCCCGCCAGGGCGCAGGACAACAGCCGAGCGGGTGACCGAGTGAAAGCAGGGAAAAATCTGGAGGGATGGCGCGCCGCGAAACCGCCGCGTAAAGGGATAGGCGTTCAGGGCGCCGTTCAGGCAACCGCGTCTCCGGCGACTCCACCGGTCTTCCGCCACCAAGCGAAAGGACTCTCTGGCGAACGCACACCCTCAACGACGCATAGCTTTGGCAGCCCGCAGAGCCAAGGATGTGAACACGGGTGAGGAAGCTGAGGGAGCGCAGCAGCAGTCTTACAGCCCAGACTTGGCGGTAGAAGTCCGTCACGCAGATGGGTGCGCCGCTCACGGCCGGGCCTCTTCACAAGCTGGAATCTCTGTCCGATGAACGAGACTATGGACAGCCGCGAGGCGCTCGCCGATCCAGCGCATGACAGGAACCGCCATACTGTTACCCAGCGCTCTCAATCGTGGCCGATCGGCTGCCAGCCTGCCGCGATAGGGAACGAGCGTGTAATCGAATTCCTGCCGCCGTTCGCACTCACGCGGCGTCAGCCGCCGCACCGGCGCCGCCACAATACCCGAATACACCAAGAGACACCTCCGCATCCTCAGTTCCCGAAGGCCTGATCCTCGTGGACGTAGCTGATGACGAGACCGAGCGGATTGGTCAGCAACATCGGGTTGGGCACTTCGTCGCGGAAGCCGTAGACCACATTAGCCGTCCAGCGTTCGCGACGCTGCTCCTGCTGGTCGCCCACCGAGCGGAAGACCTTCACGAACTCAATGTGCGCCTTGTACGGGGCCTGCCGCGTGTCCTCCAGCACCACGCTCTTGATCTCGATATCGACGTTCGGCTGGCTGGGATCGAGAAGGAAGGAATCGAGCGTGTTGGCCTTGCGCACCTCCGCAACGGTCGAGCTTTGCAGCCCGTCGGCAAAGAAGTTCAGTGACTCGGCGAAGTCACGCTGCAAAGTGGCGTGATTGCGCCCGTAGTAAAGCGCGGCCCAGCGTGCCAGGTAATACTTGCTGACGCGCTCGATGGGAATCGAGTGCAGATCGTCATAGCGCATCACCTGCCCACGTCCGGAATCCGTCACCGAGATGATGAGAGGCTTGAGCTGTAGCGCCGTCGTCTGTGCCCTATATAAAAGGTAGAGCGAAACCGCAGAGACGGCGCTCAGCACGAGGATGGCGACTTTCAAGTAAGTGTTGGTCACCACCGGCTCGGCGTAGAGTTCGAGGAAGCGTTGGCCGGCCGAAGTGGTTGCGAGTTCATTCGTTGTTTTGTCCATGATGTTATGCGGGGGGCTCCCGTACACAGAAAAGCACAGTTGGTATTGCTTTGCACGACAAGCCTGTATGGATCAGTTTTGAGCCAATACAGCCGCGTCAAGGTCCCTGCTGAAGTGGTCGGCGGCAAACCGCATGAGAAGATTGAGTGCCGCTCCATCGGGCTTAGCGAGGGTTTCGGGTCGTTTCATATCAGCCAGGAGACGCTTGGCTTGATGTCCACATTGATCGGACGTTCGAAGGAGGCACGGAAGGTAAATTCCATTTTTGGTGGGGGGGTCAATCCACGGATGCGAAAAGTCAGGGAGGGACTGGACCTACTCGGCCTGCCCTCCAACGTTCTCATGAATCATGGAAACAAGCGTATTATCTATGGTGTCACGCTCGCCAAGAACTTTCGTGACGTTCTACTGGGTTTCAGGGACTCCGCGCATCACAGAGCGCCATTAACGCGGGACAAACTGAGAACACAGATGCTCGCAGATTTCTGGCGGCGGCGCTGGGTCCTTAATCGCCTCGACAAGCCCGGCATTCTGGATGAGGTTTCCAAACACACGGTTGTCTACCCTATTAAACACGGAGCTCAAGTGGTACTACCGGACGAAACATAAGCATGGGCGCGAGGCTTTGGCCAAAAACACATTTGCTTTTCAATTAACAGCAGTTGCATAATAGGTCAAGAAAGTTGACTTATTATGCAGACTTCGAATGAGCGGCAAAGGGAACTGTACCAGATCGCCGAGGCTCAGGGAGGCTATTTCACAGCCAAGCAGGCCGCCTCTCTCGGATATGCCAGCAACAAGCGAGCGTACCATGTGCAAGCCGGCAACTGGGTTCGTGAGCATCGCGGAATCTATCGGCTGGCGCTTTTCCCAGAACCGGATCGTTCAGATCTGATTCTGTGGTGGCTCTGGTCCCGTAATCGAAGTGACCGACCGATAGGGGTCTACAGTTATCAGACGGCTCTGAGTCTCCACGAACTCACGGATGTGAATCCCTCCCGGCTCGATCTCACTGTGCCACCGTCTTTTCGTCGCGGAGCGCCGATACCGAAGATTCTGCGGCTTCACTACGGACTCGTACCCAAGGCAGAACAGGAAGTTCTGTTCGGGGCCCCTGTGACCAATGCTCTGAGAACGATCCTGGATGTGTGGGAGGAAGGCTCTCTTCCAAAGGACACACTGCGCCAGGCGTTTCGAGAGGCAAGATCGTCGGGGAAGATCACCAGGAAACAAGTCGCAGGCCTGATGCATGATTCCCGATTTGCACCTGTTGCGCGGGAACTGGAGGCGGCATGAGCGACAAAGGTAAATACGCTACCGGCTCTGCGCTGCGCGCCGCTCTCGAAGAAAGATTGAAACAGATCGCCAAAGCGGAAAACATGGAGTTGCAGAGGCTCCGTCGCCGAGTGGCCTTTGATCGCTTTCTGGCTCGTCTGTTTCAGGATGCGGATGCGCCATGGATTCTGAAGGGCGGCTATGCAATGGAGCTTCGTTTTCAGGTTGCGCGCGTCACGAAAGATCTCGACTTCACTCTGCGCACAGTGTCTTCACCGGAAGAAGATACTGTGCTCGGGTATCTTCAGGAAGCAGGCCGCCTCGATCTCAACGACTTCTTTGTGTTCCGCGTGGGCGCTCCAATGATGGACCTCGATGGCGCTCCTTACGGTGGTTCACGGTATCCGGTTGAAGCAATGATGGCGCAACGAACATTTGCGAAGTTCCACATGGACGTCGGTATTGGCGATGTGGTGCTCGATCCTCTGGAGCGGGCACACACAAGAGATTGGTTCGCATTTGCTAAGATCCCACCCGTGTCGGTGCCCATGATTCCGCGAGAGCAACAGTTCGCAGAAAAGCTACATGCTTACACTCTGCCTCGCGCCGGGACGGTGAACAGCAGAGTGCGCGACCTCGTCGATATGGTTCTGTTGATTCAATCGGGGACACTTGACACTGCCACGGTAGTCAAAGCGCTTGTGCGTACTTTCGACCGTCGCGCAACCCACCCTCTTCCAACTACACTGGAACTTCCGCCATCTGACTGGGACATGCCTTTTCAAAGGTTGGCCGATGAATGCCGGCTTGATCGTTCGGTGAGCAAAGCATTCGCCGAATTGTCGCGGTTCTATGCGGCATTGTCGATATCAACCCCTTAAGAGTCTCTGCCATAGTTTAGGTGATGGTTGCGGGGAGAAACTGATGACAAAAGGTTTATGGTTGCAGAGGCCTGTAACGTCCCGAATTTGCCATCCATTCCTTTCAGCACGTCGCTGGTCGAACTCGCCGAAGCGTCAACTCGGAAGCAACTCTCATCGAGACCATCAAACCAGGGAAAACATTTGCAGAGGAAGCGGAGTGGTGGGAGAAAAACAAGTTGGCGCTGGATGCTGGGAGTTCTCAAGATAGCAGGGGGGCGTACCTCAAGAATCACTTGATCCCCTACTTCGGACAAACGGCGGTTAGCGCGATTGGGGAAAAGGACTTTCAGGAGTTTATTACTCGCCTTACCCAATGCGGGCTGGAACCACAAACGGTTGAGACTATAGTGGCGACACTCAAACGGATTCTCGGTAAGAAGGCTTGGCGCGACTGGAGTTTGACCCTGCCGAAAACCCTGGATAAGGAACAACGCTTCTTCACCGCCGACGAAATGTTGGGTATCGTCGGAGAGGCTAAGGGAAAGTGGAAACTATACTTTGCCCTCTTGTCAGACACTGGATTGCGCTTCGGGGAAAGTGCGGGGTTGCACGTCGAAGACCTGGACTCCACCGAATGCAAGATTCACGTCCGGCGCGGCATGTACAGGGACAGGGAGAAGGCGACGAAGACCCGCGCTGGTTTTCGCGCCATCGACATTAGCGCGGAAGTTGTGCAGATGCTCAAAGATCACATCGGTGGCAGGACAACAGGGCGGATGTTCGAGACCAGGGCTTTCCGACCGCTGAACAAGGATAACGTGCGCCATGCGCTCCATCGGATTCTCGCACGCCTGAAGATTCAACGGGGCGGCTTGCGGGCGTTTCGGCATGGCAGTGTCAGTATCCTCCAAGCTAGTAGGGTGCCGCCAGACCTGATCAAGACTTGGGTTGGCCACACCAACTTAAAGACGACCTCGATCTACACCCATTTCCAGGATTCCTACCGCCGCGAAGTCGCACAACAAGTAGGAATTTTCACAAAACAATGCCGTCAGGTGGAACCGAAATTGCCGTTTGGACCCAAACCCGTAAATTTAGACCCAAGTCTACAGAAATTTGAATATTTCCAAAGTGCTGTAACACAAGGGGTTAGTTGGTAGGCCCGTGGGGACTCGAACCCCAGACCTCTACCGTGTCAAGGTAGCGCTCTAACCGGGCTGAGCTACGGGCCTGCAGACTGACTTTAAAGACCTTAACACGACTCCCGCCGCATTGCAATTACCCAACGAAGCACCCAACTTGCCTAGAGATTCATGCTACTGTTTTATTTTCAATTACTTGCATTGGCCGCTAGTTCAGCGCCCCGCTCTGATTCTGAAAAATGGCGCCCAGTAACAGCTCTTGCGCTGCGACCAGTTCATCCATGTCCGTTTGCACGTACTTGTCAAGCGTGGTCGTGCTCTTCGCGTGCCGCAGACTGCGCTGTACGGTCTTAATGTCTGACTTTTTCTCTGTTGTGAGGAATGACGCCAGCGAATGGCGGAGGTTATGAAATCCGAACCGCCGCACATCATTCCCCTGCTTGTCCCAGTATTGCAGCTGGATGATTTCTCTTCCTTCCTTGTCAAGCCGCTTTTCAGAGGTAGTTATCAGAGCTCCCGCCTTGAGAGCAGCGGGGCGAAGATAATGCGCTGCCAGCATATTGCCAACGCGCGGAGTTCTGCCCTTGGTCTTATTACTTGCAAATACCCAATCGCTATCTGCCGCGAAAACTGTTTCCGACCGCCAGGCGCGGAGATACCGTCCGAGTAGCGGAGCCATGGCAACCGGCGCCTTGGATTTTTTCGTCTTCGGAATTCCAATTCGGCCACGGCTCCACGTCCGGCGAATATGTATCTGGTTGTTCTCCCAGTCACAATCGCCCCAGCGGTTGAGCGGGTAGCGCCGAATGTTTCCGGCGTAACACTGAATCGTATTGTGCGATTTGGGCTTCACAACGATGGGGCTCAAGAGTTCATGCGCGATGTAATGCTCCGCGATGTCCTTGATTTTAGCCTTACCGCGATTGCAATCGAAATTTAGCTGATTGACGAGACCCCTCCGATTTACCTCCTCTTTCGCCGAGGATTTGGTTGGGAAATCTGTCAAGTAGCCGACGAAAATCGGTGTGCGCTCAACTTTCTCTCCGGTTTCCGGATTGGTGCCAATAACGCGCAAAACCCAGGCCTTTCCTTCCTTGCGTGCGACCTTCTTAAGTGATCCTTGCTTAAATCGGATTGCCATCAGTATCCCTCCATGGCAACCACAGGAACCGCCAGCATCATTATACTCCGTTTGCGTACTCGAGCTATTCGCTAGAATCGGCTATATCCGGCTTTTTGTGTTCTGCCGATTGATGCCCTTCACGAGGCCGTGCATGCCCTGGACTGCATGTCGGACCCAAGCACCGCTTTCGGGATGCTCAAGGCAGCCGTGCACGATTTCATCTCACAGCAGGACGGCGTGGCCACGGCCGACAGCAAAGGCGGCACCGGCCTGTTCGGCGACCTAGAAATGGCAATCATTGCCGAGGAGTACGCAAGACGCCGTGGGAAAACGTTCGCGCCCAAGAAAACCGCAGCGACCGGCACAGCAAGGCCATCGTGGGGGTCGGGATATCGCGGAATGGGCTGAGCGAAAGGCAGCGCCCCAAGGAAGTGGTTCAGCTCAATAGAATTCGCCCGCTGCAAGGCGCATGGATCAGCTCAGTCCAGCGTGATTCGCTGCACAGACGCGATCGAATCAATATCCGCCTGCTCCCGGGGGAAGGACACCGAGAACAAAAATGACCAGAGGAAGACGCAGCCCGCGGCTATGCAGGGATGCAAAATGGCACTTGAGGAGGCGTTCGTTCAGGCCAAGGGGAACGGGGAGAACAGGTGTGATCGGATCACTACCCGCCTAATCCCAGGATCTG
Organism: uncultured Acidobacteriota bacterium; assembly: GCA_963770415.1. Lineage (GTDB taxonomy): Bacteria > Acidobacteriota > Terriglobia > UBA7540 > UBA7540 > CAVROP01. Next base: position 240,062 of record CAVYPU010000024.1, read on the forward strand.
GAAGCTCCATCAGTCATTCTATATGAGGTAGTGGGTGTCGGGGATTTTCGGGGCTTTGAGCATCCTCAGGCAATGCCTGATAGGCGATTGAGGATGACTGATATCAGTCATCCCAGGACGGGGAGAGAGAGTTAAGTCATTTATTATCAATATAGATATATATCTCTCTCAACCCCCATGACTGATTGACTGATGGAGCTTAGCCTACTGTCCGGTCCCTACCCCAGGCTGTGACTGATTCGACTGAAACGCGAGGGCTCTTCGGCAGATGACGAGGCGGGCTTGCCTGACATTGGCGGTGGTGCGCAGGCACGCGGAGGAAGCATCGCCGGCAGGCATAATGTTGACGCGAGGAGAAGAACCATCAGCATGGACACCGCCGCTCCTGGGGGGGCGCGAGCGACTTAATCTGAAGCCTTGGTGGGCTCCGCCCCGCGCACCTTCGCCCACTTGCTGACCAACTGCTTCGCGATTCGCGCCGCCGCGGCCTCTCCGTCGATAGCCGTGACCTTGCCTGAGTCGAGGACCCTCGAGGTCTTAGGGTCCGTCACCGAATAGGTGAAGGTGTACGTTAACAGTGGCCGGTCAACCGTGATGAGAAGGTCGGCGACCCGCGCATCCTTGACGAGCGCCAGCTCAAGCGCGTCGAAGCCCTTCTGGCCCGACAGCGCCTTTTCCAGCTAATCAGGCGTAAAGTGCACGCTGCGGCTTGCAATGTGGACTGTCCTTGACGTGCGGAGGATGTTCTCCCTGCTGGTGGAAACAACTGCGGTCGATGACGGCGGCTGGGTCGCTGGCATGTGCCGCGCCGCGCCGCTGCCCAGCGCCAAAGTCCCCGTTGCGCGGACAGGATGCTCGCGCCACCTTCTTGTTGTGGCCTGGGCCGGACTGCGCTACTGTGAGTCGCATGAAACTTCATCAATCCTTTAGATGCTCGTTCCGTATTTTATTACTTGGGCTATCGGTTCTAGCCCGGACGGCTCCGGCGAATGGCCAGGATGCCCAATTGATGCTGAGCAATGATGCCTTCGCGGTCGCTATTGCTTCCAATCCTCAAGGCGCACCCTTTCTGGCGGAGGGCGGTGGGCAAATAGTGAGGCTGCTATCGAGGAACCTCGCTTCGCCGGTCGCGTCGGTGGACGACGAAATCTCCAGCATGGCGTTCGACGCTCATGGCAGCTTATACGCGGCCGGTACGAGATCCATCTGGAAGATCAGCACATCGGGCCACGCCGTGCCCGTGTTGAATGTCATGGCTTCCAGCATCACAGTGGCTCCAAACGGCACGGTCTATTTCATCGACGCACTCAGGGCGCACATTTACCAGTTAATTGGGGAGAAGGCCGTCAGGATGAGCGGCTCTGTCCCCCAGCCCTCGGCCATTGCCGCATCCGAAGATGCGCTGTTCGTCGCGAGCGAAGACGACAGAATCTGGAAGCTCGCGCAGTCCGACGGTGATCCGCACCTTTTCGCGACACTGCCCGGCCCGGGGAGACCGGCTGCCATGGTGCTCGATGAAAACGGCGGTTTATACATTGCGCGGGACGGCGCCGGACAAGTCTCTTTCTTGACCGCGGCGGGCCAACCCGGCGACGGTTACACAATCCCCGGCCCGCGTGTTACTGGTCTGGCGTTTGGCGGGGTCGAGTTGAAAGACCTCTACGTAACTGAGTCGCAAAAGGGGAATGTCTATAAGGTGCGCGTAGCCCAGCGCGCGGCCCGCCTGCCCTGGGAGCCTGACAAGCCTCTCCGCATCACCGAACCCGTGGATGGCGCCATCCTCAATCGCCACGATGGCGAGGCGGTCCCGGGCGGGTTGCGCATCTCTGTAAAGGGGAGCATTCGTGGGACTGGGCCCGTGCGCATCAACGGCGAGCCGGTAGCGGTCACGAACGGGCGATTCGAAACCGCGCTCACGATCAAAGCGCGCGAGACGCAGATTGTGGCGGAAGGCCCCGGCGGGCCGCGTGACGAAGCGGTGGTGCTGTGGGATCGCAACTCGTTCCCGCGCTACCGTTTCTCGACCGACGACAACATTTTGTTCCTGCGCGATATCGCACGCCACGCCGACACGTACCGCTCGATTTTCGAAAACCCTTACCTGGCATTCTGGCACGAGATGCGCGTGAAGTACGGCATCAAGATCCATTTCAACATCTACTACGAGGCTGATGGGTTCAATCTTTCTCAGATGCCGGATAAGTTCCGGGCCGAATGGCAGGCTAACGCCAACTGGATTCAACTGAGCATGCACGCGCGCTCCAACGAACCGGACCGACCGTATCTGCACGCCTCAGCCGAGCAGCTTCGCCACGATTACAGACTCGTGGAACATGAAATCGAACGCTTTGCCGGCAAGGAACTGACGTGTCCGGAAACCACCGTGCACTGGGGGGACGTGACTAAGGAGGCGATCGAGGCGCTGCGGCAGGAAGGCGTGAAGGTCGAAGTGGCTTATTTCACCGCCAACGAAGACGGGTTGGCGGTGGCGTCGCTCTATCTCCCGGTGCAGCAGTGGCGGTATATGAGTGGACACGACTATTGGAAGGACCGGCAGTTGGATGTCACGCTGGTTCGCCACGACATGGTTATTAACTTGTTTCGGGTAGACGAAATCGTGCCGCAACTGGAGCGAGTGGCCGCAGATCCGCACCAGTCCGAGGTGTTGGAACTGATGATTCACGAGGAATACTTTTATCCCGACTACGTAGCCTACGAAGCGGACTATCGGCAAAGAGTGGAGACGGCTATCCGTTGGGTCACGGAAAAGGGTTACAAATCTGTGTTCTACAACGACGGTTTTCTGGGAACCGGAAAACCCTGATTTACGCTGCGGACCTTACTGCCCATGGCCACGGCGACCGCCCTTTTGGGTGTTCTGCTATTCGCAAGAGCGCTGCGTGCAACATAGGTTTGGAGGAGATCATGAGCAACATGCTGACACGACGAGATTTGCTTAAAGGCGGAGCAGGGGCCGCGATGTTGTCCCTGGCTTCTTCGCAAGCGGCACGAGCCGATGCGGGAGCGGCGCAGGTCCGCGTGGGCATGGTAGGTGTGGGCCAGAGGGGAACGACTCTCCTCCATGCCCTTCTATCAATGGACGGAGTAGCAATAAACGCCATTGCGGACATCACTCCTGGCAATCTGTCACACGCTCAGGACCTGGTTCAGGCGAAACTGGGCAAGCGCCCGGAAGGTTATGGGAACGGGCCGGAGGATTTCCGCAGACTTGTCGAGCGCGACGACATTGACGCAGTGATTACAGCCACACCTCGGAGATTGCATTCGTCGATCGCGGTGGCCGCCATGCGGGCGAAGAAGTACGCTGCAACCGAGGTCCCAGCCGCTCTCACAGTCGAGGATTGCTGGAAGCTCGTCGATACCTCGGAAGCCACTGGAATGCCCTGCATGATGCTCGAGAATGTCTGCTATTTCCAGGACATGCTGATGATGCTGAATATAGTCCGCCAAGGCCTGCTGGGAGAACTCATCCACTGTGCGGCGGGCTATCAGCATGACTGCCGGGTGTTATGTTTTGACGAGAATGGGAATTTCAGCGACTCAAAATTCGCCCCCTCCGAAGGCGGCCCTCGCTACCAGCTATGGGGCACTATCGATGCGGTGGAGCAAAATGGGAATCTATATCCGACCCACTCTCTGGGTCCTATCGCCCGGTTTATGAACATCAACCGCGGAAATCGCTTTGTTCGTTTGGCCTCGATGAGCAGCAAGGCGCGCGGCCTCAATCTTTATGTAAAGGAAAAATTCGGCCCTGACCACCCGAACGCGCGCCGTGTGTTTCAACAAGGGGACGTCAGCACCACCATGATCGAGGCTGAGGATGGCTGCACGGTGCTGCTATATTTCGATACTCAATCACCTCGCCCCTATGATTTGGCGTTTCGAGTACAGGGAACTAAGGGGATTTACATGATGGAGAAGGACGCCATCTACATACAAGGCGAGGGGAAGGCAGAGGACTGGCAAAGCATCGACGAGTACCGGCAAAAAGTATGAGCATCCCGCTGTGGCAGAAATTTGCGGGGGTGGCAGAACAATTCGGCCACGGCGGGTCGGATTACATCACCCTGAATCAGTTCATACGGGCGGTCCGTAACGTGCACAGCCTGAGCAGGATGTTTACGACGCCGCAGCGTGGAGCGCCGTCAGGCCCCTTTCCGAGCAGTCAGTGGCACAAGGCGGCGGTGCAGTCGAATTTCCGGATTTCACGCGGGGCATGTGGAAGTCACGACCGCCGGTGCCTGTGAGCGCCGATTAGTTGTGCGACCAACCGCTGCAGTGTGAAACGCGCCAGCGGACCACCTCACCCGTCCCGCTCCGGCTGGTGAAAACGCCGGCAGCAGTCAACATCACACGCCATCACCTGTCCGATCAGCGCGTGTGCCACGGCGTACAACATGCTACGGTGCGTTCTTGGAACGGTCCGGGCTCTGGCGTGACTGAGCCGGATCGTAATCAGGCACCTTCGGGGTCAATTTCCGGACGACAAATTCTTGAGTGAGATTGACAACAGCACTTGCGCCAATGCCAATAAAAGCGTTTTCGAACGTTAATCCCACTCCTCCGATCTTTCGCTGGATAGTAGAGATTTGAGATACCGCCTGCCGGCGAGGCTTCCGAAGATACTCGAGTAATTTGGCTGCCAACGTCCATTATCGCCTTTGCAGATAACTGAATTGGCGATCGCGTACAGAATTCGTGATCGCGTACTACCGGTTCCCTTGTAGAAATAGCGCGGATCTTGTTTCAGGAGCGACGGCAGTATCGCGCTTCCAATGAACGTACCGATAACAGCGTCGGCATAAGCGGCGCCGAAGCGCTTTCCATAACCTTGTGCGCCTTGCCCATATCCACTGAAATCATTTTGCGCCTGCTCAATTCCTGCAGTTGCCGCGGTTAGTACGAGGGTGACTGGATCGATCGTCGTCTTCCAGGCAAGCTCAAACTTTTGCTTTGAGTTAAGAGGAAATGCGTCGTGGACATAGATGACATAGAAATTCGGAACAATGCCGAGCACGCGCTGCTTTTCTTGAAGCTTGATCTGCTCTTCGGCCACTTCGGTCCCTGCGGCTACCACCTGCACTTGAGCGGTCGCCGCCAGCAAGAGCCAACGCGATCGGCGGAACCATATAGGACTCCCCCGCATGCAGGATTCCAGAGAATGTTTGCGTCGTGACGTTCCTCGCAGTGATTGTGATCCTGAAGGTTCCGGGAACCAGGTTGACAAAGGCGAATTGCCCATCGTCGCCTGACAGCACTCTTTGTTTTGGGGACTGATCTTCGCGTGTAAGTGTTACCAGGGCTCCGACGACATGGTCTCCACTTCTATCGACAACTGTTCCATTGATGCTTCCGGTCAACTGCTGTTCGGGCAACTGCGGAGCGGTTGATATCCCTGTCGCAGGTGGTTGGGGGACCGGGGGTTGCTGCGCTTGAGCCGGGATTGAAAATGCAAAAGGCAGGGCACTTACGCTTAGCCAGACTATGCTCAGGGGGCGAAAGACCCGGCGCCGGGCGTTTCGTGCGCATAATTTCCTGCCGGAACCCTTCTCGGTAGAGTTCACGATTTACTACCACCTTTTTGAAGTTACGCCCTTCGCTATCACCAAGGTTCGACTCTATATAGCTGGTTGAGGTTGCCTTGCGTGAGCCGGACGGCGAAATTGAGGTTGACGGCGCATTAACCGTTGGCTGCCACGCTGCCGGCGCAGGTGTTGATCTGAGCGAAATCACCGGGCGCGACGGGTGGTTCCACCTCCATGCAGTTCCCGGAATATACTCCGCAGATGTTGAGCAGGTCCCTCACTTGAAAATCGCTCCATGATTGACCTTTCGCGTCGGAACAATCTCCTCTACTTCCGGGACTTGAAGACCGGGACGCTGGATCTTTCGACGGCAGATCCCGAAAGCATGGTGGATCTATTATCTGGAGGGGGTCGTTGGTCTGGGCAAGCTGCTGGGCCAAAGGGACGATGAAACCCTGGTAGCCAGGCTGCTCGAAATTCGCAGGCGTGCGAAGTCCAACGAGGAAGAAAAAGGCCTTCAAACGTTCCAGTTGGCTGAATCTCATCGAGCGCTGGTTTGCGGAGCTGACCACGAAACGCGTGCGCCGGGAATCGTTTCCCAGCGTTGAGACATGAAGTTACAGGTGCAGTCCAATCGAGCATTCACGAGAAGGGATCTCGCACCCCAAGGACCTCGCGAGGGGAATAGGTAACGCACCACGTTCCCGAATGCATTTCGCCGCTTTCGCAGGCAAATGGAAGCCATAGAAAAGTGTGGTTTTGGCGCCCAGATTTGAACTGGGGACCTCTTGGTCCCGAAACAAGCTCATAACACGTATCTTGTTGGCTCGCTTAGCTTTTTCTTCGGTCTTGAAGCACGGTTTTGTATGGTATTCGGGCAGTTTTGTTCCCAAGTTGTTCCCAGGTCCTTCTAATGCAGCGAGAGTGATTTTATCGATAGCCGCTCAGCTCGTCCATCGCGTGAGCGTGTCCCGTCGCAGCGACAAAGAGAAGAGTCGCCGCCTGCATCGATATGCCCGAAATCGTAAGTTGAACTGCGAATTGAAGGGCTAACTGGCGTCATTGAGCCGTCCCTTCACCCTGGGGCTGGCGGTAGAAATTCCAACTTGCGCGAAGTTAGAATTTCATAGTGCAAGAGTTTGTCGAACCAAGGGTTGCGTGTTTCGAGACCTCCCCAGGCGGAGGACAGATGCAGCACCGTGTGATGCCCGGCGCGGCCCAGAATTGCCCCGCACAGGAAGACCTGGGCCCGCAAGCTCGCCGGCTGGCGATAGCCCGTCATACCGGTGGCGCGCTGGAATTCCGCCAGCAGGTTGAACAGCATCAAGACGCTCAAGAAAGCCGCCTCGGTCGCATAGAACTGTTGCAGACAGAAGTCATCCGCCGCCAAGTCCGATTTCAACTCCTCGATGCGTTGCTCGATGCACGCCCGCTGGTTGTAGTCGCGCCAGATCTCTTCCGGCGGGTCCGGTCGGTCACGAACACCCGGAAGGTGTAGCCGGGCACATCGAACAGTTTCTTCCCCAGCGAGCCCTTCGTCTCCTGCAACTGCTCGCGCACCACGACGAAGCGCCGCTCACACTTCCAGCCCCAAAGCTTAAGGTGAAACTCCCCCACCGCGTAGATCGCATCCAGCGCTCGCCACTCCTGCAGGCGCGCCGCCTCCTGCTTCAGCCAGCGCGTCAGCCGCGCCACGACGATATAGGACAGCCGTTGCCCTTCCAGGTATTCCAGCAGCTCTTGATCGAAGAATCCGGCGTCGGCTCGCACCCCACGAATCCATGTCAGGTTGGGCAGCTTGGCCAGCGCCTCTTGCAGGAACTCCACCGCCCCGCGCCCCGCCGTCGTGTTCCCGCTCCGCAGCCAGCCGTGCAGGATGAAATAGGCTTCGCCTAACACCGCCCGCAGCGGATGGTGCGACGCTCGCCCGTGCTTGCCAGGGTTGTAGCCCTGCTTCGCGCCTTCCTGCTGCCCGTAGCGCTCGAAGACGGTGGAATCCAAGTCCAGGCTGTAATCCTCGGCGCGCGGGGGCAACCTCTCCACTTGCCAAGCCCACAGCGGCTCGTACATCCGCACCACCCTCCCTTGCGTGAAGCGCTTGAACAAATTCCGTATCGTGCCATCGCTGGGAAAGCGCTTCATCCCCAACCGGGCGTGCAAGGCGCGGTCGGCCCGCAGCATCGAGCTGTGCGCAAATCGCCGCGCTCCCGCCACCCCCGCGATCAGAAACGCCGTCAACGTCTCGCCCGCCGGAATCGCGTTGGGAGAACTCAAACAAAACGGCAAATCTCGACGCACCCGCTCGGCAAAACCGATGCGCTTCAAAAACTCGAGGAACGCGCTCAGCCCCCCGAACGGGGTCACCGCTCGCGGCGTCTGGCGCAGAACCACTTTCTTTTCTCCCCAAAGCACGCTAACTTTTCTCTGGCTGTTCTGTGCCTCCGTGGATTTTGTCCAACCAACTTCAATCTAACGGATTAAGCACGGAACAGTGCATATCAATCTACGAATTCGGGTTATAGTTTCGCTCTCGGCCGCATGTGAGTGCCTAGCGGCCTATACTAACCAGTCGCGAATAGAGATTGAGTTTGGTTTTCCCTTGTTTCGGGCCGGTAGTCGGTAGCTGCCAGCCTCACCTCTGTGTGCCGAGCATGTTCGACAGCTCGAAGGTGAAAGTCCTTTTGACAACCTGATGGAGGTGAAGTCATAGCGAAGCGCAAGGGCGTCGTCGGCGAGGCGGGGTCTGAAAGAAGCGCGGAGCAAACGTGCGAGCCGATGTACAAGAACCGGATTTGAGGCATACGGTGCCGGGCGAGCGGGCAGATGACCGCGAAGCCCATATCCATCAAGGGCACTGGTTGTAAATCCGGCGGTTGCGTGCGGAAGGCGGTCGAGCTTACCTCGGGAGATCTGCTGTGCGTCGCGGAACTCGTGACTGAAGGCATCGCAAGGTGCTTTGATCTCGCAGCAGAAGTCAGCAGAGGGCATATTAGTCCGGAAACGGACGAAGGCCCGAACCGTGATCGTGGGTAGTAGTGCGCGGCTCTCATGGAGGGCCATGCGCCAGCCAATCCGCTTCGGCGGAGCTTGCCAGGGGTGGATAGGGTGAAGCCCGAAAGGAACCTGGGAGCGGCGAAGCCTCCATCGGCGAAACGCGAAACGAACCTCCAGCCCTCACGGGCTCAAGTCACGGAACCGCCGTATGCGGACCCGCATGTACGGTGGTGTGGGAGGGGAGGAGCCGCGAGGCTTCCCCCTATCCCGATACCTGAAGGCAGAGAGACAAGGGACTGGGAGAATCAAATGCGTATCGCCACTCGATCCCATCGACAATTGACCGCATTTGGATTGTTCCCACTGGGAGTTCATTGCCTCTGGCTCAAAAGCTCCCTCGTCTGTCAGAGCCATTGCCTCTGGCTCAAAAGCTCCGATGGAATAAGCAATATTTATGAAGTTGACCAAGAAATAGCTCCCCGCCAGCTACGTGACGCAAGCAACGGTCTCTGGATCACGGTCCATCGACGACGTAGCCAACTGTGAGAATTTCCGATTAGATTGCTGTCTCACAGTTGGCCCGAAAGGCAGGGGCCCGAGATGGACGGAGAAGTCGAATGCCACGCGAAGCATCTCGTCCTGCACGAGAGCTAAAACGTACGGGCCGGAACCTAGATGGAAGGCAGCTTCCGCCAGAACGGCTTCGCAAGTGAGGAGTTGTTCAGAGACCCTCTTGTCAACATCCAGCGCCCAGGCGTGGTGGAAGTCAGTACGATTGCCAAACGCCACGATGAATCCAGTGTCAGCGATCGCCTTCATCGTCGTGCGAAGCCCTTCCGCGACGAAAGATCTCGAGGACCGTTGATCTTTCCTGCCAGGCTGAGAAAACGCTGATTCGCCGCCTCGGCCTTCGCCCGTTCTAGCTGCTCGCGAATGATCCTTCCCGCAGGGACGCCCGTGCGGCGCGATGTGTCGGCCAACCAGGCGGCCAGTTCCCCGGGAAGATGCACCGTGATTGTGTTACTCATATGTCGTAAATGTAATACTTGCCCGCCTGAGTGTGTCAGCAGACCCGCTCACCACTCGTAGAGCCAGACGTAGCTTGTGGCCCGGCTGCGCTGCGGCTTCCCGTAGGGTTTGCCGTCTTTCTCTTCCCCGTTGCGCCAGGCGAGCCGAAACCCCTTTTGAAAAATGATCGGATCGTCCTCATGAAAACGGTACGCAGAGAAACGGCAGGTGCCGTCGGCATCTTGCTCTTTATGGGTCAGGCCGGAGAGTGGGAAATGATACATGCCTCGATTGAAGTAATAGGTTCCAAGGAAGTAATCCTCGGTTCCTGAGGAAAGCAGCAGCGGCTCCTGCGCGCCGTCCAAATAGGCCCTGAGGATGGCTTCCAGAAAGTTGAAGTTCTGGCTCGCCACAGCCAGCGTCACCTGATAAAGCGCGTCGGCGCGCGAGGAATGGCCGATGTCGAACATCTGCAGCGGGTCGAGTTCGACGTTGTCCCGGACCTCGAGCCGCAGTCGCGTGTTCTCAGGCAGGCGCAGATTCCCAAGGAACACCGGAAGGTGTTCGACTCCCCGGATGATCCACCAGAACACTTGCGGCTTCTCGACCCCCGCGCCCAACTGCCCGGTAACCCGGATGCTTTTGCCGAAGGGGATCCTGTACGTGTTATAGAGGCCGCTCGGATGGCCGGTCTTTCCCATGCGGGCCGAACCCCAGGGGGCAGCGGGATCGCCCCAGCCGATGCCGTGGCCGAGAAAAAGCTCCATATCGATCGAGGCTTGGGTTTCGCCATCGACATAGAAGCGAATTCGCGTGCGGTCATATCCCGGCCAATCGCCCCCGAACCACATCTGCGTCAGACACCCGGCGCCGTCATGCTGGAAGAGCACGACCTCGCGATCGGGGTAGAGCGTGCCTTCCTTACCGGCGGTCCCAAAAGACTCCAGACTGGCGATTGACACTGAGCGGTCGGTATTGTCGAGAGGGCTCCCGGAACATAACGGGCAATTGAGTGTCGCCATAACAACTGCGTACGCGAAGCCCCACCACCAAGCGAGCTTAAGAACTGCCTTTCGGCCCAATAACGCTGGATTCTTCAATGTGTGCTTCCTCCCTTTATAAGAACAAATTCGACTCCGGCTACAATAGCCCTTCCCGGCATGGGCACGCCAGCGATCTCCTGGTACGAGGTGTTGGTTAAATTGGTGAGTTGCAGAAAAGGATGAATGCGGCCTGCGTCACGCGCAAGCCAGAGGTCCCAGAGGCCATAGGGATCGCGTCCATACCGCTTCAAACCCCCAATTCGTGAGCGTGCTGTCAGCCCGAGGGGAAGGGAAGCATTCCACGAAACCACTCCCGAGTAGACGGGGTAGTTGAACACGTAAAGTGTTTGAAGATTGCCCAACTGATCCCGGAAGCCGCGCAATACAGTGCCTCGGATATCAACATTCTGGGTATGTGTAGCCTTGGTCTTGAGCGCAGCCTCGATGCCCTGGAAATGAAGCCGCTGGATGTTGGCGGCCTGCCAGATATCATTCGCGGAAGCCCTGGTATAGTCGATCACGTTGCGCTCCCAGCGGTCGAAAGCGGTTAATTCTCCGACGATTCTCGAACTCGGGTTCCAATCGAGGCCTGCCTCAGCGTTCCAGGCTGACTCCGGAAGCAGGTTCGGCGAGCCAACGGTTGTCGGGTCATGATAGTAGAGATCCGTCATCGAGGGCACGCGAAAGGAACGGCTGACATCGCCTCTTATCTTCAGCTTCGAGTTTATCCAGTATCCCGCGTCGAACGCCGGAACAAACTGGCCGCGCACAGATTTGTAAAGCTCTTCTCGCGCGCCAAGCGAGAACGACAGACGCTTCCAGGAGCGGATGTCCAGGTCCAAATACCCGGCCAGGCGACCGCGAGTATGATCTCCCAAGTTATTACTGAGGATAGAATCTTGGTAACCCTCCAATCCGTAGAAGAGCCGGGTGTTCTCCTTCAGCCGCTGACGGCGGCGGAAGGCTGCCTGATAGCCGTCTGCAATGTGATGGTTGGTGTACACCTGCGGGTCGTCGCGGAGGAGAACGAAGATATCCGTGTGTTTGCGAAAAGCAAAGGAAAGTTCGTTATTGCTTCCCAAGGCTTGCGTGATGCTGCCGAACCTGGTTCCGGTTCGTTCCCAGGAATCGTAATTTCCGTAAAAATCGTTCGCGCCGAACGGCCGGTCGTTGTAGGCAAGGACCACATTCGTAAGTCCCAGGCGAGAATTCAAGTGCGTGTTCGAGAAGAACTCCAGGTTGCGGTAATCGCGATCGGGCATGAATCCGGTAGAAAAATCGCGAGAGAACGCCAACTGCTCTGTCAGGTTTTGAAATACCGTCGTGAAGGACGCGCTTTGCTGGTTTACTCCGAAGTTGCCGAAGGAAGTTCGCATTCGCAACTCTGTGGCTTTGGGCGCCTGCGTAATGAAGTTGACCACGCCTCCCATCGCATCAGCCCCGTACAGCGTCGAGCCCGAGCCCGGCAGAATTTCCACGCTCGACACCGCATCGAGCGGAACCGGGAGGTCCATGTCATGATGGCCGGTTTGAGCATCGTTCATCCGGAGGCCGTTGAGCAAAATGAGAGTCTGCTCGAAGGTTCCCCCACGAATAGAGACATCAGCCTGAGTGCCGTTGGGCCCTCGCTCCTCGAGGTTGACGGACGGATCAAGCCGCAGAATATCGACCAGGGAATTCGAGACCAGGTCGAGTTTGCGGACGTCGATGGCATCGACCGGGCGGTCCGCCTCCTCGAGAGGTACGGGTTCGAAAACGCCCGTCACCACGATCGTTTGAACCGGGGCGGTTTGTTGGCTCAATGCGGAAGTGGGCACGACGGAGAGAATCATCCACGCAAGGGACGAGACTCGTCTGTTGCGGAGGCGGCGAGAAAGACACATTTCGACGCTGGCCTGCTTCCCCTTCATCCTGCGGCTTGCAAATCCGGTTGGCCCTGGACTGAACGGAACGAAGGGCTAAGTATACCATCAGGCTGCGTTGACGCCTCTGCCTGGTTTCCCACATTCGGGCAGGGCAAGCCCTGCCCCTGGCGGTGGTTCAGCGCGGCACGGTAGAGACAAATCGATACGCACCCGAACCGATTTCGTAAACGGCCGTATCCGGCTTCCATGCGCAGAAACTTGATGCCCGGTGATTCGGCCCGCCGGCCGGTCACTTTCCTTTACGGATGCCGCATCGCTCGCCGGGACGTACACCGTTGCCGTGGTGTTGACGGGCAGAGTCACGTTCCAGGTAAAGCGATCGCCGTCTCGCTTCCAGCCGCTCGCGATTTCGCCATAGGGAGACTTGTGCGAAGCCTTCACGTAAGTCAGGTCGCCCACCGGGGTGGGGTGCATGATGATGTGCTTGAAGCCGGGCTGCGCGGGATCGGGGCGGATGCCGGCCAGGTTCTCGTAGAGCCAGGTGACCAGGTCGCCGACCAGCATCAAGTGGTTGCCCGAGTTCATGGCCGGATTGGCGGTATCGCCGTTCCAAAGTTCCCAGATCGTGGTGGCGCCCTGGCTCGGCCATGTAGCCCCAGCTTGGGTAGATGTTCTGGGAGGCGATTTCATAGGCGACGTCCGCGTGGCCGCTGGCGGTGAGCACTTGCATGAGCCACTGGCCGCCGATCAGCCCGGTGCCGATGTGGCCCTTGCTCTGGTCCTGCGATCTTCCTCACCAGCGCTTCGGCACACTTTCTGCCGGTCTTCGTTCGGCAACCATGCCGAAGGCCAAAGGAAGGACGCTGGAGGTCTGCGAGCCGTTGCTGTATCGGCCCGTCGATCTCGTGGAAGAACGCCTTGTTGAAGGCCACGGCCGTAGCTTGTCCGCGAGCTGGTTGAAGCCGTTCGCGTCCTCCGGCTTGCCGAGCAGCGTCGCGAAGCGCGCCATCAGGCGAAGCAGGTGGTAGATAGTAAGTCGTGCCCAGCACCGGGCCTTCGGTCTTGCGCGCCGGATCGTTCGAATGGATCAACTCGGGAGATTCCGGCGGCACGCACCAATCGCCGTAAACATCGCGCGGCATGAGGTCGTCCTTGAGATAGCGCCTGCATGTGAGTGATCCACTTCTTCATCCCTTCGTAGTGGCGTTCAATCGACCCGCAAATCGCCGTACTGGTCGTAAAGATGGTCGGGGACGATGATGAAGCTCGAGGCCAGGTGACGTTGTCATTGCGGAAGGGCCAGTAGGCCGGGGAGACGTCGCTCACGCTGCCCTTCTCATCCTGCGAGTCTGCCATGTCGTCCACCCACTTGGCGTAAAGCGCGGCGACATCGAACATGTAGGGCTCGCCTCGGCTCTCGGCGGAGCGGTCGCCCAGCCAGCCTTGGCGCTCGTCGCGCTGCGGGCAATCCGTGGGCATGCTGCGGTAGTTGTCCTTGGTTCCCCAGACCACGTTCTTGTAAATCTGGTTGAGCAGCGGGTTGGAGGAGGCGAAATCGGCGTGCTGCTCGACGGCGTCGTGCACCTCGCGCCCTTCGAGGGAGGCTACAGTCGGGCTTGCCGCGGGAAGCCCACTCGACCTCGACGTAGCGGAAGCCGTGGTAGGTGAATCGCGGCTCGTACACTTCGGTGCCCTCACCCTTGAGCGTGTAGATATCGAGTCGCCTTGGCGGAGCGCAGGTTGTCCAGGTAGAGCGTGCCGTCGGGCCGCAGCCGTTCGGCATGGCGCAGCGTGACCTGGCTTCCTTCGGGTCCGGAGACGGTCAGCCGGCACCAGCCCACCATGTTCTGGCCCATGTCAAAAATGTAAACCCCCGGGCGGATTTCGTTGATGGCAATCGGCTTGAGGGTTTCCGTGACGCGGATGGGCTCGATCATCTGCGCCGCCGAGGACGCCCGGCGGGGCCTTTTACCGCCTGCGCTTTCTGCCAGCTGCGATCGTCGAAGCCCGGGCGGCTCCAGCCTTCCATCTCCTGCCGCGCATCGTAGACTTCGCCGTCATATTCGTTGTTGGCGCGGATCGGTCCCTCGGTGGTCAGCTTCCAACTCTCGTCGCTGACCACACGCTCCACCTTCCCGTCGCCGTATTCGATTTCAAGCTGGAGCAGCAGCTTGGGATAGCCGAAGGTCCGCATGAAAGTGGGAACCTTGTGCCGGGGCGCGAAATACCGCCCGTTGCCGAGGATGACGCCCAGCGCATTGGCGCCTGGCTTGAGGCGCCGGGTGACATCGTAGGTCAAGTAGAAGACCCGCTTGTCGTAATCGGTGAGGGCGGGAACCAGCACGTCGTCGCCCACCTTGGCGCCGTTAAGGTAAGGTTCCGAAAGGCCCAGACCTGAAATGTAGAGCGTGGCGCGCTTCACCGGGCCTGCCACGTTGAAGTCCTTGCGCAGCATGCGGGCCGGCAGGACGGTTCGCTCCGCCCAGCCCGCTTCGCCCCAGGGAGCCATGCCGTACGGGCCGAGGACTTTGGCCCGTCCCCAGCCGGCATCGCTAAACTCAGACTTATTCCAACCGGTAACGTTGTCCGGCGATACTCGCCACTGCTCGTCCGTGTGAACAGCCAGCGGTTCGCCGTGCGCCAAGCTCCATCACAAGCGAGCCGATCAAGCCGGAAGGAGCATCGCCGGAAGCGCTCACGGAGACGGCGAGCATGTTGGCGCCCGCTGTGCAAGGCTCTGAGTCACGTCCACTGAGATTGGGGTTCTCGATCCCCTTCCCGGACCCCACCGGTTGCCCGTTGATATAGAGCGCCGTGTTCCCGGAACCCACCATGATAAAAGAGCGCGTCCGAAACCGAATTGTCTTCGGGAATTTCGATGCTGCGGCGGAAATATCGGCTGCCCGAACCGCCCTGGGACGACCATACCCAGTGGGCTTCACGTAGGTCTTCGGCCTTCCCCTCGCCGCCGTCGAGTCCGATCCACTTCCCCTTCCAGTCCTCGGCTTGAGCAGACCCATGGACCAAAAAGCAGGCTGCACTCCAAGCGGAGGGCTTTCCGCCGTTGTCCCACACCCGCACTTTCCACCACGCCAGCATGCCCGAAGCGAGCGGCCTGCCCGCGTAAGGGACTTGAATTGACTTGTCGGATTCGACTCGCCCCGAGTCCCAAAGATCTCCCTGGCCGTTGCCGAGGTCCTGTTTGCTGCTCGACACAAGGATTTGATAAGCCGTCTGCCTCCGGCCTCGGGTTGCCGGATCGGCGGCCTCGAGCGACCAGCGCAGGCGCGGCTTTGGCGTGTCGATGCCGAGCGGATTCTTACGATACTCGCAACGTAGATCCAGCGGTTGGAGAACCTCCTCCGCCGCCAGGGCGGAAAGGCAAGAGATCAAGGTGATCGCGAGGGTCAGCAGAGAAGTCCATTTATGCATTCGATTACTCCTCATCACAAGCCTGAGCTGTGCTCAGGATGTTCCGCGTATGCCGCAGCGGTCCATTTCACAGCGCGCATGAGTGGTGGCGCGAGGGGGGCAGTATACAATCAGGAGGTCTATTTGAAAACCGCAGAAATTGCTGATGGGCACCCGGAAACCATGAAAATTGACTCCCCTCGTTAGCTAAGGAGGGGCAGGGGGTGGTTGGCTTGGTCGGATGGCAACCCCCCCCCCATCTCCTCCTCAATGAGGAGGGGAGTCATTTTCGGAACAGCAGAGGATCTGGATCTGCTCGCCGCTTCTGAACCTGGGCAAGATTCCTCGCTTCATTCGGAAATGAAATCCCCTGCATTTTTTCGAGCAGGGCTGCAACACTCTTGCGGCTATCAACGGAAAGCGGGTGGGTCGGCCTGGAGAGACTTTGGTGTTTGCGTGTCATTCGTTGACCCCAAGCAAGACCGCCGCGGTCAGCACCGTCGTCCAGAGACCTCTTTTGTCGCCAATGGCCGACTGGGTGACATTCATCGTGCGGACGATCTTGTTGGAGATTCGGTAAATCTCTTTCTTCTCGTCCCAGCTCCGGTCGGGATCGAACTCCACGCCAAGTGTGGTGGCGAGCATTTCCGCCGCCAGTTCTTCTGCGTATTCGCCGGCCACTTCTTCGGTTTCGCCAAAAGAGTGGTGCTCAGAGAGGTAGCCAAAAGCGTTCCGGTCAGAGGGAATGGCCACGCCCACTGAGGAGGCAATCAACCGATGCGGCTCGCGCGTTGAATTCTCGCTCATGACTACGAATGTCACTTGGCCGGGCCGGAGTTCCTTCACGCCCTCAGTCCGTGAAACGAGCTTGCATCGTGGCGGGAAAATACTCGACACGCGCACCAGGTTGCACGCAGCGATCCCGGCGGACCTCAATGCCAATTCGAAACTGGTTAACTTTTCGCGGTGTTTCCCCACCCCTTTGGTGAAAAACATTCGCTTGGCTACAAACATTCGACTCCCCACCTTCTCGCCCGCATGGCGTCGTCCCGTCCCTGGATGGCGCGGCTGGCGAAAACGGACCTCGAAGAAATCCATTTCATGGTATCGGCCAGGAATATCCGAAGCTAACAAAAAGCCAAGAAAAATGTCAACGCATTTTATCGTAGACGATCAAGAACTTTTGATACCGGTAGCACACTTGACTAAATCGTCTACGCAAGTTACTGTTGCATTACTTAGGCAAAAATTAACTACCTGACATCTGTGCCCTCAAAGCTGCAGGGCATAAATCTATCTTCTGGAGGATCTATGAATCCGAAGGCAGTATTGGAATTCGCTGCTGCCAACAACGTGAAGATTGTAGATATACGGTTCACCGACCTTCCGGGTTTGTGGCAACACGTTTCATTCCCGGTTCACGAACTTCGCGAGAGTTCATTTGAAGATGGCTTTGGCATGGATGGCTCAAGCATTCGCGGCTGGGCGGCCATCCATGAGAGCGACATGCTTCTGGTGCCCGACCCGAGCTGGTACATGCTCGACCCATTCACTGAGACGCCCACGCTCGCGATGATCGGTGACATCATCGACCCGGTTACCAAACAGCACTATGTGAAGGACCCCCGCAATATTGCCAAGAAGGCTGAGAACTACCTCGCTTATACCGGGATCGCTGACACGGCCTATTTCGGAGCGGAGGCGGAGTTCTTTATTTTCGACAACATCCGCTTCGATAGGCCCAGCAACACAGTTTCTACTATATTGACGCTGAAGAAGGCCGCTGGAACTCCGGCCGGGAGAAGGACAACCTGGGTTACCGGCCGCGCTACAAGGAAGGCTATTTCCCCGTCCCGCCCACCGACCATTACCAGGACCTGCGCAGCGAAATGGTTTTGGCCATGGAGAAGGCCGGGCTTCAAATCGAGTGCCACCACCACGAAGTGGCCACCGGCGGGCAAGCCGAGATTGACCAGAGGTTCAACTCGCTGCTGAAATCGGCCGACGGGATGATGGTCTACAAGTACATCATCCGCAATGTGGCCCATCAGTATGGAAAAACGGTGACCTTCATGCCCAAGCCGATTTTCCAGGACAACGGTTCGCGGCATGCACACGCACCAGAGCCTCTGGAAGGACGGCAAGCCGCTGTTTGCCGGGGACAAATACGCAGGATTCAGCCAAATGGGACTGTGGTACATCGGCGGCCTGCTGAAGCACTCGCCGGCGCTGGCGGCGCTGATTGCGCCCACTACAAACTCCTACAAGCGTCTGGTGCCGGGATTCGAGGCGCCCGTCAATCTCGCCTACTCGCGCCGCAATCGCAGCGCCTGCTGCCGCATCCCCATGTACTCGCCCAACCCGAAAGCCAAGCGAGTCGAGTATCGTCCGCCCGATCCGTCCTGCAACCCTTACCTGGCCTTCGCCGCCATGCTGATGGCCGGGCCTCGATGGAGTCGAAAACAAGATCGATCCGGGCGAGCCTCTGGACAAGGATATTTACGATCTGGGTCCGGAAGAGTTGAAGAAAGTTCCCACCCTCCCCGGGTCGCTCGAGGAATCCCTCGGCGCTCTCGAGAAAGATCACGAGTTCCTGCTCAAAGGCGACGTATTCAGCGAAGAACTCCTCGAGACTTGGATCGACTACAAGATGAAGAATGAAGTGCAAGCCGTGAATATGAGGCCGCACCCTTACGAATTCGCGCTGTACTACGATATTTAACGGTAGGCAGCGGAATTTGAAGACCTGCATCGGGGCTGGATTCGTTCCAGCCCCGATTTGTATTTTGGCGAGAGGGTCAAAGTCATCGTTCACCGCAATTCGAGTCCCAGCGATGCGTCTTTCTTAGCGTCTTCCAAAGCGCGTTTGAACCGCATACAACGAACTCCGCGCCAGGATGAACAACGCGTGACCGTCGGGACCGCCGAACAACAATTGCGTTGGCCGCTCCGGGACGTCAATCGTATCGATCAGATGGCCTGAGGAGTCGTAAACGAACACCTGCCCGGCTGCGATATAGACATTGCCCTTTTCGTCAACTGCCAGCCCCTCACCTCCCTGCTCAACAAAAAGGCGCAATTCCGAGAGCGCGCCGTCAACGCCGGCTTTCCCAACGTACGTCTTCTCGGCGGATTCATCGGTAACGTAGAAATTCTGGCCCACCTGCGCAGCCGCCATTCCGAAGGCTCGCAGCAGGTCGTTAAGCTTGGTCCCGTAATAAAGCTGTCCGCTCACGAAGTCTTTACCAGCCGGAATGAAGGTCGTCCCGTCCGGAGAAACGAACTGGTAGGGCCTTGGGACAGATACCGACTCGAAGAGATTTCTTCCACCCTTCCAATAGTTGACAGGCAGCACCGGCGTCATGCCCGGACGTGGCGCGGCGGGCAGGGCTTCAATCAAGGAGATATCGTTGCCCGGCGAACCGGGTTTGAAACTGTACACGGTTCCTTTCCCCGCATACGAAATCACCATCAGGTTGCCGGCTTTATCGAAGGCCAGTTGAACCGGATCCAGCGGGTTGTCGCGAACCATCGATAGCACGCGAGTCGCTCCCGTCCAGCGATAGATGGTCTGTTTCTTGGCATCGACGAAGTAAAGGTTGCCAGCGGCGTCGACCGCACCCCCCGAAATGTTGAAGAATCCTGTGGCCAGCCTCTCGAGCTTGCTCCCCGGAGCGAGAACGGGAGAAGGAGCTTTCGGCCGGACACGCGCCGCGCGACCGGAGATCGCGAGCCACGCGAATTCGCGCTGCCGCACCTCCGCGTTGCGGGTTTGGTCGTAGACTGCGCCGTCGAAGGAGACTTTGCTGTCGCTGTAGCAATGCACGTTGCGGAACCTGATATCGTGGGAGTTGGCGACCCGGATCGCATACCGGGCGGGCTGGTCGCTCGACACCACGCGGTACATATGCAGGTTGGCAATCGTAATGTTGCTCGAATTCTCGATCTCGAGCGGCAAAGCGGAGCCGCCTTCGCCCCTCTCCTCCTCCGTTTGGAGCGCGTAGATTCGCCAGTTGGAGGCATTGCGGATCACCACCTCATTGCGAACGTGATGCTCGCTGGACAGTTCATAAATTCTTCCTTCGGTTGACGTGTCTGAAATATACAAACCCGCTTGCGCGAAGGTGCTGGGCGTCCAGATGTCGATAAAGGTTCCTCCGCCGGTGATCCACAAGCTCGGATATTGCCCGTCCCAGCGCCGATTCAAATCTGGATCGGCGCTGTGCGTATTGTTGTAAAGCTTCTCCCACGCATGCGAGGCCTCTTCGGCGCTGGCATTCGGATCGACCGTACCGTGCCCGCCCAGGAAGCGCACGTCGTCCGCGAGCGACTCGCTCCCGGCCATCCACTTTGCGGCCACCGCGCGCGGGTTGATTCCGTTGGTGTACAAACCGATACCCGTGACGATATTGGTCCCGCCTTGGGGGGTTTCAAGCAGCGGCTTGGGGCCGCCTATACCCTGAAAAGCCGGGGTTGAGTCCGCGAGCATTATGCGCGTGACGCTCGGCTGCAGGCCGATGAGAACTGTGTCCGGCCTCAAAGTGAGGGTATCCGTAACCCGGTACTGCCCCGAAGGCAGGTAAAGAGCGCGATGCTCGGCGATGGCTTTCTTGAATACCTCAGTGTCGTCGGTCGCGCCGTCTCCCTGAGCGCCCAGGGTGCGGATATTTATCCAGGTATCCATGGGGGGCAAGTCCGGCAAGTCAGACTTCACGGGATCTGGAAAGGAGCTCATTGGCGTAACGTCATAGACGTCCTTAATGATCGGCACGTCGCCTATTTCCTCCAAATGTAGCCCATGGGAAAACGTTCTTACCTTGTATATGGCGCCTGAGCCCGCAATTTGCTTCCCGCTCTCGCGATACGACACAAAAATCGGGACTTTGCGACAGACGACACCTTCCATATTGATCTCGGTGCGCGCATTGTTCTCATTGCTGATGACCACCGCCGGGCCGCTCACGTTTTCCATGCGCGCGTCTTTCAACCACAGCTCGTCGGAGTAGTCAGGATCAATGGAAATGGCCGTGGGGACATTCTTGAATTGCGGTCGGATCAACGTCAGGCCGGCTTCGTGCTCACGAATCGCTGCCTCACGTTGCCCCTCGAACGTAGCGTCGATCACCGAGAATTGCCAGCCCGGGGAAGGCTTTCTTGTCCAAATGCCGTATTGGCCGCCATAGAAATGTACGTCACGCGCCACGTTGCCGCCGTCGTGAATTCCGGCCATGCCGGAGCCGATGTGGAAATCCATGTGCGCCAGGAAGCAATGTTGCGCATAGTGGGCGCGCACGCCCACCGCTCCGGGATTCCCTTCGCCAATTTCAATGTCGATATTGCTCATGGCGGAATAAAACGTCCCGGGGCTGGCGTCCCGCGGAGGGCCGTTTGCTCGCGGGCGCCCGCCGGCGAAAAATACCATGTAGGCCGGGCTCTCCTGGAAACCCGGCGTATTTGCGGACAGCACAAAGGCCGGGCGGCTTGGACCGAGCCCAATCAAGCGGATCCCCGGCCAGATGTAAATCGTCCTGGTCAGGCGATAGCGGCCCGAAGGAATGAAGAGAATGCCTTGGTTGGTTGTTTCCTGGACCTTATTAATGGCTTGTTGCAAGGCTTCCGAGTCATCCGCGATGCCGTCCGCTTTTACGGCAAAACGGTCAGGGGTCAGGTAAACCGCTTTTGGATCGTCCAAGCGGCCTGGGTAGTAGGAGGATCCCAGTAGGGGGACCGCCATCATGACTATAGCAAGCACCGCTTTTAGAATATTCATAAGCTCGTTATTCGATTGGTTGCCGAAAATCCCGAAGGGTGCACAGGCGACACGCATCGAATCCCTGCATCTCCTTAAAGTCCGTCAAGGCCGGGGTCATCCCCAAATTCCTGCACCTTCTCAGCGAGGGGCTTATTGGCGCTACCTTAAGTTGTGAGAGCCTCAACAGCCGCGGGGCGGCGGCAGAAAGTAGCCCACGGCTCAGAAGCTGTGAAAGAATCTAGCGCTGTCATCCTGAGCGCAGACCTCATGATCCTTCGGCTCACTGTGCATGAAAAAGGCCTGGATTCCCGCTTGCGCGGGAATGACAACAACTGCGTCATTCCCGCGCAAGCGGGAATCCACTGGTGCCGCGTCGGCCTATTTTCATAGCAGTCGCTCATGCCCGTCTGCTGGTGGGCACCCGGAAACCATGAAAATGGGCTGGGGTGGCGCAGACATTGCCCTTTATGTCTGCGCCTTGTGTCGCCGACATAGAAAGCAATGTTGACGCCACCCACATGAGGAGGAGAGTCATTTTCATAGCAGCGAAGGATCTCTGCAGTTGTAGGTAAATGCTTTAAAAAAAGCAACTGCAGGGATTCTTCGTCCCGACTAGTCGGGGCTGAGGATGACAGAGAATCGAGTTTTTCACACCTTCTCACGCCGTGGGCTACTCGCTGTCACTACTGTCCAAAATGGCTGAGCGCCGCGTTCCGGGCAGGCGGAGCCAGCCCGCATAGCAAGCGGCGAAGCCGCAGATCGTCCACCCACTCAGATCTCCTGTTTTGGACACGAGTGACTTGCTGTCGCCCCTCCGGGCCTGTGCTAACCGTTATTGGGACCTACATTGTCACCACTCGAGACGTTAAGTTAGCGCTTATGGCCAGGGGCTTGGGCCAATGCCTCGTCCAGGGCTTTTCTTGCGGGAAGGTTCGTGGGTCGCGCCGCACGACTTCGCTCAGTTCCGCGATGCCTTGCAGCCACCGCCCCAGGCGCAGAAGCGCGATCGCGAAATTCAAACGGATTCCCACATGCTCCGGGTAGCGCTCGAGCGCCGCACGGTATTTCTTGAGGGCCGCGCGCATATTGCCGGCCTTCGCGAGGGCTGCACCCTGGTTGTTGAGCTCGATCCCGGCCACCGCATTCTGGTCAGCCTGGTCATGGCGGCGGAGCAGATCACTCAGCTTCTCTTTACCTGCCTTGGCCCCTTCGAGAACGGCTACTCCAGAACCGGGGCCGACGCCCTGGAAACCCATATGTATAATAATCGCATGCAGCCTGCGGTGATTCACAAACTTCGAGGAAATGCGTGTCAGGAACATGTGAAAAAATTGGTTTTACCGATTTCAGCACCTCGTATTTTCAATGCTTTGCACAGTTGATAACAGGTCCAAATTGAATTTCTTCACATGTTCCAGGTACCGTTTCCAGGGCGTCCTGGGTTCCTCGTCGTGTTTCCCAACCGAATAAAAGGGTCGCTGTGCACGTCTTCAATCCCCAGCGCGGTTTGGCCGGGTGAGAGCGGGGCGTCTTCCTTGGTCTCCTGCCAGGTTTCGTTTGAGCCGGTGAAGGGGTCGGTGGGAAGCCTGCCGAGATACCCTTTCTCGACCAGCTCTTTCAAGTGCAAGGGGGCGCGGCCATAATCCCGCGTGAATTCATCAATCAGGAAGCGCAGGTTGTAGAGGTGATCGCATAAAACGGCCTCGCGCGTCCGCACCTCGCAAGTCTTGTACACGGGCGTAGCGATGGAGACCACAATCAAGATCAGCGCCACCACCAGCATCATCTCGAGCAGCGAGAAGCCCTTGGGGCGGTAACCACCAATGGGGTTCCGCCGGCAGGTCACATGATCGTTGAAGGGGCTACCCATGACAAGCAACCGCAACTGGTCAAGCGTGGCGCAGAGTCTCGTTCTCCAGGGACGCTGCGGGCGGCGCAACTAACCTGCGGGGTGGCGCAGAAGTGCCGTTCTTTGGCATGTCTGCGACTGACCTAAACAGCGCATACATTCGAACAAAAAGCGTTCGGACGCATGCGCCACCCGCGACCTTTGTGTCTAAATTATCCTATCCGGGTCAATGCATCGTACCGATACTTTCAGTTTGGGATTACCGGTGAAACAGCATGTACAAACGGTAGATAGTTCCGACAAAACAGAACCCGGCTACCAATCTAAAGAGTATGAATGTACTGGGTGAGGGGGTTACGCGCCCCCGTCCCAGCACCCGGATCAGCGCCCGGGGATAAAGCGCAGCCAGACCAAAAAGAACAAGGCCAATCACCCAGACAATCGACTCCATTTTCGCGTCAGTCACTTCAACTCCTTCAGTGGCAACCTGCGTGAGTAGCAACTGTGTTGGTTCTGATCACCGATCCGGCTGCACCGTAACCAACACTAGCGATTGGTGGCGTTACCGAAAGCTGCCAAATCCCACCGCCGAACGAAAGTTGAACTCCAAGGTTCGCAATCCCGATGCCGACATTCACTGAGACAGTAGTAAACGGACCTGCAAGCTGCTGTGACCCACCGGCATTTGTGAAGAAGAAGTTAGCTCCCGCACCCGCATAGCCACCCAGCACAAAACTGGAACTCGTTTGAGACGGCACTCCGGCCATGTGAGAGCCAGCGTAAGCAGCAGTTCCGCCAGAGGCAGACAGTCCACCCGAGTACCCTCCAAATAAACCTCCAGCTCCGTTATGAAAGAGCCCACCACCAACTCCTCCGGTAGACGAAGCTCCGGCTGCTCCTACACCGAGATCAGCGTTATATCCGGCTCCAACTCCAGCACCACCAGTACCCCATCCGTTCGTACAGTTATTTGGGGCGGAGACTAGACCAAGCCCGGAGCCTTCCATATTAATCGTAGGGAAAGGAATATAAAGATCGCCAGGCGAAGTTTGGTCCTGAGTCGGGGGACTATCACCTCCACCGGTTTGGTTCGACTGGGAGGCCTCCTCCGGGGGCACTGGTTGGCAGTCAATGACACCGTTGTCCTGAGTTGTGCAGTTCATCGGATCACCCGCAGAGAGCCCCAGCGGGTCAACAAGAGACGTGGGGTTATTCAGCACGTAGGCATACCTGTCCCAACTCTGGGGATTGCTGGGATCGCCGACAACAGGGTCGGGGCTGTGCCAACGGCCGAGGTTCATTGAGTAGAAGCGATTCAAGGTGGGGCTGGTGTATGTGGTCGTGTCGTAGTAAGGCATTTCCGCGAAGCTGTAACCGCCACTACCCCAGGTCTGCCACGTATCTCCCCAAGGGAAGAAGACCACGTCTTCCGCCGCTGTGCCGGCGTGGTTCGTGTACACGGAGGTCGAGCCGATATTGTTGACGTGGTTGAAATAGGTTTCACTCCCGTTGTAGAACGCATACGCTCCGTCGCCCCACCTCAAAACGTCCAGAGCGCCGTACATGCCCTGCCAGCCGCCGTTTGGATCAAACATGTGATTGTTCACCGTCAACCCGACCACCCATTGCACCCGGTGTCCCAGGGCGTTGTAGGTGAACCCCCAGGTTGTGCCGCTGTCCACCGAGGAAACTCGCCCCTCCGCGTCCCACTGATAAGTGTGCCCCGTGCTGCAGTCGGTCGTCATGTCGCCCGACGCATCATAATTCGTGCAACCGGAGGTGGTGAGCCGGTTGGTGCTGGCGCTGAAAGTCCAGTTCCCGCAAGGGCCGTTCGTCTGCCCGTTGGTCACGCAGGTCATGTTGCCGTAACCGTCGTTACCTAGCGATGAAGGGCACAGACATAAAAGGCAATTCGCCAGTGGTTGATGCCATAGCAATGCTACAGCTTAGACACGCAAGGATTATATGCCTACAGGGGCGCCTACATCGCGACAAAAAGCGTCGCAACGTAGGCGCCACCCGCGTGCTGGGCGTGAGGCTTGGTGTCAAGTTTGGAGTGCGGCAGCTTGCTGCCGCTTCCTCTTTCCCCAACTTGCTGGGTGTGACGCTTGGTGTAAGCCATTCATTGGGCGGGAGAGCAACGGGAGAGTCTGTAGGCATCCCGAGTACCGCAGGCGCTGGAAACAAAGCGGCAGCAAGCTGCCGCACTCCAAACTAGATGTCCGCCGGATCGACCTCGAAGTCGTTGACGACGTGGGTGGCGCCGACATTGCTTTCTATGTCGGCGGCAAAGGGCGCAGACATACAGGACGATGTTTGCGCCACCCGCGCGGCCGGGGTGCTATCGAGGCGGTTAACTTATTTGGAACTTGACAAATGGAGTATTGTAGGCTAGAATTGTGCGGTAAGTTCTGCCGTGGCGCCCAGGGCCTGCCGCGTACTCTATGCTAGAAAGTCCTCTTTTGTTTTTATCCGTAGTTCCTGCCTGTGATTCTTGCCTCCAAGTACAGTTGAGGAGTCGAGGAGTTGAGAAGCGGCAGACCTAGAGCCATCCGCGACCGTCGCGCGCGGGGGCAGTCCGGGAGGAGGCGGCTGGCTCCTCGACTTCTAGACACCTCAACGTATCGACTACGAAATCGGGGAACAAAGCGAGAATGTCTATGAAAACAAAGGACACGGAGGGGCGCATACATCCGAACAAAAAGCGTTCGGACGTATGAGCCACCCGTCGCTACAACATGGTGGACACGATGGCGGCGGAAAACGGCGGACCGCAAACCCGGCGGTCCGCGCTACACCAAAATCGCGGGAACAAAGCGAGAATGTCTATGAAAACAAAGGAAAAGGTCAAAAAAGTCGTGGGTGGCGCCTACGTCGCGACGACTGTTGTCGCGAATTATGCGCCCATTATCGGGTCCTCGACGTGCCACATTGGCACTATAAAGGCCCATCGCATGCAAATCGTGGAGCGGCATATTCCTACGACCCCGACGAGTGAATCGCAGATCGTCGAACTGCGCCAACGATGCACAAACGTCCGTCAGATAGCCATCAGACCGCCATCTGCCGTATTGAAGCCGCCCAGGCAGTAGTCAGGTTGCGGTCAATGTTTACTACTGAGTTACACTATGGCGAACGAATACAGCTCCGCCTTTTCCATGAAAAACCGGACTTTGCGGAACCGCTCGAATTCCGGCTTGGGATATTGGGCAGGTTCAGAGGGTACGAGGGGCAATTCAGTTTTACCTTTCCAGGAGAACGTGTGCTGGGCTGAGTCCCCTGTGAACGCATCGCACTGGTCGCGGCCATAACCGGGAATAATTTCGTCGCGAAGATCAGCGATTTCCGCCACGATCGAGCCGCCTTCGAGGCACCTCGCATTAACTTGCAAGCGCCGGCCATTGGAAATGAGGGGCCGGGTCACCAGAATGCCGCGTCGTTCGGGGCCGGCGTTGAGCGAGACAAATCCGTCCCGGCGCAATTTCGCCAAGCCCATTGCGTAGTTGACCTTGTTGATGTCCCTGGCTTCCGGCGCTCGCAGCCCTTCGCGCGCGCCGGTAATCCACCAGTCGTGGTGGTTCGACGATCCGCCGTGATAGATATAGAATTCGTCTCCAACCTCAAGAGGTTCGTGCGAGATGCTCACCATATAAGCATCCCACTTGCCTTCGCCGCTTGGTTCAAGGAAAGAGCGGCGGTTGTTCAGATGGCGCCATGCCTTGCCGTCGCGACTGTACACGAGGCTTGTCCGGATCGTGTTGGACACGTAGCTCATGGTATTCAGGAATCCCAATTGCACGCTTCCGGCCGGGAATTGGCAGAAGCCGTAGTAGGTCTCATCCAAGCCGTCCTCTCCATCCTCAGGGGTGAGTGCTGCGTACGGTTCCGACCAATGAATCATGTCGGCGCTTGCAGTTTGCCAGACGCGCCGTTTGTTGATCCGGCGCCAATCCAGCGGGTAATAAGGAGGGCAGATCGACCACCCGTCCAAGACAGGGTTATCAAGGTTACGCGCGATTGCATACATGTCGTAGTGGCGCATGTTCAGAACGAAAATTCGCCCGGCGGAATCGTAAGAGAGCGAATTCGAATCGTCCATGCGCGACCCTGCGCGACCCATCTGAGGCCGCTCCGTCAGGTCGGTCCAGTGAATAAGATCACCGGACGAGGCGGCCATTACTTCCCAGCAGGCTTCGAACAACTTCCTGGGCAAATAACGCAGATATATTGCCTTGAAACGCCGCGCGGGATCCTTTTCGTGAGGATCCAGGATATAGGTCATTCCATAGGCGTTGGGGATAACAATATTGGTCTCAGTGTCAGCGTGCTTGAACACACCGAGGGCAGGTTTTCTCCAGTTCAGACCATCTTCGGATTCGGAATATAGTAGATGAAAGGCGGGCGGCCCCCCAGGCTGATCCGGGGGATTCCAAACTTGGTAGACGCACTTGAACAGGCCGTCATTCGGGTCGCGGATTACGCGCGAGCCGTTGAATGTGAAATAGGTGATTCGCTCCCACTCCCGGTCCCTGACTATAACCGGCATTTCACGGCATCGCACAGGCTCATGCCAGGTACGGCACACATTTTCAACGGATTCAATGACCAAATCGTTAACGAAGAGTTGCTTTGTGCGGCCGATATCGAGCAGCGTGGGATCGTAATTCATTTTGAAACCTCCCTCGTTTCTCGCACTCGCTGGTTGTGGAGGCTATGACTTCGGTTAGATGAACGAGCCTGCGAACGACCTTGGCGCGGCTGCCCGCAGGCTACGCTTGGGCGACGCTGACCACGCCGATCGTCGGGCCGAAACTTTCCACGTAGGCCTCGCGATCCACCCGCGCGTCAATCAGAGTGGCCCGGTCCGCCTGCATTGCTTTGGCCAACTCACTTCGGAACGCTTCCGGAGTTTCCACCGTGGCGCCGCGAAGACCACAGGCTTGGGCTACGGCTCGGAAATCAACGGGGTGAAAATCCATCCCGCAATCAGGGAGGCCCAAGGTTCGCTGCCGTGACTTCATTGTGCCCAACGCCTGATCGTTGATAATAATCAAGGGAACAGCGACACCCATCCTGGAGAAGACTTCGAGTTCGCCAAGGCGCATGAGCAGGCTGCCGTCCGCACCGAGTCCCATCATGGGGCGCGCCGGATGGGCCAGCTTGGCTCCCAGAATCCCTGGAATCATGAGGCCCATGCTGCGCCCCCCGGAGGTGCCGAAGTAAGTTTCCGGCGTGTTGACGAGCCAGAGGTGCTCCAGTATGCATATGAAAGCGCCGGTTTCACTTACGAGAACCCCATCTCGTGGCAGGAGTTGGCGCGCTATCTCAATGACGTCTTGCGCGGCAAACCGAGCCGCAGCGGGCCTTTTGAAGTTTCTTAGAACCTCACTTCGGATTTCCTGCACTTCCGATGGAGCAAAGCCGGGCTTCGGGTTGTCAGAAATTTGATCAAGGACAACCGCCAGATTTCCGTTCAGCCTGAGCATAGGAGAAGTAAGCGTTGAATACTCTGGGCGGGCGGCAATTTCGCACGTGGGCACAGTGCTCTTCCAGGCTACATGGGTCATCATTGCGTCCACGCCCACTGCGACGACGAGGTCTGCTTGATTTATGACCTTCGCCTCGATCACGTTCGGATTGCCCATCCCCAAATAGACTCCGGCCCAGCGTGGGTGTGATTCGGGGAAAACGCCGCGGGCATCCATGGTCACGAAGACAGCGGCGCCCAGGGTTTCGGCAAACCGTTGCAACTGCTCCTTGGCCGCTGCCCGGATCACATCAGCGCCGGCGAGAATCACGGGGCGCCGGCAGTCGCGAAGGACCTTCTGAAGTTTGGCAATGTCCTCAGCCGTGGGTGCCTTGCTTTCCATAAGGGAAGCGGAGTGAATTCCGTCTGTTTGCGCCTCTGCGAGACCGGAGGGAAGATGCAGAACGGCCGCGCCCTGCCTGCCCTCGCTGGCGTAGAAGAACGCCTCTTTGATCGCGCGGTGCGCAGTATCCGGACCAAGGACGCTTTGATACTTCGCGACCGCTTCAAACAGTTTCACCTGGTCACATTGCTGGACGGATTCGCCATGCGCCATCGAACTCGCGACCGTCTCGCATACCGCCACGACAGGCAGGCGCTCAAAATGAGCATTCGTGACACCGCCCGCAAGATTGCCGGCGCCCACGCCCCGGACACTCATCGCCAAGCCGGCGGTCCCTTTCACTCTGCCATAGTAAGCGGCCGTGATCGCCGCCGAAGACTCATGGCTCATATCGACGAACCGGACTCCCAATTGCCGGCCAGCCTCAATCAGCTCGAGGGGCGCGCCTCCGCCAGGGATGCCGAAGAAATGCTCGAGTCCTCTTTCCCGGCATTCTGACATGAGCGCTCTTGATATTTTCGTCATCGGCAAGCCCTTTTCCGGTTAACTTGCTCGTTGGTTCTGGAAGATCATTTAGCGCCGGCTATTGCCGGTCCGGGGGAATCTCCGGCCAGCTTTCAGGATGCGGCTGCTAGTCCGGTCGTTCCGCTATTTGGCCAAGGGTCTTCTGGACTTCCTCGAGTGTTGCTTCAATGTCTTCGTGGGTATGGGCAAATGAAATCGAGCATTGTTTCGTGGGCAGGGGAAAGAAGTACACACCCTGCCGGATGAGTTCCTGCCGCATCCGGCCATCCAAACGTGCGTCGTTATTTGCGGCCAGGTCATGCCAGTCTGTGGGACAGTGGTTCATGAAATAGATGCAGAAGGCTGAACCCTGCCGCGCCACCACCGCCTCAAGACCCTGCTTGCCAATGATTTTCTCAAGTCCTCGCTGCATCTCCTCTCCCAGTTGCTCGATATGGCGGTAAACTTCTCCTTCGTTCATCAGCAGGCGCTCGATGGTAGCGATGGCAGCCGCAGTGGGTACAGGATGGG
Organism: uncultured Acidobacteriota bacterium; assembly: GCA_963770415.1. Taxonomy (GTDB): domain Bacteria; phylum Acidobacteriota; class Terriglobia; order UBA7540; family UBA7540; genus CAVROP01. Next base: position 270,435 of record CAVYPU010000024.1, read on the forward strand.
CGTTATACGTGCCTGCGAGCAGGACACGCTTTGCAGAATCAGGATGTACAAACCAGTTCATCAGCTCCGATTTGCCCCCCAGGACCGCGATGGGGTAACCGTTGGCCACTGCCTTGCCAAAGACGACCAGGTCAGGTTTCACTTTTGCGATGCTTGCGTAGCCTCCCAGAGCATGTCGAAAACCCGTCTTCACTTCGTCGAGGATCAGCACGAACCCGAATTGGTCGGCCAACTTGCGTAACCCCGCAAGATATCCGGGGCTTGGCTTCACGATCCCAATATTCTGAAGTATAGGTTCGGTAAGGAGGGCGGCGACAGGGTATCTTTCGCAGACGTACTGCACAGACGCCAGGTCGTTGAAATTCACGGGGTGGACCAGCTTTTGATGCTCGATCGGAATTCCGCTGCTGATCGCGTGAAAAGAGTATTCCCCCGGGCACACTCGCGGGCCCAACTGGTCCAAAGGCGTGGTCAGGTTGCAGGCCACATCATTATGCCAGCCGTTGTATCCCCCCTGCATCACGATCACATGATCGCGACCCGTGGCGGCGCGTGCCAGCCGGATTGCCTGGCAAGTCGCTTCACTTCCAGTGTTCAAGAACTGCACCGATTCCGCAGAGGGAACGTGCGTGCAGATCAACTCCGCCAGGCGCCCCTCGAGCACAGTGGTGCCTGAACCAAAAAGGCTGGCCCCCTCGGACAATACTCTGGTGACCGCTTCGGTCACATGCGGATCGTTATGCCCCAAGAGGTGAGGGCCAAAGGCTGCGTGGTAGTCGATGTATCGATTTCCGTCGGCGTCCCAGATATATGCACCCCGGCCTTTCACAAAAGCAATTTCAGGCCGCACGGCGCGATTCACTGAGACGACACCTCCGGGGATATACTTTCGATTCCTATTCAGGATCTCTGCGGATGCTGGGTATGAGCACACAGGGAACAATTACCTCCTCCCTAAAAGTAACGGATGACCTCGCGGGCGGGAACCTGATATTCGCTTATTGATAGTACATCACGTGTACGATATATCTCCGAGGCGCGCCTGTCAATCAGATTCTTGCGCGCCGGAGGCTCCCGCGCCGGGTCGAGCATTTTACCAATTAAAGGGTGAACTTGCACCTGGATTTGCCTTGCACGTCCCGTCGGGTCTATAAATCCCTCTCTACGACAGGGCGTAGTCTGATTTTCGCGCCTGCTCTCCGCAACCGCCTGTGCTCTGCCGTCGATAACAGCCGGTTGTGACGAAGGGCTTCAGCAACGTGCTCCCGTCCCTGCCTTAAGGATCAGCATTTTGACTTGGCATCCTTACCAGGATATGATAGGGGCTATGGCTAAGAAGGGAAAATCGTATCGAGTGCCCGCTCTGAAGAAAAGTTTCGACATTCTGGACGTAATCAGGTCGAGCGCCTATGGAAGGACCGCGTCCGAACTCTGCAAGCTTCTGGAACTCCCTTATAGCACGACTTTCTATCTATTGAGGACTATGGAAGAGTACGGTTTTCTAAGCCGCGATCCGGACAGCAAGAAATTCTATCTGGGAGCAAAGCTCGTGAGTTACCAAAGTTCCAACTCGCAGAGTGAAGACCTCCGGGTGAGAGAAGCGGCATCTCCACACCTCGTCCGCTTAGTGGATGAGTTCAAAGTCACGGCCCACACGGCGATACGTCAGGGGGACGAAGCGGTCTACATTGACCGGCGGGAATCGACGGGCTTCCTCAGGATAAATACCTGGATTGGGCAGCGTATACCCCTGCACTGTACGGCGGTTGGGAAGTCCCTGCTCTTGCTGCTCGATCCTGAGCAGATTGGCGCCATTCTTAAGGACCATAAGATGACGCGATACACGGATCGCACCATCCTCCGGGTGAAAGACCTGACCAAGCACCTGCGCGCCTACCAGAATATGGGCTATACCGTGGACGACCGTGAAGCCGAGCTCGAGGGAGCCTGTGTGGCCGCGCCCATCCTGGACGGTGAGGGGAAAGTAGTGGCTGCAATCGGTCTTGCGGGCACGGTCTATCAACTTCCCCCTGCCAAGTTGCCGGATATTGGCGAGCGTTTGCGCGAGTCTGCGGAACAGATCTCTCAACAATTGGGTTTCCACGGAGACCTCCCTTGGTCCCGAGTTTGGGAAGGCCGTGATCTAGCGCAGACACGGCCAACGGAGCCTTCAGGCAGGGTCAGACTGTAACCGAAGCATCAGGGGTTTTAACAGTCTCTCGCGTGACGTGATTAGTCTTCGTCGGAGAGAGAGCAGTGACCCACAATACGTGGATCCTCGCAACCACGACTCATAACCTCATCGTAGAAAAATCCTCATAACTTTCCTCTTGACAGCGAATGTGACAATCGCTATCGTGATGGTGGCACAATATCAATACAGAGATAATTCATGTTCTACCGACCACAGGGCCTTTACGCGGTGGACCACGAAGCGTCGTTCCAGGCCGCGAATTGCGTCGGCCGGCGTTTTGATTTTTTGGCGTGATTTTGAGGCGGGCACTTCAAACAGCCAAGCGAAAGCATTGCCGGTGAGGCCGCATTCCGGACTCACCAGCGAGCGGAGCTTTGCAGAACCATTTTTGAATCGAGCAACACTTCTGGACTGTCCTGGATTGGCCGAGCGTCGGGTATGGGGTTTAGAGAGGTCAGGCAAAGGAGGAAAAACAACCCATGAGAGGCGATCTTTCATCAAGCGGATCCTGGTCCCGAATCAGCAATTTGATCGCAGGTCTGGCGTTGGTGCTGCTTACCGCGGTGCTGCAAACAATCCCGTTGGCTGCGCAAACCATGCTGAGTGACTTCACAGGTGTTGTCAGCGACCCGAGCGGCGCGGCGATTCCTGACGCTACCGTAACCGTGACGAACCAGGTCACGATGGCGAAAAGGACAGCGGCCACCGACGTCACCGGGACCTACCATATTCAGGGGGTCGAGGTCAGCACGTACTCGTTGGAGGTGGAGGCGAGGGGCTTCAAGAAATACATCCAGACGGACATCGTGGTGCAATCGGGGATTGTGAAGCCCGTGGATGTCAAACTGGAAATCGGCACGGAGACCCAGACCGTTAAGGTGACAAGTAATGTGGCGGTCATCCAAACCGACAGCGCCACGGTCGCTACGGGCCTCCCCGACCAGGTGAGAGACCTGCCCATCGCGCCCATGAGCCGCGGAGCCCTGATCATGGAACAATTGGTTTGGGCGCCCGGCTCGGCCGCAGGGGGTGTTTATACCTATAACGGAAACCGGGGAGATTTTAACCAATATAATATTGAGGGATTGCAGTTCAACTCCATCAGCGCGACGGTGAGCGCGTCCATGATTCAGACGGTGGACGTAGTGTTAAGCAACGCTTCGGCCGAATACGCGCGACCCACGACCATCAACGCTACGCTGAGGAGTGGCACAAACCAATACCACGCGGAGTACTGGAGGGATTTTGCCAACCCCTGTTTGAACGCGGTGAGAAATCAGTTCTCGGTGGGCATCATACCGCCCCACGGCGGGCCCTGTGCCACAGCCTGGCGGCAGTTCCTGACAGCCAGCGGACCCATCCAGAAGGACAAGACATTCTTCTTCTACTCCTGGGCACGGCCCAACTCGTTCAACCTGCCGGTGCTGGGATCGCTCGAGTCGTTCCCCACGCTGGCCATGCAAAGCGGAGACTTTTCAAACTATCCGGCCACGATCATCGACCCGACCACAGGGAATCCGTTTCCCAGTAACAAGATCCCCGATGATCGCATCAGCTCGGTATCGAAAGCGATCATGAATCAGTTCATGGGGAACACGGTCAATTACCTGGGCGGTCCGAATAACTACATCAACAACGTCGATAGCCCCGCCGGGAGGTTCCGCCAGGACAACGACCAGAACGTCAAGATCGACCGCAACCAAGGGACCAAGGACATCATCTCCGGCTTTTACCAGAATCACAGGGTCACAAGTAATGATCAGTGGAATAACCCGATAACAGGGGCTTCGAACCCGTTCCAGACGACTGGCCAGGATCTGGTTTACAATTGGGGGGCGGGCATATCCGAGACGCACACGTTTTCGTCCAACATCGTCAATGAACTGCGCACGGGGGCCATGCGCTTTGTCTATACCCATGGGCAAATGAACAGTTGGCAGAAAGGCTCGTCGAGGGTTAATGGTTCGAGCTTTGTGAGCGCCTGGGGCCTCCAAGGCGTCGCCACGCCTGACGTTTCCGGCATGCCCCAAATCGCCATCGCCGGCTGGGAGAGAACTTACAGCGATGACGAAACCGCGGTTTATGACACGCGCTATTCGGTGTACGACAATCTCTCGATCGTAAAAGGACGCAACACCATAAAGTTCGGTTACTCGGCGGTCAAACTCCTCTACGACACGCTGGCCAGCGGACCTTACTTCGGGGCTTTCAACTTCAGTAATCTTTTTACGGGGGCCCAGGTCGCGAATGCGGGCGTATGTCCCTCCGGTGTCACTTGTGGGGACGCTTTTGCTGACTTCCTGCTGGGATTGCCCGCTTCCGATACGCGATATGAACCGCGGCCCGTCATAGCTGAGCGGAAGTGGGAACACGGAGCGTTCTTCCAGGATGACATCCATATCAGCGGCAAGTTGATGGTCAATATCGGGCTGCGATGGGTTCACTATACGGTCCCATACGACAAGAACGGCCTGTATTACAACTTCGACCCATTGCACCAGGAAATCGTCGTGCCGGACGCGCACGCGCTGGCCAACGTCAGTCCGACCTGGCCTGTCTCGCAGTTCCCGATCGTCTTGGCGAGCCAGGACAGCTACCCGAAGAAGCTGTTCAACGGCACGAGCAGTTGGCAGCCGCGCTTCGGATTTGTCTACCAACTCTTGCCCAAAACGGTTCTGAGAGGCGGCTATGGCTTGTACAACGGAGCCAACGAGTTCGGGCAGTTGCAAACCTACGGTCCTTTCGTAAATGAACAGAGTTTCACCAACGTACCCGTGCCCGGCAGCGCCACCGGCGCGCTCTACGCATGGCCGAACGCGTTCCCCAGCTCCAACCAGCTTATCAGCCAATCGGGCGTTACAGGATACAGTAAGAATTACAAAGAAGCGATTACCCATAACTACAACGTCACTCTGGAACGCGAAGTCCTGCCCAACTGGGGGCTACAGTTCACTTACCGCGGTGTCTTCAATCGCGGGCTGCTGTGGGAATATAACTTTAATGAGGTTCCACCCAGTACAACTCCCTGGGACCAAAGCTTGTTGCCGTATCCGGCCCTATCCAATGGGGGTCTACCCTTCGTCGAGAACGGCGCCGACAGTTGGTATCAAGGCCTCGAATGGCGGCTGAGCCATCTTTGGTCGAAGGGCTTCTATTCGACTATTTCGTATACGCGGCAGTATTCCGGGGGTCTCGATCCGGGCGGTTGGGGATACGCTTCTGACCAGGAGGTTGTTGTTCCGGAATCGCCCTTTAACCGCGACCGCGATAATCAGAGGATCTTGGGCGAATATCCTCGTAACGACTTCCTCTGGAATTGGGTGGGCGACTTGCCCGTCGGCAGGGGCAAGCGCTTCGCCGCCAACCCGAACAAGTTCCTGAACGGCGTAATCGGAAATTGGAGATTCAGCGGCGTATTCTCCTGGCATTCCGGCCTCGGCTTCACTCCGGAAACAAGCGGCGTGGACTTCTCGAATACCGGGATGTTCGGAGGCCGTCCGGACATGGTAGCAGGCTGTAATCCTTATTCCGGAGCACGGAATGTGAAAGGGATGTGGTTCAACCCGGCTTGTTACGCCATCCCGGCTGCAGGGACTCTCGGGAATACGCCCATCAACTCGCTGATCGGGCCCGGCGCTTGGGTATTGTCCTTGACTCCGTTTAAGGAATTCCCGCTCCGCTTCCGGGAAGGCGCCAGCCTGCGGTTTGGGGCCGAGATCTACAACCTATTCAACCACCCGGTTTACGGCCCGCCCAATGCTGTCGTCAATGCTGTAAACGCGGGCGTGATCACTTCCCCTGCGGGCGCCGCCAGAGGATACTGCTGCACCGATTCGACGGGGCAGCGGAAGGTCGTGGTCAACATGAGGGTGACGTTCTAACATTTTGCGTGGGCAGGATAGAGGACCGCATCGCTCTGCTATAACCTGATTGAAGAATTGTCATCAACGCTGCCCCCCAAGCATGGGCGCATTCCCACGCGCTCCTGTAGCGCGCAGCCCCAAACTCACCGTGAGGAAATTGCTTATGAGCTGGCGGTGCAAACACTTTCCGATCACCCTGCTTGCATTATTTTTCGCGATGCCCGCGTGGGCAGCGGTGCGAAATGGTGTTCGAGTGGACGTAGTGGTGGGTGACGCGGCACCGGATCTCGAGCGCTTTGCAGCGCGCGAACTGTGCGACTACCTGGCGAAGCTCTACGGAATCCAGGCGTATCCATCGCGGCGCTTGTCGGCCTCTCACGACGCAGTGTTCCTGGTTGGGAGTCCCGCGACCAACCCTGCCGTGAAGCGCGCCACTATGCAGAAGCCGTTCCCGAGTGTGAGCGATCAGGGCATCGTACTGAGGCGGACGGAACTCGACGGCCGGCCGGCGCTGATCGTCGGTGGCGGCGGTCCATCGGCAACGCTGTGGGCGGTCTATGAACTTGTCGAACGTTGGGGCGTGCGGTACATGGTGGACCGGGATGTTCTGCCTGCGCAGGCGGAGCCCTTCAAAGTCCCCGATCTTGATGCGGTCATGGAGCCGGTTTTCCGCACGCGGGGGCACCCGAGCATTCAGGATTACGCCCCGAGCGGCGAGTCGTGGGGCATGGCGGACTTCCGTGTCTTGATTGACCAACTGGCGAAGCTGAAATTCAACCGCCTGAACGTCTATCCATTCGGGTACCAGCCCTACTTGGACTGGCAATATAAGGGCGTGAAGCGGCATTCCGCGTGGCTCTGGTATGACTATCATTATCCCATCACGCCGGACATGATTGGGCGGTCGCTGTTCGATAACCGCGCGGAGTTCTGGAACGCCGACCTCCCTTTCCACTCGAGTTACGAAGAACTGGCAGCAGCGGGCGCTCGGCAGATGCACAACCTGCTCGAGTATGCGCACCGGCGTGGTATGGAGTGTGCCGTTTTTGCACCCACCACTGACTTCCCCCCTGAGTTCGCGCCGCTGCTGAAGGGTTCGGTCCAATCCGGCCAATTGACTATTCGGCCCGGACCAACCACACCCATAGACGACCCCGATCTGATTGGGTTATCCACGGCAGTGCTGCGAGCCACGTTGAATACTTATCCGGAAGCGGATCTGGTCTCTCTCTCGATGCCCGAGGAAACGCAATGGCTCGGGAACTACGAGAAGGACTGGGAGGCGCTTGACGCCAAGTATGGAATCAGCCAGATCCGCTCGCTTTCGAACGTGCTCGAGGCAGCAGCGAATCGCAAGGGATCGATGCGCTGGCCGGGAGAGCGCGGCCTGAACCAGGCGAAAGCGGATATCGTGGGGCTCGCGTACTACGATCGTCTTCTGCACGATCCCAGCCTGCTCAATAACACGCTGCACCCGAACATGCGGTTCGTCTATGCGGAACCTGCTGAGGAATTGTATCCGCTGCTCGGCCGGATACTCCCGGCGGGATGGGAAGTGGCCGCCATGCCGGAGAATCAGCCGGAACATTTCCTACCGCGTGCCGAGATCCTTGAAACTCTCCCTACGAACCAAATCCCAGGAATCATGGACGGAACGCTCGACGACGATGTGGTCGGGATCGTCCCCCAGCTCCGGCCCACAGTGCTGCACCAGCTACTTCAGGAACTGCATCGCCGCCACTGGACCGGCTTCACGGCGCGCGAGCGCTTTCCGGGCGACCACGACGCCGTCCTGGCTTACATGGCACGCGCGGCGTGGGACACGAATGCAACGCCGGATGGCGTGGCCCAAGACCTTCTTTGCAGCGTATGCGGGGAGAAGTGCGCAGCGGACATGCTCGCGGCCTTGCACGGAACGGAAGCGGCAACGCTCAATGTGGCGACGAACAAAGTGGACTTTGGCTACTATATTCCGGGGATGGTGATGAAGTTCTGGGTGGCGGGTCCTATTCCCTCTTACCTGGTCAAGGTTCAGGAGCAATATGCTCGAGCACTCGAATCAGCGCGCCGTGCGCGGGAAGAGGCGACGCCGGAAGGACAATGGTATCCCGACTATTGGGTAGGGCGGTTGGAGTTCGCGCTCGGGTATTCGAAGACAGCCGAGGCCGTCGAGCGCGCTGCGACAGCGGACGCTGCCCACAATCGCGAGGAATGCTCTCGAGAGACAAAGACAGCTCTACAACTACTCAGCGACGCGACCAATTCCTATGTTCGTGTCGCTCGCACGCGAACCGATCGCGGGGCGATTGCAGTGCTCAACGAGTATGGTATTCGTGCCCTGCGGGCCAAAGTTGCTGAACTGGATAAGTGAAGGGCGAGGGGGGTAAGTCTGACCAATCAGCGCCGCAATTTCATGAAGTCTGCGGTCGGGCTCGCCACAGGTGTGGGCACTGGCTGGGCCACGCGGCTCGGAGCAGAACCCATTCCTGCATCGACAGGGGACACGCCCTCATCCGGACTCCCGGCAAAGAGAGATTATCGCGCCCAGCCGTTCCGCGTGGTGGTGGCCTTTGGCGCGAGCATCACTGCAGGCGGAGAGGCAACCAGGCCGGAACTAGACTGGGTGAGCCTTCTCACCGACCTCATTAACGGCGCGCAATTGGAACCCGTTAAGGTGTTCAACAACGGGATTGGCGCGAACGTGATTTCGCCGCGCAGTTCCCACTACCAGGAAACAGAGAAGCCCAGCGCCATGGAACGGTATCAGGACCATGTCATCGCTTTCCATCCTGACCTCGTCCTTATGTGCGGCGATTTCGGAATAAACTGCGCCCGCGGAGGCACGCCGCTCGCCCAGTTCCTCGAAGACGAGCGCCAGATCATTCGGGATATAAAGAAGCAGACCGGCGCGCTGATCGTTGTGACGAGCCTGTCTTACTTCACCGCGTTCGATCGCTACGCCCCCTTCAACCAGGCTGATGAAGCAACGGTTGTCAGATTCAATCGCGGTCTTCGACAACTGGCGGAAGAATGCGATTGTCTATACGCTGACGTCTTTGCAGCTCAGGGTCGGGCGAGCTGGACCGTGGATCCGAAAGATGGGGTCCACCTCAATGACCTTGGACACCGCCTCGCAGCCAACAAAACCTTCGAAGTTCTGGCACAAAACTGCAGTTGCCTCGCGCAAAAGGGGAACAAGCTCAGGGAAACGATGAAGGAGTGGCGCCCCACGCGCGAGGTCCAGATCCAGCGTGAATGGTTGGAAAAGCGGAAGCCCGCAAAACACACTAACCCTGGAGAATCGAAGCAATGAGTCCTTCTGAACCGAAGCAGGGACCCCCACAGGCGCAGAATGAGCCCGCGGCGCCCGCTCCGAAGATGCAAATGGCGGCGCTAGATCAAGATGTATTGCCGCCCTATATCGCAAACCAGACCGAAGCATTTTCCTTCCTGATGGGCGAGGACTTCGTCGAGAAACACAATGTCGCCTGGCGCGTGGAATTGGCGCAAGAAGACCCGGCCAATCCGCTGATCGAGCCGATGTACCCTTGGGAAAATGCGGCGGTCATGAGCCACGGCACGGTGATGCACGATCCCACCGATGGGCTCTGGAAAGCCTGGTACACGGCGGTGCCGAAGCATCCTTACAACGCCTCCGCCGAGCGTCGCCTTGCCTACGCGGAATCAACGGACGGCGTCAACTGGACGCGGCCGGAGCTCGATATCTGCTCGTATCAGGGTCATCAAAAGACGAACATCCTGATTGATCTCGAGTCCGGCGGTCCCGCGCACAATGCCTCGGTCATCGTTCATCCCGACGCGCCTGCGGATCGCCGCTACGAGATGTTCCTCCTGAGAATTCCGGGCTGGTATTGCCCCTATCGCGTGGTGAAGGGTTTCGAAGTGCCGGCCGGCCAGGATGCTCACCAAAAGGCCGAGGGAGCTTTCAGCCCAGGCCTCTACCGATACAGGTCAGCGGATGGCAAACACTGGCAACCATGGGAAGCCGGCCCGTTTCGAAACAGCGGACAGCGGCTGGGTCTCGCAATTGGCTGATGGCTCTTACGTGGTCTATCACAAGACGGCGATTCCAGGGCTTCCAGGCGGCCTGGTTCCCTATGACGTTGCAGTAGGAGTCTGCAGAATCCTCATGCGGCGAACCAGCAAGCGCGGGTCGCAATGGTCCCCCGCTGAACTGGCGCTCGTTCCGGACTGGCAGGACCCGAACGACACCCAGTTTATGGAGTTGTCATCACTTCCCCAGCGCGGGGGATATGTGGGAGTCGTAACGGTCTATCATACCTGGAACCAAACCATCGACTTGCAGTTCGCCGGCTCGCGTGACGGCAGAGCATGGTGGCGGCCGGACCGGCGCGCCTGCTTACCGCTTCGGCCGCTCGGCGACTTCGGCGGGGGGATGGTCTGGCCCATGCACCCGCTCATTCACCACAAAGGGCGGATTTACCTCTATTATTGCGGCTGCCAGGGTCTGCATAACGACTACATGAGTACCGAGCCGACGGAAAGGATGCGCCAGGCAAAATTCCCTGAGTGGCCACACTACTGGCAGCCATTGAGCCTCGGAAGAGATACGTACAGTCCGGTGGCAGGGCTGCTCTGGTTCAGCGGGTCAATCGGCCGGGCTTCATGGGAGATTGGACGCTTGTGGGCTGCCGTCACGGCGGGGGGCGGCGACACAAGGGGCGATATGCTGACGCGGGCTCCTGTGCCGCGCGGAAAGCAGCTCACGGTGAATGTCGTGACGGTGGGAGACGGCGCGCTCGAGGCGGAATTGGTTTCGGGCGGACAGCCGATCCCAGGCTTCACGCGGTCCGACTGCCTTCGAATTCAGGGCAACCATCACCACCGCGTGGTTCAATGGGCGGGAGGCACACGTATTCCTGCGGATAACGTCCAGGTTCGCTTCCTCCTTCAACGGGCACGCCTTTACGGGTTCGATTTGCAGGACGGCGATATCGCCGGCTGAAAAATCGGCGCCAAAGCCACACCAAGGAGTATTGAAGCCGCTCATGAACAGAGACACGATACAACCGTACGAACTTGGGAAGATCCGCCACTTCGATGGGATCGACCACAACGAATCGCTTTCGGTTGGTCCGCTCGGCGAAGCCTACACAACGGGGTTCTACTCCTGGCGGATTTTTCGGCTCGACCTCGAGGCGCACAAATTCGAAGCCCTGCCCTTCAAGCTGCCGCGTCGCGCTCTTGGCCAAGTGGTGGATGCCGACGGGAATCTCTACTGTTGCATTTGCGACAGCCCTGGAAGCCAAGTTCTGAAGGTTTCTCCTGAGGGAAAGCAAAGTGTTTACTCGGCTGGCCCGGCGGGCGGGTTCCTTTCCGCCAACACTCCGGCATTCGATCGTCACGGCAACATGTATGTTTCCGACACTGGAAGCTGGTCAGAGAAGATCGACGGCCGGATCTGTAGAATTCCACCGGGGGGTGGCGAGGCTCAAGTTTGGTCTCCCAGTCCCGTTGACACGCCGAACGGGATTGCGCTCGATCCCGAGGAGTACTTTCTCTATTTTGTCGAGACCTGGGGTAACAGCATTGCCCGCATTGCGATCAATGCGGACGGCTCCGCGGGCGGCTTCGAGCGCGTCTTGCATATGCCGCGCCACGTGCCGGACGGGATCGCGTTTGATGAAAAGGGACGGATGTGGATAGCCTGCCACCGCCCTGACGCGATCTATGTGTTTGACCCGACGACGCGCCGCCTTGAGCTGTTTGCCGAGGACTGGCAGGGTGAAGTTCTACGTGGGCCTTGTCACGTCGCATTCGCAGGGGAGAACCGCGAGGTTCTGCTGGCCTCCTCGCTCGACCGCGCAACGGTACATCGCTTCGATAACCCCGGTGTGCGCGGGGCCCGTTTACACAACCCGAAGTTTTGAGGGGAAACTATCCGATGGCAAATAGCAGGCTCCGTGTTGCAATGTTCGGCACCGGCGGATTCGGCACGCACTTTGCCCGCTACGTCAGCGAGGTTGCCGACCTCGTTGCCATCTGCGATCCTCATCCTGAAGCTAGAGCGAATTTCTTAAAAGCCACCGGCCTCAAGATTCCCGATTTTGAAAACCATGGGCTCCTGCTGAACAACGTGCAGGTTGACGCCGTTGTCCTGACCGGGCCAAACCACACCCACAAACTACAGGCAATCGCAGCGGCTCGCGCCGGGAAGCATGTCTTCTGCGAGAAGGCCATGGCCACCACGGTTCCTGACTGCTGGGAGATGGTAAGCGCCTGCGAGAAGGCTAAAGTCAGGCTGATGGTGGGCCAGAAGCGCCGGCTTCGCCCGCCTTGGGCGAGAATGCTTGATTTGCGGGAACGCCTGGGACCCGTTGTCGCGATTTCAATTCTCGCCTATTGGGATGCTCGCCCGGACAACTTTCAGGGTTGGTGGACACGCGAAGCTGAATGCGGCGGATTGCTCGACTTGTCAGGCGTCCACGAGATCGATTGGATGCGCGCCATGTGCGGCGATGTGGAAAAGGTCAGCGCTCTCGCCGGCGCCCGCATCGATCCCCGTTACGAATTCGCAGATTCCATGCACGTCATGCTCCGGTTCCGATCCGGAACGATCGGCTTTCTGGGCGTGTCGCTATCCTATCCACTCCTCAGGTATCGTCAGGTTTGCGGGGCCGAGGTGTCGTGCCGCAACGGCGGCATGCAACTTGTGACTTCCTTCAATAGTGCTGACATTTACTGGCGGCTACTGTGCGAGACTGAAGCGCACCACGAGCGCTTCGAGGAACCGGGCGATGGTCCGGTTGGCGCGGAAGAGGCGCTGCGCAGAGAACTCCGGGAATTCGTCCGCTGGGTCGAAGATGGGACCGCCCCGACTTTGACATGGCGCGAAGGCCTGCGCTGCGTGGAAGTCCTGGAGGCTGCGTACCGTTCGGCAAAGCGAGGGGGAGCCTGGATCGATCTTCCTTTGTATCCGGAGCTGGAGCCGGGATAAAACAGGCAATCCACTTATGCGATAGGATGCGATAGGAGAGGACACAGGATGAAGATCACAAAGATCACTGCGCAGCCTGTTGGAATCGTAATCCCGCGAGACCCGGCGCCGGCACCGCGACGCAACTGGATCATTGTGCGCGTGGAGACTGATGAAGGAATCGTGGGGCTTGGCGAAGCGACCACCGAGAATTGCGAACACGCTGTCATGAGCATGGTGAACGAACACTATGGGCCTTACCTGGTGGGAAAGGACCCTACTAGAATCACGCGCCTTTGGGAAGAAATGCAGCGGCTCTTCTGGTGGCGTGGCGGGGTGGTCACCGCCAGCGCGGCGAGCGGCATCGAGCAGGCGCTCTGGGACATCACCGGCAAGGCTTACGGCCAGCCCGTTTACAAACTCCTCGGAGGCGCAGTCCGCGACCGCGTGAGGCTCTACGCACGCAACGACCTGGGGCTGGAAAATGAAGTTGCGGAAGTCCAAGCAGCCATCAAGGAGGGTTTCACGGGGTTCAAAACAGGGCCGGGGCCGTACTTTGTCCCCTACGACGAGGACAAGCAAGTGGACGTGGCCATCGGGCTTTTCCGCAAGCTGCGCGAGACTGCGGGACCTGACTTCAGCTTGATGATCGATTGTCTCGGTAATTTTTCCCTTCACAATGCGTCACGGCTTATTCAAGGCATTCGCGATCTGGGTTTGCTTTTCGTGGAAGAGCCCGTAAACGTGGACAATCCCCGGTCCTTCGTCGAGTTGAGGCGCGCCTTCCCCGAGGTGAGAATTGCTGCGGGGGAGCGGCTGTATACGCGCTGGGGAGTCCGAGAATGGCTTGAGTCTGCCGCGGTGGACGTCCTGCAAGTGGACGTTACGCACTGCGGCGGCATCGGGGAGTTGATGCGCATTGCGGCGTACGCCGAGGTCCACAACGTTAAGATTGCGCCTCATAATCCCTATGGGCCGGTGGCGCTCGCGGCGTACCTTCACGCCTGCGCCGCCATGCCGAACTTTCTCATTCTCGAGCACTGGCGGTACTACTCGCTTTTCAGTGAAGCTCAGCAGTTTGGACCTCGCGTGGAAGACGGGTGTATCCAACTGAACGATCGGCCCGGCCTCGGTGTCGAGCTGAATTGGGACTTTGTCGCGAAACATCCCTATCACGATCTCTACAAAGCTGAGCTCAAGGACCGCGACGGAGGCATGGCGCTCGTTTGAAGGACGCGTCCCAGGGTTCCACCTTCTTAGTGGTCAGGACGTAAAGGAGGACAAGCATGAGAGTACTAGCCGTAGGTGCGCATCCTGACGATCTTGAAATTCTGTGCGCCGGAACGTTAGCCAGGTATGCAGAACACGGAGACCACGTGACAATGGCCATCTCGACCAACGGCGAAGTGGGTTCCGCCACGTTGCCTAAAGAAGAAATCGCCCGCATTCGCGAAGCTGAGGCCAGGGCTTCAGCCGCCATCATCGGCGCCGACCTGATCTGGCTTAACTATCCCGATGAGTTCCTTTATGAGAACGAAAAGACGCGTTTGCGGTACATCGATCTGGTGAGGCAAGTGCGTCCCGATGTAGTTATATCCCACGATCCGCTTTACGATTACCATCCGGATCACACCACCACGGGGCAGTTGCTCTGGAACACTCGCGTGATGACGACCGTTCCCAACATCAAGACTCCCCATGCTCCTTGCGAGAAGCTTCCCGCCCTGTACTTCATGGATACCGTAGCCGGCGTTAACTTCAAGCCCGAGGAATATGTGGATATCACGGGCACGATCGACAAGAAAAGAAAAATGCTGGCGACACACGAAAGCCAAGGCGCGTGGCTGAGAGACCAATACGGTACGAGCTATATTGAATTCATGGAGACTTGCTCGGCATTCCGAGGTTTGCAGTCGGGATTTCGATACGCTGAATGTTTTCGCCGCTCTGTAACTTTTCCCACCGTCGCAGGGCGACTTTTGCCGTGACACGGTTGAGGAATGATTTTATGGACAGCGCAAACAGCGCAACGCCTCCTTTAAAGCCGGTCGGGTTGTGGAAAGATCCGATCCTCTGGTTTGTGGTGGGACTGTTCCTTATCTACGGCGGGGTTTACAACATCCTTCCCGTCACTTTCCCAATCTTCAAAGACGTTTTCAATTGCACTTTGGAACAGATGGGTCGGACCCAACTCCTGTTTTTCATCAGCGGCCTCGTGTTCAGCGCCACGGGCGGATGGATTATCGCTCGCTTGGGAATCCGTTACGGGACTGTAGTGGCCCTGGTATTTTTGGCCGGAACGCTGACCGTGATCGGCATGGCTCCCAGTTTTCCCGTTGTCCTGCTCGGGGCGTTTTGCTTTGGTCTGGCACTTTCAGCTCTCAACGTAATCTGTAATGCACTTATCAGCAATCATTTCAGCGATAAGCGGCAGAGCGTCTTCTTTGTTATGGGACTCTGTGATTCGGGTGGAGCTGTTGCCGGCCCGGCGCTCATTGGGCGCTGGTTTGCCTATGCACAACGGACGGGAGCGAGTTGGCGGGCAGGCTACTTCGGCGCGGCGGGGGCCGCAGCGGCTTTCCTGCCATGGGCCTTGCTTCTGCGCTCGATCGGGCAGGCGGGACAGGGGAAAGAGGGCAAACCCAAAACCGCGGCGCTCTCGATGATGCGCGAGGTCCTGACCGCGCCGGCGATTTACGCTGCATGTCTGCTGGGTTTCTTTCACGGGCTGGCTCAGGGCGGCATGATGTCTTTTGTGGGCCAACTGTATCAGTCGAAGTTCTCGATCGACGCTGGCCAGGCTGCTTATTTTATCAGCGTGGATGCTGCGGGATTGTTTGCCGGCCGATTTCTGCTGGGTTGGATCACGGCGCGTCGAAAGATCCTCGAATTGGCGATCCTGGGAATCTGCGGTAGTGGAGAAACTCTGGCATTTGTAGCCACGATCATTTCGCCCAGTTATTTATGGGGATTGCTCCTTTTCTTCTGCGCCGGGGCGTTTGTTTCAGGGAATGGCCCGTCGCTCAACTCATACGTGGGCGCCAGCTTCCAAGGAGAAAAATCCGGCACGGCTTTCGCCCTGTTTATTGGCATCAGCAGCATTGGCGCGGCACTCGGACCTTATATCATTGGCGTGATCGGGAATCGATTCGGCGTGGAGACAGGGATTTGGTTCATGCCCGTGCTCGCGCTGGCTATACCGGCTTTCGCTTTTGGATGGCTGTGGCGAGAGAGATCACGGGCCGGCAGGCAATCCCTCCAGGCGGGACTTGTGCGCAGCCGTGATTCCTTGTGAGCTTTCCGATTGGGCGCTCCCAGAAAAGCTCTAGTCTCCCCCGAAAATCGCGTCATTCCCGCGAAAGCGGGAATCTACTGGAGGAATCATGGGTCCCCGCTTTCGCGGGGACGACAACGCTAATTTTCATTCCCTCGGTTGGGCCACAGGCCCATGGAAACTCCTCCGAAAGATGAGCCCTTCTCCGTCTCCCCTGGCATCTGAGGATTGGAGGTGAGACCAATGGATCAAACCGAACAGAAGTATAAGTGCAACGAGTGCGGATTGACGTTCAGCTCAGAGCGTGAACAGCGAGAGCACCAAGAAAAAGTTCACCGTAAGGGCTCTGGGCAAGGCGGTCAAACCGGCAGCAAGTAGCAAGCTTCAAGTAGCAAGCACAACTGCGTCCGCCAAGTCCATTCACAATATCGACAAATCGCGGCAGGTGCAGCCTCCCTTCCAGGCTCTCCACCTGGGAGGGAGGTTGTGCCGGTCCTTCGTATGGCGCGGCCGGACCAAGAAAACGTTTCGAGTTGTCATCTCTTGCGCGAAGTCAGCTCAGGCTTGCGATCCGCCTGTCTGTTCCACGTTTTTCTGCCTCAAGGGATCTGTATCCAGAGCCGTAGTTGTGCATCTACCAGAGTGAGCGGTTCTGTATGGGCTCGACGCGTATCGAGTGCGCAGATTCAAGGGGAGAAAAACGACATGCTGAAGATCGGGATTATCGTCGGAAGCACACGACCAGGTAGGAAGGCGGAGGCGGTAGCAAAGTGGGTTTACGAAATACTGAAGAGCCGGAAGGACGCAGAGTTCGAGATCGTTGACGTCGCTGAATACAACCTCCCGCTCTTGGATGAGCCGGTGCCGCCTCTGATGGGGCAATACAGTAAGGGACACTCAAAAAAGTGGGCCGCGAAGATCGATTCGTTTGATGCCTTCATTTTTGTCACACCCGAATACAATCATGGCACGTCTGCAGCCCTGAAGAACGCCATCGACTTCCTTTACCGCGAGTGGAACAACAAAGCCGCGGGATTTGTCGGGTATGGCAGCGCGGGCGGTGTCCGCGCGGTTGAGAACCTCAGGCTCGTGATGGGTGAAATCAAAGTTGCTGACGTGCGGGCGCAGGTCATGCTCTCCATCTTCACGGATTTTGAGAACTTCACCACCTTTAAGACCGCACCCGCAGCACGAAAAGGCCGTACACACGATGGCGGACGAGGTGATCGCCTGGGGCGGAGCGCTGAAACCGTTGAGAGAGGCTGGAGGGAAATAGCAGGCGATGGCACACACCGCTCTGGTCGCCGCCGCGCCCTTCTTGTCCAATCAGGAATACGAGAACTACACGCTTGAGCAACATGCTATCTGGTCGGAACTCGTGCTCCGGCGGCTGCCCCAGGTGGAAGAATACGCCTGCCAGGAATATCTTGATGGCCTCGAAATTATCGGCTTGCGCCCCGACCGGCTGCCTAACCTTACGGCCATTACCGAACGGCTGAAGCCAAGGGCCGGTTGGAGCACCATTGCCGTGAGTGGCTTCCTCCCAGCCGATGCCTTCTTCGAGATGCTCAGCGCGAGGATGTTTCCCACTACGACGTGGCTGCGAGCGCGCGATTCGCTCGACTACATTCCCCAGCCAGACATCTTCCACGACGTGTTTGGCCATGTTCCCATGCACTCGCATCCGGTCTTCGCTGGCTTTCTCCAGCATTACGGGAGCGTGTGCGCGCGCATCGCCGACGAGCAGGTGCTGGAGCGGCTGGGGCGGCTATTCTGGTACACGGTCGAATTCGGGCTCATGCGCTGTGGAAGCAGGATCAAAGTATACGGCAGCGGCGTCATCAGCTCGCATGGAGAATGCACCCATGTGATCGATGGAGGCTGCGAAGTGAAGGACTTCGATCTGGACACGGTTCTCGCGACGCCCGCCAAGGTAGATGAGCTTCAAAAGGTGCTGTTCGCGATAGAAAGCTTCGACCAAATCTACGACGCCATGCACGAAGCCGAAAGACGGTTCATGGCAACCTCCCGCGTTTAGAGAAAGATGCTTCGCTTGCTCTGAAAATGGACTGTCATTCCGAGCGAAGCGAGGAATCTCGCCGTGCTCTTTGCTGGGCGGTCTGCCCGACGCAGAGCAAGATTCCTCGCTTCGCTCGGAATGACAGTCCATGGGTTCCGGGTGCCGCAAGCGGCATGAGTGACTGCCATGAAAATAGGCCGACGCAACACCAGTGGATTCCCGCTTTCGCGGGGATGACGCACTGGCTGTCATTCCCGCGAAAGCGGGAATCCAGCCTTTTTTCACGCACAGTGGTGAGTCGAAGGATCATGGAATCTTCGCTCAGGATGACAGCGCCTGATTTTTTCACGCCTTCATCGGCTTGGGGCCTTGGAGTCAAATGCCGAAACCAGACGAAGGACTTTCTGATTGCAATTGCTGTGTGTGGTAGTAGAGTGGAACACGAATTGGGGCTCGATGTTTGGCGTTCCTGGCCCCAATCGCCCGACTTTATCGGCTGCGCGTTTCGCCGATTTTCGGGTGTTACGGACACGTCCTTCCCCACATGCAAGTGACAGGTAATACGACACTGAGAACGGTCACGAGCACCATTGGGACTCTATTTCCCACGACCTGCAGGCTGGTTTTTTGGTGCCTTTGTGCCTGCGTGGTGACGCTCTCTGCGGAAACCTTGAGCATTGGAGTTCTAACAGACTTCGAAGGCGGCTCTGTCGGCAAGATGGAGCAGGTATCTCGAGCCCACTTGCGTTGTGCTGTTAAAGGGCAATCCGATCAGGATCATCGAAACCGCCAGGCCAATTGGTATTATTTCGAACTGACCAATCTGCCGCGCGGGTCGGTCACGATCGACTTGGTTGACTTGGCCGGCGAGTATAACTACAAGGGTCCCGTTTATTCGGTCACCGCGGCCGTACGTCCTGTATACAGCTATGACAATGCCCATTGGGAGCGCTTCGCGGATGACCAGGTGGCATGGGACGAGCGAGAACCTCACCTGACCTTACGATTCACCCCTCAGCACGAGCACGTTTGGATTGCGCACGTCACACCCTATACCAACAAGGACCTTCGCAACCTGCTCGAGTTGTTCCGGAGCAGTCCCTACCTCGAAATGCAGTCTGTGGGCCGGACCGTGGAAGGCCGGGAAATGCCGCTTCTGACCATCACCGACCGCAAATTTCCGGAACGGCAGAAGAAGGTGATTTGGCTCATGTTTCGCCAGCATGCGTGGGAGACCGGCTCTTCCTGGGCGGGCGATGGAGCAGTGCGATTCTGCTCTCGGAGGACAAGCGCGCGGCGCTCCTCCGAGAACACATCATCTACAAGATCTTCCCGCTTTCTGATCCGGACGGTGTGGCGCACGGAGGCGTCCGCTTTAACCTGAATGGGTATGACCTCAATCGGAACTGGGATACGCCGGACTCCCGGAAGATGCCGGAAATATGGGCGCAGCGGAGGGCCGTTCTGGCATGGGTCGATTCAGGACATCGATTGGACCTGTTCCTGTCCTTGCACAACGACGAGACCGACGAATACCTCGAAGCCCCGGCGGATTTCAAGGCGCTGGGGGAGCGGGCATACCACGCGCTCGAGGCGAACTCCTCTTTCAATCCCGCTGCGCCACTGCGCGACCCGGGCGCCACCACTACGCCGGGCAAACCTGGACGCATGACCGTTGACCAAGGGCTGTTTCACGATCGCAAGCTTCCCGCCATGCTGATGGAGCAGATGATCGAGTTCGATTCGAAGCTCGGGCATGTGCCCACGGCCGCGGACCGAAGCCAATTTGGCGCCGAACTGGTCCGCGCATTGTCTGAAGCGGTCGCGGGAACAGCCCCTTAAACCTGACACCCGGCACCTGACACCTGACACCTGCTTCACCCCTTCCCGCGAAACAGAAAGACTATTTCAATGATCAGAATAATCACCACCAGAAGTTCGAGGACGAAGGCGCGGCCCTGGTGGAATTGTTCGACCATGAAGTGGTAAAGGTTCTCTCCGGTAGTGAGCTTCTGCTGGACGAGGTTCTTGTAGTCGGGGACTCCAACTTTGCCGGCGGCGAGACGATATAGGCGCGCGGAGAACATATCGCTCAAGAACTTGATGGCGTTGTCGGCGCGCTCGGTAAGCTCTGTGACGTCTAAGAATAGAGTGTGAAGACGCGCCGAATCCCGAGCCAGCCGCCAGCGGGCGAGGAAACCTGTGCCCTTCTCTAAAGACTGGTACACGCCTTTGAGCTCGCGGGTCAGGACTTCATCGTAATGGCGGAATTCCAGAAGCTGCGAGTTGGCGTATTCAAGGAGCTGAATCGTCGTACCCGCGCCCGCTACCGTGTCGTAAACAAACGCCGCGTTCCAGCCCACGACTGCGAGATCGGTGGGTGAATAGGACAGGCTGGATTGGAGAATCTCCCGGCGCTCCCCCTCGGAGAGTTGGGCACCCTCGCCTCGCACCACCTGTGCGATCGGTTCGCCGAAACTTCGGAGGAGTTCGGCGGCAGCCGGCTGCCCCTCGATCTCCTGCACCTGGAAGATATAGTAGTCCTCATCCAACCATTGCTCATACGGCTTGATCATCGCCGGGCTTACGCGTTCGTGCATCTGTCTCGCCAGGACCTCGGCCTGCCGTTCAATCTCGAGGCCCGTGACATACCTCGAAGACAGTGCGACGAGTTTCTCCCAAGTGCCCTCGAAGGCGAGCTTGAATTCGACGCTCAGGACCCCGTAGTCGTAGTACTTGAGACGCCCTTGCAATTCCTCCCCGGTGGCCAGACGGACTTTTTCCATCGGGACTTCGACCGGGGGGTTCTCAAAACGGACGTACTCCGGCGCCGGATGTTTGAAGCTGGGCTCTCGACCCGCCGGCTGCAAACCCAGAATGCGCCGCAATTCTTCTAAACGAATCTCCTCGCAGACATCAAAGAGGATCAGAATCAATACGGAACCGCGAAGTTGCCCTTGGCTTGGTAGCATTCGGCCCTCGAATCAGGGGAGTGGAAGTGGTTATTATAAACGAAATGGCTAGTTGAAAAGGAGTGGCTAGTGGCCGGCGGCTATTGCCCGGAAAGTGGTTGCCCGCGACCAGCCGCTGATCACCAAGCATTTGCCACTGCTGCTATAATTCCTTCCATGCGCCCTGAGTTCCACCCTGTGCCCTTTGAGGACGTCGAAAAGGCGGAACTGAACCTGGCGCGGCTTGAACAACAACTAGCCCCCACATTGATGACCCCGCTCGCATCCCTGCTGGCCCATTCCCCCGATGCGGACGGCGCGCTGAACTTTCTGGAACGCTACGCGCAAGAAGCTTCGGCAGATGTGCTGGGTGAGATCGCTCGTTATCCGGCGGCCTTGTCTTACCTGGTGGCGATCTTCGGTCACAGCGGGTTTCTGGCGGAGACACTGCTCTCCGAACCCAGCCTGGTCATTCATTTTGCGCGGGACCGTAGTTTCACGAGGTTGAAATCCAAGGAAGACTTGATGCAGGATTACGCGCGCTTCTCCACCACCAACCCTGATCCCTGGCTGGCGGCTCAGCTCGCGCGATTCAAGCGGCGCAATTATTTGCGTATTGCGATGAAAGACGTGCTGGGCCTTTCGACTTTGGGCGAGACCACCTCGGAACTGGCCACACTGGCGGACGTGGTCCTGACCAATGCGCTTCTTTACTGCGATGGCGAGCTCGAAAAGCGTTATGGGCAGCCCCAGTACCGCGACCCGCAGGAGCGCATCGCGCGCAGCGGATTCAGTATTATTTCGCTGGGCAAGCTGGGCGGCAACGAGCTGAATTACAGCTCCGATATCGACCTGCTGTTTCTCTATTCCCACGACGGGGAAACGGCGGGCGGCAGCGAATCCGTGGTCACGAACAAAGAGTACTTTGTGCGCCTGGCTAATGCCATCACCCGCACCATCACGCAGCCCACTCCGCAAGGCGAAGTCTTCCGCGTGGATTTGCGCTTGCGGCCGGAAGGCGAGCAGGGAGACCTCGCGATCTCGCTTAAATCTTCCCGCGAGTATTACGAGCACCGGGCGCGGGACTGGGAGTTGCAGATGTTGATTAAGGCTCGCCACTCAGCAGGCGACGCCTGGTTGACGCGCGATTTCCTGCGCGGTGTGCAGCCGGAAATCTACGGTTCGCCGGGCGATTTTGAGGCGGTGGAGAGCGTGCTCTGGTCGCGCGAACGGCTCTCCAGAAAAATGCGGGAGAGTAGCGATCAGGCGGTGGACGTTAAGCATCACCGGGGTGGAATCCGGGACATCGAGTTCCTGGCCCAATGCCTGCAGCGATTGTACGGGGGGCAGGACGCGTGGGTACGTTCCGGCGGGACTCTCTTCGCGCTTCGCAAGTTGAATGACAAGGGATGGCTCAGCGACCACGAATATGCTCGCCTGACCAATTCCTATGTCTTCCTGCGCAAGGTCGAGCATTGCGTCCAGCTCGAACTCGGCCAGCAAACACACCGCCTGCCGTCCTCCGCGCCCGGCCTCGATCGCCTCGCCCGCCGGGTGGGGATTGCCGCCGGGCCCCCGGGAATCGCCGGGCGAGGCGCTGCTGAACAAGCTCCAGGGGGGGTTTGAGAAAGTAGATGAGATCTACCAGCGCGTGATTCACCCTCGCACGCCGCCCGCGGGGACAAAGGGATTCGACCTCAAACCGCCTCCCTCGCTTGCTTCCGATTTTGGCCCCGCCTCCTTCGACAACGCTTTGAGTTTTCTGGACGCCCAGGCGCCGGAAGTTGCCCAACGCGTGCGCGAGGCTGAAATCTCCGAGCGATCCCGCAAAGCGGTGGCGAGATTCCTGACCGCCTTGCTCGAATCGCCGGAGCGCTTTGCCCTAGTGCGCGAAAAGCCTGACCTCCTGCGGCGCGCGCTTGAGGTGGTGGGCGAAAGCGAATACCTGGGCGACCTGCTTATCCGTCACCCTGAGGACATGGTTGTTCTCGAATCCTCTCCTCTACCCTCCGCAGCCGCGCAAATGGAATTTCCGCTCGACCCGTCGGAAGACGCCGGACCTCACGCTTGGGCGTCGAACCCGGCGCTGGCCATGCGCCAGAAGATGGCGGTGCTGCGCCGCCATTTCCTCGCTCGCGTGCTGGAACTCGGCGCGGCGGATTTGTTCGCCTTCGAATCGAGCTTCGCGGTTTTGAAACGCTGGTCCGCTGTGGCGTGCGCGCTGCGTGACCAGCGCCTTGCGAGATTGCCGGTTCGGTCTCGAAACGCAAGAGCCTCACGGACGGCAAGGCATCCGTGCCCTTTCGCGGTACTGGCGCTGGGCCGGCTGGCTTTGAACGAGTTTGACCTCGCTTCGGATGCCGACCTGATCTTCGTGACCGGCCCCGAAGTGGGACGGGATGATCTGGATTTCTGGAAACGGCTGGCGGCAAAGATGATCGAAGTCCTCTCAAGCTACACGCGCGAAGGCACGGTTTTCGCCGTCGATTCGCGCCTTCGCCCACGCGGCCAGGAGGGCGAATTGGTGGTGACGCAGGAGGAACTGCTCAGCTACGTGCGGCGAACACGCCCAGGTGTGGGAGGGGTTAACCTACCTCAAAGCCTGCCACGTGGCCGGGCAATGCGGAGTTGGGACGCGAGCAACCGCTTCTCGACTGGTGAGGCCATCTTCGATCGCTTCGCCGCATACCCTTCTCTGGCTGCGGAACTTCGCCAGATGCGCCGCCGCCTGGAAGAAAGAGGTCGTTGTCCCGCCCACCAACACGAAGACCGCGCCGGGAGGGTATTACGATATCGACTTTGCCGTGTCTCTCCTCCGCTTGCGGGGACACGTCGACCGTCCAACCAGGGCGCCAACATGGCGGAGCAGATTGGCCGCGTCGCATCCGCCGGGCTGATGGATGAGGAAGATAGCGAAATGTTGTCGGAAGGGGCGAACTTCCTCCGCTCGGTGGACCATGCCGTCCGGTTAGTGACAGGGAGGTCGGCCGAAGGGTTGCCGGAAAGAGCCGGCCATGCTGAAGCGGTGGAAAACCTGGCTCGGCGCTGGGGTTTGATTGCCGGATCGGAAACCCTGGCAGCAAACTTGCTCGAAACGCGCCGGCGTGTGCGCGAGGTTTATTGTAAGCTGGTCGAGGCGGCGTAGCCACAGCGCCCTCTCCCCAAGAAGGTGTGAAAAAACGGAATTCGTCGGGGGTAGCGGCGGGTTTACCCCGCCATATCTCCAATGATTTCAATACCGCGATGGCGGGGTAAACCCGCCGCTACGATTTTTTCACACATTCAAACCGAGAGGGCCGCGTTTTCGATTCGAAGTAAATCAACAACCCTCTCCACTGGGGAGAGGGTGGACCGGTCCGGAGTTTTCTCCAGCCGGAACGGGACGGGTGAGGGGGCGCTTGCGCGATTCGCATTCTCAATCAACGGGCACTAGGGATAGCGAGAATCCCGCGCCGGCCCTGTGGCATGACTCCCGCTTCATGAAGGCCTGCCGCAGGGAGCCTGTGGACGCAACGCCGGTCTGGTTGATGCGCCAAGCGGGCCGCTACATGAAGGAATACCGCGATCTGCGCGCCAAGGTGCCATTTCTCGAGCTGTGCAAGAGCCCGCAACGGGTCTCGGAAGTCACAGTTACAGCCGCGAAAACATTGGACGTGGACGCGGCCATCATCTTCGCGGACTTACTGCTGATTGCGGAGCCATTGGGTTTCAGCCTCGCCTATGACCAGGGCGAGGGGCCTAGCATTAAGCCCGCCCTGCGCGTCGCCGCCGATGTTGACCGGCTTCGGGAAGTGGACCCTCAGCAATCGCTGGCATATCTTTACGAAGCCATCCGCGAAACGCGCGCTGCTCTCGACCCCCAATTGCCGCTCATCGGTTTCGCGGCATGCCCGTTCACGCTCGCGTCCTACCTCATTGAAGGCGGTGGATCGCGGAACTACAGGTACACCAAAGCACTGATGTACCGCGACCCGGGCGCCTGGCGGGCTTTAATGGACCACCTGGCGCGCAACCTGGCCCGATACGCGAGCGCCCAGATCGCCGCAGGGGTTCAGGCCATCCAGGTTTTTGACACTTGGGTCGGCTGCCTTTCTCCCAGCGACTACCGGGAGTTCGCTCTCCCTTACACGCGGAAGATGATCGAGGCGATTACACCGGGCACCCCTATCATCCATTTTGGAACCGGCACGGGCATGCTTCTCGAGGAAATGCGGGATGCCGGCGGCGAAATCCTGGGCCTGGATTCTTACGTCGAACTGGACAAGGCCTGGGAACTCCTAGGCTACAACGTGGGAGTGCAGGGCAACCTCGATCCCGTGGTTCTCTACGCCGGCCAGCCTTACCTCCGTTCGCGAGTGCAGCGCATTCTGGACCAAGCCGGGAGGCGCCCAGGCCACATCTTCAACCTCGGCCACGGTCTGCTCCCGGACACCCCTTTCGAAAACGTGGTGGCCTTGGTGGACATGGTCCATGAGCTGAGCAGCGGGTAATCAGATCACCGATTGCGAAGGAATTTTCCTTCTGCCGCGTTGTGAAATTGAGTTATCCTGCCTTGGCACGCCTCGACTGAATCGCGCAACATGGGAACTCAACACCCAAGAGCTGAAGCTGAGGAGTCGATAGCAGGCTCCGGCGCCGGGATCTCGAATCGCCGGCGTTGGGGCGTTGTCGGGTTGCTTTTCGCCGCCTCGCTGGCCAACTACCTGGACCGCGCAACTCTCTCGGTGGCTTTGCCACTCATTGCCGTAAGCCTCCACCTCGCGGCTGCGAGCAAGGGCCTGCTGCTTTCCGCTTTCTTCACCTCTTACGCCTTGATGCAAGTGCCGGTGGGCTGGTGCGTGGACCGCTACAATCTGCGCTGGATGTATGCCGGCTTTTTTGCACTGTGGTCGCTAGCCTGCGGGCTCACGGGGCTGGCGGGAAGCCTGGGCGTCCTGATTGCTTTCCGCATCCTGCTGGGAATCGGCGAGTCGATCTACCTTCCGGGCGGGACCAAGATCGTGAGCGTTGCGTTTGAGCCTCGGGAGCGCGGCCTCCCGTGCGGGCTTTTTGACAGCGGCACGCGCCTTGGGCTGGCGTTTGGCGCGCCGGTGGTGGCATGGCTGATCGTGTGGTTCGGTTGGCGGCAAATGTTCTTCCTGGTGGGCTTCTTAGCCCTCTTCTGGCTCATACCCTGGCTCGCGGTCTTTCCCACACGCCTCTACGACCAGGGGCGAAGGTCTGCGAGTCAACCATCGTCCGAAAGCATCAAGGACGTGCTGAGGCATCTTCGCAGCCGGGACTTGATTGGTATTTGCCTGGGCTTTTTCTGTTTTGATTATTACTGGTACCTGCTCGTCACCTGGCTTCCAGACTACCTTGTTACGGTGCGGCATTTGACGATTCTGAAGGCAGGGCTGTACGCTTCGCTCCCGTACTTCGTCTGGGCCGTCAGCGAGCCGCTGGGAGGCTGGATTGCGGACCGCCTGATCGGCAGGGGATGGGACGAAACGCGCTCCCGCAAGGCATTGATCACCATTGCATTCACTTCCGGCCTCCTCCTCATTCCCGCGGCGCGCGTACACAATCCCCATTCCGCCATTCTCCTGATCGCGGGCGCTTCCCTGGTTGGCTTGGCCACTGGAAACGTGTTCGCGATACTACAGTCATGCGCTCCGCCGGAGGAGGTTGGAGTTTGGACGGGTTTCGAGAATTTCACGGGAAACATAGGAGGGGTCATTGCTCCTACGGCAACCGGACTCCTCATTGCCAGGACCGGTTCCTACCTTCCCGGCTTTGCGCTGGCGGTTTTCGTTCTCCTCACTGGCCTGCTCGCGTATTGGTTCGTGGTGGGAAAGCTTAAGCCTCAATTTGACTCTTGATTTCCGGAGGATCGACGTTGCCCATTTGGATTCAGCCGCTTAACCCTCTTAACTGTCTACCCTTATCCGCTCTCGCCGCGGCGGTTCCGCTGGTCGTATTGTTGGTGCTCATGGGGGGGTTGCGCAAGAGCGGTGCATTTTCTGCCGCGTGGGGACTTGCCACCGCTACTCTCCTAGCCATGTCCATATGGCACTTCCCGCCGAGGTTGGCATGTCTGACCCTGGCCTTCGGATTCGTTTATGCGCTGTGGCCGATTATGTGGATTGTCTTTTCGTCATTGTGGCTTTACAACCTGGCGGTTGCCTGCGGCAGCTTCGAGCAACTGAGGCGATGGATGGCGACGCACGCTTCCGGCGACCCGCACATTCAAGTCGTCCTGGTGGCCTTTTGCTTTGGGGCGCTACTCGAAGGCACCGCCGGGTTCGGGGCTCCCGTGGCTGTCTCCGCCTTCCTTCTACTAGGCCTCGGTTTCAGCGCGCGCAACGCCGTGACCGTATCGCTTATTGCTAATACGGCCCCGGTCGCCTTCGGTGGGTTGGGCATACCGATCGTGGCTCTGGCCGCGGTAACAGGTCTCGACCAGATGAAGCTTTCGGCCATGGTGGGACGGCAGCTTCCTTTCCTGTCGCTTATTTTGCCTGCCTATCTCATATGGGTGATCGGCGGCCGCAAGGGGTTAAGAGAAGCCTGGCCGGCTGCCCTGGTGGGCGGGGCCAGCTTTGCCCTAACGCAATTCCTGTCGTCGAACTATTGGGGGCCATATGCGACTGATATCGTAGCCGCTCTCTCTTCCATTGTTTGTCTCGTGCTCATGCTGCAGGTGTGGAAGCCGAACGGCAGGAAGGGCACTGATCATTCGGACGGGGCACGGCTGACGGCTACAGGAGCTGGCCGGGACAGTCCATCATCCCGCCCCGGTGAGGCAGAGGTCGTCCCCCAGCCAACGGCACAAGCGATTCTCGCCTGGGCCCCCTGGCTGATTCTTGCCGGGGTGATGATCGCGTGGTCCTACTTCAAGGTGTTGCAAATCGCTCAACGCAACATTCCCGTGCCATACCTTCACAATGGCGTGTATATTGCCCTCTACCACAAGCTTTACGCGGCGGTTTACCAGTTTCAACCCCTGGCAGCGGGCACAGGTGCTTTGACGGCCGTTGTCACAACGGCCCTGCTCTTTCGAATCAAGCCGGCGGTTGTTTTCAGCTCCGGACTCAAGACGCTCAAACAGATTCGCATGCCCGCGGTGACGGTGAGTTTGATCGTCGCGCTGGCCTACCTCTACAACTATTCGGGGATGTCTTATACTCTGGGAGCCGCGATGGCAGGGCTTGGGAAAGTCTTCCCGCTGGTGAGCCCATATCTCGGCTGGGTAGCTTGCTTTCTGAGCGGGAGTGACACGGCGAGCAATCTGCTTTTCGGCAACCTCCAAGTCGCGGTGGGGCGCCAAATTGGTGTGAGTCCCATATTGTTGGCTGCAACCAATTCATCCGGCGGCGTGGTCGGCAAAATGATCTCACCTCAGAATATAGCTGTGGGAGTTACTACCGTCGGTCTGGTCGGCCAGGAAGGCGAAATCCTGCGCCGAACGTTTTGGCACAGTCTGCTGCTGGCACTAGGGCTCAGCGTGATTGCC
Source organism: uncultured Acidobacteriota bacterium (assembly GCA_963770415.1). Taxonomy (GTDB): domain Bacteria; phylum Acidobacteriota; class Terriglobia; order UBA7540; family UBA7540; genus CAVROP01. The sequence continues at coordinate 299,190 of CAVYPU010000024.1, forward strand.
TTCGCGCAGGCCTACTGGCTGAAAGGGATGATCCCCTAGCACCAGCGACGAAGCCGTTTTTCGGCACTTTACGACGGCTCGGAATCATCAACGAAGAATCGCACCAGAGCCTGGCAGTGAGTGCAGGGAATGATCTGCTCGCCGGTCTTTATTATTTCCGGCGACTCCGGGACCTCAAGGGGACGTAAACAGTCCGAGCAGGGAATAACAAAACGCCCAACGGGGTCTTGGCGTGCCCGGAAGGGAGTGTCGCCCACCTCCGGAACCAGTGCTTCAATTGGGTTAGCGTGGATCAGTTCGCCAATCGACTCCACAATTTCATTCACCAGTTCCGATCCTTTTCCCTGCCAAAGGTCGGGCTTGAAACATTGAGGCAGCGGATCGGGCTGGGGCTTTCCTGACACCACAATCACCGGAACGGTGGGGAGGCGGCGGCGCACCACGGAAACGAACTCCACACCTGCCATGGGGGGAGGCACGTGGGCGTCGGAAATGATGACATCGGGAAGCGCCCCTCGAAGTTTTGCGAGACCGTCCTTGCCGTCCTCGGCCTGCTGTGTTGCAAAACCCGCCGCATTCAATAGCCTTGACAGAATCCCTCGAACAGCAGGATTTTCATCCACCAACAACACCCGAGGACGGCCATGACCTACCATGGGGTTCACCTCACAGGGACCGCCAAGCTGCGAATACCCTGAGTTAGTTTGAGCATAGAAACCAAACGCTTGGTTGTATGTTCAAAATTGCACAAAGAGAAATTGCTCGACCGAAACTTGCCGCAGTCGCTTGGTCAGTTGAACATTACCAGACGCGGGGAGAAGGATCGGGGGCAGTTCTAAGAGGCCATACCTTCGCTAGATTCTTCGTCTTCAATCATGTAACGGACGATATGCCGGCAATGCGTGCAAGCGGTAGTATGTTCACCTTGGCGCAACACCAAGCCTTTGGAAATCTCGATATGGCGCAAACACTCGGGACAAGCTATGAAATAGTCGCCAGCGCCCGACCCGTTGCCGGACACCAACAGGCGCTCAACTAAGGGAAGAGGGGGGCGGGGAGGAGCCGAGGTTATCAATTCGGTCATTGAGCTGAGGAGGTCCGCGTGTGAGAAGTCAGGCCCCTGGAAGCAAACGTCGGCCATAAGTTCATCTTCCGTTTCCTGCGGAAGGAGGTCGTCGCTGATGGCAATTACCGGAATCTCGGGAAAGCGCCGCCGCACAACGCTCAAAAACTCGCTCCCCGACATGCGAGGCAATGCGAGGTCGGAAATGATGAGGTCGGGAGGTCCCCCCCTGAGTTTACTGATGGCGTCAAGGCCGTCAACCGCCCTTCGGACTACGTACCCCGCTGCCACCAGGATACCTGCAAGGGACCTCCCCCTGAGAGGATTACTGGCGACCAAGAGGATACGATAGCCTACCTGTCCAATCATGCTCAACCCTTACCGTATCCCCCCAATCCGCCTTGCATAGGTTATGTCCCCTCGTGGCCATGTTCTGTTCAATATTGCACACTTTTGGGCAACTGTTAGCGTAGCCAGGGATGCAAGGTTTGGGGATGTGGGGACACGCGGAATCAAATATCTGTGCGTTTCACAGTCCTCCGTTGGAGGTACCAGCACGGACTGTCGCCGAAATGGGGGAATAAGGAGTGGACGCATTCCTGGTTTGACGGTCCGAGGAACATAAACTCAGTCTTGCCGCTCTTGAGGCCGACCGCGTAGTAACGCTGGATCTTCACCGTGCTGAATTGAGCACGGCCGCCGGGAATCTTATAGCGAAGGGAGAGGTAGTCGCCTCCGTAAAGGACAAGAAACAGTAGAACGATGACAATGACTGCGCGTTTCATGTACTCACGCCCTTAAGATTTCAGATGCTTAATGGGGCACGATAAGCGGCAAGACTCTTTTTCTTCAGGGCCGGCGCTGGAACTCGATGCGGACTAGAGTACTTGAGGACAGGGAGTTGCCGGTTGAGGTTAACGACCGTTACTACGGCCTTTCACATTGCAGCGCCTGTGGCCTCTACGATCCCGCCTGCACCAGGCGCGCCTGACTTCACGCAGTATTTCGAAATAGCCTGCCGCTCGCCTGAGAGGCTCAACATGGAAGCGGCTGACCCTGGGCGCGGAGGCCCGGCTCAAACAAGGCAAACGAGTGTCTACTGCAACCGCAGGCTGCATCCGGGGAAATGCCCGCTCGTGCGAACTTCAAAGGGCACCTCACCCTTTAAGGAGCGGCCCTTGATCTCTGCATCAGCTACGCGTCGCCCTCCGGCTCCTACCCACGCAACTAAGAGGCGTTCAAGATCGGGCGCACCTCAACTTTCGCTCCTCGCGGTGAATTTCCCCCACGACAATTGCAAAACCCCTCAGGGCTAACCTGACCCACTGAGTGCGGAGTTGAGCTTTTATCTTGTTTGCGCGAGGAGCCGCGAACCACACCTGTGGCTCGCGGCCGATTCGCTATTTCTTCTTGGGGGGCACCACGGCATCCTTGAATGCCTTGGCCAAGCGAAACTTGACGACCGTCTTCGCCGGAATGTTGATCGGTTCGCCAGTCTGAGGGTTGCGGCCCACCCGTGCTTTGCGGTGTGCCTTCACAGCCTTGCCCAGCCCAGGGACCACGAATTGCCCGCCGCCCTTGACTTCCTTTGTCGCCAGAGCAGCGAGCTGCTCCAGGACCGCGGCAGCAGCCTTCTTTTGAATCCCCGCCTTATCTGCCAGATGGGCTACCACTTGCGATTTAGTCAGCACCTTCGCCATTTGCTGCTCCTCTCTTCTTCATTCTTCTTCATTGAAAGTATTTCTCGGTTCTGAATCATGGTGGATTGGGAAACTTTAAGCAATATGCGAGAGCGTGTCAAGGTAATTTTCTGCAATATTTCAGTTCTCGACATCGAGTGGAGCCTTGAAAAATGCGCCTGCGGTCCAGCCCATGAACCAACTCGCTCCGTCGCTCGCAAGGGTAACGTTGAAATATCAGCCGGCATCCAGTATAGTGCAATGGGGAAGAACTATGCCGATCTTCGAGTATAAATGCCGGGACTGCGGGGCGCAGTTCGAAAAAATCACATCCTCCTCCAGTGAGGTGCTCTGCAAGAAGTGTGAAAGCCCCCGCGTCGAGAAGTTACTCTCAGTTTTCGCCGTGACCAAGGGCTCGCACTCCAACTCATCGTTTGATAATGGCCCCTGCCAGACGTGCGGCGCGCGCGAGCGGGGCATGTGCGGAGGGTAGCTTGGATTACCCTCAAATTGAGAACCTGCGCCTGGGCACCTCGAGTTGGTCCAGCCAGGATTGGGTTGGAGTTTTCTACCCTGAGGGCACTGCTCCCGCCGAATTCATTACCGAATACGCGAAGCATTTCGATGCTGTGGAGGTCGACTCGACTTTCTATCGAAGTCCCTCCGCTGCCATGGTGCGAAATTGGCACGCGCGTACTCCCCCGGGTTTCCTGGTCGCCGCCAAATTTCCTCAGGTCATCACACATGAGAAAGTGCTGGTGGACTGCGGTGACGAGCTCGAGGAATTCCTGAAGGGCATGGATCTGTTAGGCGAAAAGCTCGGGCCTTTGTTGCTGCAGTTTCCTTACTTCAACAAACAGGCATTTCCGCAGCCCAGGGATTTCCTTGCACGCCTCGCGAGCTTCCTCGATCAGCTTCCCTGCGGCCGTGCCTACGCCATCGAGTTGCGGAACAAGTACTGGATTAATGATCGCTTGCTTGATCAGCTTCGGGCCAGGAATATTTCACTCGCCCTTATCGATCATCCCTGGATGACGCCCATCGGCGAACTTATGGCAAAGCAGGATGTTGTGACTGCTGATTTTGCCTACCTTCGATGGCTGGGAGACCGCAAAGGGATTGAGGAGAAAACCCAGCGCTGGGACTCCCTCATTATCGACCGCAGGCGCGAGATGGAGATTTGGATTCCCATCATTCGCAAGCTGCTCAAACGCGGCATTCGCATCCTGGGTTTTTTCAATAATCATTACGCGGGTTTCGCGCCGGGCTCCATAAAGTTATTCCACGAAGTGTGGGAGCGGATGGGAACTGCGGCGGAGTAGCAGTCGTGAAGCAATGCAAATCTGAAAATCAATTTCGCCGAATCCATTCTTAGAGAGAGTTTCCATGGGCCTGTGGCCCACCCGCGGGAATGAAAATCGCCCGCAAGGTCACCCCCGCGAAAGCGGGGGGCCATGCCGCCTAAATGGATTCCCGCTTGCGCGGGAATGACGTATTTGAGTGTGATTTTCAGGAGAATCACGATATGGCAAAAAACACTGCGGAAGCCCCTGAGGGAAAGACTGAGACAGGGTACTCCCTTTACATCATGCGGCACGGCATCGCCGTCGCACACGGCGCGGTGAGATTTTCTGACGATGCGGAGCGCCCGCTGACTCCGGAAGGCAAGGAGAAAATGCAAGAGATCGGCGAGGGCCTGAACCGGGCAGGGTTCGACTTGGACTGGATTGTTTCAAGCCCGCTGGTCCGTGCGGTCGAAACTGCGAAAATTGTTGGCGAGTCGCTTTCCACAAAACCGCCCATGGACGTCTGCGACGCGATGCGGCCCGGCGGGTCGCCCGAAGAGTTGTTGGCGTTTCTTGCCAAACGCCCGAACCGCAAGAGAGTGCTCGTGGTTGGCCATGAACCCGACCTCAGCGAATTGGCCGCCCGGCTGATCGGCGCCGGTAGTCACGCTAGCCTGGCGTTCAAAAAGGGCGGGTGTTGCATGATCAGTTTCGACGAGTTTCCGCCCAAAGGCCCTGGCCAACTCGAATGGTGGCTGACCCCTCGCCTGCTTCGCAAGCTCAGGTAGTCTGCAACTCGGACGTCTCGCCCACTTGCATAATGTAGGGGCAGGGCTTGCCCTGCCCTCGTTGACGAACGAGGAAGGGTGAGGGGGCGGCAAGCCGTCCCCCTACAAACTTCCCCGCGCGCTGCCTCTGACGCTCTGGCGTTTGCTCGCTACCCATTTGCGTGCTACGCTTCTACCAGGGGGTGCTTATGGGCAAACTGCAAATCGTCTTGTTGTCATTGACGCTGGCTGTGTGCCCTTCCGCATTAGGCCGTAGCGGAGCTTCCCACGGTGGAGGTGGATTTGGTGGGGGCGGTTTCCACGGCGGCGGTGGCGGATTCCATGGCGGAGGTGGCGGTTTTCACGGAGGGTTTGGCGGCGGGGGATTCCGAAGCGGCGGTGGCTTTCGTGGCGGTTACGGAGGCGGCGGATTCCGTGGCTGGGGCGGTGGCGGCTTCCGCGGCGGTTATGGCGGCCGGGGATACTACGGAGGACTAGGAGGGTTCCATAGAGGCTGGGGCGGTTATGGCGGATTCCATCCGCATGGCTTCCCGGGCCGCTACGGCAACCGCTGGGGCTGGGGCTTTGGGTACTGGCCCGGGCTCAATTGGGGCTGGCCTTACTACAGCAACTGGGGCTATCCCTATTATCCGTACGATGGGTGCGATCCTTACGGTCCTTACCCTTGCTACCCGTATGGCTACGACTCGTATGATTACGGTCCATATTCCTACAGCCCGTACATCGGCGACCCTGCCGACCCACCCGATCCGCCCAGCGCGCCTGCATACAGTCAAAACACCGACCCGCCTCCGACGCGCAACCCCTTGGTTGCGGACGGCAGGTGGCACCGCTTCGGCGAAAGCGCGAAGTCTTTCGCGCCTGCAAGTGCGAGAGTTGCTTCTCCTCAGTCGAGCCCGTCGCCTACAACGCGCGCGGCCTACGTCGGCGATGGCAAGTGGCATCACTTCGGAGAGCGCGGTGACGCGATGGCCACGGCGAGTCGTAACGGTGTGAGTCTCGCCACGGCGCGGACATCACTACCCACGAGAGAGACGCTCGACACCCGCTTGCGCGGGGCCAACGCGGCGGGCAGATAGCCGGTAACAGATTCATGAATGACTTCGTCCAAATTGCCCCGGCTCCCGTTCGGGTGCGCAAGCCGGAGTGGCTGAAAGTGCGCGTTCCGAGCGGCGAGAACTATTTTGAGCTGAAGGGATTAATGCGCGGCCTCGGGCTACACACGGTCTGTGAAAGCGCCCGCTGCCCCAACGTGGGCGAGTGCTGGGCGCACCGCACCGCCACTTTCATGATCCTGGGTGAGCTTTGCACGCGCCGTTGCGGCTTCTGCGCCGTGCCCAAGGGCCTGCCGCGCGGCGACGTCGATTGGGGCGAACCCGAGAGAGTCGCCGATGCGGCAGCGAAGATGGGCCTGAAGTATGTGGTGGTGACTTCCGTTGACCGGGACGATTTAGAGGACGGCGGAGCGGCGATCTTTGCGCGGACGATTGAAGCCCTGCGCCGTCAGATTGCCGGGTGCCAGGTGGAGGTTTTGATTCCCGACTTCCGGGGCTCGGACGAAGCTCTTGAAACCGTGCTGCGCGCCGGGCCGGATATCCTGAACCACAACGTGGAGACTGTCCGGCGCCTTTACCCTGTGGCGCGTCGCGGGTCCCGCTACGAGCGCTCGCTGCGCCTCCTCACGCGCTCGCGCCAAATCGCTCCGTCCATCCCCACCAAATCCGGCCTCATGGTGGGTCTCGGCGAAACGATGGAAGAAATGTTAGCAGTACTGAAAGATCTGGGCGAAGTAGGAGTTGACATCGTCACGATCGGCCAGTATTTGCGGCCCTCCGGCGAACAGTTGCCGGTGGCGCGCTTTTATTCCCCACAGGAATTTTCCACTCTCGGAGAGGAAGGCCGCCGTCTGGGAATCCGCCACGTCGAGTCCGGCCCCCTGGTTCGCAGTTCCTACCACGCGCACGAGCAAACTCAGAAATTAAGTTAACGGAATAACTACTGCCCGGGGCGCCGAGAAAGCGCCCGCTCGGCTTGCTGATGGAGGGGTTTCCAAATGTCAGATGAGGTATGAGCCGTTTTGGCGGCCGCCTGCTGATAGAGCGTCTCACCATCCTTGGAGTTTCCCATTCGCAGCTCGACGCTTCCGGCGAGCAGTTTCCAGAGCGGGTTGTGGGGATACTCATGTTGCAACTGGCGAAGTAGTTCGAGGGATTTATCGTACTGGCGGTCGATAGGCCGGGAGTAGTTCTTCGCCAGGTGGAACTTCGCCTCCGAGTTGACGAGTTGGCCTTTCTCCATGGCTTGCTCCATTTGCCGGAGGCCCAACTCGCGGTCGCCTCCCGGAAGCATAATCAAAAAGCGCAGCATCCTGACGTATGTGGGCAAGGTAGCCTCGAAGTAGTTGTAGAGGCCGACGCCGAACAAAGCGTCTTGGAGCGTTGGATCGGCCTTCAGCGCCTCAAGAGAAAGGCTATGAAGTTTCTTGCCGGCTCGCGCCGTGGCCAAGGCATGATCGCGTAAAGCTTCGAGCTGGGCCCTTAGTCCGTAGGCAAGGCCCCCGTAGAAATAACTGCGGGCCGCATCTTCCTGTGTACTGATGCGTGCTTCGGCCTTGGCAATAGCCAGCCCGTCCAATCGCTCGAAGTCGGCATCGTAAGGCGTGGCGGCTTCCGAACGCGCTTCGAAAACGTCCGGGTCGATCAGGTCGCCCTCAGCCAGATAAATCTTCCAATAATTCACATCCGCCTCGAGCAGGTAGCCGAGAGGCGATTCGGGCTCGGACTGCTCGATCTGGCGGAAGATGTCGGTGGCAGCGTCGAAGTCGCCGTCCATGAGCTTGTTCATTCCGCGGACGGCGACCTCAAAGTTTCCATCGTCTTCTTCCTGCGCCGCCGCCCACACGGATTTTCCCGTTCCCCAGCTAACGGCGGTCCACAGGAGAATCATTCCGGCCAAGTTTCGAAGTCGAGCTCTTCTCATGTACTGAAAACCCTGACACGAAGTGTACGCAAAAGCCCTCGCGTCACACATCATTCTACCTTGACATGCGTTTTCCTCCCTAATAGTCTGTTCTCGTCTCGGTGGGGAGACATAGCACGAAGTTGCCGCGGCCAAAATGTGGCACGGCCATCTTGGCCGTGCGCACGGGCAGGATGCCCGTGCCACAACTCGCACGAAAGGCCATCCTGGCTCCCGACATATGGTAGGGGCTGCCCGCAAGTGGTGGCGCTGGCGAATCCGCACAATGATGCGACATCCAAGGAGAAGCAGCTTGACCTCAAAGCAACTCGAAATCTCCCTTGCGGCGACGATCCTCTCGTTCATGGGTTTTGTCGCGACCCTGCGCGCATGCGATACCTGGGTTGCAATGCCGGACGCTACGGCGGACCATTCCGTTATCCTGGCGAAGAACAGCGACCGTCCGCCGATGGAAGCCCAGGTCCTCGTGCAATTTCCCCACCTCGGGCACAACCCCGGCGAGATGGTGCAGTGCACTTACATCAAAATCCCGCAAGTAGCCGAAACCTACGAGCACATCGGATCGAAGATCTGGTGGATGTTCGGCTACGAACACGGGATGAACGAATATGGCGTGGCGATCGGGAACGAAGCTGTATTTTCCAAGGAACCGGTTCAGTGGGGCGATGGGCTGGTGGGGATGGACCTGGTGCATCTGGGCCTCGAGCGCGGGAAAACCGCGTACGAAGCCATGCACATCATGATCGATCTGCTGGAGAAGTACGGCCAGAGTGGCGATTGCGAGCGCGCGGGCGAATGGGGCAAGGCCAACTACCACAACAGCTTCATTATCGCGGACCGGCACGAAGCCTGGGTGCTCGAGACCGCAGGCAGGTATTGGGCGGCCAAGAAAATCCGGCACGGGGTATATTCCATCTCCAACATTTATTCCATCGAGCGCGACTGGGACGAAGCGCATCCGAAACTTGTCGAGCACGCGGTCAAGATGGGATGGGCGAAGTCCGCCGAAGACTTCAACTTCGCGCGCGACTACGGAGACTATTGGGAGAAGGATTCCAAGAACCCCGGCGGTATGCAGATCCGCCGCAACATGACCATGGCTTGCCTGCACAAGGACTTTTCACAGGTCACTCCGGCCAGCATGATCGCGATCAGCCGCAACCACCTGGAGGGAACGGTCGTCGAGCCACGCTGGGGAGCGGCCGACACCTTCTTTGCTACGCCTTGCATGCATGACAGCCCGCACTCGCCCTATCACACCGCGGCGTCGGTGGTGGCCCACCTGCGAGCGGAAATGCCGCCTCTGTTGCGCGAAGTTTACTGGGCGAGCTTCTCAAACCCTTGCAGCAACGTCTACAAGCCATTCTACCTGCACGGCCCGAAGCTTCCGGCAAGTTACGCCGCCGGCAGCAGCACTTATTCCTGCGACTCACCGTGGTGGTGGGCCAACCGCGTCAAGCTTCTCTGCGACCTGAACTATAACGCTTTGGCTCCGACCGTCCGGGGCGTGTTCGACCAGACGGAGCGTTGGGAGACGGCCCGCCAGACAACCGTGGAAGCGGAGGCCATGCGGAAGATCGAGGCAGGGAAAGAAGCAGACGCCGTAAGCCTTCTTCAGAACTTCATGAATGAGAATTGCGAGCGCGTCGAGAAGGAATACCGGATGCTGAATGACGTCCTGCCGGCGACGCTCAAAACGGTCGGCCCTGAATACGTGTTTGCGGACTACATGAAGAGCTGGACGTCCCAGAAAGGCGTACCGCTGCCCTGAAAACAACTCCCCTCCTCACTGAGGCATAGGCGTTAGCCAGAGGATACGAGGCCTGTGAGAGCCGCGGAGCGGCGGCAGAAAGTAGCCCACGGCGCGAGCCGTGGGACGAGGTCGCACCGCAATAATCACAGCCCCGGTAGGGGCGACAGTGACGGCGCTGGAGTATCTGTCGCCCCTCCAGGCCTCTAGCAGCGGGGTAGCGCGGACCGCCGACTTTGCGGTCCGCGTCCTTTCGCCCACCAACCATTGAGGACTCGCGCCATTTCACGGAAAGCCGCAGACCGCAAACCCGGCGGTCTGCGCTACCAACTCTTCAATCGTCAATCAGGGCACGCGTGTAATAGCCCCTTCTGACGCGGAAGAGACGAGCGCGGCGTACTTGGCAAACACGCCTGTCTTATACCGAGGCTCGGGCGCGCGCCACTTGGCCAACCGCTGTTTAATCTCGTCATCACTGAGCTCGACGTCGAGCCGGCGCTTCTTGATATCGAACACCACCATGTCGCCGTCGGCGACCGCGGCAATGGGACCGCCACGTGCGGCTTCAGGCGCCACGTGGCCTACCATCAGGCCGTGCGTTGCGCCGCTGAAACGCCCGTCGGTGAGCAATCCCACCGAATCGCCCAGGCCTTCGCCGACCAGCGCCCCCGTTACGCCCAGCATCTCGCGCATGCCGGGACCGCCTTTCGGGCCTTCGTAGCGGATCACCACCACGTCTTCCTTCTGAATGCTCTTGCTGATGACCGCGCGCATGGCGTCTTCTTCGCAATCAAACACGCGCGCGGGGCCGCGATGGTAAGTCTTTTCGTAACCTGCCACCTTGACCACACAGCCTTCCGGCGCCAGGTTTCCTTTCAGGATCACCAGCCCGCCGGTTTTCTTAATCGGGTTCGAGACGGGTTTGATGACCTGCTGGCCGGGGGTCTCAACGGCGAGCTTGGCTTCTTCTGCGATCGTCCGCCCCGTGGGTGTCTGTTGCGAGCCGTCAATGAGCCCCGCCTCGAGGAGTTTCTTAGCAATGATGGGGATTCCGCCGGCGTGATGCACGTCCACGGCAACGTATTTCCCCCCTGGCTTGAGATCGGCAATGATGGGTGTGCGCGAACTGATGGCGTCGAAGTCGTCGATGGTCAGCGGCACCCCGGCCTCGCGCGCCATGGCCAGCAGATGGAGGACGCCATTGGTTGACCCTCCCGTTGCCGCCACGCTGGCGATAGCGTTCTCAAACGCTTTGCGGGTGAGCACATCAAGCGGCCGCACGCCTCGCCGGAGTAAATCCATTACAAGTTGGCCGGTGTGGAAGGCAGCTTCACCTTTCTTCGGATCGAGAGCCGGCACGCTGTTCGCCCCCATGGGGGAAAGGCCGATGAACTCCATCGCCGTGGACATGGTGTTGGCAGTGAACTGTCCACCGCATGCGCCCGCCCCTGGACAGGCATGATCCTCGATGTCCTTGAGCTCCGCGTCGGTCATCTTTCCGGCGGCATGCGCCCCCACGGCTTCGTAGACATCGCCGACGGTGACGTCACGGCCCTGGAAGCGCCCCGGGGCAATCGAGCCGCCGTACAGCAGAATGCCCGGGACGTTCAGGCGAATCAATGCCATCGCGCCTCCGGGGATTGTCTTGTCGCACCCCACGACCGCCACCATGGCGTCAAACATGTGGCCGCGGCCAAGCAACTCGATTGAGTCGGCAATTACTTCGCGGCTCACGAGCGACGCCTTCATGCCTTCCGTGCCCATGGTCACGCCGTCAGAGATGGCGATGGTGTTGAACTCCATGGGCGTTCCGCCCGCGGCGCGCACGCCTTCTTTCACCTTGGCGGCCAATTCGCGCAAGTGGTAATTGCAGGGCATCGTCTCAATCCAGGTGTTCGCGATTCCGACGATGGGCTTCGCCAGGTCGGCGTCGGTGAAGCCAATGCCCTTGAGCATGGCCCGCGCGCCCGCCCGGTCTCGCCCGTCAGTAATGGTGTGACTTTGATGCTTTGGATCTAATGCCATATTGCCTCCGGCTTGATTTGCCTATGAATTGAAATCTGCTTCAAACCTGAACTGGAAATGTTCGCAGATTCCGCGCGATGGGGCAAGAAATGTTTTACAGCACTCGTGCACTGCAATCAGTTTCCGCATTCGTACCCCATTCGTGCACCACTTTGAGTACCACTTCGTGTAACATTTGTGCCACACTATCAGTATCAATTGGGTTATCCTCTTAACCCGCTTGCGAAGCGGCCTGGAGTTACGATGAGCATCGAAGAATTGGTTGTTGAAAAGCTGCGAGGCTTGCTCCCCGACCAGAAGAAGGAGGTTCTGGACTTCGTGGAATTCTTGGAAGTGAAGAAGACGGCTAAGCAACCACTGAAAAGCCTATATGGCCTTTGGGCGGATCTCGGTGCGGAAATCAGCGAGAAGGATATCGCCGACGCGCGCCGTGAAATGTGGGGCGTGTTCCCCGGGGAGTCCCTCTAGTGGCCTTGGTCTTGGACACTCACGCCGCCGTTTGGTACCTACTAAAGTCTCGAGACCTTTCCACTAAGGCATTGCATGCCATAGAAGTCGCGTTGAAATCTGGCGAACCCCTCTTCCTTTCCTCGATCTCCGTTGTCGAGGTGATCTACCTCGTCGAAAAGGAACGCCTTCCTGTGGCGGCGCTCCAGAGGCTGATGGCAGCTTTCGATAATCCTGTTGGGGCGTTAAGAGTCGCAGCTCTGGATACCGATGTCGCGAAGTATGTCCAGCAGATTCCCAGGGACGCGGTCCCCGATATGCCGGACCGAATCATAGCGGCTACAGCTTTATGTCTCGGGCTCCCGCTTGTCAGCCGGGATCAGCGGATCAGAGGAGCAGGGATAGAAGCCATTTGGTAGTCGCGCACCCCGTCGGTGCAGGCCGTTCTGAGAGGACACGGAGGGTGTACAATTGCGCCCTTAGGGATCGGCTTCGAATCGGAGGTAGAAATGCCGAATTTTGAAAAAGCGCGTGGTTTGATTCTGCAGTTTAAGCGAGATACCTATTTGTTCGGGTTCGGAGTCCTTGGCCGGGTGGGGCCCTTTTGTGCAAACCTGGGTAATCGTGCGGTGGTGGTGCGTGATCCTTTCCAGGGTGCGGATGCATTCGTAGGAACGGTGCGGGATTCGTTGACCTCGGCCGGAATCGAGGTGCTCGGCACAGTTGACGGAGCGTCACCCAATGCGCCCCGCGAGGATCTTGCTCGCATCACGGCCTGCCTCAAGGAACTCGATCCGGAATTGACGGTCAGTTTTGGCGGCGGGAGTACGATCGATGCCACCAAAGCTGCTGAGATCCTCCGCGCTTTGGGTGGGTCTATCGATGATTATTTCGGCACAGGACTCGTGACCAAAGCCCTGGCCGCTCGAGGGAAAACGCCTGGCACGGCACGTGGCAATCCAGAGCGCGGCGAGTTCGAGCGCCCATCTAACGAAGTATTCCAACATTACGGATTTGAAGACGGGGCAAAAGAAGCTCATCGTCGATGATGCCGTGGTGCCGACGCGGGCAGTTTTTGATTATGCGGTAACGGTGGGAGCGCCCGCCGCGCTCACCGCCGACGGCGGGCTCGACGGCCTCTCTCACATGCTCGAGGTGCTGTACGGAGCGGTGGGCAAGCCATATTACGGCCAGATGGAAGAAGTGGCCCGCGAGGGAATCAGTCTGGTGCTGGAGTACCTCCCCAGAGTCTTGCGAAATCCCCATGATCCGCAAGGACGAGAGGCGCTGGGTCTGGCCACCGACCTGGGCGGTTATGCCATCATGCTCGGAGGCACCAATGGCGCTCACCTGACCAGCTTCTCGCTGATCGACATACTCAGCCATGGACGGGCATGCGGCCTTTTGAACCCTTATTACACCGTTTTCTTCGCCCCGGCTATTGAGCGGCCGCTGAAGCTGGTAAGTAAACTCTGTAAGGACGCAGGGTACGCGGGCGCCGCAATTGAAAATCTAAGCGGTCGTAATTTGGGAGTGGCGGTTGCCGAGGCTCTGATTGCCTTCGAGAAAAGCGTCGGCGTCCCGACAACGCTTGGGGAAGTTCCGCATTTTAGCGACGCCCACATCGAGCGCGCCCTCGTTGCGGCCAAGAACCCGCAGCTCAGGATGAAGCTCGAGAACATGCCGGTGCCCCTCACTCCGGAGACCGTGGATGAATACATGACGCCGATTCTTTTGGCGGCCAAGACCGGCGACTTGGAAGGAATCAGGAACGTCACCTACTGAGTGTTACATGATATCGTGACGGACTAACCCCCTCACCTGGCGCTCTGCGCCGCCCTCTCCCCCAAAGGGCATAGGCGGTAAAATAAGCGTTTTTGACGGGTTCCGAAGGGACCCAAGATCATTAGCCGTAGGTGAAACCTACGGAAAGTGCCGGCTACGAGATTCAGCCAACCCCGCAGGGGTTGAATTCGACCCCGCCGGGGTCGAGGCAAGCACCAGGAAAGGGTCATTGCTCCGTAGGTTTCACCTACGGCTAATGATCTTAATGCCCTGCGGGCATTCAGCATCAACCGCTTCCCGTTATTTTAACGCCTATGCCCAAGGGGGCGAGGGCATAAACTCAGGTTGTTTCCTCCCTCGCCCCTTTGGGGGAGAGGGTGGCACGCGACGGCGCTTTCATCAGCCGTCGCGGGACGGGGGAGGGGGTCCAATCCAGATTAATTACGATGCCTCACTCCGCTTCTCCGCTGCGGCGGGCGGCTTCCCATGCCAGGATTGCCTTCTTGCGAACGGCTCCCCAATGATAGTCGCCGGTAATCCCCATTTTGCGGATGGCCCGGTGGCACGGAATGACAAACGAGATCGGGTTCCGGCCCACGGCGCTTCCCACGGCTCGCGCGGCTGAGGGCTTCCCCACCCGGCGCGCCAAGTCCTCGTAAGAAACCACGGCGCCTGACGGAATCCTGAGCAAGGCCTCCCAGACTTTAATCTGGAATTTCGTACCCATCAACAGCAGCCTCACGGGGTTGGCGCCGTTGGCGCCGTTTCGTTGTTTGGAACTGAATATTCCGTCGATGTAGCTCCGAGTCTTCCGGGAATTCTCACGGAACGTAGCGGCCGGCCACCTTTGCTTGAAGTCCTCGAGCGCTTGGCTACGGCCGTCCTCGCCCACGAAACCCAATCCGCAAATTCCCCGCTCGGTGACCGCGAGCAAGCACTCGCCGAAGGGACTGGCATGGAATCCGTAGCTGATTTCGATGCCCGCTCCCTTCGCCTTGAACTCACCAGGGGTCATGGCCTCGGCCGTTACGAAAAGGTCGTGCAGGCGGCTGGGACTGGATAAGCCGGCGTCATAGGCCGCGTCCAGCACGCTGCGCGATTCCTCGAGCGCTTGCTTGGCATGCTCGAGCGTCAGAAACTGCACCAGGCGCTTGGGGCTGATGCCTGCCCAGCGGCGGAAGAGCCGCTGGAAATGGAATTCGCTCAAGTTGACGCTGCGGGCCACCTCGCCCAAACTCGGTTGCTGGTGATAGTTCTCGGTCAGAAACTGTATGGCTTTTTCGATGCGCCGGAAATCTTGTGCGTTGGTTTGCATATTCCCTCCCGTCCTGATTCATCATCGGACAGGAGAGAGTATCGGGCAACCCGAATCTTGCTGTGAGGAGTTTCCATGGGCCTGTGGCCCACCCGAGGGAATGAAAATCGCCCACCAGGTCACCCCCGCGAAAGCGGGGGTCCATGTCGCCTGAATGGATTCCCGCTTGCGCGGGAATGACGTGATTTTCGGGGGAGTCGGGAAGCAAGCTACTAGTTTCCAATTTCCGGTTCGAGCGGCCGGTGGGTGATGATGAGCGCCACACCCGCGATGATGGTGGCGCTGGCCAGCAACTCGCGGATGGTAAGTGGTTCGCTACCTAGCGCCCAGCCGAGGAATACGGCCACTGCCGGGTTCACGAACGCATAGGTGGAAACCCGCGCCGTGGGCACGTGGCGCAGTAACCACAGGTAAGCCGTGAAGCCGAGCAGCGACCCGGCCGTAATCAGGTAGCCAAAGCCCATCCAGGAGCGAAGGGCGATGGCCGAGATATGAAGCTGTTTTGCCTCCCCGCTGAGGATGCCAAGCAACAGCAGCAACACTCCGCCCCCCAACATTTCCATGGCGGCCGTGAGGAGAGACGATGCGGGCAGTTCGAACTTATGCGAAAGAATGGAACCGAGCGACCATGAAAACGACGAGCACATCAGCACTCCCGCGCCCACAAGATCCACGCGCGTGCTGCCCCACAGGTGGGCCGGACCTACGAGCAATCCAAGCCCCGCCACGCCGATCGCTATTCCGCCGATCACCTTCGGTCCCAACTTCGTGCCGTCCTTTCGCAGACTATCGAGCAGGACCATCCAGATCGGGATCGTCGCCAGCAGTAAGGCTGCGAGCCCCGAAGGCACGCGACGCTCCGCCCAGCACAATGCGCCATTTCCGGCGAGGAGCATCAAGCCTCCTAGGATGGTCGTGCCGATCCAGTGCCGCCGCGAGGGCGCGACTGCCCCGCGCGAGCGCGTCCACAGGTACAACGCGGCGTCGGCAATGACGAACCGGCATCCCGCCATGAGAAATGGAGGGATGGTTTCGACGGCGTAACGAATGGCGAGGTAAGTTGATCCCCAGATGACGTAAACGGCCGCGAACGCCAGCAGGACGCCGGCTCGAGAGGGATGGTGCGATGACACTGCTTGGGACAATGGGACTCCGTGAAGTTGATTGCCGGCAGGCGACAGCCTGTTGACGACAGACCGTCTTGCCTGTCGGCTTGATCCAAATGGATTATGATGCGGGGAAAACGCGGTGGAGTAAATAGGTTTCAGGCGCTTCGCTTGAGTCGCCAGGTGTCAGGTACCAGGGACTGGAGGCCAGGGGCAGGGAGCTAGCCGAACTTTCGCAGTTGAGGGGTTAGGTAAAGGGTAAGTGCTTTGTTTTTAGCGAAGGGATCTCAAAGGTCGGCACTACATTTTCAATCTCGGGGGCGGGGTTGGGGCAGCCTCCTGGGGGGCCTTGATACGGGGTGGTGGCTGGGCAGGCAAGGTCAGGTTAAGCTGGTGCAGCACCAACGACTGATCCGGTTCTGGCTGGGTATAGCGGGGCATGATCAGCCAGCGGCCGTCGGTGGTGGGCAGGCACACATCGAGCATCTGAAGGGTGGCCAGTTTTTCCAGCACCGCGCGGGCCGTCAGGCCCGGCGCTAAGGCGGCCAGCCGTTGCTTGAGGGTCACCGAAAGGGCGTAGGCCAGGAAGGCCACGAAGATGTGGGCTTCCACTCGCTTCCCCGCCTGGTGATAAATCGGACGTAGTCCCAGTTCGCTCTTCAAGGTTTTGAAGGCCGCTTCAATCTGGGTCAGTTGGATATAGCGTTCCCAGAGTACTTCCGGGTTCTCCCCCACCAGGTTGGAGCGCAACAGATAGTGTCCGTCGCGAAGCTCCGCCTTCTGCAACTTCTCTTTGTGCAACTGAAAGGTGAACGTCTGGGGGGTGACTTCCTCCCCCTCTCGGGGCAAGCGCAGGGATACGAAGCCGAAGGCCCGCCCCGCTTGCTTCTTGGCCGCCCCGATGCGCAGCAGCAGTTGATCCCGCGCCGGAGCACTCCGGCGCAGCTTGCGCAAGGTCCTCAACAACCCCACCAGTTTGCGCCGTCGGATCGCACGCTCCTTGGCTCGCCGCCCTGCACTCTTGGCCAGCACATAGAGCTCGCCGTCCTCCGCGAACAACTTCACCTCCACCGACTCGCGCACCTTCTGCCAGGGCAATTCCAGCCACTGCTTTTCGTATTGCTGAATCTTGCCCCGCGGCGTGCCCACCAGATAGAACATCTCCCGCCCCGGCTGGCGCATTTCTTCCAGCACCTCTTCGCTGGGAATTCCCCGGTCCATCACCCACACCCGCCGCGCCCGTCCGTACTGCGCTTCGATCTTGGCCAGAAAGCCGCGCAGCGTCGTGCGGTCCGAGGTGTTGCCCTCCATCACTTCGTAAGCCAGCGGAAATCCCTCCGGCGTCACCACCAGCGCGATCACCACCTGCCGGCAGTCGCCACGGTGATCCCGGCTGTAGCCGTGCTTCGCTTTGGGAATCTCCTCGCCTTCCCCCTCGATATAGGTACTCGTCAGGTCGTACAGCAAGACGTCGAAGCGCGCTTGGAATAGGTCTTGCCAGCGTTGCCGGAGATGATCGAACAACGCCGCCTGGTGCTCCACGATGCGATCCAGACAGCGATACAGCCGATCCTTCTCGGCCACCGCGAAGCCGCTGCCTAACAGATCTCCCATGGCGCTCTGGTCAAATCCTTGCCGGTGCAAACGGAACTCGCTGCCCGGCGCGATCAGCCGGCTCACCACCAGCAACTCCAGCACTTTCGCCCACGGCACTTCCCCCCGCCCTCCTCCCAACCGCTCTTCCCAAAACTTGCTCAGTCCTAACTGCTGCCACAGCTCGCAGCCCAGCCAGTAGTTGCCAAAGGCCCGCGGCCGCCGCAGCTCCATCTCCCGCAACTTCACCTGCACGCCATCCAGCGCGTCGGCCGGGATCGCACGATCTTCCGGAAACAAGCTCAGCGTTCGGGCCCGCTGCTCGGCTTCATCAAACACCTCTAACGTCTGTCGCCATGCTCCCTGCTGGCGGTCATTGATCTCTCCCAAAAACAAAACCTGCCGTTGCACCACCCGACCCGAACGCACTCGACGGTTCTCCACTACACTCCAGTAGCGGTGTTCCTTGCCGTCCTTGCATCGCCGTTTGCTGCGCAGAAACATCGTCAGCGCGCATCCTGACAGCTTCCTTCAGCGTTTGTAAAGAGGGTAGGTCGGCACTACATCGCCCTGCCGACTAACCATCCCTGATAATTCAGCACTTGCATCGCAGCCTACACGCAATCTCGTCCTAAAAACTGCTAAGCTGCGAAAGTTGGGCTAGGGGATTGCCATCGGCACGTTCTGGTCCTGACTTGCGATGCGTTCGCCTGAGACAACCACGCTGGTAACATTGGCGCATAATTGAGCCCTCTCTGGGCAGGATGTCGGAAGAACGTACCAAAACACGTACTCAACAGGCGTCAGTTTGTCGTGAAATATAACCCTCATGGCGTCGGCTACAAGCTTCAGGCAGCCCGCGTCGCAAGGACTCGCCGGAAAGCCATATCAGTGGGTTATTCCGGTGCTGTCCATCTCGCGATTTGTTATACTGAACTGGGACAGTTTGTCTATATCGGTGGTAACCTAGCCGCCCCGCAACCTACCGGGTCCAGCATGAGGCGGAATATGAGCGCCTTACAGGAAAACATTGGCGGAGCCTCCATCTTGTTCGGGGCGCGCTGGGAGAACGACTCCGTAGAGGTGCTGTGGCGAGATACCGGGCGTGTCTTCTGCAGAATATGCCGGAATGACGCTGCAGGTGAGAAGCACGCATTCGTATCCATCCCTGGCGGTGTAGAGCATCCGACTCTGGAGAGCGTCAATCGCCTGACCCACGAACACGAACTTAAGAGCTGCCTGGACAGCGCTTGGGCATTGCGGCCGCTGGATTTGGTGCGCGAGCGCGGACAGACGGTCCTCGTGGTCGATTACGCAGGAGGAGAGCCGCTCGATCGTCTCGTCGGGGAGCCGATGGAAATCGGACAGTTCCTGCGACTCTCCGTGGCGCTGTCTGGCGCAATTGGTCAGTTGCACGGACGGGGGCTGATTCACAAGGACATCAAACCCGCCAACGTGGTGGTCAACTCCGCAACTGGGCGGGTCCGTCTGACCGGTTTCGGGATCGCATCGCGCCTCCCGCGCGAGCGCCAACCGCCCGAACCTCCAGAATTCATCGCCGGAACTCTCGCGTACATGGCGCCAGAGCAGACGGGAAGAGTGAATCGCTCCATTGATTCCCGCAGCGACCTGTACGCACTCGGCGTCACATTCTACGAGATGTTAACCGGCAACCTTCCGTTCAGGGCATCCGATCCGATGGAATGGGTGCATTGCCACATTGCGAGACAACCCACCGCTCCCAGCGAGCGGCTACCGAACGTTCCAGCGGCTGTCTCCGCTATCACGATGAAGCTGCTCTCGAAGACAGCCGAGGAGCGGTATCAAACGGCGGCTGGAGTTGAACGCGATCTTCTACATTGTCTGTCGCAATGGGAGTCTCGAGGATCCATCGACGTTTTCACTCTCGCCGCGCAGGACACTCCGGACCGCCTCATGATCCCCGAGAAACTTTATGGGCGGGACGGCGAGGTGGACACTCTGCTTACGGCGTTCGATCGGATTGTCGCGGGCGGCAGGCCAGAGTTGGTGCTCGTCTCCGGATATTCTGGCGTCGGCAAGTCCGCGGTTGTGAATGAGCTTCACAAGCCGCTGGTCCCACCGCGCGGCCTGTTTGCGGCCGGCAAGTTCGACCAGTACAAGCGCGACATTCCGTATGCGACGCTGGCACAGGCGTTTCAAAGCCTCGTCCGGCCGCTCCTCAGTAGAGGCGAAGACGACTTACGCAAGTGGCGTGACGCGCTTCGAGAGGCGCTGGAGCCGAACGGGCTGCTGATCATCGATCTTGTGCCCGAATTGAAGCACGTCATTGGCGAACAACCACCCGTTCCCGAACTTCCGCCGTCGGAAGCGCAGCGACGTTTTCACCTGGTTTTTCGTCGGTTCATCGGCGTGTTCGCACGACCGGAGCATCCGCTGGCATTATTCCTCGACGACCTGCAATGGCTGGACGCCGCCACGCTCGATCTGCTCGAAGACTTGTTGACTCAAACTGATTTGCAGAACCTAATGCTTATTGGGGCGTATCGAGACAACGAGGTCAATGCCACTCACCCGCTGGTCCGTAAGCTAGATGCCATCCGCCAAAGCGGAGCGGCTGTGCAAGACATCGTCCTCACCCCGCTTCGGCGCGACGACTTGCTTCAACTGCTCGTGGACTCCCTGCGCAGCGACCAGGGGCGTGCCGATCCGCTGGCGGCACTGATTCACGAAAAGACGACCGGGAATCCGTTCTTCGCAATTCAGTTCATTTCCACGCTCGCTGATGAGGGCCTGCTCACTTTCGACTACAGCGTCGGCTCCTGGGTATGGGACCTGAATCGCATTCACGCCAAAGGCTACACCGACAACGTCGTTGAACTCATGGTCGGGAAGTTGAACCGCCTGCCAGTAGACACGCAGGAGGCGCTCAAGCAGTTTGCCTGCATGGGGAACAGCGCCGAGTTCGACATGCTGGCGATGGCTTACGAGAAGTCGATCGAGGAACTTCACCAACACCTTTGGGAAGCAGTACGGACCGGACTTATCTTCCGCTCGGACGATTCCTATCGATTCCTGCACGATCGTGTGCAGGAAGCAGCGTACTCCCTGATCCCCGAGCAAAAGCGTCCCGCGGCGCATCTGCGCATTGGGATGCTTCTGGCGGCGCACACGCCTGAGGCGAAACGTGAGGAGGCCATCTTCGAGATCGTGAACCAACTCAACCGCGGCTCTCACCTGCTCGCTTCGGTGGAAGGCCGCGAGCGCGTCGCAGAGCTAAATCTCATTGCAGGCCGGCGCGCCAAGATCTCGACCGCATACGCCTCGGCACTCAAATATCTCGCTGCGGCCCGCGAGTTGCTGACCGAAGAAACATGGGAGCGGAACTATCCCCTCATTTTCTCGATCGAGTTTCTGATGGCTGAGTGCGAGCTACTGACCGCAGACAAGGTTGCTGCCGAGAATCGACTCTCGCTGTTGCCACGGCGTGCGAATAATCGTCACGATTTCTGCGTAGCAACGCGCTTGCGGCTCACCCTCTACACCACGCTCGATCGGTGTGACCGAGCGGTGGACGTGTTTCTGGAGTGGCTCCGCAGCGAGGGCACGGTGTGGTCGAACCGTCCCACACGCGATGACGTGTTGCGCGAATATGAGCGAATCTGGGCACTGCTCGGCAGCCGGCAAATCGAAGAGCTCATGGACCTGCCGCTCGTTGTGGATCCGGAGGTACTCGACACGCTCGATGTCTTCACGGAGATCGTCACGCCGTCAATTCTCTTTGACGAGCACCTGTCCACATTGGTCGTCTGTCGTTTGGTGACACTCAGCCTCGAGCACGGCAACAGCGACGCCGCGTGCTTTGCCTACGTTTGGCTTGCGATGTTTGCCGGCCCTCGTTTTGGGAACTACAGAGACGCATTCCGCTTTGGGCAACTGGGCTATGACTTGGTCGAGAAGCGTGGCCTGACGCGCTACCAAGCGCGAACCTATATGTCTTTGGGTGCCATGGTGATGCCATGGAATCAGCACGTCTCGAGCGGACGTGAACTGGTGCGTCGCGCCTTCGATGCCGCATATCGTATTGGCGATCTGACTTTCGCATCCTATAGCTGGGACCAACTCATTACGATTTGCCTCGCCGTCGGAGATCCGCTCGCAGAAGTGCAGACGGAATGCGAAAACGGCTTGGCTTTTGCGAAAAGGGTACGCTTCGGCTTGGTCATTCACCTCTGCGGAGCACAGCTAGGCCTGATTCGGACGCTACGCGGAGCAACTCCGACGCTTGGGCGCCTGGATCACGACGATTACAGCGAGCCGGAGGTCGAGCGCGATCTGGCCGGCAATCCGAACTTGGTATTTGCCGAGTTCTACTATTGGACCCGCAAGGTGGAGGCTCGTGTTTTTGCCGGAGACTATGCTTCAGCGGCTGAGGCCGCGTTCAAGGGCCAGCGGTTGTATTGGACATCAGCGGCGATGTTCGAAACTGCAGAATTTCGTCTCTACGCTGCCCTTGCTCATGCGGGCGCCTGGAGTATTGCGTCGCCCGAAGACCAACCGAAACACTTCGAGGCCTTGGCGGAGCATTACAAGCAGCTCGAAGTCTGGGCTGAGCACTCACCTCAGACTTTTGAGAACCGCGCCGCCATGGTTGCAGCGGAGATCGCACGGATCGAGGGACGCATTCTGGACGCGCAGGAGCTCTACGAGAAGGCGATTCGATCCGCGCACGTGCACGGCTTCCTCCACAATGAAGCCTTCGCTAATGAACTGGCAGGGTTGTTCTATGCGGCACGTGGGTACGAGAAAATTGCGACGACCTACCTGCGGGAAGCACGCTACTGCTATGTGCGTTGGGGAGCGGATGCCAAGGTTCGCCAGCTTGACCAGCTTTACCCGCAGATCAGACCCGGGAGAGCAATGTCGGATGCGACAGCGACGATACACACGCCGGTCGAGCAACTCGAGCTGGCGACTGTGATCAAAGTGTTCGAAGATGTGTCGGGTGAAATCGTGGCGGAGCGACTGATCGACACGATCATGCGCACAGCACTCGAGCATGCAGGCGCCGAGAGGGGGCTGCTCATTCTTCCTCGAGGGGATGGCTATCGCATCGAAGCGGAAGCGACAACAAGCAGCGATCAGGTGACCGGTGTCCTTCGACAGACAAGCGCCTCTGCCGCGGATCTACCCAGTTCGGTCCTTCACTATGTCCTCCGGACCAAAGAAGTCGTTCTCTTGCACGACGCATCCGGCCAGAATTCATTTGCCGCCGATGAGTATATTCGCGGGCATCACGCACGGTCTGTGCTCTGTCTCCCGCTGCTCAAACAGACTCGGCTACTCGGGGTGCTGTACCTCGAAAACAGTCTCACCCCTCACGCGTTCACCTCTGCACGAATGGCCGTCCTCAAGTTGCTTGCCTCAGCAGCGGCAATCTCCATGGAGAACACGCGTCTCTATAGCGATCTCGAAGATCGTGAAGCGAAGATCCGTCGCCTGGTGGACGCCAACATTCTGGGAATCGCAACCTGGAACGTCAACGGCGCCATCCTGTCATCCAATGAGGCCTTTCTTCGCATGGTGCAATACCATCATGAAGATGTCGCTGCGGGTCGCGTGCGATGGTGGGACATGACACCTGCGGACTGGCGCGAGCGCGCTGAACGCGCTTTAACAGAAGCAATCCAGACCGGGACTGTCCAACCCTTCGAGTCAGAGTTTTTCCGCAAAGATGGCACCCGGGTGCCCGTGCTGATTGGAGCCACCCTGTTCCAGGAAGGTGGCCACGACGGCGTCGCCTTCGTCCTCGATTTAAGCAAACAAAAACAGGCTGAAGCAGAGATCAGGGCGCTCAAGGATCAACTCTATCGGGAAAACCTTGCGCTGCGAGACGAGGTTGACCGCGCGCAGATGTTTGAGGAGATCGTCGGTTCCTCCAAGCCCTTGAAGACGGTTCTCTCAAGAATTGCCAAGGTGGCGCCGACCGATTCCACGGTGTTCATCACGGGAGAGACTGGCACCGGCAAGGAACTTATCGCACGTGCCGTGCATAAACAATCCAAAAGGGCTGGACGTGCCTTCGTCAGTGTGAACTGTGCTGCGCTGGCGCTTAGCGGTGACGACTTTAACGCTGATATCGCCGAGCGCTATGGCTGGGTGAACCGCACGCTGGACGATGACGACCTCGACTCGTTTGTCGATACTCTCGTCGGGCGTCTGGCCTCGTTCGACCGTGAAACGCTGGCCGCGGCGAAGGCCCAAGTCAATCGGTTCGGGACGCCGACGGCTACCGAGCTTCAGTCGAGCAACGACCTGTTCTTTCCGCTGCTGGCCTTGCCAGGTGCGCAGGCGCGCCGTGCGAAGGTTCGTAATATCGGTTACGGTGTTCGGAGCGACTTCGAATTGAACTTCGGCCGGTACCTCCCTTCGTTCGGGCGGGCGGACGACGATGCCACGGATAAGCAGCCCGTGGCGTCAAAAGGCAAAGCCGATTCTCAGTAAGAGATCGGATGCGGAGTCGAGAGCCGGATGATATCTGTCGGCTACGACTCTTTACACCGATTTTTCACTCGAGACCACATCGACACGTTAGCGAGGAGATTTGTTACATGAGCGCGATAGCTTCCACACCGATAGACGCAGAGGCGAAAAACGCACCCACGTCCGGCAGGCTCTTCTTCCTGGACCTCAGCGGCGGCCAGAGTCTTTTTTAAACTTCCAGCCCAGCCGCCGCAACCAGAGATCGATCGTGGAGGTGCGGAAAGAGCGGTCCATACGGGCGCCCAACTCGGCCAGGGTGGCATCGGGCTGCTCGGATAATAGTTCGCGCAGCCGTTGTTGCCGCTCTTCCGTGAGAAGCGTCTTGCGCCCACAGGGATGAGTTTGGGGTTCCAGCGTGCGGCGCTGCCGAAACTGCACGCGTACGCGGCGCACCGCCGCCACGCAGAAGCCCGAAGACTGCGCGATCTCCCGCGTACTCCGGCCGCGATCGTAAAGTTCTAGAATGCGCTTGCGCAGGGGAACGGGTATAGCTCTCATAAGCACACTCTGCCATAAGTGTCTCTACTTTGAAAGCTACACTATTCATGGAAATTCTCTAAGAGCATCGAACGACGGCAGGCTTGTCACGCCAATGCCAGCCCATGCGAGCGGGCGTGGGCATGGCGCGCGAGCTGAGGCTCGTTGATCAGCGCGACAAGTTTCTTGCCGGTAAGCTCCTCGTAAACCTTGCCAACCTGGGCCGGGAGGGAATCACCGACGTAGCGGGCGATCTGCGCGTTGCCGTTGAGCGCCGCTCGGATGGCCTCGACCTGGGCCTTGGCGTCTTCTGGCGCCTTGTTGGCCATGAGCTTCCCGACCTGCTCTCGAAGCTCCTTGAAGAAAGCCTGCTGGTCGTCCAACACGCTGGCTACCGACCGCGGTCCGTGGCCCGTGCACACAATCTTCGCGCCAAGCTTCTTGATTGCATCGAGCGTGATCACCCACTTGCCCACATCGCCGTCACCCACGAAGTTGTAAGGCCCGTTCACACACACATCGCCCGTGAAAACGATTCGCTGCTTCGGCAGCCAGGCCACGGCGTCGCCGTGCGTATGCGCCACGCCCAGGTGCATCAACTCAACGCGATGCTTGCCGTCATCAAAAAACAGGTCTTTCGAAAAGAGGACGGAGGGCGGCTTGAGCTTGGTGGTCCTCAAGTCGGCGCGACCCTTGGCCGCCGCTTCCCACGCGCCGGGCTGGTGGCCGTAGTAGCCTGTCTCGTGCCGCTTCATCTCCTCGATGACCCCCGTGTGCGCAACAGGCACGCCGCCGTTCTCGACGAAGATCTGATTCCCGTAAGCGTGGTCGCCGTGATGGTGCGTGTCGAAGGCAAACCGAATCGGCTTGTCGGTCATGGACCGAATCTTGCTGATGATCAGCTTCGCCCCGGCGGGAAAATTCGCGTTGACTACCAGCACATAATCTTCAAACATGATCCAGCCGTTGTTGCAGACCGCATCGGCATTGTCCGCCACTGTGCCTTGGTGAAAATAGATGTCGGGGGCCACCTGATCAGCCTTGGCTTCTTCTGCCATTCCCGCGGGGATGGGTCCGGCCAACAATTCCTTCTCCGCCGCAAGACTCAAAAACGCCGTTCCGCCCGCCAGAAACTTCCGCCTGCTGACTTCGCACATATTCCCTCCTGTTCGACCCTTTGAGTTGTGAATGGATAGTTTTGGTAGCAACGATCTCGAATATGCGGGATCGTCAAATGGCGGCGTAAAGCCGCCGCCGCTTCCCACTGAACCGCACGCGATAAATTCTACACCCAGGAACTGCAGGCAGTGCGACTATGGTTTGAACTTTACTTCCCAGGTAGTCACCCCGCCGTCGCCTTGCACACTTACCTTCAACGAATTCCCCGCTATTGTAGGGTGAACTGGAACGTCCCGCCCATCGCTCGTTGTCGCTCGTACCTGTGAAACGCTTACTCCCAGCGGAGCGTAGATCCACAATGAATAGACATCATGCGGCACGGTTTGGGACGACCCACGCAGGCTTTTCCGCGCGGCGTCCCACTGCAGGTCGAGGATCGAATAGGCGCCGGTGATGTGCCGCGAGGTCCCGATAAGCTGCGGGTGATCGAGCAGCGGGTGCAGCAGGAACACGCGCGTATCGTGCGGCTCGATCTCGATCTTCATGCGGTTCTGGAAAACCCCGGCGAGCTTCTGGCCCCAGTAATCGAAGGCGATGTAATGAGAATTGTCGTCGAGCCCCAGCTTGTCCTTGAAGGCGACTTCCCTGGTGGCCGTTTCGCCTCTCCAGTTGGTGAGGCCCACGACATCATAAACGCCAGACTTGGCGTTCACTTTCAGGTCCAGGATTTCCGGGTAGTTGTGGATGTACGTCTCGGGCGTTGTATGCTTGAAGAGATCCCATAGCGCCAAGTCCTTTCCGCGGCTGAACAGGTCGATGGGAAGGATCGGCATGCTGGGCAGAGTCATCTGCAAAAGCCTGGCTCTCTCTTCCGGAAGCTCCGGCGTGGCACTGGACAAGGAATAGACCACACCCGTCAAGGAAAGGAAACTTACCAGCGTGCGAGCTTCCGCGAGCGTCGTGCCGAATCCCACCAAGGGGTTTTCACGCGTGCGGGCCACCTCGAGTACAGGCGCGGGTCTTTTCTTTGCTGCCTCCTCGAAGCTCGTGTGCGGCGCCAGTTCAATTCCCTCGCCGGCCATCACATAAATGGCGATATGGTTCAGGAAGGCGTTGGCATTGATCGAACTGAACATGGCATAGTTTCCCTGCCAACTGGGATACAAGTCGTCTCCATTGAAATAGGAGTTGAAGTATCCGATGCCGTTGAGCGGCGTCCCCGCCGGACAGCCCTCGATGAACCGATCGGGGCCGATCGTCTCGCGGATCAGTTTCAGCCGGTTTCGATAAGCGACGACGGGATCGATAGACTTGTCGTGGAGCCGAGTCGTGTCCACCGTGGGGGCATACTTGGGAAGAGCGTGCTCGCCGTCAAACTTGTAATACTCGAATCCCATCTCATCCAGCGCTGTGAACTCTCTCTTGAGAAACTCCAGGACTTCGGGATGAGTGGAATCGAGCGCCGGCGTTTCATAGTCGAGGATCAGCTTTCCCAGCCCGTCCCGTAGGTACCAGTCCGGATGCTCGCTCACCGCCCCGGCGTACGAGTTGGGAACAAACCACAAGCCTGGGCGCAGACCTTTGGACTTGATGTAAGCGGTAAGCCACTTCGGCCCGTGGGGGAATTTCTTTTGGTCCCAGTTTTCAATCCAGTAGTGTTCGCCGCTCGGGCCGCGGTCGTAGCCGTCGTCGAGCGCAACGTAATCGAACCCATAAGGCTTGAGATGAGCGGCGATCCAGTCTGCGTTGCGGACGATGTCCTCTTCCCGTACTGCCGCGTAGCAGCTATCCCAACTGCACCACACCGACGGCGCGCGGGAAAAGTGTGAATCGTCAACCGGCGCGTAGAAAGGCAGGCCGAGCGTCTTGGTGTAGTAGTCCGGAATCAGGTGGATGAGCGTGTTGCCCGGCACAGGGATTGCGACCTCGAGCAGACCGGCATCCTGCCGGTTGCGCTGCATCACGGTCGCGTCAGAGAATTCAATCGCCGTGTCCGATTTGCGGTCGAAGAGGCTGTGAAGGTTCGCGCTCGATACTTGCCCCAAGGCAAAATACATGACCTCGGGATTCCGGTTGGGAAGGAAGGAGGGGTTCCGAGTCTCGCGCCCGCCATAGCTTTCGACGACTTCGGTGGTGCCCACCCAGTCAACCGGAACCCCGCGCGGGTCGAGAAGGCGGGCCACGATACGACCCGTCGGCGCGGGCGCCCGCCCGGTGAGAACTGCATCGGTCGAAGTACAGGAAACCTTCAGGGTGTTGGCAGCGAGATCAACAAGCCATGCAGTGGGTGGCTTTACGGTTCGAATGGAAATTTGATTCTCACTCTTCTTCTCGACGGTCCAGTTCGTCAACCGGGTCAGGCCGCGTTCGCCGCGAAGATTCAATCGAGCCTCCACCAGCACCGCACCCAAAGTCTCGTGTGAGATGGTGAAAGCGTGCTGCGCTTCGTCGACAGTGACAGACCACCCATCACTCGAGACCATCGTCGAGCTCTCCGCCCTCGCTGCCGGTGCAGAAACGACCAGACAAATCGAAAACACCAATGAGAAGAATCTGTGCATCTTCTCCTCTCCTCCTCACGTTTCGCGGTCACGCCCGCAGCTCTTGAGAGTTCTCTGCCGCGCCACCATGTTTGCAGCGGAATAATCTCATACACCGCGAGGTCCTTGTAGAAAAAGATGAGAGCCTTGGTCTCGAGCAGAATAACTTGCGAAAAAGGGGACGAAGAGCCGAACTACCGGCCGGCGGCGATCATCGCACCATCGACCACGAGGAACGTTCCCGAGATAAAGGACGCTGCGTCGGAGGCAAGAAACAGAGCCGCATCGGCCACATCGCGCGGCGTGCCCATGCGACCCAAGGGGTGAAAACTGATCACTAGCCGCCTGGCCGCGGCGATGTCGGGTTGGGCGTTAAACCAATGGTCCATCAGAGGGGTGTCGATATACCCCGGACAAATGGCGTTGACCCGGATTCCGTCCCGCCCATGGTTAACGGCCAGAGCGCGAGTCAGCCCGACCATGCCCGCCTTCGAGGCGTCGTAAGCAGCGTTGCCTTCATAACCGACAAAGGCATGTATGGAGGAGATATTAACAATTGCTCCGCCATGCACGCGCAGGTGGGGTATCGCATACTTCGAAAACAGAAAAACGCTCTTCAGATTCACGTTGAGCTGGCGGTCCCAATCGCTCGAGGGCTGGTCCACGATCAGGCCCAGCACCTCAATGCCCGCGTTGTTGACCAGAATATCCAGCGTCCCGAACGCGCTGACGGCTTGCTCGACTGCGGCCTTGACGTCCTCCTCGCGGCTAACATCACCCGCTATGGCGAGCGCGCGCCCCGTTTGGCGAAGCTTCTGCTCCATGCTACGCACGCCGTCGCCGTTGATGTCGAATAGAGCCACAGCAGCGCCTGCTTCCGAAAACCGCGCGGCAATGCCCGCCCCAATGCCTGAGGCGGCGCCGGTTACGAGTGCAACCTTGTTGTCCAGGCGAATCACAATTCCTCCTTCCGGAGGATTATATCGAAGTGTCCGCGCAATAATATCGCGGAGGCTTATTTTTGATTCTGAGCCGGCGGTTTACGATTCCCAACCGCGACCACGTTCTGGTCAAGGTTGCGTAAGGAGCGCTCAGCCCTGCGCGATCAACTTTTCAAGGTAGGCCTTATCGCTGCGAATTTCCTGGTCTTGAGTGGCCTCCCCGGTCACAGGCTCGATGGTCACAGTGCCGTCGTAGCCAAGGTCCTTCAAACGCCGGATGATTCGCGGCCAGTCCACTTTGCTTGGCTGCGCGGCGGGAACCTGCTTGCCTATAAAGCGGGGATCAGTGGGATAGAAGCCACCTTTGGCGTGAACTCCGCGCACGTACTTCCCGATGACATCCAGCGCGTCCAGCGGGTTGCCCTTGCCGTAAAGCACCAGGTTGGCTGCATCAAGAATAACTCCCACGTTGTCTAGTCCGACATCCTGGATCGTCCTCAGCAGCGTGATGGGCGTCTCCTGCCCGGTTTCGTTCAAAAACATCTGGCCGTTTCCTTTGCAGTGGCTGGCGATCTCGCGCACCGCTTCCACGGTGGGTTCGTACAAAGAATCGCTTGGAACTTCCGGAATGTAGCCCCACTGGTTAAACACCATTCCCACGCCCAATCGCTTGGCGAAATCCGAAGCTCTCTTCAGTTGATCGATTCTTTGACGCCTATAGCGCGGAGAGACCAGACCGAAGTTGGGAGGGCCATCGACCAAGTCGTACTTCTCCTCTCCCGGCCCCGCAGAGTACAGAACTGTGGCCTCGACTTTATAACGGTCAAGGGCGG
This sequence comes from uncultured Acidobacteriota bacterium, assembly GCA_963770415.1. Taxonomy (GTDB): domain Bacteria; phylum Acidobacteriota; class Terriglobia; order UBA7540; family UBA7540; genus CAVROP01. The sequence continues at coordinate 329,438 of CAVYPU010000024.1, forward strand.
CTCGCAGACGAGCGGCCATGGCAGGCGAGAAATCCCACGCCTCCACGTGGGCTGTGGGCAGGCCGAGCCTCTGCACAGAGGCCAGCACGTTTTCCGGATCGTTCGCGACGCTGACCAGCAGCCCCAGCCTCAGCGCTTTTTTCGCTGCGCCCGGCGGCGTCCCGGCGAAAAGCCGCTCGGCGCCTGCAGCAACTGCGAGTTGAAGAAATCGTCGGCGCTCATAAGTCTGCATGATGGTCTCCTTGTTCACGCGAGCATCTGTTGAGAGGTTCGACATTTTCAGAAAACGACTGGCCTTGGTTGGCCGACACGTTTGTCAGGAATTCACGTCTCGCCCTCCTGGCGGTTTGGAGTATACACCCGTTCCTTGCGAGGCGAGCCCAGCCGCAGCGCCTTTGTTTGTGCTTTTATTGTTGTGCGCCGTGGCGGTTGAATCCAGCGATGTGAGGGCATATGATGGGGGCGGCTTGTAGCCACGGGTACAGGTCTTATCCATTCTACAAGGAGCTCCAAACATGCACTCTGATGAAAAGCCTTTGCTTCAACGTCGAAAGTTCATCTCTTCTCCACTCTCGCTGGGCTTGGCTTCGGCGGGGGTCCTCGGGTTGGCCTCAGCCCGCGCCGGCGCGAGCCCCGTGCCCGAAGCGACCGGCCTCGCTTATCCGGCTGAGCTCTCGCTGGCCATACTGCGGGACTACCAGACGGCCAAGGCCTCGAGCTACGACCGCACGGGCGGGAATGCCGACTCTTTCAAGATCGAACCGGGCGCGACCGAGGTCCTGATGGACGCGCGAGGCCCCGGCATGATCAGCCATATCTGGTTCACCATTGCCGCCCCCGATCCGCAGCACTTAAAGAAGCTGACCCTGCGCATGTATTGGGATGATGAAGCAGAGCCGAGCGTTGAGACGCCCGTGGGCGATTTCTTCGGGCTGAACCTGGGCGAATATTTTATGTATGAATCCGCGCTGCTCAGCGTGGCTGCGGTCAAAGCACTCAATGCCTATTTCCCCATGCCCTTCCGGAAGGCGGTGCGCATCACTGTGACCAACGAGTGCGAAAAACGAATCGACGCGTATTACTCGAACATCGATTACCAACTCTTGCCAGAGTTGCCCGAGAACATCGGCTACCTCCACGCGCAGTACCGCCAGGCGACGCCTTGCCCAGGCTGGGAAACCGGGGTCGAGAAGAACCTGGACGGGAAGAACAACTACGTGTTCCTGGAAGCCTCAGGGCGCGGGCACTTTGTGGGAGTCACCCAGGGCATCGTTTTGAACCAACCGGGATGGTGGGGCGAAGGCGACGACATGCTGTTTGTGGATGGAAGCGCCATGCCCATCACCAACGGGACCGGCTCCGAAGACTATTACAACGGCGCTTGGGGCTTCGAGGGCAAGCAGTTCGCCTATCAACACATTGGCGTTCCCCACGTCGAAAACCCCTGGGCCATCGGAGGCACCTGGTGCGTGTACCGCTGGCACATCGACAGCCCGCTCAACTTTCGAAAATCCATTCGCATGACCATCGAGCACGGCCACGGGAACGATCGGTCGGACAACTTTTATTCCGTGGCCTACTGGTATCAGACTGAGCCGCACGCGAAGTTTCCTGCCTTGCCCCCCGTGGGGGAGCGCCTGTCTCGCGTCTTCGCAGTTCCCAAGGGCGCAACGGCGGTCAAGTAGGGACTTTCAAATGGCGCTGCCCCGAGATGGCAAGATGGCGCCTCGCGTCTAACGGCCGAAGAAATGCGCTTGTGGGCTCGTCACGGAAGTTATAGGCTTTGGCAACCGAAGCATAATTAGGGGGGACGCATGGACCAGCGCGTGGCGGGAAAGACGGCATTGATCACAGGCGGTGGAAATGGGATCGGGCGCGAGATCGCCCTCCGGTTTGCTGCGGAGGGAGCCCAGGTCGTTTCCTTGGACATGGACGAAGCAGCCAATGCGCGCACGGCGTCCATGATTCGAGACCAAGGCGGCAGGTGCGAACAGGTGCAGGGCGATGTTACGGTGGCTGCGGATACAGCTCGGGCTTTCCGCGCCGCCCGAAGCGTTGACATCCTGGTGAACAATGCCATGAACATCTCCGGTGACGGTTTTTTGCACCAGGTCGCCGAAGAAGCCTGGGACCATGTGGTGGCTGTCTGCCTGAAGGGAGTGTTCCTCTGCTGCCGTCAGGCCCTGCCTGCTATGATGGAGCGGCGGTCCGGTGTCATCATTAACATCTGCTCGGTTAACGCCATCACGGGTATTCATCTTGCTGCATACACCGCGGCCAAAGGCGGAATGCTTTCGCTCACCCGGCTTATGGCTTCTCAATATGCGCGGTTTGGAATCCGGACCAATGCAATTTGCCCGGGGACTATTCTCACCGATAGCACGCGCGTATACCACGAGAGGTATCCTGAAATGGCAGACGAGCTACGCGCTTTGTACCCGGCGGGGAAATTCGGCACGCCCGCCGATATCGCCGAGTGCGCCCTCTACCTCGGCTCCGATCAAGCAGGGTTTGTCAACGGAAGCGTAATTGTGGTGGACGGCGGACTGACTGCGAGCCACCAACTCCCTTCGGTGATTCCAGCTATCGGATAGTTTAGGTGACGCTTCAGGAGCGGCGATTCCGCTCCTATGAAGCACTAAGGCAGCGCCCGCAAATGTAAAGAAGGAGAGCAGACAATGCCATTCACAGCCGGAGTAGCACGGCGCGTGATCACGCCACCATGGGGCGTGGAACTCGCGGGCCTGGGTTACTACCTGCAACGCACATGGCAGCGAGTTCGAGATGACCTCACCGCCACAGCACTGGTGGTGGGCGACGAGAATGGCCACGCCGCGGCCGTCGTCGCCTGCGACCTGATGTACAACGACAGGAAATTCACGCGCAGCATCCGCGAACAGGTGGCAGCCAATACCGACATCCCGGCGGAATCGGTGTGCGTTAATTTCTCACACTCTCACAATGCGCCCACCGCCGGCTTTATCTGCGGCGCCGGGGTGCAGGACGCGGAATACGTGCGCTTCGTGGCGCGTGAGGTTGCAACGGCGGTGATAATGGCCTGGCGCGGTCGCCAGCCGGCTGCAGCTTTATGCCGGCTGGGCGGAGTTGCCCGGCATCACCGAAAACCGCACACGAGAAAATGGTCCGGTGGACACGCGGGTCAGCGTTCTTCGCGCCGATGCGCAGAGCGGCCATCCCTTAGCGCTGGCGGTGAACTTTCACGCTCATCCGTGTGCGCACATGGAGATGGACTTCCGCGCCGTATCGCGGGATGTTCCGGGTGAGGTGGTGGATCAACTCGAAGCGGCCGTTCCAGGCCTCACCGCGCTGTATTTGCAAGGCACCTCCGGCGACGTGAATTTCCGCCGGGAGTACCGCTCTACCGATCGCCGTTTCGAGCCGGCTCGGGCATTGACCGGGGCGGCCCTCAAGGCGCTGGCCTGCGCGCGGCCAATCGAAGCCACGGGCGTCGCGGTAGTGACCCGCACCGTTTCGCTGCCCACCCGGCGATGGACGCGCGAAGAGATCATGCCGGAGCGGGAGGAAGGCTTATACCGTCTTCGCACCGGCGATACAACCGGCTGGCTGGACGGCGTGGCAGGAGTCTGCGTGAACGAACCCCAGCGCCTTCCCATCCGATACGACGGAAGCGTGGAGCGCGCCGTGGCAGCCGTCTCTCGCTTCGTGGTGGAATGGACCGACAGGATCCTCCCTGATCTTGATACGCGGACGGAGACTATCGACACGGAAGTTCAAGCGGTGCGCGTGGGCGACGTGTACTTTGCCGCTCACGGCTCCGAGCTGTTTTCCACCTTAGGGCTCAGCCTCCGTAGCTCCTGGCCGCACGATGACTTGTTCATCCTCGGCTACTCAAACGACGGAATCGGATATATGCCGGATGAACACGATATTGCGCACCGATCGTATGCCGCCATCACTAGCCCCAAATTCACCGCGCAATTCCCGTTCACCGCTGCCTCAGGGGTTGCATTGGTCGAGGGCCTCAGGGAATCCTTGCAAGGAACAAAAGACTGAACATTGGCGAGTCTTCATAGGTAAGTGAGGACCCGCATCGCGATTCGAGCTGCCCTTCCCTGAGAACCTTCCTCTTGTGATACGATGCTTTTTCGGTGCAGAACTTGATCGCCGTTCGTCATGGCGAGTGCGGTGAAAGAGGTTATTTCTTGGCAGTGACTCCAGAATCGGAAATCCCCAAAGGCCATTGGGGCAAGGTGTACCTGGTTGGAGCGGGGCCGGGCCCGGTGGAATTGCTTACGCTGAGAGCGGCCGAGCTTCTCCGCACAGCGGAGGTGGTTGTCTACGATCGGCTCATTCAGGACGGCGTGCTCGCGCTCGCTTCACCTCGCGCCGAGATGATCTACATGGGGAAGCCCGTCGGCCGGCATGAGTCGCGGCAGGCGGAAGTGAACGAGTTGCTGGTGAGCAAGGCGCGCGAGGGGAAGCCGGTGGTGCGCTTGAAGGGTGGCGACCCCTTCGTCCTGGGGCGGGGCGGCGAAGAGGCCGAGTATCTTGCGCAGCACGGTGTGCCGTTTGAGATCATTCCCGGCGTCTCCTCCGCCCTTGCAGCGCCCCTGCGCGCCGGCATTCCCGTAACGCATCGCGACCTGGGTTCCTGCGTGGTTATTGCCACCGGGCACGAAGCGCACAGGGACGAGGACCGCTTGGATTGGGCCGCACTGAGCAAGCTGGATACCCTGGTGTTCCTCATGGGTGTCCACAACGTTGAACCGGATTGCTTCCCGCCTGATCGAACATGGCCGCGATCCCTCGACGCCCGCCGCTTTGATCGAGCTCGCGTATTGGCCGAACGAGCAAGTGGTCGAGGCGACGCTCGCGAGCATCGCGGCGCAGGCTGAGCGCGCTGGAGTGAAGCCCCCTGCCACACTGGTGATCGGCGAGGTGGTCCGGTGCCGCGAGAGATTGCGCATTAAGGAGACGAAAGTTGAGTGAAGTTTCAGTCGAAGCTCTGGCGGAGGAGATGTACCAGATGGTTGCCGAGTGCGCGGGAAAGAAGAACCTTCAGGCAAACGACCTGACCAAAGCCGTGATTTCGAGGCACGGCGACGGCGTTTGCACCAAGGCGGATTGCAAGCGGGCCATTCGCCTGCTCATCGATTCCGGCCGTTGCGTTTACAGTTACCTCGGCGGATCGTACATCCAGTTGCCCGCCAAAGAGGATGCGACGCCCCAATCATAATACCGTCGCCCCAAACCCCACGTGATTACAGCCAGCACAATGCCGCGCCTCGTCGTCGCCGGACTCGCCGGCGGGTCGGGCAAAACCATTGTCTCTCTGGGCTTGCTCTTGGCTGCGCGACGGAGGGGCTTGGGCGTCGGTGCATTCAAAAAAGGGCCGGACTACATCGACGCCGCTTGGCTCGGCTGGGCTGCGGGCGAGGCCGCCCACAATCTGGATACCTTCCTGATGGGTTTTGAAGAGGTATTTGCCTCATTTACCTCCTACGCAGCGCCGGGCGGCTTTAACGTTATTGAAGGCAATCGCGGCCTCTACGACGGGTTTGATTCGAGGGGGACTCACAGCACGGCTGAGCTGGCCAAGGCGCTGCGCGCTCCTGTGCTCTTGGTGCTCAACGCGAGCAAAGTCACACGCACTGCGGCCGCCATGGTGCTGGGCTGCCAACGGCTCGACCCGAGCGTTAACATCGCCGGTGTGATTCTTAACCATGTGAGCGGGCCGCGGCACGAGCGCGTGTTGCGCGAGGCGGTCGAGTCCACATGCGGAATTCCCGTGCTCGGCGCCCTCCCTCGGATTCCCAAAAACAGCTTGCTTCCTGAGCGGCACTTAGGGCTTGTGGCTCCGGAAGAGCACCCCGGCCGAAAGTCCTTGCGCGCAACACTCGAGGAGCTATTCGAAGGACGCCTGGATTTCAAGAGGCTTTGGAAGTTGTCTCGCGCGGCCCCCTACCTTGAGCCTCCGGGAGTTACGCTCTTGGACCTCCCTCTCGGGACAGGTTTGAAGATTGGATACCTCTGGGATTCCGCCTTCACGTTTTATTACCCTGAGAATCTGGAGCACCTGAGGATTGCGGGTGCATCATTAGTTCCCATCTCTGCGCTTTCGGCGATTGCTTTGCCCGAAGACATCAACGCGCTCTACATGGGGGGCGGCTTCCCGGAGACGCACGCTTGAGCCCTCTCGGCCAATAAGCCGTTTCTCGAATCTCTCCAGCCGTGCCGTCGCGAGGGGCCTACCGGTCTACGCCGAATGCGGGGGATTGATGCTGCTCGCCCGGGGGATCATCTGGCAAGGGCGGAAATACTGCATGGCAGGAGTTCTGCCTTTTGAAGTGGAAGTGTCGGCGAAGCCCCAGGGCCACGGCTATACAGAGTTGTGTGTGGACGCGCCCAACCCGTTTTTCCCTCAGGGACTGACTCTCAAGGGCCACGAGTTCCACTACTTAGGATCCTCGCCGGAGCTGACTTGCCCGCGACCGCCTGCGCGGTTCGGCGTGGCGTTGGTTGCTACGAGGGTCGCGACGGCGTGATCGCAGGAAACGTATGGGCCAGCTACACGCATTTGCATGCGCTGGCCACGCCCGAGTGGGCGTGTGGTTTGCTGAACGCTGCACGGCGATCCGCAAAGCTTCGCTCTGGGCCGGCCCGTCATGTGCCCCGCGCAACTCGCTAGGCGGCGTGCAATTCCACGCTGTGCTTCGCCTTGCGGTTTGGGCTTGCCGCCCATTCTGCAATCTGCCCCACAGCTTCGACGGCCTTAACGACGTCCGCCTCGGTATTGAACGCGCCCACCGAAAAACGCACCCCTCCGTGGTTTCCAACCAGCCCGAGCTGTCTGTGCACCAGCGGCGCGCAATGCAATCCGGTTCGAGTGGCGATGTTGTGGTCCACGTCGAGCATAGTTCCCACGTCACCCGGATCGGCGCCTTCCACGTTCATCAAGATCGTCGAGATGTGATCGTCAAGATGATCGCAGCAGTATAAGCGCACGCCCTCAATCTTCTTAAGGCCCTCCACCAATTTGCGCGTCAGCTTCATCTCGCGGGCGTGCACCGCTTCCACGCCGTTCTCACCAAGCCAGTCCTGTCCCGCCCAGAGCGCCGCCACTCCCACCATGTTCGGGGTTCCGTACTCGAGCCGATAGGGATACTCCTCAAGGTGGTACGGCTCAATGGACCGCACGCCGGTGCCGCCGCTGCGCACTTGCCGCACTTCGACGTGCTTGCGAATGCAGGCGCCGCCGATCCCCATGCTGCCCATCAACGCTTTGTGGCCGGCGAAGACCACCACATCGACGTTCATCTCCCTCATGTTGATCGGGACCACGCCGGCGGTCTGCGCCGTGTCCAACACAAACGCGGCGCCGTGCTCCCGGCAGATCTGCCCGATCTCCTCCACCGGCTGCACGGTGCCGAGGACGTTCGATCCGTGGTTGACGATCACTACTTTCGTGTTCGGCCGCAGGGCTTTCTCGATTTCGCCCGGCTCGACGAACCCTTCGGAATTGAAGGGAATGAAGGTTGCCTCCACATCGCGGTCGCGAACCAGGTGATTGACCGGCCGGATCACCGAATTGTGTTCGAGGTTGGTCGTAACCACGTGGTCGCCCGGCCCCAGCAAGCCGGCGATGATGAGATTCAGGGCGTCGGTCGCGTTATAGCTGAAGATGAGCCTATTCGGCTCGTCTTCATCCCCGCCGAAGAACTTGGTCAGGCGCTTGCGCAGGTTCGCGAGCAGCGAGCCCGCTTCGATGGCCAGATCGTAGCCGCTCCTTCCGGGGTTCACACCCTGCGTGCGGTAGAACTGGTCCATGAACCTGTACACCTTTTCCGGCTTAGGCCACGCAGTCGCCGCATTATCGAAATAGATAAGGCCTTGCTCCATTATGCTCTCCGAGGGGATTCAAAATTTCTCCGGGCCAGTGATTATACTGGATTGCACCGTTGGTGAGCGAGATGATCTGAGTTCGTCTTTACTCGTGTCCTCCGTGTTAAACTCTCTTTCCTTATCGTAGGTTCGAAATACGGATTTTATGTCTGGTCCTGTGTGCGAGGCGACAAGTCCATTGAGTACGCAGGCGCAGTAGCTTCAGGAGATCATCGATGGAGAATGATGAGAAGCCCAAAACCCCATTATTAGACGAGCTCGAAAAGGGGCCCTGGCCGAGCTTCGTGACCGAGATCAAGAAGACCAGGCGTCAGCCCCATGTGCGACGACCTGCTGGGGCAGCTCGAGCTCTCCTACGAGGAGAAGAAGGGCCACTGGAAGCACGGCGGCATCGTCGGCGTGCTGGGATACGGCGGCGGCGTCATCGGCCGCTACAGCGACGTGCCCGAGACAGTTCCCCAAGGTGGCGCACTTCCACACCCTGCGCGTCAATCAGCCCTCCGGCTGGTTCTACACCAGCGACGCGCTGCGCACCCTGTGCGACATCTGGGAGCGGCACGGCTCGGGCCTGACCAACATGCACGGCTCGACCGGCGACATCGTCTTCCTGGGCACCAAGACCGACGAACTCGAGCCGATCTTCGCCGAACTGACCGCAGCCGGCTTCGACCTGGGCGGGTCGGGCTCGTGCCTGCGCACGCCCTCCTGCTGCGTCGGCCCGGCGCGCTGCGAGTGGGCCTGCTACGACACCATGAAGCTGTGCAACGACCTGACGCAGGCCTACCAGGACGAGCTGCACCGCCCGCCATTCCCCTACAAGTTCAAGATCAAGTGCGCCGGCTGCCCCAACGATTGCGTGGCCGCCGTCGGCGCGCGCGGACCTCTCCATCATCGGCACCTGGAAGGACGACATCCAGCAGGACGACGCCGCCGTGGCCGAGTATGCCGCCGGCGGCCTGGACATCCAGAAGGACGTCTGCGACCGCTGCCCCACCCGCTGCATGGGCTGGGACGGCAAGAAGCTGGCCATCGACAACCGCGAGTGCGTGCGCTGCATGCACTGCATCAACGTCATGCCCAAGGCCCTGCGGCCGGGCAAGGAGCGCGGCGCGACCATCCTGATCGGCTCCAAGGCGCCCATCGTGCATGGCGCGCTGCTTTCTCCGTGCTGGTTCCCTTCGTTCCCGCCGCCGAGCTGTTCGAAACCGTCAAGGAACTGCATCAAGCGCATCTGGGAGTTCTGGGACGAGTACGGCAAGAACCGCGAGCGGGTCGGCGAGCTGATCCAGCGCGTGGGCATGGCCAACTTCCTGGACGCCATCGGGCTGGATCCGGTGCCGGAAATGGTCAGCGCGCCGCGCGACAACCCCTACATCTTCTTCCAGAACGAGAAAGAGAAGTGACCAATGACACCAGCTGATGCCACCCAAGCCAAACGCATCACGGACATCGGTCCTCCGCACTACGAGAAGTTCCTGCCGCCGATCATCAAGAGGAACTACGGGCCAGTGGAAGTATCACGAGACGCTGGCGCCGGGCGTGCTCTGCCATGTGGCCGAATCGGGCGAGAAGCTGTACACCGTCGGGCCGCCTCGCCGCGCCTGCTGAGCATTCACACCATCCGCCTGTTCGCCGACCTGGCGGACAAGTATTGCGGCGGCTTTCTGCGCTTCACCAGCCGCAACAACGTGGAATTCCTGCTCGAGCGATCCAGCCAATATCGAGCCGCTGAAGCCGGATCTGCGAAGCGGCCGGCTTACCCGGTGGGCGGCACCAACAACACCATCAGCAACATCGTGCACACGCAGGGCTGGGTGCACTGCCACTCCTCCGCCACGGACGCTTCGGGCCTGGTGAAGAGCATGATGGACGCGCTGTACCCGTATTTCATCGAGGAAAGCTGCCCGCCAAGCTGCGCATCGCCGTGGCCTGCTGCCTGAACATGTGCGGCGCCGTGCACTGCTCCGACATCGCCATTCTGGGCATCCACCGCAAGCCGCCCAAGATCCAGCACGAGCATCCTGCCGAAGATCTGCGAAGTCCCCACGCTGATCGCCTCCTGCCCCACCGGGCGCCATCCGCCCGGCCACCGTGGATGGCAAGGCCTCGGTCGAAGTGATCGAGGAGCAGTGCATGTACTGCGGCAACTGCTACACCGTTTGCCCGGCCATGCCGCTGAACGATCCGGAAAACGACGGCATCTCCATCTGGGTGGGCGGCAAAGTGAGCAACGCGCGCACGCGCTCCCAAGTTCACCAAGCTGGCCATTCCGTTTCTGCCCAACAATCCGCCGCGCTGGCCGGAAGTGGTGAACGCGGTGGTGAACATCGTGGAACGTGTATGCCGCGCACGCCAGGAAGTTCGAGCGCGTGGGCGAATGGATCGAGCGGATCGGCTGGCCGCGATTCTTCCAGTTGACCGGCATCGAGTTCACGCGCTACCACATCGACGATTTCAAGCACGCCGGCCTGACCTACGCGCGGTCGCACACATATCCGGTTCTGAAGAGAGCGAGCGTCGGTGTCATCTGCGCGACACAGGCTTTTAGGTAGGCCGTCATTCCCGCGAAAGCGGGAATCTATTTTGCCTGTCTTCGCAATTGCGACGTGGTCGGATTGGGTTCCCGCTTTCGCGGGAACGGCGGCGGTTCGAAAGGCAATGTTGCAATGCCTCTTTTCAAGGCGGTGAAGAGACCGGTCATCAAAGCGGCGACCTCCGCAGGAGCCGAGATCAGCCCCTTGCGGCCCTGGTTTGTCCCGAAGACGCCGCCCTGCGTCAGCCATTGCCCGAATGGGAGTGACGCCGGGGATGGCTCGCGATCATCGCCCAGGCAGAAGCCTACGGCCGTACTCCTGAACAGGCCTGCCAGATCGCCTGGGAGAAGATCGTCGAGCGGAATCCATTTCCGGCGGTCTGCGGCAGGGTATGCCCGCACCCGTGTGAAGATGCGTGCAGCCGCAAAGACAAAGACGGGGCCGTTGCCATCAACGCCATGGAACGCTTCGTGGGGGACTTTGGAATCGCCAGGCACTTGAAGCTCTCGATGCTAGGGGAAGAGCGCCACCTCGAAAAAGTAGCCGTGGTAGGCGCGGGTCCGGCGGGGCTTTCGTGCGCCTACCAACTTGCCCGGCGGGGTTATACGGTAACCGTGTTTGAGGCCCTCAACCAGGCGGGCGGCATGCTGCGTTATGGTATTCCCCACTATCGTCTGCCGCGCGAGATCCTGGATGCAGAAATTCAGAGAATTCTCGATCTCGGAGTAGAGTTGAAATGCAATTTCGTCGTCGGAAGGGACATCTCGCTCGGTCAGCTTCGCCAGGAGTACCGCGCGGTGTTTGTGGGCATCGGCGCCCACAAGGGCTTGAAGCTGGGCATACCTGGTGACGATGCACCAAGCGTGTGGACTGGAACCGAGTTTCTCAACCGCTTAGACAGCGGCGGCGAGGTGCGTGTCGGCGGAAAGGTTCTAGTGATCGGTGGCGGCGACACGGCCATCGATGCTGCGCGCGTCTGCCGGCGACTGGGAGCCGAAGTTACGCTCGTGTATCGCCGCACGTGCGCCGAGATGCCGGCCATCAAATCGGAAATCGAAGGGGCACGCGAAGAGGGAGCGCGAATTGAATTCCTGGCCGCGCCAGTGGAGATCCTGCTGAGAGATGGAGCGGCGGTTGGGGCACGCTGCATCCGCATGGAACTCGGCACGCCGGATGCATCCGGGCGGCCGCGGCCCGTGCCCAAGCCTGGCTCGGAGTTTGATCTCAAGGCTACGGCAATCATTGCGGCCATTGGCCAGGAACCTGAGTTAGAAGGATTCGACAGACTGCGCTCGGGCAGGGAGTGGATCAAGATTGATGAATGGGGAGCAACAAGCGTGGAAGGAGTGTACGCGGGCGGCGATGATGTCGAGCTGGGCCTTGCGAGCGTGGCCATTTCGCAGGGCCGCTTGCGGCCGAGGCCATCCATGGCTATCTCCGTGGCAAACAACCGGTGCGTCGAATGCTGCCGCCGGACATGTCTCGAAAGCGTCTGAAGCTCGACTGGTACAAGCCGGCTGCGCGCCACGAGCGCCGGCGCATTCCTTTCGAGCGGCGCACGATCGAGGCCGAGGTCGAGTCGGGTTTGACCGAGTCTCAAGCGATCGACGAAAGCAAGCGGTGCATGTCCTGCGGCATGTGCATGGACTGCGAGAATTGCTGGATGTACTGCACCGATAACTGTTTCGTGAGACTGCCCAAGGGTGAGCACTACAGCGTAAAGCTGGAGCTGTGCAACGGGTGCAAGAAGTGCGCCGACGCGTGTCCGACGGGGCACATTGAGATGATTTAGAACGGGAGGAAGTTCGAACTATGCCTGTCTTTGAAGTGGGCGAAAAGAAGTACGAAGTGGATGAAGACGGTTTTTTACAAAATCCTGAGATCTGGAACCATGAAGTGGCGTGCGACTTCGCCACTACTGAAGGCGTTGCTGAAATCACGGAGAACCATTGGAAGGTGATTGATTATCTCCATAGTTATTACTTGCAATTCGGCATCGCTCCTATGATTCGGAAACTTTGCAAGGAGACGGGGTTCAAGCTGAAAGAGATTTATGACCTGTTTCCCTCGGGACCCGCCAAGGGAGCGTGCAAGCTTGCGGGTCTGCCGAAACCCACGGGGTGTGTGTAGCGGCCGGTTTGTGGCTGGGAACAGTGCGGCCAAATGGGGAGACCCTCATCCGGCCCGCGCCGGCGTAGTGCCGGAAGAAAACAGTGAAAGACTTAGCGCAAAAGCGGGACTTGATTCTCGAGAAGTGGCTCGAGCAGACGCTGGCGAGCTACCCAAGCCAGACCGCGCAGTTTCTGCGCAACGCGAAGGACCGCTTCCGCAACCCTGTGGGTAACACTCTAAGGGAAGGGCTCGCGACGCTGCTCGATGAGATCACCGGCGAGATGGAAGCAGCCAAGAGCAATCCCGCTCTAGAAAGTGTCGTTAGGCTGCGGGCTGTGCAGGATTTTACACCCGCCCAGGCTACAGAGTTCGTTTCCGGGTTGCATCAGATTCTGCACGAAACCCTAGAGGGAGATATCCCTCCGACCTGGCAAAAGAGAATCGAGGAGTTGGCTTCGCTCGCCACCGATCTGGACATGAAGTGCCGGAAAGAGATTGACGAGATCAAGGCCCGGGAGCGTCAACGCCAGGTGTTCGTTTGGGAAAGGATGAGTCAGTTGAGGTAGTTCTCCGCGTTCGCCGTGCCTAGAAGACTCTCCACAGAGCGCAGAGAGACCACAGAGGAGAAACTCGACCTTTCTCTGCGAACTCTGAGGGCCCTGTGGTGAGTGCTTTGGGTTTTGCAGTGCGAGGCAATTGCACATGAAGTTGTTCGGCTCATTCATTCTCGTGCTGACACTTGCGGCCGCTGCGTTCTTCCTGTCGCAAGTGGAGCACCTGCGCTGGTTGTTCGCGGTTTTATTACCCTACGCCGCAATCGCGCTCTTCCTCGTAGGTGCTTCCCGCCGAGTAGTCCTCTGGTCGCTTTCTCCGGTGCCGTTCCGCATCCCAACCACTTGCGGCCAGCAGAAGTCACTTCCGTGGATCAAGGCGAACTGGTTCGAAAGTCCCACTAGCACTGCGGGCGTGGTCGCGAGAATGGCGCTCGAAATCCTGCTCTTCCGTTCCTTGTTCCGGAACACCATTACAGAACTACGGCAAGGTCCCCGGCTCACTTACGGTGAGGGAAAGTTCCTTTGGCTCGGAGCGCTGGCATTTCATTGGTCCTTGCTCATTATCTTCTTGCGGCATCTGCGTTTTCTCATCGAACCCGTTCCGCGTCTGGTTTTGATGCTTGAGAAGATGGATGGCTTTTTCCAGATGGGCACTCCCGTTCTGTATGTGAGCGACGTGGTCGTTGTGGCAGCGCTCCTCTATCTATTGCTTCGGAGGCTAACGAGCCTTCAAGTTCGGTACATTTCCTTGTTCGCCGATTATTTCGCTCTCTTCTTGATCCTGGGGTTGGTGGTTTCAGGAATCTGGATGCGGTACTTTATGCGAGTTGATGTCGTCGCCGTGAAGCAACTCGCCATTGGCCTTGCAACTTTCTCCCCCGTCGTGCCCAGCGAGATTGAGCCGCTGTTTTTCGTGCACCTGTTTCTGCTGAGCCTGCTTGCCGCTTATTTCCCATTCAGCAAGCTGATGCACATGGGGGGCGTTTTTCTGAGTCCCACGCGGAACCTTGCGAACAACAGTCGTGCGAAGAGGCACATTAATCCCTGGGACTATCCGGTTAAGGTGCACGCCTACGAAGAGTGGGAGGCGGAGTTCCGCGACAAGATGGTCGCTGCCGGCTTGCCGCTTGACAAGTGATCGACCATGGCTAACCCGAAGCCCGACCAACTGACGCTGATTGATTACCAGCCGCCCCGCGAGGACTGGATGGATTCGCACGTCGAGTTTCGCAAGGGCGCCATGTGCTACAGCGCGGCGCCCAAGAACGTGCAATATCTCGACCTTCCCAATCCCAGGGCGTGGCAACCGTTCGACAGGGATTGGAAGCTGCCGCAGGACTGGAAGCGAATCATCCTGGAGGGCATGCGGGACAGGCTCAAGAAGTTCCGCTCCTTTCGCCTCTTCATGGACATCTGCGTTCGCTGCGGAGCGTGCGCCGACAAGTGCCATTTCTACATCGGCTCGGGCGACCCCAAGAACATGCCGGTGCTGAGGGCGGAGTTGATCCGTTCCGTGTACCGCCGCTACTTCACAAGCGCAGGGAAGCTCTTCGGCAAGCTCGCGGGCGCGCGGGAACTCACTGAAGACGTACTCAAGGAATGGTTCTATTACTTTTATCAGTGCACCGAGTGCCGCCGCTGCTCGGTCTTTTGCCCATATGGGATCGACACCGCAGAGGTGACGATGATCGGCCGTGAACTTCTGAACCTCGTGGGGTGCAATATCAACTGGGTGCTGGAACCGGCGGCAAACTGCTTCCGGACGGGCAATCATCTGGGAGTCCAGCCACACGCGTTCAAGGACAGCATCGATTTCGCGGTGGACGAGCTCGAGGAGATCACCGGCGTACGCGTCGAGGCATCGATCAACCGTAAGGGCGCTGAGGTCCTGTTCATCGTGCCTTCCGCCGACTACTTTGCGATGCCCCACTACTACACCCTTCTCGGTTATCTGATGCTGCTGCACGAAGTGGGCCTCGACTACACGTTCAGCGCCTATGCTTCAGAGGGCGGAAACTTCGGACTGTTTCAGTCCCACGAAATGATGAAACGCTTGAACGCGAAGATTTACGCGGAGGCAAAGCGGCTGGGCGTGAAATGGATTCTGGGCGGCGAATGCGGCCACATGTGGAGGGTTATCCACCAGTACATGGACACGATGAACGGACCGGTGGATTCTCTGGAGACGCCGACCTCGCCCGCGACCGGAACCCGCTTCGAGAACGCGCGCTCGACCAAGATGGTCCATATCTGCGAGTTCACCGCGGACTTGATCCATCACGATAAGCTCAAATTCGACACAAGCCGCAACGATCGATGGAAAGTGACCTTCCATGATTCCTGCAACCCTGCGCGGGCCATGGGGCTGCTCGAGGAGCCACGTTACATTCTGCGCCACGTATGCCGCGAGTTTCACGAGATGCCTGAGAATACGATCCGGGAGCAGACCTTCTGCTGCGGGAGCGGGGCGGGCATCGGGACTGATGAGAACCTGGAAGTGCGTCTGCGCGGCGGGTTGCCTCGCGCGAATGCGGTCAAGCACGTTCGCGACACATTCGGCGTGAACCTGGTCGCCTGCATATGCGCCATCGATAAAGCCACACTGCCTCCCTTGCTCGAATATTGGTCGCCCGGCGTTGAGGTGGCAGGCGTGCACGAACTGGTGGGCAACGCGCTGGTCATGAAGGGTGAGAAGGAAAGAACCGCCGATCTGCGCGGCGAACCGCTCCCGGGCAAGGAGGCGCCGGAGCATGCGTGATCGCGGCGCAATCTACTCGGGCCTACTGGTCTTTCTGGGCCTGATTACTTTCCCGGTCTGGCACAACCTGGCAGCAGGTACGACACCGCGTGGCCCCCAACCGATTCTTCCGGCTCAGGAGAAGGAGTGTATTGCGCCGCGCGGCTACATGCGCACTTCCCATATGCGCTTGCTCGTGGACTGGCGCGATTCTGTGGTGCGGCATGGCATGCATTCCTATAGGGCATCGAGCGGCAGGACGTACGCCATGGGCTTCACTGGGACTTGTCTCTCCGCGGGCTGCCACGCGAACAAGGCTGACTTCTGCGACCGCTGCCACAATTACGCCGCAGTGTCGGTCAACTGTTGGGACTGCCACGTGGACCCAAAGTTGGCTAGGAAGTAGACCCCGCCCTTGTCTGAGGTCTAGCATCGTGACTGACCACGCTACGTGGGAGCGCGAAATGAAGATGACGCGAAAGGGATTCCTCAAGCTCAGCGGGCTTTCGCTGCTTGTGGCGACCGCCAAGAGGGCGATGGGCGCGCTCGCTGGTGTTTCGGAGGGAAAAACGGCGACCGCGAACGAACCAGCCCTCCACACACGCTGGGCCATGGTTGTCGATTCCAGCAAGTGTTTCAAGAAGGATGGGTGCGTCGATTGCATCCACGCCTGTCACAAGGCCCACAACGTTCCCGCCATTAACGATGCGCTGCACGAGGTCAAGTGGATCTGGAAGGAGTCTTTCGCGAATGCTTTCCCAACCCAGGGAGACGACTTCACGAGCGCGGTGGTCCGCACCAATCCGGTGATGGTGTTCTGCAACCATTGCGACAATCCCCCCTGCGTGCGCGTCTGCCCGACCCAGGCCACATGGAAAAGGGAAGACGGCATCGTGATGATGGACTGGCACCGCTGCATCGGCTGCCGGTATTGCATGGCCGCCTGCCCGTATGGTTCCCGGAGCTTCAATTGGTTCGACCCGCGCCCTTACATCCCGGCATTGAACGCGGATTTTCCCACCCGCACCAAAGGAGTGGTGGAGAAGTGCAACTTCTGCGAGGAGCGGCTTGCCACGGGCCGCCCGCCCGCCTGCGTCGAGGCTTGTCCGGAAAAGGCCCTGGCGTTCGGCAACCTGGCGGATCCGAACTCCGAGGTGCGGCAACTCCTTGGGTCCCGCTACGCCATCCGCCGCAAGCCCGAGCTCGGAACGCAGCCGGATGTTTTCTACCTCGTGTGAGATGTGCTCATGTTCATGATCGAAAAAGCGCTTGCTGGCAGCAGGAGTTACTGGACCTGGATGCTTGCCTGTCGCGGTCATCGCGGTTGGGTTCTCTGCTATCTGCGGCAGCTAACCTACGGCCTGGGCATCACCGGGTCTTGAGCCGCAACGTCACCTGGGGACTCTACATCGGGCAGTTCACTTTCCTGGTGGGGGTTGCCGCGTCGGCGGTCATGGTGGTACTGCCCTATTACCTGCACGACCACAAGGAATTCGCGCGCATGGCGATCCTCGGCGAGTTCCTGGCTATCTCCGCCGTCATCATGTGCATGCTGTTTATCTTTGGTGGACATGGGGCAGCCTTCGCGATTGTTGAACGTCCTGCTCTATCCCACCCCGCGTTCCATGATGTTCTGGGATATGGTATCGCTCGGCGGGTATCTCGTGCTGAACGCCGTGATCGCGCTGGTTACACTGCGCGCGGAGCGAAAAGGCATCGCCGCGCCGGCGATGGATCAAGCCCATCATCCTGCTTTCCATTCCCTGGGCCATCAGCATTCACACCGTAACCGCCTTCCTTTATGCCGGCCTGCCGGGGCGGGAGTTCTGGCTCACGGCGATCCTGGCGCCCCGCTTCCTGGCTTCGGCATTTGCCTCGGGCCCGGCTCTTCTGATTCTCCTCTGCCTGCTGCTGCGCAAGCTGACGGGTTACGACGTGGGCAACAAGGCCATCGGCGCACTCGCCGTGATTGTGACCTACGCGATGACGATCAACGTGTTCTTCCTGCTGATGGAGCTTTTCACTTCGTTCTACAGCCAGGTTCCCTCGTTGCTCGAGCATTTCCAGATCCTCTACACGGGAACGCGTGGCTCCGCAACAATGCTGCTAGTCTTAGGGCGACTCTCCTTAGCGCTCATGGTCGTGGCGCTTCTCCTGCTTCTCATTCCGGGAGTGCGCAGGAACGAACGTACGCTCGTCGCGGCCTGCTCCGTTGCTTTTCTCTCGGTTTGGATCGACAAGGGAGTCTGCCAGGTGGTCGGTGGCTTTGTGCCGTCGCCGCTCGGCGATGTGACGCCCTATGTTCCCACCTTGCCCGAGATACTGATCAGCGTCGGCGTTTGGGCTGTCGGCACGCTGATGATTACTGTATTCTTCAAGATTACGCTGTCCATTCGGCAGAGAGCGCCGCCATCGCGGGAAGAACCCAGCGCCACGACTTTACCAGTAACCAACTAAGGCTCGCGCATCTCCGCATCGACAAGGCAGCATCACTGTCATCCTGGACGAAGTGAAGGAGCACGAAAAGCCGGCTCGCCTTTCCTAGGATCTCAAATACCTGCGCGGGCCCATCGGTCATCGGATCTGCGCCGTATCGATGCTACTCTGCCGCCTTGGCCGCGAGCATGTCCACCACCGCGATGTTCTGCATCAAGTCCTGCGGCAGGTGGTGCCGAGCCTGGAGATATTGCGGGCTGTTGTGCGAAATCCAGACTTTGCCTTGCGCGTCTTCCCAGACGAGCAGCTTCAGCGGAAGATCGAGGGCGCTGCTCGGTGCGGCCAGCATCAATGGCGTTCCTGCTTTGGGGTTGCCGAAGATGAGCAGTTTGGTGGGGCGAATCGCGATTCCGATTTTGGCCGCCTCGCCACTGTGATCGACAAGCGCAAACAGAGCCACACCTTTCGCCTGAAGTATCGCTTCGAGCTTTTCCACGGTTTCGTCCACGGAATGGTTGCTGGGCGTGTTCACAATCCCGTTATCTGCTGCCGAGGTCATGGGTGGCTCCCCTCTATTCCCTTGTTAAACCTGATTCGGCCCGGTCTCGACGTGCCGGGTGTCGTTCCAGAGGCAGATCACCGATTGGGACAGGTCGTGTTCGTAGCCAAGCGCGCTCAGGCTTGCGGTGCTCAGCAGGAGGTGACAGCCCCCGCCCGGCTCAAGACCCATCCAGCGGGCAGCCAGCACACGCAAGAAGTGGCCGCTCGAGAAAAGCAGCGTGTCACCTTCAACCGCGCGCAGGCGACCGAGCACGCGGTCAGCGCGCCCCCCAACCTGCTCCGGAGATTCACCTCCAGGACAGCCATCGCGGAACAGTTGCCAGCCGGGCCTCTCAGCACGAATTTCGGAGGTCCGGCGTCCCTCATATTCCCCGTAGTTCCATTCCACGAGGTCGCTGTCGATCTCGGGCGTAGCGCCATAGCCCGCCAGCTCGCAGGTGCGACGCGCGCGCCGCAAGGGACTGCCAACACTTTGGCGAACTTCATTCCTTTCAGCCGCTCCCCCAAAGCGCGGGCGTTGCGCTCCCCGCGTTCAGTCAGCGGCAGGTCGGTACGCGACGTATGTTGACCCGTGAGACTCCACGCGGTTTCGCCGTGGCGGGCCAGGTAAACGATGGGAAGCGAGGAGTTCATATTTGATCTAACGGACTACCGTGGGCGCCTACGCTGATAACGACCGCCCTCCTCGGTGCGAGGAGGAAATAAGATGGCGGGGCGCAGCGCTCGAGATGGCCACTCCCCTGGCCCCTCGTTAGCAAGGAGGGGAATCATTGACGAGCTTTCCGAAAGCCAGCGGCGTGAGGGGCGTCTTCGAACCGCTGCGGGGCCACACCCCGCGATTCGGCGAAGGCCAGGCAGACTTCCCGGCGTCCTGGGATACCCAGCTTCTGCATGCGGTAAATCAGGCTGGTGCGAGGCAGGCCGAGCCGGGCCGCAGCGCCGCGAGCGCCTCCGATCACCCATTCGGTTTCCTCGAGCGTCCGCAGGATGTGCTGCCGTTCGGCCTCTCTCAGCGTCACGGCGCGGTTCGCCTGCTGAGAGGCGGGAGTTCTCTCCAGCTTTTCGAGCGGAACTCTCAGCGTATTCCCTTGCGTCAGGATGATGGCGCGTTCGATGACGTTCTGCAATTCGCGAATATTCCCGGGCCAATGATAGCGGGTGAGCGCCTGCAGGGTCTCTTCCGGAATCCGGTCGATCAGCTTGCGCATCTGCTGGGAGTATTTCTTGAGGAAGTGCCAGGCGAGAAGGGGAATGTCCTCGCGCCGGTCGCGCAGCGGCGGAATGGTGATCGGGAAGACATTCAAGCGGTAATAGAGGTCACCGCGAAACTCGTGGTCTTCTACCATCTGCGCCAGGTTGCGACTGGTGGCGGCCACCAGTCGAACATCCACGCGCAAGGTTCGCGCGCTACCCAGACGTTCGAATTCCTGCTCCTGCAAAACGCGTAGCAGCTTGGGCTGCAACTCCAGCGGGATATCTCCGACCTCATCCAGCAATAGCGTGCCTGGATGCGCCAGCTCGAAGCGGCCGATGCGCTGCGAGACGGCGCTGGTGAAAGCGCCCCGCTCGTGGCCGAACAGTTCGCTTTCGAGAAGCCCCGTAGGAATGGCGGCGCAGTTCACCTTGACGAAGGGCTGCGCTCGACGCGTGCCCAGCTCGTGCAGCGCGCGCGCGATCAGCTCCTTGCCCGTGCCGGTCTCTCCTACAACGAGCACCGTCGAGTCCGTGGGGGCCACCATTTCGACCTGTGCCAATACTTCCTTGAGCGCCCGGCTCTGGCCCACCAGTTCCGAGTGCATGTGCCGCAGGGACGCACTTTGGCGTGCGCGAACATCCGCGACGGAAACTCGGTCGGGCCATTCGGCCGCTCCTGTATTGTCGAGATGATCTGTGAGGCAATTGCCCATCTCTCCCTCCAACTTCGCGGAAGTTGCTTCGCAGGGCCGTTACGAACGATGCTAAAGACACACCTGAGGGTTTGATAGCGCGGGAGTGGCGCCTTCAAGGCTCGAACCACCAAGCAGGCTTGGGAAAGTGCCCCATGGTGTCAAGCGAGTGAAGGCCACCGGTCTGGGCGCACCGCGAGCGATAGCCGAGCGGCCACACCCCGACATTCTGTCCCACACCCACTAGTATAACATTTCGACCCGAAAACTTACCTCCTCAACTCGCCACCCTCCCCTTGGTTCACCAATCGCAGGCCCACTGCGGCGGTCGTGCCCGCTCCTTTGTTTTCATAGACATTCTCGCTTTGTTCCCTCGATTTTGCAGTCGAGAAGTTGAAAAGTTGAGGGAGTTGAGCATTCGAGGAGCTGTCCGCGCCTTCCGGCTGGCCTGTGGCCGGAGGGCGCGGCTCTCGGTCGGGCCTTGGTCTGCACTCCTCAACTTCTCGACTCCTTAACTCCTCGACTTTTTGACATTGTCCTTTGTTTTCATAGACATTATCGCTTTGTTCCGTTCAATTTCAAATAGTTGCTGGACGGCTTGCCGTCCCCGCATTTCTGCCGGCCCCGACAAGGTTAGGGCGAGCCCTAGACCTGTCAAATTACGACCGACGATCGACCCTGTCGAATGTGACTGGCGGCTTGGCCGCTTGCTGTGCGGAAGGGCTGCGCCCTTCCGAAGTACGGCTTCGATGAGAAACCTCCTCCGCCCCGTCTGGAAGGCTCAGCCTTCCAGACGGGGCGGAGGCGCATAGATATCGGGTATTCGGCCGGAAAGGCTGAGCCTTACCGCACAGCGGGGCGGCAAAGCCGCAAACAACAAGAGGCCAAGCGTTCGGCGCAGGCCATGGCTTCAGCACGAATCACGATATTATAGTAGCCTATTAATCTAGTTATTGCAAGAGACAGAAAGTCGTTCGCAGGCGGGAATCAACTCCGATTCGACTGGCTGTGGCAGAGCGAAGCTCTGGGGATCTGCAAGTGTCCAATCCAGGAAAATCGCAGAGCTTCGCTCTGCGCCAGCCAATTTCGATAGGTAAAGAACTCTGTGACGCACTGCACTCGCCCGGCATCCCAGCCGCTTATCGCACCCTGACGTTGGGCTCTACCGACATTCCCGGCCGCAGAAGGTGGTCAGGGTCCTGACCCTTGTCGAACACAATCTTGACGGGAATTCGCTGCACGACCTTCACGTAATTTCCGGTGGCATTCTCGGGCGGCAGCAGGCTGTAAAGCGCGCCGGTGGCGCCCGCAATGTTCAAGATGTGTCCGTTGTAGGTGCGGCCGTACGTATCCACGGAAATCTTTGCGGGCTGGCCGGAGCGCATATTCCTCAGTTGGGTTTCTTTGAAGTTAGCGGTCACCCAGATATTCTGGCTGTCCAAGGGGACGATCGTCATGAATTGCTGACCCGGCACGACGTTCTGCCCGGGCTGCACCGACCGTTGTCCCACCACGCCGCTGACGGGAGCCACAATGGTGGTGTATTCGAGATTCAGTTGCGCCTGCACGAAGAGCGCGGAGGCCTTTTCAGCCTCCGCTTCCGCCGCTTGCGCCCGGGATCGTTGCACCGATATTTGCTGCGGGCGAGTTTGGGCATATGCCAACTGGGCCTGGGTCTGGGCGAGCTTGGCGCGAGCCTGATCAACCATCTGCTCGGCTGCTGCGGAAGCCGCTCGGGCCGCCTCAACCGCAGCCGCAGTGGCCTTCTGGCTGTCTACGGACTGAGTGTAGAGTTGTTGCGGGACCTCGTCTTTGGCGGCCAGCGGCTTGTACCGGCTCACGTCGTCCTGGGCCTTGAGGTCGTTCGCCTCGGCTTGACGCAGTGAAGCCTGCGCAGCCTCGAACTGCATTTGGGCGGCGGCGAGGCCGGCATTGGCACTGTCGATGTCCGCATGCGCTCCCGAGAGCACGCTCGAGGTGTTCACGGAAGTGATAGGAACGTTGGTCTGCAAGGCGCCGGCGCTGGCCTGATCGTTCAACAGAGTTGCCTTGGCGTTGGCGAGTGCAACTTTGAAGTCTTCGGGGTCAAGCTGCACCAGCACGGTGCCGGCTTCGACATATTGATTATCGTCAACCGTTACACGC
Source organism: uncultured Acidobacteriota bacterium (assembly GCA_963770415.1). Lineage (GTDB taxonomy): Bacteria > Acidobacteriota > Terriglobia > UBA7540 > UBA7540 > CAVROP01. Next base: position 352,287 of record CAVYPU010000024.1, read on the forward strand.
GTCACGTAACCCGGCACTCGGGAACTGACCGGATAGATGTAGCCGTTAACCTCGGCATCGTCGGTGGACTCCCAAGCGGTAAGGTGGCGATAGAGCAGAACCGCCCCCACGATAACCGCGATTCCAACAACCACCAGGAGGACTCTCAAGCGCGCCTTCGAGCGCCGCGCCGGCGGCCGGCCCGGGCCTACTCCCAGGCCGCCCGAACCTGCTTCGCCGGGATTCACCGTCCCTGGGGGCCCCGCAGTTGTGGTTGCCATGGTTACCTCACTCCTAGATATTGCAGCGCTGATTGTTCGGCAGTGCCCATCGCTTCCGCGAGGGAGATTTTCGCCAGGTTGAAGGAATAAAGGCTGCCGATGTAGGACTGATTCGCAGCGGCCACCGATTCCTGCGCCTGTACGACCTCGAGATTATCCGCAACGCCTGCCTTGAACCGGTCCTGCGCTTGCGCGAGCGTCCGGTTGGCGAGGTCGATGTTGCTCTTGCTTACCGAGACAAGTTCGGAGGAGGACTTGAGATTGAGGAAAGCGGTGCGAACCTGGTCGTCGATTTTGCCCTCGAGGTCGGCAAGTTCGGCTTGACGTTGCCGGAGCGCAGCGTCCGCTTGAAGTTTGTCTGCCCGCACACGGCTGCCTTGAAATACAGGTATGTTCAGCGTAACGGCAAATGAGAAAGTCTCACGCGAGGAGTCGAAATTCGGCCTGCCAATGGCGCCAAAGTCCGTCGCCGTCGACAAGGAAGGATAGTTTTCGGCAGCGGCAGCCTGAGAGGCCAGTTGTGCGGCGCGAACTTGCGCTTGGGCGCTCGCATAGTCGGGGCGCGTCGAGCGTGCCTGGTCGAGGGCCTGCGGCAAAGTCATGTTTTCGAGCGGCTGGTAAGGAACCGAGTCCGTCAGGCGAAACTCCTGGCCGTTCGGCAGCCCGATCACCCGCGCGAGCGTCAGCTTGTCGATGGCAACCTGGTTCTCCGAAGCAATCAGCCGCTGCTGCTGGGTCAGCATTTCCACGCGGGCTCGCAGCAAATCGATGCTCGCGATCACGCCTTGCTTGTTCTGGTCGACGCTGTTCTGATAGAGCGTCTGGGCCGTCTGGAGTTGAGCGCGCGTCGAATCCAGCGTGGCCTGATCCGAAATCACCAGAAGATAGGCACTGCCGGTGGTGAACACCACCAGGTCTCGATCGCTCTTGTAGGCGGACTGCGCAGCCTTTGCGGATTCCGTCAACGACTTCAGATTCTTGATGTCGGACCAGTTGAATAGTTCCTGCGAGAAATAGGCCCGCGCATCCGCGACACTGAATGGCCCTACGACCACGGGAATTCTCACACCCGGAATGGGAATTGAGATGTTGAACCCGAGGGCCTTGAGGTTGAGCTGCTCCACCTGGCCGCTCACCCGCATCGCAAGCGTTGGCAGAAGGGCATTGAGGCTACGGAGGCGAACGGCGCGCGCCGTCCGCGTGTTCTGGGCGCTCTCAATCTCTCCCAGGTTGTATTTCAGCGCGCGCGCCACGGCATCTTTGAGAGAAAGATCGAGGGTCGATCCGGTGGCCTGCCCAGTGGGAACACTGCCGAGAAAAGGACTTTGGCCTTGTGCCTTGCTCGAGGTTGGACATGCCGAAAGCGCGGTTAAGAGGAGCAAGAACGCACGCGCCACACCCTGGGACCGGTAGTTACGAGGCATTGCCACTCCTGATGCAATCAAGTTTGCCGCTCAACTCTGCCGCTTCGCATACCGTCCGATCGCATCAAGGATGATGCCGGCCGCCACGTCATCACCCGCGCCGGAATTAACCATCAAGTGAAAACGGTGCCTTCCGGGCCAATCGACGTTGAAATAACGCTTAATAAAGTCCGCGCGGTCGCGGTCCACAGTCTCCACGAGTTCGTGCGCCTCCTTCTCATTCTTGCCTCGCGCCTGAAGCCGGCGGACCTTTTCGACGAAGGGAGCGTAAATGAAAACGTGAAAGGCATCAGGCCGGTTGCCGAGATAAAACGCCGATCCTCGCCCCACGATCACGCAGTTGCCGGCCTCGGCGATCTGCGGCAGGAGTTGCTGCACGACCTCGCGCACGCAATCGGTGTCCACCGTTTTCAACCGCGGGGCGTTCAAGCTGCCTTCAAAGCTGCCGCGCATGAAGGCCTTGAGCAGGCGGCTGTACACGGGGTCGCGTTTCTCCTCGTGCTCCTCCACGGCGCGGCTCGGGCAGTCCATCCGGCGGGCAATCTCCTCAGTCAACAACTGGTCCCAGAGCTTCCAGCCCAGGCGCGACGCCACCGCGGCCGCGATGTCGCCTCCCCCGCTCCCGTATTCGCGCTCAACCGTGATGACTCGGATCATCGCCATACCTCGGCGCTGTCATTCTGAGCGAAGATGCCATGATCTTTCGGCTGACCACTGTGCATGAAAAGAGGCTGGATTCCCGCTTTCGCGGGAATGACAACCTGTGCGTCATCCCCGCGAAAGCGGGGATCCACTCGTGTTGTGTTGGCCTATTTTCATAGCAGTCCGCACTGCCGCCAGCGGCACCCTGGAACCATGAAAATGTGATTCCCCATTTCCCTAAACACACGTCATTCCCGCGAAAGCGGGAATCCACGGACGGTGGGTCCCCGCTTTCGCGGGGACGACGTTTGTGGTTGTGGATAATCGACATTTTCAAAGCAGCGAAGAATCTTGGCAGTTGTGAATTCATGGAAGTGCGGAGATCCTTCCTTCGTTCCACTCAGGACCGCCTCTGACTCCTCAGGATGACAGCCTAGACTAGTTTTTCCGCAGCCTCTTTTAGCCCTGCCCTTCAACGACCGCCCGAGAGCGGTGAGAAATTCAGACTAGCCAATGGCAGCCTCGCCACCGCCGCCCGGCTCATTCTTCTTCAATGCAAAAGACAGGAAAAACATGATTCCCGCGCCGAGGCACAAAACCCAGAATGTATCGATATAGGCCAGAGTGGTTGCCTGGCCGATCAGCGCCCGATAAACCCGGCCATAAGCCTGACTCATGGCCCGCGTGGCGTCGAGGCCGGATACCGCCAGGTGCGCCGCCAGCGCCTTCACGGCTTGGGTGAAGGTCGGCTGGCCGGGAGCAATGTGCCGCGCCAGATAAACCTGGTGAAATTGCGCCCGGCGCGCAATCAGTGTGGTTACCATTGACGTCCCGATGCTGCTCCCGATGTTGCGCATGAAGTTCACCAGGCCTGCCACGCTGTTGCTCTTTGCCGTGGGCATGCCTATGTAGGCCACCAGGTTGATGGGGACGAAGAGGAAGCCCAGGCCGCACACTTGTACCACGCGCAAAGTGCTGGCAAAGCGAAAGCTGATATCAAGGTCGAGATGCTGGGTGGAATAGTACATGGCGAGCGAGAGCGCCAGCCAGCCGAAGGCAATCATGTAACGCGCCTGCACCTTGGAGGCGAGCAGCCCCACGATGGGCATTTCGAACAGCAGCAGTAGGCCGCCGCCCGATAGCACCAGCCCTGCGGACGACGCCGTGTAGCCCATGAGCGTTTGAAGGAACAGCGGCATCATGACGAGACTCGAGAACAGCATGATTCCCAGCACAAACATCATGGCGTTGGCGCCGAGGAAGTTCAGATTTCTGAAGAGCCGCACTTCCACGATAGGCTGCTTGTAGAACCATTCCCAGACGACCAGGGAAACGAGTGCGATGCCTGCAATGATGGCCAGGGTCAGGATGAATTGAGAGCCGAACCAGTCGTCCTCCTGCCCCTTGTCGAGCATGATTTGAAGCGCACCCACGCCAAGTGTGAGCAGGGCTACACCGATGTAGTCGATCTTCACTCCCGCGCCCGCTATGCGCTTTGCCCAAGGCGGGTCTTCGACAAGACGATAGACCAGGAACAACGCCAGGATGCCTACCGGCAGGTTGATGAAGAAGATCCATCGCCAGGAGTAGTTATCCGTGATCCACCCGCCCAGCGTGGGGCCGATCGTGGGCGCAATGATCGTCGTGATGCCATACAGCGCGAAGGCCTGGCCGCGCTGCTGGGGCGGAAAGACGTCCGCCAGGATCGCTTGCGACATCGGCTGGAGCCCGCCGCCGCCCGCGCCCTGCATAACCCGGAACAAGATCATTGCCGCGAGGCTGGGCGCGAAGCCGCAGAGCAGAGAACTAAGCGTGAACACCGTGAGGCAGATCATAAAGAACCGCTTGCGTCCCAGAACCGTCGCGAACCATCCACTGATGGGCAGCACGATGGCGTTCGAAACGAGGTAGGAAGTCAGCACCCAGGTGCTCTCGTCGTTGCTCGCGCCAAGGTTGCCCGCCATGTAGGGCAGAGCGACGTTGGCGATGCTGGTGTCCAACACCTCCATGAAAGCGGCCATAGCCACGATGACGCCAATCAGCCAGGGGTTGACCTTGGGCCGCCAAGGCTCAGACGGCTGAGGAGACACCGGACTCCCGGCTGCAGAGCTATCGGCTCGCAAGTCGCTAAGACCGTCAACGCTGTCGGCCATATTAATTGTCTAGGTTTCGATAATTGCCCGTAAGTAAAGGTGCAAGCCTGGTTCCAAAAGCCGCGCAGGCTCGTCGGTTGCAACTATCCCTTTGCACATCAACTGTTCGATGGAAGTTTGACGCGGCGCAAAGCCGATTCGAAGGGATCAAGGGCAGGTTGTAATTGTCGAGTTTCCAGCAATTGTCGGTAATTCGACACACCGACGCGAAGTGTGGGGGCATCAGTCGAGCACGCCTCAACCTTCGAAGACTATCATCTGGTGTCCGCGCACGGCGGGGACGGTGGTGTGCGCGTAACCGTCACGAAAATCGACTTCGAGAACCTTCTTCTGCGGCGCCAGGTAGACCTGCCTGGGCTTGACGCTCACGCGAAGAGCCAGCTTGAGGTCAACCAACGGAACGACATCTTCCACAATGTCCAACTCTGGGGCACGGCGCTCCGGCGTGTAGTACATAACATGCACAATCTTGCGGTCAGCCTGCTCGGTGACGCTGATCCGAGCGCCCGTCGGCGCCTCAGATCTCACCAGCGGGTTGGGCAGAAACTGCGCGAGGCAGTTACCCACCAAGAGCCGGTAGAATGCGTACGCATAGTCGGCATACATGCGGAAGATGGGCGAGGCAATGTAGATCACCTTGCCACGTTTCGCCGCCCCGACGTAATCGGTCGGTTCCGAGTACGGCGTTTGTTCCACCTGAAAGTGCTCGTAATCGCGATCGAAGTAGGCCTTCCACACGCGCCCAAGCAGTTGGGTACCGGGTTGCGACCGGACGGCTCCGCCTTTCTCGTACAGAACCTCGACCATCTGGGGAAGCCCCTGGCCGAAATCCGCGTCCGTAACCTCCAGGTATTGAACTTCGTGCGGCCATGGGCCTTCGTAAGTCAGGCCCACTTCCTTCAGCGCAAAATCTTTTCCTTCTCCGTCCAACCCCGATTCGTAGCTGAGGATCAGCGCTCCTCCGCCGGCCAGATACTGCTGCACCTTGGCAAGAAGAGGGCCGTCCAGCCGGTGGGAATCCGGAAGGATGATCACCTTGTAAGCGTCGAATGGCGACTCCGTATCGAGGACGTCGAACTGGTGGTGCAACTCCTGCAACATGTTGGCGGCGCCGATATCCGAGCCGGAACCACCCTTGTGGTAGCCGTGAATGAGGTTGGTGAGCACGCCGATTTCGGTCAGCGGCTTGGCGTTCCGGCACCACGGCTCTTTTTCCGCCACGCTGCGGAAGGTTTTCCCGATGCGCGCATAAACCACGGCATTCAGTTTGCCGCGGGGATGGAGGTGGTCACCGATGCAGCATTGATTCCCCGCCGCGAGCATGCGGAAGCACTCATAGTCCAGCGCCGCTTGATTTCGCGCCGAGCCGAAATCACCCCAGCTTCGATGAAATGCGCCCGTCATCCCCATGGTTTCGAGTCCCAGGTTTCGCTCGTAGCGTGCGGCCATTTCGTAGAAGCTGTATCCCCAGCTTCCACCCGGCAAGGACTCAATCTCGATGTGGGTGTAATGCTTCAAAATCTCGCGGATGAAGGGCACTCGATCGTAGCCGATGGGGCCATTGAAGAAGAGACGGAGCCCAGGTTTCTTGTTCTGGACAATCGGCGCAAGCCTCGTCATTGCCCGGTCCATGACGATTTGAGAGTGTTTGACGCGAACGTCCGGGCTGGTGGAATCCATCCCAAGCTTTTCGCGGTCGGCGATGCAATTGGCGCAGCAACAGCCGCCCATCGGATAAGACATGTTATCGTAGAACATCCCGTCCACGTCGTAGTTCTTCATCACCTCCTCGGCTTGCGCCGCAAGGTAGTCCAGCATGCCCGAATTGATGCAAACCCTTCCCAGTGCCGGCTGGACCGGACTGGCCTTTCCGAACAGCCCGGCTTCACTCCCGTCTTCGTTCAGCACGCGCCAGTCGCCGTGCATCCGCCACATCCGCTGGTCGTACATCGTGCTGATGTAGGAAACCACCAGAATTCCCTGCTTGTGACAGGCCTCGACCATTTCTCCTAACAGATCGATCTTGAGGTGCGGATGCTGAACCCCGACTTTCGAGGGGTAATAAGCCATGCCGTGGTGGCACTTGGCAAAGACCGTGATGGAATTCACCGCCGCATCTTTGAGCGTACGGGCATATTCATCAGCCTGGAAATCTTCCGCGACACCGGTAATGGCAGGGGAAGTATGAAAATCCTGATGGATGTGCCGAAACGGCAATTGCAGAGGTGGGTTCGAACTTCCGGGGTAAGACAATGCCGGCGAAGCACCGGGATGGGCGGTTGCGTTCGACGTGGAAAAAGGAGAGAGAAGGCTGGGACTCGCGGTTAGAAGTTTCACAAACGCTCGACGATCGATATCCATAAGAATGGCTCCTTCCTTATGAGGCTGCGGAAAAACCCTTCCACGCTGTCATTCTGAGCGGAGCGAAGAATCTCGGCAGTGGACTCAAAACACAACCTGCTTACGCACGTATGAAAATTCCTTGGGCTGAGAAGATTACCTGAGCTGGGTCGAATCCGCCAGCCCTGGTTTCGAAATCTCGAGTCCGCCTCTAGGGGAAACCGTCGAGAGAGCCAGTCTCGCGTTGCAAAAGATCTTAGACATGCGTTCCTGGCTGAGTTGTATGTGACGATACATTGCTTCGTGCGCTCTCATCGACGAATGTTCTTTGAGAGCCGCCATGATTTCCGCATGTCCTGTCCACTCGGTGGGATACAAATGCATCAGGGCATAATCCATCCTCGCCGCCGCCAGGAGGAGCGAATCGATCAACGACGTTATGCGGTCGTTCTTGGTCGCCTGCGCAAGACGAAGGTGAAAGGCTCGATTGAATTCGATCAGGGCCAAATGCGGTTCATCTTCCGGATGCTCCCTTTCCGGCTGAAGCATGGCTTCCAGTTCCGCCACTTCTCCCTGGTTTAAACTGCGGGCCGCGAATTCAGCGCATACGGGTTCCACAACCAGTCGAAGCTGGTAGACGTCCAGAACATCCTTGATGGTGATCGGGGAAACGATATAGCCCTTGTTCGGAATGGCGAGCAGCAGACCTGCATTGCGTAGTTGATTACAGGCCTCGCGGATGGGAGTGCGGCTGGCGTTGAAACGCCTGGCCATCAGCGCTTCGTTGAAAGACTCGCCGGGCTTCAAGCCCCCGGTGACAATCTCTCTTTTCAGGAGGTCGAACACCCGGTCGGTCAGCAGTTGACTCTTGGAATTTGATCGCGCAGTCATGCGGCCCACTGACCTCGCACTTCACTCGAAGGCACGCCCGCAGATGGGCATGGGCGGCTGCTGTGAAAATGTCGATTGTCCAAAATCACAAATGGCGTTGTCCCCGCGAACCTGGCGCTCCATGGAAGCGGGGGGAGGGGCAGGGACCCACATTGGTGGATTCCCGCTTTCGCGGGAATGACGAGGGTTTATTCAGGGTACTTGCCTCGCGACCTAGTAGTACAGCTTGAGTGCAAACTGCAGCCGCCGCTCGGTGCTTCGCGTGCTCAAAGCCTGCCCGAAGGTGGGATCGGAGTAGGTCTGATCGGGAATGCTCCAGGTCGGCGCGTTCATGAAATTGAACACCTCGAATCGGAATTCCAGCTTCTTCGTCTCCGTAAACGGGAATTGCCGGAACACCGACAGGTCGCCGTTCTTGTACCAGTCAGCGCGCAAAGCGTTCCTGCCCAAGTCGCCGAATGTATAGGGGGCCGGCACCGCAAAGGCGCTGCTGTTAAGCCAATGACCGGCGGACTGGTTCGTGGGGGTGGGGTTGCCAACCAGGTTCAAGCGTTCATACCCATAAGTACAGCAGCCGGCCATTCCCGTGTTGGCAATGTCTCCTGAAGCGCCCACGTCATAGGGCAGCCCTGAAGTGAAGGTAAGGATTCCGTTGAATTGCCAGTCACCAATGACATGGTCCACGGCTCTGCTACCCGTCCTGTATTTCCGGTTGGTGCCGAACGGCAACTGGTACACCCAAAATGTTGTTGCGCTTTTAAATGTATGATGCTTCTGCTTTTATCCTCCAAAACCATCCCCCACGTTCGCCAACCGGGAACTTCTTGACATTCGGTAATGCACTAAATATTCTTCCCGCATACAGGTCAGGGATTTTGGACCTCGTTTAACGAGAGCGAACAGTACTTCTGGGGTGCGGGCACGAAAGGCCGGCGATGAATTCCAACCGGACTGCGAAGAGTGGCTCAAACCCACATCGAGTCGAGGTGATACTTATGCCATTAAAACTTAGACAACTCTTTTGGAGCGTTTCATCCCGTTGCATCATGACGGTACTCCTTGCTTTGTTGCTGGACACTCCTCCGGCTCTCGCACAAGGCGTTCAGACCGGCGGGACAGCATTCGATCGGCAAGCATTTGCGGCGATTCCGGTCGAAGACTCCTACACGTTCTTCAAAGATCTGACCGCCGGCGTTGATCCTGAGTTGGGCCGAAGGAATCCTGCCGCGAAGCCAAGCGCAGATGAAATGTCTTTGGCGAACCAAGGATGGACCTTGGCGATCCGTGCGGGCTCGGGGAGCCCGGTAGTCGAAGCAGCTCAAACTCTCCGTTCCTATCTCTCGGAAGCCATGCAAGTTACTTTTGAAGTCCAGGAGAAACCCTCGCTCGCTGAACTCGAAAACGGGAAGCAGATCATCCTCGCCGGGACGCGGACTGACCTCCCGGGATGTGGAGCGGAGCTGAAGGGTCCCAAAGATTACCAAATCATCGCTTCACCCGAGCGGATCATCGTGTGCGGGTTCGACGAACCTGGAACCATGTATGGGCTCTATAACCTGGGAGAGCGATTCAGTCTGCGGGAAGCTCCCTACCTTCCACGTAACCTCAATACGGTTCGGCTCAGCCTCTACAAAGCCCGCATGACCCTTTCAGGCCTGGGATGGATGGACTGGCCGGACCGATATCTCGCCATGCTGGCCAGATACGGGTTCGATTCGATCTATGCTTCCGCGTATGCCAATCCGAATGGTGTGCCGGGCCCCGCGCCCAACTGGGACAAAATGCGCCGTCAAGACCCGGCACGCATGCGGGAGCTTATTCGTAACGCGTCGCGCTACGGCATCAAGCTCTATTGCCCGATTATCTACCGCTACACTGGAACCCCCGAGAATGAGCGGCAACTGCGCAGGCTCGTGCGGGACATTGTTACCGAGTTTCCCGAGATTCGCGGCTATGTACTATTGACCGAGGGGTTTGACAACGCAACCGATCCGTGGGATATCAAAGGGGACGTGCGCGATTGGATTACGGATTGGTGCAAGGCAGTGAATATCGTGGTCGAGGAGTGCCATTCGCTCAATCCCGCCATCGAAGTCTTGCCCTGGGAATACAACCTGGATTTCCGTCCCGAGAGAGTGGATATGAAGAAATTTGTGATCGACCACCTCCCACAAGACTCGATTCCGTTGATCACTTTCGAAAATGGCAAGGGCTTTGAATTCGACGGCGAACATGGTTCTCTCAAAGACTATGCCATCAGCCAGATAGGACCGTCGGAGGTAGCGGAAGCTCAAATACGCGAAACCCAAAAACGCGCCATGCCGGGCATCTATGCCAAGGCTGATACCTGGGCGACCTGGCAGTACGGTACTTTCCCTTATCTGCCCTTCCCGTTCCAGTGGTACGCGCGCTATAAGGCTCTGGAAGAGTATGGGATTGACGGAGTGATGGAAAGCTGGAGTTATGGATTCAAACCCAACTTTGTCGCCGAACTCCGTGCCTGGTATAGCTGGTCTGACGCCCCGCCACTGGAAGCCCTGCTGCGCCAGATAGCCCGGCGGAATTTCGGGCCCGGCAATGAGAATCTGGCCATAAACGCCTGGAAGCATTTCAGCACCGCAATTACCTATGACCCGGATACCGGGCCTACCGCCGGAGGAAACTCTGCCGTAGCCAATCCTTTGTTCTTTCAACAGCCTACTTCGCACGTTCTTACCCTTCAGCACTCGTGGACCGACCAGGAGGTGTGGTCGAGAGATTCCTACTTGAACCCCTATTGGCCCTACGTCTTCCGGGGCTACATGGACGGCTACGTTCTCTACCCTGATTTCACAAACAGCACGGACGTCGCCGAAGAATACGCCAAGCCGTTGAGCCTGCGGGTCTTCAATAAATATCTGCTGAAGGCTGCGGACGAAATGGAAACGGGACTGGAAAGCTACCGAGGGGCCGCCTTGAAAGCCCCGGCCCCCAAACGGCGTCAGGCAATCCGCGAAGTCCTGCTGGCCGAACAGATTGAGCGCATGATGAGATGCGATCAAGCCATGCTGGAGTTTGAAGACCTGCGGTTTCATCTTGCCAAAATCGATTCCCCCCAAGATCAGAAGCGAACCCTCGATCGGATGGTCGCAATTCTGAAGGAAGAACTGCCCCGCACCGAGGCAGCTCTTGAAACGGCGCGCCGCGATTCGCGCCTGGGCTATGAGTGGGAGGAGGACTACATCTACTGGCCGGAGACGATCGAAAAGAAGATCGATCTTCTCAAGAAAACTCTGAATGAGGAGATTCCCTCCTATCGCCGGCGGCACGGCCTCGAATAACACGTGTGAGGCAGTCACGGAGAGTGGGACGATGGCGACACGGAACGTTGAAAGAGTTGGGCGGTGGCCGCCGCCTGTTTTCATGGTCGTCCCGGTTCTATTCTTGGTGTTGCTCGTTTGTGGCGCAGGGCGGTTGTCAGCACAAAATTCCCCTGGCAGTACCAGCCGACCGCTGCATCACCCGGCCCGGAGCGGAGAGGCGATAATCGATCTGTGCAGGGCGGGGTCGCACGTCGCTCGCGTGGGATCGGCGGTTTGCGCCGAGTGCCATCGGGACATTTATACCTCCTTTAAGAAATCACGCATGGGAAATTCGATGACTTTACCGCGCGATGCTGGTCAGATCTCGCTCTTCGACCCTCCGGTAACCGTTCATGCGGCGCGTCTCGAGCGCGACTTCCAAGTTTCCACCAAGGACGGCGAGCTTTACCAGACGGAGTATCAACAAGCCCCGGACGGCGGCGAAGTTTTTCGGGACACGAAGAAGATTGCTTACGTGATAGGCGCGGGGCAAGCTGGATTCGGTTATCTTGTCGCCAGGGGGCAGTACCTGTTTGAGGCGCCTTTGTCTTACTACTCGAACTCTAAGCAATGGGACCTTTCACCCGGCTACGAGTACTTCGACTACGGTTTTGACCGTCCTGTACTCACCGAATGCCTCACTTGCCATAGCGGGCGCAGTAAACCAGTGAGCGGCCGTGCGGGCATGTATGAGGACCCACCCTTTCAGGAGCTGTCCGTAGGATGTGAAAACTGTCACGGTCCGGGAATGCTCCACGTCGAACAACGCCATAAAGCGGCGCCCTTGGAAGGTTCTTCCGACCCGAGCATTGTCAACCCCGCGAAGCTTTCGCCCCGACTCGCTAATGAGGTTTGCATGTCCTGCCATGAAGGGGGTGACGACCGCGTTCCGCAGCCCGGCAAGACCGGCTTGGATTATTGTCCTGGGACCCAACTCGATGAAACCATCGCCATTTTCTCTGTCCCGTTGAAGCGCGGAGCGGCAGACAAGTCGCCGCTACTCCAGCACTTTTCTCAGATGATCCTGAGCAAGTGTTACTTAAAGACTGAAGGTAAGCTCACCTGCATCACCTGTCACAACCCTCATCGCCAGCCGGAAGGGCCGGAAGCGGCGCGCTTCTATCGCGAGAGATGCCTGGGCTGCCACAAGGAGGCCAGTTGTTCCCTCCCGATGGAAGCGCGAATGGGACAGCCTGTACCCGACGACTGCGCGGGCTGCCACATGCCCAAGAAGAAGGCGCCCACCATCTCACACAGCGCGCTCACGAACCATCGGATTGTTGCCCGGCCTGACGAAGCCTTGCCCGATGAGACTTTTCATCAAACTACGCCCGAATTGCCGAACCTCGTGCATCTCAGTGCCCTGGAAGAAGCGCGGCCAAAGTCCGTCTCACCTGTCATTCTGCTTCGTGCCTATGCCGATCTTCTTCCCCACTTCCCGGAATACCAAGGAGCGCATGACGACCTGTTGAACGAGTTGGCTGCAGCCGGAAATTCCGATCCCTTTGTTCTATCCGAGTTGGCGCGTCAAGCTCTGAAGGAAAACAAACCTGAGTCTTTGAAAGCAGCCGCCGGATACCTGGCCCAGGCCCTTAAGGAAGGCTCAACCGAACAGACTGATTTCGAGATGATGGCCAACCTGCACGAGGCTGGTGGAAGGAGAGCTGAGGCAATTGACCTGCTGAAGCGTGGGATCGAATTGAATCCCTACTCGATCCGCCTTCACAAAACCCTGGCGCTCGAGTACGTCAAGGCCCACGAGTATGACAATGCTCTGGCGGAAATGAAGAAGGAACTTGAAATCTTTCCGCATGATTCGCTGATCCGCTCTCTGGTCAAGCGCGTCGAGGAGAATAATCGCTAAATCGAAATTCTCTGTCACCCCCGCGAAAGCGGGGGTCCATTTTCGGTCTGGAACACAATGGATTCCCGCTTGCGCGGGAATGACGTAATTTTCGGGGGAGTGCCGATGGGCTTGCAGCCCACCCGGGCGAGTGAAAATTATCGGTGTCGTCCCCGCGAAAGCGGGGACCCATTGTCCCGCCAATGGATGCCCGCTTACGCGGGAATGACGTGATTTTCAGGAGAGCCCGAGAGAACTGCGGAGGTCCTCCGCTGCGCTTACGATCACACTAACGAGGCGTTTCTACGTTCCGGACAAGTTTGATGGCCTCGAGCGCCTCGGGGTCTTCGGGATCGAGCTTCAGAGCCAATCGAAGCTCCCGCTCGCCATCGGCCAAGTCGCCCTTACGGCAAAAAATGACTCCCAGATTCCGATGTAAATCCTCGCCCTGTTCGCACTTGCCGCACCGCTGCAAGGCAGCCTGAAGTTGCGAAATTGCTTGCCGCCAGTTCCGGGAGCGCGCGTCCTCCAAAGCAAACTTTTTAAGCCGGAGAACTTCATCGCTCAGATGCTGCGACGCCTCGAGCCTGCGGTACTCGTCCCGATAAGTTCCAGCCTCCGGACTGCCATTGTTGGACGCCAAGCGAGCCATGTTGTAGAGGGCCTCGGCGTCGTTCGGGTCGGCCTCGACGGCGCTCCGCCAGTGCTCGCGAGCTTCCTGCAGTTTGCCCAGGGACATCAGGGCTTGTCCAAGTAAGAAATGAGCGGCAGCATCGCGCGGTTGCAATTTGACGAGTCTCTCCAGGATCGCGACCGATTTCTCGGGCAGGCCTTGTTGCAGCTCGATCAGCCCAAGTAAATACCCGGCCGGCGCATAGCCCGAACCAAGTTGCCATGCACGTTCCAATTCCGCTCAGAGCATCGTCCCAGCGCTCAAGATCGTACAAGGTTCGCCCCATACTGTAGTGCACGGTGAGCGAATTCGAATCGATGGCCGCGGCTTTTCCAAATTCCGTTACGGCTGCGCCCAGCCGGTATTCCTCCGCCAGAGCCAGGCCGAGTTCCAGGTGGGCCTCGAACGAAGCGGGCTGTAAACTCACGGCCTTATGCAAATTCTGAAGGGCTCCTTCCACCGCCCCCTGCTGAAGTTCAACCATGCCGAGTGCCGTGTAAGCGTCCGCATCGGCAGGTGAAAGTGTGGTTGCTTTTTGAAGCAGCGGCGCGGCTTCCGAATACCTTTTCTGGCTGGCCAGAATCAGCCCCCAAATTGAGGAATGCCTCGCCGAAATTCGGATTATCTTCCGTGGCCTTCTCGAAAAATTTGATGGCGTCGGCCGGTCTCGCTTCACGGCCATACAAGGTCCCGAGGTTGTTCTCTGCCTCGGCATATCGCGGGTTCAATTCCCAGGCGGCGCGAAATTCCCTTTCGGCGTCGGCGAGCTTGTTAGCCTTCAGGGCCAGTGTCCCCAACCGGTTGTGGGCGTCCGGATAATTTGGATCGAGTGAGATGGCCTTTTGAAGCTCCCGAGTCTCTTCTTCAATTTTGCCCATGCCGTCCAGCGCCAGCGCGAGATTGTAGTGAAGCTTGGCGCTCTCGGGCTGAAGCGTCAAAGCCTCGCGGTAAGCTTGGGCAGCATTCACGTAGTCTCCGTGCGCGAGAAATTCGTTCCCCTGCGAAATGGGGTGGGAAGCGTCAACGGATTTCTGGGCGCGGGACTTGGCCTCTTGAAAGGCAGCCGCCTCTTCATGCTCCCTCAGGGTGTCGTGCGTCTTTCGGTAGATCAAGCTCAACTGGTAGGGAGGTTCCGCAGCAAGGGGATTCAGCTTCTTCGCCCGGTCGAGTTCTTGGATGGCTTCATCCAACCTGCCCAGGTGCGCAAGAACCACTCCCAGGTCGTAGTGGACCTCGTATATGCCGGCGTTCAAATCCGCCGCGTGCCGAAACGCCACAGCAGCATCCTCATAGTCCCCTTGCATTTTGTAAATCTGCCCCAACACGAACTGCCCGTCGTAGTCCTTGGGAGCGCGGAGAATATATTGTTGGACCTGATGGCTGGCGGAGCGACCGTCTCCCAGTTCAACCAGTACTTTGGCGAGCGAAAGGCGGGCCGCGTCATTTGCGGGATCGAGATCGAGCACGCGCTCGTATTCGGGCTTGGCCTCGTGAAATCGAAAATGTTTGGCGTAAAGAGTGGCAAGATCGCCATGCCCCGCTGGAGAAGAAGGATGCGAGCGGAGGAGAGATTGCAGAACCTCGATCGCTCGATCGGTCTCTCCGTTGCCTTCGAAGGCTCCTGCCAACGAGAGCTGAAGCGGCTCCATCAACTTTTCATCGGGGTTCGACTTCAGCGCCCCCTGAAGGAAGTACTCCTCGGCCGTGAATTTCTTTTCCGATCCGAGCAATTTTGCCAGGTTGAACGCCGCGGTAATCGAGTGAGGATTGATCTCGAGTGCCGTTCGAAACTCGTGCTCTGCTGCGTCTTGCTTGCCGAGGTCCTGCAGGGCTGATCCCATTGCATTATGCGCCTCGAAGGACCGCGGGTCGCGTTTCAACAAAAATTGAAGATGCGGCAATGCCTGCTCCGCATGGTGGGTCCGGATGAGTGCCGCAGCAAGCCCATAATGCGCTTCCGGTAGTTCGGGGTCGAGACTTAGGGCTGACTCAACGAGGGGGATGGCGCATGCGTCCCGCCCCGCCTGGCTCAGCTTTGACCCAAGGTCGCTATAGCTTTTCGCCGTCGGCTCGGCTGAAACCCCTCGTGCCGCGCGGGAGAGTTCGTCAGACTTGGCAATGGCATCACGACAGGACGCAGGCAGGGATGAAATTTCCCGGTTCGGGGGCAATTGCGAGGCAAGGCAAGGCGGATAAATCTGCGCGAGGGCGAGGCTCAAAACCAGCCGGTGTGCAAAGAATAGAAAGAGGGAGGCTGCAGGTCTTAGCCGCGTGATCAGGGGCTTTTCCGCCTTCAATGACGGCATCTGGTAATGCTGTTTCCGCGGCGCCATCTTATTTTGCAGTGTAAGAGATGATGCACCGAACCGCAACCGGGCTCCCCGATCCGTCGATAACCTCGCTGCTGTCGGGGGACGGCTTGCCGTCCCCTCTCGCCGAGCCGTTGGACCGCGGGTAGGGCAAGCCCTACCCCTACCCCTTTTCAAAACAGATTTCTTGAGCTTTAGATCGCCATTGTGCATGAAAGAGGCTTGGATTGCCGCTTTCGCGGGAATGACAACCCGTGCGTCATCCCCGCGAAAGCGGGGATCCACTGGTGCTGCGTCAGCCTATTTTCATGGCAGTTCCGCCCGACCTGCGCAGCACCCGGGAATTATGCTCGCCATGAAAGTGCGCGACGAGTCTTTCGCTTACAGCGCAACCGCATGTTTTTGCACGTAATCCTCGACGTCCGATTCATCGGGCGGAATGTAGTGGAAGTACTCAGCATATTCCAGGCCGTGCGCCCGGCCCCTGATGCGGTCGTACTCGAGGGCGAATTCTTTCGTGTACTGACGATTGGCGGTCTCATCGTTGTCGCCCAGCAGGGGCAGCTTGCGGCCTTCTTCCGCGAGCTTTTTGCGCAGGCGCGCGCCGTTATCACCTCCGGGACCTTGCGTGACGAGGGCCGTGTTTGCGTCAACCTTCTTGTCGATGTAGGCGCTGATGTCCACCACGCGGTTTACCAATTGCGGGCCCCTCGCGAAGTAATATTTCTCTTGCACCTGATGCGGCTTGAGCCCGGCTTTGAAATGCTCCGGATAGTCCCATTCGGCGCCCGCGATCGCGCATGCCCACTCCACCGCCTTGGCGGTGACGTAGTGATCGGGATTCCTTTCGTAGAGCGCGGAAGGATCGTAAACCAGAACCGTGTCGACCTTCAGCAAGCGGAAAAGAAACACCAGCCGCGCCCGCATTTCCAGGATCGGCCAGCCGTCCATGTAGTGGTTGGGATAGTTGAGGAAGTAAGTCTCGTAATCCCCATGCGGCGAGCGGCCTCGTTAGTGTCGCGCTCGTTTTTGAAAACAATATCCCCGATGGACGAGCCACTGCCCGCCATCGAGTCGTTGGACGTCTGTATCAATACGCCCCGATAACCCTCGTCGATGAGCTTCAGCACCGTGCCCCCGGCAAAAATGGCGACGTCATCGCAGTGGGGCTGGATGGCTGCCAGCACCTTTCCCTTGTGAGGTTGTCCGGGCTGTTGGCGTTCGATCGTCACCTCGACTGTGTATGAGGTGCTGCCCGTTCCGCTGGCCTGGAGTTCGCGCTGAGATTGCCCGGCGCCACCCCCCATAAACCCAGCGGCGGCTGAACCACTGAGGAACTCTCTTCGTCCTATCATGTTGGCCTCCTTAGAAGGGGTAATCTGAGAGGCCGGTCAAGCCGAGCGGCGCTAATCCGTGACGGCAACTTTCGGATTCCATTTCCGCTTGCGGGAAAAGTCCTCCACCACCGGGGGCTGATACAATAGGTCTTCATAGCGCCTCGCCCTTTGCCAGCGCCTCGCGTCACCCTTCATGAATTACTGATTTAGTGGAGCGTGTCCCTTCGATGCTAACCCGTCGTCTATAATATCACTCCTGGCGCGAGGCCGGTTGCCGCGTGGCATGGCCATCTTGGCCATGCCTTGAGACGGGCGGGGCTTGCTCTGAGTTGAGCGAAGGGATGCCCGTACCTCCCATTTGTGGTCGCATGGCCATCCTCGCACGGGCAGGATGCCCGTGCCACGTCCGGACTTCGAAATCTGGACACCCCCCAGAAAATAAGGTTAAGATGTTTAGCTGTGGGTCGAACGACCCATGGCTATCAATCTATAAAATGCAACGTATGCGAATGAGCTGCAACCTGGGCGAAGCTGAGCCCATTCAGAGACCCAAGCCTTCGCCGTTTATGACTCGCGGAATTTGAGAAGCGTGGTGGAAGTCCGTCGCCACAGAGGATCAAACCCACACCATGTTGAAAAAACATTTGATGATTTTATTCATCCTTTGGCCGGTCGCGCTCGCGGCCCAAAGTCAGCCGCTGCGCAAGTTCGAGCTGCGCGCGGAGTCCGAGCAATTCTGGAAATTGCTCGACCACCAGGCCCAGCTCACCCGCGTGGCAACGGGATTTGGCTTCACCGAAGGCCCGGTTTGGGACCCGCACGGCTTCCTCTACGTCAGCGACGAGGTCATCAATAAGATTTTCCGGCTCTACCCGGACGGCCATCGCGAGGAAGTGATCGCGCTCGGCGACCCGGACGGCAACACCTACGACCAGCAACTCCGCCTGCTCGATTGCGCGAGCGTCCTGCGTGCCGTGATTCGCATCGATCCCGACGGGCGCTATACGATTCTCGCCGACCGATATCAAAACAAGAAATTCAACAGCCCTAACGACGTGGTGATCGGCCCGGATGGCGCGATTTACTTCACCGATCCCACCCTGGACCTGCCCAAAGGGGTGGCGCAGGAGATTCCCTACCAGGGCGTCTATCGCCTGAGCTCGAAGGGTGAGATCCGCCTCCTGACTAAAGAGATGGCCCAACCGAACGGCTTGGCATTTTCCCCCGACGGCAAGCGCCTCTACATTGACGACAGCGAGCGGCGCGACATCCGAGTGTACGATTTCCAGCCCGACGGCACACTCGCGAACGGGCGGCAGTTCGGTGTAGAGCCAGGCGAGCCGCACGTGGCAGATCCGGATGGGATGCGCGTAGACCAGCAGGGCAACATCTTCATGACCGGCCCCCTGGGGATCTGGGTTTGGGACCCTGAAGGCCACCATATAGGCACCATCGTGGTGCCCGAGCAGCCCGCCAATCTGACTTGGGGCGAGCCGGATTACGGCACCCTGTTTATTACCGCCACCACTTCGGTATACCGATTACGAACCAAAGTTCAAGGATTCGTTCCATATTTATCGTCACAACCTAAGCGGCGCCGCACGCATTAAACCTGGATGTACTCGTCGGATCTATTGGAGACGCGGAAGCCGTAAGAAATCGAGGTGAGAAAAGTGACGAGGTTGCAGAAATCGAGCGTCGCCATTTTGATTTTGGGATTATGCCTCGGGCCGGCGGATTTGGCGGCACAACTGGGCCGAAGCCCAGTCTCGATGGATATTGACATCGCGCCCAACCGCCTTCTGATAACGCCGCCTCACGAGGACTGGCCTTCCTACAACGGAGATTACACCGGCCGGCGCTTCAGCGCGCTGGATCAGATTAACGTTGACAATGTCGGCAAGCTCCGCGCGCAATGGCTGTTTCACTCCCACAATTCCAACTCGATGGAAGTGACGCCTGTAGTGGTCGGGGGCGTGATGTACCTTACTTCCGCCAACGACGCCTTGGCGCTCGATGCGCGCACCGGGCGCGTGCTCTGGCACCACGGTCGTCCCATAACCGAAGGCCTGGTTGACGACGCCTCGGCGCATCACAACCGCGGCGTCGCAGTGTGGCACTCGCGCATTTTCATGGAGACCGATAACGCCCACCTGCTTTGCCTGGACGCCCACTCAGGGCACCTGATCTGGGACATCACCTACGCCGACACCAAACTGAATTACGGCGCCACCAGTGCTCCTCTTCTCGTCAACGACAAGGTTGTGGTGGGAACCTCAGGCGGCGACGACGGCGTGCGCGGCTTCCTCGCCGCCTTCGACGCACTCACCGGTAAGATGGTTTGGCGCTTCTGGACGATTCCCGCACCCGGCGAGCCTGGTTCTGAAAGCTGGATCGGCGACGCCTACCTGCACGGCGGCGGCACCACCTGGATGCCGGGCACCTACGACCCGCAGTTGAATACGCTCTACTGGGGCACCAGCAACCCCGCGCCCGACTTCGTTGGCGATAGTCGCCCGGGCGACGACCTCTACACAGATTGTGTGCTGGCGCTCGATCCCGATACCGGAAAGCTGAAGTGGCATTTCCAGTTCACGCCCCACGACCTCTTCGATTGGGACGCAACTGAAACTCCCGTGCTGCTCGACGCAAAAGTGGATGGGCAGATGCGACATCTGCTGGTCGAGGCGAACCGCAACGGCTTTTTCTATATTCTCGATCGCACGAACGGCAAGTTTCTAGGCGCGACGCGTTTCGTGGAGAAGCTCAACTGGGCCTCGGGAATCGATTCGAACGGCCGCCCCGTGCGCACCGGCATCATGCCCACGCCGCAAGGAACCAAGGTCTGCCCCTCGATGGATGGCGCAACGAACTGGTTCTCCCCTTCCTATAACCCCGCCACCGGACTCTTCTATTTTCTCGCTCTCGAAGGCTGTCACATGTTTTATGCCGGCCGCGAGAAACAAACCTTTCGCCCCGGCCAAACCTACTACAGCACGGGGACCAAACATATTCCCGGCATACCCGCCGAGAAGGTTCTGCTGGCTTACGATGCCGCAACCGGCAAGCCAGTGTGGCGCTACCCGCAAGTTGGCGAAGGTGGTTCCTGGGGCGGAACGATGACCACAGCCGGTGGACTGGTCTTCTTTGGAGATGACTCTCAGGAATTCGAGGCCGTTGACGCCCGCACGGGAAAGGCCCTCTGGCACTTCAACACCGGCCAGCAAATGCACGCCTCTCCCATGAGTTACGCGGTCGATGGCGTGCAGTACGTTTGTGTTGCCTCCGGGAGCGACGTGTTTACCTTTGCGCTCCCGTTTTAGGCGGGCTCAGGACCGTTGTCCCCGCGGTACAGGGTAGGGCAAGCCCTACCCCTACCCCCCTATACCGGGCGTTAGACCTTCAGCGTTTTCAAATAGGCCGCACCCTTCACGGTCAGATCCCAGCTCTGCTCGAGGAAGTAGTTCTTCACACCGCCCGTCTTTGCGGCGGTAAAGATCTTCTTCCAGTCGAGGCTGTCTTTCCCCACCGCCACTCCGGCGCTCCGTCGCGCGCCACCCGCCATCGGTGCTTTCAAATCCACACCTTGTAAATGCATCGAGATGAAACGCCCGGGATACTTCTTGAAGTACATCACAGGGTCGCCGACGACTCTCATGGCGGACATCTGGAATTGCATCTTTATGACCTTGGGATCGAGAAGTTCGAGCAGGATTGCGTAGACGAGCTTGCCGTCGACCTTCGCCATCTCGAACCCTTCGTCGTGCAGGAACTGCTGAATGCCGGCCTGGGCCGCCACCTCGCCGATCTTGTTGTATTCATCCGCCGCCTTCTTGACATCGTCCATGGTGGTGACGCCGTTCTTGACCGGCCCGTCCAAGCTCGCCGTGCCCATCTGCGTCATGCCAATTTCCTTGGCCCACGCAATCACCTCTTGCTGTTTGTTTCGGAGTTCTTCGAGCGTAAAGTGCGAGCTTGGACAGACGAGGCCGTGATCCTCCATGATCTTGCGCGTCTGCTTCCCGTCAGCGAGGCTTGCGAACTCGCCATACCCCGGCGAGCACAGCTCGAGGCTCCCAACTCCCAGGGCTGCCATATCCTTGCACAGTCCGGCGAAGTCGCCATTCTGAATCCTCTGCCGGTGAGGATACGTCTGGCTGCCGATCGGCAACCCCAGCGGATTGGCGCGCACTTCCCGAGCACCCATGGATATAAATCCAGCCATAGCGATTCCGGTTGTTGATTGCTTAAGAAAATTCCTTCTTGAAATTACAGGCATGTATTCCTCCTCATTAATTCAGGTTGGCCATCAGTTCGTCATCGAACTTCCACAAATGTCCCCAAGGATTTCTAATCCTCTCCCCTTTGGGGGCATAGGCGCTAGAATAACACCGTCACCCCACGCCAAGCCGCGTCAGCGGCGCAAGAATGTGGCCCACGGCGCCAGAAGGTGTGAAAAAATCATCTGCCGCCGACAATCCATCAAAGCGCGCGTGTGTCATTCCGAGCGCAGCGAGGAATCTCGCTCTGTTTATCCTCCACTATCAGTGACTTCCATCGGCAGGGCCAGATTCCTCGCTGCGCTCGGAATGACAGGTTTTTACGTAGGATCGAATTTTTCACAGCTTCCCAGCCGTGGGATGACGGCACAGAAACAGTAAGAATGACACCAGCGAAGACGGTCCCCGGGTGAATGCTCTACGACACGCCGGTCAGTTCCCATCCGCTGCGATACTCGCGGGTAAGGTACTGGTTAGCCTCGGCGATATTCGTGAACTTCATGCTCTCTTTATCCCAAAGCAGCGCCGGTCCGCAGTGCTCAGGAGCGAAGACCTTCCGGCCTTGGCGAATCGCCGCCATGCCCAGCGCGATGGCTTCCGAGCAGTTGGCCGCATTGAGGAAGTTGCCCTGCGAGGGCGCGCCGCCCTTGAACGCCGTAACCCACTCGGCCTCTGCGGCCGCGAACCCGGCCATTCGCGCCGCGCGCTGATCGCCTTGAGGCTCCGGAATCCCCTTGCTCGCGCGGTAGTCGTGCATCTTCTTGGCCGGGATGATATCGTTATTCAGGATTATTCCTTTGTCGCCGACGAACATACTGCCGGTTGCAGGGATCGACTTGCCGTCTTCGAGCAGTTCGTCGGGTGTGAAGGGGCGCATGCCGCCGTCATACCAATACACCTTGAGCGCCGGCCACTGGCCATGTGCGGCAAACTTGAAGCACACGCGGTTGGCGTACGGGAACGTGAAATCGTTCATCTTGATGGTGCTCACTTGGTCGTTGATTTCGCAACTGAAGCTCGATTGCGCTTCAATGCTGTAAGGGACCGGCAGGTCGAGCGCCATGAAGATCGGCCAAAGGCTGTAGTTCCCCATGTCCGCGATGCTGCCGCCACCGAACTCGTACCAGCCGCGAAACACCGCGTGGGTGTATGCCGGATTGTACGGCCGGTCAAGCGAGGGACCCAGCCACAAGTCCCAATCGAAGCCCGCGGGGACGGGCGGCCTGTCGGTGGGCAAGCTCTGAACCTGCGGCCAGTAGGGACGGTCCGTCCAGTTGTGGACTTCCTGGAGCGTGCCGATGGCGCCGTCCAGGATCATGTCGCGCACCGGAGTGATGGGCCTGTGCCAGGCGAGCAGGTGCGTGGCCACTCCCGTCTTGCGCGCCGTCTCCACCACCATCCGCACCTCAGCCACGCGGTTCGAGAGCGGCTTGTGCATCGAGCACGTGCTTGTGCTTCTTCATGGCGGCGATGGAGATGGTGGCGTGCAGATGGTCCGGGGTCATGATCTTGACGGAGTCGAGGTCCTTCTCTTTTTCCAGCAGTTCGCGGAAATCCGCATAGGTGGCAACGCCCTTGAAGTTCTCCGCTGCCCGCTTCTTGGCGTAATAGGTCTCGATGATTTCCTTGGCCATGTCGCGGCCGCCGCGGATGCCCTCGACTCCGGCTCCCCAATTGGGGTCTTCGAGAACCTTGCGCACGCTGTCGCGGATGCCGGTCTTGTCCCAATCGACGTAGTTCGTGCCGTCCTTGACGGGATCGCACACGGCCGTAATCTGCACGCCGGGCGTGGCGATCAAGCGCAGCATCTCGCGGGTGCCCTGCGTGCCGCACCCGATGTAAGCCAGCGTGATCTTATCGCTGGGCGCGACGTATCCGGGCCCGCCCAGCACGTGCCTCGGAACAATGGTCAGCGCCAACCCCGCCGCTGCGGGCGCCAGGAATTCACGACGGTTCATTTCGCCTTTGGGATTCATTCCGAATCTCCTTTGACGATCTTGAATAGCATTCGGCATGTCGTTCCGCTTACCGCCGCCGATTATACATCGAGCCGAACCTTTCAAAGCCGTTTTTTCCGACTCCCATGCGATCGGCCGCTGGGTTCACGAGAGGTGCGGATTTCGGACTCTTATTTTGAAGCGGGAGATGACGGCGCGGACCTGCAGAACCTTCCGACACTGCCGGTTACACAAGTTCTGCCGCGGGATCAAAATCAAGCGTTCTTGTTCTGTGCCGCCAGAGCCTCGACCTCAGCGCGCGTGGGCAGGGACGGCTGGGCGCCCATCTTGCTCGCTGCCAAAGCCCCGGCATAGTTGGCGAACCGAATGGCGTCCTCGATGTCTTGCCCGCAGGCGAGCTCAACGGTCAGCGCTCCTGTAAAGGCGTCGCCGGCTGCAGTGGGATCAATTGCGTTAACCTTGCAGGCGGGAAAGTGTTTTGACTTCTTGCTGGTTACCAGCATGGAGCCGTCGCTACCTAGCTTCAGAACCACTGTCTTCACACCCAAGGCGAGGAGTTTCTCGGCCGCCTCGCGCGCCGAAACCCGGCCGCGAACTTCTTCGCCTGCCAGTTGGGCAAGCTCCGTCTCGTTGGGCGAGACTATGTCGGCTAAAGTCAGGATCTCCGTGGGACAGTAGCGGGGCGGACCGGCGTCCAGCACTGTCAATTTTCCCGCCTTCCGAGCCAGACGCAAGGCTGCTTCCACGGACTCCAAGGGGATTTCCAGCACAGTCGAAACCGCGTCCGCCCGCTCAATGACATCTTTGGCGCGCTCGATGTCGGCTGGCGCCAGGTTGAAGTTGGCTGCGGGGTCAACGGCAATAGCATTGTTGCCATTGGGAAAGACCATAATGAAAGCGCTACCCGTGGCGCGCCCCGGGTCGCGCCGGACGCAGGCAGTGTCGATCCCTTCTCGCGACAATCCCAGGAGCAGGAAGTCCCCGATAATGTCTGTGCCCACGGTATCCTACGAGCGTTGTGCGAGCCCCCATGCGGGCCACCGCTACAGCCTGGTTCGCGCCCTTGCCGCCGGGGAAAAACTTGAGATTCGAAACCAGCAGGCTTTCCCCCTCTTGGGGCAACCGCTCCGACTTGACCACCATGTCGAAGTTCGTGCTGCCCACGACGACGACCTGAAGATCTTTCGCTTGACGCATTGTAGGACCCTCGCGAGGGATTCACCCCTCTGGAACCTGTCTTCAACCGGAGACACGGTGACCCCGAAGTGGGTCGGTTTGATGTAACCGTGGGTTTAACGCGTCTCTTGCCGGTGTAACGCCGCCTCTACATCAAACCCATCCGCTGATCCCCTTTACAGAGTTAAGAGGATGGAGTATTTTACCATCACTCTTTCAGACTTCAGCGGAAGGATTTCATCATGCCAAAAGCCAAACAAATCACCGCTTGGGTTGAGAACAAACCTGGCGAAATCGGCCGGATTGCGGAAGCCTTGGGCAAGGCGAAAGTCAACATCACCGCAGTTTCCGGCTCGAGCGCGACCGGCGAAAGCCCCATTCGTCTTATGGTTACGAGCCCGGCAAAGGCAAAGAAGGCGCTGGAGGGCCTCGGCATCCGCTGCACCGAGGAGGAGGTCCTGTGCGTTACGCTCGCCGATAAGCCCGGGAGTCTCGGCGAGGTCGGAGCACGCCTCGGCGCCGCCAATATTAACGTTGATTATGCCTACGGAAGCATCGCCGAAGGCAGCAAGAAAGCCGATGTCGTGCTGGCGGTATCGGATCTGGCAGGCGCGGCAAAAGCCCTGCGCGGATTGTGATTAGTCCGTCCCCAGCTTTCTGAAAAGATGTAGGGGTAGGGCTTGCCCTACCCTGCGCGCTGGGGACGGCAAGCCGTCCCCCTACAACGGACGATGTGGGGGTAGAGTTTGCTCTACCTTGCGCGCCGGGGGACGGCAAGCCATCCCCTTCCGAGGTGAGTCGATTCTCATCGTTTCCGGATGCCCGTCCGCAGACGGGCATGAGCGACTGCCTCCTAATTTCTGCCTTCTACCTTCAAATTTTCAAAGATTCCCGCCGCGCCCATGCCGCCGCCTACGCACATCGTGACCATGCCGTACCTGGCGCTTCGCCGCTTCAGCTCGCCGAGCAGCGTTGCCGTGAGTTTGGCGCCAGTGCAGCCCAAAGGATGACCGAGGGCAATGGCCCCGCCGTTGACGTTTACCCGCTCCAGATCCAGGCCTGCAAGATCGATTACCGAAAGCGCCTGGGCCGCGAATGCTTCATTCAATTCAATTATGGAAATGTCTTCGAGCTTCAGACCGGCAAGCTTCAGCGCCTTGGGGATGGCGTAAACCGGCCCGACGCCCATTTCCTCCGGCAGGCATCCCGCCGTGGCAAAGCTCACGAACCTGGCCAGCGGCTGGAGTCCCAGGGCCAGGGCCTTCTCTGCCGACATCACCACTGCCGCAGCCGCGCCGTCGCTCGTCTGCGAGGCGTTTCCGGCCGTCACCGTGCCCCGAGCGTGGAAGGCAGGCTTCAACTTGCCCAACGCGTCGAGAGAAGTATCAGCGCGCGGCCCTTCATCGGTGGCAAACTGAATCCTGCGCGTCTCCGGCTTGCCTTTACCGTTACCGTTCACTTCCACCACCTCGAGCGGCACGATTTCCTCTTTGAATTTACCTTCTGCAATCGCCGCCATGGCCCGCTGGTGGCTGCGCAGCGCGAACTCATCCTGACGCTCACGCGTGATGCTGATATTTTCGCGCCAGGTTTTCGGCCGTCAGTCCCATGCTGAGGTAGATATCCGGATAATGGTCAATCAGTTGGGGGTTGGGCGCGAAATGATATCCGCCCATGGGGATCATGCTCATGGTTTCTGTGCCGCCGGCGATGGCCACCTCGACGGACCCCGCCATGATGCGCTCCGAAGCGATCGCAATGGCCTGAAGCCCCGAAGAGCAGAAGCGATTGATCGTCATCGCGGAACAGCTTACAGGCAGGCCGGCCCGAAGCGATGCCACGCGCGCCACGTTGTTTCCCTGCTCAGCCTCCGGCATCGCGCAGCCAAGGATGACGTCTTCAACCTCGGCGGGCTCAAGCCCCGGCACGCGCCGCAGCACTTCTCGAATGGCCGCAGCGGCCATTTCATCCGGACGTGTGCTGCGCAACGTGCCTCGCGGCGCCTTGCCTACTGCCGTCCGTGCTGCGGATACGATTACGGCTTCTTTCATGTGGACCTCCCAGACAGGTACCTGTGCTCGTCACTCCTCACTTGTCACTCGTCACTGCTGCTCAGTTTCTCAGCGCCTTCCCCTTCTTGAGCATGTGCTGGATGCGTTCCATAGTCTTCTTCTCACCGCAAAGGCTTACAAAGGCCTCGCGTTCGAGATCCAGCAGGTACTGCTCGGAAACGAGCTGCGGCGAAGTGAACTCGCCGCCTCCGGACAGGACTTTTGCCAGTTGAGTCGCGACCACGACGTCGTAGTCGGAGATGTACTCGGCGCGCCGCATGAGGTGCAATCCCAGTTTCATTTTGGCGAAGGCTGACTGGCCGAGAACTCGAACGTCTTCGCGGGGTTTTCCCGGGCGGTATCCCAAGCGCGCCAAGTCGAGCGCCAGTTCTTTGGCGTCTGCGATCTGCCTGTCGCGGTTCATACTGATGGAGTCCTTCACGGAAAGGTAGCCCAACTTGCGCGCTTCCGCAGCGCTGGTTGAGACCTTGGCCATGCCGATATTCAGAAAGACTTCTTTGAGGAACGTAAAAGCGTCGGCCTCCGGGTCGGCGGGCACCGCATCCATGGCCCGCACCAGCATTTCCTTCGTTCCGCCCCCGGCCGGAATCAGACCCACGCCCACTTCCACCAGCCCCAGGTAGCTCTCCGCCGCAGCACGTACACGCGCGGCGTGCAGAATCAGCTCCGTTCCTCCACCCAATGTCAGGCCGAACGGCGCGGCTACAACGGGCTTGGGAGCATACTTGAGCGCCATGGTGGCGTTCTGAAAAGCGCGCACGGCCTGGTGAATCTCATCCCATTCGCCTTCCTGAATAGTCGTCAGAACCATCATCAAGTTCGCGCCCACGCAGAAATTCACGTCTTGGTTCCCGATCACCATGGCTTCAAAACCGTCGTTCAGGGCTTTCAGGCCGGCGTGAATCATCTGTATCGTGTCGGCACCAATGGTGTTTATCTTGGAGTGAAATTCCAGGCAGACCACACCATCGCCCAGGTCGATAAGACTCGCGCCGGCATTCTTCTTGATTTCCTTCTTGCGGGCTTTGAGCGAGGGCAGCAGCAGGACGCCCGGGTTGTCTTCAATCTCGCGGTAGGCGCCGCTCGCGAAGTCGAAGTAGCTTCGAGCGCCGTCACAGGCAGCATAAAAGGTCTTATTTCCTGAGGCCAGGAGTTTCTCAACCAGCGGCGGCGTCGGTTGGCCAGCCTTCTTCCAGGCTTCGACGACCTTGTCTACCCCCAAAGCGTCCCACAATTCAAAAACGCCGCATTGCCAGCTGAAACCCCACTTCATGGAGTTGTCAATGGAGACGATATCATTCGAAATCTCCGGCACACGCATGGCGGCGTAGTGGAGCGTGTCGTTGAGAAGCTTCTGGTAGAACTGCCCGGCGCGGTCAGGCGACTGGCAGAGCGTTTTGACCCGTTCCCGAGTGTCCTCGATATTGCGGGCCATCTCGAGCGAAGGGAATTTCGGCTTCTGACGCTCGCGATAATCGAAAGAGGCGAGGTCCAGCGTCAGGATTTCACTGTCCTCGCCCTTGCCCTTAACTTTCTTGTAAAAGCCTTTTCCGGTCTTATCTCCCAGCAAACGACGATCCTCCACCTGACGGACAAAACCGGGAAGCTCGAAAAGGCTGCGTTGTTCGTCATGCGGCAATGCCTCGCGCAGGTTCTTAACGACATGGTCAAACACGTCCAGCCCGACAATATCCAGAGTCCGGAAAGTCGCCGACTTCGGGAAACCCATGGCCGGGCCGGTGAGGGCATCGATTTCTTCTATCGTGTAGCCGCCCTCCTCCATGATGTGCAGAGTTTTCAGGGTTACGAACGTCCCAATGCGGTTGGCGATGAAGTTCGGCGTATCTTTGGCGATGACCACGCCTTTGCCCAGCACCACTTCGCCAAAGCGCGAGACGGCCTCCACGACATTGGGAAGCGTCTCGGGAGTGGGAATAATCTCCAGCAGTTTCAGGTAGCGAGGGGGATTGAAAAAATGCGTGCCAAGAAAATGCCGCCGGGCTTCCTCGCCGAACCCTTCGATCACGCTGCCGATGCTGATCCCCGAGGTGTTGGAACTTACGACCGTTCCTGGCGCGCGGACGGCCAGCACCTTCTCGAACAAGGCCCGCTTGATGCTGCGATTTTCCGTTACGGCTTCGATGATCCAGTCGCAGTCTTTGAGCGAAGCCAGGTCGTCCTCGAAGTTGCCCACTGAGATCATGCGAGAGGATTCCGGCACGAAGAACGCGGCCGGCCGTCGACTTCAGCGCGGCATCGAGCCCGCCTTGTGCAAATCGGTTCCGAACCTTGGGGTGGGCAAGGGTCAGGCCCTTGGCTTTTTCCTCGCTCGTAAGTTCGTGGGGAACGATGTCAAGAAGAACACAAGGGATGGAAGCATTGGCAAGATGAGCGGCAATACGAGCCCCCATCGTGCCAGCGCCCAGCACAGCCACTTTGCGAATATCGCGCACGGTTTACCCCCGCATATTTCGATGAGATGTCTATCAACCATTATGAAGTGTGAACGCGGAATAGTAAACCGCGAATTCCTGCTGGCTGAACTCCGTCCGCCCCGCACGGCCGAGACCGCCGTGCCACATTTTCGGTGCGCCCGCAAGGTCCCGCAGTGGTGTAAGATGATGGAGGTCGTGGGGCGAAGCTTCGCGCAACCAGGTGGCAGGTGAGATCATTTTACTTGATCGAAGCGCTCTTCTTCTTTGGTTTCGCCGGGTTCGTGATGTCCCAGGGACCGTGGCACACGCGACGTCTTATCGGTATCTCGATGGCGACGGTGGGTTTCGTCCTATGGGCGCTGGCGCGGGTTCAACTTGGGCGGTCTTTCGCCCTCCGCGCGCAGGCGAAGACTCTGGTGACGAGCGGTCTTTACTCCAAAATTCGCCATCCTGTTTATCTTTTCGGCGGGCTCGCCTATCTTGGCTTGTTTATCAGTTGGGGAAAGCCGATTCCGTTAATATGCTTTCTGCTCATTTATCCCGTGCAAGTCCTGAGAGCGAGAAATGAAGAGAAAGTCTTGGAACAGGCGTTTGGAGTGGAGTATCGCCGCTACAAGGCCGGCACGTGGTTTTGAGCCCATCACCGGCCAAATGCTCAGGGACTGCACGCCGCCGGGCGTATAATGCAGGGGATCATAATTCCACGGAGGTGAAAGATGTTCGATGTTGTGACGTTTGGTGAAGCCATGATACGCCTTTCTCCACCGCATTTTGAAAGGCTCGAGCAGGCGACCTCACTCGACTTGCGAATCGGCGGCGGCGAGTTGAACGTCGCCGTGGGTGTAAGCCGCTTGGGCCTGCAAAGTTCCTGGGTATCCCGGCTGCCCAAGAATGCGCTGGGGAAGCTCATGGAAAACAGGGTCCGCCAGGCTGGGGTGGATACTTCCAACCTGGTTTGGAGCGGGGATGGCAGGGTGGGCCTTTACTTCCTCGAGTTCGGCGCTGCGCCCAGAGCCAGTTCCGTGCTCTACGACCGCTCGCAGTCGGCCATCAGCGCGGTGAAGCCCGGCGAGATCAATTGGCCGAAAGTGCTTCAGGGGGCGAAGTGGTTTCACACCAGCGGCATCACCCCGGCGCTCAGCGATTCAGCGGCCGCAGTCACGCTTGAAGCCCTCAAGGCGGCGAAACAGGCCGGAGTCACCGTGAGTTTCGACCTCAATTACCGAGGCAAGCTTTGGACGCCGGACAAGGCGCAGGCGGTGCAGGAACCGATGATGGAGTTCGTGGACGTCCTGATTACGACCGAAGAAGACACCAAAGTGGTCTTTAAGATTGCGGCCTCCGGCAAGACCGATGACAAGGGCTTCCAACAAGTCTCCGCAGAGACTTACAAGGATGTGGCGCGCCAGCTTTCAGAGAAGTTCAAGTTCAAGGCCGTCGCCATTACCTTGCGAGAAAACCCGCTGGTTTGGCGCAACACATGGACGGCCATTGCCTACGCTGAGGGAAAATACTTCGACGATGTGAAGTACGAACTGGAGATCGTGGACCGGCTGGGCGGAGGCGACTCCTTCAGCGCCGGTTTCATCTATGGTTATCTAGCGAAGAAGTCTTACGCTGATGCTGTCCGTTACGGCAACGCCTTCAGCGCCCTGAAGCATTCCATGCCTGGTGACTTCAACTGGGCGACGCTTCAGGAAGTCGAGAATCTGCTTAAAGGCGCAAGCCTGAGAGTGGCAAGGTAAGAAAGGCAGTGATAAGTGACAAGTGGCGAGTGACGAGCTGAAAAAGCCTTCAGCTATCAGCCGTCAGCTTTCAGCGGAAGAACCGCCTTTGACCGAGTGTTCATCTGCGGGGTCGATGCTGTCGCTCACCACTCGTCAGGGCCCGCTGTTGTTTCGCTCGTCACTTGTCACTCGTCACTCGTCACTATTTATCTGGAGGAAAAATGTCCTGGACTAAAGAAAAGGCTCTGGCTTTGATTCGTGAAGTGGGTTTGGTTCCCATCGTTCGAACGCCTTCGCCCGATGACGCGCTACGCGCCGCGGAGGCCATTATCGAAGGCGGGATAGGAATTGCCGAAATCACCATGACGGTTCCGGGCGCCATTCGCGTCATGGAACGAGTGGTCGAGAAATTCGGCGACAAGGTGCTGCTGGGCGCGGGAACGATCCTCGACCCGGAGAGTTGCCGCACGGCTCTGCTGGCCGGGGCGGAGTTCATCGTCACGCCGTCGCTCAATCCGCAGGTCATCGAGATGGCGCGCCGCTACAGCAAGGCGTGTTTCCCGGGCGCTCTTACACCCACCGAAATCGTCCTGGCATGGCAGTCGGGCGCTGACATGGTGAAGATCTTCCCTTGCGGGCCCGTCGGCGGGGCGAATTACATCAAGGCACTGAAAGGCCCCTTCCCGCAGATCGACTTCATCCCTACGGGTGGAGTCAATCTCGAGACCACGCCGGACTTCATCAAGGCCGGGGCGGCGGCAGTGGCGGTGGGCGGAGAACTGGTGAACGTGAAGATTCTGAAAGAAGGCAAGCTGGACGCGGTCGTTGCAACCGCGCGCAAGTTCATCGAAGCTGTCCGCACCGCCAGGGCATCACTCGGCAAGTAACCCGCGCGGTTTGCACCACGTCTGCCCCCGACTCAGAAAGGGGAGGAACAGCACTCCCCTCCTTTGTAAGGAGGGGGCAGGGGGGTGGTAGCCGTTCAAAAGCAGCCGCGTACCCGCACGAGGCATGAGGTCGGACCTGCTCAATTTCGCACTCGCCGTCGCTATCCTGGGAGGCGCGTGGGTGCTCACGAACCTCTTCGCGCGCGCCATGTACCTTGTCTGCCCGGCTTGCCGGACGCTCAACGCCCGGCGGCGGAAACAGTGCCGGAAGTGTGGTCAGCCAATGCGCGTACCTCGCCCTGAGGCACGCAATCCCTAGTAAAACCTGGAGACGAACGCCAAGCTGAGGGTTTCGGGCAGGAGTCAACGAATGACCAGAGAAGAGCGGCTCGAGACCATCCGCCGCCAGCCGGAAGTCTCGGTGCTCATCGTAGGTGGCGGCATCAACGGCGCCGGCCTGCTTCGTGAACTGGCGCTCCAGAACGTGGACACCATTCTGGTGGAGAAGTCCGATTTCTGCTCCGGAGCCAGTTGTGCCTCGACGCGCGTGATTCACGGCGGGCTGCGCTATCTCGAAAACGGCGAATTTCGCCTGGTCAAAGAATCTCTGCGGGAGCGGAACCGCTTGCTCCTGAACGCTCCGCACTATGTGAAGCCTCTCCCCACAACCATCCCAATCTTCAGTTGGACCGACGGCCTGTTTTCGGCCTTGGGGAAGTTCCTTGGCCTCAGTTCCCGGCCCAGCAACCGAGGAGCGTTGCTGGTCAAAATTGGGTTGTCCCTGTATGACCTCCTCTCAGGAAGTCAATCTCCCTTGCCCGCGCATCAGTTCAACTCTCGTCGCGCCTCCCTGGCTGCACGCCCCGAGCTTGACCCGGAGATCGTCTGCACAGCAACCTACTACGATGCCTGGATCAGTTATCCCGAGCGACTCTGCTTGGAACTTGTGCTGGACGCTGAGAGACAATGCCCGGCCATTCACGCTTTGAATTATGTCAGCCTTGAAAATGCGAAAGGAGATACGGTTGTCCTGAAAGATCAGGTCGTGGGCGAGCGTTTCGAGGTTAAGCCCAGGATCGTGGTGAATGCATCCGGCGCCTGGATCGACTTCACCAACCGCGCTCTCGGGCGCGAGACTCAGTACATCGGCGGCACCAAAGGGTCGCACCTCGTGCTCGATCACCCCGCACTCGCGGCCGCGACCCGCGGGCAGATGCTCTACTTCGCCAATGCCGACGGGCGCGTCTGCATTTTCTATCCCTTCTACGGGAAGGTCATCGCCGGTTCCACGGACATACCCGTTTGCGATCCCGAAAGAGCCGTGTGCGAGGAAGATGAGGTGGACTACATCCTCGAGTCCATCCGCCAGGTCTTCCCTGCCATTGTTGTGGACCGGTCGAATATCGTCTACAGGTTCTGTGGCGTTCGCCCGCTGCCTCGCAGTGATTCCCCGACTCCGGGTGAGATTAGCCGGGATCATAGCTGCCCCGTCATTCCTGCGGGTAACGGTATCGGCTTTCCGGTTTATTCCCTTATCGGCGGAAAGTGGACCACCTTCCGCGCTTTTGGCGAGCAGACAGCGGATGCGATTTTGAAGCGCCTGGGAAGAGCGCGTGTTGCCGGTTCCGCCGGCTTGCCCATTGGCGGCGGCAAAGGTTTCCCTCGCGCGTCCGCAGAAAAGAGCGAGTGGCTGGCGGCCCTCGGGCAAACGACCTCCCTGCCTGCGGAGCGCTTAAAGACGCTACTCGATCGCTATGGAACCCGCGCCGCAGACGTGGCCCAGTTCATGAGCGCGGCGCCTGACTGCACGCTCGATTCGCTGCCGGAATACACGCAGCGCGAAATCGAGTTCATGGCGTCCGAAGAATGCGTCGTGCACCTGGATGACCTGATCCTCAGACGAACCATCATGGCGCTTGTGGGCCAGTCGAATCTGAAACTCTTAGAGGAGTTGGTCGCCGTGCTTGCCGCCGCGCTGGGGTGGCCACCGGAAAGGACACGCGAGGAAATCACGCGCACCCTAAACCTCCTCGCCCAAACCCATGGCGTTAGTCAATTATAAGTTATAGATAGTAATATTTACATTATGTCGCAAGATAATAAGTAACTAGGCCCCGACGTACTTTGCATAAACGCTTCGCGCCACGGCGGGATCGTGCGTGCCTTTCACGATGGCTCGCCCGTCAGGGAAGATTGTCAGTTCATAAGCCTCGACCGAGAAAATCAGCAGGAACTCGTTGGCGCGTACGCGGCCGAACTGCTCCAGGCGGTTCTTTAGCTCCGTGAGGTCCAACTGCCGCGAGGCTGCCGAGTGAATTTGCACGGAATCGCGGCCGCACAAGCTGGTGTGCGTCGGTCCGGTCCGGTTGAGGTGGGCAAACTCCTTGGCGCCGCAAACCCGGCACTCAGGATCCTTGCGCGGCCGGACTTCCTGAAATTGATTCGTCCAGATGTCATAAGCGAGCATGGCGCCGTGCAGTTCCTGGTTTCGGCCCAAGAGAATTTTGAGCGCCTCCGTCACTTGGATGGCCGCAACCCAAGCGACTGCTGGGCCGATCACGCCCACTGTGTCGCAGGTGTCATGAGCGCCCTCGGGGGGACTGGGGAATAGACATGCCAGGCAGGCTGTGCTCCCGGGAAGGATGGTCATGGTTGTGCCGTAGCTTGCCACCACAGCGCCGTAAACCCAAGGGAGGGTGAGTTTCACCGATACATCGTTCAAGAGGTAGCGCGCCTCGAAGTTGTCCGTCGCGTCCAGAATCACGTCGAACCCGCCGACGAGTTTTTCGATGTTGCGGGTGTCGACGTCTTCAACCACGCCCTCGACGTTGACCTCAGAGTTGATCTGCTGCAGTTTGCGCGCCGCGGCGATGGCCTTCGGCATACGCTCGCGCGCATCCGCCTCGTCGTAGAGTATCTGGCGCTGGAGGTTGGACTCTTCGACATAGTCGCGGTCCACGATGCGGAGCGTTCCCACGCCCGCGCGCACAAGTGCGTTGGCCTGCGCCGTCCCCAGCGCCCCGCAGCCCAAAACCACCGCCTTGGATCGCAGGAGCTTCTCCTGCCCAGCGGCACCGATCGGCGGGAAAAGAATCTGGCGGGAGTATTTTTCACGATTCATCATTTGAAGGTTACTCAACATTATACAACTCTTCAAGAAACCTCTGGACGAGCTCGAGCCGCGGAGCGATGATTAGGGCAACCGGATCGTTCAGCGGCAAGGTTTCCAACTCGGGAGATGTGCCTGGGCCCGACTCGCTGCCTAGTGTTTTGAAAAATGACCAAGCCACTGCCATTTGAAGAAGACCGGCGAGCGATGGTGGAATTCCAACTGCGGCCTCGCGGCATCCGCGACGCAAGGGTTCTGGACGCTATGTTCCAAGTGCCCCGCCATGAGTTTGTCCCGCTGGCGCTCGTCGGGGCGGCTTACGATGATCGCCCCTTGCCCCTGGGCGAAGCGGAAACGATCTCTCAACCCTACATGGTGGCGGTAATGACAGAAGCCGCCGACGTGCAGCCAGGCGACAAGGCGCTGGAAGTGGGAACCGGGAGCGGGTATCAAGCCGCCATCCTCTCGTTTCTGGGCGCAAGAGTCTACACGATTGAACGCAACGCCGCGCTTGCAAAGTCCGCACGCGAGCGCCTGGCGCGCCTCGGGTACGACGGAGTAGAAGTCATCGAGGGCGACGGCAGCGAGGGCTATCCGGAGGCCGCGCCTTACGCCATTATCATCGTCACTGCCGCCGCGCCGTTTGTTCCACCCGTCTTGCTCGATCAATTGGGAGAAGATGGCCGCTTGCTGATTCCCGTGGGAGACCTCCATCGCCAGGATCTCCTGGTTAAGCACATCCAGGCTGGAGAGGTGAAAACGCGCGTCCTCGAACCTTGCCAGTTCGTGCCGCTCATCGGAAAGGCCGGTTGGCGTGGGAAGGACGGCTAGTGTAGACCCGGAATACCCCGGATGCTGTCGTATGGAAAGGGGTCCTATTCTCCGGCCCACTCATTCCGCCATTCCTGTCATTCCGGCGTTCCTGTCATTCCCGCTTTTGCGGAAATGAAGGGGCACTGTACTGACCGCTCGCGCAAGCAGATACACGCTTTCGTTGCCGAGCTTGCGATTTTTCTTGACTCGCATTCAAGTAGGATTTTATTATCACGGTAACGCTGGAAAGGAGGTGATCCATGTCGATAGAAAGTAACTGTAGCGAGGGTGCTGAGGCTTAGAGCGCAGGCAGATGCCCTTTGTGAAAACCTCTCGCTAGCGACAGAGGGTTAGTGGCAGGGCGCTGTGTGGCGCCTCTCCCCAGAGTGAGCTGGGAAGAAAAGCCAAACCCACTCAGTATCCGGGCCCCTGGTCGTGCGGTCGGCGCATGGCCAGGGGCTTTTCGTTTTGCAAAGCGAGTAGTTGGGGGTTGAAAGTCAAGAGTCGAAAGTCAAAAGGACCATCGTAGTTGCGCTATAATCAGGCCATGCTGAAAAGCGTCCACCTCAAGAACTTTAAACTCCACGAGGACACTCTTATTGAGGCCGCGCCCATTACTGTCTTCATCGGGCCCAACAACAGCGGCAAGTCGAGTATTTTCCAAGCGCTGCTGGCATTGCGCCAAGCTCTGGCCCTTCGCTTGAATTTGTTCCTCGCTTCGGTTGTGCGCGGCGATACAGATAAAGACAACCCCTTTATGTATCCTGCTTCCGAGGCGCTCAATATCGGGGAGTTCCCGGAGGTGCTGCGCGGCGGAAAAGGGACATTATCCATTACGGTGTCGGGCGAGTTGGAGTCACCACAGCCCCTAACCGAAGTAGGACCGATTCAAGCGAGCTTGGGGGTGCGCGTCGCGGACAACTCCTTGACCTACCATGAGGGAGAGCTTCACAGTCAACTCGGGCCGGTCAAATGGGCTTTTCTGGGTCCGATGGAACGGAACCAAGACGTACGGCTAGCGCTTACGCACCCTGCCGTCGGCAGCATCACGTTCGCCCCATGGCAAAATTTCGGACTACTTAACATCTCAGTCCAGAGCCCTCCCCCTGGCGCGCCTGAGATCCAGATGAGGCTGTCTGAGATAGGGAAAACGCTTGCTGGCGTACCGGCGCAGTTGCTGAGTTCCGTGCACCACGTATTCTCATTGCGTGGTTTTGAGGAGTGGGGCTATCCACTCCCGCAAGATCGTGCCCAGCCTTTGGAGCGGCTCTCATTGCCAGATAGAGCTGTGGCCTTGGTGACCACGATCGCGTCCAACGCGCGTCTTAAGAACGAACTTTCGGATCGCTTGTCAGACTTGCTTAGGATCGGAGTGGACATTGAATTCGTTGGCGGCAACAGGGTCAAGGTTTTCGCAACTCAAGAAAAAGGCGGCGACGGGCAGCGACTTTTCGTGAACGAAGGCACGGGAGCGAATCAGCTTCCATTTATACTCGTTCCAATCGCGCTTACTCCGAAAGGTGAGACCATCTTGCTCTCGGAGCCCGAGGCCCACTTGCACCCCAAGGCACAATGTGAACTCACGCGGATGCTGCTCACGGTGGCCAAGAAAGAGAACATCCAGTTCTTTATCGAAACGCACAGCGAGCACGTGCTCCACACAATTCTTAATGCCGTTGCCAAAGGTGAATGGAGACCTGACGAAGTTGCACTTCACTACTTCCAAAACAAGAATGGCATGGCCGAAGTTAGGCGCCGCGAGATTAACCAATTTGGCCAAGTGGACGGGGGGCTTCCCGATTTCTTCGAGCAGAGTCTGGCGGAATTAACTGACTATCTCAAGGCCCTGAGCAGGGACTAATCTGTGAAACACCGATTTCTCTTGGATATAATGGTGATATTCTTCGCCATCAAGGAGGAGAATGCTCAGCAGCAGCGCGACAGGACGTGCGCAGACCTCGTTCAACTGATCGGCCAGAACTGCCACAGCCTAGTCGTGGATAAAACGATAAGTCAGAAATATGATAGCCGTCTCTCGGAGTTCTTCAGCAAGCCGCAATATCAAACTCAAGCAATGCTGTTTCTCGCGGATGTCGTTCATAATCGCCAAAAATTCGTCATCGAAACCTTAGAACCGCCAGAAATCCCACCTGTCGCGGTCGCCCACATTCCTCACGAGGATCGCTACGTCGTGAAGGCGGCACTGGTTTCTCGCCCCATTGTTGTAACCGATGAGAGGCGCCTCCTGAACGCTATTAACGAGAACAGTGCACTGCTCGGTCTAAAGGCAATCACTCCGCGCGAGGCGCTCGAGCTTGCAAAGGACACGTAGCCGCCGGCTTCACATGCCTAGCGAACCTTTCGTCTCTCAAAGAATTCAAACGACTGCAGGATGACCTTGGTCGCCATCTCGGTGAGGTGATACTGCGGCATTTCCTCGCGGCGTACCCAGCAGGCGTCCACAACGTCGGAGGCGGGTTCAAGCCGCCCGCCCTTTAATCGGCAAACATAGTCCACGATGACGTAGTGGTACTTGACGCGTGTTCCTTCGCGCATAATGCGGTCGAAGGTTGCCACGATCTCGAGCGGCTCGACCTCCAAGCCTGTTTCTTCCTTCAATTCGCGCCGCACTCCCTCGGCCAAGTCTTCACCGAGTTCGAGCATTCCGCCGGGAATGGACCACTCGCCCTTTAGCGGCTCGCAGCCGCGCCGAATCAGCAGAGCGCGCTCGCCGTCGATGACCACTCCACCCACGCCCACGATTGGCCGATCTGGATATTCGCGTCTCATCGTTTCACCCGTGACCGGAACGCGCGCCACTATTGATTCACCGCCCGTGCCACAACCTCATACAGAATCTTCACTCCCCGCCGGAGCTGCTCGACGGGTACGCGCTCATTGGCCGCGTGTTCGGTCGCGTCCACTTCCGGCGTCACCTCGAGGGTGTTGAAGCCGTAGCAGGTAATTCCAAGCTGGCGGTACATCTGGCTCTCGGTATACCCGCCGCCCAGGGCCGGGGCGACAATGGCCTGCGGATTGTACTGGTGCACCGCCTGTTCGATCAACCGGTAAAGGCTGGTGTCCGTCGAGGACGAATCGGGAGGCTTGAAGCGATTGGCGGGCGTAATCCGGATGGAGTCGTCCGCCACCACGCTGCGAAGCTGGCCCAGAAACAACTTGGGGTCCTCACCCGGGAGCAGACGGACGTCCAGCTCGGCGTATGCAGTATCGGGAATCACGTTGGTTTGAGGGCTGCCCTGGAGGACGGTGAGTGAAACGGTGTCCCGCAGCAGAAAATTGTACTCTTCATCCCTGCTGATGCTTTGCGCGAAGGCAGGGTCTTGAAGCGCCTTGCGGATGTCGCGAAACTGCGTCGCGCGAGGCTCCGGCTCGAGCGCTGCGATCACGCGGAAGTACTGCTCCACGGAGGGCAGCAGGCGGATGGGCGGCTGCCAGTCCGCAACCCGGGCGAGGGCTTTCACCAGCCTGTCCGGCGCCGAGTCTGGAATGGGAATAGAGCCGTGGCCGCCACGGCCGCTGGCGGTGAGGCGAAGCCAGAAGGGCGCTTTCTCTCCCACACCCACGCCGTGAATGGTGCCTCGCCCGCGGATAACCAGATTCGAACCACCTTCCGTAATCAGATATTCCGCCCCGCGCACGAGTTCAGGATGGTTCTCGATCACCCAAGTGCTGCCCGTTCCGTCAACCTCCTCGTCAGCGGTAGCCAGGAAAATCAGGTCGCGTTTCATCGGCAGGTGTTGCCGGGCGGCGATCAGCATCACCGTCGCCTGGAGCAGCCCCTCGTCCTTCATGTCTTGCGCCCCGCGGCCGTACATCTCCCCGTTCAAGATTTCGCCGGAAAAAGGCGGGGCTCGCCAACTCCTCGCGTCTGCCTGGACAACATCCATGTGGTTCAGCATGACCAGCGGCCGAAGCGTTCCGTCA
The DNA here is from genome assembly GCA_963770415.1 of uncultured Acidobacteriota bacterium. GTDB lineage: Bacteria > Acidobacteriota > Terriglobia > UBA7540 > UBA7540 > CAVROP01. The sequence goes on from CAVYPU010000024.1 coordinate 391,902, forward strand.
CCTTTGATGACCGCGTAGATATCGGCTCGCCCTGGAGCGTAGGGATAGATGGTATTCCGAATCCCAGCCTGATCGAATAGCCGGTGGAAGAACTCCGCCGCTGCCAGCTCGTTTCCGGGCGGGTTCGAGGTGTCAATACGCAGGTACTCGCGCATCAACTGGACGGTCTCCTCCTGGTAAGGGGGCCAGACGATCGCCCGAAGGTGGCTCTCGATCGGGGTTTGGGCAAAGGCAGATATTGCAAGCGCAGCCACGACCATCAGAAAGCGCAACGGCTGAAGCCTGCCCAACGCCTTAAGCTTGGAAGACGCGTTCTGGACTTTATCCATATTCGCACTCGGCATCGTTGAGGACACCGCATCGGATAGGGCAACTTGGTTACTATACCAGATGACTCACCTGCTGTGGGACGGGCGCCATGCCCGTGCGCGCGACCGGGATGGCCGTGGCGCTACCCAATATTCTTGCCTTTCGTCTGTCAAAACCTATATATTCAACTGGAAGAAACCCGCGCAAACAGAGAATAGGGGCTGTTTGTTGGCCAAACCCAGACCACCTCGAATCTTCATCACGCTGGCGGGACCCAATTTGGCGGCGCTCGAAGCTCAGGCCGGCCGCACGCTGGGCGCTCCTTTGGGTTACGAACTGCGACTGGACTACCTCCAGGACTTTTCACAGCTCGAGGTCGCTCTCCACCAGATGCTCGCGCGCTTACACGGTCCCCAGACGATAGCGACCTGCCGAAGGGAAGAAGCGGGCGGCTCCTTCAAAGGAAGTGTGGAGGAGCAGGCGGCGATCCTGGCGGCTGCGGCACGCGCGGGTTGCCAGTGGGTGGATATCGAATTCGAGTCCATCAGGCGGGCAGGCTCGTCGCTCGTCGAGCAATTTCATCCGGCGCGAGTGATTGCTTCCTATCACAATTTTCGCCAGACGCCTTCGCTCGGTGGAGTCTACCGGAAGCTCGCGCGGTTGCCCGTAGACATGGTCAAGCTGGCGACGCAAGCGCGGCACCTGCGCGACAATCTGCAGATCTGGCAATTGCTCAAGGCCCACCACCGCCAGAGTCCAAAGCTCGTGGCACTAGCCATGGGCGCCTCGGGCATACCCTCGCGCTTGTTGAGTCTGCTGTGGGGTTCGGCCATCACCTACGCCGCACCCGGCAACCACGCGGTGGTGCCCGGCCAGGTCGCGGCAGACCTCATGCGTTCCGTTTATCGGGTGGAGCGGATTGACCAGCGCACCCAGCTTTATGGCGTCGTCGGGTCGCACGCCTCGATTTCCCTTTCGCCCGCCATGCAGAACGCCGCCTTCCAGGCCAAGCACGCGAACGCGGTCTTCCTGCCCTGCGAGACGGGACGGTTCGCTGACTTCATCGCCTTCGCGCGGCAGGCGGGCTTTTCCGGCTTCGCAGTGACCATGCCGTACAAGCGCGCCATCCTCCGTTCGCTCGATTGGGCCGACCCGCTGGCCACGCGGATTGGAGCGTGCAATACCGTTGCTGTCCAACACGGGAAATGGATGGGTTGGAACACCGACGCTGCGGCGGTGGTCGAGGTGCTCACCAAGCGGCTCCGGTTGTCCGGCAGCCGGATGTTGATTCTGGGGGCGGGCGGAGCGGCCCGCGCCGCCGCCTACGCCTTGCGCGCTGAAGGTGCGCGGGTGATTATTGCTGCCCGCCGGGAGGAGACCGGGCGGCGTCTGGCGCGGGCAGTTCAAGGCGAGGCCGTCTCCTGGGAGGGCGCCGAGGGGCTCGAGGTGGATGCGGTGATCAATGCCACTCCCGTCGGCATGTACCCGCATATGGATCAGACGCCGCTCGACTTGGCGCGCTTGCGCGCCCGCGTGGTTTTCGACATGGTGTACTACCCGCTCGCCACGCGCTTCATCACCGAGGCCCGTGGACGCGGCTTGACCACCATTCCCGGCCTCGAGATGCTGGTCGCTCAAGGCGCGCGGCAATTCGAAATCTGGACCGGCCTCACCGCCCCGCGCGCCCTGATGGAGCAGGCCGTCCGCCAGGTCCTGGAACGGTCGGTGGGTTAGATATAAGTTAACAGCTATCAGTTATCAGTAATCAGTTTTAAGTTAACTTATAACGAAAGAGCAGTTATCAGTATTCAGTTTTCAGTTTTCTAATAGCGAACGACTAGAGACTCTTAATCGCTCATAAGTATTCAGCTATCATCTGACTGTTTCAGTTAACTGATTACTGACAACTGAGGACTGAAAACTTCTTCTATGCAGTTAACTGACAACTGAGAACTGAGGACTGAAAACTTCTTCTATGCCCGACATTCAACCAACCTTCGCCGAATTCCAGCGCCTGGCGCGCCACGGGAACGTGGTGCCGGTTTACCGGACGATTGTCGCCGACCTGCTGAGCCCGGTTTCCGCCTACCTGAGACTTTCCCCGGAACTCTCTGCCGCGCCGGGTCGTCGCGGGCCTCACGACAAGGGGCATAGCTACAGCTTTCTGCTCGAGAGCGTGGAGGGCGGCGAGCGGGTGGGTCGTTACACCTTTTTCGGCATCGACCCTTTCCAGGTGATCTCTTCGCGCGGTGGTCGAGTTACGATCGTTCGGGGAGGGCGCCGCACGGAGGAATCCGGGAGCATCTTCGATTGCCTGCGTCGTGAGGGCGCGCGCTTCCGTTCCGTTACCCTGCCCGGCCTGCCGCCCTTCACCGCCGGCGCCGTGGGCTTCCTCGCTTACGAAGCCGTGCGCAGGCTCGAGCGCCTTCCGCCTCGCGTCGAAATGGACGTCGATGTGGACGATGCGGCCTTCATGTACTTCGCCAATCTCGTCGCCTTCGACCACGTCCAGCACCGTCTCTTCCTCATTGCCAACGTTCTTACGGAGGAGGGCAGCGGCACCTGCGCGCGAAGTACGACGCGGCAGTCCGCCAGCTCGCGCGCATGGAGAGCCTGCTGCGCCGCCCGCTCGAGCTGCCGCGCCGCCGCCCGCCGAGCGGCCCCTGGCGCGTGCGTCACAACATGACGCAGCGGCGTTACGAAAGCCATGGTGGAGCGCTCCAAGGAATACATCCGCGCCGGCGACATCTTCCAGGTGGTGATTTCGCAACGCCTCGAGGCGCCCGTGCGCGTTCCGCCCTTCGAGATTTATCGCGCCTTGCGCGTGGTGAACCCTTCGCCTTACATGTACTACCTGCGCATGGGCGACTCGACCATCCTTGGCTCCTCGCCGGAGATGCTCGTGAAGGTTTCCGGGCGGCGAAGTGGAGTACCGGCCCATCGCCGGAACGCGCCCGCGGGGCAAGACGGAGGATGAGGACAAGCGGCTCGAGGAAGAACTGCGCGCCGACGAGAAGGAGCGCGCCGAGCACATCATGCTGGTGGACCTGGGCCGCAACGACATCGGGCGCGTGTGCGAGTTCTCGAGCGTGCGTCCCAAGGAGATCATGTTCGTCGAGCGCTACTCCCACGTGATGCACCTGGTCTCTTCGATTCGCGGCCGGCTGCGTCCGGACGCCGATAGCTACGCCGCGCTCGCCGCCTGTTTTCCCGCCGGCACGCTCACCGGCGCGCCCAAGGTCCGCGCCATGGAAATCATCGACGAACTCGAACCCACGCGCCGCGGCCTGTACGGCGGCTCGGTGCTCTACCTCGACTTCTCCGGCAATCTCAATTCCTGCATCGTCATCCGCACCGTGCTCATCAAGGGCAAGCGCGCCTACCTGCAGGCCGGCGCCGGCATCGTTGCGGACTCCGTCCCCGCCCGCGAGCACCAGGAATGCCTCGCTAAAGCCCAAGCCGTCCTCAGAGCTTTCCAGATGGGCGAGAAGGGTTTGTAGTTGCAACTCCATTAAGCTAAGCCATTTAGTTTCAATGATATTCCCGCATTAGACGGCTAAGTACATTTGTTTTCATGCACATTCGCGGTTCAGCCGCATCTCTCCAAGCATCGTCCCTTTGTTTTCATAGACATTCTCGCTTTGTTCCGTGATTTTAAGTTTCGCAACGGTGGGCAGAGTCGCCAGTGGAGTGACATATAGGCACCCTGCAAGACGACTCGCAGCGTCTCCTGCGATGTCCCGACGCCTTTGGCATGAAAGCTGATTTTGTTTTTCTACACATCCTCGGTTGAGTAGCCTCCTTTCGAGCGTCGTCCCTTTGTTTTCATAGACATTCTCGCTTTGTTCCGTGATTTTAAGTTTCGCAACGGTGGGCAGAGTCGCCGGTGAAGTGACATATTGGCGTCCTGCAAGACGACTCGCAGGGTCTTCTGCGATGTCCCGACGCCTTTGGCAAGAAAGCTGATTTTTGTTTTTCTACACATTCCCGGTTAAGCCACGTCTTTTCGAGCATCGCCCCTTTGTTTTCATAGACATTCTCGCTTTGTTCCGTGATTTTAAATTTCGCAGCGGTTGGCGGCGAGGCCAGGGGAGTGACATAGTGGCGTCACGAAGGGACAACCGGCAGGGTCTTCCGCGATTTGCAGGCGCTATTGGCACGAAAGTTCATCTTCCTACACTAGCCTATACTAGTGGGCGTAGTTTGTCAAGGGGCCACTCACAAGTTCGGGGGGGAAGAGGGCATCAGGCTTGTCCAAATTGTGTTCGGCGACATGGGCGATGACCTGCGGCTTTGCCGCCTCACTTGCGGAAGAAAACAAAAAAAGGTGGAATGGGCCAGAATGCCCCAGGCTTTCCGCAAGTCAGGGCGGCAAAGCCGCTCTGAGCTACCACCCGATCAGCCGGTTTGGCCAGCCACGGGAATCGAAGCCCAGCGATCTTCGACATTCAGATTGGTGTTGTATGCAAAGTGTGTTAGTGGCATGATTCGCCGGAATCTCACCCATGGAGGTGTTTAATGCACGAACAGCTTTTATCCCGCCGCGAACTGCTTGCAGCCGGCGGCGGTGCGGCAGGGTTGGCGATGCTGCCCGCCTGCACGGCCGGCAAGAGTGAACGGCTGACCATCACGCAAGTTGACCTGCACAAGATCGTTGTTCCCATGAAGCCGGATATCACCTCCGACCCCGAGCTGGAGGAGCAAGCCGTCCCCTTCGATAAGGTCCCGAAGATGGTGATGAAGATTCACACCGACTCGGGGATTACAGGCGTGGGTGAAACCGGGCGCGGCGATAGGTGGGAAGGCGTCGAGCGCAACGCGGATTTCCTGAAAGGCAAGGCGGTCTTCGATTTCAATCTAACCCGGCTGGCCCTGCCGGATCCCGCCGCGTACCCCGCATTCGAAATGGCGCTCTACGACATTGTGGGCAAGGCCGTGGGCTGGCCGGTCTGGCGCCTGCTGGGCGGGTTGGGGCAACCCAAGGTGTTTGCGAGCTACTGGTGCGGGCGCAAGACGGTGGAAGGAATGAGACGCGTCGCCGAGCGCGCCAAGGCCGGCAATTTCAAGAACATCAAGATGAAGGCCAAACAGGGCGACCCTGTGGTGGAAGCTGTCGAAATGATCGCCAAGGTGGCGCCGGGCGTCTCGGTGGTCATGGACCCGAACGCACGTTACAACAGCCTGAAGGATTTCCTCGAGGTGGCGCTGAAGCTAGAGAAGATCGGCAACATGCTGGTGTACGAAGATCCCTTCGACAAGACCGACTACGAAGGCTACCGCAAATTGCGCAGCCTGGTAAAGACCCACGTGGCGCTGCATATGAACGATACCAAAGGCTTGATCAAAGGCATCTCGGAGCAGGCCTGCTCGGCGTTCAACACCGGCCCCACTACCAGCATGGCCAGCTTCCTCTCCAACTGCTATATCGCCGAGGTCGAGGGCATCCCGGTCTGGCACAGTTCGAGCTGCGACCTGGGAATCTATGACGCGGCCTACGCTCATTCCTGCGCGGCGGCCCCCAACTGCACGCTGCCCAGCGACATCTTGGGCTACCTGCGCGAGGACGATCTGGTGCTGACCCCGATCGAGATCAAGGACAGCTACGCCATCGTTCCCCAGACCCCCGGCCTGGGCGTCGAGTTAGATGAAGACGCGGCCAGGAAATACCGCTGCGCGTAACGCCGGCTGCGAGGCTTTGTGTGAGGGGTTACTCCCGAAGAATCCAAACTCCCGTTCCGTTCTCGAGATTATCGGGGCAGGCAATTCAGGTTCAACGAGATGGCCTGGGAGTGCCAGAACCAACTTCGAAGTTCGCGTTAATTTGAATTTGTAAGCGGCCCGCATTGGTGGCATGATATGCCCGAATTTTCGTGCCGGCACGTAGAGAGTTTTCGGCCGGATACGACGCCATTGTTATCTAATTTCATAGTTCTGGAGGTGTTTAATGCACGAACATCGGCTATCCCGGCGCGAGCTACTCGTGGCAGGCGGCGGCGCGGCGGGGCTGGCAATGCTGCCCGCTTGCACCGCAGGCAAGAAGGAACGCCTTACCATTACGCAAGTGGACCTGCACAAAATTGTGGTCCCCATGAAGCCGGATATCGCGGCTGACCCTGAACTCGCGGAAGCCATCTCCTTCGACCAGGTCCCGAAGATGGTTATGAAGATTCACACCGACTCGGGCATCACGGGCATCGGCGAAACCGGCCGCGGCGAAAAGTGGGCGGGCGTGGAGCGCAACGCGGACTTCCTGAAGGGCAAGCAGGTGTTCGACTTCAACCTGACCAGGCTGAACCTGCCTGATCCCGCCGGTTACGCCGCATTCGAGATGGCGCTTTATGACATTGTGGGCAAGGCCGTGGGTTGGCCGGTCTACCGCCTGCTGGGCGGGCTGGCACAACCGAAAGTGCTGGTGGGCTACTGGTGCGGGCGCAAGACGGTGGAGGGCATGAAACGCGTCGCGGAACGCGCCAAAGCCGGCAACTTCAAGAACATCAAGACCAAGAACAAGCAGGGCGATCCGATTGTGGAAGCGATCGAGATGATCGCCAAGGTGGCGCCCGGAGTGACCGTGACTCTCGACCCCAATACGCGCTACAACAGCCTGAAGGATTTCCTTGACGTGGCGCTGAAGCTGGAAAAAATCGGCAACTTGCTCGTTTACGAAGACCCGTTCGACAAATCGGATTACGCCGGCTATCGCGAACTGCGCAGCAAGGTGAAGACGCACGTGGCGCTGCACCTGGGCGATACGAAAGCCATGATCAAAGGCATTGCGGAGAATGCCATTTCGGCCTTCAACACCGCCGGCAACCCCGGCATGTCCACTTTCGTCGCCAACTGCTATATCGCCGAGGTGGAAGGCATGCCGGTGTGGCACGGCTCGGGCAACGACCTCGGAATCATCGATGCGGCGTACACCCACTCTTGTGCGGCGGCCCCCAACTGCACTTTCCCCAGCGATATTTTGGGTTTCCTGCGCGAAGACGACCTGGTGATAACACCCATCGAGATTAAAGATAGCTACGCCACCGTCCCCAATACTCCGGGCCTGGGCGTCGAGCTCGACGAAGAAGCCGCGAAGAAGTATCACACCACGGCATGAACGGGAGGGCGATTGATAAGAAGTCCCACCCTCTGTCCTTGGAGGCAATAGTTTTTGCCCCTCGGCAGAGGTGCAAAAGTGTCTCCGTTCTCGCCGGGGTCAGGCGGCGGAGCCGCGGCCGGGAGTGGGCGCGCCAAGCGGAGAAAGGTCAAATGGAGGTCCTATGCAAAGAAGGCAATTCATCAAGGCTTCGCTTGGGAGCACTGCTGTGGGGCTTGCGGGAAGTCCCGCTCCGGCGCAGGGGGCGGTTGGTGGCGCGGTTGATGGGAAGCTAGGCGGGCTGACGCTCGAGCAACTCCGCGATTTATATCATGGCTACCTCTTCGACGATTTCCTGCCGTTCCTGGACAAGCATGTGATCGACCACCAGTACGGCGGGTTCATGTGCAACACCGACCGGGAAGGCAGGAACGTCTCGACTACGAAAACCACCTGGTTCGAGGGCCGTGGGATCTGGGTCTATTCCTTCCTCTATAACAATTTTGGCAAGCAGGACAAGTACCTCGAAGTGGCGCGCAAGTCCGTTGAGTTCATTCTGAAGAATCAGCCCTCGGGCGACAACCTGTGGCCGGAGCGCTACGCCCGCGATGGCACGCCTTCGACGCCGCCTTCCAAGGAGATCTACGGAGACATCTTCGTTGCCGAGGGCCTGTCGGAATTTGCGCGCGCCACGGGAGAGGAGAAATACTGGGAGCAGGCGAAAGCCATCGTCCTCAAGTGCCAGAAGATTTACGACCGCGAAGACTACATGCCGAACATCGTGGCGGAATACGGCGGGCCAAAACCGTTTCCTTTCCCCGGCGCCAGAATCCAGGGCGTGGCCATGGTCATGCTCAGAATCATCAGCCAGATGTTCGGCGAGCGCTCGGACCCTGAGCTTGCGAAGATTCTCGCCCAAAGCATAGACGCCATATTGAATCGTCATTTCAACCCCGATTTCGAGCTTAACAACGAACTGCTCAACCACGACTACTCGCGCCCCACGAATGAGCTGGCCGAGTTCGTGTACACAGGCCACTCCATCGAGACCTTGTGGATGGTGTTCTCCGAGGCCGTCCGCGCCCGAAACCGTGAGCTTTTCCGCACCGCCTCAGCGCGCTTCCGGAGGCACATCGAGGTGGCGTGGGACCCCGTCTACGGAGGAGTGTTCCGCAGTTTGAACAACGTGGACCAATACCTATGGACCATGGACAAAGTGTGTTGGGAACAGGAAGAGGTGCTGATCGGAACGCTGAACATGATCGAAAATGCGGGCGATCCCTGGGCGCGCGAGATGTTCGGCAAGATGTTCACTTACGTGCGCGAAAGATTCCCGCTCCAGCGCTACGGGTACCCGCTTTGGATCGTGCAGGGCAACCGCAAGGTAGCGTTTGAAAACAGGGCGCCGCAGGGACCGCCCTTCCCGGAGGAACAGCGCGTCGAGAATTACCACCACCCCCGGCAACTTATGCTGAACCTGCTAAGCCTCGAGCGGATGATCCGCCGAGGTGCGAAGCCTGGCATCTTTGCCGAACGCGCCTAGGAGGGTGTGCAGCGACGGGGCCGCGAAAGTTCTCCTTAAGGCGGGGAGTCCAAAAATGAAAGCGTGCATTTATATAAGAATATCATGCGCAATAATCGCATATTTAATGCTATTAAGCTGTAAAACACAGCCTCCGGCGGAACAACGGGCGGTTACGCCGGGCAAGCGGATCGTGGGTGTGAGCGCCTGGTCGAACCCCAACTATCAACTCATGAAAGAAGGCGGAATCGGATGGGTGCGGTTCGACTTCGGGTTTCCGTTTGAGGACAAGATCGGGGGAAAGCTGAACGAGAAGTTTTTGAAAGACCTGGAGGAGGCGGAGAAGATCAGGCAGGTCGGCCTGCGCATCATGGGTGGCAGTCCGCTGGCGGGATGGATTGCCTATGACGAGAAGGACAAGAAAACGGCCTGGCGCCCCCAGATGCCCGCCTGGGCCGGTTCCATCGATAGCGACAGTTACTACGACACCTACGAGAAGGCGTGCGAGGAGATGGGCAGAGAGACGCGAGGCATCGTGGATCTCTGGCAGGTCTCGAACGAAATGGATATCGACATGTTCCGTGGCCCGCTCTCGACCGACCAGGTCGAGCGGTTCCTGCTGGTCGGCGCGCGGGGCCTCAAGAAAGGTAATCCCGAGGCGAAAGTCGATTTCAACGCGGCTTCCTTCGAGAGCGCGGAGAAATTCTATCGGGACCTTTATTCGAAACCGGATACCCCCTTCGACTACGCCGGTATCGACGGCTACTTTGGGAATGGAGTGCCCGGCGGGCCGCAGGATTGGATCCCGCTGATCGAGCAAATCCACGCGGTCACAGGAAAGCCGGTGCTCATCAACGAGTGGGGCTACTCTTCCATCCAGGGAAACGGGAAGCCGCTGAACAAGAAAGTGGGAGATTCGATCTGCGAAAAGCAACAGTGGAACAACGTGTGGCGCAAGGAGCATTCTCCGCAGGAGCAGGCGGCTTATGCGGAGATCGCCCTCAAGATCTTCGCCACTTATCCCAACGTGGTTGGGAGCTTTTTCTACGACTGGGGCGACGACCCGGTGTGCTATCACTGCGGGCAGAAGGGCTGCCCGAGCGAGTGCGGCTGGGGCATGACGGATAGCCAGGGGAAGCCGAAACCTGTTTACTTCACATTCAAAACTGTAATCAGCGAATATTACTGAACGGGTCTCAACCGCGTGTGTCTTCCTGCCTCCAATTCAACCTGGGCGATTGACTTTTGGCCATCGTAGCATATAATGTAAGTCTATGATTCCGAAATACTTATATCCGCTGTTCTGGGATGTGGAAGTTGCCTCTTTCAACCCCTCGGCCTACCCCGACTACACAATCGCTCGCGTCCTGGAAGTCGGTGATGAGGATGCCGTAAAGTGGATGAAGGGGAGTTTTTCGGAAGCAGACATCATGCGGGTGATTGCGACCGAGCGACGCCTTTCACGAAGATCGGCTAACTTCTGGGCGCTGGTTTACGGCATCGCGCCCGAAGATGTGGCAGCGCTCCGCGAAGCGCCTTGATCATTGCCGCGCTGTTGGTACACTAAGGAAGTGATCTCCTATGGAAGGCAGCGGACACGTGTGGCATCGGGAAGTGATTAGCCCCCAGGTGGAGCGCAGCCTTCGCGACCTGCACGCGATGGGGGTCCTTGATGGGTTCTACCTCGCGGGGGGAACCGGGCTGGCGCTCCATCTCGGGCATCGCCGCTCCCATGATCTCGATTTCTTCAGCCGCGATCCGGTCGATACTGAGGCGTTGATCAGAAGGTTGAAGACACTCCCCGAGTTCGCTCTTTCCTCGCAAGGCCAGGACACGTTGCACGTAGTAGTCAACAGCATCAAAGTCAGCCTGCTTGCTTACCCTTATCCGGTGCTATACCCCTTTGCGAGCTTCCTCGGCGTAGAGGTGGCTGACCCTCGCGACATCGCTTGCATGAAGCTTAGCGCCATTGCAAGCCGCGGCACGAAGCGCGATTTCATCGATCTGTACCCGATGGCGAGGCAGTACGGCCTGACATCTCTTCTAGAGTGGTTCAACCAGAAGTACGCCGAAGTGAACTACAGTCTGACGCACGTTTTGAAGTCCCTGACTTGGTTTGAAGACGCTGACAAAGACCCCATGCCCGACATGCTTGCTCCCCTGTTGTGGGAAGACGTGAAACGCTTTTTTAATGGCGAAGCCCCTCGGCTCTCGCCGTAGCATGCTGCATCCTTACGCGTGCCAATCCGTAGCCGGGAAGCGACCTCCCCGAACCCTTTCAAGCCCCTCAGCCGACCGGAATTCGCGACTTATTCTGGGCGAGCCAGGCGTCAAAGGTCTCGAGCGCGGGGTTGAGGGCCCGGGCGGCCTCGAGGTCGCGCGCCCCGCAAAAGTACTCGTTGAAGTCGCGCTTGAACTGAAACATGTTGCCTAGGTCGTCCGCGCCTGGAAACCCGAAGCTGCGATAAACCTTCGGCGGGACGTCGTTATAACGCACTTCCTGGCCGAGCGCCCGAGTGAACGCGGCGGCCATCTGTGCGCCGGTCAAATGTTCGCCGGCAATGCCCACGGTTTTGCCGATGAACTCGCGGCCGCGCTTGAAGATGCCGTAGGCGCAGCGGCCGATATCCTCGGCGGCGATGCCTGGCAACTTCTTGTCACCCATGGGCATGGTGATGGCTAGCTTGCCGTCCGGGCCCTTCTTGGGTCCCATGCCGAAGTAGATGTAGTTATCCCAGTAGAAGGAAGTCAGCAGGAGCGTCACGGGCAGACCGAGGTTCACGAACACCTGGTCCGCCTCGCCCTTGGCGTCAAAGTGCGGCACCTTGTATTTGTCCTTCAGCGTGGGCATGCGGCCGTCGCTCAAGGGCACCCACTTCCGCGTGTCTTCGAGGGTTAACCAGATCACGTGCTGGACCGCTGCCTGTTTCGCCGCCTGGGCCATATTGGTGGCGTTGGCGAGCTCCCTCTCAGGTGAAAAGTGCGCCCAGAAGAACGTTACGCAGAACGCCCCGTACGCGCCCTGAAACGCTTTCTTGAGGCTTTCGACGTCGTCAACGTCGGCGGCAACGACGTCCGCGCCCAACTGCGCCAATTCCTTCGCCTTGTCAGAGTTGACGTCTCGCGTGAGAGCGCGCGCATTGAAGCCACCCTGCGGATCGTTCATGATGGCGCGGATCAGGCCGCCACCCTGCGCACCAGTGGCGCCCACTACTGCAATAGTCTTTTTCGAAGCCATATCATCTCCAGGTATTAGTTGGAAAGTTAAAAGAGCTTCAATAATGTCATGCGGATCGCCCTACCACCCTACGATTTTCATTAAGCCATCGGCTGAGCTGTAAGTCAAGTAGAGGGATTTCGCCTTTCAAAGCGGGGCAACGCGCGCTAGGCTGGATGCTTCGAAAGATTCGTAATGCCAGTTTTTGAATTTGAAATGGAAGGGGACCTATGCTCAATCCAATGCGCAATCCATACAAGACCCGGTGGCTCGTCTGCGCCGCAGTCATGGCATTCCTAACCGGCGTACAAGCTTCCGCACAAACGACCGTGACTTCCACCGAGCAAGACCAGAAAGAAGTGGCGGTGACCGTTTACAACTCCAATGTGGCGCTGGTGCGGGATGTGCGCCGGGTGCGGCTTCCCGCCGGCACGCTCGACTTGCGCTACATGGACATTGCCGCGCAGGTGAACCCTGCCACCGTTCACATCGTTTCATTGAACGCACCGAAAGATCTGAGTGTCCTTGAGCAGAATTACGAGTACGACCTCCTCAGCCCCCAGAAGCTTCTCCAGAAATACGTGGGGAAAGAACTGACACTGGTACGCCGCGAGACGGAGAACAATTCCACCAAAGAAGTTCCTGTTAAGGCCATACTGCTGGCCTTGAACGATGGGCCGGTGTGGAAAGTGGGAAACGAGATCATCACCGGGATGGGATCTGACCGGTACGTTTTCCCCGACCTGCCAGAAAATCTCTACAGCAAGCCGACGCTGGTCTGGCTGCTGGAGAACGCACGGGCGGGAGAGCAGACGGTGGAGGCTTCTTACCTTACCAACGACGTCAACTGGAACGCCGACTACGTATTCACCATCGGCTCCGATCAGAAGGGAGCGGACCTAAACGGTTGGGTGACGGTCGTCAACAAAAGCGGAACGGCCTTCCGGAATGCGCAGCTCCAGCTCGTCGCGGGCGAGGTGCACAGAATCAACGAAGGGGTGCTGGGAGGAATCAGGCCCATGGACATGAAAGCTGCGCAAGCTGCGGAGGCGCAGTTCGTCCAGGAGCCAATTTCGGAATACCACCTTTATACGCTCGAGCGCCGCACCAATATTCAAGACAGCGAAACGAAGCAGATCAGCCTTCTGGGCGCCACGGGGGTCAGATTCGATAAGGTCTTCGAAGTAGATGGGCAGACCTACTACTACCACAACGCCCAGCGCCCCGGGCAGCCCAATAAGGAACCGGTGCAAGTTCACATTACGTTCAAGAACTCGCAGGAAAATTCTCTCGGCATGCCGCTGCCGGCTGGAACCGTGCGCGTCTATCAGGGCGACTCGAAAGGCCGTGTACAATTTATCGGCGAGGATCGCATTGGCCACACACCCAAGGACGAGACGCTCGATTTGCACGTGGGCAACGCGTTTGACGTGGTGGCGGAAAGAAAGCAGACGGACTTTAAAAGCTTCGGCCGGGCATTCGAGTTCGCCTTCGAGATTTCACTACGCAATCACAAGCCGGAACCGATCACCGTGGCCGTGAACGAACCCATCGGCGGCGACTGGACGATGCTCGATTCCAATTTCAAATATGAAAAGACCGCTGCCTTTGCGGCGCAATTCAAAGTGCCTGTGGCGGCCGATGCGGAGTCAGTTCTGAGATACCGCGTGCGGGTGCAATGGTAACTTACAAAGCGCCACGCAAAGATTTGCGAGTGTTCGTGGAAGGGTGCGAAGGTTTGTTCAACGCGCATAACTGGACCTTGCATGGTGTCGCTTCATCAGTTGAGGGTCTATCCAGTTCGACAGGCTGCGCGGTCTCAGCATTGTCTTCCGATTGAGCCTCAGGATGGTTAATCATGTGCGAAACCCAGGACATAACTCGCACATAAAGGATGGCAGCTTGTTGCTGCTCTACAGTCTGGATGGGAGAAGTACGCGAGGCCGAAGTTGAGCCCCCGATCCACTCCCCGAAAGCGCTGGAAAATAAGAATAGTGTGGCCAATATCAGGACCAGCACCGGCAATGGCAGCCTTGTCTTCTTCATAAATTGACACCTCCACGCAAAGGCAAGCTTCACCTTCTGCTAGCTCAGCTCAATATTTTGTGGTCATTGGCTTAGACGTTTGGCGCCGATTTTGGTTACCAATGTCGAAAAAGCCTTGTGTTGCTGTAAAGAGATTAGATGAACGACACGCGGTTCGGGTTGCGCGGATTGCACGATCGAATCCACCTCGGGCGTGCCAAAGGCGATGTCGGTACCACCACGCCTACCTCCAGTGGTGGAGAGACCTCCAATCTGTTTCCAAAGAGTTTGCGCGTCATGAAATGAACATTCGCAAAATCAATACTGAAGCTGTCGCAGCCAAACACGGAGGGCAAGCGAAACAAAAGGGCATTCAACCAGCCACGTAATGCCGCGTGGGTTGGAAATCCACCTGAAGACCTATGGGGTACGCCAACCTATTTGATCTTGCAGATGGCACAAGATATACTTCTCGTAGTTGTGAGTGGAGGTGTGTGTGGAAAAGAACCGAGTTGCCCGAGTTACGCAGGGCAGAGTCGAAAAAGGTGCCGTCGAGGACCGTGGCACCTTTAAGCCAAAGGCGCCAGCCAACCTCATTCTTCCCAAGCCAGTGCCCGTGCCTATCCCGCCAGCGCAGGGCAATCAAACCTCGCCCAAGCATTGAGCTCGAGTCGGGGTAACATATGCCGCAGATTGGAGTTGAAGCGTTAGCCGCTCTCCTGATACTACTGCCAGGCTTCCTTTGTGCCCGAATGGTCCAAAGCCTGTGCATTCGGCCGAGACAAACTGAACTGGACAAGGTCATTGAAGCGGTTCTTTACAGTTTCGTGGTATACGCTCTCTTCGTCTTGCTAACAGGGGCTGAGATTCCAGTTTCTCTGACTATTCAGACCTTGAATAGTGGACAGCGGTACGCACTTCAAACAGAACCGAAGAAACTCATTCTCCTCATTTTCATACCTATTGCACTGGCCCTCTTGATCGGATGGGACACCACGAACGATTTTTCTGGTCGCCTTTTCCGTACCTTGAGGCTTACCCAGAGGACCACCAGGAGTTCGGTCTGGAGCGACGTTTTTCACGAAGTGCACGGAGTCGCACAGATTGAACTTGAGGATGGTCGTAGTGTGATGGGATGGATCAGTTACTACTCCGATGAGCCGGAAGATACCAGCGTGTTCATGGAGAAGGCTGCGTGGATAACTTCGGACCATCAACTCGTACACATCAATGGTCCTGGAATCCTTATTACCCGCAATCTGGGAATAAAGCACATCATGTTTCTGGACGAGGGCAAGGAACCCCGCTGACCCATCGAGCATTGTTAGCGCGCATTGGATCCTAGAGCACCAGCATGCAGTCGCCATAGCTGTAGAAGCGATAGCGCTCCTGGACGGCGTGCTGGTAGGCGCGGAATGTGAGGTCTCGGCCTGCCCAGGCGCAGACCAGCATGAGCAGAGTGGATTTGGGAAGGTGAAAGTTGGTGAGCAGCCCGCGGACCACGCGGAATTCGTATCCGGGGCATATGAACAAGCTCGTTTCTCCTCGCCCCGGCTCGAATTTTCCCTTACCCTCGCGCCCCACGTGTTCAAGCGTGCGAACACTCGTGGTGCCTACGGCGATGATGCGCCGGCGCTCGTCGAGCGCGGCATTCAAAGCGGCCGCGGCAGGTTCCGAAATCTCGAAGCGCTCAGCTTCCATCCTGTGATCTTCCACGCGCTCGACGCGTACGGGCTGGAACGTGCCTAAGCCCACGTGCAGCGTGATCTCGCAGGTTTCGATCCCGCGCTCGCAAAGCTCTTCGAGAACTCGCTCCGTAAAGTGAAAGCCGGCGGTGGGCGCGGCGACCGCGCCACGAACTTTGGCATAAACCGTTTGATAAGTCTCGCGATCCTCGGCTTCATCGGCGCGCCGGATGTAGGGTGGCAGGGGCACGTGGCCCAAGCGGTCGATCGCGTCTTCGATCGTTCCTTGCCGCGCTCGCAAGCGCAGGCGGCGCACTCCGTAGTCGCCACGCCCGATGACCTCTGCCTCTAGTTCTCCCTCGCCGAAGAGGAGCAGCTCGCCGATCTGCACCTTGCGGCCAGGGTGGACAAGCCCTTCCCAGACGTCACCGCTTTCCTGACGCGTCAGCAACAACTCAACTTCGCCTTTCAAGAAATCCCGCGCCGCAGGATTCCCCTTCCCCAGAGGTTGCGAGCGCAGCCCCTGCCGCCGCCCCAGCAAGCGCGCCGGAAAGACTCGAGTGTTGTTGAAAACCAGAAGGTCGCCTGGCTCGAGGGCTTGAGGGAGGTCGCGAAACTTCCGGTCTCTGAAGGTCCCCGCTGCGCGCTCGACCACCATCATGCGCGAGGCGTCACGGGGAGCGAGTGGGCGCTGGGCGATTAACTCCGGCGGAAGGTGATAATCGAATTCGTCGAGAAGCATCGCTCTGGAATTGTATCAGCGGGAAGGGCTGTTGTCCGTTGAAAGGTGCGTGCGCCTGTGGCACGGCCTTCTTGGCCGTGCGCACGTGCAGAGCCTGCCCTGAGCGTTACGAAGGGATGCCCGTGCCACAGCGTGCAAGAAGAAGTTGGCGGGTTATGGTACAGTTCAACTATGCCTTCCCCAACGGCCACCATTTCACAGCGCGGTTTGGACCGTGTACTCTCGGGCCACGTGTGGATTTACCGTGCTGACGTGGTAGATGCGCACGAGGCGGATGCCGGGGCCATCGTTCGCGTGTTGGACCGCAAGCGGCATTTCTGCGGCCAGGCGCTTTACAGCGACAAGTCGCAAATCGCCTTGCGCCTGCTCACGCGCGAAGAACGCGCCTTCGACCGGGCTTTTCTCGCGGAGCGCATAGCCACCGCCGAGAGTCTCCGTCGGCGGGTAGTTGACGGGGCGCAAGCCTACCGACTGGTCTCTGCGGAAGGCGACCTGCTTCCATCTTTGATCATTGACCGCTATGGCCCTTGTTTCGCGATCCAAACGCTTAGCCAGGGCATGGACCGGCTGAAGCTGCAGATTGTGGAGATTCTCGGGGAGTCCTTCTCCCCGCGCTCGATTGTAGAGCGCAACGATGTGGCAGTCCGGGAACTCGAGGGGTTGCCAGAGCAGAAAGGGACGCTGGCCGGAGAGAATCTCAGCGAAGTCGAAGTGGAAGAGAATGGGGTGAGATTCTTCATCGACCTGATGGGCGGCCAGAAGACCGGCGGCTTTCTCGACCAGCGGGAGAATCGTCAGGCGGCCCGAAGCTACGGGCATGGCCGCGCACTCGACTGCTTTAGCTACACGGGCGGATTCGCGCTCCACCTGGCGCGCCAGTGCGATTCCGTTCTGGGGGTCGACTCATCGCCCGATGCGCTCGACCTGGCGCGCCGCAACCAGCAACTGAATGGCATTGCCAACCTGGAATGGAAGGAAGCCAACTGCTTCGACTTCTTAAAAGCCGCTGACCTCTCGAAGCAACGCTACGACACGATCGTGCTCGACCCGCCGGCATTTGCGCGGCAGAAGTCCAAGCTCGAGGCGGCGTGGCGCGGCTACAAGGAGCTGAACCTGCGCGCGCTCAAGATGCTGAACCCGGGCGGGTTTCTTATCACTTGCTCGTGCTCTCATCATGTGAGTGAGGCGGACTTCCTCGCGCTCATCGCCGAGGCGGCGCTCGACGCGCATCGCACGGTGAGCGTGGTGGAGCGCCGCACGCAGTCGCGCGACCACCCCATCCTGTTGACCGTGCCCGAAACGCACTATCTGAAATGTTTGATTCTGCGGGTGCTTTGAACCGCGGCTGCCCAATGGGAGCTCTATGTGCAGGACGATTCGAGTGTCTCAGGCTGGCTTGATCTCCAGCCTGTTTGTCTTAGCAGCCCTCACTTTGCCAATGCGCCGAGCGGCAGCGGAAGAGCCACTCAAGCTCCTCATTTCGGTCGAGCAGCAGAACACTGCGGCTCCGTATCCGGCGCGCGTAACTTTGCACCTCCACAATAGCGGCCCGGAAACGCTGTGGCTTTACCGGCACGCGCGGAGCAAGCTGCCCACCCCGCGGCGTCCGTCGGACGAAGACAACAATGAGAATGAGACCGGCGCACAAACACAAACCACGGGCGGCTCGGTGATCAGGGTCAAGATCGAGTCCGCGAGCGCCAACCCGTCAAATGTCGCGACGGCGGCCCAAGCGACGCTTTTTGAAAGTGCCGAGTTCTCCAAACCGAAGCTGGTGGCAGTCGCGCCCGCCGGGGATTATGAAGAGAAGGCATCGATTCACCTCGCGCCGGCAGTTTCCGAGGTACAGGCGCCGATGTGGGGAGCCTACCGGATATCGCTCCAGTATTCGGCGCAGTTTTCGAACGGCGAGGAAATCCTCCACAGCCTCAAGGTCAAGCTCTGGCAGGGCGAAATCTCGAGCAACACTATCGAAGTGCAGATTCAGTCTGCCCCAGCCGACACACGCGGCGAAATCTCCGGGGCCGTAAACACTCCACAATCCGTGCCGATTCGTGATGCCATCGTATCGTTGACCGACAAGGCCGGGCGCCTTTTAGATCAGACGATAAGCGACCCCGAGGGCCGGTATTTCTTTTCGAAACTTCCAGCCGGGTTCTATTGGGTCACGGCGCGACGCGGAAACGCCACCGACGATACTTCAGTGTTCCGGCACGTTGACCTCAAGCCATCGGACCTTTCGGTTACTCAGGAGTTGGTGATCGTCCCGGAGGAAATATGGGAGCCCAAGAAGATGTTTCACAAGCCCGCGCTTTTTCATGTGGTGGATAACGCCGGGAGGCCGCTCGATCGGGTTGGGCTCGAGGTGGTCTTCTCGAATGGGGACGTCGTCGATAACGTGAAGGGCGAAACCGATACTGACGGCACGGTGGCCTTGGACCTGATCCCGGGCCGCAATTTCGTGACTCTAAAGCGTAAAGGCTGTCCAAGGCAGGACGAGCGTGCGGATGTGTTGGCCGGGGGAGGCGTCGAAGGGTTCGAGTACACGTTTGGATGCCAAAAGAAATGAGCGGCCTTAACGCTGTAGCGGTTCTCTGTGAGCGCTGGTGCTAACCGCCCTCAGGCAGCGGACTCCCAGGGGCGGCAGATGCGCTCGATGATGTCGATCATGGTCTCGACTTCTTCCGCGGTGGGAGTGGTTTCCGGGTGCACAGCGGCGCAACGGGCGCTCCACGCTCTGCGGAGAAGCGTCCTGTCGCTCAGTGAAATGTGCCCGCCCTCGAGCAGCCGGTCGAAGAGGATTTCGGTGGCGCCTTTGACGTAGAGCTTCAGTCCGCCGCAAAGCCGCCGCGCGGCATAGCGCAGCAGGCGCTCGTATTCCTCCCCGGCGATCATGCCAGCCAGGTTCGCATCTTCATAAACGAGAATGCGGGCGAGCTCCAGAGGTCCGTACTTTTCAAGAAAGGGCCTCAGGACCTGTGCTACGCGGCGTCGCTGGATCCAGATATCCGCATCGAACGCCGTGCGCAGGCTGGTGGCGGTGATATCCTCGAACTCTTCGATCGCCAGTTCGTGATACGCCCACAGAGCGGTTTCCGTCGAGGCCACGGAAGGCAATTGAAAGTGTTCCTTCCACACGCGCAGCTCATCGCAATAGGCGAGGTAGACGTCGGCGGTTCGGGGACGATAAACCTGAAGCAAATTCATGATGGGCGTGCTGAAAACGCCGAAACGGTCGGGGTGAACGAAGCGCAGGACGAGCGATGCGAGGCTGATATTCTGAAAGACGCGGAGCGTCCGTTGCACCAGATCGCGCGGATCGGCAGGAAGCGGGCCCACCATGAGGTGGGCGGTCTTCAGAGTTCGGTCCAACTCCTTCTCATTCGGCTTTGGCCAATAGCGTGCGAAAGCGGTTTGAGCCGGGTCGAAGATGTTCAGGACATCCTTCGCCACCAGCCAGCGTTTCCCGGAGCGAAGCTGGTCGAATCTCTTCTCGAGAGTGTGAAAGGAGTAGGTGCGCCCGAATTTCTTCTTACAAATTTCGGGAAAGCGGTCGAGATAACTCCTCAGGTCAAAACCTGGCACGATTAACCTCTATTGAATTCGGGCAACCGGTTGCTTCGCTTTCACGAATATCACGTCATTCCCCCGAAAGAGGGAATACAGGCTGCTGTGTTGACGTCCGGGCCCCCAGCTAACGTTGGGGGCGACAAAGGGTTGAACATCGTTCCTTGTGCAGTCGGCAAGATGGTCTCCACTCGGAAGAACATCAATCCTTTGGAAGCATTGTACCGAGGTTGGGGCACAAATCAAAGGGGACGGATTGTCATTCCGGCTATTAACGCTTACTTTTCAGATACTTCGGCGTGGTTGAATTCGGCCACCGTCGGTTGAAATCAGCCAAACCGACTTATTTGTTTGGTTAACAGCGCTGTCGGTATGCTCTAGTAGAAGTCGCGTTTTCAATGAGATGCGTTGACCGTCGTCGGCACGGGCTTTGGCGACTCACTTGCCTAATGCATGTTGGAAGTTGGAATGGCGTCTGACAGCCATGTGGGTCGGAGGTGGGCCATGAAAAGCCGGAAATTCTGGTATGTGATCGCGATCAGCGTGCTCTGCCTCGTGGCGATGAGAATGGCTATGGCTCAGGAGCAAGGCGCTCCGCCAGACATGTCGGGCCAGGAGCAAGGGCCTCCTCCAGGCGCGCCGGGCGACGACCAGGCGCCACCGCCGGGTGCTGCCCGCGTCAGCATGATCAACGGTGAAGTTTCCACCATGCGGGGCGACAGCGGGGAGTGGGTCGCAGCCGTCGTGAACGCGCCGGTGGTTCAAGGCGATACGGTGGCGACCGCGGGGCGCTCACGCGCCGAAGTGCAACTTGACTATGCGAACCTCCTGCGCTTGAACGAGAATGCCGACGTGAAAATCGCCGACCTCTCGCAAAAGCACATTCAAGTCCAGGTGGCGAGCGGGGTGGTCACTTATACTGTGCTCAAGGGCTCGGAAGCGGGGGTGGAAATCGACACGCCCAACATGGCCGTGATTCCTCAGGGCGAAGGCGAATACCGCATTCAGATCGACGCCGACTCGCAGACGGAAGTGACGGTGCGCAAAGGCCGGGCGCAGGTTTCGACCCCCGATGGCAGCACGACTGTGGAACGCGGCCAAGTGATCTACGTCCGAGGGGCAGACAATCCTGAGTACCAGATCGCGAACGCCAGTCCCGCTGACGAATGGGATCGCTGGAACAGCGAGCGCGATCGCACTATCGAGCAATCACAAAGCTTGCAATATACCAATCGCTATTACGCGGGCGCCCAAGATCTTGATCAATACGGTCAGTGGCAAGACTCGCCCGACTACGGCAATGTGTGGGTTCCCAACGTTTCGCAGGACTGGACGCCCTACTCCGACGGCAATTGGACTTGGGAGCCTTACTGGGGATGGACATGGGTTTCCTACGAGCCTTGGGGCTGGGCGCCTTATCACTACGGCCGGTGGGGCATGTGGGGTAGCCGCTGGTGCTGGTGGCCTGGAGTGGGGGTGTGGGGTGCGCGGCCGCTATGGGCGCCGGCCTACGTTTCGTTCCTGGGCTTCGGCATGCGAGGCGTAGGGTTCGGAATGAGCCTTGGCTTTGGTTTTGGTTCGATCGGCTGGTTGCCGCTCGGGCCTTTTGAGAGACCCCATCCCTGGTGGGGATACCACAACGGCTTCCATGCGGTGGGCATTGGAAGCATGGCGTTCGGCAACGGCTTCAACCGTGGCGTGGGCCGATTTGCAAACATGCCGGGGCGCTACAATTCGAACCTCCAGGCGGCGCTGACCAATCCCAACGTCCGTCGAGGCATCACCACCATGCCCGCGGATCAGTTCGGAAGGGGCATTTCCAGAGGGTACGGGCGTGGCGTGGACGCCGCGACGCTACAAGGGGGCCGAATGGTGCAGGGAACTCTGCCTATCGTTCCCACGCGCGCCAGCCTGATGCCGGGCAACCGCCTGGCGCGCCCGTCCGCAATTCCGTCGCGGGCAGTTGGCAACACACACTTCTTCTCGAGGAGCCCCGTCGCCGCGCGGACAGAGTCCTTCAGCCAGCGCGCCGCGCAGATTCAGCAGATGGTTCGGCAGAACCCGCTTGGGAACTCGAACATTGGCGCGAGGCAAGGCATGAATAACACGGGAAGGTTGGGCAACGCTGGAGGCGCAGGCAGCTACGGCAACGCCAACCGGCCCGGATATTCGAACCCCAGGCCCGCGACGCCTTATAACCAAGGCCAGTCCGGCGTCCCGGGCATTCAGAGGAACGGCTCGTATTACAGCAATACGCAGCCTCGATCCGGGTATGCCGGGGGAGGTTACCAAGTCCGTCCCAGCGCTCCGCAGCAAGGATATAACCAGGGCGGTTGGCAGAGATTCTCGGGGCAAAGCCAGGCGGCACCTTCCGTGAGGGGCGGAGGATGGAATGCTCCTGCCCCACGCTCTCAGTACTCCGCGCCGAACTGGGCGAATGGGATGGGTGCCCGGGGAGAGTACAGCGGCCGTCCTTCGTTGAACATGAATAAGCAGATTCTGGTGCAGCGGAACGCCGCTCCACCCTCTTACGGAGGTGGCGGCCGTGCCGCTCCGTCAGGCGGAGGAGGAGGCCGGGGATTCTCGGGTGGCGGTGGCCACAGCGGTGGTGGCGGTGGCCATGGCGGCGGGGGCAGGCGGTGAAGTAGGTGTCCGGTGTCGGGTTTCAGGTGCCGGGGTCCTGCCCCACGCGATCCTTGACAATGTCCCTCTCCCCCCTTGGGGGAAGGGTGGACCGCAGCCGGCGGTTTCTTCAGCCGGGGCGGGCCGGGTGAGGGGTTCCTGCCTACCGATCCTGTGTCACTAATAAGGTGGGACAGGACACTAAGGGGGCTTCGCCCCAGCCCGACGAGCATGTTTAGACGTAATACTGCAGTGCAAGAACTTGACTCATTTACACCAGATTTTCGACTTCAAGATTTCTAGGGCATTGTGCCAAGCTTCTCCGGCGAGGAAAAGAGGGTAGGTCTACACTACATCGCCCTGCCGACTAACCATCCCTGATAATTCAGCACTTGCATCGCAGCCTACACGCAATCTCGTCCTAAAAACTGCTAAGCTGCGAAAGTTGGGCTAGCGGTAGTTTACTGCGAAAACGCTAAAAAGAGCGGGATGTAGTTGAATTCTCATGGAGTTACCATGAGCGGGTTGTATTACCCACGTGGGGTACTACCGAATTGTTGCAAGCCCAGGGTTTCGGCCAGGCCTTTTTGGATGAGGCTCTGGGTGGAGAGCACGGTGGCGGTGCGATAAGGACCCGCGCCCTGGGCGGGATACAAGAGCACGAACTGCTGGATTTGCTCTAACTCTTTCTGCAGCTCTTCGATGGTGATCGAGGGCCAGAAGGACTGGGCTTGGCGGCGAACGTAGTGCAGCAGGGAGAGACCCAGCAGGCAGTAGAAAGCGTGCACGCGGATCTTGCTGTCGGTCCAGTGATACAGGGGTTGCCAGTTGAGCCAGTCGCCTTCCTTGAGGCCGCGAAAAACTTGCTCGATCTGCTTGCTGGCCGGCGTAGGCGGCCACGACCTGCTCGGCGGTCCAATCGAGGCGGTTGGTGATCAGCAGCGTGCGGCCCAAGCGATGGGTCACGAGTTCCTGCACCGCGGCGTGATCGACCTGAAACACCAAGCGTCTTCCGCCGGGCTCGTCCAAAATCTGATAGTGGACCAACGCCGCGAGGAAGGGGGCGGCGAGCCAGCGGTGAATCTTGGCCTCGATCCCTGCCGGGGTGAGGCGATTACCCGGGCGCGCCATCTCCACCGCCAGCCGCTTGAGTGCGGCCAGCACCTTGCTCAACGAGGCCGACACGCTGTGCAGTTGCTCGGCGGCAAAGGTGGCGGAGTATTTCAAGACGCAGAGATATTCCTCCCCGTGCACCAGCAACTTTTCCGCCGCCGCTTGCACGCCCGGCTGGGCGCTGCTGCAAGCGGGCAAGGCTTCCACCGGACGCTGGCGGAATTCCGCCGGGGCTTGGTTCCAGGGCAGCGCCGAGATCCAACCTAATCCTGCCTCTTTCAGCAACACGGTATTGGCCAGCGCCGCCGTGCCCTTGTCGAAAACCAAGGTGACGGTCTCGGGGGGAATCGCATGGCGAGCGAGCAGGCGCTGGATGCGTTCCAGGGCCACGGGGAATTCCTCGGCGTCAGCGACGTTGCCGGGATAAACGTGATGGCACAAGGACAGGCCGGATTCCCCGTCGAGCACGTAGCTCAGGCCCACTTGGCGAAGGTTGTGCCGGCCCTGCTTGTTATGGCCGCGCTGCGCCACCGTATTGCGGGTGTTGGTGGTGGCAATGAAGGTGTGAAAGTTGGTGGTGTCGTAAGCCAGCAAGCGACGGCTGACGAGCTGCTTTTCCTTCCACAGGCCGAGCAGGCGGGCTTGCGCTTCCTCCAGCGGATCGCGCTCTTCGCTTTGCGCCTCGGCTTGCTTCTCCGGCAGGAGTTGCTCGAAGCAGTCCCAGAAGGCTTGGGAGGAGAATGCGCTCCGGCTCGAAGCCCCAGAGGGGAGAGAGAATGGTCTGCTGATACCAGTCGGCCACCGCGGTCTTGGGGCCGGGCGAGCAGATGCGGTGCATCGCCGCCAGCAGCAGGTAGTGAGCCGGGGAGGGGCCGGAGCGGGGCGCGTCCCCAGAGCGACTGCAACAAGGCGAAGACGCCGGATTGCTGGGCGGCTAACCAGAGGGCTCCGGGCAGACCCAACTCGCGGCGGGTGGCCGAGAGGGGAAGCGGAGCGGTGCGCTCCTTGAGCAGGGCGGCAACCTTTTCGGCGCTGCCCAGATAGGTTTGGTGGACGATGCGCGGACGGCCCTGGACGCGGGCGCTGTCGACGACGTAGTAGTAAAGTTTGTTCTTTTTGCGCTTGGCAATCAGGGAAGCCATGGTAGGGCAATACATATAACATGAAATCACCATTTGTCAAGCACAATAATTGATAAAAATTGGATAAAATGGGTCAACGTAGTAGGGTAATACACAATTCCGCGAAAGCCCATCGAGCCCAAAGACTTTGTTTGCAAAGATTTACGGAGTTAGATGCCCTCGGCGGAACCACTATTCGCAGTAAACTACCGCTAGGGATCAGTTGGAGTATTAGCACAGTTGTGGATTGAGGTTCAGCAATTCCCTAGCTCCCGGCTCCTGGTCCCCCGCCCAGTCGATCTCACATGTTATTCAGCACCCACTGCACTCGCTTTACTGATACCGCGGGGTTCGCAGTCATTGCCGGGCCAGTGCTGGAAATGGTCGTTGACGGGAACCACGGGGGCGCGAACCCCGTGTTGGTCACAAAGCGGCGATCGAAGTAAATGTTGAAGGCATTCATATTGACGGTGTGTGCTTGGTTTTCGATACGGCCGCCCACATTGGTCAGGATATTCACGGAGCCATTGGTCCCGAAGCCCCAATTCTGACCCTGGGCAATGGCCGCCATACTTCCATCCACCTCCAGGTTATTGTTGGAATAGTTGCTGTCGAAGACGATGTTCCCGTTGGTCGTGAAAATGCCGAAGACCTGCCCGTTATCATGTCCCGGGATCAAGGTGTCGGCGGGCGACCCATTGCAGCAGGCTGGGCTGGTGCCCGGAACGACTTGGTTGGCCGAAGAAGTCACGGGTTCGGTTTTGTAGATCAGATCGCCGGTGATATCGACTTCGCCGTTGGCCGTAATGGTGATGGCATTGTAGTCTTGAATGCCAGGCACCCCCTGACCCGTGCCCGAAAGACTGCTAATATTTCCGTTTACATACAGCATGGTGGCCGGCTCCACTGGAGCCGTGCTCAGGTTCATGGGAACCGAGCATACGTTGCTATAAGTCGTAGTCGTCAACCCGTGCCAGCCGGTGGTGGTCACCTGGGTCGTTATCGATGTGGTGCCCGACGTCCCCGCCGGACAATTCCAGCTTGTGGGAGGTGTGGCGAGGGGATCGACCGTAATGGTCGTTGTCGTCGTCGTGCTCGAGCCGGTATTCTGTGAAATGGCAAAGACCTGCCCGGATGTTCCGCTGGTGGATAGCGTCACGTTCGCGTTCCCCTCGACGTAGAAGCCGCCCCCCGCCATGGTGTTGACTCCGCTGTTGGTGGTGTAGTTCATGTAGACACCGGAGGTTGCTCCGCTTGGATAGGGGGTTCCGGCAGCCGTCTTGAGATCGGCGTTCAGGGTCGAGTTGGTCAAGGTGGGCGGCGAAGGGCTGCTGGTACTGCCGCACACGTTGCTACCTTCCCCGCACCCTTTGCCATCAATGACGGCCCACTCCTGGCTGTACTCATTACCGGGCAGGGCCGCAGTGCCCTGCCCGAGGGTGTATCCCGGGGAGGGAGCTCCCTGAAATTGCGGCGCAATCGTTTGGCTTCCGGACTTGTAACTGGCGGTGGGAGACTGAATGCAATTGCTTCCGAACCAAAAATCGAAATTGGCGTCGTGTTGCCCCACGAGGTCGGTCATCGTATAAGACCCGGTGTTGCCCCATTGCCATTCGCCGTTGGTGAACATGGGTCCCGTCAAGTAGCCGGGAACCAGGGGCCCCAGGCAGACAGGGAACTGGTCGATGAAAGCTCCGTAACTGGCGAAGTTTTGAGTTGTAGAAGGGACTTGGCCGCTGAGACCCACGGTGATATTACCTGTCTCCGAGACGGAAGTTCGCTCCGAACCCTGAGCGGCCCCCATCGAGGTCAGCGAATATTGGAAAGTGTAAGTACAACCTGTAACGTCGGAAATGTAGGTATTCGCCGCGGTGCACAGGGTCCTGTTGGAATAGTTCAGCGGGGGCTGGGTGCAGGTGGCGCCGGTAGTGCAGTAAGAGGTGACAGTAGGGTTGCCCACCAGCGTGAAAGCGACGTTGGTGATCTTGAATTGCCCGGCCCACGACTGTGACGCCTGACCACTGTTCAACGAAGTGAGGCTTCCATAGTTCGTGTTGACGTAATTGATGGCGTTTAGCAAGGCGTTAGGAGTGTCGGATATGGGAGGGGCAGACCAGGTGGCAGGGACCGAAATCAGGATTCGGTTTTGAAGCTGTTGTCGGGCGATGTTGAGCCCGGAATCGGCGGCGTAGAACGCTCCTCGGGCGTTGCGGTAGTACCCGTTGATCAACATGTCTGAGCTCGAGGTCAAGATCATGGCTAGGGCCATCAAGCTCATCATGCTCAGCAGCAACAGGGTGAGGACAAGCGCAAAGCCGCGCGGGGATGACTTGCCGCCTTTCCTTCCCGCCGCCCGGTTGGCATTCTTCGTGGATTTCCATTTTCCGATCATGACCTCACCTCAATCATTCATGCTCATGTTGCGAGGGCTGACTATAATCGAGGCGCCCTGCACCAGGTAGCGCCCTCCGTCGAACGCGTTGACGAAAGTGAAGGAGGGGTCGAGGGCAGGTGTTGTTCGCCCGATAAGGGAAATGCGCACGGACCTGACCAGGGAGAACAGGTAAGCCGAATCAGGGCTCGCTGCAATGCCAGTGGTAGGGTTGACGGTGCCGTTGAGGTTGTACGTGGAAGCGTCGTAGAAGTAATAGGAAGTACCCCACGTCACATTGTTGTTGACACTACCCTCAATCGTCGCGCCCACCTTGAACCCGATCACTTGGTCCATGATCACTGAAGTCGTGCCGCCTTTAACACGGATGAGCTGCGGATCACCGGCACTCGAGCTATTGACATAGTAAATGACGGGAGAGAGTTTGAATATCCAGTCGCTGCCGCCGAACGAAGTGGTGAAATTGTTGTTCGTCGGACAGGCGCCGCCGCCGCAGGCCGTGATGTCCAGCGGGTCGTGAATCACAGTGGTGCTGCCGTAGTTGAAGTTGGTGCCGGCCGAATTGCTGCCATCGCTGTTTGTGACGTTAAAAGTGAACTTCACGGCGACCGAGTTGTAAACCGTGGGGGCCGAGGTCAGCACTACCGTCGTCATCTTTGACCCGTCACTTTTCAAAAGGAGCAGTTGATCGTTCTGGTGGTAGTAATTTTTCGTGGTGGTCAAGGTCTGCCCGCTTGCCGCTTGCCCGTACGCCACGCCGCCGTTTGGGGAAGGCACGCTCAGCAATCCCGCCGCGCCCGAAGTATCCGTAAGGAGAATTGGGGGCACATTGGGGTCGGCTTGGAGGATGTTGAGCTGATCGAAGCAGTTTGTGCCGTAAGCCCCTGTGGTGGCGTTGTAGCAGGATGTGCCTGACGCGACCACATTATTCACCACGGTGACGCCAATCGGCCAGGTCGGGAGCGTGTACCCCGAGTAGATTCCTGTGCCGGCATTAGCCAAATCGAGCTGCAACTGCGAGGTGGCGTTGCGCAGCCCAACGCTCAGGCCGACCATACCCCGCTGCGAGTTCGCATTCGTCTGCTGGCGCGAGAAGAGCACCAGGGCGCTGGCGCCCACCAGGAGGAAAATGGCCATCGCCACGACCAGTTCGAGAAGCGAGAATCCCTGGCTTGGGTGATCGCTTGCGGGGCGGTGCCGTAAGTAACTCCACATTGTTGAGAGTCCCTTTCTTGCCGCTTAAGGACGGACAATGCTCATCTGAAAGGTGACGGGGATATACGTGGGCCCGGCCTGAAAGAGCGACGTGTCCATCAAGGTCACGAGTACGGTCACGCGGCGGGCCCCGGTGATCGTCGTGCCGTTCACGACAGGATCGGCCTCGATCACCCAGCGCCGGTCAAATGTCACCGGGACCGTGCTTGCTGTGCCAGAGGGCGGAGTCACGGTTACGGTCCCGTCCGGAGAGTGGGAAGTCGTGGTATACCCGTTGTTGGCAATGCCATCCGTGCCGTACACAGCCTCTGTGAAGCAACCGTAAGTCGGGTTCGGGCAGTCCGTGGTGCCCGTCCCCACGTTCATGGAAACATGGTCGTAATAGGCAACGGTATTCGCGGTTGCCCCCGAGACTGGGCACGTTATGGTCTTGAGCGGGGCGTCAGCGGAAATGCTCCCCTCCGAAGTGTCACCCGCCTGAACGCAGACGTTGGGGTCGCCGGCGCCCCAGCAGGTCAAGTCCTCGAGCTTCTCCGAGGCCAGTTCCGCTGCCAAGGCCATGTACTTCGACTGGCGGCTGGTGCTCAGGCTGCGCGCGGCCACCGTGGCCGTGGCGACCACGCCTATGGTCAGAACCAGCAAGGCCACGACGGTCTCGAGCAGGGTGAACCCATGTTCCGAAGCGAGTCTAGTTTGAGGTGACATCGCCGACTCCAGTCACGGTGATAGTGGAAACCTTATTATTAAGGTTGGTTATGGTAAAACTCAGGCTGCCCGCGGTGGCCGAAACCGTGCCGTTGGCGTTGAATTGAAGCGTCGTGGTCTGGTTGATCGTGACATCACCGTTGCCGGAAAGTGGAACTGAGGTGCCCACGTTCGTAAAAGTAGTCGCCGGGGGCACCTCGTTCGCCACCTGGTAGGCGCCGTTCGTGTTGAAGGTTATGTTGTAAGGATAAGCGTGCATGATCGCCTGGTAGCGGTTGGCTGTAATGGCGCCCGTGGCGGCGGAGACAGCCGCCATCAATCGATAATTGCGCAAGGCAATGACGGTGGAGGGAAGCGCGACGGTCACGAGCACACTAACCACGGCAAGGGTGACCACGATCTGGAGCAGAGTGTAACCCTCACTGCCGCGAAACGGCCGCCGTCCTATCGATCTTCCGAGTTTCCCTTTGGCTTCGGCAAGCGCCGGGGCCTTGCCCGCGCCTCCTATGAACCTTGGCATCATTAATCGACTCATAAACCAACATCCTGGAAGAAAGCCTTATAAGCTGATTGCGCCGCCTCGCCAAAACACGTATTACTACTTGGCTACTGGCGCCAGCGCCCAAGAAGAACCTTCGCAGCTTTATCAGGAGCCGTCCGCACGCTCACTCCCTGAACTCCGCTCGGTTGCCTGCCTGACGCCCCAACCTGCACCGCGGTGGCTTTCAAGCGTCCCGCACAGGTCTTGCCTCGGCTAAGTCTTCACCCTTTGGTGCTGGTTGCCAACAGTACTACCGTACTAGGTCATTCTTTCCACGTCTCTTTCGACCCGGTTTTCACACGAAACCCAATTGTAGGTAGTGACATTGTGCCCGGACTTTTTGATCGTATTCCGGTCCCGGCCTCATAAACGTTCAAGAGACAGGAGATTACTGCCGATGGGCCATTGGATGGCCCTTGCCCCGAAGCTGTAGGTTTGGGCCACCAAGAAAGCTCTTGAGGAGTCATTTCTAATGGAGAGTGCCGGCCCCTGCAGTCCATCGCCTCGCAGCGCTTCTCGCTTTGATTCTGAGTCTTGCAGGTCTGCCATCCCTTACAGTGGGCGAGCAGCCGCCAAGCGGTGATTCGGCGAAGCCCGCGCCACCCGCTGCGGTTGAGGAAAGCAAGCCCCTCAGCCTTGACGAGTGTATTGAAACTGCCTTGAGGAAGAGCCACCGGCGTCCGGCATCGCAATTCGCTGTCGCCATGGCGGAGGCGCAACACCGCGAAGCTTTAGCCGGATATTGGCCCCAGGTGAACTTCGAAGGCGGATATCAGAGGCTTGGCCGGCCCATGAACTTCATATTTCCCGCCAGCGGGATGCAGATTCCGGCACAGTCCATCGCGGTTCCTTCAGGTACGGCCATGGTTACGATTCCCGCGAACGCCTTCGGCCCCGGCTTTCCTCCCAGCACCGTGCAGTTGCCGGTCAGCTATCCGGGACAGACAATCAACACAGCGGCCCAGAACTTCCCCATCCCCGAGCAAAATATCAAGGTAATTGACAATGACATCGTGTCCGGGTCGATGGATCTCAAGTGGCTGCTGTTTGACGGCGGTATGCGCAAGGGTTTGCGTGAGCAATCGGGCGGGCAGCTCGAAATGATGCGGCAGGAGGCCCGCCGCACGGACCTCGAGATCCTCGACACCGTGAAGCGATTTTACTGGGGCGCCGTGCTTGCCGCCCAGCTCCGCGAGCTCGGCGAGGACACGCTCTCCCGCATGGAAATTACTTTGCGGCTGACGGAGACTCTATACAAAGGCGGGTCAACCCAAGTCACCAAGGCCGACTACCTTGACAATCAGGTCATGGTGGAATCGGTACGCGCCATGGTGGCCAGCCTGGAAAAGAATGAGAAGATGGCCCAGGCGGCCCTGGCCAACACCATTGGTCTTGCCTGGAGCGTCAGCGTAAAGCCATCCGCCACGGAGATTCCGTTCCAACCTTACAACGGAAATCTGGAAGACCTGGTCAGCACCACATACCGGTTTAACCCGGATTGGGAAAAGCTGGAAGCCGGGCTCAAGGCATCGGAAGGGGGCGTTACGACGGCGAAGAGCGAGTACTACCCCAAGCTGGCTCTGACCGGCGAGCTGCACTCCTGGTGGAACGACGGTTTCAGTGCCGGGATGGCCACGCCTCAAAACCGATCCGGATGGATGGCGGGATTTGGGATCGAAGTGCCTGTGTTCAACGGTTTTCTCACCGCGAACAAAGTGAGCGAGGCGCGAGCGCGGGTGAGCCAACTGAAAGAGAACCAGATCCTCCTCCGGGAAGGTCTGGGGTTGCAGATCAAGGATTTGATCCTGGGCCTCGAGGCTGCCCAGAAAGCGGACCAGGCGACCTCCCTCGCCATGAAATCTGCCCAGGACAACCGGGATCTCAACACGCGCGCTTACGAAAACGGGCTAGTGGAGACGGAGAAGGTCATCCGGGCGCAACTGGTGGAAGCGCTGATGAGCGCCCAGCACTATGCGACACGATATCAGTATACGGCACTGTTGTCGCAGCTCAATCTGGTGGTGGGTACCGAAGTGACGCGGAAGCTAAGTCCCGCGCCGTAGAGCGAGCATCCCGCCGGCTCTCGGGGCAGCACTCCATTCCCCCAGGGCAGAAGCGGGCTCGCCTCGCCACGCAAGGAGCTAACGGAGGTGGCACGGCCGCTACAAGAAAGACCTGGCACGAGGCGGGCTGGAGGCTCGCGAGAAAGCGGGCGAGACGCCCGCGCTGTACTTATGGCTTCCCTATGTTGAGACGATGGCACAAGAACCGGGCTTCGATTCGGAGTGCGGCGGCTTGCTGTCGCTTTTCTTCTGCAAATTCACTCGCTTGTTCTCCCGAATACTGCGCCCCAGCGAACGGTCAGGACGGTGGCCGGGGCGAAAGCGACGGCAGGTTGCCGCACTTCAGAGCTTTGCTGAGCGCCCTTTGCCTGGCGGTAATCGCCGCGGCTCAACCCTTGCCCGGCGCGGATGTGAACAACCATAGAGTCGCACCTCCCCTGCGCATGGCCGTTTCGGAAACCGTAATTGCGGGTGTCAGCTTAAACGATGCAAGAGCAGCCATGTCGGTTTGGACTAAGGAACTGCTGGAGGCCGTCGGCATCGAGCCGGATCCTCACGATGTGTGGGTCATGGAGAGCGGAGAGATCCTGGATGCCATCCGCGCCGGAAAATTGGATCTGTTCTCCGTCACCGTCCAGGAATACCGGGAGGTCGTTCCGTATGTTGACAGCAGTCTGATTATCACGGACAACTATGGCGGGGAGGAGTTGCTGCTGGTGGTCCGTGAAGGAAGCGGCATCATGAAACCGGAGGATTTGCGAGGCCGGTCCTTGAATCTGTGGGCGAGCCCCACGATGAGCCTTGCCGAACCCTGGCTCACCGTGGCGTTGTGGCAGGAAGGCCTTGAGTCTCCCCAGCGGCTATTCGCGCGCATGAACTGGAGCTCGAGACTCACTCAAGTTGTCCTGCCCCTGTTCTTCGGACAGGCCGACGCCTGCCTGGTGACGCGCCGAGGCCTGGACGCCATGATCGAACTCAACCCCCAGCTTTCGCGGAAGGTCAAGGTGTTAATCGCTTCGCCCAAAATGCACAGCGGCTTCCTCGCTTTCCGTAAAGACTATCCCGGTGAGGTCAAGAAACTGATCTTCGATCGATTTCTCGGCATGAAGTGGGCCTCCGCCACTGACCAACTCATGACCATGTTCCAATGTTCGGGGTTTACACCGGGCAATGCTGATCTCCTGAGCCGTGCCAACTCGTTGCTTGACACTTACGAGCGTGGTCGCACGGCAGGAGTGGGGAGGAGGAGATGACCATGCAAGCCCAAACACGTGAAAAACCGCTGCCGGCCCGATCCCTTGCTTGGCTCGCTTGTAGCCGCCTGGCGACTCGAGCGGCCTTCCGGACACAAGGGGCTGAGACCCTGCCCTTCCTGATTCGTGGTGGTAAACCCAGGTTAGGTCTGTTGAACCTGCTGGGCCTCACGTTGGTCGGGGGTCTGCAACTGATGGCCGCTTCGGATCCGCCTTCCCGGGCCGGGGACGAGCCGCTTCACCTCGCCGTCTCCGACAAAGTGGTGTACGGGGTTAACCTAAGCGATGCCAGCGCCGCCGTGGCAGTCTGGTCTGAGGAACTGCTCAAGAATATCGACGTCAAGATGACGGTGGCGACCAACCAAAAGTGGGTGATGCCGAGCGCCCAGCTTTTAGAGGCCATTCGGAACGGAAAAGTGGACATGTTCTGCCTCACCGTGCAGGAATATCGGCGGGTGGCACAGTACGTTGATACGGGCCGAATCATTACGAATGACTATGGAGGGGAGGAGTTCCTGCTGGTGGTCCGCAGCGCCAGCGGGATTGCGAATCTGTCGGGGTTGCGTGGCCGATCCCTGATCCTGTGGGACAGCCCGAGCACCAGCCTGGCTGAACCATGGCTCGCGGTGTCGCTATGGAAGGAGGGTCTCGAGTCCCCCCAACAGTTGCTAGGGCACATGACCAGCAACACGAAGCTCTCGCAGGTGGTTTTGCCGCTTTTTTTCGGGCAGGTCAACGCTTGCGTTGTCACGCGCCGGGGTTTGAATACCATGGTCGAGCTCAACCCGCAACTTTCACAGAAGCTGAAGGTATTGCTCGCCTCACCCACGATGGTGGGCACTTTGTTCGCCTGCCGCAAGGATTACCCGGTCCGCCTCAAGAACAATATTTTCGACAGGCTGTTGCAGTTGAGGTCGAGCCCTCCCGCAAAGCAGATTTCTATGTTGTTTCAATCTCCAGGCTTCACAGTTCGCAATGGCGACTGTCTGACACCTGCCAACACGCTGCTGGACGCCTACGAGCGGCATCGAGAACCTGTGACGACGAGGAAGAGGCAATAGCATGCAGCCGGCAGTACAACAATTCTCCTGTCTGCGGCGTTTTTCGCCGATGTCAATCTTGATGGGACGAGTGTTTCGGCTATGCTCGTTGGCGGCCTTCCTACTTGCCCTGCCTGCATTTCAGGAAGCGCCCGCCGTGGCTCAGGAGCAGCCTTCCTTGCGCCATGCGCGCATGGAGGTGATCTACAGCCGCAGCCTGTTTCGCACTGTGAGCAAGAGCGACGCCATTTCCGCCTTGCGCGTCTGGGGCGAGACCGTCAGCCAACTGAACGGCTTTGCGGTGGACTACGACATTTCGGTAGCCGACAACCTGGGAGAAATCAGAAAGCGCTTGCTGGAAGGCCCGATTGGCTTGGTTCTGCTTGATCCTGTGGAGTTTTTCGAACTGTCGGGATCCGGGCTGCTAGAGCCTGCTTTCACGGGCACGCGAGGCAGCCACGACGAGTCCCTGCAGTACCTGCTCGTGGCGAATGAGGAGTCGGGCGCGGTCAGAATTTCCGATCTGCGCGGCAAACCGCTCCTCATCCAGACTGATTCCAGGGCGGATCTTGGCCGCATGTGGATCGAGGTTTCGGTTCATGACGCAGGCCTCGGCCCCGCAGATCACTTCTTCAGTTCGGAGCGTTCGGTGTTCACGCCCTCCGAGGCGGTCCTGCCAGTGTTTTTCGGGAAGGCAGGAGCGGCCGTCGTTGATCGCGACAGCTTTGAAGTCATGAAGGAAATGAACCCGCAACTCGGATCGAGGCTGCGGATTCTTGCCATGAGCTACCCGTTGCTCAACGGCATATTGTGTTTGGACAAACGTACGGTAAGTTACCGCTCGGATTTGATCCAGGGGCTTGAGAACCTTCACAAAACCCCGGCGGGAAGGCTGATGCTCATGTTCTTCAAGTCGAACCGGCTCAAGCCTGTAACTCCAGAGGAGCTCGGGCGAGTAAGGACGCTGTGCTTGAAGTACCGGCTCATCTCGAAAGATGCGGCGACTGCAAAGTCGGAGGAGGCTGGGGTAGCGCGGCCAGCGGCAATCAGGGGTGTGCGGGCCGAGGTGAAGCCATGAAACCCTCGCGGATCCGGACGTCTCTCGCGACCCTGATGATCGTCAGCGGGCTCTGGTCCACCGTCTTCGCTCCGTGGCAATTGCACCCGGACGGAGGGGGAAGGTGAAACTGAATCCCGCTTCGTTCAGAGTCCCGCGCAGCATCGGCGTACGCATCTCCGCCACCTGCTGGCTGGTCACGTTGCTGACGCTAGGACTTTACGTTACGGTGAATCTCCCCCAACAGAAGAAAGATCTGCTCGAGGCCTTCAAATCTCAGGCGGAAGGAATTTCTTCCTCGCTGCAGGATGTTACTGCAGGCGCCGCGATGTCGGAAGATTACACTACGGTCGTGGACCATTGCGTCCAAGTGCTGAAAGGCGACGAAGCCATCGAATACCTTGTTATTACTAGGATGGACGGGTTTTCGGTTTTGGTGCAGAGAAACGGTTGGCGGACCGACACTTTGGGTGAATTCTGGAGGCCACGCACGCGCGGTGTCGTGGCGGGGATTACCTATGTTCCGCTCGTCGGCAAACGGGTCTTCCGTTACGCCAGGCCTTTTGACTATTCGGCCATTCATTGGGGCTGGGTGAATGTGGGGCTTTCCACAACTGCGTACGACCAAAGCGTCCAGAGGGTGTATCAGCGGTCCGCCATCCTGGCGGTAATCGCCGCCGCCATCAGTTTACTGGTTTCTTACAGCCAGGCGCGGAGGCTGGTGAGGCCGATCATCACCCTGCAAGGCGTGGTCGGCCAGGTTTCGCAGGGGGACTTGTCGGCCCGCGCTGAAATCAAAAGCGGCGATGAAGTGGAGAACCTCGCCCGTTCCTTCAATACCATGGCCGACACCATTCTGGACCGCAACCGCGTGCTCAAGAGTGTTCGCCTCGCCGGCCAGCAGTTGCTTGGTGCAGATGATTGGAGGGGGATTGTCGGCGAAGTGCTGGCTAAGATCGGACAGGCGGCAAGGGTGTGCCGGGTCTTTATCCTTGAGAACGAAAGGGCCGCTGACGGCGCCATTTGGGCCTCGAAACGCTACGAATGGGTGGCCCCGGGAGCGGCTCCCGAATCAACGAGATGGAAGCGTTTTCAGTGGACCGGGGGTGGGCTGGAGGCTGCGGCGAGTCAGTTGGCCTCCGGGCAAATTGTGGTGGCGAAATTCCGCGAGAATGACCCTGGTCATGACAAATCCGATCCGCCAAGTTGGTCGGTGATTCTGGCGCCCATCGAGGTCAGCGGGGTTTGGTGGGGCGCCATGGGATTCTACATATGCCCTGCGGACCGGGAGTGGGGGGAAGCGGAGAAGGACAGTCTGCAAGCGGTCGCTGACATGTTTCACGCCGCCATTTCCCGGCAACGCGGCAAGCAAGCTCTGGTGGAGGCCAAAGAGAACCTGGAGCATCGGGTGCTCGAACGCACCCGGGAATTGCGAGCGCAAGTGAAAGCCAAGGAAGAAGCCAATGCGCAGTTGGCCGAAGCGCAACAGCGTCTCATGGCCATGTCCCGCCAAGCCGGAATGGCCGAAGTCGCCACCGGTGTCCTGCATAACGTAGGCAATGTGCTGAATAGCGTCAATGTTTCCGCCAACCTCGTTGCCGGTAAGATTCGAGAATCCCGCATCGCCAACGTGGCCGCGCTGGCCGGAATGCTCGAAGAACATTCTGGCAATCTGCCCGAGTTCCTTGCCCACGACCCGAAAGGACAGCGCGTCGTGCCCTATATCGCAAAACTGGGCAGCCACCTTGAAGAAGAGCGTCAGATTATGCTTCAGGAGCTGGTGTTGCTGACGGGACACATTGGGCACATCAAGGAAATCGTGGCGACCCAGCAAGATTACGCCAAGGTTTCCGGCCTGATCGAAGTCCTCACTCTCTCTGACGTGATCGACGACGCTATTCGAATCGTCGAGCCCGGCCTGGCAACTTCCGGGATCCATCTGGAGCGTGACTATGAAACCGTACCGCCCGTGGCGGTCGACAAGCACAGCGTACTTCAGATTCTGTTGAACCTCCTGCGCAATGCCAAGCAGGCGCTGAAGGACTCGGAAAGTGATCACAAGCGTATTCGAGTCCATATCGAGCGTTGGGGAGAGGACCGCATCCGGATTGCGGTTGAGGACACGGGAGTGGGACTGGCGCCCGAGAATCTTACCCGCGTTTTTTCGCACGGATTTACAACCAAGCGGGACGGCCACGGTTTTGGTCTGCATTCCGGCGCCAACGCTGCCCGCCAGATGAGGGGCTCGCTCTGGGCTGAAAGCGAGGGTGTTGGCCGCGGCGCCACCTTCATTTTGGAGTTGCCCTTGAACGCCGGAGAACCAGCCAAAGAAACAGCAATCGAATCGGCGAAGGAAATTGTAGGGGCGCGTGGCCAAGCGCCCTTCGAGGAGGCGGTCAGGGAGACGCAATCTGTATGAATGCATCCAATATCGACAATCCGGTGTACCGAGTCCTGATCGTCAACGATAACAAGTCGATTCACGACGACTTGCGCAAGATCCTCCTTGATGAGGGCAGCGGATCTTCCGACCTTGCGGTAGATGAACAACTGCTGTTCAAAAAAGCGCAGGTTCGCGGTTCACGTTTCGTGATCGATTCGGCTTATCAGGGTCGGGAGGGCCTGGCCATGGTGAACCGCGCGGTCGCGGAGGGTTGCCGCTATGCACTCGCATTCGTGGACGTCCGCATGCCGCCGGGATGGGACGGAGTGGAAACGATTGGGCAACTGTGGAAGACAGACCCGGATTTGCAAGTCGTCATCTGCACCGCATATTCGGACTATTCCTGGACTGACATTATCAGGGATCTCGGCCATTCCGACAGCCTGGTGATCCTCAAGAAACCCTTCGATAATATCGAAGCCATTCAACTCGCCCATGCCCTGACCAAGAAATGGACGGTCAGCCGCGAAGCCCAGGCCAAGCGGCAAGACCTCGAGAACCATGTCCGGGAGCGCACCGCGGAACTCGCAAAGGCGAACGAAGCACTGACGGCTGAGGTCAAATACCGCACTCGAGCGGAAGAAACCCTTCGCGAGAGCGAAAACTACTTGAAGACCCTGCTCGATTCCCTGTCGGTAGGAATCTTCACAGTGGATCCTCTAACGAAGAAGATCGTGGATGTCAACTCGTTCGCATTGGAGTTGATGGGAAGAACCAAAGAGGAGGTTATTGGACAGGGATGCTACGGGTTATTGTGCCCTGCAGAGGGGGGGCGATGTCCCATTACGGACCTTGGACAAGCAGTTGACAACTCAGAACGCACTCTCATAACAGGGAAGGGGGAACGAATACCTGTGTTGAAGAGCGTCATTCCAGTAGTCAAGAATGGGCGGGCCCTCCTCATCGAAAGGGTGATCGACATTCGAGAGCGCAAGCGTGCGGAAGTTGAATTAGTGCACGCCATGGAGGTTGCGCAGGCGGCGAGCCGTGCCAAGAGCGAATTCCTGGCCAATGTGAGTCACGAAATTCGCACCCCTTTGAACGGCATCATCGGCATGACGGATCTGGTCCTCGACTCCGACCTGACCTCCGAGCAGCGCGCGGACCTCCTCATGGTCAAGACGTCGGCGGATGCTCTCCTCGCAATCATCAACGACATCCTCGACTTCTCCAAGATTGAAGCCGGCAGGTTGGGGCTTGAAACTATCGAGTTCAACCTGCGCGACAGTCTGGAAGAGACGATGAAATTGCTTGCTAGCCGGGCTGACCAGAAGGGACTCGAGTTGGCTTCCGACATTCGGCCCGGCTTGCCGGAGGTTCTTGTGGGCGACCCCGCCCGTGTCCGGCAGGTGATCACCAACCTCGTGGGAAACGCGATCAAATTCACCGAGAAGGGTGAGGTGGTTCTCCGTGTGGAAGTTGAATCGCGGCAATTGGATCGCGCTCGCGTGCATTTCAGCGTTTTCGATACGGGTATCGGCATACCGGCCGACAAGCAACGGTTAATCTTCGACGCCTTTGCGCAGGCCGACGGATCCACGGCGCGCCGGTACGGCGGCACGGGGCTCGGGTTGTCCATTTCGTCGCGCCTGGTTGAGATGATGGGTGGACGCATCTGGCTGGAGAGCGAAGTGGGAAGGGGCAGCACCTTCCACATCACCGTGGATTTCCTTCTCCCCGCGTCGGGGAGAGCGCTTACCCAACCTGCCGATCTCGAAGGGCTGCAAGTCCTCGTGGTGGACGACAACCCGACCAACCGACGCATCTTGAGTGAAATCGTCTCACGCCAGGGGGCGAAGCTTACGCAGGCAGAAGGGGCCACAGCCGCAATGATCGAACTGCAGCACGCCTCTGACGTGGGTCGGCCATTTCGCTTGATCTTGCTCGATTCGCATATGCCCGGCGTGGATGGCTTCGATTTGGCCCAACAGATCAGGCGGGACTCCAGGTTTGCAGGTACCTCCATGATCATGCTGACGTCGGCAGGACAGCGAGGCGATGCCGCACGTTGTCGAGAGCTCGGAATCGCCGCTTACCTGACCAAGCCGGCCGGGCAGTCTGAATTGCTGGAAGCGATCCGGTACGTTTTGGGGCAGAAACCAGAAAATGCAGGCTCTCTACCCCTCGCCACCCGGCACTCGCTCAAGGAAGCGAGGCAATCTTCAAGCCGCCGCATTCTGCTGGCAGAGGATAATGTCGTCAATCAGAAACTCACCGCCCGCCTGCTTGAGAGGCGCGGACATACGGTGGTGGTGGCCGCAGACGGATATGAGGCGCTCACAGCTTTGGACAAGGAATCATTTGACCTCGTCTTCATGGACATCCAGATGCCCGGCATGGATGGGCTTGAAGTTACAAAAGCCTTGCGGGAGAAAGAAAGGACAACGGGGAAACACCTTCCCATCGTGGCCATGACTGCCCACGCGATGAAAGGCGACCGCGAACGGTGCCTCGCGGCAGGTATGGATGGCTACATTGCCAAGCCCATTCAGGCCCAGGAACTCATTCAGGCTGTCGAAACGGCGACTGTGTAAGTAAGGACTCCCGCCCGGACTTACTTCAAAATCACATTGCCCAGGTATCCGCAGTTCTCGCCCTGAGCGTCTTTCACGAAGACGCTCACGCGGAAAGCGCCGACAGGCGCCGGGATCGACTTGTCGAGCCGCACAACCTCGCGGGGATCCACGGCCTGCAAGGTCGCCTCGCTCAACACTTCTCCCATCACGCTGTAGATGTTGGCGACTAGTGTGCCGGGAGTAAAGACGCCGAAAACACCTTTCAGACTGACCTGCCCGCCATCCAGTTTTCCGCTGAGGGGCTGGCTGATTGCGCCTGCCCATACGGCGTTTCGAACCGGGTTCTCGACGCTGGCGGGCGACCAGTACACGGGAAACGAGTATTCCTCGCCAGGATTGAGCTGGGCGTAAGGACTGAGCACCTCGGTTTCGAGTATGTAGGGATTCTGCTTGGGGTCGTCGGGGAGAGTTTGATCCCAGGGACCACGCGAAATTACGCCGGGGCCGTTGTTCCAGGTTTCCACCGCGGCGCCGTCAGGGTACTCCTTCTCGGGGAAAGGAGTGAAGCTCTCGACAAACCCGACTTTCTTCTGGCCGTTCACCACCGCGTACCAACCGCGGTCGGTGTCCGCCGCGGCCTTCCCCACGCGGTAGAGGTAATGCACGCTCAGCATGCGGCCGCCGTGCTGGAGTTCGTAACTCGGGTGGCGCGCGTCGCCATACGGGTTGTAATAACCTTGCGGATACTTGCTGTGAGGGTTGAGCGGGAGATACATGTAAAGGTCAGGGTTCGGCTTCGAAGCGTCGTGAGCGTCCGCTGCGTCGTTCTGAATCAGGTGCCAAATCCCCCAACGGATCTGCCGCCGGCTGATGTTGCGCATCACCTGGTCAACCTTGATCCGCGTGGTTCCGGCGTACACGTGATACGTCCGAACGAATTGCACACCGGACCGCGGATCCGGGGGACTCGTCACGCGTACGGCGACTTCGGCGGGCGTTTCCGTGACCACTTCGGCTGCAAATTTGCTCCCGTCAAGGACGAAGTACGGAATGCTGGGCCATTGATCGTCGCTCGTCCAACCTTCCGGGCCGGGCCAGACTTTGTCGCCGCCATAGTTGGCCCAACCGGACTTGAGGTTGTTCTGTTCAGCGGGCAGAACCTTCCCGGCCAAGTCCTTGTTCACGAAGAAGAGCCCTTGCTGGCCAAGTTCGAGCTGAATGGCGCGGCCCCCGATATCCGGCGCGACATACAGCGTAACAATCCCATTGGTCAGTCGATAGGCGTTCCAGCCGTGGAATTGGGTCTTTTCCAGCCTCGCGGAAAAAGATGTGTCTTGAGCTGCCATAGCCAACCTCGCTGAAAATAAGCTTATCGGATTTGTCGTTGATGGATTGTGCCGCGCTCCAAACGAACTTCCAATGATAGCCAGCAACACGCCCGAGGCGCAGATTGTCAATATCTTCCGCGTTCGTCCCATAATCATCCACCCATTAAATCACAGGTACCCACAGCCCCGGGTAGAAGCACCGGGGAATGCTTCGGGTTTGCGTCGGTAGCTTCTGCATTAAGCTAACCACTTTATTTTTCAGTAACATTCCCGCCATTAATAGCTAAGTGCATTTGTTTTCATAGACATTCCCGGTTCAGTCGCATCTCCTCAGGCATCGATCCTTTGTTTTCATAGACATTCCCGCTTCGTTCCGTGATTTTAATTTTCGCTGCGACTGGGGGATTCGTCAGTGTGGTGACATATTGGCGCCCTGAAAAGACGACTGGCAGGGTCTTTTGTGGTGTCCCGTCGCTTTTTGCATGAAAGCTCATCTATTATGCTAGCCTATACTAGTGGGCGTAGTTTGTCAAGGGGCCACTCCCAAGTTGGAGAGGGCTGAAATCAATCCTCGTTGACCGCCCTCTCCCTTGGAGGGCAGGGAATTCAGATTCAAAGAGTTGGCCTGGGAGCGCCAAAACCAACTTCGGAATTCGAGTTTGCCAGCCGTCGCAGGCCGGGTGAGGGGGTCGCTCAACCCGTGCAGCAACCTGGCGCCTCTTCAGAACCCCGTCGGCACAATCCAGAAAGAAGCTTCAAAAGTCTTCCCCGGCCCCAGGACGATCAAGTCCTTGAACTTGCCCGCGTGTTGAAGGTTGAAGGCATTCGTCGGCCCCGTCTGCGGTTCCGCACATATCAAGGTATTATTAAGCGGGGCATAGACTATTGCATAATCGAATCCCTTGCCGTACAGAAATTCGATCTTCTGGGTCTTCCCTTGAATCGTCACCTGGCCGCGCCCGTCGGCGTCTCGCGCAAAATCCGAGAAGCCGTCGTCCACAAAAGTCTTATCGAGCGCCATGCCCTTGCTGACCCCGGGCAGATACTTATCCGTAGGCTCACTCTCGCCCGTGGGAATGAGTTGGGGGGTGACGATGATGTGTTTCCGGGCGCCGATCGTGAGCTTCCACTCTTCGCGCGGGCCATCCGGGCGAAAGTAGGGATGAAAGGCGAAGTGGACGGGCAGGTTGGAATCGCCCAGGTTCGAGACGCGCGTCGAGCATTCGAGCTTCCCGTCCTTCAAGCGGTAAGTCATTTCATAAACCTGCGCGAAGGGGAACTGCGCCATCAGATCGGGGTACTTGTAGAACTCCAGGCGCGAGGTGACGAACGCGCCTTCAGCGCTCGAACCGCCGGTCTTCACCAGCTTCCAGCGGCTTTCGTAAGCCAGCACGCCGTGAATGGGTTGCTTGAACTGGTCGCGACGGAAGTTGCCGAGCTCTTCATTCAGCAGGTATTTCTTACCTTCAAAATAGTAGTAGTCGCTGTCAATGCGATTGGCCCAAGGCGCAAGAAAAGGAATCCCCCAGCCGAAGGCGCGCTTCTCAGGGTAGCCCTTAAAGGACTCAAGCGGGATCAGCACATCTTTCCCGTTCACCTTGAACTGGAACGCAAAGTTGCCGATATCCGGCACGATGCCCGCGTCCATTTTCAATTTGGCATCGAGCAGATGATAAGTGGTGTGGCCTTCAACGACGTCTTTCTTGACGGAATAATTTTCCACGGCGAGACCTCCCTGCGGGAGCGATGGGAAAAAACATAGCAATGCAATCAAAGCGCGACGGCTTTTCATCAGGGTGTCCTGTCG
Source organism: uncultured Acidobacteriota bacterium (assembly GCA_963770415.1). Lineage (GTDB taxonomy): Bacteria > Acidobacteriota > Terriglobia > UBA7540 > UBA7540 > CAVROP01. Next base: position 435,269 of record CAVYPU010000024.1, read on the forward strand.
CACGCGATATCCTATGATGGCAAAAGCGTCTGGCGCAGTGCGATAAGGCTGGAACTCTCTAACTCGCGAACCTGATCAGAAATTTGCCAATATCATCGAAGCAAGCACTGTTGATCGGAACCGGATTGTTATCGTCGCTCCACATGGTGTTAGCTGAGCACCAAGGGTTGTCTTCGCAAAATGCGGCCGCGAGGACGGACACTTTCATTTTGGCTAGCTGATTCGGCCTTGAGGACCTAAGAGCCCCCGTGCATGTCGACAACTTGTCCAGGCAGTCTTGCAGCGTTTCCGTCCTCGCGAAAATCGCTTCGAGGAGAAGGTGTTCTAGGGTTCCCGTCTTGCCCTCGCCGGGCAGTAGGTATACAGCCACTCGTAAACCGTTTTCCTCGATACTGAAAGGTTTCTCTGGAGCGGGCAACATTGCAGATTCCAGGGCGGATGTGATCGCCGCGAACGCTTTCCCCGGACTCCCATTGGCATCCGCCATAACCAGAAGGCCCTGCAGCCTGGCCGAATTTAGCCTGCCGCGGGCAACCTGGATGGAAGCGAAGTAATCAGCGAAAGCATCCTTGCCGGTTTTGCCTTTTGCGCTTCGTTGGCTGGGACACCCAACACTGCAATTTGTTATGCCCTTGAATTTCAGCAACTCATCCACGAAGCGGGCGTCTCCGATTCCCTCAGTCGCAATGAAAAAGGGATGTGGAAGAAGCTGAAGCTCAGGCGGCTGAATATATTTCACCGAACCTCGACACCTTGATCGATGGCTGACTCCAAGAAATTTCCCGGTATCGCAGTTATAGCCGATGATCCGTCCGTCCGCTCGGCACGCAGAAGGCTAAACTCGTGTTCATGTCCTTCAATCGCTGGAAGCAAAGCTCGAACGCACTCCAAGCTATGCGTCAACACAAAGATTTGTGTGTCGTTATCTATCGCAAATCTCAGAAGGTACTTCCAAAGGGCAGGGAAAATCTTGTAGTAGATCCCGTTCTCGACCTCATCAATTAGAACGGCACCTTTACCGAAAATGAGAACCGCTGAAAGCATCGCGATGAACCGGCTTATTCCACCAGACAAGAAGCCGATTGGCAGCTTCTCCTTGAGGTACTGAAGATCTGCGTACAGCCCTGGAACACCGCTCGGGGCTAGGACCACAAGACTTTCCAACGACCCGTCAAATTCATCCCTAACCGCGTCGATTACCGCCTTTTCACGTTGTCGTTGGCTTACTTGGGAAAAGACCTGTGCCGGGTTGAGGTTCCATGTTATGGAGGAGAGAATTTCCGTGACCGTGCTTAGCTCCGGGCCCGAATCAAAGTTCAGCGCACCTTGCGCTTGGATCGACGCGTACAGAGTTGACTTTACGCCGGAGAAATCACTGCGTTCAAATGCCAGCGGCGGAATGAAAGAACTGGGCAACACGGGCTGCGGCGATTGCGGAAAAGCCTGAGGGATCGCAGTCATGGGTCGCTGCACGTCGAAAAAGACTCGAGTAGTGGCGTGGTGCTTCTCGCTGTCGCAGCAGTCCGTAGAGATCGCACGTGATGTGTCAAAGTTGAAGAAATATGGAGCCCATATCGCCTCGAACGTCTCGCGAGCGACGGGTTGAGGAATGCCTGCAAAGGGACCCCTGCCTTGAGACATCATCCAAAGAGCGTGCGGCGTCCCGCTCAAAGCAAGGCGCACGGCCTCCAACAGAGCCGTCTTGCCCGTCGCGTTCATTCCGACCACAAGATTAATCCGCCGCAAATCAGACAGGTCCAGTTCTTTGAAGCACTTGAAGTTTTCTGCGTGTAGAGACTTTATCATAAGAATGCGCTCCGACAATCGGTTGGGGACAGATGCGATACCAATGCGCGAACGCCGTCGCACCTATTGTATACGCGTTCTCCATTGATTGTCTCGGCGCTGCAGTACCGCTGTCGCTGCAGCACCGCGCTATTCGGTCCGCATTCGGGACTACCCTATGTTCGCCAGCGTGTGCGCGAGGTCCCGGACGGCGGGGTAGAGGTCGCGGTACACGCGGTAATAGCGGTCATAGGCCTTAACGTTTTCAGGAAGCGGCGCCATGCTTTCTTTCACTTGGATGGCTTCCGCCGCGGCTTCGGAAACACTCGCATAGGTCTTGGCTGCTACCCCAGCGAGCAACGCAGCGCCGAAGGCCGACCCTTCTGACGTCCGAAGCGTCACGAGTTCCGTGCCGAAAATATCCGTCTGGATTTGCCGCCAGGTGAAGTTGCGCGAACCGCCGCCCGAGGAGCGAATCTGCGCAACGGGTATTTTCAATTCGCGAAATATCTCGATCGAGTCGCGCAGGCTGAACGCCACGCCCTCGAGGATGGAGCGGATGAGGTGCGCGCGCGTGTGGACCGCCGTGAGGCCGAACCACATGCCGCGCGCCTGGGCGTCCAGATGCGGCGTCCGCTCGCCCATGAGGTAAGGCAGCCAAAGGACTCCGCCGCTTCCCGGCGGCACGCCGCGCGCCTCATTGATAATCAGGTCGTAAGCATCGGCGTCCGTGTGGCGGGCGTACCACGATCCGAAGCTCCGAAGTTGTCGCGGAACCAGCGCAGGGAAAGTCCGGCGGCCTGCGTGACTCCCATCACGTGCCACTTTCCGGGGACGGCGTGGCAGAAGGTGTGGATGCGCCCGCGCGGGTCGAGCTTGGGCGCTTCGGTATAGGCAAAGATCACGCCCGAGGTGCCGAGCGTGGCGGAGGTAAGCCCCGGCTCGACGATGCCGTTGCCCACGGCGCTCGCGGCCTGGTCGCCGGCGCCGCCCACCACCGGCGTTCCGGCGCTCAAGCCGGTGAGCACGGCAGCCTCGTGAGTGATCTGCCCCGTGATTTCGACCGATTCGTACGCGCGCGGCAGGAGCTTTGCGTCCAGATCCAGCGCCGGCGAGCATCTCGCGCGACCAGCGGCGGTTGGTCACATCGAAAAGCAAAGTGCCCGAGGCGTCGGAGACGTCGGTGGCAAATTCTCCCGTCAAGCGGAAGCGCACAAAATCTTTGGGAAGCAGGAAGTGCGCGGCGCGCTCGAAGATCTTCGGCTCCTCGTCTCGGACCCATAGCAGCTTCGGCGCGCTGAAGCCGGTAAGGGCGGGATTGGAAACGAGCTTGATCAAACGCTCCGCGCCGACGGTCGACGTGATCCAATCGCATTGCGCCTGGCTGCGCTGGTCGCACCAGATCAGCGAGGGCCGCAGCACCGCCGGCGTGCTATCCATTAAAACCACACCGTGCATTTGGCCGGAAAAGCCCACAGCGTCGATGTCGCTGCCTTTTAGCTGGGCCTGTTCGAGCGCTCCGCGGATGGCCACCAGCGTCGCATGCCACCAGTCCTCCGGTTCCTGCTCCGCCCAACCCGGCTTGAGCATCTTCATGGGCTGGTGATCGCCCGTCGCCGCGCCCACAATGTGCCCATCCGGGCGGACAATAATGGCCCGCGTCCCGGTGGTTCCCACGTCAATTCCCATCATGTATGCCATGGCAATTAATCCAATTGAGATAAGAAGTTGAATGGCTCAGCTGTCAGCCGTCAGCTATCAGCTTTCAGCAAGCACCACGTTAGGAAGCCGCCTGCTGAGAGCTGACAGCTGATAGCCGATAGCCAAATTGTTTATTCTGACTTCTGACTTCTGACTCCTGCCGTCTAGACTTTCACCTTTTCCCACCGCCCCGCTTTCGACGAGCGCTCGACGGCGTCGAGCACGGCTTGGACACGAACGCCTTCGTCGAAGCCGGGCTGGACCGGCTTGCCCGTTTCGAGCGCCACCATGAAGTCGTGGATGGCGTGGACGAACGTGTGCTCGTAGCCAATGATGTGCCCGGGCGGCCACCAGGCGCCGACGTAAGGATGGTTGGCCTCGGTCACGATAATCGTCTTGAAGGCCTGCTGCTCATTGGGCTCCGTGCGATCGAAGAATTCCAGCTCGTTCATTCGCTCCATGTTGAAAGCCAGGCTGCCTTTGCTGCCGTAAACCTGGAAGGTGTTGTAATTCCTGCGTCCGCCGGCGAAGCGCGTGGACTCGAACACGCCCACCGCGCCGTTCTTGAAGCGGGCGAGGAAGTTCGTGTCGTCATCCACGGTGACCTTGCCCTTCTTCCCCTCGGCTCCTTTGGCTCCCCAAGCCCCAACACCCGTGCCGGGCAGAGGCCGCTCCTTAATGAAGGTGGTCATCAGGCCGGTCACTGAATCGATGTGTCCGATCAGCATTTGGGCGAGGTCCGCGGCGTGCGCGCCGATGTCGCCCAGCGCTCCGCTGCCCGCGTATTTCTTCTCCAGGCGCCACACCAGGGGGAAGTCCGGGTCCATGATCCAGTCCTGGAGGTACGAGCCGCGATAGTGATAGATCTGCCCCAGCCGGCCCTCATCGATAAGCTTCTTGGCAAAGGCCACGGCAGGCACCCGGCGATAATTGAAGTTCACCAGGTGAGTGACACCGGCCTTTTGCACCGCTCGCAGCATCTCTTTGGCCTGGGCCAAATTGTTGGCCAACGGCTTTTCGCAAATGACGTGCTTGCCGCTCTCCGCCGCGGCGATGGCCATGGGATGGTGCAGGTATCCCGGGGTCGCGATATCGACGATGTCGATATCCTTGCGCTCGACCACCCGCCGCCACTCGCAGTCGGACTCTTCCCAGCCAAACTGCTGAGCGGTCGCCTCGAGCTCTTCCGTGCAAGCCTTCCCGCACAGCACCTTCATGCGCGGCCGGTACTTGCCGGGAAAGAACCTCGCGACCTGCCGGTAACCGTTGGAATGAGCCTTGCCCATGAATTGGTGACCGATCAGTGCAACATTGAGTTCTGGCATTTTGGGGACTCTCCTCCTTATTCAAAAAGTGACGAGTGACAAGCAGGATTCAGGATTCAGGATTCGGGATTCAGGCCAATGAGAAGGGCTGAGGACTTAATCGGCTGGGTTTGTTCCTCCGCACTCCCTAGCCTCCAGCTTCTCGTCCGCGCCCCTTCCTGACTCCTGAATCCCGAATCCTGCCTTTCTCACGCCCACCACATCTCCTTCAATTTTTCCTTAATAATGATCTGGTTCAGGAAACCGGCCGCTTTGCTCAGGCCCTCGTCAACGGACATCAGGCTGTCTTCGTGCTCTATGGAGAGTACATCGTCGTAGCCCACCATCTGCAGCGTGGAGATGAAGTCCGCCCAGAAATCCATATCGTGGCCGTAGCCGACAGTGCGGAAGATGAAGGAGCGATTCTTTTCGTCGCTATAGGGCTTGGTGTCGAGCACTCCGTTCACCATGATGTTGATGTTGTAGAGGCGCGTGTCCTTGGCGTGAACGTGAAAGACGGCCTCGCCCAGCTTGCGCACCGCCGCACAGGAGTCAATCCCCTGCCAAAACATGTGGCTGGGGTCGAAGTTACATCCGATAGCAGGGCCGGCCGCTTCACGCAGCCGCAGCATGGTTTCGGGATTGTAAACCACGAACCCCGGATGCATTTCGAGGGCGACCCGCACACCGTGGTCCTGGGCAAACTTGGCGCGCTTCGTCCAAAACGGAATCACCTTCTTCTCCCACTGCCACTTCAGGATCTCCAGAAAATCCGGAGGCCAGGGCGTGGGAGACCAGTTCGGGTATTTGGAATTATCCGAATCGCCCGGGCAACCGGAGAAATCGATCACCCGCGTGACGCCCAGTTTTTCCGCCAGCAGAATCGTCTTGCGGCTGGTCTCCGCGTGCTTATCCGCAATCTCCTTGTTGGGATGAAGCGAGTTGCCGTGGCAACTGAGGGCGCTGATGGTGATGCCTTGGTCCTCGAGCTTCTGCTTGAACTCCTTGATTTTCGCGGGTTGGCTCAACCACTCGAGCTTCAGGTGCGGATCGCCAGGATAGTTGCCGGTCCCGAGCTCGAAGGTGCGGATGCCGAGAGGTTTTACTTTCTCAATGACTTCGTCCAAGCTGAGCTTGGCCAGGAGCGCCGTAAAGAGTCCAACCTTCATGATCGTGTCTCCCTCTTTGGTAATAATGCGCGAAGCCCCTTCGAGTGCGGCCCCGCCTCGCGGGACTGCCATTTAATTCCGAGCGAAAAGGCGGTCGCCGGCACTACCCCACTCCAAGTCGCCTTCGGCGCAAGCACTTTCATAGCTGTCGGTCATGCCGTTTGCGGCGCCTGCCGTCCCCTGCGTATAGGGTAGGCAAGCCCGAGAAGCGTCCACTTAACTGCCAGACGTGCCCAAAAGCCCGCCTTGGCGGGCGATATACTGTGGCCCACGGCGACAGCCGTGGGGACAGGGGAAGTGAGAATTTCTTTTGAGCCCCGGCGGGGGCGACATAATCCCGATGGATCGGGAAAGATTCTTCTGTCGCCACTACCGTGGCTCAAGGGTGACCGGGAACCTCGGGTCCCACGGCTGGCTCGCCGTGGGCCACATTATGGCGCTGCTAACGCAGCTTCGGACAATGGCGAAACCTTTATGTAAACGCTTATTGGGGCAACCCCCCCCCCTACACCTTTTCACAGCAGTCGTCATGCCGCCAGCGGTGTCGCTTGTGACTCCCCGGATTAACGACGCAACCAGGCGCTTCTGCAGCCTGCTGCGCATCAAGATGCGAAAGGGTAAATCTATAGTTCGATAGCCCCTGCGTCAACTGGAAAAATCAGAGCGACATTCGGGGCCGCTTTGACAAACATCTCGTCATGCCGAGAGGCGCGTTGAATCTCGCTCTGATTCACGACGATTCCGGGAACGAAAATTCCTCGCGGCGCTCTCTCGACAGGCGGGTGGCACGCGACGGCGTTTTGATCAGCCGTCGTGGGACGGGTGAGGGGGTCCAATCCGGATCAATTACGTCGTCATACGAGGTTTTCACACAGAATCTTCAGGCCCACGATCATTCGGAGTGGTGCATATACGCTTTGTACAGCGGTAGGTCAACTTGAGGTTGTCGTCACCGTCAGTCGGCCGTGCTTAACGCCCCGCAAGCTCAGGATCCGGTCCGCAAGGTTCTTAACCTCCCCGCTACGGCCTTTCAAGATGACGACTTCGAGGCAGTGATGGTGGTCCAGATGCACATGCGTGGCGGCGAGGACTTTGCTGGAAGCCTCGTGTTGAGCCTCGATCAGCTTGGCGGAGAGGTTCGGCTGGTGGTGGTCGTAAACCATGGTCAGCGTCCCAACAATCATTTTGTTTTCTTCCGCCGCTTCTTCCACCAGATGCTCGCGAATAAGGTCGCGAATGGCTTCCGATCGGTTTTGATATCCCTTGCGATGAATGGCCGCGTCGAACCTCTCGAGGAGATCCTTTTCGAGTGATAGTCCGGTTCGAATCAATTCAGCCATTGTTCATCCCCCTTCACCACGCATCCTGATTCTGGTAGCACGAATTCTAAAAGTGTGTTATTCATAATAAGACTCGAAGCGGTCATGAACCTATTCACGGGTATGCGCAAATTATATAACTGCTTCCCTTCGACGGAAGCACTTCCCAACATTATAGGCGACAAAATCGCAAAGGCCGCCACTCAAATTGCCTTCCTTTGTTTGTTCTGGTCCTGCTTCGGATTCCTGGTGATGCGCCCGGCGCGGGTCCATGCGGCGGAAACCCTCAGCCTTACGGGAAGGGTGCTCGACCCACAGGGGGCTGCAGTTCCCGGCGCAAAGCTCAGCCTCCGCTGCTCAGCCGGGACGGCGGCGCGCCGGACCACCTCCGATGCGGACGGCAATTTCAGCTTCCAGGGAGTCGATCCCGGAGACTACATCCTCGCCGCCGAGGCGAGCGGCTTTGCCGCCGTGAACAGGCATATCTTCGTTCGGGCCGGGCGGCCGAACGAAGCCGAGTTGCAATTCCTCGAACTCGCCGAGCGTGTGCAGCAGGTGAACGTCGTTGCCACTGCTCCCGCCGTTCTGACTCCGGACCCCGGGCAGACGATTCTTGTGCATGACGAGGTTCTGGACGCCAACCCCGGGCGGCCCGGGGCGCCGGTTTCGATTCCAGGGTTGCCCGTCGAGACCGCTTCGGGAGGCATCAAGGCTCCCCAGTACTTCGCGCCCGGCGTGGCGGGCGACCATGGAGAACCGATCGCCCAGTTTTACCAGATTGGCGACTTCCTGTATCCCAACAATCTGCCTGCCAATGCGCACGGCAACGGCTATGCCGATCCCAACTTTCTCGTCTCGCCGGGCATCGGGACGGTGCAAACCGACGGCGGAGCTTTTAACGTGCGGGAAGGCAATCATGCCGTAGACCTGGCCGTCGCTTACGGGCCGCGACCGCGAATCGAGCCTTTCTTTCAGGCCACCGGAGACTATCGTGATGGAGATGTCGTCGCCGGCTTTGACCCCGCGAATCCGGAAACGCACGGCTGGCTGGCACTCGAGGGAAGTTTTGGCAATGGTTATTTGCGGCGCCTCGAACATCGGCAGCAGTACAAGCTTAACGGCTATCGAGTTTTCGATTTAGGAAATAACCAATTGGCGCTTTTCGGCATCGGATATTATGGTTTCTCTTACGTGCCCGGCTTGATTCCCATCGATGTCAACGTCTCCGATGACACAATAGATTATCGTCAGCAGGATCGAACTCACACTTCGATCGGCGTGGTTACGGACACCTGGAGATTCACGAGCGACCAGAAACTCATCCTCTCAGGCTTCTTTCGCACCTACAGCCTGGACCTGCGGTCAAACTTCGGCGACGGCCTGATCAGGCAGAGCGAGTTTCGCACCGTGGCGGGCGGCGGGCCGAGTTACATCTACAAAATTCGCCGCGAAATTACACTTTTGGCAGGTTTGGATTTGCGGCGCGATGCCCCGCGCAACCTGGACCTCGACCACGCCGACGCGAACGGCGCGTTCCAGCCCGTTACGAGCAACGACCTCACTCTGAATTTTGTTGCCCCTTACGTTTCGATCGATGGCCCGCTCAGCCGGTTCTTCCATTACGATTTGGGCGTGCGCCGGGAAGAAGTGGGCATGGATAATGTCAACAAGATTTACTTCACGAATTCCTTTAATGAGACGGTGGGGATCACGCTTCCCAAGGGCACGCTGACGCTCCTGCCGCCCGAGCAAAAATATCTGCCCACGGTGGCCTTCAGCTTCGGCGAGGCGTTTCATACCGACGACCCGCGCATCGGCACGGGCAGCGCCCAGCCCACCGTGATTTCTCCCTCGCGCGCCTATCAACTCGTGGTCCGGAAGGAGATTGAACATACGGAATTCAAAGCCACTCTCGCCAGAGTGACGAATTCGCAGGAGTTGGCAAAGATCGACCCCGACACGGGCTTGCAGGAGAACGTTGGCCCCTCAAAAGTCCCTTCCATTACACTCTCCGCCCGGCGGTATTTCTCATTTGGTTCCTTCCAGGCTTCATGGTCCCGCGCCGACGCGCGCGACCGGGACACGGGCCAGCCTGTTCCCGAGGCTCCGCGGCTGATCTGGGACGCGGTGGGTGCTGCGGACCGGCTTCCACTGCACCTGCGGGCGAAAGGCGAGTTCGAATACGTTGGGGCAAAGCCCTTGGGCGACGGTTTCACTGGCGTTCGCGTGCGCGAGATCCGCGGCGCCTTGCTGCGCTCGTGGGCGGCGGGGCGGATCGATGTCGGCGTCAATTTTCTGCTCGCCGCAGGTTACACGGGCCAGACGCTCGAAACACTGGCGCTTCCCTCAGACGCGGCGCCCTTTGAACGCATCGTCGGTGTGCCGCTCAAATCTTACCTCAGTCTTACCTGCACGTACCATTTCAGACGCGATGAGGTTCCCCCCACGCGATGATCTGAAGCACTCGTGCTCTAGCGCCTGTAAAGCTCAAATCAGAGATTGAAAAGGAACTCAGTGCGCTCTGTGTTAATCTCTTTTTGTAGCTGCTGATATGGAGCGGAAACGGGTGGGACCGCTATTCTCCGCTTCACAACAAGGCTCGGGAAGCGCACGCTGCATTTTGCTGGGGAATGACAGGCAGACCAGGAGGCACACGTTACAATGAAGCGGATCGTACGAAGCTCTGACACTTTAAAGTACACGATTGATTTTCAACATGCACCGGTTTTGGAGGTCGAGCTTGGCGAATCGTTTGCGCTCGAGACCGAGGACGCGTGCTCCGGGATTTATCGCACCGAAGAAGATGCGGCTCGACTGCTCGACGCATGGTATCTGAACTACACGCCCAAGATGGCGAATCCATTGACCGGACCAATCTTCATCCGAGGAGTCGAACCTGGAGACACTCTGGTTGTGCACATCGAGGGCGTGGAACTCGACTCGCAGGCCGTAACGTTTTGGCGCCCCGGGCACAAACCTTTGGGTGATTCCCTGGCTTGGAGCGACTTGGGCAAACCCACGCTGGTGATTGGGCGAATAGAAAATGGCGAGGTCGTCATAGACTCGGCGGCGACCTTGGAAAGCGGCAAAGTCGTGTCCCACCCCATCGGCTTGCGCATGCGGCAATCACCTTTTATCGGAACCATCGCCGTGGCGCCGGAACGAGAAGTGGAAAGTTCCGTCCTCGGCCAGGGGAGCTGGGGAGGCAACATGGACGTGCGCGATATTTGCGCCGGCGTCCGCCTGCTTGTGCCCTGTTACCGCAAGGGGGCCCTGCTCTACGTCGGCGACGTCCACGCGTGTCAAGGCGACACCGAGTTTTACGGAACCGCGATGGAAAGCCGGGGCACTGTCACGTTGCACTGCGAGGTTATCAAAGCCAAGCAGGTTCCCTATGTGCGTCTCGAAAACGCGACCAGTATCATCTCCCTTGCATGCGCGCGTCCACTCGAGGAGGCAGTCTGGCGGGCGAGCATTCAATTGATGGAGTGGCTGACCAAGGATTACGGTTGTTCGCAGCGCCAGGCGTACTTGCTACTCGGAGTCAATCCGGACTTCCATGTTAATGTGTACCAGATGGCGCTGATGGGTAAGCTTCAGTACACGGTGGGCGCGGAAATATTGAAGAAGTCGTTGCCGCGTTCGAATTGACGTTTGAGAGTAGCGTCGTGTAACAGAAGTTCGTTCATGAAGTCAGCCCGCACAGCGGGCGGCATAATGTGGCCCACGGCGACAGCCGTGGGTGGCGAATCCTCCCTCACCCCCATCCCCTCTCCCGCCGGGCGGGAGAGGGGTGCCGAAGGCGGGGTGAGGGCCGTTTCCCCACGGCTTGGCGCCATGGGCTACAATATTTCGCCCCTGGCGGGGCTGCAGACGGCCTACCGACCCTGCTTACTTCAAATGCCGTTCGAACCATTCGATCGTGCGCTTGGTGACGTCCCGCTGGTGCTCGGTCTGCGAAATCGAATGGCCTTCGTCGGGATACACCACGAGTTGTGTTTCCACGCCGAGCGTTTTCAGAGCGTGGTAGAACTCGAAGGACTGTGGCACGGGGCATTCGCCGTCGCGGTCGCCCACCAGGATAAGCGTCGGCGTTTTGACGTTCTTGATGAAAGTGATGGGAGAACTTCGAGCATAGACCTGCGGGTCATCGTAGACGGAGGCGCCGAAAAAGGGAATCAACCACTGGTCGATATCGTTTTCACCGTAATAGCTTTGCCAATTGGCAATGCCCGCCCCGGCCACCGCCGCATGAAATCGGTTGGTTCGGGTCACGGCCCACATGGTCATGTAGCCGCCGTAGCTCCAGCCGGCAATTCCGACGCGGTGATCATCCACCGGCAGCGTCTTCACAACATAGTCAACACCGGCGAGGATGTCGCGCAAATCGCCATAGCCGAAATCCTTGACGTTGGCGGCGGTAAAAGCCTCGCCGTGGCCAAAGCTGCCGCGAGGGTTGGGAAAAAGGACGAAGAAATCTTCGTGTGAAAGCAAAGCGAGGTCGAAGAACGGTCCCGGCCAAGAGGGTTTCGCGCTTGAACCCGGCCCGCCATGCACGGACACCACCATGGGGTAGCGGCGGGAAGGATCGTAATTCATCGGGTAGACGAGCCGGCCCTGGATTTCCATCCTTTCGTTTTGCCAGTGGATGCTTTCGGACTTACCCCAACCCGGCCGCACTCCGGCGTTGCAGTGGGTGAGCTGCTTCCAGCCGCCGATCTCTCCTGCCCACACTTCCGGGGGTTGCTGGAACGATTGCCGGACCAGCGCGAAGGTCTTTCCATCAACGGCAATGGATGTGCCGAAATCCCACCCGCTTCCGGTGGAGATGGTCTCCGGGCCGCTCCAGAGCGTGTCGATTTTCCCGTCGCGAGTATCGAGAGTGGCGATGGCGCTCGCGCCGTCGATTTGCTCCGCGAATATAATCCTATCCGAAGACGGAAGCCACGTCAGAGCCGCAGGCGAGGCCTTGATGCCGGGGGTGAGGTCGCGAGCGTCGCCGCCACCGGCGGGAATCGCGTAGATATCGCCGCCCGTGCTGCCTTCATCGCTCATGATGCCGCCGATGAACGCGATGGTTCGCCCGTCCGGCGACCAGCGTGGCTGAGCGATCTGGAGAGGCGGCTTGTAAATGAGTTTCATCTCGCCGGAAGCGACGTCGAGGGTCGAGAGCGCGGCGACATACCAGTTGGCGTCGCCCGCACCGGGCGCGGCGCTGACGACGAAGCGTTTGCTGTCAGGCGACCAATCGTATTCGTAGACGTAGAGGTCGGCGGGCGACACCTGCCGGACCTCGCCGGAAGCCGCGTCGACCGTGGCCAATCGCTGTTCAAAGACCCGCTGCTCGATGAGGCCGGAGGGCGGCGTCATGGGCTCGAGCGGACCAGGCGTGCGTGGGGCGTTCTCAATGAAAAGCAGCGCGAGCCGCTTTCCGTCGGGCGACCAGGAGGGCGAGGCGAGGGATCCGGTCAGATGGGTGAGTTGGCGCGCTCGGTGACCCGCCGCGTCCGCAATGTAGAGCTCGAGTTGTCCCGCACTATCCTTGTCCGAAAGGAAAGCCAGCCGCTTACTGTCCGGAGACCAGGCGACGCCGCCCTCGTCATAGTCTTCGCTGCCGCTGCCGGCGGTGACTCGGCGGGGCTGTTCTGAAGAGCCCGGCGTTGCCACGTAGATTGTCGATTTGCCAGTGGGCTCGTGGTTTCTTCCTGTGAGCGACTGGACCCAGGCAACGCGTTTGCCGTCGGGAGAGATTGCCACCTGCTTGAATGTGTGGACAGCGAAAAGCGAATCGAGTGTCGCGTCGAGGGAGGAGTTCTGAACGGCAAAACAAGGGGCAATACCGGCCAGCCACAGGGTCAACAAAAGGAGAAGATGTGGTCTCGAACGCATGCGTGGTCTCCAAGGGGTGAGGATTGAACTTCTCAACCAGAGTAACAGAAAGCGGTCGGAACCTGGCAGGAGAGTGCGATATAATCGGCGGCTCGGGGAAACACGGACAACAGGGGGAGCGCTATGGACCAGAAGGATTGGGATAAGGAAGAAGCCGAACGCGAAAAACGAATCGCTGAATTGAAGCGCCAGGCGGAGGAGTTGACGGGCGGGGAAATGGTAGAAAGCAATATGGGAGATGCCCCGCTCGAGGTCGAAGAGGGCTTCTTGAAGCACGTGGTCGACTACGAAAAGGCCCCATGGACCACGAATTTCAAGCAGCTCGAAGAAGCCGGCATCGAGCTGCCCGCCCCTGATACGCTCAGTGATGAGCAGCTCACCAAGAAGCTCTGGGAGGTCATTAACGGGCTGGCGCTTCTGCGTGTGTTCCTGGATGAGACGGACCACCTGAGCGACCGCGAGCTTTATACCGATCTTTGGTCAGACATGCTGCGCGAGGAGGTAAAGGACTTGCCGCCGGACCCCGATGGAGCCTGGCACTTGAGTCCCTTGGGCGGCTGTAGCGAAGAGGATATCCAGCTCCAGATGAAATACTTTGCCGACGAAGAATGGCGCCGCAAATGGCAGGAGGATTATCCGGACTTCGTCATGCCGGAGCACGTGGACCCACCCTACGACCGCGACCGCCTCCTTCCCCAACCGGATTACGGTCCGCCCGGCGAGCTGGATTCCGTGAACTGACGAGAAGGCAGAAGTCAGGGGCCAGGAGCCAGACCATGTCCAGCAAGGGAAGCGGCGGGAACGGGAAGCGCCTCGCGGCGCACGAGACTTTTGAAATCCTCGGTCCGATTAGAAGCATCGAGCCAATCGCCACAGGTAGTAGCATCCGCGACCTGGAGCGACTGCGCAAGGCGTATGGCGCCGGCCGCTGGCGAAAATTGAAAGGAGTGGCCTCCATCCGACTTCCCGTGGCAGGATTCGGCTGGCAGAATTACACTGGTATGAGGCGCACGGAATCGGGAGGAAGGAAATCAAACGAAAACGTTATTTGCAATCCGGGTCTGAACTATGAAACGGCAAAAGAAAACTTCTTTGCAGCTGGCCCTATGCATTGATAATTCCGGGTACCCTGCATCGCTGGAACTTCACAAAATGTACCGCGTGCTCCCGGACGAGGATGCGGCGCGGGATGGCGACCTGCGCGTGATCGATGAAAGCGGTGAGGATTACCTGTATCCTGCCGCAAAGTTCCTCATAGCCGAGTGGCCCAAGGCCGTTGAACAGGCCCTCTTGAAAGCATCCTGAACCTGTGGCGCCACCTGCCCCGTCCATGTATAGCGAGTAGCGCGGACCACCGGTTTTGTGGTCCGCGGCTTGTCCATGGACGTAGGAAAAAACCGCGGACCACAAAAGCGGTGGTCCGCGCTACCCGGCTATGACGGCCCGGGCCGCGAGCCTGATTCCGTGAACTGAAACCGGAAGGCAGAAGGCGAAGGGCAGAAGACTCGAGTCAGAATCGAGGGAAGGGAGAAGTCAGCCGTGAAATGCTCAATTGCGGGATGCCCTGGTACGTACGAAGCCAGAACCGTGATCCACACCGTCAGACGGCGGGGCGAGGTGATCGTGATCGATCACGTTCCTGCCGAGGTGTGCTGCGTTTGTGGCGACGTTCTGCTGACGCCCGACACTGTGCACCGGATTGAAGCTCTGCTCGACGCCACCCCCCCTCCCGTACGCACCGCCCCGGTATACGAATTGGCCTGACGCTCCATGCCAGCCGCTTCCTATGTGGTGCGGCCTCGGCGCGCCGAGCTACCGCGCAGGAGCGAGAACGCTATGAGGAAACTCGTGCACAGGACGTTGGCTGACCGCCCTATGACCTCCGCGCGCAAGCGGAAGCTGGCCCAGCTAGCGGCGCAGCCCGATTCGCAGATTGACTTTTCCGAGATTCCCCCGCTCACGGAGAAGTTCTGGAAGAACGCTGTCCGCAATCCGTTTCGCCGCCAAGCCAAACAGCGGCTTACAGTGCAATTGGACGCGGACGTGGTCGCCTGGCTACGGCGGCAGGGAGACGACTATCAGTCGAGGCTGAATGGAATGCTCCGCAAAGCGATGCAGGAGGACGTCCGCTGATAGTCCCAATATTTTGCGCGTAGGTAGCGCGGACCACCGGTTTTGTGGTCCGCGGCTTGTCCATGGGCGTAGGAAAAAACCGCGGACCACAAAAGCGGTGGTCCGCGCGGCTGCCTCAACGGTCATCGGCGTCCTACTCGTTTTCGTTCAGTTGCTGGATCATCTGGGCGATGAGCGAGCGCACCTGCTTCAGGCGCCACGGGCTCGCGTCGCAGCGCACCTCGACCACCACGTCCTTGCTGACAGGGTAATTCCACCAGGCGCTCGCGTCGGGGGGGCGTACTTCCTTCTGACCCTCGCCCAGTTGCCAGGCGATTTGCGCCAAGGTCCGCCCCTGCTCCTGTAGCGTCTTTATCCTGTCCAGCTCTTTCAGGTGCTCCTCGCCATAGCAGGCCGACCGCCCTCCGACCAGCGGCGGCGGCAG
Source organism: uncultured Acidobacteriota bacterium (assembly GCA_963770415.1). Taxonomy (GTDB): domain Bacteria; phylum Acidobacteriota; class Terriglobia; order UBA7540; family UBA7540; genus CAVROP01. The sequence continues at coordinate 450,993 of CAVYPU010000024.1, forward strand.
CAGCCCTTTGGCGATGTAATAACGAATGGTGCGGGCCGGCACGCCCGACACCTCGGCCAATTCGACCAATGTCAATGAGCCCCGTCCGCTGCGATCATCGTCAGCCATTCGCTCAGTGCTCCTCGGCAGTCTGTAGGGGGCGGCGCTTGCGGCCACCTGGAACGGGAGATTAGCGCTGTAATATTACAGTGTCAAGTACTGATCCAGTCAATTTCTGCCAGGACGACAGCACAATAATATGACAGTGTTAAGTACTGTAATTTACATGCCCTGCACACTCCAGACCGAACAATAGCTGGAACAAAGCCGGAATGTCTATGAAAACAAAAGACGAGCGAGTAGCGCGGACCACCGGTTTTGGGGTCCGCGGCTTGTCCATGGGCGTAGGAAAAAGCCGCGGACCTCAAAAACGGAGGTCCGCGCTACCCCCGTGTTCTCTGCCTTCCGCCTTCTACGTTATGTGCGCTCCCTGCGTATCGACGTAAACGGCATACAGCGACTGGCTGGCGCACATGAAGAGGCGGTTGCGTTTGGTCCCGCCGAAGCAGACGTTGGCGCAGATTTCAGGCAGCAGGATTACGCCAATTCGTTCGCCGCTGGGAGTGAAGATGTGAACTCCGTCGTAGCCCTGGCCGACCCAGCCGGCGGCGGACCAGATGTTGCCGTCCTTATCGGCGCGGATGCCGTCCGACATTCCCCAGCCCTTGCCCGGCCATTCCATGGAAGTGAACGTCCGCCCGTTGCGCAGGCTCTTGCTGTCCACCACATCGAACACCTTAATGATCTTGGGGGCCTGGGGATAATGCGTAGCGCCCGTATCGACCATGTAGAGCAATTTGTAGTCGGGTGAAAAGCAGATCCCGTTAGGCTTGTAGCCTTCGTCGGTGACCATCTCGATCTTCCCCGTCTTGCCATCGATGCGGTAGACGGCTTCCTTCAGCTCGAGCGGCGCTACGTGGCCTTCGTAGTTGGTCAGGATGCCGTAGCCGGGGTCCGTGAACCAGATTCCTCCGTCAGGGTGCACCACGATGTCGTTGGGGGCGTTGAAGGGCTTGCCCTGAAAGCGATCCGCCAGGATGGTCACCGATCCATCGTGTTCGTAGCGGACGACGCGGCGCGTATTGTGCTCGCAGGAAAGCAAGCGCCCTTCCCAATCGAAGGTGTTGCCATTGCCGTTGTTCGAAGGGTTGTGGAAGACGCTGACGTGGCCGTCCTCCTCAAGCCAACGCATGTGCACGTTGTTGGGAATATCGCTGAAAACCAGGTAGCGCCCGCCCCCATTCCATGCGGGGCCCTCGGCCCAGAGCAGCCCGGTGCAGAGTCGCTCGATGGGCGTGCTTTTGACCCAGTATTTGTTGAATCGTTTGTCGATTGAGATGATGTCTGGGTCGGGGTAATGAATGGGGTTCTTGCCGCTCCAATCACGTTGCCCGCCGGCAGCCACCGCGGCTGCCGGCCCCTACTGCCGTTGCAGCGAAGAAAGAGCGTCTGTCGATCTTCGCAATTGTGCTTGGTTTGGTTTCGCGTTTCATGGTTCGCCCTCCAGTTGTGTATGCGTGGTTCGACCGCCTCATCCGACCCGCGCGCTTCGCGAAAGCGCCGTCGCGAGCCACCCTCTCCCCCAAGAGGGAGAGGGGTAGATCTATCGGGACTCGTCACTTGTCACTCGCCGCTGCCATTCCGTAGAGGTACCTTCCTGACTGCTTAACCCCCTTGGGAAGGAAGGGGGAAAAGTCCTGAAGTTTTTGCATCAAGGGGAGCGTTTCCGATTCGTCCACGGCGTAGATGGAAACTGTGTCCCCGCCCGCCACAACGTTGTCCGTGAGCGCCCATTGGCCCACCCAGACCCATTCGCGCGGCAGGCCGCCGATTTCACCCGCATACCAGGAGTCGTAAACGATCGCCAGCTTTATACCCGCTTGCCGCGACAGGCGCAGGATGTCGCGGGTGTGATATTCGTGGCGCTGCCTCAACCTGGTAACCGTGTAGTCGCCAAGGCCCCACAGGTCGAGGCAATGCACATCCGCCAGGAAATTGACCGCGCCGATGTCATTCAGCGCTATGGTCGATCCTTGATAATACTTCTCTACGAAACTTGCCATTTGATATTGCTGCTCGTAGATATTCTTCGAAGCTTGGGCAAGATAGACGAGCGCCGCGCCGGCGCGCACAGCGCAAGGATAAATGACGACCCCGGCCAGAAGAAAGCTCCCAACGTACTTCGGGACGAGGGAGAGATCGAAGGGTTTACGAAAGGGCTTTTCCGGAAGCAGGTCGGGAAGCTGAACAACAGTTACGATAATTCCGAGAGCTACGAGGTAGGACTCGTGCCGGAAGAAAAGAGCGACCATGCAGAATTGCAGGTGCGCAAGCGCGAGGAGGACGAAGATCGCCGTCATCACGCGCCGGCTATCCCAGAGGGCCTGGCGCTTGTCGGCAGCAAAAAGGGCAAGAAACAGAGATGCCGCTATAAGGACCACCACGTGCGGCCCCTGTTTGAAGTTGGTATAAGCCGGACCGAAGATGGAGTCAACCGCCGTGCCGAAACTGGTAAAACGCGGGAAGCTGCCCTTCAGGAGGATTGAGCTCGGCAGCCACGACCAGCCGTGCGCCATGTCGATGGCGCCGTAAAACAGGACCGAAGAGAAACCTGCCGCCGCAACGGCCAAGCCCTCAAGCCATCGCCCGCGTAACAAGAAGAGCACGCCGATTACGAAAATCAAGAACAGCCCCTCATACCGGACCGCCGTAAGGAAGGGCGAAATAGCCAGCAGCAGGATCATGTCGCGGCGGGCGGTATCGGGACTCTCTTCGGAAAGAAGCCGCGCGGCGAGGAAAGTCAGGAGGATCGTCAAGGCCGCGTGAAGAGGGTGTTCGGAGCCGATGCAAATGAGAGTGGGCAGGGGCGTGAAGAAAATCAGCACCACCAGGGTCCAGAAAATGAAAGTGGGCGAAAGCCTATACCAGCGGAGGACAGCGTAGGCCGCACCCAGCATCAAGGCGCTAGAAATCAGGCTGAGGTAAAACGGCGCCGTCTCGCTGACCCCGAAGACCATGTAAGTGAGCGCGATGAGGAATGTCCACAATGGCGAAGAAGAGGCCGAGGTGAATCCGAAGCGAGTGATGCCCCAGACGCCGTGCAGGGCGAAGTTCTTGGCCATAGCCATTTGGATATAGGGGTCATCGAGAGCGAAAACCAGGTGGCCGTTTTCTCTCAAAATAATAATGGTGGAGATCATGCCCGTCGTAACAAACAGGATCACAACACTGGCAAATAGCGGCCAATGCTTGACTACGATTTTACTCATTAGCATCTACCTTGGAGCAGGGCAGCAAATGGTGCAAGGCCGCCGCCTTGCGATTCGAACTGGCCAGGCGGGCCGTGTTAAGTGGCCCGCCAACAACGGCCCATTTTACTCCAAAATCTATTTGGCCATGTGCTTTGTGATTCACCTTGTTACCTGCGCGGTGAGATGATCAGGAGGGCTGACTGAGATTCGGAGGCAAGTGAACAGACATAGCGGCTCTTGAACCCATCAAGAGTAGCGGTACTTTTCGAGGGCGTCCAGGTCCAGTTCTACGCCCAGGCCGGGCGTTTGCGGGACGCGGATTTGGCCATTTTTGATTTCCAAAGGTTCGCGAATCAGGTCATCCTCACGTACCAATTCGCCGAAAATATCGCTGCGCAGCGTGCAGTTCCGGGCGGCTGCGCAGGCGTGGAGGTAACTCGCTTCCAGTATGCCCAAATCCACCTCGCTGCCGTGCCAGCACGGGATCCCCGCGGCGTCGGCGAGGTCGGCCAAGCGCACAAAATTCGCGATTCCGCAATTGAAGTTGAAATAATCCACGGCTTCAAGCTGGATGGCCCGGACGGCGTCCTGAATGACCTGCCCCAACTCGAGGTAAGGAAGAGCCACGTGCAGTGCGATGGGAAGTGAAGTCTTCTCGCGGAGCAGGCGATACCAGTGGAGGTTCCAGTGCGGCACAGGGTCTTCGAGGCACTCGATGTTGCCCACCTCTTCGAGGGCCTTCGCGAAACGCAGGACCTCCGCCGGGCGCTCGAATCTGGTGTTGGGATCGAAGACGACTCGGAAACTCGGGCCGCACGCCTGGCGGATGCCCTCCGCCCAAGCAACGACATCATCCTGAAGATTGCACTTGAACTTCATGCCCTCGAAACCCGCTGCGGACGCATCCTTAGCTTTCCTGATCGCATCCGCAGTGGTCCGGCGGCCCGTCCACGAATCGACTTTTATCGAATCACGGTACGCTCCACCGAGTAATCGATAGGCAGGGACGCCGAATTTCTTCCCGACCAAGTCGAAGATGGCGGCTTCGAAACCATCGTATTCGCGCGTCCAGGCGATGGGCAGATCTCGGAGATTCATCCGCATGGGGTCCTGGCCGACAAGAGTCGCGATGACGCCGTCAACCACTTGGGGGTTCACTCCGCGATAACTCTCCCCGACGCCTTCGAGGCCCTCGTCCGTCTTGACTCGATAAATGTATTTCCAGATCTGGTCGAATTGGACATTCCAAGCCGGTTTGCCGTCCAGCACAAGCATGTGCAAAGGATCGTGAGTCTCAGGACTATTGATCGAGTCCGGCTTCGCGGGGACTACCACTTTGAATTTCTTGATTGAGGTGATTTTCATAGCATTCTATTGAGAAATACAGATTATAGTGACCGCCCCCAACAGGAGCCGAACCCTGTGACCTCGGTCACCCACCCCGCCCTTCGGGCTCCCCTCCTTACTAAGTACTCAATTTCTTAACTACACTAACGTATATTAAGGCTTGAAATCGAACTCCATGGAGTGGCATTGTGTTGCTGAGGTGCGCAGCCATGCCAAGGTCGAGCCCATTCGCGATCACACTCTCGCCTGTCGAGGAAGCGGAGTTGCGCAGGCGTGCGGCAAAATATACGTTGCCGTATTTTCAGGTCCAGCGGGCCAAAATGATTCTCCATGCTGCCGCAGGCATGCCCAACGACGAGATCGCCGCCTGTTTGGACACCCGCCGCGAGGTGGTCTCCCTTTGGCGCAAGCGCTTTTTTGCTGACCGCCTCGCGGGGCTGGAGGAACGTGCTCGTCCGGGTCGCCCCCGGACTTTTTCCCCCAGACCTCGTCGTGCAGGTTAAAGCTTTGGCCTGTGAACTGCCCGCCCAGCACGGTCGGCCGCTGTCCCGCTGGAGCACCCGCGACCTGGTTCAGCAAGTCCAGCAAAGCGGTCTGGTGGCCTCGGTCAGCGGCAGCACGTTGTGGCGTTGGCTGCATGAAGACGCGATTCGGCCCTGGTACCATCGCAGTTGGATCTTTCCCCGTGACCCGAACTTCGCCGCCAAGGCCGGACGCGTGCTGGATCTCTACGCCCGCCAGTGGCAAGACCGGCCGCTGAAGGATGACGAGTTCGTGATCTCCGCCGATGAAAAGACCAGTATTCAGGCCCGCCGCCGCAAGCACGCCACGCAGAACTGCCGGCCCCGCACTCCCATGCACGTTGAGCACGAGTACTCCCGCTGCGGGGCCTGGACCTATATCGCCGCCTTGGACGTCCACCGCGCCCGAGTTTATGGCCGCTGTGAAACCCAGAATGGCATCGCTCCCTTTGACCGGCTCGTCGCGCAGGTGATGACACGACCACCTTATAACCACGCCCGTCGCGTCTTCTGGATCGTGGATAACTGCTCGGCCCATCGGGGCACCCGAGCCGTTGATCGTCTCCGCCATCTCTACCCCCGCCTGACGCTCGTGCATGCCCCCGTCCATGCCAGTTGGCTCAACCAGATCGAAATCTACTTCTCCATCGTCCAGCGCAAGGTCCTCACACCCAATGATTTTCCCGATCTCAACGCCGTCGCCGAACGCCTCCTGGATTTTCAATACTATTGGGAAACCACCGCCCGCCCCTTCCAATGGAAGTTCACCCGTCAGAATCTCGCCGATCTCCTCCTCAAGCTCGGTACCCCGCGCTCACCCCAAAATACGTTAGTGAACTTCTGAAGTGACCGACTAAGGAGGGGATTAAGGGGTGGTTGTGGCCACTGCATATTGCAATCCGCTCTAGTCGCGGCTGGCAAGCATTGCCCAGGACCCGCAATCCACGGGAATCTCCGCGCCCGTGATCATGCGGCCTTCATCACTGGCTAAGAACGCCACGATGTTCCCTATGTCCTCAGGCTTGATCATTTGAGGCATCGCTTGATGACGGCGAATGTAGTCGGCCAGCCAACTCTCGACGTCGTTCGTCACCCGCCCAATGATCTCCCGCGTTTGTTTGCCGTCCACAAGGCCGGGGCTGACGGTGTTGGCGCGAATCCCGTCCGGCCCGTATTGGACCGCAATCCCTCGGGTCAATCCCGCAACACCCGCTTTCATCCCCGCATAAACGCCAAACTTGGGGATCGTCGCGCGGCCGTGGACAGAAGCGATGTTAATGATTGAACCGTCCTTCTGCGCCTGCATGTGAGGGATCGCGAACTTGCAGCACAGCCAAACGCCGCGCAGGTCGATGGCCACCAGGCGGTCAAACTCCGCTTCACTGGCCTCCGCAACCTCGCGTACCAAGCCCACTCCGGCACTATTCACTAAAACATCAATGCGGCCGTGCTCCCGGATCACGCCATCCATGGCCGAGCGAACGTCTTCGGCTTGGGTGACGTCGCCGCGCATGACGGTCGCCTTGCCTCCCTCACTTTCGATCGTGTGACGCACCGCCTCCGCGGAAGCAAGATCAATCTCCACGATTACGACATGGGCGCCTTCGCGTGCAAGAACCTGGGAAATGCCATGACCGATCGCCGGGCCTCCGCCGCCCGTGACGATAGCGACCTTGCCCTGAACTCTGCCATTCCTCATGTGTGATGTCTCCAGTTGGGCTGTAGAAAACGCGTCCCACCCGCACCGCGAACGCGGCGCAGAATACGAACCATCAAATGCATCCTGTAATTTCCGAATGCCCTACCCTTTCTATATTGTATAACAGGTCCCGAGTCTGCAGTAGTCTTCGGCTTGAGATATTAGCGGCGCGCTCGCGCCTGCCCAAACCGGTGGTCCGAGTGAGCGCAAAAAATAACAAAATATTATTGAAAACCCCCTTGACAAGCACCCAATCCTTCGCTAGTATTAGCAATTGCTCTGCAAGGTAATCCGCCTACAGAGTGGTGCTGGAAAGACCAGCGAGGCAGAGCAAGAGACGCCTCAGGCGTAAGCTTTCCACCCTTCCCCAATTCGGGGACCCCGCCTCAGGCGGGAGACAAAGCTCTTTGACAATTGAGTTGAGCATGCCACGTCAATTGGACTGAGTCTTTCGAGGATTGGTCCAAATGCTGAGCGACACGTTCTGCCCCGCTGAATAGACCCTTTCCATTGGGATCGGGGCAGGGGTGGAACGCTAGACTCACAAATATACGCCTGCAGGCTACGGCTTGCGGGCGAGCCAAGTTTCAAACGAGAGTTTGATCCTGGCTCAGAATCAACGCTGGCGGCGTGCCTAACACATGCAAGTCGAACGAGAAAGTCGGGTGTAGCAAAACCGCATGAGTAAAGTGGCGAACGGGTGAGTAACACGTAGCTAACCTACCCTCAAGCGGGGGATAACCTGGGGAAACCTGGGCTAATACCGCATAACATCCCGATGACGCAGGTCGTTGGGATCAAAGGCCTTGCAAGGGTCACTGGAGGAGGGGGCTGCGGCCGATTAGCTAGTTGGTGAGGTAACGGCTCACCAAGGCGATGATCGGTAGCCGGCCTGAGAGGGCGCACGGCCACACTGGCACTGAAACACGGGCCAGACTCCTACGGGAGGCAGCAGTGGGGAATTTTGCACAATGCCCGAAAGGGTGATGCAGCAACGCCGCGTGAGGGATGAAGGCCTTCGGGTCGTAAACCTCTTTCGACCGGGAAAAATGGGCTGGTGAAGAGCCAGTTCTGATGGTACTGGTGGAAGAAGCCCCGGCTAACTACGTGCCAGCAGCCGCGGTAATACGTAGGGGGCGAGCGTTGTTCGGAATTACTGGGCGTAAAGGGCGTGTAGGCGGTGCGGTAAGTTGGGCGTGAAATCCCCGAGCTTAACTCGGGTGGGCCGTTCAAGACTGCCGTGCTAGGGTGCGGGAGAGGGAAGTGGAATTTCCGGTGTAGCGGTGAAATGCGTAGATATCGGGAGGAACACCTGCGGCGAAGGCGGCTTCCTGGACCGTAACCGACGCTGAGGCGCGAAAGCTAGGGGAGCAAACAGGATTAGATACCCTGGTAGTCCTAGCCCTAAACGATGAGCACTGGGTGTGGTCCCTCACGGGGCCGTGCCGAAGCTAACGCATTAAGTGCTCCGCCTGGGGAGTACGGTCGCAAGGCTGAAACTCAAAGGAATTGACGGGGGCCCGCACAAGCGGTGGAGCATGTGGTTCAATTCGACGCAACGCGAAGAACCTTACCTGGACTCGAAATCTAGTCGACCGTCTCAGAGATGAGGCTTTCCCGCAAGGGACGGCTGGATAGGTGCTGCATGGCTGTCGTCAGCTCGTGTCGTGAGATGTTGGGTTAAGTCCCGCAACGAGCGCAACCCTCATCCTTAGTTGCTCGCCCGTAAGGGAAGCACCCTAAGGGAACCGCCTCGGATAACGGGGAGGAAGGTGGGGATGACGTCAAGTCCTCATGGCCTTTATGCCCAGGGCTACACACGTGCTACAATGGCCGGTACAAAGCGTCGCGAACCCGCGAGGGGGAGCCAATCGCAAAAAACCGGTCTCAGTTCGGATTGCAGTCTGCAACTCGACTGCATGAAGCTGGAATCGCTAGTAATCGCGTATCAGAACGACGCGGTGAATACGTTCCCGGGCCTTGTACACACCGCCCGTCACATCACGAAAGTGGGTTGTACTAGAAGTCGTAATTCCAACCGTAAGGGGGATAGCGCCCAAGGTATGACCCATGATTGGGGTGAAGTCGTAACAAGGTAGCTGTAGGAGAACCTGTGGCTGGATCACCTCCTTTCTAAGAGAGAACCGGTTCCGGGGTCGAGCTTCGGCTCGTCAGGCCCGGAACGGAAGCTCGGCGTTCTGGAGATTTCAAATTTTCAGTTTTGGATTTGAGATTTCAGATTGGCGTGGCTGCTCAACTCAGTTGTCAAAGACGTAGCGCCGACTTAGGTCGGCACAAGTCGACAGTTTCACAGTTTACGAATTCAAAAAGGCCGCGAGCAATCGCGGCCTTTTTGCTTTTCTGGTTCTCGCTCGTGCAACGTCGCTACCACACCTTTTTCGCTTCAGCGGAGTATACTATCGGCGAAGGGTAGGCCATGAAAGCTTCTAAGCCGAAGTTCCAGTAGCCTTCGAGGGATATGCTTTTGATTCCTTGAGGGATACATTCAAGCTCGATTTCCAGTTACTGGGAACGTACGGATCAGCTCGTACGCCCGTGCCTGGAGCGGCGTCGGCTCCGGCACCTGCTTGCAGGTCAACTTCAGCTCTCCCGATTTGAATTCGTAGGTCACTCGGGCACGGCTGGCCAACTCTGCCAGCAGGGTGGCGAAGCTGTGCACGGGAAGTCCCTCCCGCGTTTCATGAGATTGCTTCTTGGCTTTCGCCGCGGCCGTGGGTTGGGCGGGCAGAATCGGGTCGCGTCGCTTCCGCTCCTCTCGTCGCTCCTCATCCTCGAACAACAGCGGCGCCCAAGCCCGCCGCAAGTGCCATTCCACATAGTAGGCCAGCAGACATAAGAAAATATGCGCGGGTACCCGCTCCTCGGTGCGATGCCGAATGGGCCGCACCAGCAGATCGATCCCTTTCAGACAGCGAAAGGCACGCTCCACTTCCGCCAGGCTCTTATAGCTGCGCACGGTATCTTCGGCCGAGAGGTGCTCGGCCGGTTCACTGGTGCGCAGCACATAAATTCCATCCAGCTTCGCTTCCTGAGCAATAGACTCCGGGCGTCGGCTCCATTCGAAACTCCCCTCTCCGATCCGGCACTCGAAGTGTTTGCCCACCTTGTAGCGCCCCAGAACTTTACCTACCTTGAGCCCGATCTCGGACGCCTTCAGCAACTTCTTCTTGCGGCGCGCTACTTCCTTGGCGATCTTCGTCAGACGCTTCTCCGTCGCTTCCAGCAACGCCTGCCGCTTGCGCCCCCGTTCCTCTTCCAGCAGCGGATTATGACAGACCACGAGCCGCTCGCCGGGGTAATCCGGAGAGCTGATTTCGGCCAGGTTCTGTTCGTCCAGCAAGGAGAGTTGCAAGCTCCCTTTCTGCACTAATTCTCGAATTGCTCCGCTGGTCAGCGCCGTGATCCAGCCCATGCCAGGATGCTGGCGAAGTTTGTTGATCTGCGGCGGGGTCAGCATGCCGCGGTCCCCTACCAGCACCACCCGCTCCAGCCCAAAGCGCTGGCGCAACTTCTCCACCTGATCGCCCACCGTGCTGGGGTCGCCGGTGTTGCCCGCATAAACCTGCACCGCCACCGGACGCCCCGCCTCGTCCGTCATCACCCCGTAGACGATAATCGGGAGCTGGTCTTCATCCCGATTGTGGCCGTACTGCACCAGCGGGCAGGTGCGACCCTCATAGGAACTGCTGCTCACATCGTAAAGCACCAAGCCGCCTTCCCTCAGATGGCGGGCGGCCAGTTTCTTCTCGATGCGTTCCTGCCGTTGCAGCAGCCAGTCCATGGCTGCGTAAAGGTCATCTTCGCTGGCCTCCTGCACCCCCAACTCTTCCCCCAAGGTGGTGGTGCTCCACTCCCGCGTGGTCGCCAATTTGGAGGAGGGCGAGATCAGCCGCTGGACGATCATGGCCACCACCAGGTCGCGTTCGCGGCAGCGCTTGGAGGAGATCAGAGTGTCGAGGTCGAGTTGGCGGATCATGGCCAGGATCGCCTCAACGTGGCCGTGGGGAGAGGTATGCGCCGTGTGCAACAGATCCTTGGGGGAGACCAGCGTCTCGCCGCGCAGCAGGCGGCGCAAGGTTTCGATCTGAGTTTGCGGCCAAGCGGAGAGATTGGCCAAGGTGCGTTTGCAGGTTTTCTGGCCCTCCCGCCAGCCCTCGCGCAGGAGGATGGCGGGCGGGGAGTTGCGGTTGGGGACGGTTTCGATGTACATGGGAGCTATTATTCACACATAGCAGCAACTGTCAAGCACAATATTTGCACATACATGGGAACACAATGAAAACCACAATTCCGCCAAGTCCTGCATAATCAACACCTAACCCGGAGGTTCGGCCTAATTGTCACTGGAACTTCGGTCTAAGGCAGCACGGAACTCGGTTTCCGAGATTGAAGTCTACAGGGATTTCATGTGTCTGGACCCCGCCCGCCGGCGACGGGTCGCGGTGCGCATCTTGCGCAATCAAAAAGTACTCGCCGACCTGTACGACCACCTCTTAATCCAACGCTCTTTGGATGAGCCGGGAGAGAACGTCACTTGGGAGTCCTATAAGTGGGCGAGCGGCTCTTGCGCGTGTCGCCTGTCGCCGTGAGGCATACCGGTGATCGGGCCGATTCTCCGGGCCTCGCCGGGCCTTGAGCGGCTGCGGCGTTTTGCTTTGCAGAGTGCTAAGATATCTGGGTGGCCAGCATGCTTGCTGCCAATATCTCGAACTAAGGAGAAAATTCAGAAAGTATTCAAATGAGTGAGAACAGCAAGACGTGGTTGTATTTGACAATATTCGTAGTTGTAGGACTTGTTACAGCAGCGATGGTTCCGTGGAGGCGGCTTCTGGCGCTCCTATTGGCGTTGATACCTTGGTTAGCGTCGAGTGCTTTGAGGAGGGAGATGAGCGCAGGTGGCACTGCAATGAACTGGATTCGATGGGGCGGTTAGCCAGTGGCCGGAGCGCGGAACGGACGAAAGAGGTCTACATAATGAACCGACATGGCCGCGGGTAAGCGCAGACTACTGCTCTTGGTGACGCGGCTCGTAATGAGGCGCAAGATTATGATGGGAATCGTGGGGCTAGTAACCCGGTTGGAGCCCAGAGTGCGGGTGCAGAAGTCTATGCGCACAGGCTGGGATCCCGGCGAACCGGCCTCGGCGCAAGGCAAACCCGTACTCATGTTCGATACGAGTGCCATCAATCGTCTGGCCGACGACGGAGAAAGTGGGCCGATCCAGGCAGGCATAAGAACTGGCTTCTGGTTCCGGCTCAGCGGGGACAGTCTTGGAGAGCTAATCGCCACGACGCACACCGCCCGCAGAAAACTGTTGCTCGACCTCTGCAAGCGACTTCTCGCGGCCGGGGACTGCCTGTTGCCCCACGATGAAGTTCTCAAAGAACTAATTAAGCAGGACGCCAAGAGCAGTAGCTTCAACTGGGAGGCCGTTCCTGTTAGGTGCAAAGAGTACGAGGAGGAGATAGCCCGTCAGGAGCTCATTGACGACGAAATTGCGAGGCAGCAGAGGTGCTTCGCAGGCGAGGTCGGCAACGAGTTCGCTGAAATTTACGAGCGCGCCCGTCCTCATTTCCAAAAATTGTTCCGGAGACGCTCGGCAACTCCCGTTAGTCTGCCCCAGCTAATCAGCGCACTTCAAGGGCCCTCGGGCGCGTTCTGGTCTCTTGGGGCTGGGTGCTACCGCAAAGCGGCAGGGGCTACGCTTGACGAGGCCGCCACACGAAACTTTGTGGACATCTGCCCGCCATTTCGCGCCCTACTGATAGCGCTGTGCGTCGCTCAGCATCAACGTTCGATCCAAAACCCTCGCCAAAGGTCAACAGGCGTGTTTGATCTCTATGCATCGGTCTACCTCCCCTACTGTGAGCAGTTCGTGACCGCAGATCCCGGACAGGAGGCAGCTTTGCTGCAGGTTGCTTCTCTTGCCAAACTTACCGCGGAGGTCCGTTCGTACACGAATCTTCGCGCAAGGCTACTTGGGCTGAAAGGATGAAAAAGTTTCTAATTATTATTGAGGAAACTGGCATCGGCTATTCGGCTTATTCGCCTGACGTGCCGGGGTGCGTCTCCACCGGCCGCACGGGACAAGAGGTTGAGCAGAATATGCGCGAGGCGATTGAGTTCCATCTCGTAGGCCTACGCTTGGAAGGCCTGCCCGCGCCCGATGAATCGGAGAGCCTGTAGGAAGGCAGGGTCGCGTCAAAGTCGGACGAATTTGGAGTGCGGGAGCTTGCTCCCGCTTTCCGGGCCGGAAGCTTGCTTCCGCCTCCTGGCGCGCCTGCCAGCAGGCTCACCCAAAGCGGCAGCAAGCTGCCGCACTCCACAAACGATTCCCATGGGGCGTGTCCTGTTTTCTTATGGTTCGAGGACTTTGACGCGACCCTGCCGTAGGAAGGGCGCCGCCCTGTGTATTCCGAAGCAGTTCCGGTATACTTGCAGTTAAGCCCATGCAGGTGGCTTCAGCCATGGGTATGTTTCAGATTCGGGTCAAGGTCTCGAATCCGGCTGAGCGGTCCAGGTTCTTCGAGGAAGATTTCTGGGTGGATACCGGAGCGCTTTATTCGTTTGTCCCCGAAGGGCGGCTTAAAGAAATCGGGGTCAGCCCTTTGCGAGCGCGCGAATTGATTCTCGCGGCGGCTGGCGGGATCGGCGGTTACTCGGAGAGGCTGTGCTGACGATCTCTCAACTCGACGAATCGCTGACATGCCCTGTCATTTTTGCCCCAGCGGATTCGCTCTGCCTGCTCGGTGCCACGGCGCTCGAGAACTTTGGCGTGCAGGCCGATCCAACGACTCAACAGTTAAGACCGATTGCCGCTGTCATCGGCGGATTCCTCGCGTCTGCTTAACAGTAATGCAGTGGGAATACTCAACTAACTTCAGCTCACCATGAATACCTTGCATGTTGAGGATCGCACCCAGTGGCGCGCCTGGCTTCAGGCGAACGCCGAAGGTGCATCAGAAGTCTGGCTGATATATTACAAGAAGGACACAGGCCGGCCGCGGATCGCTTATGCCGATGCGGTCGAGGAAGCCATCTGTTTCGGGTGGATTGACAGCAGGATTAAGAAGCTCGACCAGGCGCGATTCGCGCAACTGTTCACGCCCCGCAAGCCGACGAGCAAGTGGTCCCGGATCAACATCGAGCGTGCCCGGAGGATGATCAAGGAAGGAAAGATGACTGCGGCGGGGCTAAAGGTTTTCGACCCCAACAACCAGACGCTTGCACTCCCCACTAAGCTTCCCGCTTCACTCGAAGACGAATTTCGCGAACAAATTATTGCCTGGGAGAATTTCATGCGCTTCCCTCCCTCCTATCAGCGCATGACCACTGGGTGGGTGGCGAGCGCCAAGCTGGAAGCAACTCAACTTCGCCGCTTGCAGCAACTCATCGCCGAGTCGGCAGCCAACCGGCGGATCAAATTCATGTGACCTGATATAATATCGTCGAGGGCTAAGAAATGACACCTGAGGAGACCGATAAGAACGTTACATTCATACTGCAAATGCAGGCACAGTTCGAGGCCAACCTGTCGCGCTCCGAGGCGAACGTCGATAACCTCAGGGCGTCGGTCGCGGATCTTAGGGTTTCTGTGGCGGAGCTGGCTGGGATTGTAAGAGAGTCGATAAGAATCAGCGACGACCGTTTCACTCGGCTTGACGACCGGCTTGCCAAGCTGGCCGAAGCCCAGAAGCAAATGAGCGAATCACAGAAAGAGTTGAACGAATCACAGAAAAGCACCGATGAGCGCCTCAACGCTTTGATCGATATCGTTGACAGACACATTACCAGCCACGGTCACCCGGCCCGGCCTTCGTAAGGACTTAAGAGGAGGACATTCATGGCCGAAACACCCTCGACAATGCTCGCGCTGGGGGCGGAGGCCCCACGCTTCAGCCTTCCTGATCCGCAGGGCAAATTGATATCGTCGGACGACTTCAAAGATGCGTCGGCTCTTCTTGTGGCGTTCATCTGCAACCACTGCCCCTATGTGAAGCACATCCGGTCGCGCTTCGCCGAACTAGCAAAGGAGTATCAGGCGAAGGGAGTGAGCGTGGTGGGAATCAACTCCAACGATGCGGCGAGCTATCCCGACGACCGGCCGGAGAAGATGGCTGAGGAGATCAAGCAAGTCGGCTACACGTTCCCCTATTTGTACGATGAGAGCCAGGAAGTGGCGAAAGCTTATCGCGCCGCGTGCACGCCAGATTTCTACCTCTTCGATCGTGATCGCCGGCTTGTCTACCGTGGGCAGTTCGATGACAGCCGCCCCGGCAACGGCCGCCCCGTCACCGGCGCTGATCTGCGCGCCGCGCTGGATGCGGTCTTGGCAGGGCGGCCCGTCCCCGGCAATCAGAGGCCAAGCCTGGGTTGCAATATCAAGTGGAAGCGCGGTAACGCTCCAGACTATTTCTGAGCGCCGGAACCGGACGACTGTAGAGGCTGGGGAAAGACCCTCTTTGCTGTCATCCTGAGGAGCCGCAGGCGACGAAGGATCTCCGTAGTTAGTTGAAAATGGCAACTGCCGAGATTCTTCGCTTCGCTCAGAATGACAGTGCGCAAGCGTTTTTCCGCAGTCTCTGTAGCGCTGGCCTTTAGTTCATCAGCATAAGTGCCGGCCTGAAGGTCGGCCCTACGAAACTCCGCCAAACAAGCGCTGGAATTCTTCCGAAGCCTTGCGCAGTTCCAGCCAATCAAAGAACAGTTCCGGCGTTTGCAGCCAAATGCGGAACCATGTGGCGATTTCCGCCTTTTCCGTTCGTTTGTCCGGACTCACCCTCGGGTTTGCAGCGAGACTCCCGGCGCGCAACTTTCCCTTCAGGAGCATAGAGCGGACAATGCCTGTGCCGATGCGGTCCGAAGCCTGCTCGAATTCGCGATAAACGTCATCAAGCTTCCTAAGCGAAGCCTCAGCGCTTGCGAGGTCGTGGAACTGAAGCAGGTTGTGAAGGCGGGTGGCATAAGGTTCCTGCATGGGCGGGTCGGCGAAGCGATCGTTGAACTCAACGTTCTTCCCCGCCTTGCGAAGCACCTGGGCAATGTAGGAAGGGGAGGACTTGAGGCTCGCCCCCAGCCGGGCCCGCAGTTCATTCTCAAGGGCGCGGATTTCCCGGGGACCGATTCGCTCGAGCGCGTGCGCCTGGCAGTATTCAAGGATGACTTGTTTCTTACTGAGTATTCCGGCCACGTTTCAGCTTTGGGGCGGCCCTCTCGGTCGCCGTAGCACCGGGCTTTGATACGGCCTGTCCAGTGCTGGAGGGCGGCGTTACAGACGCCTGCGGCTTCGGGTCATTGCCGGCTGTTGCCGCCTCGCTACGGCGCATTGCCGCCAATTCTCTTCGATATCGTGACACGTTGTGTTGATGTTCTTCAAGCGTCCGGGCAAAGACGTGCCCTCCGCGATTGTTGGCGACGAAATAGAGCGCCTCTCCTTCGGCAGGGTGCAGGGCCGCTTCGATGGACGCTTGACCCGGATTTGAAATCGGGCCCGGCGGCAACCCCGCGCGGCGGTAGGTGTTGAATGGGGAATCCGACTGGAGTTCACTTTGAGTAATGGGGCCACTCGGGCGGTGGTCCAGTCGCGCTGCGTAGACCACTGTGGGATCTGATTGCAAGGGCATCCCCTTTTCCAGCCTTCTCTCGAAGACGCCCGCGACCAGGGGGCGTTCAGAAGCCTCAGGAGTCTCCTTTTCGACTATCGAGGCCAGGGTGATGATCTCGTGCCAACTCCGCTCTTCGCCTTTCCCTGCTCCCTCACTCGACTGCAGGGGGGAATCAGGCGCCGACCCTCGCCCCACGGGCTGGGGAGGGGAAACGGGGGTGGTGGAAGGCCCTTGGCTTGCCAAACGCGTAGCAAGGATATGGCGGAAGCGCGCCAGCATCGTGGTGACCACGGTCGCCGCGCTGACACCGCGTGGGAACCGGTAAGTGTCCGGGAAGAGATAACCCTCGAGCGAGGGCGCGGCGGGATCGAGATCGTGTATCGCCATGGTCTGCACGGTTGTCCGCAAAAACTCTTCTGGATCGATTCCCATGCGCTGGTTCAGTATCCGCGCGATGTCAAAGCGGTCGGAACCCTCCGGAATGAGCACGGTGTGGAGGTACACGTCGCCCACGATCAGTTTCCTGCAAACATCGATGGGCCGAAGCGGACGGTCAAAGAGATACTCACCGGCACGCAAGGCGCGACGCCGGCGAGTGGCCCAGTAGCGGATCAAAAACGGCAGGCGATGCCTCAGCACTCCCCGAGTCACCAACCGGTCCGCCAGCTCAGTGGCCCGCGAGCCTGGTTCGATGACCAAAAGCAAGTTCCCTTTGTAACCGCGATAGGGCGAGAGCAGATCGAAAGCAATCCAAAGCGCCCCGCCCGCGAGCACCACGGCGGCGATTAGGAAAAAACGCCTCTTCATGACGCTTCTCCGGCGCTCCGGCTTCGTTCGTTGGAGAGGAAATCGAGATAGCTTTGTAACAGAAGGGTTGCCGCAACCCGATCCACCGCACGTCGGCGTTTTCCCAGGCTCAGACCGGTTTCACGCAGGGCGCGGTTGGCTTCCACACTGGTCAGGCGTTCGTCCCAGAGATCGACCGGGCAACTTACACGACGGCGCAACTTTTCCGCAAACTCCGCCGCGGCGCGCGACATGCTTGTCTCGCCGCCGCCATGCCCGAGGGGATTACCCACCAGCACAAGCCCAGTCGAGTACTCCTCCGTCAGTCCCTTGATCGTCCGCAGATCGTCATCAAGACGCGTGCGCTCGAGCGTATGAAGCCCCTGAGCTGTAATGCCCAAGGCGTCCGAAACCGCGAGCCCCATCCGCCTCATGCCAAAGTCAATCGCCAATACTCGCACTGACAGCTCCAGTCACCTGGGAAACCCATCGCCGCAGAAGGTGTGAAAAACTCGTAGCGGAGGGTTTATCCCGCCATCGCGGTTCTGAAAACGCTGGAGATATGGCGGGGTAAACCCGCGCTACTTCTGCGCCGGCCATTTTTTCACACCTTCGCAGTCCCAGCCATAGCCTCGGCGCAAGCTCCCTTGCTGATGATACACAAAAGAACAGTTAGCGGTCGATAGTCGAGGATCGAGATCAAGGGCCTCGAGAGCAGGCTCGTGAACGCAGGGTATTAACGGTTCTGTGAATAGGTAGGACCACACGGGGCGTCCCGCGCCCCAAATTGGAATCTATCGATTCGGCCTGCCGGCCCGAGTCCCGGCCTAGTGCTTAGTTGTGTTAATAAGCGTAACTATTCTCAGTCCTGGAAGGGCGGGGCTTTAGCCCCGCCAGTACGCAGAGCGCGGTTGAAGGGGCCTTTAGGCCCTGAAGCAACGCGGCTTCAGGGGCTAAAGCCCCGAGGACTGGCCTGTTCTCTGCGGCGGGGCTGAAGCCCCGCCCTTCCGACGCCGTACGAATAAGAACGCTTACTTCTCAAAGCAAGCACTAGTGCGGCCACAACCATCCAAAAGTAGCAGCCGTCAAGAGGGCATAGATCAGGCCGTCCACCGTGGCTTTAATCGTCAGGCTCCAAGCGCGCCGATACCAAATGGACATCTGCCAAAGCGCGGCCGAGTAGCCGAGGAATGCTACGGTTCCGGCAAACCGGAAGATGTGGCGGAACGGCTCGCCCGGGGGCAGCGCGCGCCCGGTCACATAGGCAGAGAAAACCCCGATGACAATCAAATAAAGGAACCAGAGGATCAGGCTCCTGCCCATTGACATCATGCCATTCGGCATCATCGTCAGCACCATAACCGGACCTTTGTTCAGCTTCTCAAGAAACTCCGGCGAGCGCAGATCCTGGCGGCTTGAGGGGCGTGGCACCATGTAGTCGCCAGGAGGGATGGCGAGCGGGCGGAGCGCCTCCATCGCTTTCTCTTCGTTCGGCATTTTGGGATAGTCGTTCTTATGCCAGGGCAATACCATGTGGATGAGCGAACTCACCACAAACACGATAACCGACGACAACAGAATCGGGAGCCACAAGTCGTGCAGTCCTGTCATAACGGCCTCCTTGAGAACCTATGTACTCCGCAATACCAGCGGAGGATTTGGCGGGGATATGTCGCAGTATCTACGCTATCGCAGACGGGACAACGTATCAAGCCCTGCCAATTAATGCTCCCTACGGTCTCCGGGGAAGAGGCGCGCCCCCTGTCCCTAGGACGCCAGCCCATGTAAACCCCGCCCAGGTGTGCGGCGTCTACGCTAATTGAACGATCCACAAGCCACGCGCATATTCCGCTAGCAAAGGAGCGTCCAGTGAGAAGAACAGGAGCAGTCGTCAGCGTTGTGGGAGCGGTCATTCTCAGCTTCTGGGCTGTCTCTGACATGGCAGCCCAGCACGAATTCTCCGGCACATGGGTCTTGGACAAAGCGAGGACGCATGGCCTGGCATCTGAACTCAAAAGCTATACGATGGTCGTCGCGCAAACCGAGAGCGAACTCGCGGTACAGACCGGGGTGGAAGGCGATCTTCGATCGCTCGATCGTGGGCCGGGCGATGGTCCGCCTGGCGAAGGCGGTCCTCCCCCTGGCGGTCCAGAAGACAGTGGCCCGCCAGGTGGGCCGGAGGGAGGTGGGCCTCCGGAGGGAGTCATGGCTTTGCGCACCATGATCCCAAAGGCAACTTACTCGCTCAGCGGCCAAGTGACAACGATAGATCTGGAGCCTCCAGGCCATGGCGGCGCCAAGCTCAAAGCAAAATGGTCCAAGGATGGGAAGACTCTAGAGCTTTCGACGGCTCGGAATATGACTTTGGAGGGAGCCAGCGGGACCGTCACCACCAAGGAGCGATGGACGCTCGCCGATAGCGGTGAAACGCTCAAGGTTCAGCGTTCGGTTGAGACTCCAATGGGAGTCGATTCAGTAAGGCTTACGTTTCGGAGAAGCAAAACTGAGCCACAAGCCCTGCAGTAGTGAGCTGCCTGCCACGAGAACCGCGCTCCTCAGCCGTTACTCACGCCCGCCGGAAACTCACGCGGCGGCAGGTCCTTGACGCGTATTCGTACGGCCTTGCCCGCGCGCACCTCGAACCCGACTTGCGCGCCTGTAAACCTGACGTGGCGAATCTCGACCGGAGCGTCAGAGGAGAACAGCATGCGCCCGTCGCGTCTCACCTCCAACCCGCCAGGAGATTGGGCGACGTCGTAGTGCGATCCGGCCACGTAATATTGCTGGATACTGGCGGATGCTACCGGCTCGAGGTTTCCGAAGCGCAGGCCGTGCCAGGGGTTGGCGTCGATCAACTCCTCGATGGCCAAAAGCGCCAGCAGCGCTCCCCAAGTGTAGTGCGGGTCGCTGCTCCCCGTCCCTTCGCCCGTGATGGCGTTGAAATTCTCGTGGCATTCTCCTTTTTCGCGCCAAGCCTTGAAAAACATCTTGGCGCTCGATTCCGCCAGCAGCCGCGCCTCGCGATCCCATTCGTAGATCTTCAGGCCCTGGTAGATCAGCCAATTGTGAGGCGGCCACACCTTCCCCCGCCAGTAGTCCTGCTTGGGGTAAAGCGGATCGTCACGGCTGATGGTCGGCAGAATCAACTCGCCTGCGAATTTGCTCGGGTCATGGAAGAGCTTGCGGAGGGCCTCTGCCTGTTCGCGTTTCGCCACCTTACCCAATAGTGAAAAGAAAATGTCCGGCCCCATTTGGGGAAAGAAGCGCTCGCCTTCGTGATTGTCCCAGTGGCGATTGTAATAGCACTGTCGCGCCGGGTCCCACAGCAGGCGGTTGATCGTTTCGACCATGCGCAGATGCTCGCGCGTGAGCGCCGCGGCATCCTGCGGCTTGCCCAGCTCCTGCGCCATCCAGGCCAGCACCCAGCAATCGAGCGCGTAAAGGCAATTGCGCTCCACGGTGTCCTGCTCAAGGGTCTGCGTCTTCTCGTTATAGCGCGCCACGTGCCACCATTGCGGGCTGTCATCGTTCGATTCGTAGTAGGCCACCTGCTGGCGGTCTTCGTACGGAATCTCCTGCGGGTAATTCGACCCAAGTTCGAGCAGCCCGTCTTTGTTGCCGTCGCGCCAGGGCTGGCCATCGCCGCGGTCCGCAAACCACCATCGCTGGTTCTTCAATAGGCGAGGATAGATTTCAGCGAGAAATGACTGATCGGGCCGCCGCATATAAATCTTGGCGACGGCCAGGCTGCCGATGGGGTACTGCGTATGGCCCCAGGCAACCGGAAAAATCGACCGGTCCGGATGCAGCGGCCATTGCCCGTACTGGCAGAACATTCCCTGGTCGTTTTGCCACGAAGTGATGTCGCGAACGAGATCGAACGAGCGCGCCTGATCTTCCTGGCAGACCAGCAAGGCGCTGAAGAAGCTGTCCCAAAGGAAATCCGGAGCGGAGTTGGCCTGCGCCCATCGGCGGCTGACGGTAACGTAAGCGCGGCGCCGCTCGGGCGTGTAGACTTCGTTCCATTCGAGCTCGTCGTTGATGGCCGCCGGACCGTCCGCCAGCCAGCCAGTAGCTTTGGGGCGCGCTGCCAGATACCGGTCGCGATTCCGCTCCAGCAAACCGTCGATCTTGCCGGGTTCGAGCCAATGACGAGTGCGCTCCTCGAGCGCTTCGTAGGTTTGTCCCTGCCGCCCGCAGAAGTACAACTTCTCGATATGGCGGAAGTAGCCATGCCAGCGCACGGTGCCGGTCCCGCTCACTTCATCCGCAGCCGCGCTGAGCGCCAGTACCCAGCGCATGCCGTCTCGCGTCCCGGGAACCCAGGAGCGGCCGCGCAGAAAGCGGCGTTCCGGGCCTTCGGAATAGAGCACGGAGAATCTGGGAGGGGCGTTGTCCCAGGGCACATATCCTTCGAGGACAAGGTCCGCCGGTTGCGAATGAACTAGCGGCCCACGACTTCGTTCTTCTCCGTCTGCGCCCATTCGTAGGTGACCTCCGGGCCGCCCTCCGGCATCTGCCAGACCAGGCGCGCCTAGGAGTTGTCCGGCGCTTTCGGGCCCACTTGCTTCCACCATTCCGCCCACTTGCTGAACCACGCTTCGAATTGCTTGCCGCAATATTCGGCGCGGTTGCCCTGCGGACTGCCGTGCAGCCACGCCTGCGGAAGCGACAGCGTACGGAAGGCGAAGATATCTGCGTCGTCGGCAACGAACACGCACCCGGACCAGGCATCGGGCGCAAGTGGTCCGACCCTCCACTGTTTCGTGCTCCGAAGCCGCTGCCATACCTTGAGCGGGTCTTCACCCGTCATGGTAGCGAATCCCAAGAGCCTGTAGATTTCCTGTGGCGCGAGTTCTCGATCCGCAACTTCGCCTGTCATCTTCGCACTGCTCGGAAGGGACACAGTGGAGGCGGTGGGCGGCGCACTGGGATTCACAGCGGCAAGAGTGTTTCTCCATGAGCCCCCTTCGCCATACGCTGCCGTCACCCCTGCCCATTTCATGAAACTACGGCGCGTCAGCCTGGACATGTCCCCTCCTCAACCGTGCTGGAATTGATCTAAGTGCGATGCCATCGTAGACGAAAGAAAAGGTTGTTTCAAGAATCAGGCGGGGGTGATCAGGTGTAGGTGGTTTGCTTTAGAAAGTGGACTTCGTGCATCCCCTGGTCAAAATCCTTCAATTAATCCCTGGTCCTGCTTTCTCGTCGGGCCGAGGGAACGCCAGGGCGACGCGAGCGTGCCTGAAGCGGCGATGGCCGCGCCGCCAGCCCAGGCAGCCGCATGAACTTCTCCGGCGACAGCAGGCTGGCGACGGAAATATCCTCATCGATCCCCTCCCAGTGTATGCCTAAGCCGCCACCGATCAGCTCCCAATCACTTCTATCTTTTGGGCTGGCATTGAATAACCTGGGAAACCAAACAATCGGAACGGACACCGTGCGGCCATCGTCCAAAACAACCGTCAAGGCGTCATCCGAGCAAGAGACCTCAAGCGCCAAGGCTTCACTCCTGTCCGCCAAAGTAGGCATCCCAGTTCTCCAAAAAGATATTTCGGTGCTCGAAAACGAGCTTCCGAATCACGGTCAATTCATGGCTTCGGAACCCACGATTGAACGCCAGCCCGATGGGATCAAGCCAGAATTTCGCATAGCGCCCGGCTTGAGCAACGTGAATGTGTGGCGGCTCTCGTTCCTCTAGACTGTAAAAGAAGAACCTATAACCACGAATCCGAAGCACTACCGGCACAATCTCAGTCTACACCTTCTCTCATTGAGAAGCGAACTCCCAGCGCTAGTTTGCCGGGCACGACACAGGTTAGGGCCTTGGGCTAAAATGTGAATCGTTAGGGAATCGCAGCCCATGCCGAAAGCCGCACAACCCGATCCCTCCACGCTTGTCAGGCTTCAGTCCAACATCAGCGTGCAGCGTTACTTTGAGATTTCCATTTTGCTGACTCTGGCGACCGCCTTCGTCACCGTCACGATGACGGGCAAGCTGGACTTCGTCTCGACCGTGGTGATATCCCTAGCACTCTGCGTGAGGCTTTGGGGTTATTTTCGTGAAGCTGACTTTTCCCTCTCTCCGCGCACCGTCACGCGCATTTCCATCTTTTACATCTTCTTTTATGCGCTCGATTTCTTGATCTTCTCGCCTGGCCCGGGCTTGCTGGACAGGATGCTGACCGCCACCGTCCACCTTATCTTGTTCATCACGGTGATCAAAATCTTCTCCGCCCGGACTTATCGCGATTACGGCTAACTAGCCACGCTTTCTTTCATGATGATGCTGGCCAGCGCCATCCTGACGGTCAGCACGACCTATCTCGTGTTTTTCATCGTCTACGTCATCCTGGCCATCTCGACTTTCATCAGCTACGAAATCAAGCGAGGCATGGAGGCGGCGCCACGCCCGCCGGAAGGTCCCTTCCGAAGGCCCCTTGACAAACCGGGCTGCCGTCGAAAGCGCGCTATTGAGGGCGGCGGTGGGGTTAGGCGCGGGGATTTTTATTTTGGCTGCGGTTCTGTTTTTCGTCATCCCGCGCTACCGCACCGGCTACCTTACTGCGCTCTCTTCCCAGGCGCAGAACATCACGGGCTTCTCGGAGACCGTCAACTTGGGAGACATCCGCAAAATCCTGCGTTCCCCGCTGCTGGTGATGCGGGTGACGGTGGAAGGAGATCCCAAGCAGTTCCAGGGAATTAAATGGCGGGGCGTGGGCTTGACCAGCTTTGACGGGCGGCACTGGTTTAACGACAACACGGAGCAAATCCCCATTACGCCGGCATCCGACCAGCGCTTTGTTCTGCCCCGGCGCGAAGGCTGGCAGAGCCGCTCGCGGCGCCCGCTCCGCTACCACGTGTTGCGCTCGGCGCTCTCCACTGACGTGCTTTTCGCCGCCCCCGCTCCCCAGGAGGTCCTGGGTCGGTTTCACATTGTGGACGTCGATGAGACCGGCTCCCTGCACGGCCCGCAGTATGCTTTCATCCCGCTTGCCTATGACGTAGTTTCGGAGACGGGAATCCCGTCGGCGCGCGGAGTTGCAGCGGGCCTCGACGAGACTACCCCGATGAGGTGCGCCTCGTATACCTGCGGCTTCCCAGATCTCGACCCGAAGATTCCCGACCTTGCCCGGCAGATCACCTCCGGCGCCACGAACAATTACGACCGCGCCGCCGCGATTCAGAATTACCTGCGCAACAATTTCCGCTACACGCTCGACCCGTCTCACATTGAGCCCAAAGACCCCATTGGGCAGCTTCCTGTTCAAATCCAAATCGGGGTTTTGCGAATACTTTGCCGCCGCGATGGCTGTGATGCTTCGTACCCTCAACATCCCTTCGCGCCTGGTAAATGGATTTCAGACGGGTTCTTATAACCGCATCGGCAAGGATTTTGTGGTTCGGGCGCGCGACGCCCATAGCTGGGTGGAAGTCTATTTTCCGAAATACGGCTGGATTGACTTTTGATCCCACTCCGGCTGACCCCAACCCCATCCGCGCCGGCGCCTGGGACGATTACGTTGACGCCCTGAGCTTGTTCTGGAGCGAGTGGGTCATCAACTATGACTTCACTCACCAGGTCCGGCTGGCGCGGCAGGTGGAACAAACCTCTAGAAATTTCCAGCAGGAGTTTTTGAATCGAAGCGACACCCTCAAGCAGCGAGCTGTGCAGGCGGCCTACCGGGTTGAAGCGTGGCTGATGGCGCACAAGCTTTTCATGTTCCTGTTGATGATCGCTATCCTGGCGGTGCTCATGGCCGGAGAAAAAGCTGCCTCGCTGGCTGAACTGCGGTTCTTCTGGCTCTGGAAGTTCGGCCGCCGCGAGCTCGCTTTAAACCCCCGCCAGGCCACACTGTCTTATCACCGGCTGCTGAAGACCCTGCGCAAGAAAGGGTATGCCAAGCCTGCCTCGCAAACACCCTGGGAATTCGCCCGCTCGCTTGCGGCGACACCTCTCGCATCAGGCGTCATGGAATTCACCCGCCTCTACAGCCTGCTCCGCTTCGGCCAGGCGCAAATCCCCATGGCGCGTCTGCGGCAGCTTCTTGATGAAATCAGCAGGGCGTGACAATTTTGGATTTTGGATTGGCCTTTGAAACACACGTCATTCCCGCGCAAGCGGGAATCCAGCTTCGAGGTGGACCTCCGCTTACACGGGGGTGACTAAGGCCATAGCGATAATTTCTGATAGCGCGTTGAGCTATTTCCCAGGCGCGCCGGTGGTGCGGGGATCGTACTGGTCGTCGAGCTGCTGGGCCAACTCGCGCGGCATCTTCAAGTCGCGAATCAGCCAATTCAGCTTGTCAATGTAACCAAGCACTGAAAGAGCCCTTGGGTAGCCAGTCACTTCTCTCGGCCTGACGCAGAAGTAGTGTTCGCCGGGAAGGTCGCTAAGAAAGGCAGGATTGGTTACGTAGCGCGACCCCACCTTGTTTTTGAACTCCTCGAGTTTGGCCGGAATCTCATCTTCCCGGATTTTGCCGCTCTTCGCCAAGTCCCTGAGCGAAGACTCAACTCTTCCCCATTCATTTTTCGAAAACAGGAACACGAGCTTTTTATTGGTCCAGTAAATTCGCGCGCGAGGGTCGTTGAGTATTTTCTTGAGCGCCACGGAATGGGGGCACCAAGTCGCCATAAAGATGAGGTCAGTGCCGTCGTCCGGTTTCAGTTGAACGCTCCGGCCGGCAATCGATTCGGCCGTGATCGTGGGCACGGGCGGCTGGAGCTTGGGGGCTGAAACAGAGGAGTGCGTGGGTTGCGCGGGCTGCGCCGCCTCTGCCGGTTCCGTGTCGCTGTCCGGGAAGTCCTCGTTGGTGTAAACCTTGGCAGGCTTCTTCGCGCCTTGGCTCTGCTTGTCTTTTTGTTCGCGGGCCAAATCGCCGAGGGACTGGGCTGCAGCATTGCACGTGGCGAACCACAGAATCAGTCCAACGCTGCAGCACACAATTCCCCGCCACTTCACCATGCGCCGAAGTTATCTTCCGGGACAAAGGAAATCAATAGCGCGGTAGTACTACCGTGCCTGGCAAGTGCCGAGCCCGCCGGATCGATAATGGAAGCTGGAAATTCGAAGCTGCACACCTGACGCGCATCTTTCGCTTTTCGATGTTCCGTCTTTCCGAGCCAATCGGCAATCGAAAATCGACCATCATTCGTGTCGCAGCGCCACCAGAGGATCGACCTTGGTCGCGCGACGAGCAGGAACGTACGCGGCGAGCAACGCCACGGCGAGCATCACCGCGGAGACCACCACGAATGTCACGGGGTCAGTGGGGCGGACAAAGTACAGGTAACTCGCAAGCAGCCGAGTGAGGCCGAGGGCAGCCAAGAGCCCGACGGCCACTCCGATAAGTGATTGCCTCATGCCCTGCCCAACCACGAGCCTCAGGACGTCACGCCGTTCCGCGCCCAACGCCATGCGGATCCCGATCTCGTGGGTACGTTGGCTGGCGGAATAAGAGACGATGCCGTAGGTTCCTACCACGGCCAGCAGGAACGCCAGGCCCGCAAAGATACCCAGCAACAAGGTTCGGAAGCGTGGCTCGTTGACCGATCGCGAGACAAGCTGCTCCATTGTGCTGACGGCTGAAAGGGGCACGTCCTTATCCACTGGCCGGATAACCCCCGGTAAAGCTGCCTTGAGAATGGCGGGATTCGAGACCGCGTGAATCACCAGAAACGCGGCGTCCTGAGGCTGCTGAAGGATTGGGAAATACACGGTAGGCCACGGCTGCTCAGCCAAATCCGTGCCCCGTATGTCACCGACGACACCCACCACCTCGAAGAGTCGCGCCGGATTTCTTGCGAAGCTGAACTGTTTACCGAGTGGATTCTGGTCTGGCCACGCGTGACGTGCCAAGGTCTGGCTGACGATGGCGACTGGCGTCGAGCCTTCCGTGTCTCGATCCGTGAAACTTCTGCCTCCGAAAGATGGAATGCCCATCACCTGGAAGTAGTCCGGGCTCACCACACTGTACCCAGCCATGATGCCGACATCGGGGTTTTCGCTTTGGAACTTTGTCCCTCCTTCAATATCCAGACCGATTCGGATGCTTGTCGCGTTTCCCAAAGGCAGTGCGTTAATGAAAGCTGCAGACCTAACCCCTGGCAGCGCCGCAACACGAGATAAGGCATCTCGAAAATAGGTGAGTCGAGCACCGGCCGCGCTATACCTTGGCCCGAGCAGGCTGACCCTGGCAGTCACGAGGTCCGCGGCCCGAAAACCCGGGTTCACATCAAGAAGCTTCCCAAAGCTGCGGATCAGCAGGCCAGCCCCAATCAACAGGACCAGTGCCGTCGCGGTTTCGAAAGCGCCAAGGAGGCCGCGCAGACGTTGGCGCGAACTCGAACCTGGCGCAGTAGCGGAGCCCGCGGGTTTTTTGAGGGCCTCCGTCAAATCAAGCTTCGACGACTGAGACGCGGGAGCAAGTCCGGAGACGGCGCCTGTGAGCACCGCCACTACGAATGTGAATGCCAGCACCCACCCGTTGACTTTGATGCCTGCGGTCAGAATATCTTGGGCCGGAATGAGGTTCTTGGCCACCTGAACAGCCCACACGCCGATCAGCAGACCCAGCGCGCCCCCCACGAGCGCCAGCAACAAGCTCTCGGTCAGCAATTGCCGAACCAGCCGGGCCCGCCCCGCGCCGAGGGCGGCGCGAAGCGCCACTTCCCGGATTCGGCCTGCGCCACGAGTCATAGAAAGGTTGGCCACGTTCGCACAAGCAATCAGCAAGACGAAACCAACAGCGCCCAGCAGCAGGAGCAGGGCCGGGCGGATGCTCCCTACCATGAATTCCCGCAGCGAAGTAAGGGATGCCGCATTTTCAACCTTGGCGCCTGGCGGCAGTTCGCGTTGGGCGATGACTTGAAGCTCAGCCCGAGCCAGCTCAAGAGTGGCTCCCGGTCGCAGGCGGGCGAACTGCGCACCTCCAATCGAGTTGCCTCCAAACATTTCGTCGTCAAGATTGCTCGGGAGCGTCATCCAAATCCGCGGTTGGCCGAGGAATTCGAACCCGGGAGGGAGGATGCCGACAACCGTGAAGGGTTTCCCGTTGAGGTGAACTACCTTCCCTATCACGGCCGGATTTGAGCCATACCGTGACTGCCACAGTTTGTAACTGAGAATCGCCACGAACGGACGCTCTGCCGACTCTTCGGATCGCAGGAAGGTCCGACCCAGAATCGGAGTAACACCGAGGAGATTGAAAAAGTGATCAGAAACCTCAGCCGCGGCTACCCGCTCAGGCTCCCCATCTCCAGCAAGATTGATCATTCCGTTTTCGTATAGAGTGAAATCGGCCAGGGTCTTCGTTGTCTCCGTCCAAACACCCCACTCGAAGTGCGGCTTTGGGTTGGGCACAAAACGATTTGCGTATGGCCAAACGACCACCACAAGGCGGTTGGAATCCTTGAATGGCAGCGGACGCAACAGGACGGAGTTCACGATGCTAAACATGGCGGTGTTCGCGCCGATGCCGAGAGCGAGAGTGAGAACGGCAATGGCCGTGAAGCCAGGACTGCGACGAAGTTGGCGCAGGCCGTAGCGAAGATCCTGCCACAGCGATTCGAGGCTCGATTCCCAGCCCGTGCTGCGGATTCCTTCCTTCACCGCGTCCACGCTGCCCATTTCAACGCGCGCAGCTCGCATCGCTTCTTCCTGGCTCATGCCCGACCGCATCTTCTCTTTGACCGCAGCGTCCAGGTAGCCGCGCAGTTCTTCGTCCATTTCCTGTTCCACTTGCTGTTTTTGGAACAGGGCTCGTATGCCGGCCGCGATGCTTTGTAGGCGTAACATGGCAAATCTCCTTTACCACCAAGGCACCAAGACACAAAGAGAATCCAAACTACTTCAATCACCCATCACCAAACACTAATGACCGACCTTGCACCCGATGCCTGACACCTGCGCTTAAGATGCTTCCATGATTCGCGTGATGGCCGCGAGTTGCCTTCCCCATTCCTCGGTTTCGGCCTTCAGTTGCCTGCGGCCGAGACTCGAGAGAGCGTAGAACTTCGCGCGGCGATTATTCTCCGTGGGCCGCCACTCCGGCTTGATCCAACCCGCCCGCTCCAGCCGTCGGAAGGCAGGAAAAAGCGATCCTGGATTGACGCGGAATACACCTTTGCTGATCTGCTCGATACGCAGCGCAATGCCGTAGCCATGCAGGGGCTCAAGCGCCAGGGTCTTGAGGATGAGCATGTCCAGGGTGCCTTGCACGAGGTCGGTGGGTTTCATCGTATCTCCTCTTGATGTTCTAGATGAGCATACGACTTTCCTCTAGATTGTCAAGAGGACAGAGTGTCACATTGGTGATTTGTGATTGGCGATCGTCGAGGGCCAGATGACTGGCGCGGAAGGAAGCCAGTCCACTTATGGGTAAGTGTCCAATGCCTAAGACACGACCCCTCACCCGTCCCGCACCGGCTGATGACTACGCCGGCTGCGCGCCACCCTCTCCCCAAGGGCTGAGCATGTCCCACATTTTTTGCTGCACACCGGGGGTGCACATGTTCTAAGCTGCCCGCATGAAGGTTTGCGGGCGAGAATTCAGTCCGCAGCTTCTGCAGCGCATTCAGCGGACCGTCGATCAGGAACCGGACTTGTCCCGTCGGGATCTGTCGCGGCGGGTTTGCGAATGGTTGGACTGGCACACGGCCTTGCATCAACCCAAGCAGGTCAGTTGCCGCGTGGCGCTGCTGAAGTTGCAACGTCGTGGGGCCCTGGATCTGCCCGCGGTGGCCCCGGCCGTGATTTCTCCCAGGCGGCGAGTTCCGGCCCCCTCCGCCCCGCCGGAGATCGTGCCCACCGAAGCCTCGCTGCAGGACTTGCAGCCGGTGAGTTTGCGGCGCCTTGAGCAGGCGGAGGGTGCGGCCTCGCGCCTCTGGAATCAGAGGATGGAGCGCTATCATTACTTGGGATGCGGGCCGCTTTGTGGGGCGCAGATGCGTTACGCCGTGCACAGCCGCCAGGGCGAGTGGCTGGGTGGGTTGGCCTTCAGTGCCGCCGCTTGGCGACTGGCGGCGCGGGATGACTGGATTGGCTGGAGTGAGCCCGCGCGTCGTGAACACCTGCAGGAGGTGATCGCCAACAGCCGTTTTCTGATTCTGCCCCATTGGCGCGTACCCAACTTGGCTTCGCATGTGCTCAGTTTGGCGCTGCGGCAAGTGGCCGACGACTGGCAAGAACGCTACGGCTACAGGCCCCTGCTGGTGGAAACCTTTGTGGACGCGGAGCGTTTTACGGGCGCCTGTTATCGGGCGGCCAACTGGCTGGAGGTGGGCCAGACCCGGGGGCGAGGGCGTCAGGACCGGAAGCATGCGGGCGGGCAAGCCGTGAAGCGCGTTTTCCTGTATGCTTTGCATGCGCAGGCGCGCCAGCGCTTGGGCGGGCAGGCGCCGGGTTCGCCCCCTGCTCCGGCGGACTGGGCGGAGGAAGAGTTCGGCGGAGCACGCTTGGGCGATGCGCGGCTGCGGGAACGGCTGTTGATTCTGGCGCGGGATTTTTACGCGCGGCCGCAGGCCAACCTGCCGCAGGCCTGTCAGACTCGCGCCCGCACCAAAGCCGCTTATTATTTCTTGGAGCATCCGGGGACCTGCATGGACGCGTTGCTGAAACCCCATTATGAAGCGACCCAGCAGCGGGTAGCGGCGGAGCCGTGGGTGTTCGCGGTGCAGGACACCACCTTCCTCAACTATAGCGCCCATCCGGAAACCGACGACCTGGGCCCGATTGGTTCGGATAAAAAGATCCTCGGGTTGGTGCTGCACTCGACCCTGGCCTTCAATGCAGCGGGCACGCCCTTGGGATTTCTGGACGTGCAGTGCTGGGCGCGGGACCCCCAGCAGTTTGGCAAACGGTCGAAACGCAAGGATCTGCCGGTGGAAGAGAAAGAAAGCAGGAAATGGCTGAAGAGCTTCCAGCAAGTGGCCGAGGTGCAGCGGCGCACGCCCTCCACGCGCTTGGTGAGTGTGGGGGATCGGGAAGCGGATATTTACGAACTGTTCAAGCTGGCGCTGGCCGAAGAGAACCATCCCTGGCTGTTGGTGCGAGCCCAACGCGACCGGCTGCGCGAGGACGGGCAAGAACACTTGTGGCCTTGGATGGCGCAGCAAACCGTGGCCGGCATTCAGGAAGTGCAAGTGCCGCGCCGGGGCAAGCAGCCGCGGCGGGTGGCGCGGCTGGAAGTGCGCTGGGCGCAGGTCACCTTGCGGCCGCCCCACGGCAAAGAAGCACGGGGCGAGTTGACGCTTTGGGCCGTGCTGGCACAGGAAGTCGGCGCGCCCCAGGGAATCAAAGAACCGTTGTGCTGGATGCTGCTGACCACCTGCCCCGTCGTGAACTTCCAAGCCGCTTGCGAGAAAGTGCATTGGTACACCCTGCGTTGGGGGATTGAGGTTTATCATCGCACCCTGAAAAGTGGCTGCCGGATCGAGCAACGGCAACTGGGTAAGGCCGAGCGTATTGAAGCCTGCTTGGCCATCGACCTGGTGGTGGCTTGGCGCATTTTCCATCTGGCCAAGCTGGGCCGGGAAACTCCTGACGTCCCCTGCACCGAGTACTTTGAGGAAGCCGAATGGAAAGCGTTGGTGGCTTATATCCCCAAGAACCCCACCCCACCCGAACGGCCTCCCAGCCTGCGAGAAACGATGCGCATGGTGGCGACGCTGGGCGGCTTCCTGGGACGCAAGAGCGACGGCGAACCCGGCACCCAAACGCTCTGGCTCGGCTTGCAATATCTTGAGCCACTCACCGCCATGTGGAAACTCCTTACTCATCCTGCGCACTCACCCCCGGTGTCCAGCCGAAGATATGGGTAACGATCAGCCCCTAGGGAGAGGGCTATGCTTTTGCGGGTGGGCGAGACGCCCGCGCTATCTCACGCCAGAATCAGCTTGGCGATGGTTTGGAGTTGCATGAAGGAGGTGCCTTCGTAGATTTTTCCGATCTTCGAGTCGCGAAGATATTTTTCGGCGGGATAGTCCTTGGTGAAGCCGTATCCGCCGTAAACCTCGAGGCATTCGGAGGCCACGCGCTCCGCCACCTGGGAGCAGAAGTACTTCGCCATCGCAGCTTCTTTGAGGAAGGGCTGGCCGGCATCTTTCAAGCGGGCCGCGTTGTAAGTCATCAGGCGCGATGCCTCGACGTCGGTGGCGAGGCGTGCAAGCTGAAACTGGATGGCTTGAAAATCCGCGATGGGCCTGCCGAACTGCTTGCGTTCCTTCGCATAAGCGACAGCGTGTTCGAGAGCGCCGCGCGCCAGACCCGTCATCTGCGCGCCAATGCCGATGCGCCCCTCGTTCAAGGTTTCAATGGCCACTTTATAACCCTTGCCCACTTCGCCCAGCACATGTGTACAAGGGATGCGGCAGTCTTCCAGAATCAGTTCGCACGTGGACGAGGCGCGAATGCCCAGCTTGTCCTCCTTCTTGCCCACGCTGAATCCGGGGGTGTCACGCTCAATCAGGAATGCGGTGACGCCCTTGTAGCCGAGCGCGGGATCGACGGTGGCGAAGACGATAAAAAGGCCGGCTTCCTTCGCGTTCGTGATCCAAAGCTTGCGCCCGTTCAGAACGAAGCAGTCGCCGTCCCTGCGGGCGCGGGTAGCGAGCGAAAAGGCGTCGCTGCCGGAGCCGGGCTCGGAAAGGGCGTAGGCTCCGAGGGTGCCTCGAACCAGGCGGGGGAGGAATTCCTGCTTTAGGGCATCGCTGCCCCAGCGTTCGAGGGCGTTGTTCACCAGCGTGTTCTGGACGTCGACCACCACGCCTGAAGAAGCATCAACGCGCGAGAACTCTTCGATGGCCAAGACGGCCATGAAAAAGGTCCCCCCGCTGCCTTCGTAGGTTTCCGCAACGGTCAGGCCCATGAAGCCTTGCGCGAAAAATTTGTCCATCAGTTCATGATTGAAAACGCCTTCGCGGTCCATGGGCTCGACGTAGGGGCGGATCTCGTTATCTGCAAATTCGCGAGCCGCCGCCTGGAACATCCGTTCTTCCTCGCTGAGCGCGGTGAGCGGTGGAGTTGAGGAAAGGTGTGGAACACTCATATCAGCCCTCCTGGAGCCTTGTATCCTGCCACAACAGGTGCTACACTTAAGATTAACTCTTTCTTTACACTTTTTTCACCCGTGATTGTGCATTCGAACCAACTTCCGACAAACGCCGTGCATCGAACCACTTTGAGTCATACGCCGCCGGATTTCAGGCGATGGGCCGGGGTGGGCGTGGCACTCTTTCCAACCGCACTGGCGCGCTGACTCACGAATATGTTGGGCCGCGGGTGAGGGTACGCAGGCAGCGGTCCAAACTGGGAAATCTGCCTTGGCAACAAACTGAATGGGACGCTGGGTTCAGGCGGGGCGGGCAGCTTCTTTAGCGAGTCCTGCTTCGCAACTGGCAAGTTAATACTGAGGCCTAAATATCCTGGAGGTAGACCTGATATGACCGTGAAGAGAATAATGCGAGGTTTAATCGTTATCGCGGCGCTCTGCTTCAGCGCTGCAGCGGGACGTGCTCAAACCAGCTTGGTTTATGTGACGGGAGGCATCACCACGCTTGGCGACGCAAGGTCCTTCCAAAATTATCTCGTTCCCTACAACACAAGGTATGCGAACGGGGGCGGGGGAAACCTGGGAGTTGAAATCCCTATAAAGAAGAGCAAGGTCTTCGGTTTTGAAGCTACCTATGGCTACAGTCAAAACAACCTCAGATTAGATGAACTCGATACCAATCCTGTGACTGAAAAATCATATGGGCTGAAAGACAACCGATTTAGCGCCGACATTGTGGCCCATTCCCCTAGCACTTTTCGGGGCGCCCGCCCTTACTTCGCTTTCGGCGTGGAATATGACCGCTACTCTCCAACCAGTTCCGCTCTCGCTTTGGCCAGGACGACAGGCTTCGGCAAGGCGGCCGCCGCGGCGTTGGGGTCCGAAGGCGACGGCGGTGTGAACTTCGGCGGAGGCATCGACTATAAAGTAACTAAAAAAGTCAGCTTCCGGCTTGACGTGCGCGGCCACTTTACCAGTTCCCCCACCTTTGGCTTGCCCTATGGAATTACTCCATCCTCGAATGCTTACTTTCCGATCAGCGGAGACGCGCATCTCATCGAATACACAATCGGCTTTGTGTATCACCTCGGGGGAAAATGATCCGGGTCGGGTAACGAGGCGATCGGGAGAGCCACAAACAGATTCGCTGTGAATTGAAGTCCTGTGCTTACGTTGCGCAGCAGGCAGGCCGCGACGGCTCTTCAACTTGCCGTCGCGAGCCAGCAAGTGCTAGTCACACGGTGAGTCCTTCCGTTAATCGGGAAAACACAAAAAACCATCTAGCTGTCATCCTGAGGAGCCGCAGGCGACGAAGGATCTCCGTAGTTCGTTGAAACCGCAACTGCAGGGATTCTTCGCTTCGCTCAGAATGACAGCGCTGAAGCGTTTTTCCGCAACCTGTTCGGCCCCGCCCTTCCGCGAACTCCCCAATTTTGGCGAGAAATCCGGGCTAGCTCCCACTGCTTGCAGCCCACCTTCCGCTGCCTTATGCTTTCGGCTGACTGCCTTCGGTGCGCCCAGTGAGTTGGATGTTCATGCACAGGTTCATGGCGGGGGTGACCTCGCGGAAGACAGCGAGCATCGATTCGACAAGGTCGAGGCCGGTCGATCCCGTCACGTCTTCCTCACTCATCGAATAATAGATCTGGAACCCGGCCCAATGGTTCCCAGGAGCGGCCACCAGCAGGCGCCTCAGTTTCTGCGCTGTGGGGAAATTCTCACGCGAGAAGCGGGCTTCCTCGGTTTCCCAACTCCCGCCACGAAGTGTAAATCCCTCGCGAAGCACCAGGCGTTTGATCTCGCGCTCCATGCGTCCGCGCGCCCCAAGTGATCGAAGCAGGCGGTGCCAGTCCCAGTCGGACTGCAACTGGCAAGTGCGGTAGCCGCGCGGGGCCTTCACGTAGCCCCGCTCCACCTGCATGCCGCATTTGAAGAGCTTCTCATCCGTGTCCACGCTGAGGAAGAACTTCGAGCAGCCGAAACTGACATGGGAGGAAAGCGGCATGGCCTCGCGATTGGCACGCGGCAGGTAGCCGATCCATTGCCAGTAAACGCCGCGTCCCCAACGCTCAGTGACGAAGGGCTGAGAGTAACGGGACTCCAGTTCGAGCTTCAGAAGGCGCGTGATCCGCTCGTTGTCCTCGAGATTCCCCACGTGTATGCCACGGCGGAAATCAAGATATTCGGGGCGGAAAGCAATCGCCGACGCGGGCAAGGGGAGCGCGGTTTTTGATTTCGGAGCCATAATAACAAAAGCGGAAAGCAAGGAGTAAGGGGTAGAGCTTGCCTAATGGCGTCCAAATTAGCCGGCCGGAATGCGGCTCTGCCGCCCTGACTTGCGGAAAGGTTTGCCTTTCCCTGGAGTTTCTACATTTTCATCGTCCTTGTTGGCGGCGTGGCCGTTCTCGGCCACGTGGAGGCACAATGCTCTCATCTTTGTCCGTCTTAAGCCCCAACGGGGCGATCTAACAAAGCCCAGGCCAACGGCCTGGGTCAACGTGGCGCCTTCAATTTTGAAGCCCTGTAGGGGCGAAATACACTTTCGGCGCACGGGTTCGTGATCCCTGGTGCCGAAGGCGAGAGGGACGT
This sequence comes from uncultured Acidobacteriota bacterium, assembly GCA_963770415.1. Lineage (GTDB taxonomy): Bacteria > Acidobacteriota > Terriglobia > UBA7540 > UBA7540 > CAVROP01. Next base: position 486,903 of record CAVYPU010000024.1, read on the forward strand.
ACAGTGGGCCAAAGATCGTGGCATGGGAACTACCCTATTCCGCCCCTTCAGGGCTGACCCAATCTAAACCGGCTGACATCGCTGACCCAGGCCTGGGCTGTGATAGATCGCCTCTTTGGGGCTTAGGAGCCGGCCTGCCATGAAAATAGGCCAACGCAACAACGGTGGATCCCCGCTTTCGCGGGGATGACGTACGGGTTGTCGTTCCCGCGAAAGCGGGAATCCAGGCCTTTTTTCATGCAGAGTGGTGAGCCGAAGGATCATGGTGTCTACGCAGATTTGTCTGCGCGGCGAGGCACGATAAGGGACCCACGTCGAAAATAGCGTCGCCAGAAATGTAGAAACTCCAGGGGTAGGGCTTGCACTACCCGCGGGCCAACGGCCCGCTGAAGGGGACGGCAAGCCGTCCCCCTACGACTGGATATTTGAGTTTCGGCTCTTCCTACGCTGCGAAGGCAGCGCTGGCGGACCGCCGGGAGTGGAAGCCGCTGATCAGCGCCTTGGAGATCTCGTCTCGCTGGATCTGGTTAGTGCCTTCGTAAATCTGAGTAATCTTGGCGTCGCGCATATATTTCTCAACCGGGTAGTCGTGCATGTATCCGTAGCCGCCGAAGACTTGCACTGCATCCACGGTGACTTCCATGGCCACGTCCGAGGCGAAGCACTTGGACATTGCGGAATAAATCGTGGGGCGCTCCTTGGGCCGGGTATCAATGTAGCGCGCCGTGGCATAGACGAGGGCGCGCGCCGCCTCGACTTTCATGGCCATATCAGCCAGAAGGAAGCGCAGACCCTGAAAGGAGCCGATGGGGGAGTCAAACTGCTTGCGGGTGCAGGCGTATTCGAGCGCCAGATCGAACGCTCCTTGCGCCACGCCCACGGCCTGTGCGCCTACGCCGGGCCGGGAAGCATCGAAGGTGCGCATGGCCGCGATGAAGCCCGTTCCCTCCCGCCCCAGGCAATTCTCGACGGGTACGCGACAGTCCTGGAACACGAGTTCGCGCGTGGCGGAGGCGCGAATCCCCAGCTTGTCTTCCTTCTTTCCGAACGTAAATCCCGGAGTGCCCTTTTCGACCACGATGCAAGAGGCCCCGCGCGGACCTTTGGAGGGATTGGTGAGGGCGATCACCGAGTAGAGTTCCGCTTCGCCGCCGTTGGTGATCCATTGCTTGGTGCCATTGAGCACGTAGTGGTTGCCGTCGCGGATGGCAGTGGTGCGCACCGCCGCCGCATCAGAGCCGGCTTGAGGTTCGGTGAGCGCGAAGGCCACCAGCCGTTTGCCCGCGGCAATGTCCGGCAGCCATCGTTGCTTCTGTTCCTCGCTTCCGGCGAGAATGATGGGCAGCGCCCCAAGCGCCGTTCCGGCAAAACTCAGCGCAATGCCGCCACAGGCTTTGGAGAGTTCCTCGGTGACGATCACCATGTTCATGATCGGAGCGCCTTCGGGAATGCCTCCGTATTTTTCGTCGATGAAAACACGAAACAGGTCGGTTTGCGCCAGCACTTTCACGACCGGCCAGGGAAACTTGGCCTCGCGGTCATACTCGGCCGCAATCGGGCGGATCTCCTTTTCGGCAATCTCGTGAGCAAGGTCCCGAATGGCTCTTTGATATTCAGTGAATCCGTAGTCCATAGCCAATATAACTCTCCTTATGTTGGAAACAAGACACTGGAAAATAGAAACTGGAAAATCGAAGATGGAGTTTAGAAGATCGAAAATGGAAAATAGGAATTGGAAACCACTCACCTATTCTCAAATTTCCCTCTGCCGGTTTCGATGTTCTGATTTCCACTTCCTGGCCGTCACGCGACGCGTTCCAGCGGCTGCGGGGGTGGAGTCTCAGTTTCACGGCCGCTGTCCCACAAGGATGGCTTAACCATCCATGCCTCGCCGCCACGAAAAGAGAATCGGCAGCATTCATCGAGATCCCCGGGGCGAAATGAACTAACGTCGATCTCCCCTACGAGGGAACCCGGTTTGGCCATGACCTGCAAGGCGTAAACCAGGGGCAACACACTGGAATTGACGTCGCGCAAGGAGGCCTCGATTCGATCGATGCTGGCGACAATCTCAAAATCTCCCTCGGAGTAGAGGCCTGCTGTGCGCTCCAAAAGTTCGCGGATGTCGTCCCCGGCAGTGGGAATCCCCTCGAAACTGAACTTGCCGTTCAGGCGCTGGTAAGGCTCCGGCACGACCGATACCGGCTGGCTGCGGTAGCGCTCCCAATTCGCGTGGGTATAATCAGGGCGAGCCCAGGCAATCGATAAGAAACCACCTTTCCAAACTTTGAGCCTTACGTACTGGCCTCTAACATCATCCTGGTAGTAGACGTCCCCGCCGGGTATCTGAGCGCGTTCCTCATCCGTGACTTGGCTCAGGAACTCTACCAGCTCACCTGCAATCTCCGGCAGGACGGGCCGATCGTCAGGTTGAACGTGGCGCACCTCAAGAGACACAGATTCAGGAACAAACTCCAGCCACGTCGCGTCAACATGCCCGAGCCTTTGCTGAGTCTCCTGGCAAAGGGTTCCAATCCCCACTTGCCCGGAACAGCCCAAATGAGTGCGCATTTTCTCACTCCCTTCGTGGAATCGTCAAGACAATATGTCTCCACTTTCACGCCACATTGACATATGGGCACTTTTGGGGCCGAACGGCCCCTTACCCTGTTCTGGTCTGAAATGGGAAAAAGAAGAGGAAAACCGACACGTGACGTCAGTCCCGGTGCGTCTACACCCGCCTTCTGGACGTCAACCGTGTTGGCTTCATGCGCGCCTGGTCACTTTCGGATTGGCGAGCTTGGGAGGATTAGACACAGGCTGCGCTAAGAGGGCATCCGCTCGCTGTGTGATCGTTAAGAGTCAAGCAGCAGTGCAAGGGGCCTAGCGGGGCTCCAATTCCCGCCTTCTCCGTCTATCCGCAATGCCCCCTTCAAGTATTTTCAGAGTCCACTAGGATTTGAGGCGACCGTACCCTGGGCCTTCCTCTTTCTCACTTCCGCGATCTGTTCGTTAGCGTAACTCTTAATGAGCGTGCCTTGCCCGATATTGCCGGCCTTGGTGAAAGCTTGAACGGCGTCGTCCCATTTGCAATCCAGCGTATAAGCTTCGCCCAGTCGGTAGTAATCACGCGGATCGGGATGCCTGGAGTTGGCCACCGCCATGTTGAATTCCATTTCAGCCTTCGCCAGTTCGGCTCTATCCGGCCCCGTCGGGCCGGCGCCGAAGCCAGTTCCAGGTGGACCACGCCGAGAGGGCCATGAATTTCGCTCGCAAAACCCGCCAGCCGCTTCTGATACTCGGCGTCAGCTTCGTTGGGTTGCTTGGGAAGTTGCGAGATCAGTAATAGCGCATGATTGCCGTCGATCAAGGCTTCGCGGAGAATCCTTCCTCGGTCCACTTGGTGGGTGCGAATGAATTGCGGTTGGGGCAACATTCCCACCCTCAACTCCAGGGCCGTGAGGTTGTCGGGGTTCAACCGTAGGCTTCTGCCCGAATATTCGACCACCTTGTCCGCATCGCCCTTCTTCTGGTAAGCATTGGCTTCGAAGGAATAAACATAGCTGAGCAGAGGGCTCGATGGAAACTGTTTGGCGAAGCCGTTGACGGATGAAATGACCTTATCCGGATCCGTTTCGACTATGATGGCCGAAAAGCTCTGCATCTGCTCTCTGGGAATATCCTGCATCCTGACTGCTTTCTGTCCCAGGATCATCTTGGCCATTTGTTCGTGGACTTTCGGGCCTGCCTGGCGGGCGGCCTCGATCACCTCATCGCTTACCTTGGCCTTACGCAGTTTCTTCTCGACGGCCGGCGTCATGTCAAAGTCCACCCCGCGCCCTTTCACCTCTTTGAGCAAAGCATCTGCAGAAGCGGGCCTGACTTCGCTCGTTACTTCCCTTTCTGACATCGGGCCAAGGGCTTTCACATGGTCCTCGAGTTGTCGCCGCAAGGAGGCTTGATCCCGAATCTCGACCTGCGTAAAGGTTACGGGCGACATGTAATCGTCGCGCACGATTTCACACCGTGCCCCGGGGCTTCCCGGGTTCTGGGATGGTTGGCTCGACGTCAACCCAGACTGTCCTTGCCCTGCCTGCGGGAGTAGAGTGCTGGCGAGACTGAGTGCTGCAAATACCAAAGTAATTTGCCTTATTTTCATGACCCCTCAAGATTTTTCTAGATCGCCCTGTGCCGTTCCCCGTCGGACCCGACGGACTAACTGTACAGAAACCATGACATTGTGTCAAGCCACACCTAGCCGTGACGTCGGTAGCGTGTAGACTACGAAAGTACTTAACGAAATAGTACAGCCTCTCGGTCCACCCGAAATCGGGTGGACCGAGAGGGTAGAAGGCGGGTGGTGGCGAGTCAAGCTCGCCACGGCCTGCGTTAGAAGTGCAAGCGCAGCGAGCCTTGCAGTTCACGTCCGTAGTTCGCGCCGTTCGAACCGGCTGCTTCCGCGGTGCTCTTGCCATTGATGGAACCCGCGGTGGCGCTGATATTGGGATCCGCTGGGATGAACGAGTTCGGCATGTTGTACATCTCCAAGCGGAACTCCAGGTTGAAGCGTTCGTTGATCCTGAAGTTCTTCACAGCGGTCGAGTCAATTTGCCAGTAACGAGGCCCGCGCATGCCCTCGTAGTACGGCGGTGCGGTCGCCAAAGTATAGGGGGGCGCGACCGTTAGGCAATTCGGGTTAAACCAATACCCGCTCGGAATATTCTCCGTCGGGTTGCAGACCATGCCCGTCGTTGGGAAGCCCATCAGGTCACCGCTCATCCAATAGAAGATCTGGCTGGTGGCCCAACCGCCAACGATTTCATCAACCCACCAAGGCGCGCTGCTGAAGAACTGCTTGCCTTTGCCGAAGGGCAGTTGGTAGGTGCCGGACATACGGATATTGTGCCGCGGCAAACCACGGTCATACATCCGCATGTTATTCGCGTAGTAGTCGATGTCGTTATAGAAGTTGGTATGGCTCTGCAGACTGTAGTTGTAGGTTCCCAGGAACGTCCAGCCGTGGGACATGGGACGCGTCACTGATATTGCCGTCCCATAGTAGTGGTCCCGGTTACCCGGCCATTGATATTGGGTCAGCGTTCCGTACTGCGGATAGGGCTGGAGCAACTGACTCAACGAGATGGTCGGCTCGGTGCCTAGAGGGGCCCGGCATGTAAATGCCCGAGTAGGGGGCAGCTTGAGGGGTCGCCGGGAACTGGCCGTAGAAGGGATTCGGAACGGTCGTAGCCAGCAAGCCCTTGTACTGGTAGGAGTACGCCGGGTTCATCATGTTGAGGTTGTGCTGGAAGGGAGCCGAGTAGCAGCCCCACTGAGCGCCACAACTTCCCCATCCACCCCACATGCTGCCGTCCTGAGCGTTGTGCTCGAGCATGATGTACTCGGTGGCGTCCAAACGGAACTGCGCCGGCAACTGCCGTTGAATGTTGAAGTTGAACTTGTCGTTATACGGAATCACGTAGTTGCTGCCGGTGGGATAGAAACCCCAATTGTTGCCCAAGTCGGTGTACTGGCCCAATTGGTTACCAACTTGCTGAATAAGCGGGTTGGCATACGTGCCTGTGCTGGGATACGGATGGTCGAGGAAGGAGCGCGGAGTGCCATTCAGCGGGCCTAAGAGCCCCGTCGATTCTGAGTAGCCGTTCTCCGTAACGTCATCTTCATCGGCGACGTTACTTATGAACGTTTTTGCAAACCGCGAGTAGCCAAAGCGCAACGCCGTCTTTTCATTGAGTTTGTAGGCGACGCCGAGGCGCGGGAGGAACACGTTCCGGCCGCTGAATACGGTCGGATCTTGGGCGGAGGTGCGAACTGCCGCACCGTTCCAAATCGGAGACACGAGCGAGGGGATATTGGACGCGTAGGCAGGCAGGTTTGCTGCTGTCAGCACAGCGTTAGTCCAAATGGGAAAGCCCGCGTTCGACCCCTGGTAGTTCGCCAACCCTGGGATCTGCTGACCCAAATCCAGGGTCTTGATCAAGTAGTGGTTATTGTCTTGCGGACCGGTCTCATGCTCCCAGCGAATGCCAATGTTCAGGGTGGTGCGAGGGTTCAGGCGGAAGTCGTCCTGGACGAAGGCTCCATAGAAATGCTGGTGAATCTGATCTATGGTAGGCCAAACATAGGCAGTCCCGCTGTCATTGACGCCCATCTCCGCCGAGGCAAACTGGTCGCCGCTCTTGCTATTGTCATAGCCCAAGAAACTGGAACCGGTGTCAACGGCGTTAAAATACGTGTTCCCAGGCCCTTGGGATTCGAAGTTCTGGGTGTAATAGTAGCGATACTGCCAGCCGAACTTCATGTGGTGCCGGCCGAATTCGTGCGTTACGATCACTTGCGGATTATAGTTGCGCACGTGGTCGTACCACCAGGTGCTGAAGCCGGTACCCATGTTCCCGCCTACGCCCTGGAAATTGAAGTTGGGGAAGTACTCACCTTGGGTGGTGTTATTGATCGGTTGCCACCAATTATCGTTCGGCCACAAGGCCCCCCAAGCATTGCAGTAAACGTTGACCGTCGACCCGCCAGGGCACGGCGTGCCCGGCTTCATCTTGGCAATGGTCGAGTTGTAGTCGTCATCGGTGTAATTGACGCCCAACTTGATGTCGATGGTCGTCTTCGGGCTCATCATGTACAGCACATCGATCCCGGAGCTATCCGCGTCCATGATGCCGCCGTTCTGGGACGGGAAGGCGATCGAGTGGTCGGCGGTCGGGTTGTCGTTGTCCAAGCGGGTACGGAACTCGCTATAGTGCCCGTAGATGCGCAGCTTATCGCTGACGTTGAAGTCCACGCGCTCGGAAAGGTTGTGGTACTTGGTCCACCAGGGGAAAGTAACCTGGAAGTTCTGCTGGCCGTCAGGAGTCAAGGGGGTATGGTTCGCACCCCAATTCAAATAGGGCATGAGCACCTGGGCGGTGGGATTGATGGCGCCCGGGCAGATCTTGTTCGCTACGCCCTGGCAACTGATGGGAGTGCGAGTCGCCGTGTCGTGGACGGGGTCAAACACCGTGGTGTTCGGGTCGTAAATCAGACGCGGCGTAACGCCGTCGTTCTGGAGAGCACTGGTGAAGTCACCCGTTAATTCCGGGACTGTCGGTATGGTCGCAATATAGTTACTGGGCTGCTGGGCGTACCATCTCTCAAAAGCGAAGAAGTTGAAGATTTTGTTCTTGATGATGGGGTTGCCCACCGTGAAGCCGTAGATGTTCTGCTTGACGACGTCCGAAGAACGCGAGACGCGGTTCGCCAAGGCGTTAAAGTTCGGTTGCCGCCACATGCCATAGGCATCGCCATGAATGTCGTTGGTGCCGGACTTCATGGAAATGTTGACGGCGCCGCCGGAGCTGAAGCCGTGCTCGGAGTCCGGGATGTTCTGCTGCACAACCACTTCCTGTACAGCGTCCATGGGCGGATTGTAAGAGCCGCGGGCGTTGCCATCGTCGGATCGGTTGCCGTCGATGATCTGTTCGTTGCCGCCGCCGGTCGGTCCGCCGATATCCATGCCGCCGTCCGACCACATGTAGAAGGGCAGGCGGTGGGCTTCATCCCAGTAATCGTTGATCACGCCTGCATCCAGGAGCGCCAGCGTGAAGGCACTGCGCGCCAGGATGGGAAGGTCCTTCAGAAACGAATTCTGCACGGTGACGCTCATGTTCGAGGTGTTAAACTCGACTTGGCCGACTGAGGTCGTGACCTCGACGGTCTGGGTCACGGAGCCGAGGGTCAGCACCGCGTTCACCGTAAGGTCGCCCGTAGCTTGAACGACCACGTTCTCTTGAATGAACTTTTCGAAACCAGGAGCTTCCACAATAACGCTGTAAGTTCCGGGAAGTACCCGTTCGAATGCGTAGAAACCGCTGGCGTCCGCTGGCGTAACAACCTCCGCACCGGTTGCGGTGTTATGCAAGGTGACTTTGGAGCCAGGTATGACAGCGTGCGTGGGATCGGTTACGACACCGCGGACGGCGCCGCGAGATTCTTGCGCACTCAGGGGTTGAACGAAACACGACATGATTGCCACCAGCAAAGCTCCCGTCAAAAGAACTGGAAGCTTGTGACTGGAGGCCCATCGCGTGCACTTCTTCAACATAGGTTTTCCTCCTCAATTCGGTCAGAAATTCAGGGCCGGATGCCCTGCTTGTCCATCGCCGCCCCGCGACCTCGCGCATTGTTGACTTGCTTGCAGCACCGCCTCTAACTTTGCCCGGCAGGCCCAGAGTATTCCCGGGTTTGTGGATGAGCAGTGGCTGCACGTGCGGTGTTGCTCGCTCCCTCGAGCTTGCAAACGTCCTTGAGGTGAACTGTCAGCTTTGCTTCTAGATTTCAGGGTTGCGAAGAGGTTGTTTACCCTATAAGCCCCAATAGGGTCGTCGTTACGCGTAAATCACTTGGCAACGTACTAGTCGAACCTAACTACATGTTGTGATTGTGACCCGAAAAGAAATGGCCACCGGGTATGGCGAGAGCAAGTGGGTTTCCAAAGTCTGTGTGACATTAAGTCACTGAGTCATATGAGGTTGGTCAAACTTCGTAATGAGTCCGATTAATTTGTGTGGAATTCCGTATACGCTTTTTGGAATCCATCCGCTTTATTGTAGCCCTTCTCTGCCTCTTCTCTACGATGCGGAGCGTCTTGTTCACCTGGGTCCTCTCTGTTACGACCTGTTTTCCGTCCGGAGCGCCAGTCCACCTCGACGCGATCGACCCTTTTCACGTCGCCCAAGCCAAAGCAAAGCGGTAGAACGCTTTGGGAGAGGTATCCCGACTTCCCGTCACGCCCCGCTGAAAGGGGACGGCAAGCCGTCCCCCTACGCCTGCATCCTTATCGACGGATTAGAGGCGCGGTGCGGCTTCTGTGCCGGCGCTAGAACTCCTCGTGCTTATCCACACAGACCGATACCGACACCGTGCCTACCATCGGTTGGAGATTGGAGGTCGCGTCGGTGTACTGGAATTGCGCCGCCTCGCTGGTGTCAATATCATTGGTGATCACGAGTTGCGTTCCATAGAGGTACGGGCCGCTTACCGGGGCCTGCTGGGCGTTGGTGAAAAATGCATCGATGTCGGGATAGGCCGCGGTGGCGCTGACCTCATAGGCCGCCGGCATTTTCACGATACGGGAATTCGCGATGCAGCCGATGGGCAACATGCCGTTGCCAAAAGGGACTTCGAGGGGACCGCTGGCGCTTTGTTCTATCAGGCTGGGATCGATTGACCGTACGCAAAGGGCGTCGGTACCCACCGTGCCATGCCGGTTGGGAATGCGCGGATCGTAGAAGCCGCCCTGCATGATCACATTGCTGATGAACTCGTTAGACCGGAGGCTCAGTGTAAAGGGCGCACTTTGCAGACGGCCATACGCATTGGGCGCGAAATCGGTGCTGTGATAGGTCCCAACTTTCACCAGGCGTCCCGCTCCGCAGGCGTCTTTCACGTGCACCACCCATCTCCCCTGTGGATACGGCATTAATGACCGCCAAGTGCCTCCGGCGGTTTCCGTACGGGTATCGCCCGTATAGTCGTTCATACAAACGTCGGTCCCCGGAACGTAGTGAAATCCGTAACCATATAGTGAGCACACCCTCACATACTCAACCGCGCCGGCGGCACAGATTGACACCATGCCGAGAATTCCTAATACGATTGCGAGCAATACGAAGAATTTCTTAGTCATAGACTTCTAACCCCCATGGGCAGCTCGGCGCCTTGTGCACCGAACTTAATTTAACTGATTGTTCTTGCTGATCGACTGTGAAAGCCGCTCAGTGTACCACACCCGTGGCTGGCGCTGATCGAAGATCTGCGATTCACGAGCAAGCCTGTACTCACGAAGAACTGCAGGAATGCTTCGCTGCGGTCAGCATGACAGACTCGCCGGCGGCTGCGGCGCATTATCATTGCGTTTGTTGTAAAATACTGCGCGCAGGATTTGCAGATTTGCAGTTAATGGAGGCCATGATGTCCAGCGCCGTCTATTTCGGTTCAGCTCGCCAGGCCCGCCTGGTAGCCGGGGAAACGCTTCCGGCCAAGCTCGATTTGATCCTCGATCGCCTCAAGATTCGCGACCGCGTCAAGGGAGAAACGGTGGCCGTCAAGATGCACACGGGCAATAACCTTGGCTATTCGACGGTCCATCCACTTTTCGTGCGGAAGGTCGTTCGCGCCGTGAAGGACGGGGGCGGCAAGCCGTTCGTCACGGACATCAACTGGGACGCGCGCGGAGCGGAGGAGCGAGGCTACTCGAGCGAGACCCTGGGCTGCCCGCTGTTCCCGGCAGCGGGCCCCGATGACAAATATATTTACGCGCACGAGCGCCCCTACAAGAACCTCACGAAGTGGAAGCTTGCGGGCCTGATCGAAGACGCCACGTTTCTGGTCAACCTGGCGCACGCCAAAGGTCATCCGACCTGTGGTTATGGCGGCGCGGTCAAAAACCTGGCTCTCGGCTGCATGGCGGGCGAGACCCGGAGCGCCATGCACGACGCGATGCACTTCGATCGGTACTGGTTTCGCGAGCGCTGCCCGAGTGACGCGGACCGGAAGCGGATCGTGGACGCATGCCCGCACCAAGCCATCGTCGAGGACAAGAATGATGCCCGCGAACTTCATCTTCACATCGAGCAGTGCAACCAGTGCCAGCGCTGTGTCGAGGCCGCGCCGCCGGGCAGCCTGAAAATCGACGCGGTGAACTTCCACACTTTTCAGGAGGCTTGCGCGATCAGCGCCGGGATCACGCTTTCCACCTTTGCGCCCGGCAAGGCGACACACCTCGTGCTCGCCACGCTCATAACCCCCGTTTGTGACTGTCTTGGGTTCACCGGCATGCCCATCCTGCCGGATGTGGGCATCTTCGGCTCAGACGACATTGTGGCGATCGATCAGGCCGTGCTCGACGCGACGGCGAAGTCGCGGCTGCTCGAAGAGTACATCCCAACTTCAATGGAAGTGCACACCCGGGAGGGACACCCCCTGCGCTGGCTGCACGGCCCGCACAAAGATCCCTACGTGGGCACCGACTACGCCGAAAAACTCGGCCTGGGCAGCCGCAGTTATGAGTTGATAGATGTGTTGCCCCTCGAACAGACTACGCCGGCTCCCATGGGCTACATTCCGGCCAGCGCGTAGGGAACCGATTACACCACATCGAACAGCAGAACGGTATAGTCCTTAGATACGAGAGTATTTTCGATGGTCGGCCAGACCTGCTGGTGCTCCGGCGAGGCCACCCATTTCTGCCGCAGTTCCTCACTCTGGTATGTCAGTGCGAAGCGGTAGTTGACGCCCGCGGGACCCGCGCCCTTAAGTACCGTGCGCAGCTTCAGCATTTTCACATCAACATAACCCGGGTGCTTGGCCGCCTCGGGGCGGACGACTGTTTCGAAGTTGTGCAACATCTCCTTCTCCTTGGCAGGATCCACGGAGAGGTCAACGTGCAACAGGATATGGTGCCTCGGCCCTGCTGCCTCGAGGCCGCCCAGAGTGGCTCCGGCGGCGCCGGCCGCCAGCATCGTCTTCAAGCAGGTTCGACGTTTCATATTGCCTCCTTCGGCCCGCCGCCGATTACTGATAGAGCTGCTTCTCACCGGCAACGGAGAGCTTGATCCGATACAGACCGGTTCGTGCCGTGATGTAGAGCGATTTCGAGTCATCACCCCAATTGCAGTTCGCCGGCACTTCCGGCAATTTGATCGTCCCGATGTGCTTGCCGTCCGGCGAGAACACCCAGATTCCTCCAGGGCCCGAGGCCCAGAGGTTCCCCTTCTCATCCATTTTCATTCCGTCCGGCACACCCTCTTCCTTTTCTGCAGTTACGTCGGCGAACAAACGCCCTTTGCCGACCGTTCCATTTTCGGCGACGTCGTAGGCCATCCACACCTTGTTCTTCTCATCCGAATTTCCGATGTAGAGGATCTTCTGATCGGGAGAAAATGCGATCCCGTTGGGCCGCGACAGGTCCTTGATGACGGGTTGCAGCTTTCCCTTGGCCATGCGGTAAACGCCGTTGAACTTCAACTCCTTGGCGGGGTCGTCGTCGCCCTTGGGCAGGCCGTACGGAGGATCGGTGAAATAGAATGCCCCATCGGAACGGTAGACCACGTCATTCGGGCTGTTGAGTCGCTTCCCCTGGTATTTTTCCACGACGGTCGTTACTTTCATGTCGCTGCCGATGCGGACGATCCGCCGGAATCCGTGCTGGCAGAGCAGTACGGCCCCGTCCTTGTCGGCCGTCATGCCGTTCGGCCCGTTGTAACCGCCCGCCGGCAGATTGCCTTTTCCGTCGTATCCGCCGGGATTGAGGACCTCCGTCACTTTGCCGTCGGAAGGAGAATACTGGCGCACCACGTTTCCCACCACGTCGCTGAACCAGAGAACCCCGGAGGGCCGCCAGATCGGGCCCTCGGTAAAGGTGAAGCTATCGGCAAGCTTCTCGATCTGGGCGTCCTTGGGAACAAGCTCGTCGAACGCGGGGTCGAGCCGCACAATGCTTCCAATAGCTGCCGGCTTTTCCGGTGCAGGAGCGGGAGGCGGGGCCGATGTACACGCGAACAGGATTAATGTCCCGGAAAGAACTAACGTCATCCGTATTATTGATTTTAGCATTTTTAACCTCGTATAGGTTTGGCCCTTCGCCGTTGAACGGCGTGCCTCGAATAGTATCGCAGGAAGAGGGTATCTTACTACGTTCTTCCACAGGTTAACAGGACGCCGAAACTCTTCTTTGCTTTGCGATCCTTGCGTTCCTGGCGCCTTTGCGTGAAACCAGTTCCTTCGTTCGTCGCCTAACAATGTGCGGAGCGTTCGAGCCGGCCGCCGTGAAATATCCGGCCCTCGTCACCGGTTGTTGAGCCATCCTTCAACCGTTTTCCAAGTGGCCTCGTCCACAGAACTGAAGTGCCAGAATCCAATCGAGGGCAGATTCAACTCGTCCACGGTAGCAAGGTGCGCCCTGGTGCTGTCGGCGTCGCTGGCATAGAACAGATGAGGAACCGCGCCCACAAAGTAGTTGTACATCGCGAGGCGCTCGTACCAAAGCCAGGTCTTCTGAGTATCCTGGTTGACTGGGGGCCTTGGGGCGTAAACCTGCGTTCCACTCCCCGTGCGGGAAAGCGTGTAGTCGTTCGAATAGGCCGGAAGTCCCATCACGAGTTTCTCCCGCGGCACCTGTCCCAGCCAGAAAAGCATTCCCGCCCGCGCCCAAAGAAAACTGGAGGTCGGCCCCATGCCTTGCGCGTCAGGGTGATCCTTGAACTTCGGATCTCCCCATCCCGGCGCCCAGTACATGTCATAGCACATGACTCGAACCTGGTCGCAAGTCTCACCCACAACCTTCGGATCGTAGAACTCCTTTTCGGGAACCTTCCATTCCGCGTTTGGATAGCAGCCGACGCAGATGCTGAGTTTCTTGCCGATCGCGTGCAGGGCGGAGGAGGCCAGGCGCAGGAACTCCGAATACGTTTGCCGCAGGGATGGATCCAGGTGCTCGAAGTCCAGGTGAACTCCGTCGTAACCCAGGGTTTCACAAGCCTGCACGTATTTATCCACGGTGGCCTGCCGATGCGCGGAGGTGTCAACGGCGGAGGCGTCACCGGTGACTAATTGGAAGACCTCGATATGAAGCGCGTGGCAACGGGCCAGGAACTCCTTCGAGGGACTTCCGGCGACGCTCAAGGAGTTTAACATCTCGGCATAGCGCTCGATTCGCTGCATTCCCTTTTCTTCGTCGAGGACCAGCCACGTGTCTATTCGCTTGCGTCCTTTCTGCGCGCCCTGCGTCTGCCCACGGGCGGGTATGGCCTGGACAAAACACAATAGAAGCAGCATCCAGAGCGGGAACTGACCCGAGATTCGCAGGCGCATCCTCATTTTCCACCTCGTAGTCGATTTCATGTGATCGGTGTGGACCGTTATTCGGCGCTAGATAATATCACCTTTGGCGGGGAATGACATACGTTGGCGGCAGCAACAATCAACAGGCACTCCCTACTGCCGGACGAGAGTCGGCCCCGTTATTGGAGGGTGAGGGTGGGCACTGCGTTTGGAAGGTGCAGCCGTGAAAGTCCACTGGAGATTTTACCGTGGCTCGAACCAGGCGCGAGCGGGCGCTGAAACCCGGCTATTGAGTTTGTGTGAAAACTTTGGATGACGTCGTAATTGATCCGGATCGGACCCCCTTACCCATCACGCGACGGCTGGCGAGAGCGCCGTCGCGCGCCACGCACCTTATACTGTAAGGCATTATCTTACTTGGAATTAAGAACCGAACACTTATAGCATCGCTTCGCCGCGCGTCTGGCCGCCGTCTAGCTCATGCTGCCGGATGCGTTGGAAAACACTGCACTGATGGCGCTGGCTACGCCCTGCATCGCTGCAATCGAAGACAAGGCTACCAATGCCAACAGGAGACCGTATTCCGTGAGGTCCTGACCTGCTTCATCCCGCCACAGCCGCCGTAATAAAGCCTTCATGTTCATTCCCTCCCTGAGCAATGCTTACAATACGGCCAGTGCCATTCGCACAAACAATGGCCCCTCGGTCGCTTGCCTCCCGGCGATGCGTAGGCGCCAATCCGCAACACATCTCGCGCGTCTACACACGTCTTTCTGGTGGTTATACTTTGGTGAACTCCAAAGTAACCCGAAAGGCGTGTACTGTCAAGACTTTCTGACTTGTTTTCTTGGCCCGATTTCCCTGGCGGAGATACACGGAGGCCCACTTGACTTATTGTGAAACAGTCGCAGAGGCTCCCACTACTTTACAAACTTGATAATACCAAAACATTCCGGCTGGTGGTAGGACCCGTTGTTGCCCGGGGGCAAGGCGCTCCAACTCAGGAAACGCCGCTGAGAGTCGTCTCCAGGGCCGTCGCAGCGGTAAAGGTTCAGGCGCCACTCATCTCCGGCGTGGATGGCGCTTACGTTCATGGATTTCACCGGGATGCGCATCTCCACGACCCAGATTTTATGCTCAGGGTCCACCTTGGTTACGTGCTCGAAGTGCGAGTCCCAGCGGTCGTTGCCCATTTCCTTCTTGGTGAGGTCGATTTCGAGATCCCACCACTGATTGTTGGGTGCGATCTCGTATTCATAATAGTGAGTAAAGCCCTGCGGCTGAGGATCGATGAACGCTTCCACCACATCGCGGTTGCAAATGCCCGGCCGCTCTTTGACGGTGTCCCCGTCGTAAGTGTTCAGCGTGCGGTACCGGCAGCGGTAGGTGAGGTACACGTAATCGGGTGTCCAGAGGCTTGCCACCTGCGCTTCGGAATCGGGAAAGGGTATTTTGCCGAAACGGTCCCGACTGATCATGACGCGTTGGGCGCCCTTCCAGACCGGCTTCGAGAGGTTGCCGTCCGGAACGAAATCGGCGGCCAGATGCGTCGAAGTCATGGTGAGATTGCGAATGTAATGGCCGTTCTCCGGCGCCGGCTGCGCGCCGATTCTCCCTCGCACGATATATAGACAACCCAGCACCAGCAATGGCGCGATCATTAGTTGATAACAAAATATACGGTTCATTCTCATTCTCCTCGCTCCCGCTCCCCGTCATTCTGAGCGGAGCGAAGAATCTCTGCAATTGCTACTTGCTTTGATTTGACAAACTGCAGGGATTCTTCGCTTCGCTCAGAATGACATTTGTCGTCTTTGGCAGTCTACTCAGTTCCGCCCTTCTGCAAACCTACTTCACGAATTTGATAATCCCAAAGCATGCCGGTTGGTGGAAAGACCCATTGCTTCCGGCAGGTAAGGTGCCCCACGCCATGAAATACTTCTGGGAGTCATCTCCCTGGCCGCCGCTACGGAACAGGTTCAAGCGCCACGTATCTCCCGCGTGGATGGCGTCCACGTTCATGGGCTTGACGGGGATTCGCATCTCGAGCGTCCAAGTCTTATGTTCGGCGTCGATCTTTGTAGCGTGGTCGAAATGGGAGTCCCAATCAATGTTGCCGTTCTTGTCGAGGTTGATCTCGATGTCCCACCACTGATTGTTGGGGGCCATCTCGAACTCGTAATAGTGGCGGAAACGCTGCGGCTGGGGATTGATGAATGCCTCCGCCACGTCGCGAATACAGAGGTTCGGACGCTCCTTGGCGATGTCTTCGCCGGTGAAAACGTAAAGCGACTGGTATCGGCACCAGTAGGCGAAGTACACATAACCCGGAGTCCAGCGGCTGGCCACCTGGGTTACCAAATTGGGTAAGGGGGTCTTCCCGAAGCGGTCGCGGTCCATCGTAATGCGCCGGGCATCCTTCCAGACATTCTTCGAGAGGTCGCCATCGGGAGTGAAATCGCTCGCCAAGCGCGTCGAGGTGATGGTGAGATTTCGAAGGTATAGGCCGTTCTCCGGGGAGAGCTGCGCAGCACCACTATTCCGTGATAGAAAGTACGAACCCGCAAGCACCAGCAACAACGCAATCAGCAAATCATACCCAACCAACCGCCTCATCCCAACCCTCCTCGTTCCCAGAAGGAGCTTCCCGCAGCCTGCTCAGTCCCGGCCTTTCACACCTTTACTTTACAAACTTGATAATCCCAAAAGCCGTCGGTTGGTGATAGGACCCATCCTTACCGGGCGGTAGAGCGCTCCAGCTCAGGAACCGCCGCTGGGCATCGTCCCCTGGGCCATCGCAGCGGAAGAGATTCAATCGCCATTCATCTCCCGCCTTGATGGGGCCGGCGTTCATCGATTTGACCGGGATGCGCACCTCCACCACCCAGACTTTGTGTGCGGCATCGATCTTGGCAGCGTGCTCGAAGTGCGAGTCCCAGGAAGCGTCCGCCATTTCTTTCTTATCGAGGTTGATCTTGAGATCGATCCACTGATTGTTGGGCGCCATCTCGTACTCAAAATAGTGGCGCATGTGTTCCGGGTGAGGGTTGATAAAAACCTCCACCACGTCGCGATCCCACAGTCCCCATTTCTCTTTCGCGGGGTCCTCGCCTTCATAAATGTTCAGGGAGCGATAACGGCAATGATAGGCGAAGTACACGTAGTCGGGGGTCCAGAGGCTTGCCACCATACATTCAGAATCCGGATAGGCCGGCTCGCCAAAGCGGTCGCGATCGAGCTTCACATGCGGCGCTTCCTTCCAGACCTTCTTTGAGAGATCGCCGTCCGGGACGAAATCGGCGGCTAAAAACTTCGAAGTCATGGTGAGATTTCGAAGGTATGGACTGTTCTCCGGCATGGGCTGTGCACCCCCTTTTCCTCGCAGAAAATATGAACACGCAAGCAGTAGCAGTAACACGAACGGCAGACGATATCGAAGCGAAATCTTGTGCATAACTCTCCCGTGGGTCCTGGACGTAATTGCCAGGAATTTGACTGCGGGAATATAGCAATACGAAGCGAAAAAAACAAGCTCGTTGATCAGTAAGCCTCTGAGAGTGTAATCTTGCGAAGCTTACGCAGGGGCATGCCCCGGCGCGCCCCTACACGGATTATTCGCTGGACGGAGGAAGCATGCGCGGGATCAATCGCAGGGAATGGTTGAGGAATATGGGTGCGGCAGGGGTGGCGAGCGCGGCAGCCACCGAAGCATCGGCAAAGAGCGGCGAGGCCGGCAAACCTGCGCAGGCCGCGAAGCCAGTGCGTCTTCCACTTGAAGACTTCCAGCCCAAGAGCATGCTTCACGTGCCGGAAACGAAGGTGGCGCGCTCGCGCTTTCCCGTCATCGACGTGCACACCCATCTCACCATCTGGGGGCGAGGCAAGAGCGGCGTGGCAATGGGAGAAGAGATCAAGGTCCTCGCCTCTCCGGACGAGGTCCTGCGGCTGATGGACCAGAAGAATATCCGCATGATGGTCAACCTCACCGGTAATCGCGGGAAGGGACTTGAGGAAGCCATTGGGAAGTTTCAGCGCCCCCATCCCGACAGGTTCATGGTTTTCACGGAACCGGGTTGGGACGAATTCAATCGGCCCGATTACCCGCGCTGGCAGGCGGACGAGATCGGGCGCGCGCACGAAGCAGGCGCCAGGGGGCTGAAAGTGGTCAAGACTCTCGGCCTCTACCTGCGGGAGCAGGTCACCTCCGGGCCGCTGGTGAAAATTGACGACCCGCGTTTCGACCTCATGTGGGAAGCGTGCGCCGCCCACAAGATGCCGGTGGCCATTCACATCTCCGATCCCGAAGCTTTCTTCCTGCCCATTGACCGCTTCAACGAACGATTTGAGGAACTGAACAATCATCCCGACTGGTCATTTCATGGCCGGGACTTTCCCGGCAACAAGGAACTGCTCGAGGCGCGCAATCGCATGTTCGCGCGACACCCCAAAGTGGCGTTCATCACGCTTCACTTTGGAAATAACGCCGAGAACCTGGCCGGTGTGGGCGAATGCCTGGACCGTTTCCCGAACATGTACGTCGATATGGCGGCGCGCATCGGTGAACTCGGCCGCCAGCCGCGCACGGCGCGTAAGTTCTTCGAAAAATACCAGGACCGCATTATGTTCGGGACCGACGCCGTTCCCAATGGCACGTCAACTCCGCAGCAAATCCTCTCCCCCAAACTCTACGAGATTTATTACCGCTTCCTCGAAACCGAGGACGAGTACTTCGATTACGCCCCCGCGCCCAAGCCGCCCCAGGGCAGATGGCAGATTTATGGGCTGGGCTTGCCTGAGGAAATCCTACGCAAGGTGTACTACGGGAACGCGGAGAGGGTGCTTGGGATTGTCGATTGAGGATGGTCGATTGACGACTGACTAAAGACAGCTCGAGCCGAGACGCCAGATCGCGCGCTGAAGGAGGAGGACCAAAATGGAGGAGCGGAGAGAGACACGATCTGGTTTCAAGAAGCAAGATACCCTGCAGGTTCAGCTATTTTTGGTGGCCGCCCTTCCCGGAACAGCAATTTTCGCTCTGCGTCTTATATACGAGCAAACCATCATGACGTGGCAAGAAGGCGACCCAATAAAAACTGCGCGTTTTCTGCTGTCCAAAGGGGCAGACGTGGGTCTCGCACCCGAATGCACGGGTAACGCTTCTCTCCTGCGCGGGCCTAAGTGACGGTGGCAATCGCAGGCGGTGCATACATAATGAACGATGACTACGCCAGCCTTCGCGGGAAGTCACGGGTTCTCGAATTTTCTGATGTCCAGTGTCCTAGCCCCGTGATGTAGTGTCAACAATTGCACGCTGTCCTGCTGAAGGCGATAGATCACGCGATAGCTGCCGACGATGATCTCCCGGATGTCGTTGAATCCCAGTTCGGGGATAACCCTGCCGAGCCGCGGATAGCTCGCCAGCCGATCCGTGGCGCGGAGTACGCGGTCAGCGAAGATGGCGGCCAGTTGCTCAGAATCCCGAGCGATGAACCCGCAAATCGCCTCGAGGTCGTCGGCTGCCTGCGGCGTCCACCTTACTTGAGCCATTTTCCCATGCGCTGGCGCACTTCTTCTTGAGTAAGGAGTTCGCCACGATCGGCTTGGCGAAGGCCTCGCTCGACCTTATACAGAAGGTAGAGCCGATCCAGCGCCTCTTCGACCCCGGCATCGTCGGGGAGATCCTCAATGACCTTCAGCACCTGTTGCTTGGCTTCCATACGAATTCTCCTGGTTCCTATCGTAACATTGGAATGGACGACGGAACCAGCGTCTTCTGACAAAGGCGCTGGCGTAGTTCGAACGTAGCGCTGGCCTTCAGGCCAACGTCTGCCGAGCTAAAGGTCGGCGCTAAGCCCACGCTAGGACAGTACCCTTTCAAACAATGGCTATCGCGCTTTGATCTCCGTCCAATACTGGTCATAAAGCTGTGCGGCGGATGCGACGTCGCGCATGAACTCGCAATGGACTAGCGAGGCGGGATCGGGGAATACAGCGGCGTTGCGGAGGAGCCAGGGTTCTATATCTTTGTGGTCATATCGATTGGGGGTATTAAAGCCGGAGTCATTTACAAACAGCGCGGCCACTTCCGGTCGGTGGAAGTAGTTGATGAAGGCCTCCGCCAACTCCTTGTGTGGGGCGGAGCGCGGGATGCAGGCGCAATCCACCGAAATCGTACAACCTTCTTTGGGAATTACGTAGCGGATGTTCGGTTCATCGCGCATCACGAAGGTCATGTTGCCGTTGAAAGCCTGCGCAATCCAGGCGTCACCAGCGGCGAGGTCCTCTTGAAAATTGGAACTGTTATAGCCCTTCACCAGCGGCTTCTCTTTCAGAAGCAGATCACGCGCCTGGCGAATTTCATCCGGGTTGGTTGAGTTGAGCGAATAGCCAAGCTTCTTGAGCGCCATGCCGAAAACCTCGCGCGTGTCGTCAAGCAGAAGGATGTGTCCGGCATAACGCGGATCGAAGAGCACCGACCAGCTATCGAGGTTTTCTTTGACCAGGTCGGCGCGGTAGGCAAGGCCGGTGGTCCCCCAGGCGTAAGGCACCGCGTAGTCGTTGTGGGGATCGAAGGGAAGGCCCAGGAAGCGGCGGTCGATGTTGGCCCAGGCATTGGGCAGCTTGGATTTGTCGAGCGGTGAGAGCAGCCCCTGGCGGATGAGGATCTCCACCATGTAATCGCTCGGCACCACCAGGTCATAGCTGACGTTGCCTCCCTGAAGCTTGGCCAGCAAGGCTTCGTTTGAATCGTAGAGGTCGTAGTTGACCTTGCAGTGGAACTCGCGCTCAAATCCTTGCACCAGCCGCGGGGAGACGTAGGACGACCAGATGTAGACGTTCAATTGGCTGAGGTTTTCGCCGGAGGGCCAGGTGCGGGCGACGACCGGAGCCATCATCAGCAGGAAAACCGCCGTCGCGCTCAGCACTGCAGCCCGCACTTTCATGGCGCCGCGTTCGAGCCGTTGCGCGATGTAGACCAGAGGTATGGTGGCCGCCAGAATCACGGTGGAAATGGCGTTGATCTCCGGCGTGACACCGCGCTTCAACCGCGAGTAGATTTCGAGCGGCAAGGTGGTGGAACGAACCCCCGCCACGAAAGAAGTAATGAGGTAGTCGTCGAACGAAGTGGTGAAAACCAGCAAAGCAGCGGAGAGGATGGCCGGAGCGGCGATGGGCAGTGTGATGCGGAAGAAGGTGGTCCATTCGTTCGCGCCGAGGTCAAGCGCGGCCTCTTCAATCGAGCGGTCCATCCCCGCCAGACGCGCCCCTACCACGATGATCACGTAAGAAATGCAGAACGTAATGTGCGCAATGATGACGGTGGAGAGGCTCAAGTGCATGCGCAGCAGGCTGAAGAAGATGACGATAGCCACCGCCATGACGATTTCAGGGATGACCAGCGGAAGATAAACGGCTCCATCCAGAACCGTCTTGGCGCGGCGGCGAAGTTTCGGAAAGACCAGCGCCGCCATGGTCCCGAACATCACACAGGCGAGGGTAGCCGCGCCAGCCACGAGCAGGCTGTTCAGCAGCGACTGAATGATCTGCTCGTCGCGCCAGAGCAATGTGTACCACTGGCCCGTGAAGCCCGTCCAATGCGCGGAAAGGCGCGAGCGGTTGAAGGAAAAAATCATCAGGACGATGACCGGGGCATAGAGGAAAAGGTAGACGAGCGTGGTGGCGGAAGCGAGGCCCCATCCTTGGCGCCGTCGTGGAGGGGGCATCAGAGTATCTCCCGTGTGACGCGCTCGGCGCGCCGCGCCCCTGCCCAGAGCAGCACCAGAACCACGGCAGTCAGCAGAAAGGCCACGGCCGAGCCGAATGGCTGATCGCGCACGGTGGCAAACTGGTTCTGAATGAGGTTGCCCACCATGATGGTGCGCGCCCCGCCCAGCAGGTCCGGAGTGATGAAGGCGCCGATCGAGGCGATGAAGACCAGGACGCCTCCTGCGCTGAGTCCCGGCAAGGAGATGGGGAGAGTGATCCTCAAGAAGGTATGCCAGCGGTCGGCGCCCAGATCCTGCGCGGCTTCAAGCAGGATGGGGTCGAGCTTCTGCAGCACCGCGTAAAGGGGCAGAATCATGAAAGGAAGCTCGCCGTAGACGAGACCAATAAAAACCGCTAACGGGGTGTAGAGCAGGCGCAATGGCTCGTGCACAACGTGAAGCGCCAGGAGAGTTGTGTTCACCAGGCCTTCGGTGCGCAGGATGACCATCCAGGCGTAGGTCCGAATGAGGAAGCTCGTCCAGAAGGGAATCACCACCAGCATCAATAGCGCGGATTTCCACCGCCCGGACACCTTCAGGGCCAAGGTGTAAGCCACGGGGTAGCCGAGCAGCATGCAAAGCACTGTCGTGAACAGCGCCATCCAAAAGGAGCGCCAATAAACCCCAAGATAGAGCGGATGGAAGGCGCGCCAATAGTTCGAGAATCCCAGGGCCCATTCAATCGTGCCGTAAGGAGAACGCCTGGCGAAGCTGACCGCCAGAAGGTAAGCGAGGGGGAGAAGGAAAAAGCCTACCAGCCAAACCAGGCTCCCGGAAAGGAGCGTCGCGGTGCGGAAAGTTGGGCGCCGGCGGAAAAAGCGAAGCAGAGATTCCATGCTTGAGCTTGCCGCCGGTTTAGTTCGCGCGTTCATGTCTTGGCAGGCGAGAATAACGGAAGCAATCCGCTCCTGTCAAACTTCGCGTCGCGCAGGCGTCTCTCCCGCGGTGGCACAGGCGTCTCGCCCCCACACGCACTAGAATGACGGCTTTTGCGTTTTCGCGATCGGTTGATCCCGGCCCCTATGTCCTCCCTCCCTAAGTTGGAATCTGCCCCTTGACAAACTAAGCTCACTAGTATAGGCTAGTATTGGAAGTTGAGCTTTTGTGCCAGCAGCGCCGGTAAATCGCGGAAGAACCCTGCCAGTCGTCTCTTCGGGACGCCAATATGCCCGAGTTCCTAGGTTGATTTCGGTGCTCCCAGGCCAACTCGGTGAATCTGAATTGCCTGCCCCGATAACCTCGAGAACGGAAGGGGAGTTTGGATTCTTCGGAAGCAACCCCTCACCCGTCCCGCACCGGCTGGTGACGACGCCGGCTGCGGGACACCCTCTCCCCACGGGAGAGGGTGGTCAACGAGGATTGATTTCAGCTCTCTCCCTTGGGGAAAGGGTGGCGAGAGTAGGGAGCCGGGTGAGGGGTCCCTTTACACAAAGCCTCGCAACTGCGGAATTCGGGATTATATGTCACCCTCAACCGGGACCCTGCCACGGCTGCGAAACATAAATTCACGGAACAAAGCGAGAATGTCTATGAAAACAAAGGAAGAGGTCAAGAAGTCGAGGAATTAAGGAGTCGAAGAGTTGAGACGTGTGAAGCAAGAGGCGACCGAGGCCCCAACCGCGGTCGAAGTTGCGGCAGTCCGCTTCTCAACTCCTCACTTCTCGACTCATCGACACCGGTATCGGCGGAACAAAGCGAGAATGTCTATGAAAACAAAGGAACGACGCTGGAAAAGAGCTTTCCCATGCGAAAAGCGCCGGTAAATCGCGGAAGACCCTGCTTGTCGTCTAGAGTTGGTGCCCAACCTGAGCGCTGGGGGGGGGGGACGGCAGGGGCTCCAGGGCACCGCCCGCCGCGCGGGCTTGTGCGTCTGCGCAATGGGTTTCCCAGCGCCTATGCGTCTCGCCCCTCAGTGGGAAAGTGTGCGGGCGGGATGCTCGTGCGAGCAGACGCTCGTAGGAGATCTGTAGTGTGAAGCGCGGACATATTTTTAGGTGTATCCTATTACTGTGTCGAGAAAGGTCCAGTGAACCGTCCCGCACCAGGTCGGCAAGACGTAAACGCCCGCAAAGAAGAGCCGCCTTATTCCAATTCCGCCCTCTGCATGTCGGCCCTCGAATCTAAGCGACGCAAGCTCACTATGGCAGGCCTAAGTTACCCGCAATTACGGGTGGAGCTGCTTGTTCTTTTTTCTGCTTTGCTACTGGCGTGCTCACCGAATTTCGCAAACGGTATGACTGCAGGCTACGTAGCCCAAGGTGCGCAGCAGGCTGGAGGCGCGGATGCCGCTCAGCCTCCCAGCCGGCAAGAAGCAATTCCCGTTACACCGGAAGACTTTCTAAAGAAAGGTAATGAATACGCTCGGCTCCGCAAGTGGAAAGAAGCGGAAGGTGCGTACCAAAAGGCGCTCAGCTTGAAGCCGGATTACCCGCAGGCTCACTATAACCTCGGCAATGTTTTCTTGGGGGAGCAACGGCCCGCCGACGCCATCCGTGAGTTCCAAGAGACGCTGCGGCTGAAGGCGGATTTCCCCGGCATTCACATGGCGCTGGGCGCGGTGGAGGAATCGCAAGGCCACATTCAGGAAGCCATAGGCGAATACCGTTCCGAGCTTCGCACGCATCCCACGAATGCCGATGCCCATGTTGCGCTTGCGAATGCACTCGCCTCCGGCCGGCAATTCAAAGAAGCGGCGGCCGAGTACCGCCAGGCGCTCGACCTCAAGCCGCAGGACAACGACATTATCACAGCGTACGCCAGTTGGATGCTGCAATCGGGCGACGTGGCGGCCGCCACTGCGGAATACGAGAAAATCCTCAAGCAGGCGCCCGATAATGCGGACGCCCACGCGGGACTCGCCACCGTGCTCACGCAGGCGGGCAAGTTCGATCAGGGCGTGGCGGAGTTTCGCGCCGCGGTTCACCTGCGCCCTAACGATCCGGACCTTCACTTGTCCCTCGCCAATGCCTATCGAGGGACGCAAGACCTCATTCACGCCATTGAGGAATATCGTCTGGCGGTTCAATTGCGTCCCGAGCAGGTTGACTTCCGCTATGCGTTGGCGCTCGCATTGCGAGAGGCCGGTGATTACGGCGGGTCCATCACTGAGTTCCGCCGCGTGGTTCGCCAGCAACCAGGTGACGTCAACGCCCATGTGGAATTGGCGTCTTCATACCTGTCCACCGGCGACCATCCCGCTGCTGAGGCCGAATACCGCGAGGCCCTCCGCCTGCAGCCCCAAGACCCCTCGATCCACGAAAACCTCGGATTGGTCCTGCGCAAAACCGGGAATTTGCCGGAGGCCCTTGTGCAACTTCAGAGAGCTGTGGAGCTCGCCAAGGACAACGCCGATTACCACCGCAATCTTGGGGAGGCCTACCAGTCGGCTGGAGACGTCGCCGGCTTCGTCCAGGAATACCGCGAAGAGGTTCGCCTGCGGCCCACCGATCCCGATGCCCATCTGCATCTGGGGAATGCTTATCAGGCTGCGGGCGACTGGGACAACTCTCTCGCCGAATACCGCGTGGCCCTCGAGATGCGCCCGCAAAGCCCCGAGATTCACGTTACCTACGCGAGGGTCCTGAAGGCCGCCGGGCACGCGCCTGAGGCGAAGACGGAGCTGACGAAAGCCGTCGAGTTGCGGCCCGATTATCCGGAGGCATTGGTGGAGCTCGGTGACATGCTTGTGGCCGAGAAGAACTACGAGCTGGCGATTCCAACTTATCGCGATGCGTTGAAGCTCAGGCCTGACGACCCCACACTTCACTCCCGCCTTGCCACTGCTTTGCGCGAAAGAGGTGACTTGAACGGTGCGACGACGGAGAGCCAGGAAGCGGCGCGGCTTGATCCCAGCTTCGCCGGCTATCAGCGCGACGTGGGTAACGCTCTCTACAATAAAGGGGACTACAAGGGCGCAGTGGAGGCTTTCCGCGCCAGCCTGGCGCGGCTCAACGACCCTCAGACCCGGCAGAATCTCGGCCTGGCACTCGAGCAACTGCCGGACTGGCAAGGCGCTGCAAGCGCTTTCCGCGAGGTGATCAAAACGCGGCCAAGCTGGTCGGGGGCGCACCTGGACCTTTCCATCGTGCTCCTGCATTTGAACGATGTGGCGGGCGCCGCGACGGAAGCTCGAGCGGCATTGCAAATCACTCCTAACCTGCCCGAAGCTCACTTCGCGCTCGCCAGTGCCCAACTGCGTACGAACCAAACGGACGAAGCCATCCAGGAGTTGCAGGAAGCCCTGAGGTCCAAGCCGAATTATGCGGAGGCACGCCTCGCCCTTGCGAACGCGCTCCGCCAGTCAGGCCATATCGATGCGGCCCTCGCCGACTACCGTGACTACCTGCGGTTGCGCCCCCAAGATGCCGTGGCCCGCGTTAATCTTGCCAATTGTTTGCTGAAGATGCGGAACTTCGACGGCGCGATCCATGAGTACGAGGAAGCCCTCCGCCTGCAGCCAAGCGAGCCGATCGCACACTACAATTTCGCTGTGGCGCTGGAAGCCGCGGGCGAAAAGACGCGCGCCCGCGACGAATACGAAGCCTACCTTCAACTCTCTCCTGCAGCGCCGGACGCCGGCGAAGTCCGCAAACACCTGCACGAGTTGCCGTCCTCAAAGAAGTGAGCGGGCAGGCCCTTAGATACGGACTAGCGCAGCCCTGCGGTCTGGGTCCGGGAATCTACCCTTGCTTGGACAGTAAACGCCGAAAGGGCGAAAGATCATTGCCCTGTATGCAAAATGAGCTTCTGCACGCGCCAGTTCAACAATTCGCTGACATAGAGAAGGTCTTCCGAGGGACAGGCCATTTCATGCACCCAGCCGAACTGGCCGGGTTGCTTGCCGGGTTTGCCGAAGGCGCCCAGAACGGTTCCGTTCAAGTCGAGCTTGTAGATTCGGCCCACCGCTGAGTCTGAGCTATAGATAACCTGGCGCGTACCGGGTGTGATGCAGAGCGCCCAGGGAGCGCCGACGTTGGTCCATTGCTTGAGGAAATTGCCATCCGAATCGAACACTTGAATGCGCCGGTTTTCGCGATCGCCTACGTACACATTCCCCTTCGCATCCGCCACGATCGTATGCGGAGTGTGGAATTCGCCAGGGGCCGTTCCGCGCCTGCCCCACGCCTTTACCCAGTTGCCGTCCTTGTCGTACTTCACCACTCTGGAGTTCCCGTAGCCGTCGCTGACGAAGAGATCTCCCACCGCGTCCCAAGTTACGTCGGTGGGCCTGTCGAACTCCCACTCGGGCTTGGGTGGCTCGGTTTGGCCCGCGGTTGGATGCTCGACCGCTTCAGGTTTGCGGCCGAAAACCATCACCACGCGGCCCTCCGGGTTGAACTCGATGACCATGTTCGAGCCCTCGTCCACGCACCAGATGTTGTCGTCCTTGTCCACGCGCACGGTGTGAGCGAACGCGAAGCCGTAGAGGTCATCGCCGATGGTGCGCAAGAAATTTCCGGCAGCATCGAACTCCAGCAACTGCGTGTGCCCGCCACGGCTGTAAACGAAGATGTGCCCTTTGGAATTTATCGCCACGCCTGCCGCTTCACCCAGGTACAAGTGAGCGGGGAGTTTGAGCACATTCGCCGCCCACTCATAACGGATCTCGGGCGCCGGCGATTGCTGGGCAAGAACGGGGGTAACTAATACGAATGTCACGACCAACGCTCGAAGCTTCATTCCGGCCTCCCGTGTCTCTACATTGTTGCGAATATTACCCTGACCACTTTACAACGGAGTCTATCCCATCTGTCCTAAGATTTCCATTGCCCGGCAAATGCTCACCTTCCTCCTCTATTCCTGGCTTGCCGCCTTGGAGCGCACTGTAGGATAATAAAGCGAAGGGCAAAAGGTGAGTCCAATCAAGGCGGAAGGCAAAGAAAAAGTAGGCGTAGTTCTGTTTCAGTTGGGCGGGCCGGATTCCCTCCAGGCGGTCGAGCCTTTCCTTTATAACCTCTTTTGCGACCCGGACATCATTGATTTCCCCTTTGCTCGGCTGGCTCGTGAACCGCTGGCGCGGCTTGTGTCGTCACGGCGCGCCAGGCGTGTACAAGAGCACTATGCGCAAATCGGCGGCAAGTCTCCGATCCGCGAGCTGACGGAACTCCAGGCCCAGCGACTCGAATGCGAGTTGCGAAAGACTATCGAGGCGCGCGTCTTCGTTGCCATGCGTTATTGGCACCCGCTTACCGAAGAGGCTGTCCGACAAATTTTGGACCATCAAATTCGCAGGCTCGTGCTATTGCCCTTGTACCCTCAATATTCGCTTGTCACTACAGGCAGCAGTCTGAACGAGTGGGGGCGCAAGTTTCCGAAAGCCTACGCGATCGAGACAAAGATCGTTCGTGATTACCATACCCACCCTCTTTACATCGAAGCCTTCGTCGAACGTATCAACCAAGGTCTTGAGCCGTTTCGCAAAACGAATGGATCAGCTCATCGCCTGCCGCCAGATGTGCACCTGCTCTTCAGCGCCCACGGAGTGCCGGAGAACGTTATCAGGTCGGGCGATCCCTACCAGGCGCAGATTGAGGCCACCGTAAGACTGGTCAAAGAACGAGGCGGTTGGCCGAACTCGCACAGCCTTTGCTACCAGAGCCGCTCTGGTCCGGGGCGATGGCTCGGTCCCTCACTCCACGAAGCGCTCCACACCATTGCCGCGGATCAATGCGAGCGGGTTCTCGTGGTGCCGATCTCTTTCGTGTCCGACCATGTTGAAACTCTTCACGAACTCGATATCGAAGCTCGTGAGATGGCCCACAGTCTGTGCATCCAAGCCTTTCGCGTGACGCAAGGATTGAATGACTCCCCTACTTTCATTAGTGCCCTCGCCGGCCTGGTGCTTCACGCCCTCTCAGATGAACATCTCCGACAAGTCAGGGCCTAACTGACGGCGCACGGCCGGGACGCGGCTCTGCCGCCTGGGCGATGAGACGGCGTATAATACTCGCCGTCGCGAGCAGGCACTTACTCGCAAATAGGAGGGCGTGATGCGTCAATGGACCAGGCGTGAGGTGTTGAAGAGCGGCGTTGCAGTGTCGGCGGGAATCACCTCGGCAATGCCTGCGACAGCCGCGAGAGTTTACAACCAGAACACGACCGCTGCGCCGCAGGCAGATAACCCAAGCAGCCCTCGAGAGCGCCTTCTCATGGACTTCAGTTGGCGATTCCATCTCGGCCACGCCACTGACCCTGCGCAGGACTTCGGCTTCGATGGCGACGGAATATTTTCCAAGTCGGGAGGCGACTTCTTCGATCCCTCTCGAGCTAACTTCGACGACAGTAAATGGCGCCTCATCGATCTTCCGCACGACTGGGCTGTGGAGCTGGATTTCGAGCACGATCCCGGATTAGTTAATCACGGCTTCAAACCCCTGGATCGGAATTACCCGGCGACTAGCATCGGCTGGTATCGGCGAGTGTTCGAGATTCCCGCGGGCGATCTCGGCAAGCGGCTGTCGCATCGAGTTCGACGGCGTCTTCCGCGATTGCATGGTGGCGCTAAACGGCCATTTCCTGGGGCGGAACATGAGCGGCTACGCGCCCTTCACTTACGACGTGACGGACTTCCTCAATTACGGAGCCAAGAACATCCTGGTAGTCCGCGTCGACGCAACGCAGGGCGAAGGGTGGTTTTACGAGGGCGCGGGAATCTACCGCCACGTGTGGCTGGTCAAAACTCATCCTGTGCACGTGCCGCAGTGGGGAACGTACGTGACCTGCGAGGTGCGGCCGGGCGCGGCACGCGTCAACATCACTACGGAAGTCGAGAACGAGAGTGATGCGGACCAATCGTGCCGCGTTCTCTCCACGATCGTAGACAGCGGCGGCACCGTCGTAGGCCGCGCCGCCTCGACGCCCGGCAATGGTTCCGGCCCGCGGCCGGCGCGAATTCAAACAACAGATCGTGGTGGACAATCCCGCCCTCTGGTCGCTCGAAGCCGCCGCACCTGTATCGCCTGGAGACCACCATCGAAGCGGGCGGCGCGGCTGGTGGACCGCTATGCGACGCGCTTCGGCATCCGCACCATCCGGTTCGACCCTGACGAAGGCTTCTTCCTGAACGGCAAGCCGGTGAAGATCAAGGGCACCTGCAATCACCAGGACCACGCCGGCGTGGGCTCGGCCCTGCCGGACCGCATTCAGTATTACCGCATCGAGCGGCTGAAAGAGATGGGGTCGAACGGCTATCGCACCTCGCACAATCCGCCCACGCCGGAGTTGCTGGACGCCTGCGACGAGCTGGGCATGCTGGTGATGGACGAGACGCGGACGATGTCATCGAATCCGGAAGGCCTTGAGCCAACTCGAGCGGATGATCCGCCGCGACCGCAATCATCCCAGCGTGGTTATCTGGTCGCTGGGCAACGAAGAACCGGAGCAGGGCACCGAGCGCGGCGCGCGCATCGTCTCCAGCATGAAGCGCCTGGCGCGGCGGCTCGACCCGAGCCGCCCCGTCACCGCCGCCATGAACGACGAGTGGGGCAAAGGGATTTCCGCCGTGGTGGATGTGCAGGGATTCAATTACAAGCACGAGCCCGGAGATCGACGATTTCCACCGCAAGTTTCCCAAGCAGCCGATGCATCGGCTCGGAAACGGCAAGCACCGTCTCCACGCGCGGCGTCTACGCGAACGACAAAGAACAAGGGTACGTCAGCGCCTACGACGTGAACTTTCCCGCCGTGGGCGGCCACGGCGGAAGTATGGTGGAAGATCTATGCCGAGCGGCCCTTCCTCGCCGGCGGATTCGTCTGGACCGGCTTCGACTATCGCGGCGAGCCCACGCCCTACGGCTGGCCCTGCATCAACTCGCACTTCGGCATTATGGATACCTGCGGCTTTGCCAAAGACAACTTTTATTATTATCAGGCGTGGTGGGGTGATAAGCCGGTGCTGCACCTGTTCCCGCATTGGAATTGGGCCGGCAAGGAAGGCCAGGAAATCGAGGTCTGGTGCCACAGCAACCTGGAAAGCGTGGAGCTGTTCCTGAACGGCGCGAGCCTGGGAGCGAAGGAAGTGCCGTCGCAAGACCATGTAGCCTGGAATGGAAAGTGAAATACAAGCCGGGCATGCTGGAGGCGCGCGGCTATAAAGGCGGCCAGCAGGTGCTCACGGTCGAAGCGCGAAACCACCGGCGCGCCGGCGAAGATTCGTGCTGCGCCCGCGACCGCCCGCGAGATCGCGGCCGACGGCGAAGATGTCTCGCATGGTCGAGGTGGAGGTGGTGGACCAAGCAGGGCCGCCTCGTGCCGGTGGCCGACAACGAAATCGCGTTTCAGCTTACGCGGGCCAGGGAAGCTCATCGGCGTGGGCAACGGCGATCCCAGCAGTCACGAACCCGACAAAGCTCACAAGCGGCGGGCTTTCAATGGGCTTTGCATGGTCATTGTGCAGTCAACCAAGGAGGCGGGCGAGCTTCGGCTCGAGGCCTCTTCGCCCGGCCTCGATCCCTCGTTGCTGACTATCGCGAGTACGAAGGCGACGCCCAGACCCGCAGTCGCGTGAGAGATTGAGGATTGACGATTGCCGAAGGTTGATTGAAGGAACGATATGGGGAGTTGCTCCTTGGCGGATCATCTATGGTCAATCGAGAATCCCCAAACCCACGGAATGAGGATTCAAGCATGCGCGCAAGACTGTTGATCGCAATTGTGCTCGGGCTGGGACTGGTTGCAGGGGCCGAGACCGCCTACCGCGTGTGGCCGTCTCAGCCGCCCCCTGATTGTCCCTTCAAACCCTCACGGTCCATCACTGGCATTGCCTTCACGGGCCGGCATATTCGTTATGCGAATGCGGACACGTGGTATCCGTCATGGGGCGCGGACGGTAACATGTATTCGCCTTGGACGGACGGCAGCGTGGGCGATGTCAAATCGAGCTCTGCGGGCGAGAAGGCGACGACCGGTTACGCCACGGTTGTGGGCGGTGATCCCTTGAACCTCAAGATCACGAACGTGGGCACCTACACGGGGAACCCGGCGCCGTACGGGGGGCGCTATCCCTGCGGCAGCCTTGTCTACAGCGGCGTGTGGTATTACGGAACGTACTGCCTGCTCGAAACTCCCGGCAAGGGCCTCAACTGGGATGTGCTTGGGCCGCTGGTGGGCTTCCGTTACTCGACCGATTTCGGCAAGACCTGGCACGACACACCGCACACGCCATCCCAGCCGCTTTTCGGTGAGCCCGCAAGACCGGGCGGCAAAGTGAAAATGGGCGCGGCGCACTTTGTGGATTTTGGGAAGAACATGCAGTACTCGCCGGACGGCAAGGCCTATCTGGTAGGCCAGGGCGCCATCGACCCCGACCCCAAACCGAGAGACGCCAACCTCAGTTGGATCACCGCCGACCAGGTCTTCATGGCACGTGTCACGCCGAGCATTGAGAACATGAACGACGCCTCGAAATACGAATTCTTCGGCGGCCATGATTCCT
>CAVYPU010000025.1:0-36936 GCA_963770415.1 uncultured Acidobacteriota bacterium
GCCTGGCCGCAGAGGATCGTTTTCGGCCAGGCAGAACCTATTCTACTTCAAAGGGATTTAAGCGGAAGGCTGACTTGTGCCGGCCTGTTGCAGTGCCTGCCGGTAATTCCAGGGCATCCAGTCCGCCGGGTGCTGGGCCAGTTCCTCGGCGTGTTTCTGCAATTCGATCAGGTAGTCGAAGGGATTGATCTCATTCAATTCGCAGGTATGGATCAGGCTCATGAACAGGTCGCCCACCTCGGCGCCGTTGGTGGTCTTATAAAATAAAGAGTTTTTTCGGTGAAGGATGGCCTTCTTCAGGGCGCGCTCGACGAGGTTCGAATCCAGCGGCGCCCCAGCTTCGCGGAGGAACAGGGTCAGCCGATCCCACCGTTTCCAGCAATAAGTGATGGCCTCGCCCAGCCCCGAGTTGGGCTCGACTCTCTTCTCGGCGAACTGGGTCTCGAACCAAGCGTGGAGAGTGTCCATCACGGGCTGGCTGTGCTCCTGGTGGAAGCGCAGCCGCTCTTCGGGCGTGAGACCTCGTTCCTCGGCCTCGGCATCATAGCGGTAGACTTCGCGCAAGCTTTCCAGCACGAATTGGCACTCCTGGGGGAAGCTGGGTGTCACCTGCACAAAACGGCGCCGAGCATGAGCGTTACAGTTTCCCAAGAGGATTTCCAGTTTCTCCGGCAGCTTCGGCACGTTGCGCGACAAGGCATCACACATCTGAATGGGCGGCGCCAGTCCCTTGGCCCGCTCGACCAACACGCGGGCGAGGTTCTCCCCGGCGTGCTTCCGTCCCGTGAAGAACATGACGATCCGCTGCCCCTGCCGCGTCGTCGAGACGATGCCGGAGGTGAACAGTCCCGTCCGTTCCTTGGAGCTCGACGAGGCTTCCTCCTCCGCGCGCTGCGGGACTCGCTCTCGCCAGCGCCAGGATCTTCATGCTGGTGTCATCGTTATAAAAGACCTCGCCTTGCGCGGCCTGGCGGATCAGTTCGTCGAAAGCGGGCCGGATCACGGCGGCTATTTCCTCGACGATCTCCCACTGGGTCGAGGCCGGCAAGGGAATCCCCAGACTCGCCTCCAGTCCTTCCAGCCGGTAAAAGGGCACCCCGCTACCGTACTTCAGCAGCGCGATCATCGCCGCCGCCGTCTCGTCGTACTTCTTCTCGCCCACGCTCGCCGGAGCCTCCGCTTCAAAAATCTCGCCGCACAGGTTGCAACGGAGACGTTCCAGTTCGTAGACCGTGGCCGCAATCGGCGCCTGCCCCACCACCCGGATGCGCAGAGCGGGTTCCTTCTGTTCGTAAACCTTGCCCTTCTGGCACTCCGGACAACCGTCTCCCGGTTTGAGGGAAGCGTGCGCGATCTTGATCCGGCGAGCCCCGCCATACGCTTGGGCGCCGTTTCGACCGTGCCCCGGCTTCGGCGGACTCGGCGCGTTCGGAGGCGGACTGCTTTTCGGCGGGGCCTTGATGCCCGCTTGCTCCAGCACCTTGCTGGTCTTCTCCGTGCCGGCTTGGACAACAGCGCGCGCAGTTGGCTGATCGTCGTGTTCTTCTCCCCGATCCTTTCGATCAGATGGCTCAACGCCTGGATCGCACCTTCCAGCCGCTGACAATCCTCTTCTCCCAAGGGCCCCTGGCGCGCCCGCTCCAGCAGCGCGGTCAGCTCTTCAAAATTCACCTCGATCACCTCACGTTCCGGCTTCATCCTACACCTCCGCCAGCCATTGGCGAAAATGCGGCGTGAGCGCATACCCCAGCACTTCTTTGATCGACCGGTTCGGTCGCTTGTTCGGGCAGTTCTTGCCCCGCCCCGTCGTCCGCCCCATCACCACCCAGTTCGCCGCCCGATAACAGGTGCCGCGGTAGCGTTCGGGATCGACGAAGGTCTCGAGAAAATAGATGGGGTGCCCGTAGATCCGTTCCCAGTCGGCCGCGATTCTTCGCGCCATCTGACCGAGAACGTGCGACGCCAAATGCGGGACGCGGACCCAAGGCAAAATGAGATAGCGAGGATTGTAGGCGAGAAAACGGATATTGCGGCGCCGCGCCTCCGCCGACCAGCCGATAAAGCGATCGCGGGCGCCCAGATGCCGCGGGGCCGACGACCACGCCACACAGGCGATGGGGCGTCCCGCCGCATACACCAGGTACTTGAGGTGCTCGCCCACCGGCCGCGCGTAACCCAGCGGATGATACTCGGCGACGAGATAGTTGAAGAGCGGCTCTTCCGGCGTGCGTCGCACCTGTTGAAATTCCAAGGGCCGCAGCGCCCGCAGGGATACCTCCAGAGGAGTCGTATCCAGGAGGAGCGGCGCCACCGCTGGTCCGCTCGTGGCGCGCCGGACGGCCGGGTTGCGGTGTACATGGGTCGCGGATGGTAACTCCAGATGTCCGGCCCGTGCGAGTTCCAGCAGCAGCCCGCGGCAGACCATGTCGCGCAGTGCGCCATTGGCCTGCTTCCACCCCCAGGCTTCGCACACCCGCAGGGAAAGCTGTCGCCGATTGGTGTGGGGATGTTGGGCGATCAACTGACGGATAAATTCCACTTCCGCCGCGGTGATCACCCGGCCTCGATAGCGAAACTCTCCTTCCATGCCCCCGAGCGTAGCAGAGAAGAATTTAGAACGCAAGTGCGTCGCGCCATTTTTTCTCAACTCCCCACGCTTACCGGCCGCCACGCCGGCGCCGCCCGGGTGGCGGTCGGGTCGCCCGCGGCTAACAAGACTTGTAGTTGATGCGCCGCCAAGCTCCGCGCCACCTCGCGCGGATTCCGCCCTTCCGGCCACCAGCGAAAACGCCCCTTCGATAACCGTTTCTGCGCGAGCCAGAACCCCTGGCCGTCATAGGCCAATATACGAACCGCGGTTCCACGCCGGCTCCGAAAAACAAACAAGCAGCCGGAGAAAGGATCCGTTTCCAGCCGTTCCTGGCACAACCGCGCCAGCGAGTCGATACCTTTCCGGCCGTCCACCGCTTCCACCGCCACCAGGATGCGCATCTGCGGGGTAACTTGGATCATGCCTCGCCGTCCCACAGCGCCCGGCTCAACGCCACCAACTCCGCCGTGGCCACACCCTTGAGTTCGATCCTCATCCGGCCCCGCCGCCCTTCCAACTCCACCACGGCTCCCGGAAAATTACCGGCGGGCGGGGCCATCAGCTCCACAAACGTCGGCGGTGCGGTGCGCCGTGTACGGCGCGGGGCTTCTGCCGTGGCCTTCACCACGCGCCTCTTCACCGGCGGTACCGCAGCTTCCGCCCGCTGCTTGAGCTTGCCATACTCCAGATGCAGAGCTTTCGCGGTGGGATTAATCCCATGCGCGCGGGCCAGTTCTCCCGCCGCCGCCCACAAAGAATCCGGAATCGGCACGCGGCGGGCATGCGAACTCCGCCACCGCTTGAGACGCAGGTAAACCTTCCGCATGTCCGGGGGAATAACAGGAATCTCGTTGGCCATCGTCTGTCCTCCTCGCCCTCCTGGGGCAAAAGACAGACATTAGCAACTTCGGTTAGATCAAGTCATGCAGCCTTGCCGAAAGGACACAGAAGATCGAGGCGAGAACTCAACCGCTTCAGCAGACGGAACGCTCTGTTGGTTGCGATGCTCCCGCTTGTAAGGCGCATCGCTCTCAAGGTCCGTGAACATCTTCCCGCCCATGTGGAAGTGGATGACCTGTACTCCAACGGAATAGTGGGGCTGGTTGATGCCATCGCAAAGTTCGATGTGGGCAAGCGGGTAAAGTTGGAGAGTTACGCGCGGCACCGGGTTCGCGGAGCCATTTTGGACGGCCTCCGCACCGCCGATCCCGCCACGCGAGATTTGCGCCGAAAGAACAACGCAATCCAGAAGCTCTATCGGGAATTGGAAGTCAAGTTCGGACGGCCCGCCCACGACGATGAGATGGCAGCGGCGTCGGGAATGAATCTGGCGCAATGGCACCGGATGCTGAACGAAGTTCACAGTGCCGGGCTTGACGGCGGTTCACGTGTCCTTTCGGCAGGCCCCACCGTGCGGCTGCCATCAACCGACCCGGAGCTTCTGATTGATCGCAGCGACGACCCATTTGACCTCTGCTATCGGCGCGAACAGCGTGAGATTCTAGGCCAGGCGCTTACCCGCCTGCGAGACCGCGAACGGCAAATCCTCTCTCTCGCTATCACGGAGGGATGACGATGAAACAGATTGCCCGACATCATGCACGTGGATGAGTCCCGCGTTTCGCAGATTCATTCCACCGCCATAGTCCGATTAAAGGCGAGCGTGAGCTCCCTGATGCACCCACCAAAGATTGAAACCTCAGAATGCGGCACTCGTTCAATGGCGGCCGGGGCGGGGGCTTAACCCGCCCAACCTCAATTTCGGAAAGGAGCGACATGGAAATTACGCTTGCGAGACTGCAAAAGCTGATCGACGGCAAGGCTCCCATTGTCGGTATTCCGCGACCGACCGAAAAGCCCTTCGCGGTCGAACGGGCAAGGCTTGCGGGGCTGATTGAAGGGTTGGAAGCGTGTGAGATCAGCCTGAACGCGCACCTCGAAATTCACGCCAGGGCGCGCCACTACAAGCTCTACGGCTTGGACATGCGGCAGTGGGACTGAAAATTACAAGAAGTTGCGCGCATGGGCCGCGCGCCAGCGGGCCAAAAGGGAGGCTCCAAAACTCTCGGCGACAGCGCGGCGAAAGTCGGAATTGCTGAGAAAAATCGCTATTGCCGAGCGCAAAGCCCGCCAGCTTGCGGTCTGCCCGCCTTATAACCCCGTGCTGGAAACAGGCGACACGCGAGCGATTACGAACGCCAACAATGGGCAGCGTGGGTCTCTCAAAAGCCGACGCGCCGGAAAATCGGCAAGCTCGCCACGGCCCACGGCCTGATTCACGGTTACATCCCCGAAGCCGTCATTCGCCAGCCACGCAAGCTCTACGAAGCCTTTATTTCCCTCACCGGGCGAGGCGTAACCAAGTACGGTGACCTCCGCACGACAAGCCGAAGTGAAAAGCCAATCGAGGCCGAGTATCTGAAGCACCTGTACG
This sequence comes from uncultured Acidobacteriota bacterium, assembly GCA_963770415.1. Taxonomy (GTDB): domain Bacteria; phylum Acidobacteriota; class Terriglobia; order UBA7540; family UBA7540; genus CAVROP01. Next base: position 5,025 of record CAVYPU010000025.1, read on the forward strand.
GGTACGCAGGCGGTGCATTCCAATCCAAACCGTATCGCAGCCGCGAGTGGCGAACGCCCGAACATATCAGGGAAGAGCGCCTGAACTACTGCCAGCGGATGCGCGACTGGCGGAACGCCCAGGAAACGGTCAATTGGCTCCGCGCCCAGCTTGTGAGTTTCGAAAACTGCCAGGAGGATGGAAATGATATGCCATGACTGCGGAAGCGGCATCGAAGAAGGCGAAGGGTCGTGCGCCCGTTGCAGCCAACTTCTACATAAAATGCCGGGCAGCCCGACGACGCCGGCACAACCGGAAATACCACTGGCTGCCTCAGCATGAGGATTACATGCGCGCCCATTACCACGGCGGGCTTCACCAACGGGGCCTCGTCATCAGGGAAATGGCCCGGCAGACCGGCTTCCCAAAATGGTTCATCAAGCGCCAAGCCAGGCGTTTGGGTTTGACCATGCACCAAGACCGCCGCCCTTGGACAGCGCAGGAGCTTGATACCCTGGACAGGCTTCTCCGAAAGCTTTCAGCCGCCACCATCGCCAAGCGTCTGAAGAGAACCGAAACATCGGTGGTAATGAAAATCAAGGCACTCGGGCATTCACGCCGACTATCCGAGGTTACACCATGCGTGACCTGGAAGAATGTTTGGGTGAGGACCACCGCAATATTCAGAAATGGATTGACAACGGGTGGCTCCGCGACAGGTTGCAGGGCACCAACCGGCACAATGGCAACGGGCACGACATCCACCGTTTTCGAGAAAGCGACATAATCGATTTCGTCAAAAAACACCCGCTAGAAATTTCGTTGGGCAAGGTTCAACAAATTTGGTTCTTGGATCTCCTATTACTCAAGGGCACAGAACACCGGGAAAATCACTTTCACGCGCAAGCGTCCCCCGAGGATGATGCCGCTTGACGTTTGGCCTCCATGCGAACTGGGCAGCCGTGATGGCCCGAGGGCAGCTTCGGGTTCGCTGCTGATGGTGGGAACGGGATGCGAGTTGCGCCGGTGGTCGGGCGGGCACAGCGTGAAAGTGTGCGATATCGCAAGTGACAACGATGAGGCCCGGAATGCAGCACCCGGCCCCGATTTTGTTTTGACTTACAGAAAATGCTTGCTATCATCTCGCTCGTGTTCCCGACCTGGTTGCCAAATTTACTGAGCCTCTGGGCCAGAGGTCTGCACATATGGAAGGGCGTATGGTCCGTTCTCGGACCCGCGGGGAACTTTCTTCAATGGTTGTTCCAGACTAAGCAGAAATTCTATCTTTACATTAAGCGGTTGCAGTTCTGGGCGCTGAACAAAACCACTTGGTGGAGCGCCAGTTTTCGCTTTGAGGTTCCGAAAAACAAGCTGGAGACATTACCACGACTGGTGGAAAGCGTCGCAGAGTCGCTCAGGGAGCAGGACGGCTTCGAGGTCTTCCGCGATCTACCGGAGCACAAGACAGTCCGTGCAGGAGGCGTCATCTTTGATGTTGACGGAACCACGGATTTCCTTCACATTCAGGTTTCTGACCAGCAGATTTCCTTCCGCGACTCACGTCGCCTTATCGAACGGCACTTGTTTCCACTGCTAGAGTCAATCGAAAACGCAATCGGCGAATGTGGCCGTCAATACTCGCTGACGGCTAAGTTCGGCGCCCACAAGAACCCCTACTTCTCCACTTATCTTGCCCGCCTAGACAATCGTCTGATTCTTTCTTTTGACTGTAAGTACCGCCTAAGTGAGTCACCAACGTCGGCGATGATCTCAGTGAACGTCGACAGTGTCAGCGTCATAGCCAGTTCGAGGGAGCAGTTCCGATTTGCGTCATTGCGAGTCTTGGCGCTTTCAAGCCCTTGAAGGGGGATACCTAATGCCGAGCGGAACGTTTGTGTGTTTTGATGTAGTCTCATTTCCTGAGGGTGGCATGCCTTAAAACAGAGGAGAGGCCACCGAGAGGCACAGACGACCCGCAAGCGGACCGGGTTTACACCGAACTGACCTTCTCGGGAAGCGGAAAGGTGGGCAATCTTCGACGAGCGTCAATTACCCACAGAAGGGTGCACGTTGAAGGGTTCTGGCACGGCACACCAATCAACAACTTGGTCCAACACAAGAAATTTGACTGTTATTTCGACTTGGGACAAAAAGTCTTTATTGCCCACACGATCAAGGAGGTCGCTCTGGCAGCCGTTGACGCGTTGAATGACGAATTTCGGGGAAATTTTTGACCTTCAAACCCTCAGCCTAGACTTCACCCAGATTATCCCGAAAGCAATTAACGTAATCGGCTCATGGTTCAAAGGCATGCAGCACACCAATATCCGCACCGAGGCCGCGTTCGGCAGCGGAATTAACAAGGACCCGGAGTTTCTCCGAATGGCGGAGCTTGGGCACCACAGCAACTTGATTGTTGTAATGAACTTCGGCTCCGATACGTTCAAGGTCAATTTGTCGAAACAGGGATCAGCCTATTTCATGGACGAGCACCCACTTCAGACCTGCCTTGATTTTGTCATGCATCTCCGTAAGTACCGGCTTGATTCTGAGAAGACTTCCCACAAGAAATAGAAATTAGCGAGGTAGAGTAGCCGGGTGCCGTGCGCATTTCCCACTTCGTCCAGGTACTCGTCATGGCGGCGTCTTTGATGGCCGTCGTGACAAAAGAGCAGCTACCGTTTTCCCAACGGCACATGAACACTGGCATAAGCCCCCCTCCCTCAAGCTCACAAGAAGTCAATATTTTGCTAAATTCGCGGCCTCGGATCAAACTTACCCATCACCCAATTTCTTCCACATCGTATCAAAGTGCTCGATCGACTCAGCGCCCAGGGGCGATGGGGCTACTATGGTAAGGGCCTTGGTGGTGGGAATTACAAGGCGGGATTGTCGGCGGGAGCTACGGAAGGGCAGGCGCGGTCGGGCAAGCTTCTCCACGCGGACTTTTTCCGGTACGCCTGGCTCTGCCTTGCCGAGGCCGTTCCATCATTTGCCGGTGCCGGTGATAATGACGCGCGCCCAGGAGTGCTGGTCCGCCCGGACTGACCTTTTCTTAAGACGCGCTGCCGGTGGTCCCGCCACTCGCCCTGATCTTCCCGCTGTGGGGCGAGCAGTCACGGTTGGATGCCGCCCGAGTAACCGTCCGTCTCTTGTCATCCGCCAGTAAGCCCAAATCCAGCGTTCTGGTCCACACCTCCGTTCTGTCCCTTTTTCTCGCGGGCACGGCTCGGGGTAATTCTCTGCGCCCGGCGGACGCACGCTCTGCGGGCCTTCTGCTTCCCCGGCGACCGGGCCTTCCAGGTTTACGGTTCCTCCGTTCCACGGCGCCTCCATAAAAAGCAGCCCCTGGCCTTGGGAGCAGAACCCTCTCGCTTTCAGGGTGCCCCGCGAGAAGCGGGAGCAGAAAACGGAGGATTTTATCGTGTACCAGAATTCAGTGGATTTGATGGGCTTTTTAGGGGCTGATGCCGAGAGTCGTAACACGCGGGACGGCGTTCCATTAACCGTACTTTCGCTCGCCACCAAGCGATCGTGGAAAGACAGTAAGGGCGAGTGGCAGTCTCAAACCGAATGGCATCGCGTCACATGCTTCGGTCAGGTCGCCGAATTCGCGTCCAGCTTGAAGAAGGGCGCGCACATTCACATCACCGGCTATCTTCGCTCACGCGAGATTGAGAAGAACGGCACCGGCCGCGGCAAGAAGAGCGGAGCCAAGGCGAAGGTTCGGGCGTGGGAAGTCCGCGCCATACGGATTGCCAAGCTCGACCGCGCCGTCCAAGAAGATCCTTCCAACGACATTCCCGCCGACAATCCCGCCTTGTAATTCCCACCATCAGGGCCTCGCCTCGGGCGGGGCCCTCCTTCCTCATCCTGAATCGTCGCGCCCGATTTCCTCAGCCTCGATATACGGGGGATCGTGGAGTTGCCGGCACAGCCGAAGCAAGGGCACGGTTTGGCCGTACACCTAATAGTTGACCGCTGATGTCGAACTTCCGAGTGGCGCGTGAGGAACGAAGCCTTTGACGGCGGAGGCGAGCGTGCGTGCTCTGGGGCCTTGGGAGCAACTCGTGAGATAGGGTGGCGCACAAGAGAGCCCCCATGACCCATCTACCGCACACCTCGAAACTCTGCCTCACAAGGTTTTGTGTGCGGCGGAGGGTTGCGGTGGCGGGGCCGACGCCGTGTGAATTTCAGAATCCTAAGGAATGGCCACAAAGATCTGGAAACATCGTCTCCGCCGTTTTTTCGGCTGAAAATATCGTGCCTGGTTTCTTCGGTTTCTATTTATCCACCTATTTACCCTGCTTTGATGCCAAAGGGCGGTCTTCGCAACCCATGGAAGGCACTGAGTAGGTTATTGCTAGAGCCAGGACATCCCTCAACTGGACGAAGGGCAGGCCTTCAGCGCCAGCCGAAGTGGAGTCAATAGCCGCTCTTGCGGCCTTCCTCCGCCATAGGCCATCAGCGTATAAGCCCTTCGAATACTCGAATCTCTGACTACAAAGCCGTGATTCATCCACAGCACCAGCCGATGCCGACGAAGCCAGTCATAGCTATTTGAAACGAGGCCTGCGCTCCCAGACTCGGCGTAAGGCACCACCCCGATCAAGTCAGGATAATTTCTATTCAGCCCCTCAATCTGAGTGTGGATCACGACATTGAATTTAGAGAAATCTCCTCTGATGTCATGGTGTCGACCAAGGAGACAAGATTATATGGGTGGGCGTGTACCGTCGCCGGGTGTGTACATCCGTCGCACATCGAAAGCGCGTTTGAGAGGAGGTGAACATGGGTTTCAATCGACGGGATGGAGCCATGCTCCGCATTTCCGTAAACGATGCGTATTTTTCGGGCGGTGGGGTCCACCTGTATTATGTTCATCAGCCTTCCGCTTTGACCACGAGTTAACGTGTGACTGATCGCAGGCAACTGTGACCCAGTGCTGGTAATCAGGACAGTCTTTTCAGCCATGACTGCGATCGTTTCATAAAACCGGGGGTCGCTGATCCCTTCGCACCTATAACCGGACCTACCGTCAGCGCGCTTGGAACCGAGAGATTCAAGTTGCTGGGAGGTCAAACCATTCCGAAATTGAGTTCGAAAATCTGGTAAGGACGCTGGCGCCGACTTCATCGCTCAGCACCTGACTCACGTCGCCGGCGTTGGCCGGGTGAAATTCCCCGTAGTAATTGGCCAAGAATGCGAAGTCGTGAATTATCTCGTCCAATTCCGGCGATATGCCCATCAGCTGTACCGATTTTGCAACATCCTTCTCGTCCATTCGTAATCCTGGCTCTACGGCACGTAGGGCGAACACCCATCTTCGCGAGGCTCTATACACGCTTCACGTACCGACGCGTTCAACCGGCTATTCAGTTGCAAGAACATCGGCCCCTCTCCCCCCGCCTCACGGGCGAGCGAGGGGAGAGGGCGGGACCCTATGTCAATCATCGGAGCGCCAACTTTGATTCCTGCGCCGTTGGCCTCGGGCAGGATGTGCTGAACTAGGTGGAGCTTCTTTAATCGTCGTCGTCGCTTTCTTCACCATCGGCACCGGTCAGCGTGTCGATCGTGTTGTCGACGTTACGCTTTAGCTCTTCTTCGACGATTTCTACGTGGGAACTGATGAAATCCTCAAATATGCTCGCCATGGTTTTTTTCCTCCTTCCTCAGGGGCGCTTTCCCCTGTTTTCTTTTTCATACATGCTCAGAATCAACGTAACGCAAGTGCTGATTTCCGCGCTAGTGAAACCGCTTTGGGGCTACAGCACAATTTTGTCAGCATGAGTCGAGCGGTTTGGACGAAGGACAAAGCGTAAAGCACGCATATCGGATACCTTGACTGTTTAGTTCAACGTAACTATATTAAATCGCTGAACGAACCCGCTTACCGCCCTTGTCCAAACACGTTGACTCGGGCGAGTGCATCACTGTCAATGCCTTGTTCGAGGTGGAAGATGACCAAAAAGCATAAGACTGTCGTCAATGCGGGCGCAACCCCAAGGGGCAGCGCGAGGAAGGAGGGGCATCCCGCGATGCCGCCACTCCTGCCGAGATCGTTGGCACTAAACGGTTTAGTGTCGACGAAATCTGGCCGCGCGTGCTCAGGATGTACAGGCTAAGACTCCTCAGGGCTCACTTGCGGGGAGGGCGGCTGCCCAAGGGTGACCTAAATAAGGAAGCCCAATCCAGGCTGCCCTGCTAGCCCTGCTAATAGAGGTCGAGGAGCGGCGTGCGTTGGCGGCCCGAGCCGACCGGGAGAAGAGAGCTCTCGAAGCATGCCCGACTTCACAAGAACTCGGCGTACGCCCTCGCGATAGCGCCAACGCAGGGCTCGGAACATATCGGAGCGCTTCTACGAGCGGGCCTTTGCAGCGAGGAGAAGTGCCCGGACAACCGGAGGCACGCGCATTACTTGGTGACCAAAGAGGGTAAATTGCAACTTGAGAATTGGCTGCAACGGGAGATGGTACTAATCCCCGCCCATTACCAATCGGACCATCGCGAGCCTCTCGAAAGGGTTGAATACGCAATAAACAGCCTAAACCAGGAAATCGGCGACCTACTGAAAACCCACCATTTGCTCGATGAATGATCAGAGATATTACGGGCCATTGAACAGGCACCCTATTTTTGACATACCGTTGTTGCGGAAGTGCGCCCCGTGGTTCAGTACGGATCGTCGCCACTCGGGCACAATCCGGCTGCTACCCTTGACGCTTACAAGTCGGCTACCAGTACTGCTGCCTTTGAATCTGGCGATCTAAGGTGCCAACGAACGCCATAATAACGCCGCTCACCCCCCACTGGAAACTCACTGCCTAAACCCGCGGTGGCAACAAATTGCGTTTAATCGGTCCTCGCTCGCTGTCTCACCATCCTCGCTCTCTGCCTGATTTCCATCGCCACTTTCCTTTTCTAGCGCCCCTTCTTCTCGCGGGCACGGCGAGATGGGGACTACCCCTGCGCGCTGGCGGCACGGCGGGCTTCTGCTTTGTCGCCGTCGGCGACACCCTCCGGGTTTGCGGTCCCCCCAAGAAACAAATCGAAGAGCGAAGTTTCTTGGCTCCCCCACAAAAAGCAGCCCTTGGCCTGGCGAGCAGGCCCCACTCGCTTTGAGTGCCCCGCGAGAAAAGGGGCAGAAAAGGAGAAAAAACCGTGACCGAGGAAATCAAAACCAGGCAGACAGCAGAGGAAACGACAAGCGCGGTCGAATCCGGCCAGCGGGCCGACACAGGCAGCGCGCGCTATGGCGCTGAGAGAAAGGCAATGGTTTCGTGGGCCGCTCTGTTAGACGAAGCCGTGAAGAAGCCCGGCTTCATTCACGAGGCGTACAGCCGCTTCCACAATTACAGCCTTGGGAATCAGCTTTTGGCCTTGTTCCAGTGCTTTGAACGTGGCATCCAGCCGGGGCCGCTCGCCACTTTCCCCAAGTGGAAGGAGCTAGGCCGACACGTCAAGAAGGGAACGAAGGCATTAACGCTCTGTATGCCTCTGACTTGCACGCGAACCAAGACGGTCAAAAAGGATGACGGCACCAACCAGGAAGAGGAATTTTCCTTCACGCATTTTACCTACAAGGCCAACTGGTTTGTCTTGGCGCAGACGGAAGGGGCCGAATACCAGCCGAGCGCGATTCCCGAATGGAACGAGCAGACGGCACTTGCCGCGCTGAAAATCGAGCGAATCCCCTTTGAGGACTTGGATGGCAACGCCCAGGGTTACGCCAAGCGTGGCCGGAAGATCGCCGTCAGCCCGATTGCCGTGCAGCCATCCAAAACCCTTTTCCATGAGTTGGCTCACGTTGCCCTTGGCCATTGCGATGAGGGCGACCTTTCCGACACCGAAACCACACCCCGAAATATTCGCGAGGTTGAAGCCGAAGCCGTGGCGCTGCTTTGCTGCGAATCGCTTGGGCTGCCAGGCGCGGAATATAGCCGGGGCTATATCCAGTCGTGGGGCCGAGGCCAAGCCATCAGCGAGCGTTCCGCCCAACGCATTTTCCACGCCGCCGACCAGATTCTTCGCGCAGGCCGGAACACTGAACCAACCGACGCCGTTCAATGACGAACGGCCATTTATTACCAGCAACCACGGAAGGAGTCCGCCCATGGAAGCCCTATTTCCTCTCGGTCAGATCGTTGCGACGCCCGGCGCTCTGGACGCTTTGACCCGCGCCGAGCAGACGCCTAGCGAGTTTTTGTGCCGCCACGCTGCGGGCGATTGGGGACAGCTTGATGCCCATGACGTGGCCGAAAACCTTTACGGCCTGAAGCATGGCTTCAGGGTCTTGAGCAGTTATCGAACCAACGCAGGCGATACGCTTTGGCTGATTACCGAAGCGGACCGCGCCAGCACAACCATTCTTTTGCCCCAGGAATACTAAATCCCAACAAAGGAGAATTGCCCGTGAACAACACAACTGTAATTTCCCCCGTCACTGAGAACGCCCCTTTGGTTCAGGAAATCCCTCTGGACCGCATTGTCGAATCGAAGACCAACCCGCGCCGCGTCTTTGACGAACTCAAGCTCCGCGAATTGGCGGCCAATGTTAAGGACCACGGTGTGCTTCAACCTGTACTGGTGCGGCCCCATCCCGCTGGTGATGACGGCCTGTTCGAACTCGTGGTAGGAGCGCGCCGCTATCGGGCGTCCAAGCTGGCGGAAAAGCCGTCCATCCCCGCCCGCATTGTGAACCTTAGCGACAGCGCAGCCCTTGAACTGCAAATAATCGAGAACCTCCATCGTGCCGATGTGCATGAATTGGACGAGGCTTTCGGCTACAAGGCGTTGATGGAGCAAAATCCCGACCTCTACACCGTCGAAGTCATCGGCACCAAAGTGGGAAAGAGTCCCGCGTACATTCTTGGCAGGCTCAAGCTCACCGAATTGATACCCACGGTCCAGAAGGCATTCTATGAAGGCAAGCTCACCGTGGGGCACGCGCTGGAGATTGCCCGACTCCAAGTGCCAGACCAGGAGCGGGCCTTTGCGGAGTGCTTCCCGGACCATCGCGGCGCTTCCGCCGTCCTCAAAGACCGTGGAGCACAGGCGACCATCACCGTTCGCGACCTTCGGCAGTGGATTCAGCGGGAAATTCACCTCGACCTTTCCACCGCGCCCTTTGACGCCAACGACCCAAACCTATTGCCCGTCAGCGGGAGCGTGTTCGGCTTGCCCGAAGCGCACCGGGAATAACCCGATTCTCTTTCCCGATATCAAGAAGCGGGACACATGCACCGACCCGGCATGTTTTCGCCAGAAGCGAGACGCGCTCGTGCAGTTGCGGGTGAAGGAACTTGAGGGCAGCGGTCAGAAGCCCGTGCAGGTATCCGAGAGTCATCTGTATTACGGGTTCAAGCCGCAACCCGGCGTGCTTTACCGGGACGACTACCGCGAGGCGAAGAAAGGCGAATGTCCGGCGACGGTGGCAGCAGTCATGGCGGAAGGGAAGACCGTTGGCACCACGCTGTATGTTTGCACCGACAAGCAGTGCAAGGTTCATCACCCGCGCGTGACGATCAGCCCGGAAGAGCGAGAACAGCGGCGGAAACAGGCAGAGGCTGTGCGGATTCAGCAGGAATACAGGAAGCGGTTGCTGACCGAGATTTTCCGACGTGTGCCCGCCGAACTCAGTCGCCATGAGCTTGAGTTTGTGGCACTTCGGTATTTCGAGCAGTTGGGCCACGACAGCCAACACCGCATATTCAAATTCTTCGCGTGGGAAGAAACCAAACCAAAGGCCAACGGCGGGTACGTGGATTACCCGAAACTGGCCAGCGGAAAACTCGAAAAGATGACCACGGCAGAAATCGGGAAGTTCCTAATCGTGTGCGCACTCGCCTCAGACCTCTACTGCCCGACGTATGTTGGTGGTGGAATGCTCACGAAGGATTCCAATCTCGCACGCGAGGCGGCCCACTACAAAGTCAATGCCGAGCGAATTTTGCGTGAACTGAAAGAGAAGCCCGCCTCCAAGACCGGCAAAAACTCGCTTACCTCTGCAAAAGCAAAGCCGCACATCAAAAAGCAGTAACCATCTCTGGGCAGGGCGGCAATTGCCGCTCTGCCCCGAGATCGTGTACGAAGCATGTTCGACAGCTTGGAACAACTTGCTCCAAAAGAAACTGGTGCGTCGTATACTGGTGCTGTCAAAAGTGCCAACGCGGAAATTCCGGTTTAGACGTTTGTCGTGGCTTGAGCCGCACGCTGCGCAGCGCGCCCAACTCCGCGCTCAAAGTCCAGTTGAATCGCTCGCCGAAAGGAATTTGAATATGCGAAGGCCCAATATACGTGGACGTTCAGCGCCTTTGGTACTTGTCATTCTGGCAATCGCGACTATTGGCGTCAGATCTTCCTGCGGTGCTGACGAACAGTCTGATTCCATAATCTCAAAGGACGTGATGGTGCCGATGAGAGATGGCACTCGCTTGGCAACCGATATTTACCGCCCGGCGCGCAATGGAGAGGCCGTTCAGGTTAAGTTCCCCGCGATTTGGTGCGAAGTCCCTATCCCAAAGAAGGCCAGCAAGCGCCGCTCGCAAGTTCTCTGCCGCGCACGGATATGTCGGAATAGCTCAGAACGTGCAGGGGCCGCTATGCGTCGGAAGGACACTGGCGAATGCTTCGCGACGATACCAACGACGGATTCGACACCGTTCAGTGGATCGGGAGACAGCCCTGGTTTGACGGCAATCTGGGCACTGTGGGTGGCTCGTACGACGGGGGAACCCAGTACGCGCTCGCCATTTCAAATCCGCCCTACCTTAAGGCAATGATCCCAGCCTATGCTATGTCAGATTGCGGTGTCTATGGAATCCGCCACCATGGCGCCTTTGAATTACGCTGGATGAATTGGACCCTGTTGGCCGCGCGCGATAGCCATTATCCTGCAGCCGGCACCGCGATCAAGAATCCGACACAATTGGTAGAAGAGTATGCCAAAGGCCTGCCACTCCACGCGGGAGCAACGCTGCTTTCGCTTGCGCCTGACTACGAGTCCTGGCTGGTCGAGGCCATGAACCATGGTGATGATGATAAATATTGGAAGGAGTGGGTGCAAAGCGTGATGGACCATGTGGCGGAAGTTAAAGATGTTCCGATCCTCCACATTAGTGGATGGTATGAACCCTGCGGCAGGACCGATTGCCAACCTCAATTACGTCGAACTTTCAAAATCGAAGAACAGCCAGCAGCGCTTAATTATGGGGCCTTGGACGCACGGAGGCAGTTCTTCACGTTCGCCGGCGAGGCTGAATTCGGTCCCGACGTCGTGCTGAAATATCAGGCGTATCAACTGCCATGGTTCGATCATTGGCTGAAAGGCGTTGAGCAATGGAGTGGACCGCGAACCACCTGTGCGCATATTCGTCATGGGCGGCGGAGACGCGCACAAAGCACCCCAGGGTAGAGTCTTTGTTGGCGGGAGATGGCGAGAGAGGAAAAAGAATGGCCGCTCGCGCGTACGGTTCACGATGGCGATGGTTTTGTGGCGCGTTTGAGCATATGCTGTCCGCCATTGCCCCCGCTGCCTGACGGTGGTGACAAGCGAAACACAAACTGAATCGTCAGGGACAGGCGCTCCAACGTTAGCAACGCCGAGTCAGCGACGTTTAGATTTTTCACTCCGAACGCCGGAGCGCCCGATGCAGATGAGACAACTTGGTCGGCGTCCCGTCAAGTCCGAGCGTCGGTCTCTGGGCACGGGGGCGACACACCGAGAAGGCGTGCGCGGCGGGAGTGTAACCGAATGGCATGAAAACGTTGGATTCGTGCACAGTTCGTGCACAGTACACCTGGTTTCATCGGGAATGGGGCGCGCGATTCGAATCCGAAAGTCGCGGAACCCCGTCCTTAGTGTGAAGCTGGTCGCGATGCAGCAGCGCTCCGGGTGGCAGGTCCCGCTGCCCATGCAATTGCGTTGTCGAGCTCGTCGTATCTGAAGCTCTTCACTTCAGCCTGAATGAAATGCTCGGCTATCTTGGGCGCCAGGCTGGCCAGTTTGGTATCCGCCGCAAGTGCAATCCGCTTTACCTTCCGGTGATGATCGCGAACGAATCGCACGTGGCGAAAGAAGCTCCCCAGATTCTCCCAACCGGGAAATTCCCGGACATGAATCACGAGTCCCTGCAGGTCACCGTGCGCTTCGATCCACGCGTCGGCTGTGAATGCCAGCGCGTCGAAATCCTGCGCGCGCAGGGCTTGCTTGACTTCGACCACGATCACGCCAGATTCGGGGAGAAGCCGGTGAGAAACGGCGGGCCCTTCGGGAAGCGAGCGCAGCCAGTCAACGGCCTCGGCAAATTCTTTGTTGCTGAATACCCGTACGGGACACGGCATGAAGAAGCCCGCAAGCCGCGTCGATTCTCGAATCCAAGCCAGCTCAGTCACGACGGCGCAGCCATCGAAAAGCCGCATAGAATGCAGGCCGATTTTTGCATCTTCCCAGGCTGCACCCGGAGTGAAGCCCTCGAATTCCGGTCCAACCTGATACAGAAAGCGAGTCCGACGTCCCTCTCGTCGTATCTCGTCGAAAAGCGGCACGAAGACCTGCTCGTAGTCTTCCTTCGATATCTTTCCAATAGCCCTGACACCATCGATTCCACGAGGGAGATCCTTCAGTTTCTCGATCACCGGGCCCTCCTTTTTAATTGGATCATGTCTTTCATCCGAGCGACTCGCCCAGCGAGTCCATCTCGCGACGTAAGCACGCATCCGCATTCTCCGCGAAATGTGCCAGCGACGTATTGTCAATAAGCGTGAACAACATCACCATCATATTTTTGACATTCCTTTTTACCCGATCCATTCCGGTCTAACCGGATTTGCTGAGTTAGAACTCTGCTTTGTGCATCGTATGCCTCTCTTGTCCTCCAAGCAAAGACTTTGCCGTCAAAGCAGGCACCGCGGAGATCAGCGGGTTCCGGAAGAAAGATCGTCATGCTGCGCCTATCCACCTCGAATTCTTCGCAACGCGCTCGGAGGCTCACGCGCACCTAAGGTGATCTAGGTAAGCCTCTTATCAGAGCCGTGGTGCGAAGTCCGGTGCCATTCACCCCCAAACAGGTGACGGCATTACAAGATCAGTTGCGCACCGCACCGAATGGATCGAGACCGGAGCTACGATTGCGTTTTATCCAAACAACTATCATCACGCGAGATGGTTTGCTGTATGGCCCCGATAGTGGCACTCCGACAGGCGGAACAAAACCAGACTGAGGTTTGCGGCAGAACAGCTAACGGCATCTAGCATGGCCCTTTGATCGTGGACAAGAGTTTCGTGCAGGCCTAGAATGTGTTCGTTACTCGAACATACGTACCACACACGGACTCACGATGATGGCAAGATGCGCTCACGCCTACGATGGTCGTCCCGAACGAGAACACATCCAGAAAGTGATGTTGGAAAGACAGCGGGAGCACTTTAGCCTTACTGCGAGTCATCAGCGAGATTCGTAAAGGTGGAGGAGTTCCGGCGGACGACCCACTCCGGGATAACTTTGAATCGCTGTCTAGTAAAAGGTAGGTGAGTTGTGTTTCGCCATACGATTCCGATTGGACGCGTCCTTGGAATACCTATCGATCTGGACTACTCCTGGTTCTTGATCGCCGCCCTAATCACGTGGATGTTGGCCGTTAATTACTATCCGGCTGAATTCAAGGGCGGCACGAGCACCGAATACTGGCTGATGGGCGCGGTGACTGCAGTCCTGTTTTTTGGCAGCATCGTTGTGCACGAGTTGGCCCACTCGTGGGTGGCCCTTCGCTACAAAGTTCCTGTAAGCCGGATCACGCTGTTTATATTTGGCGGTGTATCCCAGATCGCAGGCGAACCCCCGAGCGCCAGCGCAGAATTCTTGATTGCGGTTGTTGGGCCACTCACTAGCATTGCACTGGCAGCACTCTTTTTTCTTTTGGAGCCGTTACTCGTGAACATCGCGCCGGCTCTGGCGGTTGCCAAGTATCTAGCTCTCATTAACGCTCTCCTGGGACTGTTCAACCTAATCCCAGGATTCCCCCTGGATGGGGGCCGTGTGTTTCGCGCTATCGTATGGGGAATAAACAAAAACTTTCGCCGCGCGACTCTGATCGCCGCCAGCACGGGCCGATTCTTTGGCTTCCTTTTTATTGTTTGGGGCGTATGGCAAGCGCTGAGAGGGAACGTTGCCAATGGATTGTGGATCGCCTTCATCGGCTGGTTCCTCGAAAGCGCAGCCGGAGCCCAGGTCCAGCAGCAAATGGTGCAAGGTCTTTTGGTGGGCCATAAGGTAGCGGAGGCGATGGGAAATGCATGCACCCACGTCTCGGGAGAGACCTCACTACAAAAGCTAGTCGATGAGGAGGTTTTGACACATGGTCGACAGTGCTTTCTCGTGGACCGGGGAGACCACGTGGTCGGTTTGCTGACCCTTCACAACATGAAAGAGATTCCTCGACCCTCATGGACGACAACCACTGCAGCCCAAGCCATGGTGCCCGTCGAGAAGCTAAATAGCATCGATCCTAAAGCAGAACTGTGGACAGCAATGGAAAAGATGGGCCGAGACGGAATCAATGAAATGCCCGTCATGCTGGGGAACAATCTCGTCGGATTGCTTTCGACGGGCGACATCGTCAAATATCTTCACACTCTCCAGCTGGTAGGCACGTGAGGAAGGGTAGCGATTCGCTTTAGTACACGTCCGTAATAGGGCGAACCATACGTAGAGGAACGCAAGATTATGACGACCATCTTGATGATTTCGGTCGTATCCCTGCATTTGATCCTTCTTGCCGATACTGAGGGCAATAATCCCGAGATTCAGACCGCTCGGCACGGATGGGATTCGGCGAAAACCGATGCGATGCAGGTTTGCGTGGCGCGACGAGTTATCCCGGTTCTGTGACCGCAGTAACTGTTCACCCGTGACGAAGATTACCGTGATTCGTAGAACGACTGCGCGAGTCTTAGATGCTGCGGAGGAGATCATGCGGAAACGCTTCAAGGAGCCACGATTTCGCGCGAGAAGGGCTTTGTTCGGAGAGCCGATCATTCATCCACTAGGACATCTGAGTGCCCACTATCCGTTTCCCGCTCGTTTGAGCGAGCACTATGTGGCGAAACTCGAGGCGTCGAACGTTGGCACATCGTTTTCCAAGGGGGCGATTTTATTCCAGGAAGGAGCGAAGCCCACCGGTGTCTATGTCCTCCTGGAAGGGCGCGCCAAGCTTTCCATCAATTCTGCACAGGGAAAGACACTTTTGCTTGGTTTCTTTGGTCCGGGTACGATCCTCGGACTCGCGGCTGCAATCTTGGGACGTACCCATGCGGCCACTGCGGAAATCCTGGAGCCGACCAAGGTCGTTTTTGTTTCTTGCAAGGAACTCCTCAGAGAAATACAGGGCGATGTAACGGTCGCTCGCCAAGTAGCGGAATTAGTGAGCGAGGCTTGCTATTTCATTCTGGGAAAGATGAGGGCATTCGACCTCTCGCAGTCCGCTGGACAAAAGCTTGCCCGATGCCTCCTTGGATTGCTCGCTCACAATATAAGCTCGGGCGGCGACACACCTCTCAACCTGGAACTAAGCCAGGAAACTATCGCGCAAATGGTTGGACTTTCTCGAGAAACCGTCACTCGGCACCTGTCCCGGTTCCGGAGGATGCGAATATTGGACTGGAAACGTTCGGGGCTTGTCATTCTAGACAAAAGCGCTCTGGAGAAGCTCGCTGACTTTTCGGAGACCGTCACGAGTCTTGCCGGAACTGCTGTTGGAGATAGAGTCCCATCGACCTGAGACGAGTTCCCCCCCAGATCAGCGAACTAATCGATTCGCGCCATTTCTTTTTCATCAGACTGAAGAAGGGCCAGTCGAGCGGCCGCATCGTTCTCGAACTTGGCGCAGAGGCCCGGGAACCGACAGTTCGCGCGCAGGCGGCAACTCAATTCAAGTCGACCATATTCGCCGTATCGCTGGCTCCGAATGGGGAGCGGAGCACACACGAGAATAGTTTCAAACTGTGACTCCAGTCACAGTCAAATCAGCCATCAGCGTAGTAAATGTTCTCTGAACTTATCGCAGGTCGTTCATCCAGATCTCTGAATGTTACCTAAGGGAAATAAAAACCCGAATAGGAGGAAGAAAGTGAGCCAAGCAACGGGAGTCAAAACTGCAACTACGTCGGAACCGCCAAAGCAGGCTTTACAGACCCAGCCAATGCCCGAACAAATTCGCCATCGGGCATACGAAATCTATTCTTCTCGGAACGGGGCACCTGGTGATGAGGTACAGGATTGGCTTCAAGCGGAGCGCGAACTTCGCTCAGGGCAGGTCTAAGTAGCTTACCTCGGCTTCCCCTTTTGGCCGAGGAACGACGCCTCTCAAAATGGTGAGCCGCTGGAATCGGCGGGTTGCTCCGCCGAGCCTCCGAAGCACGTTGTTCATCAGGGTTGGCCGTCCTCCGATGATTGCACGCCGCACTTAGGAGCGGCACGCACATGCGCATACCTAATGTTCTCCTCGTGGGCGGAACGCCTAGCCTGAGTCAGTATTCCTACCTTGCACAGCGCTTGACTAGTTGGGGTGCCGAGTGTCGATTCGCGACTTCGTACAAGGAAGTGTGTGCGCTGCTCGGGCAGCAGACCTTTGAGTTGGTCATGAGCGGAATGCGTCTGGTGGACGGCTCGGCCCTGCGGATGATCCCCCTGCTGGAGGGCTCCCCAAGCAGCCTATTTTGTTTTCACCCGATCCAGGATAGCTGCCTCTGGATACCGATCGTCGAACGAGGACAAGTCTGTTGGGGCGCATCTGCCTTGCGGCCGAGTGAATTCGGCCGGCTTTTGCGTCGGGCTCTGACTGAGGGAAGCACTGTTACGCTATCTAAAGCTCGGGTGGCAGCGTCGCTTGCCTCACCATCTCCTTTCTCATCTCAAAGCTTGACCAAACCACGGCGGCTCGCGAAGGCTGGATAGTTGCTGGCGCGAGCCGAGTCACAGCGGCCCAGCGATGGGCCGATCAAAATAATGACCGAGGGCAAGAAACATGAAAATTGCACTTGCGAATGATGGTTCCAAATATTCCGAGCGCCTATCCACACCGTAACCGAGCATGCGCGATCGCAAGATACAGAGATTCAAGCCTCGCATATCGCGCACCGCCATCACTATTGGTGGCGTGGCAGATGGGTTGGCGTGGCCGGGTCCTCGACGCTGCTTGCCAAAGCTTGCATTCATTCTAATCAAGGGAGCGGATCGCTTACCATTTCGGAGTTATGATTGGCTCGCGATCGTGACGCGCGCTCGCTGTGGCAAATAGTGGGGGAAGAGTGAACAAGCATCTGACTCGTGGCCTTCAGCTGTTCCTCTTGTTGCTGGCCTGCCTGGCCGCTGTGCGGAGCGCGTCCGGCCAAGCTTCGGCTTCACAGATACTAAATCAAGTCATGGGAACGAGCGGTGCGCCCAGCACGGGTGCGAGCGCGGCTTCCAGCAACTCTGATCCGCTCGGCCGAAGCACGCCGCATGGCACCGTTTTCGGCTTCCTCCAATCGGCACAGCTCGGGAAATACGACACCGCGGCCCAGTACCTGCAATTGACTAATTCGCAACGCCGGACCGAGGGGCGACAGCTCGCCGAACAGTTGCTTGTCGTAATCAATCGTGGGTTCAGTGGCAACGTCAACGGCATTACCGACCAGCCAGGAGGCACCGAGCAGATCGGCGTCCTACCCGGCCACGAACAGATCGGGATTCTCGGCGTCGGTGACACCGAGGTTCCACTCGACTTGGTTCGCGCAACCGACGCTGACGGCAATAAGATCTGGTTGATTTCCTCGGACACGCTGTCGAAGCTCGCCGAACTGTACAGCCAGACGCAGATTCACCAACTCGAGACCCATCTTCCACCCTCGCTGGTGCGATTCCTCATTCTCGGCATGCCCGCGTGGCAGTGGCTTGCCATGATTCTGCTGATTCCTCTGGCTCTGGGTATGGCGTGGCTTTTCATCCGATTGGCTCTGTATTTGATATGGGTCGAGGAACGTTTTAGAAAGCAGCCGGTAAAGCCCGTGCTGCACGACGTGTCTACGCCGTTTTTATGGGTGGTCGCAACCATATTGCACCGGGTGGGAGTCGGGTACCTGGTTATTCCCGTCCTGGTCCGCGCCTACTATGTGCGCGTCGCTTGGATCGTTTTTATCGTCGCGCTTTCTTGGCTCTGTTTGCGGATCTTACGGAGCGCGATGGAGGCGGTCGAGAAGAGAGCGATCGCGGCGGGCCGCGCGGGAATCGGATCGCTGGTGCTCCTGGGCCAGCGCATCGCGAACGTCTTCCTAATTCTTTTCGCAGCGCTGTTAGTCTTCCGCGCCCTCGGATTCAATATGACCACTGCCCTGGCCGGCGTGGGGATTGGCGGCATCGCCATTGCTTTGGGAGCGCAGAAGAGTCTGGAGAACCTCATCGGCGGAATCGCGGTGTTAAGCGACGAAGTAATCCGCGTTGGCGACTATTGCCGCTTCGGCGACAAATCCGGTGTTATCGAGGACATCAGTTTGCGCTCGACTCGCATTCGCACTGATCAGCGCACTGAGCTCTCCATCCCTAACGGCATGCTCGCGACCATGAGCGTCGAGAACTTGACGCGCCGCGACAAAATGCTGTTTGAAGCCAAGCTGGGACTGCGCTACGAGAGCACGCCGGACCAACTGCGCGCCGTCCTCGCCGAGACCCGCCGTATGCTGTACGAGCACCCCAAAGTTGAGCAGGAGTCGGCGGGAATTCGCTTCTCAGGTTTCGAGGATCATGCGCTCCGCGTCGAACTTTCTTGTTACCTGCTCACCACCAACGACACCGAGTATCTCGCCATTCGTGAGGACCTGCTCCTGCGCATCCTTGAAATCGTCAAAGCGGCCGGTACCGGATTTGCGCTTCCGTCCTGCACCGTGTACCTCACTGGCGATCCAGGGCTTGACTCTCGCAAGACGGCGGAGACCGAACAGAAAGTAAAGCAATGGCGAGATCACCACGAACTGCCATTTCCCGATTTTGCTCCGAACGAAATCCCGGCCTTGCGCGACAAGATCGTCTATCCGGTGCCGGAATCCGCAGTGCGCAAGGAAGACAAGGAACACGGAACCGAATAGCCTGCAGCATGTCTGTCGTTGCGGAATTAACTTTCGAAACGCATGAACGCGTGATTTGTGTCACAGAGACGGTGTGGTGGGCCGATTAAGATGACTGGCGAGGAGAAGGGACGAACATGAAAATTGTGCTTGCGATTGATGGTTCCAAATTTTCAGAGGCGGCTGCTCAGGCCGTGATCACGCAAGGTCGACCAGAGAGTACAGAAATTCAAGTATTGCATGTCGTGGAACCGCCATCGCTATTGGTAGCTCGGGAGATGGGTGGGTATGACCGGGCACTCGATGCCGTGTGGGAAACAGAAACAAAGGAGGCGCAGGCATTGGTCACGAAGGTTGCGGATCGGTTGCGCTCTAAGGGCTTGAAAGTGACCACAACGGTGGAACAGGGTGACCCACAATCCAAAATCATCGAGGCGGCTTCAAAGTGGCGCGCTAACTTGATTGTCGTTGGATCACATGGCCGCAAGGGCTTGGAACACTTTCTACTGGGAAGCGTTTCGGACGCTGTGGCGCGCCACGCCGGATGTTCTGTCGAGATCGTTCGAATTCCGTCGAAGCACTAAGGCAGCGACCACGTTCCGACAATTCATGCAGGAGCCGAAAGGATTGATATATGAGACTTCTGCTCGCGATCGATGATTCGAAATTCTCAGAGACTGCTACGCAAGCCGTGATCGCCCAGTGCCAGCCACAAGGAACGGAAGTCAAAGTGCTGACGGGGCTCGAACGCTTTTCGATGGGAAGCGTGTCGAATGCGGTGGCACGCCACGCGCCGTGTTCGGTAGAGGTGGTGCGAATCCCCAAGAGCTAAGGATAGGACCATGAGAATTCTTCTTGCAGTCGACGGTTCCAAGTTTTCCGAAGCAGCGGCGCAGGCGGTGATCGCACGTTATCAAGTGCGAAATCTTGAGGTGCGAGTGTTTCATGCGGCAGAGCCGCCGACGCTGTTTACGGCCCCCGAAATGGCTGAATATATCCCTCCCGAGGAGTCGGCGCAGGACGCGAAAGCACTGGTCGCAAAGACCGCGAAGGCATTGCGGTCTGCGGGCATCAGCGTGACAACAGACATCGTACAAGGCGACCCGAAGACCCTAATCATCGAGAATGCCGAAGAGTGGAGTGCCGATCTAATTGTACTTGGCTCTCACGGACGAAGAGGGCTGAAGCGATTCCTGCTCGGAAGCGTGTCCGAAACGGTCATGCGTCATGCCCATTGTTCGGTGGAAATCGTACGCCTTCCGCCCAAATGACGACACAAGCAAGATCGAGAGGATTTCTTGGTAAAGGAAAGCGAACCGAGATTGCTTGCCGAGGCTACCGTTCTGGGAGTCGTCGGTGCGCTCGCGGCGCAATGCTTTACGTACGCTTTGCGAATCTGTGAACACTTCTTCCTAAATAGGATTGCCGGATACCAGCCTCCGGGCTTACCCGTGGAGGGAGGCGTCCTAAAGCAAGTTATTGGCCCCCACGGTCTTTGGTTAATTCCGGTTGTGACAACAATGGGTGGGCTGATTTCCGGGCTTTTGGTTTACACCTTTGCACCCGAGGCAGAGGGCCACGGCACGGACACCGTCGTGAAGGCATTCCACCGGACGGGGGGATTCATCCGGGCTCGGGTCGCTCCACTCAAGTTAATCGCATCAGCTATCACCATTGGCTCGGGCGGTTCTGCCGGGCGTGAAGGGCCAACCGCCTTGATCGGGGCGGGTGTCGGCTCGATCTATGCCACTCTTGGCCATCGACGCGATGAAGAGCGGAGCGTGCTCGTTCTGATGGGTATGGCGGCCGGTCTTTCCGCGATCTTCAGGTCTCCGATCGGCGCTGCATTCTTTGCGGTCGAAGTCCTCTATGGAAACATGGAATTTGAAACTGGGGCGCTGCTTTATACGATGCTCGCTTCAGTAGTTGCGTACGGCGTCAACGGATTATTTGTGGGCTGGCAACCCCTGTTCCATTTCCCATCGAGCATGATCTCTCTCCAACCGTTGCGTTACGTTTGGTTTGGTGTGCTGGGATGCGCGAGTGGACTTGTGGCCACGATGCTCCCTGAAGTGTTTTACAGGCTCCGTGACGCATTCCGTGCCCTCCCGTTCCCGGCTGCCATGAATCCAGCGATTGGCGGCCTTGGGGTCGGCGTGCTTGCATTGAAGTTTCCACAGATCCTAGGGGGAGGATACGGATGGATACAGGAAGCGATTGACGGTCAGATCGCGCTCAAACTGCTGCTTGTTCTTGTTTTCCTAAAGATCATCGCCTTCACGCTGACTGTTTCATCGGGAGGGTCGGGCGGAGTCTTTGCGCCCACTCTTTTTGTAGGAGCGATGCTTGGAGGCTTTATTTCCTCCTCGCTCCACCTGCCGTCCGCAACCTTCGTTATCGTGGGCATGGTGGCAGTATTTGGGGCGGCCGCCCGAGTTCCCATCGCAGCCCTGGTAATGGTCACAGAAATGACGGGGGGATACCAATTACTCCCCGCAGCCGCCTTCGCCGTTCTGCTCAGTTATCTGGTCCAAACGCAACTGTCAGCGCACCTGAAATACTTCAGCTTGTATGAGGCGCAAGTGCTCGGGCGGGCTCAATCCCCGGCGCGTTATCTGGAGAATGTTGGGCTGGCCCTCAAGCTACTCGGCAAGAGTAAGATTCCGCGAACGGCAAAGGTGGGCCATATCGATTTGGTCAGTCTGCTTGATTCGGGAATTCCTGTCCGACTGCCGGGGCGAAAACACTTAAACATAGGCGTGCTCCATCCACAGAGCGCCCTGGTCGGAGGGACCGTTCAATCCTGCTATCGGGCCGCGGGGAATGGCGACTTCGAAATTGTCGCCATTTTGCGCGCCGGAGAAATGGTTCTCCCAACTCCGCATACAATCTTGCGAGAGAATGACCGCATCGTTTTCATCGGCTCAAGCAAAGCACGCACCAAAATCGCAGAACATCTCGCGCCTCTGCACTCCCCGGATTCAGGAACGACAACGCCAGCAACAAATTCCACTAAGCCAATGCCGGAGAAATCATGAACATACTCGTTGCCATTGATGATTCGAAATTCTCTGAGGCAGCAGCGAACACGGTGATTGGGCAAGCGAAGCCCGACGGTACAGAGGTAAGGCTCCTGCAAGTTCTTGAGCCATTTCCTGTGCCTCTTGCAGAAAGAATGGGGAGCAAGGATTACCCTGATTTTGCGGGTGCGCGCCTGAAACTGCGGAATCAGGCCACAGAAACACTTGCTAAGACCGCAGAGCGCTTTCGTTCTGCTGGGTTCGAGGCTAGCGTATTAGTGGATGAAGGCGACCCTCGGGAAGTCATCCTCGATTACGCCGAACGTTGGCCTGCCGACCTAATCGTCGTCGGCTCCCATGGACGAAAAGGGATGAACCGGTTCTTGATGGGGAGCGTATCCGAGGGCGTGGCCCGTTATGCTCGATGTTCAGTTCAAGTCGTTCGAATTCGATCCGATCATTGAGTCGCCAGACGTCGGGCCACGGAACTGGAAATCAGCGTCGACAATGTGAGGCGCGAGGTTGAGGACGAAGGAGTCAATAAATTCAGCCGGTCGTTCGACAAGCAGATGGAGACCTTGGCGCAAAGTCACCAAGGCATTTGACGAGGGAGTCATGAAGGTAAGTCCATACGCAGGAAAGCCGGTCGAAGCATCGATGCTGTTGAACGTGCCGAGGCTCGTCACGGCCTACTATACAGAGGAACCTGACCCCTCCCGACCAGCGCAAAGAGTTGCCTTCGGCACCTCAGGACATCGTGGTTCCGCATTCGATAAGGCCTTTAATGAGTGGCACATCCTCGCCATCAGTCAAGCGATTTGCCTCTACCGAAAGCAGCAACAGATTGATGGCCCGCTATTTCTTGGCATGGACACCCATGCGCTCTCGGTGCCGGCGCTGGCGAGCGCGCTGGAAGTCTTGGTCGCCAACGGCGTCGATGTCATGCTCGCGGAAGGCGACGAATATACCCCTACGCCGGCCATTTCCCATGCGATTCTTACTTACAACCGCGGGCGCAAGACCGGACTCGCCGACGGTATTGTAATCACACCGTCGCACAATCCGCCGCATGATGGCGGCTTCAAATACAATCCCCCAAACGGCGGACCGGCGGAGGAAGTTGTCACGGATTGCATTCAGGCGAAAGCAAACGAATTCCTCGAAGCCGGGCTACAGGGCGTAAAACAGATTCCTTTCGAAAAAGCTCTTCGCTCCCCTACGACGCACCGGCACGACTACCTCAATACTTATATTACTGATCTCGCCAACGTTGTCGACATGGATGTCATTCGCGGCGCAAAACTCAACATGGGTGTGGATCCCCTCGGAGGCGCTGGCGTCCATTATTGGGGACGAATCGCCGAGCGCTTTGGTTTGAATCTTACCGTGGTCAACGATGCCATCGATCCAACCTTTAGCTTCATGACCGTGGATTGGGATGGTCAAATCCGCATGGACCCTTCCTCGGTCTATGCGATGCAGCGATTGATCGGGATGAAGGACCGCTTTGACCTTTCCTTCGCTTGCGACACTGACCACGACCGGCACGGCATTGTCGTCAAAAATGAAGGATTGCTGCCACCCAACCATTACTTATCCGCCGCCATTTTCTATCTCTTCCAACACCGACCGAAGTGGCGGAAGGACGCGGCGGTCGGCAAAACAGTTGTGAGCAGCCAGATGATCGATCGTGTCACCGCGAAGCTTGGCCGGGAGCTCTATGAGGTGCCGGTAGGCTTCAAATGGTTTGTGGATGGCTTGCTTGATGGTTCACTTGGCTTCGGCGGCGAAGAGAGCGCCGGGGCGTCCTTTGCTCGACTGGATGGCACCGTTTGGACCACGGACAAAGATGGAATTGTTCCGGCTTTGCTGGCGGCGGAGATCACAGCCCGCATGGGCCGCGATCCCGGCGAAATTTACCGCGAACTTACGCGCGAATTCGGTCAGCCTGTCTATGATCGCGTTGAGGCGCCCGCAACTCCGGAGCAAAAAGAACTGTTGGTGAAACTTTCACCGAAACAGGTGAAGCTCACCGATCTGGCGGGCGAAAAAATCCAAGCTGTTCTCACTCACGCGCCGGGCAACGGCGCTCCCATTGGCGGGTTGAAAGTGGTGGCGGAGAGCGGATGGTTCGCTACGCGTCCATCAGGTACGGAGAATATTTACAAGATTTATGCGGAGAGTTTCTGCGGCGCGGATCATTTGCGCCGCATCCTGGAAGAAGCCCAAACGATTGTCGGCGATGCGTTGGCGGCAGTGCCAGTTCCGAGAGAGAAATCATGAGCAAACGAACCCGTGTCAGCCACCCGATATACAGCCTTCTGCCCACGGAAATAGAAGGGTTCGACTCCCTGGCTGAGCTTGCTTTGGATATGCGCTGGTCGTGGAACCACGCCACTGACGGAGTTTGGCGCACACTCGATCCAATTTTGTGGGACCTCACGCAAAATCCCTGGGTGATCCTGCAAACGGTCTCGCGGGATCAAATCGAACGGGCGCTGGGCGATCCTGCCTTCCGTAAGAACGTTGATGACCATCTGCAGGCCAAGCGTCAGGCGGCGGACATGCCCGCATGGTTTCAGCAAAAACATCCGCAAGCTCCTTTAACCTGCGTCGCGTATTTCTGCATGGAATTTATGTTGAGCGAAGCGCTCCCGATCTATTCGGGAGGACTTGGCAATGTGGCCGGGGATCAACTCAAAGCTGCCAGCGATTTGGGCGTGCCGGTGGTCGGAGTGGGGCTGCTCTACCAGCAAGGCTATTTTCGCCAGGTGATTGACAAGAATGGATGGCAACAGGCTCTTTACCCGTACAACGATCCTGGACAGTTGCCAATCACGCCGTTGCGCCAGCCGAACGGCGAATGGTTGCGGTTGGAGATCGCCTTACCTGGTTACTCGGTCTGGCTGCGCGCCTGGCAAGTCCAGGCCGGTCGAGTCAAGCTCTACCTTCTAGATAGCAATGATGCGGCGAACTTCCCCGCTCATCGAGGGATAACCAGCGAGCTGTACGGGGGCGGGCCGGACTTGCGCCTCGTGCAAGAAATGCTTCTTGGGATTGGTGGTTGGCGATTGCTCCGCACACTGGGCATCAAGCCGGAAGTGTGTCACTTGAACGAAGGGCACGCAGCCTTTGCCGTGTTGGACCGTGCTCGAAGTTTCATGGAAGAAACCGGGCAGCCCTTCGAAGTCGCGCTGGCCGCCACGCGAGCAGGGAACCTCTTCACCACCCACACGCCAGTGGCCGCCGGCTTTGATCTTTTCGCTCCGGCTCTCATCGAACAATACCTGGGAGGGTATGCCCAGCAGAAACTCGGCATAACACTCCACGATTTTCTGGCCCTGGGCCGCCAGAATCCGAACGACTCGTCGGAAAGTTTCAACATGGCCTATCTGGCAATCCGGGGGAGCGGGGCGGTAAATGGTGTGAGTCGCTTGCATGGGACAGTCAGCCGACACCTCTTTGAGTCTCTTTTCCCCCACTGGCCAGAGGACGATGTGCCCGTCGGGCACGTGACCAACGGAGTGCACATGCCGACCTGGGACTCGGCGCCAGCCGACGATCTCTGGACGGAGGCCTGCGAAAAAGACCGCTGGCTGAAACCGACAGAAAACCTGGAGCCGAACATTCGCCGCCTCTCCGACACCACGCTCTGGCTATTTCGAACCGTTGCTAGCAAATCTCTTGTTGAATTCGCTCGCGAACGATTGTCTGGTCAACTGGCCGCCTCCGCCGCGTCGCTCAAGGCGATTGACGAGGCGAAGCATCTTTTTGATCCCAACGTCTTAACACTGGGCTTTGCGCGGCGCTTCGCGACCTACAAGAGACCGAATTTGTTACTGCACGACCCGCAACGGCTGCTTCGTCTATTGAGCAATTCCCAGCGCCCGGTGCAACTGATCATCGCCGGAAAGGCGCATCCGGCGGACCAGGCGGGGCAGGCCCTAATCCAGGAATGGGTGCAGTTCATCCGGCGGCCCGAGACACGTCCGCATGCAGTCTTTCTCAGTGACTATGACATGCAGTTGACCGAGCAACTGGTGCAGGGCGTCGATGTTTGGATCAATACGCCACGCCGGCCCTGGGAGGCTTGCGGGACAAGCGGCATGAAGGTGCTCGTCAACGGCGGCATCAATCTATCGGAGTTGGACGGCTGGTGGGCAGAAGCATACACGCCTGATGTGGGATGGGCATTAGGGGATGGTCAGGAACATGGCGATGATCCAGCCTGGGACGCGGCTGAGGCGGATGCCCTGTACGACTTGCTCGAGCGGAAGGTGATCCCGGAGTTTTATACCCGCGACGAACATGGCATTCCCGTCGCATGGGTGGCGCGGATGCGCGAAAGCATGGCCCGGTTGACACCTATCTTCTCTGCCCACCGCGCGGTGCGTGAATACACCGAACAACGCTACCTCCCGGCTGCTACGGCCTACCGGAAACGCGCGGCGAACAAAGGCGCAATCGGCAAGCAACTAGAAGCCATCTCATAAATGCCTCAGGAGGATAATGAGGCAGCCGAGTTGGAGCATACCGAGGAAATTGGCTTCGTGATATTCCCAGCGGCTGACCAGTCGGCGGAAATTGTGGAGCCAGGCAAAGAGGCGCTCGATTTTCCAGCGCCGACAGTAGCGACGCAATTCGCGGCCGTCCTGGGTGCTTTTGCGACGGCGGTTGTACTTGTGGGGCGCGATGAGCCGGATGCCGTGTTTTTGCCGGAGGCGCTGATCGAGCGGATCGCTGTCGTAGGCGCGGTCGCCGATCATTCGTTTTGGTTTGGCTCGCGTGAAACGCTGCGCGACGGTCGCTTCGACGAGTTTGCTTTCATGAGGCGAAGCGCTGGTGACGCAGCAGGCGACAGGAAGACCATGGCGGTCTGCGATCGCCATGATTTTACTGCCTTTTCCTCGGCGAGTCGGGCCGACAGCAGCGCCCCTTTTTTCGCCGAACTGAAGCTGGCGTCGATGAAGGTTTCCGACAGATCCAGTTTGCCGCGTGCCCGCAGGTCTTCGGCGAGCGCGTGCAAGAGCCGGTCCAGCGTGCCGTCGCGCTGCCACTGCTGAAAGCGCCGATGGCAGGTTTGATAGGGAGGATAGCGGTCCGGCAGATCGTGCCAAGGAGCACCCGTGCGCAAAACCCAAAGAACACCGTTCAGCACGGCTTGCGTATCGCGCCAAGGCCGACCTCGACCGTCGGAACGTCGTTTCGGAGCAAGCAGTGGTTTGAGTTTCTCCCACTGCGCCGCAGTTAGGTCCATGCTCCTGATTTACTCTTGTTTGCATAACTCGCAAGCTCGGAAAGACTTAAATGTGTTTATGAGATAACTTCTAGTCGATTGGCGGCACAGTCTGGAGCAGAAATGGCTCGCGCTACGCTTTGGCGAAATGAAGTTGGAGACTCGTGGCGAACAGCACTTATTTGAGATTGAGGTCTCTCTTAAGGACCTCGATCCTCAGGCTGTGCGGGTAGAGCTTTACGCTGATGGCGTCATGGGTAGTGCTCCCGTGCGGCAGGAGATGAAGCGCATTCGCGGCGCATCGGGAAGCTACGTTTACAGCGCGGCTGTGTCTGCGGGCCGTCTACCAGCGGACTATACGGCACGAGTGATCCCGCAGCATGACGGCGTTGCGGTGCCTCTGGAAGTCGGTCCGATTCTCTGGCAGCGGTGAATCAACCTCGAACCGGAGGAGGACGACAGAAGACAACCTATGAAAGAGTCAAAAAGACTGAAAAGAATGCGAAAGCCAACAGCGCGGATGCTGTCCGTGTCAGACCAAGCCACAGAAAAGGCGGACGCAACAACAGATTTGACTGTGTCCGAACGCCCTCTGAATGATTTTCTCGCGGAGGTATCGGAACGGACTGATGTTCGAGTTGGTGTGCCATTGCCCCTGGGAACCTATGCGCTTGACGAAGGAGTGAACTTTGCGTTGTTCAGCCGAGACGCCAGCCGTGTTCGGCTGGAATTGTTTGATCATCCCGAAGGTGCCAAAGCTGCCAGGGTGATTGATCTGGATCCTACGCGCAACCGGACTGGTGACGTGTGGCACGTCTGGATTGAGGGAATTCGGTCTGGCCAGCTGTACGCCTATCGCGTGGACGGCCCGTATCAACCCAGGGCCGGGCAGCGTTTCAATTTCAACAAGCTACTCCTAGATCCCTTCGCCACGGCAATCACGCGGTTGCCCATCTGGGAGTTCGGCCCAGCTCGGGGATACGATGCCTCTGTGCCCGGCGGAGACCCGGTGTGTTCGGTGGTCGATAATGCAGGTGCCATGCCGAAGTGCGTATTTACGCACGAGCATTTCCACTGGCATGAGGACCGTCCACCCATGCATCCCTGGTCGAAGACCGTCATTTATGAAATACACGTGCGTGGCTTCACGGTCCATCCCAGCTCCGGTGTGGAGCATCGCGGCACGTACCGAGGCCTAATGGAAAAGATCTCCTATTTCAAAGAACTAGGGGTGACGGCCGTGGAACTGATGCCCGTGCAGGAATTCAACGAACACGAGGTGACAGGCATCAATCCGCAAACGGGCCGACCACTCGGGAATTACTGGGGCTACGATCCCGTGGCCTTCTTTGCGCCTAAAGCTTCCTATAGCAGTTCGGGAGGCGTCGGTCAGCAGAAGCTGGAATTCAAGGAAATGGTCCAGGCCTTCCATTTGGCGGGCATCGAGGTGTTCCTGGACATGGTCTTCAATCACACGGCCGAGGGAAACGAACAGGGGCCTACACTCTCTTTCCGCGGGATCGATAACACGATCTTCTACATGCTTGCGGATGATAAACGCTTTTACAAAAACTACACGGGTACTGGCAACACCATAAATGCCAATCATCCCGTGGTGCGGAATCACATCTTGTCCGCGTTGCGCCACTGGGTGGTGGAGATGCATGTGGATGGATTTCGTTTTGACCTGGCCGCAGTGCTTGGTCGAGGCCGTTCCGGCAACTTGCTGTCCAATCCCCCACTTCTCGAGCGGATCGCGGAGGACCCGATCTTAAGGAATGTGAAGATCATTGCCGAGGCGTGGGACGCCGCCGGAGCGTACGAGGTGGGTAGCTTTTCAGAGCAGCGCTGGGCGGAGTGGAATGGTCGGTACCGAGATGATGTCCGGCGTTTTTGGCGAGGCGACGATGGGATGATCGGTTTGTTTGCCAGCCGCATCTGCGGCAGTGCCGACATCTACACCAAGTCCGGCAAAGGCCCTGATGGCAGCATCAACTTCGTCACATGCCACGACGGCTTCACTCTGAACGACGTAGTGAGCTATCGCTCAAAGCACAACGAAGCAAATGGAGAGAACAATCATGACGGGGCCAACGCCAATTTCAGCGAAAACTACGGCTCTGAAGGCGAGACGAAGGATGCCGGGATCGAGGCCTTGCGGAAACGTCTGATCAAGAACTTCCTTCTGACCCTGTTCATCTCACGCGGGGCACCGATGCTGCTCGGCGGCGACGAATTTCGCCGCACGCAAGGCGGCAACAACAACGCCTACTGCCAGGACAACGAAACGAGTTGGGTTGACTGGACCTATCTTGAGCGGCATCGGGAGATCTACCAGTTTGTTCGAGGCATGATCGCCTTTCGCCGCGCCCATCCGATTTTGAGCAAGGAACAATTCTATACGGACTCCGAGATTCACTGGTTTGGTCCGCAAGGAGGATTGCCCAACTGGACCGACCCGAAAGAAAAACAGTTTGCATGTCTGATTCATGAAGATGATCAGAGCGCACTTTGCCTGATGTTCAATGCCGGTGCTGATGCGGTCAGTTTCGGTTTGCCCCCCATACCGCCTGGAGTTCGGTGGTATCTCGCCGCTGACACTTCTCGCGAAGCGCCGCATGATATGTTTACTGCGGGCGAGGAACCGCCTTGGGAAGATCCACAGACTTACCACCTGAACTCCCGATCTAGCGCAATACTTCTGGCTCGACCGGGTCGCGGATTGCGGAATGGCGAGAAAGACATCCATGAAACCAGCTGACCCACGCGTGCTGACGATCAATGGCGGCTCGTCGAGCATCAAGTTCGCGCTGTTCGAGACCGGTGATTCACTCTGCAGAATTCTCGAGGGCGGGATTGAGCGCATTGGACTGCCGGACTCCACCTTGCGGGTGAAGGGTGTGGATCAGGCGGACAACTTTTCGCGCATGGTGACGGCGCCGGATCACACGGTAGCAGTGGGCGCGCTGATGGATTGGATTAAGCAACGTCACGGGCGTGATGGATTGACCGCAGTTGGGCATCGCGTGGTGCATGGCGGACCGAAATATTACAAGCCGCAGCGAATCACCGCGGAAATGGTTGAGGAATTGCGCCAGCTCAGTCCATTCGATCCTGACCACATGCCGGAGGAGATCCTGTTGGCCGAGGCGTTCCATCGCCGATTTCCTGACCTGCCCCAAGTAGCGTGTTTCGATACCAATTTTCATCATGATCTACCGCGCGTGGCGCAGATGCTGCCGATCCCGCGCAGGTACGAAGCACAGGGCGTGCGGCGATATGGGTTTCATGGGTTGTCGTTTGCGTTTCTCATGGAAGAGCTCGCGCGCCTCGGCGACCCGGCGGCATCAACTGGCCGTGTCATTCTCGCGCACCTCGGCAATGGCGCGAGCCTGGCGGCGGTGCGTGACGGTAAATCCGTGGACACAAGCATGAGTTTTACGCCGACAGCCGGGGTTCCCATGAGCACCCGCTCAGGCGATCTCGATCCCGGACTGGTTTGGTATCTGAAGCGCACTGAAGAAATGAGTGCAAAGCAATTCAACGAGATGGTCAATTTCCAGTCCGGGCTGCTCGGAATATCCGAGACAAGTTCCGACATGCGTGACTTGCTCGAACGTGAAACTCAGGACGTGCGGGCGGCTGAGGCCATCGCCGTGTTTTGCTACCAGATCAAGAAATGGATCGGCGCATTCGCGGCGGCGTTGGGCGGACTGGACACATTGGTGTTCGCTGGCGGCATCGGAGAGAACGCGCCCGTGGTTCGCGCCCGGATTTGCGATGGGCTGGAATTCCTTGGAATCGAAAACGAACAAAAGCGAAACGAGGCGAATGTGGGCGTGATTTCTGCGACGGCCAGCCGGGTTGCAGTACGCGTCATTCGCACGGACGAAGAACGCATGATTGCCAAGACGGTTTGCCGTGTTCTCGGCCTTGGCTGCAAAAGGAGAATTGAATCATGAAGACGGAAACTCTTGCCCCAACTCTTTCGCCGGATTTGCTCCACAAGATGGATGCCTACTGGCGCGCTGCCAACTATCTGTCGGTCGGCCAGCTTTATCTCTACGACAATCCGCTGCTGAAGGAGCCGCTGAAATTGTCCCATGTGAAGCCGCTGGTGGTCGGACACTGGGGCACGACGCCGGGTCAGAACTTCATCTACGTGCACTTGAACCGGGTCATCAAGAAGTATGACCTGGATATGTTTTACATTGCTGGCCCTGGGCACGGCGGCCCGGCATTGGTGGGCAATGTTTACCTCGAAGGTTCCTACACTGAGATCTATCCAAACATCAGCCAGGATGAAGCCGGGCTGAAAAAGCTGTTCACACAATTCTCGTTTCCCGGAGGCATCTCCAGCCATGTTGCTCCGACGACGCCGGGGTCCATTCACGAAGGTGGCGAGTTGGGATATTCGCTCAGCCATGCCTTCGGAGCGGCGTTCGACAATCCCGATCTGATCGTCGCTTGTATCATCGGCGACGGTGAAGCAGAAACGGGGCCGTTGGCGACCGCATGGCAGTCCAACAAGTTCCTCAACCCAATTAGCGATGGAGCCGTGCTCCCGATCCTGCACCTCAA
>CAVYPU010000026.1:0-148895 GCA_963770415.1 uncultured Acidobacteriota bacterium
CGGTTCGATAGCCCAGCCAGCCCGCCGCGTTCTCGACGCGGCCCTCGCCTTTAAGAACGGAATAGACTTCCACGCGCTGCAGGCGAACTCTTGAAGGCGGCCATCTTGCGCAGGAATATTTCCTCGACGGCGAAATAACGGCACGCCATAACGTACCGCCGGGTGCCGAAGGGCTCCTGAAATTCCCATCGCGGAAGTTGGCGGCGAGGAGGCAAGTCTTCCTGGATAACGTCCATGCCTTTCGCCAAATGGAGCGGGCGAGGTTTCCCGTCCAGCCCGACTCTGCCAAAGTCGTCCAGGCGATAGGTGAGATCGGAATTCTGCTCGACTTCGAACAGAACCAGCCCAGGACCCAGGGCATGCACCGTGCCGGGCGGAACGAAAACGGCCTCGCCGGCCTTGGGGTGATGGCGCTCCAGGAGTTCCTTCGACGTTCCCTTTTCGAAAGCTGCTTTGAGTGCTTCCTTGGTGACTCCGGGCTTTACCGCCAGAAGGAATTCCGCGTTCGGTTCGGCATGGAGGAAATACCACATCTCGCATTTGCCGACATTGCCCGGGTCGTGGACGCGCGCGTAATCGTCGTCCGGATGAACCTGGACAGATAGCCAGTCGCTCGTGAAAATGTATTTGGCGAGCAGCGGAAAACGCGTGCCCTTCCACGACCGCCCATGAAGTCAGGTCCATACTTTTCGCGACGCCTCGGCCAGAGTAAGACCTGCTACGGGGCCGTTCAGAAACCGGGAGGTATCGTCGGTGGACCCAGACTTCACCGATCAATTCGCCAGGCTTGCTCGCGCCGCCGCGAGATCTCCGCTTTCCTGGAAGCCGGGAAGTCGGTCTCTTCCGGGTGCATCGGTAAATGGGCGAGAGATCCTCCCGGCCCCAGATTTTTGGTTTGAAGGCAGTGGAGAGTTGAAGAGGAGTGTTCAGCGTGGACATAGTTCATTCAGAGCTTGGCGAAGAACGCTGCCATCCGTCGTAACCCCTCATTAATATGTTCGAGAGAGGTTGCGTAGGAGATGCGGATGTGTTCTTGAGTTCCAAAGGCAGTACCGGGAACCACGGCCACGTGCGCTTCATCCAAAAGCCGCTCCGCCAGCACGGAGGTATCTCCCAATCCGTCTTTCTTCAGGTAATACCCGACATTCGGGTAGGCGTAAAAGGCGCCATGCGGAGGAACGCAACGTATGCCCGGTATCGATTGCAGTCCCTCGATACGACGGTCCCGGCGGTGCCGGTACTCGGTCACGCATCATCGTCCACGTGGTTCTGCGGCCCCTCGATGGCCGCCAGCGCCGCCTTCTGAGCGATGGAAGTTGGGGTTCGAGGTCGAGTGGCTCTGGAGCTTCAGCATGTTGGCCAGGAGCTTTGCCGAACCCAGGGCAAATCCCACTCGCCATCCCGTCATGGCATAAGTCTTGGAAAAGGAGTCGACAATCAGCAGGTGCTCCCGCTCCCTCGAGGAACCCAGCGAAAAAGGCTTGCGCCCGTCGTACAAGAAATGGCAATAGCATTCGTCGGAAATCAGAAGCAGGTTATGACGGATTGCCAATGCCAGGATCTTCTCCATCTCCCCCGGGGGAACCACGGCGCCGGTGGGGTTGTGCGGAGAGTTGACGATCACCAGCTTGGTCTTGGGAGTGATCAGTTTTTCGATGGCCTTGGCGTGCACCGCGAAATTCTCGCTCTCGCTGGTCTCCAGCAGGACGGGCTTGCCGCCTTCGTATTTGATGATCTCCAGGAAGGTAACCCAGTAGCGGTGTAGGCAGGATGACCTCGTCGCCTTCGTTCAGCGCCGCGGACATCGCCTCAAAAATGGCCTGCTTCCCTCCCACCGTCACCAGGCATTCCTCAACCGTGTAGTTCGACCCGTAGTACCTCGCGTGGTTCTCCACCAGCGCTTGCCTCAGTTCCTGGATCCCGCCCGTGGCAGTGTACTTGGTGAAATCTTCTTCAATGGCTTTGATGGCCGCTTTCTTGATGTGGTCCGGCGTGGGGAAGTCCGGCTCACCGGCGCCAAAGTCCGCCAGCTTGGTATCCTTGGCCTTCAGCTTTTCCGCCTTTTGCAGGACGGTGGCGATAGTCGAAACTGAAATCCGGGAAATGCGCTCCGAAAGCTGCATTCCAGCCTCCCTTAAATTTTGTTCTGAAAGACCTTCTGATGAAGCCGATCCTCCACCAGGGGCGGGACCAAGTCCTTCACGGATCCCCCGTTCTGGAAAATCTCTCTGACCAGGCGGGAACTGACGTAGGTGTAGGACTCTGCCGGAACCAGGAAAACCGTTTCCAAGGCTCGGCTCGAGTTTGCGGTTCATGATGGCCATTTGCAGTTCGTACTCGTAGTCCGTGAAGGCGCGTATGCCGCGCAGGATGATTCCGGCCTGCTTCTGCTTGGCGTAGTCCACCAGCAGCCCGCCAAAGCGTCTCGACGGAGACATTGGGCATTCCGCGAGTGGCTTCCTGGAGCATTTCGACTCGCTCCTTGACGGTGAAGAGCGGGGTCTTGTCGGGATTCGTCAAAACCGCGACAATCAATCGCCCAAAGATCTGCCGCGCCCGCTCGATGAGATCGAGATGACCGTTGGTGATCGGATCGAAAGATCCGGGATAAATCGCTAGCTTTTCAGACATAGACAGACTGGTGAACTGTGCTCCCAAGGAATGAACCCGGGAACATCCATTCTAACGTTCGGTGCGGAAACTTGTAAACGAGAATCTGTGCGGGTTTGGAACACTCTGGAAGTTCTTTTCCACATCTCGTAAAGGATACCAAGCCGTGCATCGGTTACAGCAGATTACGCCAACTACTCGCCGGAACAACTTCCCACTCGTGGGGGCGTTTGCCGCGACGATGTTCGTGAGTGCTGCGCTGTTGTTTCTTATGGAGCCTATGTTCGCCAAGATGGTGCTGCCGCTTTTGGGAGGGACACCGGCAGTCTGGAACACCTGCTTGGTGTTTTTTCAAACGATGCTTCTAGCGGGTTACGCTTACGCTCATGTCTTGGTGAAGCTGCCGACCATGCGTGGACGGATGAGTCTTCACATGGCCCTGCTCATCGCAGCCCTGCTGGTTCTGCCTTTCCGCATTCCTACGGGTTGGTTGCCGCCGGCGCGAATTAATCCCGTGGGCTGGTTGCTCCTTTTACTAACGGCAGCCGTTGGAGCGCCCTTTTTCGTTCTCTCCGCCAATACGCCCGTGCTTCAAAGCTGGTTCTCGACCTCCGGGCATCCCTCGGCGGCTGACCCCTATTTTCTTTACGCGGCCAGCAACTTCGGAAGCTTGCTTGGCCTCCTGGCCTATCCGCTGCTGCTTGAGCCTGCGCTGCGACTGAGCGAGCAGGCGCGGTTGTGGGCATGGGGCTACGGTGCGCTTTTGCTGCTCGTAGCGACTTGCGCCGTGCTCGTGTGGCGCGCGCCCAATCGGGCTTTTCCTGTTGACCCCTCGGCGGCGCCTCAAGAGTTGGAGGATGATGGCATCGGTCAAAGCCATGAGGTTTTGAGCCCACGCCGGCGCTTCCGCTGGGTCGCATTGGCGTTTGTACCTTCGAGCCTGATGTTAGGTGTAACCAGCGCTCTTACAACCGACATCCCCGCAATCCCGCTGCTGTGGGTTTTCCCACTCGCACTCTATCTTCTGAGCTTCGTTTTCGTCTTTGCCCCAAAACCCATCTTCCCGCATCGATGGCTCGTACGGCGGCTGCCGTTTCTGCTCCTTGCTACCGCCATCCCGATTGTGTCCAAGGCCGTTTTGCCCTTGCTCGTTGTGATCGTGATCGACCTCCTCACCCTTTTCGCAGTCGCCATGGTCTGCCACGGCGAACTCTCTCGGGACCGGCCTGCAGCGGCGCGCCTGACGGAGTTTTACTTGTGGGTATCGGTTGGTGGGGTACTCGGCGGAGTCTTCAACGCCCTCATTGCCCCGCTGGTTTTCCGCTCCTTGGTTGAGTTTCCGATCGCACTTGTGTTTGCTGCGGCCCTGCGCCCACCCATCGACGTCGCGGGCGACACACCCCGGGCGCGCAAATTGGATTACCTCCTGCCCCTCACACTCGGCGTGTGCGTTGCGGTGATGATCCTCGCACTCGAAGCTGAAGGCCTGAAACCAGGGCACACCTTAAACATTCTGCTCTTCGGATATTCGATGGTGTGGTGCCTCAGCTTTGGCAAGCGCCCTCTGCGCTTCGCCCTGGGGCTCGCTGCCCTCATCCTCGCGAGCAGCATTTACACCGGGGCCCTTCGATCACATCCTCCGTACTGAGCGGAGTTTCTTTGGAGTCTATCGTGTTGCGAGCGACGACGCGAATGGTCTGCGCATGCTCTTTCACGGCGGCACCGTTCACGGAATCGAAAGCCAGGACCCAATTCACGCCTGCGAGCCCCTCGCTTACTACACGCGCAGCGGGCCGATTGGACAGGTATTTGCAGCCTGCCGGGGAGAGCGTTTGCGCCACGTGGCCGTTGTCGGGCTTGGCGCCGGGGCCTTGGCCTCGTATCAAACGCCCGGCGATGAGTTCACGTTCTACGAGATCGACCCGCTCGTGGCGCGCATTGCCACTAATCGGCTTTACTTTGCTTTCATTCCGAATTGCGCTCCGCAGTCGCGGGTGGTGCTCGGCGATGCCCGCCTGTCGCTCGGCGATGCTGTCGATCACGCCTACGGCATGATCGTGCTGGATGCATTCAGCGGTGATTCCATACCCACGCATCTCCTCACCCGCGAGGCTGTGCGCCTTTACTTGCGCAAGCTCTCGCCAGGTGGCGTGTTGGCATTTCACATCAGCAACCGTTACCTGGATCTTCAACAGGTCCTTGGCAACTTGGCCCAAGACGCAGGACTGGCGTGTTTGGTGAACCGGGATACGGCAATAGGCGAAATCGAAATGAAGAAAGGAAAGCTCCCGTCCACTTGGGTGGTGATGGCCGGCAAGGTGGAGGACCTGGGCTCACTCGCTAGCGACCCGCACTGGAAGCCATTGCCGGCCACCACGCGGGCAAGAGTATGGACCGATGACTTCTCGAATGTCGTGAGCATCCTCAAGCTCCGCTGAGTCTCCGCACGCGTAGTGTCCATTTACCATCCGCGTCGGACCTGGGTTCTTGCTTGGAGGCGCAAGGGATACAACGAGGTCCTATTTCCTGATCTGCTGGAAGAATTCGTACGCCATCTCGGCCACCTGCTCATGGACTCGGTCTCGGTCCACGCCCGCTCCATCCTTGCAACCTTCGTACCTTTCTTGGCCAAGCGTAGTGCACGTGCTTCCGAAGGTCATGTGGCCTACATTGCCGGGAAGCACAATAAACTTTGCCCCTTTGATCAAGTTCGCAATCCTTTCGGCGTTGGTGGCGGGTGGGGTAACCGTATCCGCGTGCCCCACAACAATCTCTACTGGGACGCGAACGTCCGTCACCGTTGACTCGGTGAAGGCCTCGCCGATCGCGGGCGCCATGGCAAACACGCCCTTGATTCGGGGATCTCCGTATGAGCCTTTTTGACGGGCCGTCGCCGCTTGTACTGCCGG
This sequence comes from uncultured Acidobacteriota bacterium, assembly GCA_963770415.1. GTDB lineage: Bacteria > Acidobacteriota > Terriglobia > UBA7540 > UBA7540 > CAVROP01. The sequence continues at coordinate 5,520 of CAVYPU010000026.1, forward strand.
GTCGGTTCGCTCCAGTTCCCTGATTTTCGCAACTCCTGCCGCGATCATGTCACGAGGCTCGCAACCCGCGTCTGCCTGCGGGGAGTTGCAAAACGCGGCCAGGTGTCCCATATCGAAACGTGCCCCGGCTAGGGCGATAACGTCTCACCCCGCCGGCGGAATGACCCGTTGCGAATATTCGGTTACGGTCAATATGCGGACCGAACTTCGGATCCGCCAACATCTTGTTGAGCACAACCGTTAGATCCAAGGCGCGCTCCCCGTTGAACAAAAAACCCTGGGGAACCATATTTTCGTAGCCTTCCGCACTTGTGTTCCCGTGGTGGTCAACGGCCACCACGATGTATCCCCTTCGCGCGAAGTAGTATCCCAGCCACATCAGTTCGAGAGCGAGAGCCGTCAACCCGTGCGAAAGGAGAAGCATCGGACGTGTTTTTGGCTCTGCCGGGAGCTTTGCATCCGAGGCCACCGGAAATTGAGTGAAGTACGGAGCCTGAGTTGGGTCGCCATAGCGCATTGGCGCGAGGTTCGACCCCGCCTCTGCAGGGTACCAAACGAGCGTGTTCTCTGGCCTGGCGCCCGTGCCTTGCCAATTCTTTCGGCTTTCATCGGCGAACTTCCGCACCGCCATTCCAACAGGGGCCAAGGGAACGCTACTGCCAGACCCGGGCACACGCGTAGCTTGCGCTGTCGGGGTCACGCAGAGGAGTATGATTTCGAATAACACGAACTTCGAATGGCCCATTTTTTCGCTCCATCTAAACTTTGAAATTCTACTCCCTCCTGCCACCTATGGACGAAATCATGTTTGTCGCGGGTTTCGGCAAGTCTGCCCAAGGTGACAGTTGACCGAAGACTTTGAATGCTATGGGGCAAAGACGGTGGGCTGCTGCTTGAGTCTCTATTATCGATTCTAATCTGATTTCTGGCGGAGAGGGTGGGATTCGAACCCATTGACACCCTGACCCGTCTGTAACTTACAGATTCCATGTTACCACCGATGCCAAAATCGCCACCTGTGCCGTAGACCCTTGCACGCTATTGCACGCTGGGTCGGGGTTGGTACTGCGGAAGGCTGGCCGGCACAAATGCGTCTCTGCCGAAGGTAACCCGATTTATCTCCGCGTCAACGAGAGCCTGGACCTTGGCTGAGTTGACGTGTGCACATACCCTCTCGAACCCAAACCTGACTGTTAACAGGTTCGTCGCTTGGACCGCCTCTGGTGGCCCAACCGGCTTCCAGCGGGCCGTTGGTGAGGAAGCAAGGAAAATGTGTTTCGGAGTCATTGGCAAGACTACAGATGTGGTTTCTTTACCGAACCCAGGACCGGGGTAGTAGTGACCCGACACAAGCTCAAAGGTTGTCACGGGGCAGTCGGAAATCACAAAAAATTCTCCCGGTGCGGCTTCCAGGACATGCCAGACCTTTCCCGCTAACGCCTTCGCCAAAGAATTCGAATTGGCTTGCAGCGATGTCAAATGATAGTAGGACGGGCTATTGTCCATATTCGTGCGAAGTCGCTCCACCAATTTCTTGAGCTCGTCTGTGAAAACTAGATCACCCCTCTGGAACAGATCGTGTTGAACATCGCGAACGAAGTCCGGGTTATCAGCGAATTCCCCAAACTTCTGCACCATCGCAGATGAAATTTGCGAACGAACCTTTTTCGTCCTCAGGAATAAGGATGCAACGTAAAGCGCCCAAACCATCCTCCCTCGCTGGCTGAGGGCCTGTCGATTGATGAGGGCTTTATGAACCGGGGCCGCCGCGTCTTCGATTTCTGCTAGCCATCGCTCGTACTTGTTCTCGGTCTTCGTTCCATTAACGTCGCATTCGTAAAAATCGCGCGCCCAACATTCGCCTTTGGGGCAGGACCTCTTTACCGGCTTGTGTCTCTTGTAACACCACAACGCGCCGTTGCCACCGGTGAATTCCTTCAGGTGCCATTGTGGCACGATATGCTGATCATGCACGAGTTGGGTCTGCTTCGCCATAAAGCACAATTATAGACGTGGCCCGCAAAAAGCGAAAGGATGGCGAAGGAAGGGATTTCAGTTGAACCAAGCACATCCGGGATTGGGGCGATTTGCTCCCGGGGGGTATAGGAATGTGACTTCAAAACTCCAATCAGTCAATTTCCTTTCCATCAACAGAGAGAGCCCCATGTCTAGGGAAGGTTAGCTTGTCGGAGCGTTCGCTGGACGGCGCGGAACACTTCGTCGAACTGCGGCAGTGCCACCATCTGATACGCCAAACGGCGTGACCATAGTGCTTTCAGGCGAGCTTCTTTGTTACGGATTGCCGCTGCGATACCCTCAAATGGTTTTCCACGAAATTCTAATTTCCGCCTCACCGCATCGACGAGGGTACCGAGTTCGACGCCTTCATTCGACGTGAGCTGCCACAGATCGTAAAGGTCGCGGGGTTCATTGCGTGCCCGGTCCGCGAGGGCAATCGTTTTCTCGGTTGCAATTTCTGCAAGCGAGTAGACCTGAATCCGCCGGTTTTCCGGCAGATCCGAAAATTCCTCATAGCCGCGAAACACGGAGCGCTCTTCCAGCGGAAAAACTAAGTACTCGCGCAACGTAACGTCCACTTTGACGTCATTCCCGGAGGGCAAAGGTCCCACGTATTGAAGATAGAACGTGTAACTGTTGGCGTGCGCCTGACGATCTTCCCGTTCGAAAGTGAACGCGATGCCCGAGGCCTCGCGCACGGTGGCGTAAACCGGGACAAGGCGGTCCCTCAACTCTTCAAATGGCATGGGCTCCATAAGTGTGAAGTCGAGGTCCTCCGAGAAGCGATAATCGCTGAAGTAACAGCGCTTCAGGGCAGTTCCACCCTTGAACGCAAGAACGGCCTTGACATCCGATTCCGCAACGCTGGACAGAAGCCATGCAAGACAGTAATCGCGTTCGAGCACGTCCTCGCGAAGCCGAGTTCCGCCCTGCTTCGCGAGCCGATTAGACAGAAGAGAGATATTGCGCTGGGGAATCATGTCACATAGTCCGCACGGTTTCGAGTTCCTGGCGAGTGATGTTGATCTGAAGTCGCCAACGCTTCAGATGCGGACCTTCCTTGGGGAGCATGGGGTCGAGTGGAGCGTAGGTCGCAGTAAGAGACTCCCGTAGACGTGCGAGTTCGTTTTCCGCCGCGATTCCATAGAGCTCAAGAATGTAGCCGAGACGGCGGGATACGGCGCCGACGCGAAGGCGGAGCGCATACTCCACCAGTTTTGCAGCCTTCATGTCCTCGCGGCGCATCCAGAGGCCCTTGGCGACTTCCGTCACTCCTCCGCAGTACTCCGGTTGGCGGAGTCCGTCGATGATCGTCCGTTCGAGGTCGCTGATATTGATAGCCTCTTGTTTCGTGGCCCAATGCTTCGTAGTCCCAAAATAATGTTCGGGCTTAATGTAGACAAACCGGAATTCCGTTCCGAGAAGTTTGCGGCTACGGATGCGCTTCGAGCTTGAGGCGAAAAGGACAAGCTGCGGCTGTGTCACCATGCGATGGATTTCCATTGCCGAAGCGTGAGAAATAAAATAAGGAGCCTCGCCTGCCAGCCTTGCGGCGGTCAGGTACGGATTGCCTGAGTATTCGGCGCTGCTCCCAAGCTCCGGCGGAATGATGACGAACACCCCTGGCTTCAGTCGCGACACGAGGCCCCGCCTTACAGCTTTGTGGAGCAGGCTGCTGGCGAGGCTGGAGTTAAGGCCCGTGATCTTCTCCGCGTCTGCGAGGGTGAACGCCGATTGTGGCTGATCATAGAGGGTGGTTAAGAGACGCGCCGTTTGGCGTCCAACTGTCTTCAGCATGGAATTATGTTTTGTGCTACGTACTTTGTCCACAGAGCTATCTTCTAAACATGAAACATAACATGAGTTATATTTTGTGTCAAATGAAATGCCTGGAAAGCGATTTCCTGTACACAAATCATAACACACATCTCTGCATGATGCGGAGAAATGCTCCAGCACTGAATTGATAAGCTCGTTGCGGGTCTACCCTTCGGGTAAGACTGCTTAATCGAACCAAATCACCAAGGAGGACCAAAACAGTGTTTGTTGAACTCATGCCCTTGCTCGCCGGCCGCACGGTCTTGATCACCGTGGCCCGCGAGGACGAAAAGACGGTCCGGGTATGCGTCATCCCCAAGAAGGTGAAAGAGGATGACCACCCGGCGCTCACTACCCCGTTGAGTTACACCGGCACGCCGGAGGAACTCGACGCAGAATTGGGAAAGCACTTGGCGAGTTACGTCGAGTGCCACACGCAACTGGGCAGCACGCTGGCCCAAGCCAAAGCTGAAATGGAAGCTGCGGCTAAGGCTGCCCAGGAGGAAGCCCGCAAGAAGGCGGCGGAGCGAAACAAGAAATCCGCCGACAAGGCGCCGGTTGCAGCAAGCACCGCCCCCACTGCTCCACGGCAGATGGTTGATGCGGCGCCCATGGCCAACACGCTATTCGGAAACACTACGGCGGCCGAACCCGCAGGGGCCACCAAATCGACAGGAGGTGATAGCTCATGCAAGCTAGCACTCTAGCACGTGAATTTTCTTGGAATGGAGTGAAGATCCCAGACCCTGGCCGTCATCTTTCGCCAGAAGAGGTTCGCACCGTGCTGGCGGCCATGTACCCGGACATTGCCAACGCGACGATTACCGGACCCGAGGCCGTGGGCGACAAACTGCTCTATCGATTCGTCGTATCAATTGGTACCAAAGGATAGGCATTGATGAGAGCCGCTTCGAAGGTACGAAGAGAGAAAGCCAAGCAGGTGGTCCTGGCTGAACTCCAGCAGCGGAGCGAGGACCGCCACCCCCGCAATCAAACCCTCCTCGCGAGGTTCGCTCGATGCCCCCAACTTCAACAGACTGTTCTGGTCCTCTCCCGCGCGGTAGACGCCGAAAGGCGCGCCCACTGCGCAACGCCCCTTGCCCCGCCCCCCGGATGGCTGCCACCGCTTGCATGATAGGAAGTGGAAGCCATGTGCTTATTCCAAGCTTCGACCGTGTTCCCCTTGAGCATCACTTTCACGCCGGCGAGCGCACGGCAACCCGCTTGGCCCAGGCGCTACTCGAGCTCGATATCGCGGACCCGAGCGACTGGCGGCGCGTTCAGCGTGATCCCACCGACTTTGTGCAAGCAACGCTGAATCGCTGGATTGACCTTCACGGCGGAAAGGCGATCCGGCGGCGCTTTTGCCTCCGGCTAACGCTCAGCGAGGTTGTGGACGAGTACCTGGAAGCAGGCGAGTCCGACCCGGATGGCCGCGGGCTTTACCTATTTCTTCATCCTGACAGCGCCGCCTTTGTCGTAGCTGGCCCGACACTGGAACTTCTGGGCCGGGAGCACCCGAGGCTTCCCGCCACTTTCTACCGCCTGTTTACAGGAGCCCTCAATACGTGGGTGAGAACCTATGATCACGTCGATGCGGAAGATCACGTAGAAATGCTTCGCGAGTGGGCCGAGGGAGAAGAGGAAGAGTACGAGATCGCGGACGTGGCAGCCTCCGTACCTGCATGCATGAAAGAGAAGCCGCTTAGCTTGCGAACCCTTCGCCGAATGGCGACGCAAGCCAGGGAAGAAGGGGTCAAAGCCCTCCTTGCCGCCGCGCTCGAACTGGAACGAACCTCAGCCTTGGCGCCGCGCCCCGAAGTCACCGATGAAATGCGCGAGCAGCTCATGGACACGAATTCGCCTTTGCCTGGGGTGCTAGTGGTCTTCGCGGAAAGCGACTTGGTTGAAGCCCAATTCGAAGACGAGTCACAATCGTGGGGCGAGGCGAGTTCGGAGCCCAATCTGATCTTGCCCTTCAGCGCCTTTGACCATGAGAGCATTCGGTCTGCCTTTCACACCCTGGCGGTAGTCTGCCGGACCCTCGCCGCCGCCAGCCGGTTGATCGACCTCATGCCGGGAAATGAGAAATAGGTTTCAGACTGGGAGGACGGCCATGCAAGCGCGAGTGGTAATCGGAGCCAATAGGACATTCAGGCTGACGAATGCGATTCTTCTGTACGGGGATGGCACATCGATGTTCGCCACGCTTCACTCCGTCGTGATGCGAGGGAAAGGTGGCGCCCCGCATCTTGGGCCGGGCCAAGCCCTGACGACAGCCTTTCTGAGGACGCTAGCGGAGGGGTTGGGAGCCCGCCTCGCGACGGAAATCTTTCCCGAGAAGGTACTGGCGCGCACGCCCGACATGATCGTCTGGTGGATGCCGGCCCAGCGCGACGTGATGTTTTTTGGCGGCGTGGACCCGGAGGCGCGCGCGCTGGACGGGGGCACCTATCCCCACCCTGCCTTGGTCTTCAAGGTGACACGCCGGGAACTCTTCGTGCGCGCCTTGGAGACGGACGAGCGCCCGAGAGGAGAAACGCCCCTGAAGACGGCTCCCTATTGGAACTGTGACGCTGCCGGCCGGGTGTGCCTGGGCTCCATGCGCGTCCCGGATGAACCGACTGTAGAGTCGATTGCCGGGTGGCAAGCGGGCTTCTTTCGGAGCCAATTCACGCACCCAAGCGGAGCAGTGCGTCTCACCAGTTATCCAAACGGATTCATATCATTGTGGAAGAGCCTGAAGAACAGCCAGGTTCCTTTCCCCACGGAATTCCTGACGGACGCGAAGGAGACGTTGCGGCAGTTTGTGGAGCGGGAGTGAGCCTATGGAGACACACACCATTCATACGGACTTGTTGCGACGGCGGGTGCGAGTGCTGGTCGTAGGTTGCGGAGGGAGCGGTAGCGCCGTGGTCGGCGGCCTGCCTTTCTTGCACCAAGCGCTGATCGCTTGGGGGCATCCCGAGGGCCTGCACGTCACGATCATGGACGGGGACGTGATATCTCCCAGCAACTGCGTGCGGCAACCATTCAGTCGCTATGAAGTGGGCCATCCGAAATGCGTCGTGCTCGTGAACCGGCTCAATCTGTTCTGGAATCTGGGCTGGGAGGCCGTGCCTGAGCACTTGGTCGGCAAGCAGCGACTCGACCGGGTTGACATCGTTATCGGGTGCGTGGACAAACGCGTCGCCCGCGCGGTGATCAGGGAATGCACCAGCGAGTGGGATGGGACAGGCTACTGGCTTGATATCGGGTCAGCTTCCGATGCGGGGCAGTTCATTCTGGGGGAGCCGTTGAACCAAGTGAATCGACGAAGCAGAACCCGCTTGCGAACCGTCGCGGAGCTGTATCCGGAGACGGTGGATGGTAGCTTGGACGATGACGAACTGCCAAGCTGCAGCGCGATACAGGCCCTCGAACGGCAAAGTCCCTTCATCAACCAAGTCCTTGCTCAACACGCTCTGGCGCTGCTGGCACGGCTCTTTCGCTATGGGAACATCAGCTACCACGGCGGATTCATCAACTTGCGGGAAGGCTGCGGGGCAAGGCTTGCGGTTGACCCTGCCGTGTGGAGGCGGATCAGGCAGCGTTGCCGGACGAACAAGCGCGCTTCATGACTTGCCCGGTCACTTGACCGCCCCTCTGTCGATTCATTTAGCTGGGCTGGCGAATATCCGTCGATCTTCTCGTCGGGCCTACATCTGCCTTCTGGCCTCTTAACTGGTCCATAAGCCCTCGTCTTCTGCAAAAAGCAGACCGCCATCTTGCAACCCTTCGCGAATGCCGACTGGAGCGTCGCCCTGTCAGCACCGGCCGACGCCACGGATGGTGGCCGATTCGCATGATGGCACCCACGCACTTAATGAGAACTGGAGAACTTCTACATGTCTGGAAATCAAAACGAATTCAAAGGTATTCGCCGCTTCCTTTGGCTAGCCGTTGGCTTTGTGCTGATGACGGCGATTCTAGGAAGCGCGCTCTGCATCATCGCTCGCATCATCAAATGTTTTTGAGCCCCCCGGTTCGGACACACCTTCAGGCCGAACCACTTTTGCCCCTCCGTCCTTCATTCCGCTTTGAAAACGACACCGTCCCGGGCAACCTCTACGGAAGACAGAATCACAAGTGCGCGCGCCATTGCGGGCGACCCGTCCCCACAGTCAAATCCCCGATTCGGATCTACCACCGTCGGCGAGGAACGACTCCATACTCTTCAGCCACAAACGGGGATTGGAAGTGTGCACGGTGCGACCCAGGAAACCGAGCTTCTCGGCAACATTGCTACGGTTCTTTCGAATGTCCCCCTTGGGGCTTTTTGCATAAACCGCCAGGAAGACTTCCATATTCGAGGGTTTGGAAAACAGGTACGTCGCATGGCCCAATTGCGGTTTTTCGACCGCCACGCCTCCTGGAAGGTCGAAAACATACTCGTCACGAAATAGGTACTCTTGCCGCGCTCGACGAGAGAGCTGCTGGTAGAAGAACGGTTCATACCCAGGTTTCCAGTTGATCTCCGCGATGTCGAAGTCGCCGGGAAGGCCGAGATCCCAACACAGGCTACGCAGTTGTTCCCTCTCCATGGGCTCGCGCTCAATGCGGGCACGGATGCTGGCCAAGGCGTCCGAAAACTCTCCAAAACGGTGGTATCTGTTGCGGGCGGTTTCAACCTGCGCAGAAAGGTTCGCAGGCACCTTTACCGCGATGCGGCTGGGTAAGGCCGTTTCCCACTTCATCAACTGCCACTCACCACGCCGATGCCGGTATTTCCCGGTTTCAACGAAGGTTCCCTTCAGTTCGAGCTTGGCGCCCAGCAAATGTTTCCACTGCTTCCAGGTGGCGTCCCAGGTGATCGGCAGTGCTGACTGATCGAGCGTTACCTCGACTTTTCGTCGGGCATCCCGATATATGGCCCGGTCATTGTGAAAGTCAAAATAACGCAACGGCGCGCGAAACCGGCGCTCCCGATGCTCGGGGATGAAGGAGAGGATTTGCGTGGCGAAAAATGTCACTCCATCCGGCGAGCGATTCCCGGCAACCAAAATCGAACCGAAACCGCCATATGGAAAGAGCGCCGGTGCCGACGAATTCTTTAGCAACGAGTCGTAACAAGACCGCAATTCCGGCTGTGCCAGGATGTTGAAGGCGCGTTCCAGCGTGGCGTGGTCGCGTTTGGAAGCCCCGCCTGCGCGAAGTTCCAATTGCCGCAGCCGGAAGGCTAGTCGCAGTTCAGCGAGCGATGCTGACGGGGTGATGCGCAAAACGTCATAGAAGCTCGGCTGGTGCATCCAGGGCTCGCCGCGTGCGGGGCTGTAAAAATAGTCGCGCACGACGTAGCAAGGCAGGTGAATGGAGGAAATACCCAGTCGGCCTGGCGAGACCTCAACCCGCATGTAGAGTCGCCCCCGCTTGTCGGCCTTGGGTTGTCCAGCATAACTGATAGGCGCTTGGTACAGATCTTCATCTCCACCGGTGGAAGGGGCCTTACTAATACAGATTTCAGTCCTAGCGCCGGGGGAGTCAATGGCCAGAGGAAAGGTGATTTCATCGCCAGGGAGGATGTGAGCACCCAGAACGTTAGAAACGAGGAGGTTGCTGCCATCGCTGAAGTGGCAGGCCGTCTTATCACCCTCCCGTATAGCCGCCAATAAGAACCCGCGCCGGATCGTTGGGGCCAATTCAGTTGTGGGTTCAATGGTCATCCCAAATGCAGCATAGCCAGCCTGGGAATCGCGGTCAAATGGGCTTGGTTTGCCCGTGAGTGATCTGGTTTGATGGGGTCCCTCCGCTTTCCCACCCTCCGCAACCACAGCGCCGGCCAGATCCGTGAGAAGCCGACTACACAGCCAGGTGGATAGTTTCCCCCCAAAAACCAACTTCCGGGTGGCCGACGAGAACGAACCCGCTGGCGCGGGGGACGCTTTTCGCGTGCGTCGCGTCTTAAAACCTTCCGCGTAACCAGGAGTAGTGTGGGGTCATAAGGAGGTGCTTATGACCCGACTACGTCGAATGATGCTGGAGGAACTCCAGCGTCGGAATTACTCCGCCAAAACCATCCCCTACTACCTGCAGGCCGTGGCCGACTTTGCCCGGCATTTTGGCCGGTCACCGGACAAGCTGGGACTCAACGAGCTTCGAAGCTACCAGGCGTACCTGTTGCGCGATCGCAAGCTGGCGGTGGGGACTGTGGTGGGCCTAGTCGCCGCGCTGCGGTTCTTCTTCAACAGGACTTTGAAGCGCCACTTAGCCACCCACCGATATCCCCTACCCCAAGCACCACGCCGCCTGCCCGCGATCCTGACGGTGGAGGAGGTCGGCCCGGCTGATCGATTCAGCTCGCAATCTGCTTGACCGCGCGCCTTGCTGATGGTCCTCTACTCCACCGGCATGCGGAACTTCGAACTGCGCCAGCTTGCAGGTCAAGGACATCGATAGCAAGTCCATGCTCATCCACATTCAGCGCGGCAAAGGCGGGCGTGACCGCTATGTCCCGCTCAGTCCCAAGCTGCTGGAGACCTTGCGGGAGTACTGGCGCTGGATGAAACCGAAGACCTGGCTGTTTCCCGGTACGGTCCACAACTGGCGCGCCGATACAACCCATCACTCCCAAGATGGTCTGGGATCGCCTGTCAGTAAGCCGCTCGCCGCGCCGGCATCAAGCAAACGCGTTACGCCTCATCTGCTGCGCCACAGTTGTGCGCGACCCATCTGTTGGAGGCGGGAGCCGATCTGCGCACCATTCAGCTCTTGCTCGGCCATGGCGGTCTGGAAACACACGGCGGTTTATCTGCACCTCTCGCAGCGGCACCTGCAGGCGTTTCCCAATCCCCTGGAGAGCCTGCAGCTTCTCCTGTCCGAGAAAGCCGTCCACCGCTCACGCCGCAAACATAAACAATGACTCGACCCGCCGTGGAGGTGGCCGATATCCTCCGCGTTCAGGGCCAGCACTTCCTCGACCGGTATCGAGCGAGCTTCGATTTCCAGCAGCTCAAAGCCTTCCGCGCCCTGCAGAACTGCCGCACCGCCGCGCTCGGAGGTCACCTCGATGCCTGTCCCCAATGCGGATTTCAGGCCATCTCTTATAATTCGTGTCGCAATCGGCACTGCCCCAAGTGCCAGGCCCAGGCGCGTGAGCGCTGGCTTGCCGCGCGGGAACAGGAACTCCTGGCCACGGATTACTTTCACGTGGTCTTCACCGTCCCCCACGAACTCAACCTCCTGGCGCAAGACAACCCCCGGCAGTTTTACCATCTCTTGTTCACGGCCAGCGCCGCCACCCTGCTGGAAATCGCGGCCGACCCCAAGCACCTGGGCGCGGAGATCGGCATCCTCAGCATTCTCCACACCTGGGGCCAGAATCTGCTCGCTCATCCGCATATCCACTGCGTCATCCCGGCGGGAGGCATCTCTCCCGATCACACCCGCTGGGTGCCTCCTCGCTATCCCGGCTTTTTTCTCCCCGTGAAGGTGCTGAGCCGAGTCTTCCGCGGCAAGTTCATCGCCGGCCTCAAACGCCTCTACCGCCGTAAGCAATTACGCTGCGCCGGACCCTCCGCCGCACTGGCTGATGAGAAGCAGTTCCGCGCAACTGCTGCGCCGCCTCCACCGGCAGGATTGGGTGGTCTATGCCAAGCCGGCTTTCGGCGGGCCCCGGCAGGTGCTCCGCTATCTCGGCCGTTACACCCACCGCGTGGCCATCTCCAACCATCGACTCGTATCCTTCGATGGCGAGCGCGTCACCTTCCGCTGGAAGGATTACGCCCACGGCAGCAAGACACGCCCGATGACGCTCACGGCCACGGAGTTCTTACGCCGCTTCTTCCTCCATGTCTTGCCCAAAGGCTTCGTGCGCATCCGTCACTTCGGCTTTTTGGCAATCGCTTCCGTGCCGCGCGGGTCAAGCTCTGCCGGCAATTGCTGGCGAACGCTCCCTTGCCGCCCGCCACAGCGCAAGCTCCCCAAACCGACGCCGCCATCTGGCATTGTCCCCACTGTGGCACGGTGATGATCATCATCCAGCGATTCGCCAGCGCAGAATCACTTTCACGGTGCATGGTTACTTTGATTCTTCCTAGAACGTGCGTGCCAACCCGGACCACCGACGTGCAGCCCGCACGCCCGCGCCGGGGTGTGCCTTACGCTCCATTCGCCCCTACGCACTGGAGGTCCACGCCAGCCTTTACCCTCAGCCCTCGGCCCCTCCACAGCCTCCAGACGGCCAACGCTTCCATCTTCTCCGCCTATCTTCCACACCCTCGCAACGCCCAACTCAAAAGAAAAAAGCATTCAATCTCCATAGTTGGTCGTGCGCGCCAGCGGGTCCGTTCTAGTCTCCTTATCGAAAATGCCTCGGCCCGTCACCATCCTCCCGCGGCCCAAAAGTCACCGCGCTTGGGCCGAGTCATTTCCGATCAAGGCTAGCGACAATACGCCCCGAAACTGTGGTCGCTACCTAAATAGCGTCGCGGACAGGACTTGGCGGAGAAGAGGCTTGCTACTGACAAGCCTGAATGCAGGTAATAATCTCAGTGCGGGAGAAACGATCTTTTCCCTCTGTGGCATCGGTAACCGCCACAATGGCGGCCTTGTTTTTCTGGATGCATTCCATTGCAATGCAAGCGGCTCGATCCATTTGTTTATCAACCTGGTCGCTGCTACCGCCGCCCCCGACTCCCTTCCAATACGAGCAAAAAAGCTTCAGAGAATCTTCAAAATCCGTGTGGTAATCCGCCGAGCATCTCAGGGTGTCCCATTGCGGCTTTTCTCCTCGCAGTCAACACATCGCGAGAGGTCCAGCGAGTTTTACTGCCACTCTCATGGTGAACCAATCCTCGCCGGTTTCGTTCGGGGGCACCTCGACTACCACCACCCAAGCATCCCGATCTGAGTTGAGAACCATACCTTCTTCCTCTAGCCCTATCCCCAGCACGTGCGCAGCCACGGCGTGTGCCGCTTCGTGGTACCGCGTGCCTCTTGATGCAGACATTGGGTTCCTCTCGTAATCAAACATCACACAGAACACATCACCTTCCGTCCAGACGAACGCAGGCATTTCGAAGCAACTGCTTGTTCCCAGAAAACGGGCAAGCCGGAAGAACCTCCAGAACAGCCGCTTTGCGCCATTACTTCCAGCTTGCCGACGACCCTCGCACAATGTAAGCGACGCGCCGCGGGGCGAATGCGAAGACGACCAGCAGAACTACTGGACCGCAATAGTCTCAAGCAGCTCACGCAAAGTGCTTATTCGGCCGGCTCACCCTCCTGCATTTTGACCAGCAGTTGATCGCGGTCAATGAATTCAAAGTTCACCTCTTCGTGAGTCAAAATCTGTTTATCGATCAATTGCAAAGCGAGCCCTCTTATCGCTGGAGCATATGTTTTAAAATGTTCAACGACCAATACAAAGCAGGGACCAATGCTTGTTTTTGCCTCCTCCCAAATGCCGCGGTGCTCAAAGTCGACCCTTAGGTCCTCGAAATCGTTCCCCATGCTTGCGGGAAATTCTCCGAACTCAAACTTCTCCGAGGCAGGAACGCCCCCGCACACAATTTCAGATGCACCACCAGCCAAACCATAGAGCAAGAGCCCATACGGATCGAATTGGGTTGCCTTCGAATAGCTAGTGTGTGCTAGTGAATAGAGGCTCGCCTCTGCTCCATCGCGACAGAGGGGACATGGTTCAAGAAAACTAACGTGCTGCCCTGAATTCGCGGGTAGTGAGGAGGCATGTCCTACTTCGTGAATTGCGGCGTACAGACGCTCTTCCGTTAATTTTGAAACCCCATGGCACGCGTCGAAATTGCTGCCGCTCCCGCACGGACATGGGTACTCGGAGGTCAACTCGTTCATAAGATTACCCTGTCTGTTTGTTCCAACAAAAAATGGGTCCAGCGGTGAATCATACCCTGAGAACTTCCCGAGACGCTACCAATCTCGGAAGGCAACACGGAGGGGGAGTGCCCGCGGATTTTCGCAGGTTAAGGGAAGGCTTCGAGCGATTCGCGCTGGATGGCGGGGCACTCGGACCTTACGCGGAGACGGTTTTGATTGCATTAATGGTCAGCGGTCGTGGAGGGCCGCTGGCCATGAAGAAAAACCGTTCCTCAAAGCTCGCACGTAAGGCTCCGAAGACGATCCTTCGATTGCCCGACCTAGATCACGCCAAAGCTTGCGTTCTCAATAGCCTCACTTGCCCCGATGCCCAACGCGGATACCGGCACGCCATCGATGAATTCGTGGACTGGTATTGCTCGGAGCCGCGCCTCGCCTTCAACAAGGCCGTAGTACTCCGGTATCGTGTTCACCTCGAATCCCGGAAACTCGCGCCCGGAACGATCAACCTACGGCTCGGGGCCGTACGCCGTCTTGCCTATGAAGCGTCGGACTGCGGGCTTCTCAGTCCGGATTTGGCGGCCGGCATCCGTCGGGTCAAGGGTGTGAAAAAGCTGGGAGTCCGACTCGGCAACTGGTTGACCGCCGAACAAAGCCAAGCCCTGTGGCAAGCGCCCGATGCTGAGCGACTCAAAGGTAAACGTGACCGAGCTTTGCTGGCCGTGCTTTTGGCGTGTGGGTTACGACGACACGAAACGGTCGAGTTAACGTTTGAACACCTTCAGCAACGAGAAGAGCATTGGGCGATCGTGGATTTGATCGGCAAATCCGGCCATATCCGCACAATCCCACTGCCCGGCTGGGTGCGACAACTGCTGGATGATTGGTTCTCTGCCGCCGTGATCAGCAGTGGGAGACTATTCAGGCGCGTCCACAGGACAGGCAAAATTTGGGGAGAAGGGTTGATTGAAAAAGCGGTTTGGCATGTGGTGAAGGAGTTCGCCGGAAAAACAGGAATTGCAAAACTTGCGCCGCACGACCTACGGAGCTATGCCGCATGGAAGAATATGCCGAGCTGCCCTCTGTCCTCCTTGTGGTTTGCAGAGTCTGTATTCGACGACTCGGCATAGTTTGGGGTCACTTTCTGGTATCGCATAAAGCTAGGAGGTGACCCATGCATCGATTCTTTTCCAAACCTGAAACTTTACTAAGGCTGCGCCACGGGCCTTTGGGTGATTACCTGGATCGGTACGCCGATTGGCTCTCAGCGCAAGGATTCTGCCGGGCGGCTGCCCGGTTACATCTGGTGCAAATTGCCGATTTCAGTCTCTGGCTCGAGAAGCAGGGGCTGACCCTCAACGACATCCAGCCCACGGTAATCGACTCCTTCATCGAAGTTCGACGGCGAAGGGTTAAACCCCACGCTGAGCGATCCACTTTACAGCGCTTCCTACGACTGGTGAGACCCGAGGTATGTACACAGGTTTCTCCACCCCTCAACGCTTTCCAAGTTCTTCTTCAGGATTTCCGCCGCCATTTCCTGGAGGAGCGTGGAGCTGCCCTCGTGTCGTACCTCACGTTGCAGCCAATTCTCCATCAATTCCTCTCGGATTGTTTCCCTGGCGGGACAATCGACTGCGCGCGGCTGACTGCTAACGATGTGATTGGATTCGTCCGCCGTCACGCCTATCGTCACAGCCCAGGCCGTGCCAAGCTGTTGGTCACAGCTCTCCGCGTCTTTCTCCGCTACTTGTGTCAGCGCGGGGATATCACGAGCGCTCTGGCAGCCTGCGTGCCTCGTGTGGCCATGTGGCCAGGATCAACGATCCCGAAGTTCCTTTCTCCAGACCAAGTTCGCCAAGTGCTGGCCCAATGCGATCGGAGCAGTGCCGCCGGCATGCGGAATTACGCCATCCTGTTGCTGCTCTCCCGGCTGGGCTTCCGTGCCGATGAGATCGTGCGGCTGACCCTCGATAACATCGACTGGGAGAAAGGCTGCATCACCTTCCGCGGCAAAGGCGGGCATTGGGCTCAGATGCCTATGCCAGCCGATGTCGGAGAAGCAATCGTCTGCTATCTCCAGCGCGGACGTCCCCCTTCCCCATGTCGCCGTCTATTCCTCCGTGATGTAGCGCCCAAGACCGGTTTCACCAACTCCGGGGCCATTGCTACTTTGGTCCGGCGGGCCATCATCCGGGCTGGCATCAAATCCCAGCGTAAGGGTTCACATCTGTTCCGCCACAGTCTTGCCACACGGATGGTCAACGAGGGCTCTTCTCTTCCGGAGATTGCCGAACTGCTCCGGCACCAATCGATCGAAACGACCAACCTCTATGCCAAAGTTGATTTCCACCTGCTTCGAAGCATCGCCCTGCCGTGGCTGGGAGGTGCGCAATGACTACCCTCCGCCAAGCTGTCCAGGATTACCTTTCCCTACGTCGCAGTTTGGGATTCAAACTACGATGCGTGGGAGCTTTGCTGCTGAAGTTTGCTGCCTTCGCCGAGGCCAGGGGAGCAGAATACGTAACCATTTCGTTGGCCCTAGAATGGGCGACACTGCCCCCTCATCAGAAACCGGCCACTTGGGCAGACCGAATGAAGGCCATTCGGGTCTTTGCTCGATACCAACAGGCCATCGACGCTCGTACTGAAGTCCCACCTTTTGGCTTGCTGCCTTACCGACCTCCCCGTGCGCGGCCCTACCTTTACACCGCCGAGGAGATTAGACGCCTGCTCGAAGCAACGGCGCGCTTGCGGTCCACGAAGGGAATTCGGCCCCACACCTACTATTGCCTGCTCGGCCTCCTGGCCGTCTCGGGCCTGCGCATCAGCGAGGCTTTGGCACTGCGGAATCAGGACGCCGATCTCCAACGAGGAATCCTCACCATCCGGTGCAGCAAGTTCAAAAAGTCGCGGTTCGTCCCGCTTCATCCCTCCACGGTCAACGCCCTGCGCCACTACACACAGCAGCGCGATTCGCTCATTCGTCCCCGCCACAGCGAGTCCTTTTTCGTCTCCGATTTCGGGCGCTCGCTGGAAGTCTCCGCGGTTCGCCGGACCTTCTACGAACTCTCTCGCTGGGCCGGTCTGCGGCAGGGAAAAATCAACCGCGGGCCGCGTCTCCATGACTTTCGTCATCGGTTCGCCATCCAGACGATGATCCAGTGGTACCGCTCCGGGGAGGATGTGGAGGGCCGGCTTCCCGTGCTCTCCACCTACCTGGGCCATGCTCATGTCAGTGACACCTATTGGTATCTGACGCATTGCCCCGAACTGATGGAGTGGGCCGTCAAACGGTTGGAGAGCCATTGGGAGGTGCTGCCATGAACACTGCCACCCGCGTGCCTTTTCTGCTCCAGGAGTTCTTCACCCAGCGGCTCGTCAACCAAAAGCAGGTCAGTTCCCACACGATTGCCAGCTATCGAGACACCTTCCAACTCCTGCTCAAATTCGTGCAGCAACAACGAGGTCGGCAACCTTCGCAACTGACCTGGGAGGATATCGACGCTTCGCTTATCGGTGCCTTTTTGGATCACTGTGAAAAGTGTCGCCAAAATGGTCCTCGCACCCGCAATCTGCGTTTGACTGCCATCCGTTCCTTTTTCCGGTTTGCTGCTTACCAGGAACCAGCCCAGGCAGCACGCATCCAACAGATACTTGCTATTCCCAATAAACGCCAGTCCCGGAGGCTGGTCGGATTCCTGACTCATCCCGAGGTGGAAGCACTCCTCCGGGCCCCAGACCAACGCACCTGGAGCGGCCGTCGTGATCACGCCTTCCTTCTGCTCACGGTTCAGACGGGGCTGCGCCTTTCAGAGGTCACCGGCCTACACCGCCGGGATGTGGCTCTGGGGACGGGCGCTCACATCCACTGCCTGGGCAAAGGCCGCAAGGAGCGCTGCACTCCCCTAGCGAAACGTACGGTCGAAGTCTTACGAGCATGGCTTGGCGAGCCACAGCGCGCCGCGGAAGATGTCTTATTTCCGAATGCGCGCGGTGGCCGCCTGAGTTCCGACGGCGCGCAATACTTATTGGCCAAGCATCTGGCCGTCGCCCGCCGGAACTGTCCGTCGCTTCGTGAGAAACGTGTTACTCTCCACGTTCTTCGACACACCTCGGCGATGGCCTTGCTCCAGGGTGGAGTTGATACCTCGTTTATTGCTCTGTGGCTCGGACACGAATCGCCCGCCACTACCCAAATCTATTTGGACGCGAACTTGGCGCTAAAAGAGCAGATCCTGGGCAAGATGGAGTCTTGGAACGGAACCAAGACGGGCCGTTACCATCCTGAGGACTCCCTCCTGAAGTTTTTGAAAGAGCTGTAAATCGACCTGAAACTATGCCGAGTCGCCGGAGAGGAAGTCGGCAAACCAGAGGGCATAAGCCGGGCGGCTCGGCATATTTTTTTGCGCGGCATAGCTCCGTCTATGCCGATCTCGGTATAGCCGCCGAACGTGTGCGAGGCTTTGCCATGCGGCTGGAGGTGAGTTAGAGCAAATACAGTTTCTCTTGGACCACGTTTCCGTACAGACGACGGAACGATACTTGGGCTGTAAGCAGCGGACCCGGGGCGCGGTAAACGACCATATTGGCATCGAGCCGACCAAATGATGGCTGTTGCGACCGGTCGCCATTGTGGAAGGGGAGCCGACAATCCAAGCGGAACTGCTTTGGTTGAGCCTGCCATCTGCCCGTTGAGGATGGATTTCTTGCGGTGACAATGGTGGATTCAGCTATCAATTCTGTTTCTCCGCCCGGTTTACGTATGGTCTAATAGGCCCGAGGAGTTGGTCCGCCAGTTACGGCGTATGAGAGAGTTCGCCATCACATGGAGCCATCGATGGATGAACAAGTTTTTGTGGTCAACGGGGTTCCGTATCGAAAGGTTCCCCCGGGCATATACGAAATCCCATTGTCGGCGTTGGGCGACCTCAGCATCGGTCAGCTTCTACCGCACTCGAGTGTATATATTGCAGATCTTCCATCCCCACCGCCGGATTACGAATTCTATTTGAGCATCACGAACGGTGGCGACAAAGGTGACAACCGATACCTCAACATTTTCGGTGGCGTCTATTTTGTGGGTTCGGAAGAACACAGGCAAATGAACATTGCACGTATTCGCAGAGCATACCTTCCACTGGTGGAGCGCGGCGAACTTCCCGAGGCCTTTATTCCGCCCAGCACGAAGGATCGTCCAAACAATGGTCCATCCTTCAGCATTGACCTCTCAGGCCGTCCTTCAGCGGTGATCCGAGAAGAGATTCAACCAATCCTTCAGCTCTTCCGTCGTCTCAGCGTGCCTGATAGAAGAGTGTTCATTTGCCATGCTACGGAAGACAAGTCTACAGCTCGCCGCCTTGCAGCTTATATAAGGCAAGCTGGCGCAGAGGTTTGGCTGGACGAATGGGAAATCAAGGTGGGCGACAGCATCGTTGAGAAAGTCAACTCAGGCCTCTCGGGCGCTACTCATATAATCCTGCTGTTGTCCTCGACCTCAGTTCTGAAACCTTGGGTCAGGCGTGAGTTCTCCTCGGCACTGATGAGGCAGCTATCGAGCAATTCAGTTCGTCTTCTTCCGGTCCTCCTTGACACCTGCGACGTTCCGGCAATCCTCTCAGACATAAAATACGCAGATCTGAGAAATCGCGACGAAACAGCATGGAAGCAGATCGTTGACGCTATCATCCAATCTAGGTGCGCGTGATGATCTTCGAATCGCACGAGATGCAAACGACAGGATTGCGAACCGCCATACAGAGAAACTCAATTATCTGATGAGACAGGACCCAGCGGTTAGGTAGACGGGAACGGTGTTCTGGGGACGTACAAAGAGCCTCCGGCCGGATCACGCGTAACTCGGAAGTTGAAGGGCAAGTTGCCGGTAAACGGCCTTCTCACCGAGTTGCGCGGCGCTTGCGACGCATCTTCGTGCCCATGGAGGTTTGGGAGCAGGGCGCGGACGGCAGACGGCTTTGCCGCGGAAGTGTCCTTCGCCCCCGGCAGAAAGGGTGCGACAGCCGTCATGGGCCATTGCCCGCGCCTGATGGCAGTCGAAGATGACACGTCTATTGTCCCCTCAGTTATCACCATTGTCCTGGTCATGCAAGGGCTGGTGCATGTTGACGCAAATATCAGAATTTGTCAAAGAAAGGAAACCCGATGCGCTGGTCTGGACGTCTCAAGCTGGGCTGGTTTCCGTTACCATTATCGGAAGCTCAGCGAATTCGCAAATTCCTGCTATATCCAGAACAACCCTCGTCGGCCCTCGACCCCTGCGTCGGCGACGGTGGCGCTTTCGCAGCCATCACCGGTAGCGCCGAAGTAGTTCGCTATGGTATCGAGCTGGATGCCTACCGGGCAGAGCAGGCCAAGAACCGGATTGGCCACGTGATCCAAGGCAATACCTTGGAGGTGCATTGTCCGGTCGAGAGCTTTGGCCTTCAATATTTGAACCCTCCTTATGACTGGACGCTGCAGCGTTCAGGCAGACGGTCGCAGCGGCCGTACTGAGCAGGTCTTTCTTGCCCACACTTATCGCTGGCTGAAGCCTGGCGGCGTTCTGGTGCTCGTGATTCCGTGTGAAAGACTCGCCGATTGTGGCCAGATTCTTGCCTCACACTTTCGCGACGTTCGGGTCTACCGGCTGGAAGCGCCCGAGTGTGTGCGGTACAAGCAGGTGGTGATCATTGGTCTGCGGCGGGACCGCCGCGAGCGGGAGCGTTTGCAGGACTCGGACATCGCCCGCGCGCGCCTCCAATTCGCCAGCCTGGCGAGAGACTTCACGCGGCTACCTACCCTGCCCTCTGAACCCGATGTGCAATACAAGGTGCCACCTGGCGGGCCGGTTCAGCTCATATCGCGTGGCCTCCCGCTGGATGAAGTTGAGGATTTGTTGCCGCAGTCTGCGGCTTACCGCCAAGCCGCACGCGTTCTCTTTGCCGAGCCCCCCGCCAATTCCGGACGACCGCTAACTCCGTTACATGGAGGACATACTGCGTTACTGGCTGTGTCTTCCATGTTGGATGGGATTTTTGGCGCCGGAAATGATCGGCACTTGGCCGCATGGCATTCCGTAAAGGTAGTGGACAAAAACGAACACGACGAAGATGGGGTTGTGACGATCACCGAGCGCGAGCGCTTCTCCAACGAACTGACCCTCATCTACGCTACCGGCGAAATCGCCACGCTCCGATAATCTTGCCACGAACGCCACTCCCCAACTCGGGCCAGTTGGAGAGCCTGAGAGAGAGGAGGTGCCGCGGGCCTCGGCCACGACACTTTGTGGTCGAGGCCTCTTCCATAAATCAGGTTGTAGGTTGACAGAATTAGTGCAACTCGGTCTGCTGAAATGAAAGGGCTTACAAGGCGGTTCGCCAAGGTTGCCGACAAGTTTCGCCGCGATTACTGGCAAAATCCTATCGGTCTGCCAGTTTTGGTGGCATAAACCTCATCTCCGGGAACGTGAGGCCGAGTTCTGCCGAGGCTGTCAGGCCGGGCAAGAGCTGCTCCATACAGTGTAAGAGATGCGCCTGGAATACACATTGGCAACCTGATGGCTACCTTCGGGACGTCCTTGCCGGATAGATTTGCAGGGCTGCTGCGAGCTCTTTCCGGAGAAAATAGGACGTTACCCCTGCCCTCACCGGTACTGCCAACACCGGAGTTTCGGTTTTCTCAAGATGGCGTCTGAGCCAGAAGCCTGTGACGTCGAGTTGCCGAGCGAGCGCATTTAGACCTATGTACTGGTTTGAAAACCGTTGAACCTCACCCGCAGGCACTAGCTTGCAATGATGCGGCTGACATCCGGGCAGGCCGCGAAGAATACGGTTTTCGACGAGGCGCCGAACGACTTGGCTATATGAACCTAAGCTCGATGCCGCTTCTGCATAGTTAAGGAAGCCCTCGGAGGGCAAAGCCCCCCTCACAGGCCGATACAGCCGAAGATGATCAGAGCGGAATAAGTAGCCCATGATCCCAGGGATTCGGGACGTGAAGGCAACCGGGACAAGGGTACCATCTATAACAGCCCGAATGGCTGCAGCAAGCCCAGAATGGCGGCCAAGTAAACTCCTGACGGCGTTGCCCAGCGCTATGAACTCTCCCGGCTTGGAGTATTCGCGCTCAGGCACAGCGTGTTTCTCAAATGCCAGTTTGATCGTCATTACATCTTCACGAAGGAAGAAGGGTTGCCGACCATGACGTGGACCGCAGTCAGCACTTTGGGCATAACGGATGAGTCCGGCTTGGGCTACCAGTCGAAGGATGGCCCATCCCAACCCTATTGTTCTTTCAACTTCGGGGCCAGACATGTACTGGCCGAAGCATGTGTCACGGGCCGTGATCCATTGGTTGAGCGAGTCTCGTCTAACCCAGCATTGTGTGCGGCCCCGGCGGAGTTTGAAAAAACCAGCTTCGATTTGGCCCTGACGAACGAGATTCTCGATGCGCTTTCGATTGGTTCGCGCTATTCGCGTCGCTTCAGCCAGCGGGATCCACGGAGATTTTTCCCGAGTTGAGACCGAGAGGTAGCGATGCTGCCCACGGACCAGGCCTTTCCAATCTTCGCGCACAAACTCTTCAAAGCCGTTATGTAGAAATCCAAAATCCTTTCGAGGAAGGCCACGAAATAAGCGAAAGTAAAAGGTTCCAAAGATCTTGCCGAACCTCAGAGCGGCAGCGTCTTCAAAGTTTTCCGGGACCATGCCCTTCAACGAAGCACGAAGCTGGTGGGGCCAATTTCTCAGGATAGAAACAGCAGTCTGGCCAACCTGGATGGCAACATTCAAGTCGATGCGGGTGCATCCTGCTCGTCCGCGGCCTCGGATATCGCGGCGCCCGAAGGATCCCGCGCAACCGAGTAGCGTCAGCAGGGAACCCAGGGTTAAACCGAAGAGTTCGGGCGGAAAATCATGACGATTTATTTCTCGTTGTGCCGCGTCGCCAATCAAGTATCCGGCCGCTCGGTAGATTACGGCGTTGATCGCCAACAAGTCAGCATCTGCTCTTTCGGTTACAAGGGTACGTAGGTCGAGACCGCAGCGGCATTCATGGACGGCCGGACGCTGGCACGCCAGGTTCTTTTTGCAACCTGGGCACCTGTCAAGGAGAAGACAGCAATGAACGGGACAGGCAGCTACCAAACAGAGATCCCAGACCGCCCACCAGACCGATTGTTCGCGGAGGCAAGCGGGGCACACGCGAGGTTTCCCTAAATTGAGGTGATAGGTACTAACCGGCTTTCCGCAGAATAACCGTTTGCGGCGCCCCCGCCTCGTGACCAGCCGATAGCACATGGCAAGCCACTCTTCGGGTTCGAGTCGCAATAAATGAGCAATGCGGCCAGCGCGGTCTTGGCTATAGAGTGCGGCTTCGAGTTCTGAGAATCCAGCAAGACGCATCAGCCATTTTGGGCGTTGATAATGGTAGGCGCTGGCAACACGGCACATGTACCCCCGCGGGCTCTCGAGAGGAATAGGGTCGACGCGAAAGAGGAGGCGGGCGCTGGTGTATTCCAGACCGATCATGCATGCAGCTCCAAAGGAACACTTCGGAGACGGGCATAGAGGGGCGGGGCACTTAGCTGTTTCGCTGGGCAGTTTCAGGGGCGGAGCTTTGTCGGTCGCGAAACTTTCAAGGAAGGGATTCAGAGCAGTCAGCCGCTCTATCCATACGTGTTCTCGGAACGATTGCGCCAATGTCCGAAGCGTGATCTCCCGGCGCGGATGATCACGAGCAATGCGTGCAGCGCCCCGAATGATCTTCATGGTGTAGCCGATCAGTCCGTAAGAAGCGTAGTGCATGCGGAAGGCCATGTCGAGATCCGCCAGCGGAGGCATGACGTATTCGGGAAGTTGTTCCTGTACGGCCCGCAGAAAAGCGCGATAGGTCGTTCGATCATCTTTGTTTTCCCAGCGAAAGGCCCCCACCCGCAAAGTAGCGCCAAAACGGCGCCGCAGTTGTTCGTTCTGCTTCAGCACTTCTAAACAGCGTTGAAGTCCGAGCACGACGATGGCGAGCCCCGGTTTCTTCGACTTGCTCCTTAAGCCAGTCCGCCACCTCATTGGGTATACTTGGCCTGTCGGGCATCCACGAAGTGCTGGAACTCATCGAGCGCCAAGAGACGCACGCCGCAGCGCTTGAGCAGTTCTCGCAGGCGGATGCTCTTGCTCACGGTATTCCCGCGTGCCCACAGCGGATCGCCAAGCTGATACAACAGCGTCTCGGCAAAACTTTTCACGGTTGGGCGGGCGGGTACTTTGGCGAGCAGCACCGGAATTTCCACGCCCGCACTTGTGGTCCACGCGAGGATGCAGGCTGGCGAAGTAGGAGATGATGGTGGTCTTGCCGCTGCCGCTTTCTCCCACGATTGGGCAACAGTCCGGTTCGGCCGTGGCCCCGAAACTGTCGAAACAGGCTTGGATCCGTGCCACCGCTATCTTGAACAGCGGATATTTGACCAGCACGCGCTCCGAGGGGTCCATCGATTCAGTCATCAGCCTTCTCCGTGGCGGAGGCGGCCATCTACGGCCGCCGGCGCGGAGTGGACGGGCGTGGCAGGTCGAGGGCTGCCTCAAACACCGGAAGAATCTCGTCATCAGCAAAGACATCAGGTCGGCCAGCCATCCTATCAGGAGCCGAAACTGAGTCCGAGAGATGGTGGCGGACTTGTCTCCCTCTTCTGGCCACCAGGCGCTGGCATACTGGAGCAGCCCAAACCCCCATCAGGTAGCGGACCTGCAAAGAGCAGGTTGACATGCCACTCGCTCCGGAGAGCTGGCGGACGCATGGTTTTCCATAAATCGTGCATGGCGCTTCCGGCCTCGAGTCGACTTGCGACTAAAATCGCGCTCCACGAGCGCCCGGATTTCTGCTTTGGCCTGCGCCAAAGCCACGATGTTTGTGCGTATGTTCAGCTGACGTTGAGCGTAGCGGCGGATCACCCTGTGCTGCCAAAGGGACAGACCGTTGGCGTAACTCTCGTTAACAGCAGGAACGCGGAAATAAGTTTCGTTGAGCGGATCGAACACATTAATGTGGCCGAGGTCGCCCGGGTCGAACGTGATCTCGACCTTTGCTCCGGGCTTCATTCGCCGCCGCAGTCCGCCCAGCTCAGGGCCGTTGTACTTCAGCCCTTCCAATTCAATGCCATAGTGAAATGCCACACGTTGAGCCGTCATGCCGAGCACGATGTCCAGTTCACCGGCGCTCTTTGGCAACGGAGGCGGCAAGCCGTTCATCTCGGTTTGCCATCGATGCGCCGGGGTGTCGGTGATGCCGCGATGCGGTGTCTGTAAATAGACATCGATGATCCACTTGTGGAGCATTTCGCGTAAGGTGCTGAGCAGGATGACGGCGTGCCGGCCAGGGTCGTAGTCGTCGCGTTCCAAGATGTTGCTGAACGTGGTGCCAGGGTTGCCCTGCATCAAGTCGTGATTCAACGTGCCTTGGAATCGCTCGATCTTCCCCTTGTACCAGGGAACCAGGACTTTCGCGTATTGAATATCGGTCCCGATTTCGAGGCACGCACGCTCGAAATGACTGGAATGAAACTCAGGAGGATTATCGACCACGACGAGTTCGGGCACGCCATAACAGTCCCAGCGGTTCTTCACCGACGGGCACTCGCGCGACACATAGGTCTTGGGGAGAATCGCGTGTTTGAGGCATCGCATTACCGATAAGCAACTCGGCGGTTCGAAGCCGGCGTAGAAGCCCATCGGACAGCGCGTATGCTCGTCGAGCGCTGAGGTGATCGTCGGACGACCCAGCGGCAGCATGCTGTTGTCGTCCACGACGATGATATCGCTCGGCGTGTGATCCATCGACACGCGCTCGAGAGCGCGAGTGGTTACAGGTCCCGTCGCGGAAACCCGAAATTCCAAATCGGCACGGCGTTTCCCATACCGTGCCGCCATGACCTCGTGCGGCGGCAGGCTCGCGATGGCGCGATAGATCGTCCTTTGACTTGGAATTGGTAGTGAGTCACTTTCCGGCCGGAACTTGTTCGCTTCGTCGAGGCGTCGAACGATTTCCAGATGCACTTCGGGAACCCGCTTGCGCTCGGGAGTCAGATACAACTCCTTGATGACTTGATCCGTGATGGCCTTCACTTCCGGGAGCATCCATGAGCCACAACGGCCCCGATCGGAATGCCTTGACACAAGGATACGAATGTCACGGGCGGCAGCCAGCCACTTGCCGTAGTCCCGTGATAGCGTGCGCCAGCCCGGCGGCTTCGGGTCGTTGATTCGCTCCGATACCGACGGTATGAGCGGCCCCATGGTTTTAGCGGTGATGGCAATGGGCTGGCGGCGGTCTATCTCCTTCAGATACTGCTCGCGGTTTTTCGCCAGTGCAACCAGTTCAGGCGGATAGTCGGAAAGATGGCGGGCCGCCTGGGCCGCGACCTTGTCAACAGTGGGCGCGTGCCTTTCATCGACGTCCGGCGCGAACGAGAGTTCATTGCGCCTGAACCGGTCGAGGAGGTCGTCCTCAGCAAAGATGCACCATTCGCCGGTCGTTGTGTTTTCGAGCTGCCATCTACGGTCACTGAGCCTTTGGAGGATTAAGAACTTCATCCCCCCGATGTTGACCTTGAGACCCTTTCTCAGCGCATTGCCTGACATTTCGCCTCCTCGGAATGATTTTGCAAAAATAACGATGGAGGGCAGGGCCATACGGCCCGACCGATTGGCCTGACGCTTACCTTGGAGTCGAGCCCCAAGGGCTCCCACCAGTCGATGTGTAAGGTGCCCTCGAGCACAAGGTGCAGCACGGTTTGGATTGATGTCTCGGACGCTTGGCACAGCGTGCGTAAGGTGATTTCGGGCACGGTGCAGAATGCGCGGCGGATTCGCTCATGCTCGGCAGCCCCAACCGTCACGCAGCGATACCGTAATACGAGGTGGACGTTCGTGAGGCGTGGCTCAGCACAAATTTCAGATTTTTTCCAAAGCCGGAAATGATAGCCGTGCTCGGCCAGCAATTCGCTGATGAACGTGAAGCGTGCCTGATTCTCGGCCAAGTCGGCTTCCGAATCCTCCTTGACTTCCACGACTTCCCGGCGGGTTCCCCATGTGACCAGGATGTCCGGCGTGTATCGGTGCCTGATGCCTTCACAGTAGTAATCGAGGGCAAATGGCTGCTCCTGCCACGCATCAGCGCGGGCCGTCGCCATCAGAACCTGGAACGCTCGCAGTTCGTTTTGGGACTCGGCGTGGCGTGAGCGACCATTCAAAACATCCGCGACTTTACCCTGCACGCCTGACTTCGACCGGCTTACAGGCTCGCGCACCCTCCGCAATTGTTCGCCGCATTGGGATTCGGTCGATCCCACGCCCACGACAAACGTCAAATCACTACGATGAGAATCGTCAAGTAGCGCTGGCATGTTGCCTCTCCCCCACAATTCCTTGTATAGGACGTTATAGTCCTACTACAGGAAGTATCTCATGAGGCTATTGGCATGTCAACACAAAAAGGATTATAATATCCTTTATGAGGACATAGGAGAATCTACCCCATGCCGGACATCTACCAACACATTGGAAACCAGATTCGGGAACTGAGGACTACACTCAGAGGCAAAGGGATTAGCCAGGCGGACTTGGCCGAAGCTGTCAAAACAACCGCCAACACGGTGTCTCGTTGGGAAACGGCCACCTACAAACCATCCATTGCCGACTTGCAGAAACTGGCTCGAGTCTTTGGAGTGCCCATTACTTCTTTCTTTCCCCAGCCTGAGTCGAGATCGCAGACGAATACTCTCCTGACCGCCACGGTGGATCTGGATGAGGAGGATCTCGAAGAACTGACGCTCTACGCCCTGTTCAGAAGGGCGCGGCGACAGACAAAACAGAAGAGATGAAGCTGTCCCTCAGACGCAGCCAGCCCCTCTCAGCACACGCCCGCGACTGTGAGTAGGATTTTGCCATGAATCGTGGCGAATTTTGTCACCAATGGTGGCAGGAATTGTCACGAATCCTGTCATCCTACAGCGCGCCGAAAAGCGGCGGAAGGAGGCCCATGAGAAACGCGCATGAGCGCTTCGGGATTCTTGGAATTCACGAAGCGGATGAAAGACACTACTACTCACATCCGGCTTCGCCTGGACCGGCTCGTTGGTGAGGTCGAAAAGGAACGGTCGAAGATTCACCTCCTTTCGGTTCTCGGTGGGGACTCCGACGTGGGCGCCATCTGGGCAGCTATCAAGGAAGAGAGTTACTTCACGGTCCAGGGTCCGGGGATTGATCCGATAACCGGCAGTCTGGGCGCCGATGCACAGTGTTTTCGCGGGACCATCACCATCGCCGGTCGAAGGCCGATCCGGCACCTGGTTGCCCTCTCTGCCGAGGTGGCGAAGACCCGGCCGGGAGCCGACCGGGAAGGCAACCGCACGGTGCTATGTGACAACGATCCGACGTTTGTGCTGTATCGCGTCGCGCAACGGTTCGGGCTGCCGGTGGTGCCGGAATGGGCCGACTGGTTCAATGCGGAACTCAGCCGGCGAGGGGCAGTCAGACCGTTAGTCGGACTGGGATGCTCGCCAGTCCTGGTCTCCGGCACAAAGAAGATCTTTCTGAAATGGATTGGAAGGGCACTTCGACGGAAGCAAATCCAGTTCCCCGAAGAAAATGGCCCGGTCCGCTGGACTCAAACCAACAGTTTCTTTCCAGTTGGCGAGACTGATTTGGAGGCGGGAAGTCAGCGGGGTGAAAGCAAGGATAGTCCCGCCATCCCAGAGGAGCGTGAGGACACGACACCATGCGAATCGCATTAAAGGTTACCAGTAGTAACGAGAACTGCAACGGAGGGTGCGAATTCGCCCTCGTGGACCTGAATCCGGAGCTTGCTTCGCTCGCATTGAGAAGGATTGCGGTGCTCAGAGAACAGAAGAACCTCGACCCCGACATCGACGAAACCTACTTTTGGGCTTACTTTGTGGAATGCTACTTCGATCCTTGGGCTGAGTCGTCGGGTGACGGGAAGGAGAGCGAAGGCGCGAGTTCCGCGGTGGGGGACATACTCGACGATCTCGATATCGAAATTGATGAAGTAGTTTGTGTCCCCGAGAATTTCCAGGTGCCACCCAGTCAGTGCGCCAGGGTGGAGTGCGAGCAGATGGTAGTTTCGGCGGATTCTATTTCGTTCACGGCCATCCCGAGACATGCCAGCCTTCGCGTCGCAACAGCAGAAATTCCGATCACCATGCTCGAAACGGCGGCAGCGCCAGCGCGTTAATCACTCTCGTCCGACGTTTCTCCATTACCTCCTCGTCCTCACCTGCCTGTAACCCACCGCCCCGCAATTCTTCATTTGACTTAACTCGAAACGGAGGAGACCAATGCCCGTACCAGACAGCATCTCGGACTACCTCAGAATGTATGCCACGGAACTTGGGAATAGAATCCTGCAGTCTTTTCCGCCCCTGCACGCTGTTGACGACCCGCCATCACCCCTAATCAGCAAGCTGCTTCGCAAACCTTTCCTCGCACAGACCCTGGCCATAATGGGCTTGACCCGGGTTTGGCAGCAGGCGCGTGCTGGTGCCGTGATTGCGGAGTGCGGTACAGGCAAAACCCTTATCTCCCTCGGTGCCGTGCACACGCATTCGGGAGGTTCGACCGTATACGGCCCTGGTGATGGCGCCGGGGCACGTGACTGAGAAGTGGTGCAGAGAAGCGCTGTTGACACTTCCTCGGGTGCGGGTGTTCATGATCGATTCCCTGCGGAACGCTACGAATGGGGCGAGCCGCCACGGCGTGAACGAAGTCAAGCTGCGCAACGGCCGCATCGTGCGCGAGGGCTTGCACACGAGTTTGACCGAATTGCGTCTGCGTAAGAATTCTCCTTCCGCGCGCAAGCGTTGGGCGTCGATTTGCTCCTGTCCCTCGATATTCGTGGTCGGACGAGACCGGGCGAAGCTCGGATATTTCTGGCGCCATGCCTACCAAGTTGCCCGGTGCGGCCGATACCAAGGCTGTGTCGTCAATCCCGACAGTGGAGAGCCTGTCTACGTGGGTGAGGATGGAGAGCGTCTGCTGGCCATGGACTTCAAAAAGGCCAAGCTCAGCGAAGTCTTAGGCCGCGGAGAGGGAAGCGACCACGCGCGCCGCCCACTGTACAGTGCGCTTTGGCAGGCAGACAGCGCGAAAACCCGTCGTTTTGCACCCATCGAGTTCATCGGACGGCACATGCCGGATTTCTTTGACTACGCCATAGGTGACGAGGTCCATGAGCTGAAGGGAGGCGACACGGCTCAGGGCAACGCGCTAGGGACGCTCGCCAACTGTGCTGGGCGCATCGCCGTGCTGACTGGCACACTCTTGGGTGGCTACGCTGCGGACTTGTTCAATATCCTGTTCCGCCTGGGACCTTCACGGATGCTGGAAGAGGGATTCGAGCACGGCGAAGCAGGCCTTCGGGCGTTTACCGAAACCTACGGTTTGCTCGAAAAGATTACCGTAATCGAGCCTGCCGACAACGCTTGTTCGGATGCTCGCGTAACGACGCGGGTCCGCCACCGGCCGGGCGCATCACCACTGCTCTTCGGCCGTCATCTCATGAGTCTCGGCGCTTTCGTTTCGCTCGAAGATATTTCTGACGCCCTCCCGCCCTATCGGGAGGATGTCGTCGATGTCGAGATGGACCAACCGCTCAAGGAGGCTTACGAGCAGTTGGAACAGGACATCAAAGCGGCGCTGCGCGAGCACCGCGGTAACCAATCCATTATCAGCGTTGCTTTGAACGCGCTGCTGGCGTATCCGGACCGACCCTACGGCTTCGGAGACTTGAATGGGCGTGAGTTCAATCCCGAGACCGGGCGGCGCGAATCTTTCCTGATCTCTGCGACGCGTGACCTGAATGAGAACTTCATCTACGCCAAGGAACGGCGGCTGTTGGAGGAAATTCGGGATTCGCTCAACCGCGGAAGAAATGTGCAGGTGTACGCCGTTTACACTCAGAAGCGGGACGTGACCAAGCGGCTGGAGAGCATTCTAGCGAAAGAAGGGATCCGGGTAGCTGTGCTTACGACGCAGGTGGCGCCGGAGGAGCGCGAAGCCTGGTACGAGCGGCAGTTGCGCTCCGGCGTCCAGGTGGTGGTGGGGCATCCCCGCCTCACCCAGACTGGGCTAGACTTGTGGTCATTCCCTGATATTTTCTTTTATGAAACGGGCTATTCTATATACACGCTGCGGCAGGCGAGCCGGCGTTCGTGGCGGATCGGCCAGCGGAGCAACGTTAACGTCAAATTCTTCTATTACGCCGGAACCATGCAAGAAGCGTGCGTGCGGCTGATGGGCAAGAAGCTGCTGGTTTCACTTGCCATGGAAGGCAAATTCGCAAGCGAGGGCCTGCAAGCGACCGACGAAGGCGACGACATCCTGATGGCGATGGCACGTGAACTGGTGACGGAAAAAGGAATCGGCGAGTCTGCCGATTTGGTCTGGAAACAATTGCAAAAGCAGCAGGCGGAGGTGTTCGGAGCACGTACAGCGGAAGCTTTACCGCCCGGAGGTGAGGCGGACCCTTTAACCGGGGATGCGCCCGAGGTTATTATTCCACCGCCCTCGGCCCCGGAAGCTGTGACACAACTCTTGATGTTTGGCAGTTCGCTCGAAAATCTGCCCAAGCGCAAGGCTCCACGGCGCACCACGTCGGCTATCGATCCGTCGAGCCAATTGGGTCTGTTTTGACACATCCAAAATGAGAGGGAGGCGTCCCCCCGCGCAACTCGGACGCCGGGACCGGTACCCGTAGCGCATATGAACGAGCGCGGCCCAGCCAGCCAGTCCATTCCGGCTGAGACGATCTTCTCCTGGAAGAAGCTGATGTTTGTCGGCGTACGTCTCATCCGTCGAAAACCCCTTCAATCCAATCGACAAACGCCTCAGAAGCATATGCCAAGTCGAAAAGACTACATCCGTCGAAACCCATTCATTGATGTCGAAAAACGCTAGTGCACGCTCTGTTGCGTCAAATCTGTAAGAGGTCATGCGGCATAAGGACTTGGCACATCGTCCACGGCAAGGATATGGTTTAAGTCGGAAACAATTGAAAAGGAGCGAGTTTGTCATGAACTTGGTCTGCGCACATTTAGGCGACATCCATTTAGAGGAAGATCGTTACTTCGCAGACACCGTTAAGTGTCTGGAATGGTTTGTGGCGGATGCGATTCAATCACATACCAACTTGTTCGTCGTGAACGGAGATCTGACGACCTACAAGGCGACCATTAAGGAACGCAACGTCTGGGTAGACATGTTGATCCGGATGGCCAACCATGCGCCCGTTCTGCTTGTGGCTGGGAATCATGGGGCCGAGCTTGAGGACGATCTTTATGTCCTGGCGAAGGCCAAGGGCATTCATCCCATTGTTCTATGCACGGAACCGGAATTCATCGAGCTTGATGATGTTGCGATTGCCGTATTTCCTTATCCGCGCAAGGCAGAGTTTGCCGGGAATCCGGAGGAAAGCAAACTTTCCGAGGCCTTCGTCGGACGGCTTCAAGAGTTCAGCGAACGGTTTTCAGGGCGGCCCGGCTGTTTTCGCCTGTTCTTCGGCCACTTCGGCGTCGTCGGGGCGAAGGTGAGCAGCGGGCAGCCCCTGGTCGGCCGATGCGCCGAGTATCCACTTGATCCGTTGCGTGGCTTGCAGGCCCAGTACGTGGGGCTCAGTCACATCCACCTCCGGCAGCAACTGGCGCCCCGAGTCTGGTATGCGGGATCGTTGTCTCGGTGCGACTACAGCGAGCAAGAGGACAAAGGGTATCACTTGGTCACATTGAAGGAACCGGTTCTCAGGCCTGACCTATCGGACGTTGATGTCCAGTTCCGGTTGTCGCCGACGCGCAACATGGTAGAACTCCGGGCAGTCTACGAGAACGGTGAAATCCACTTCAAGAATCCGCCCGACGCAGCACGACTCAATGACGCTCGCGTGAAGCTGGTGGTTACCGTGGCGAAGGGGCTCCATGAGTCACTGAGTCGCGAGGAGCAAGCGAGGCTGCGGGAGCAATTGCTCAAAGCGAGCCCCGCCGAACTGAAAGTTAAGATCGAGCACGAGCCGGAAGGCCCCACGGAGAGTGCGCCACTCAGTCTGGCCAAAACGGCTGAAGGCAAGCTGCGGGCTTACTGGGGCCTGAAAGGTGAGCCCCCCGTAGATAGGCAGGAGCGGCTGCTCGCCAAGCTTGCGCATGTAGAGTCCTCTGTGGTCGCTCAGTAGCGATAAAGATCCCCGTCCTCGTGCCGGAGTCACGATCCCACCGTGCCCAGCCGAGGGCTTGTTCGCGACAATTTGCGCCAAAGTATCCGCCATGGTACGAAGGGTTGACCCGAGATCAACGCGCAATAGCGGGGTAGGCCGTTTTACGACCGAGTGGGGAGGCGCGCAGATCCAGACATCCCAGAACCCCGTTTCTTGGGAGTCAGGCTGGCACCCCCAAGCGGTTGGCTCACAAATCGGCGGGTGTATAACTTCCGAGCGGCCGACGAGAATCCGCTCGCGAATCAGGGCAAGATTGTGGCTGAGGCCGGCATCGCAGTCAGTTCTTAACGAGCCCCAGACGAATCAAGCTCTCGGCAGTGGCGACGACCACTTCCTCGTTGGAGCGAGGAGCCCATCCAAGCTCGCGTCTGGCCTTAGCGCTGGTCGCATTACGGATCTTTCCGAGCTGGGGTACCATTTGGCGCATTTGAGAATTAATGATCGCACCGATTCGAAGAACAAGGTCGGGAAGCTGCCGCGTGGGAACCCTCTTGGCAGCAGCCCCTAAGCGTTCTTTAAGAACGTTGGCGACATCCAGCATCGACATCGGCTCACCGGCGACCGCAAGAAAACGTTGGCCGCGTGCACCAGGATCCGTCATTGTGCGAATGTGTAAGTCAGCGACATCTCGTACGTCCACGACTCCGAAATAGATCCGCGGACAACCGGGCATGCCTTCCAATAGTCGCTTGATGATGCCAATCGAAGAGGAATAATCAGACCCAAGAACAGGGCCGAAAATTCCTACTGGATTGATGACAGAAAGCTCTAGGCCTCCGCCATCATTCCCGATGAACTCCCAGGCCGCCCGTTCCGCAACAGTCTTCGACTTTATGTAGGCGCTTACGTCATCGCTATCGATATCGGTCCACACGGTCTCATCGAATGGAGCCTTTTGTTGGGCATGACCGTAACCAATGGCCGCGAACGAGGAAGTCATCACGACCCTGCGCACGCCGGCGTTTCGTGCGGCGCGTAGAACGCGGAGGGTGCCTTCGCGTGCGGGTACGATCAGGTCATCTTCCTGCCGCGGCGCGCCGGCTGGAAATGGAGACGCCACGTGCAGCACGTAATCGCATTTGGCAACCGCAGCGGGCCAGCCGTCATCTTTTTCCAGATCGGCGGCAGTGAAAGACAGTCGATTTGCCGGGTCCACTCCCGTCGTTTGAAGCATGCCGCGCACGTCCCGCTCTCTATTGAGGTTTCGGAGGGTCGTGCGCACCTCATGGCCTGCGGCCAAGAGCTGTGAAACACAATAGCTCCCGACAAATCCCGACCCACCGGTAACCAGAACTGTGCTCATTTCATTCTCCTATTTGTTGTCGATCTGACAGCACGCTTTGATACACATCTCGACCTCTTTCAGGAACGCTGCCCTGGAAGAGAAACCTTCTTTCCACGTCAGGCCGAAATGGAAAAGCACTCGGCCGATTTCCTTGGGTGTGCATACGTTTTTGCTCCGCAAGAAATCGGTCGATTCCGACAAAGCCTTTGCCACCTTGTTCCGGAACGCAATTTTGTACGCTTCAACCTCCTTTCCGGACAGTCGGTCACCGGCTTCAATCACGTCAAAAGATGTGGGGCTGAAGGTGGCCAGATGGCGGCCGAACCAGGCGTCCATGGCAGCCGTGAGTCGCGCGGAAAGCGAAGCGCCTGGCTTGCTCAACGCCTCGTCGACCAATTTGAGTCCGTCGTCCAGGTATTTTTGCATGGCAGCCACAAAGACCTCCTCTTTGCTCGAGAAGTGAAGATAGAGGCCCTGTTTCGAGATCTTCGCTGCCGCAGCGAGGTCCTCGACGGAGGTCTTCCGAAATCCAAACCGGCCAAATACCTCGACGGCTGCGTCAAGGATATGGTTTCTTCGTGTTTGCGCGGACTGCGGATGCTGCATACATTTACCAGATTGACTTAAACTATCTATTTAGTCAAGTCACCGAATCGTCTTAGTCCGGGCTCGACCGGACCCATAGACGCCATACAAATCTGGCCTCGCGCGGTAGAAAGTTCGCGCGCTCAGGCGAACGGACGGCTACTCCCTCACGGGCACCCGGAAGCTGTTTCGGTCCAGAAGTCTTAGTGCAAGTCCGCATCTGGAAACTTGCCGTACCTGCTTGCGATCGCTTTGTTGCATGGTCGGCTTCCCGCTTCTATGACCTGGGGCTTGCGAACGAGCCTAAAACGCGCAGTCCAAGTTTCATGTCTGCCGGAAACCAGCGCCTGGAATTCAGAGGTTGGATTTTGCCATCATTCGTCGCAAGTCTTGCCTTGATACAGGGACGGCT
Organism: uncultured Acidobacteriota bacterium; assembly: GCA_963770415.1. Classification (GTDB taxonomy): domain Bacteria; phylum Acidobacteriota; class Terriglobia; order UBA7540; family UBA7540; genus CAVROP01. Next base: position 40,739 of record CAVYPU010000026.1, read on the forward strand.
CGTCAAAAGTCGGACAACTTACAACCATCAAAACTCCATCCACGTCGCCCGCCTTTTAGGAGTACAAACGTGAAAATCCATCAGCTTAGATTATGCGGTCTTACGGAGGCTTTTCCCGGTCCGGCCAGTGTGGATTTCGAGGCGCTGGGCCCCGGCCTCATTGCGCTTGTGGGACCGAACGGTGCCGGGAAGTCCACTCTAATCGGCTCGATCTTTGCAGCCTTATTTCGCCAACTGCCCGGGCAGAAGCGCTCCTTGTACGACTTTTGCACGCACGCAAAGCCAGAGATCGATTTGGCCTTTAGTGTCAACGGGCAACGATACCGCTCTCTGCTCAAGATCGACCCGAAGTCGCGGCAGATGGAGAGCTACCTTTTTAACGGGGAGGGGGCGCCGCTGACCAATGGCAAGAAGGATGTCTTCCAGGAGCTTGTCCGCAAGCGGATTGGCACCATTGCGTTTTTTGAGTCAGCGATCTTTTCGAACCAAAAGAGGACGGGAAACTTCCTGGGGCTGGACCGGAGTGACCGGAAAGAACTGTTCATACGAGAACTGCTCGGCTTGGATCGCCTTCGCCTGATTGCGGCCGCAGCCAAGGAAAAGGCCGAAGAAGTGGCCAAGACCGCGATTGGCCTCGAAGGCCAGGTGAAAAGCTTACGGGAGTTGGTTGACGGCGGGGTCGAAGATCCGGCAAAAGTCGAGGCCCAGCTTGCGGACGCTTCATCACGGCTGGAGAGGGCGGAGGCCGACAAACGGGTGGTCGAATTGCGGGTACTGGAACTTCAGGCAGCCGATACCAATCGCCGACCGCTCCTGGCTGAGATCGAGACCCTAAAACAACGGCTGCGCAAAACCGATGCCGAGATCGCGGAAACCAAGCGCCAGGTCGCCAAGGATGAAAGCCTTTTGGCCGGCAAAAAGGACCTCAAAGATTTGACGGAACGAGAGACTGCGCTGGCTGCTCGAATTGAACAACTGCATCGTCAGATTCAAGAGAGCCAGGAGCTCGAAACCACCAACCTTGAAATCGAGCGCACCTTCCAAGCTCTCGATGGCGAATTAAGGAACAACATCGCCGAGCTTGAGCGGCTGCGGGTGGAGCGTGAAGAGCTGGCGGTAGTGCCGTGCCGGGGCGAGGGACCCTACGCCTCCTGCCCAAAAATTCGCCGCGCCGTCGAAGCCGGTCAGAAGATCCCGGCATTAGAGGGAGAAGTCGCGACACTTTCACTTGAAGTCGAGCTCCAACGCAGTTCGCTCATTCCGATTGTCACCCCATCTTTTGAACTCACCCGGACGCTCGAAGGCTGCGAGCGAGAGCGCAGGGAAGTCGATCAGGAGCGGCAGCGGTACCAGGAACTGCGGGCCGTCGAGGCGCGACGGGACGAACGCCTAAAGGCTTTGAACCGCTTGGCTCATGCCCGTACCGAAGTCGGTGATGAACTATCGAGGAAGGAATCTGCGCTCTCTGCATTCTCTGATCTCGATGCCAAGATGCAGGCTTCACGACAAGAGATTGAAAACGCCGAACGGGTGCTCATATCCTGTCGGCGCGAACGAGACAGCCTCATTGCTCGTCAGGCCCAAATCAAACAGCGTCATGAGCAGTTGGAGTTGGCACGGACTCGGTTGGCTGAGGTCGAAGCTGAACTCGGCGCCGCGAGAGCTGAATGCGAGGATTTCAATTATCTCGCCAAGGTCTTCGGCCCGGACGAGATCCAGCTCTGCGAAATCCAAGCTGCCGGACCAGAGGTCTCAACCCTGGTCAACGCCCTGCTGGAGGGATGCTTCGACAACAAGTTCGAAATCCGCTTCCGGACGCAGCGGCCCAAAGCGGACGGCCGCGGGGTGGTGGAGGATTTCGATGTCGAGGTCCGTAACAAGAACCTGGACCGCACTTGCTTGGTCGATGAGCTTTCGGGTGGGCAGTTTGTACTTGTCAACGAAGCCGTCAATTTGGGCATCGCCATTTACAATATGCGACAGGGTGAAGGCATTCGTTACGAAACTCTTTTCCGGGACGAAACCGTGGGGGCTTTGGATGCCGCGAATGCCAAGGAGTACGTGCGCATGCTGCGCCGTGCCATGGAACTGGGGGGATTTTACCAAGTCATCTTCATCTGCCATACACCGCTCGTTTGGGAATTGGCGGATTGCATCCTTTCAGTCCGCGACGGACGGATTGTTGTGGCAACCCAGGAAGTTGCTGTTGCCGAGTGACCCGAGGCCTGCGGCATCGGAAAATGCTCTATTGACGGCCCGCGAATTGAGGTTAGTGGAGCGCGGCGTCGAAGGTCGGAAGCCGCTGCTCTCGGCGAGTCGCCGGCCCAGAATCCCTGGACTTCGGGTTGCTGTAAGTGCTTGATCTTGTGTCACCGGCTTACCCAAATAGCACTGCCCAAAATCAGACGATTGCGGGCAGGAGGGTTCAGCCTGTCGTATCTTTGCAGAATCATGAGGTTGCCGCTGATAGACGAGGTTTCCGGGCAAGCCCTGAATCGGCCGCTGCGTAGCTCCCCTAGGGATGCTGCTACGACGAAACCGATGTCGAAGGGAAACCTAAAATTCCAAGGTCCGAATGAGCACAGACCCGTCCGGCTCTGTTCGGCCGGCAACGTATTTTTGGCGGGCGATGTCTTCGATGGTCTGGCGGTTCGCTCTAAATACTTCCAGTTTGTCCTTCTTATTTCCGTGGAAGCGGTCGTCCAGAGCTTCGTTGCTGATTGCGCACCGCACACGGGTTGCTCCGTCCTGCCCCCAGAAGGACACAATTTTCCGGTCAAAATCGTGGCTTTCTTCGGGCGCTGGAAACCTCAGTTCGCGCCGCTCAAGGGACCACCGCACTCGTTGCGCCACGAAGGCGGCGAATGGGTCGATGTCCATATCGATGCTGGCGCGGTCGAGCGCGGCGAGGTAGGCGTCGCGGTCCTCGACGCGGATGACCGTCCAGGGATAGCCGCCCGAAGCCAGCATCACGTTCATCAGAAAACGCGCCATCCGCCCGTTGCCATCCGGGTAGGGATGGATATATCCGAAGAGCCAGTGGCCGAGGACGGCACGCACGGAAGATTCCGTTTCCTGTTCGAGCAGATCGAAGAGCACGGGCATCGCCTCGCGCACGGCCTCCCACCGGGGCGGGACATAGCGCGACGTGCGCAGATAGACCGGAATGTTCCGGTATCCCGCGAGCGCTCCAGGCTCGACCAGGCCCGCCGTGACGCAAGGCTGGAACAATTCGCGATGCCACTCCTTGTGCGCTGTGCGCGCGAGCGCGCCGGGATTCTCGCCCGCGATCACTTTCTGCACGGATGCCTTGACAAGTTGGAACGCCTGCCAGTAACCGCGCGCCGCCAGCGCGTCGCGGCTCTTGCGATCATCGTCATGATGGTCTGGGTCCCAATTTCCCCGCCGCACGCGGTCAACGAGGGCGGGGGTAACCGAGTAGCCTTCAATCGAAAGCGAGTGATAGGCGTCGCTTTTGTAGATTTCATCGACCGACTGAAGGTAAGCAGCCTTGTCCTTTGGCAACCCCGGCGCCTTCGGAAACGTCGCCGCGACTCTCTCCCGCATCGTCTGCCACATCGTTTCCAGACGGCCCACTATGGGAGCGGCAACCTTCGGCCCCGTGCCGAATATCTGCCTGCCCTCGAAAGGATTGCTTTCGCGCACGTCGTAACCGGCGCTTTTCATCGTTGAGAGGACTTCGTCGGCCAGTTTCGGTCTGCCGATCTGCCGGAAGGCCCCGGCCAGATAGCCGGCCTTCGCGGAATGGCCGCCGTTCAGCAGCACGCGCAGAACGTCAGAGGCATCGGCGAAGCTCGCCAGCACTACTTGCGTTTCGACCGGATTCCGGGAGAAGAAGCTCTCCGACACTCTCACGATTGCTGCCACCGGCGAGAAAAGCCGCAGACCGTCCCTCATCACGAGGTCCGTTGCCGCCGGCATCTCGGGGACCTTGAGGTCATAGAGCGAGGTTCGGAACAGGAGATTGATTGCATGGTTCGTTCCCTTCGGGCTGCAGACCACCACCTGAGCGGGTATGACCGTCTTTTCGCCGTGAAGCGAAAGCGACAGCTCCGGCGACAAATACCATTCGTCGCCAAAGCGGTCATTGCAGTACCGGGCGCAGAATTCCCAGAATGACGCATACCATGGTGTGCTGTCGCCCTCGCGGGTGCTGGGGCTGGAAGAGATCAGCCAGCCCTTCATCACTTCCTGTAGAAACCCGTTGCCGACCAGCCGTTCACGATGGACGCGGCTGATTTCATCGGACCGGAATACACGTCTTCCCTGATCCTGAAGCCCTTTCAGGATATCGAGCGATTCCGCGAGTTTTTCGTTCGGAGCGGGCATAAGACCTCTGCGGCCCTCGGGCCATTACAAGCATATCATGCTGTGCAGATACAAGCATATTATGTTGTACTAGTGCAAGCTGATTGCGCTGCGCCATTACAAGCATATCATGCATTGGCCTGCATCCCCGCGTGCGCGCGCTCTACGGCGCGCCGCACTTGACCCCCAGACGTGTGGCTCCCACGGCGCTTCGCCAGCAAGACCAAGAGTGTTGCACTGGTACTCCGTAAGGTCCTGGTACGTGTTGGGTTCATTGTACGATTGCGCGTGCGCCCAACGGATGGCCCTACTGACAGCGTCGGGTAGTATTGTGAGCGCGCAACCCGCACCTGTTCTCGGGCCTGGAAATATTGCTGCTAAGCGGCTTTCAGTGCCCGGTTCGAGACGGCAACCACGTCTTCCAATGTGTTTAGCTGCGGGTCGTTGTAGAGATCCCATCACTTGCCGCACAGCGCCTGATCACTAGGTTTGGCTTCTTTCCATGTGCCGTTTCGGCGGATTCGGCGGCGGAGAGACCGCATTCTCTTTCCATGCCGGAGCGATGGGTACACTCGGGCCATGATAGTTCGGACCGACGGTGCAACCAACCAGGAAAGTAGCGACGAGCGTCAGCGCGATTCCTGCCAGACAAGTCCCATGCAGCTCTCTCGGCGCACAGCCCATGGGGAGCAGTGAATTGCATGAAAACAGGGGTGAACACTCATCGTGCACGGCCTCCACATGGCTGCCGGAATGTTTCGAATCCTTCGGTCTGTTCTCACGAACGATTACTCGGCTTCGGAGAGATAATGCACACGGGGATTGCTTCCGACTCTCTGGAACTCCGAGCTGATTTGCGGCCGAAACTTTCTATCTCTTCGTGCCATCATTGCGCGCCCGCGGCGGCGAGCTGAACCTTCTGGCCTGCGGCGATCGAATCGGGCGGGTTCACTACGATATCGTCGTTGGCATTGAGCCCGGAAGTTACTTCGAGCGAATCGCCGAAGTCGCGACCGATGGTTATGGGGACTATAGCCACCTGGTCGTTCTGGACAACAGCAGCGCTAATTCCTTCCGATCGGAACAGTACTCCGTTGACCGGAACGATCAGTGAGTTCACCCTAGTTGCAAGCTTTAGGTGCACTTCCACCATCTCCCCTGGGATCAGAGTGCCTCGGGAATTATCGACATCGACTTCCACCCGCAGCGTTCTGGATGCGACTTCCATGGCGTTTGAGGTTCTTGCCACCTGTGCCGGGAAGCGTTGGCCCGGCAATTCGGGAACCACCAGGTCCGCCTGGGTTCCTGGAGTGGCGGCGCGGGAGCTAGCCTGTGGTACCTGAACGTAGACCCGCAGCCGGCCGATTGCCTCTAAATGAAAGAGTTCCCTGGCGCCGCCGTTGCTGCCGGCATTGATGAGATTACCAATATCGATGTCCCGGGCAGTAATCACACCGTCGAACGGCGCGTAGATTTTCTCAAAGGACTGTAGTTCTCGCAGTCGCCTCACGTTAGCCTGCGCGGAGCGCACTGCGGCACTGGTCGCGGCAGCTTGATTAACGACGGTGTCGGTATCCTGCTGGGAAACGGCATCTTGCTTGATCAGGCCGGAATAGCGCTCGGCGGTGGTGCGGGCGTTATTGGCATTTGCTTGCGCCGTAGCGAGTTCAGCTTGTGCCTGAGCCAGTTGCTGGTCGAGTTCGGGCGTATCGATCTCGGCAAGCAGTTGCCCGGCTTTTACATGGGCGCCGATGTCAAAGTACCAGTGCCGCAAATAACCGTCCGTACGCGCGTAGATCGGCGTATCCGTGAAGGCTTCCATGTTTCCAGGAAGTACCAGTTCCTCAGATGGAGTCCCTGGGCGCGGATGGACAGTGCGCACAACCAGGACAGCGTTCCGTTCGGTCGTTTCTACTAAACCCGCTTCCGCACGCGTACGAGCCAGGATGCCGCGGACGACCAAAACTGCCAGAGACACGACAGCGAGAAGTACTATTGGTAGCAGGTTTCTAAAGGGCCGCACCGAGGTGGGGGCGCCAGGACTGCTGTTTCGCGGTGTTTCGATTTCTACATTCATAACTTTTCGGACTCCTGTGTTGCGTCTGCGGTGATTCTCCGGTTGTCGCCCTCAAGGCCGATCTCCTCAGGGCACCTTAGCTAAAGAAAGCTCTCTTACGTAGCGCCGGGAAGGGCGCATAAAATGGGCCACTGCGTTAGCAATTACGCTTCCTTTAGGCTGACGGCTTGGTGATTCCGGTGCAGCAGGCTGAAAACCACTGGAACAAAGAACAGCGTGGCGACAGTTGCACAGATCAATCCCCCGATTACGGCCCGCCCCAATGGCGCGTTCTGCTCGCCGCCTTCTCCCATCCCAAGGGCCATGGGGACCATGCCTATAATCATGGCGAGCGCCGTCATCAGCACCGGGCGGAAGCGCGTTGTTCCCGCCGCCATTGCCGAGGCAACCGAATCATGGCTCTCCTCAAGGTGTTCCCTGGCAAAGGAAACAACCAGGACGCTATTGGCTGTCGCTACTCCCATGCACATGATGGCGCCCATCAGGGCCGGCACGCTGAGCGTAGTGCGCGTGACGAAAAGGAACAAGACAATGCCGCCCAGCGCGGCCGGTAACGCCGTAATGATGATGAACGGGTCGAGCCATGACTGGAAATTCACGACCATGAGCAAGTACACAAGGATGATGGAAAACATAAGCCCGCCCAGGAGGCTCACGTAGGAATCTTGCATGGTGGAGAGCTGGCCACGAATGAAGAGGCGGCTTCCGACCGGGATCTTCGACCGGTTTGCATCGACGATCTTGGTAATATCCCGCCCCACCGCACCAAGATCCCGGTGGCGCGCAGCGCCGTAGATGTCCACGACGCGCTGCACGTTATAGTGGGAAACGACGGCCATCTCGTTCGTTCGCTGGATCGATGCCACATCATCCAGGATCTCAGGCTCCTGGGCATGGGGTCCGGTGATGGGAAGGTTTTTGAGATCGTTCAGTGTCTGGATACGATACTGCGGGGTCTGCGCAACCAGGCTATAGCTCACGCCGTTTTTCGGGTTCAGCCAGAAAGTGGGCGTCGTCTGAAAACTGCCGCTGAGAGAGATCAGCAGGTTGTTCGCGATGTCCTGTTGAGTAAACCCGCCCTCGATGGCCTTGGTGCGATCCACGTCAAGGTGAAGTTTAGGCTGGTCGAAGGCCTGCTGAATACGCAGATCTGCCGCGCCGGGAACGTGCCGCAATTGTGTGAGCAGGTTATCGGCGAAGCGGCGGTTCCCCTCGGAATCGGGCCCCGCAATCTGGACGTCGATCGGTGCGGGCATGCCGAAGTTCAGAATCTGGCTTTCCATATCGGCAGGAAGAAAAGCAAAAGTGGCGTCTGGGTATTGCTGCCTGAGGCGCTCGCTAAGCGTATCCACATATTCTCTGGTCGGCCGGTGATGTTCACGGAGGCTCACGAGGATATCCGCATCCTCACTGCCGATCGGAGCGGAACCGCTGTAGGTCAGGTTGATGGGACTGACAGGCAATCCGATATTGTCCAAAATTCCGTCCAGATCTCGCGGCGGAATCGTTTGCCGAATCGTCCCTTCCACCAGATCGCAGATCCGCGCTGTCTCCTCAATGCGGGTTCCGGTGGCCACGCGCATGTGGAGCTTGATTTGACCGGTATCCACATCCGGAAAGAAGTCCTGCCCCAGCCAGGGAATAAGAAGCAGCAGAGAAAGGAACAAGAGCAAGAAGCCCGGCAGAAAAACCCTCCGGCGCCGGACCGAAGCTGCCAGGATGGTCGCGTATGCGTCGCGAACCTTCGCAAACCCGCGATCGAAATTCCGTTGGATTAGGGCAAACGGGTTCCAGCGGAAATGCTGGTCTGAATCACCGTTACCGTGCTCTTTCAGAAGATACATTGCCAAAGTTGGAACCAGGGTCCGGGAGAGGACATACGACGCTAACATCGCGAAGACCACCGCCTCTGCCAGCGGCACAAAAAGGTAGCGAGGCACCCCATTGAGAAAGAACATGGGCAGAAAAACGATGCAGATACAAAGGGTTGAGACCAGAGCGGGAACCGAGATCTGGGCTGCGCCTTGAAGAATCGCCTCCTTCAGCGGCATCTGTTCTTCAAGATAGCGTTCAATGTTTTCGATCGTCACGGTGGCGTCATCGACCAGGATTCCGACGGCCAAAGCCAGACCGCCCAGCGTCATGACGTTGATCGTCTCGTGCAAGCCGGCAAGCGCCAGGATCGAACTCAGGATGGAGAGCGGAATAGACACCGCGATGATGAGTGTGCTACGCCAGCTTCCGAGGAACAGCAGGATCATTACACCGGTAAGACAGGCGGCGATAATCGCTTCGCGCACGACACCACTGATCGCGGAGCGCACGAAGATCGACTGGTCGGCAAGTGGCGTAACCTTCAGGCTCTTGGGCAGGGCAGGCGCGATAATGGGGAGAAGCTGTTTGATTCCCTTTACGATGTCGAGCGTCGAAGCGTTGCCGGCCTTATAAACAATCAACAGAGCGCCGCGGCTCCCATCCTGGCGTACGATGTTGGTCTGCGGAGCAAATCCATTGCGCACGCTTCCGATATCGTGCAGGTAAATCGTCGTTCCGTTCACGGCCTTCAAGGGCAAGTCAGCAATTCCCGCAACCGTGCGCGGACTCGTGTTCATGTCGATGTTGTATTCGTACAAGCCGAGTTTCGCCGTCCCCGCTGGTAAGATCAGATTTTGCGTGGAGAGCGCACCCACAACATCCTGCGCGGAAACCCCGTTGGACTGCATCAGCGCGGGGTTCAAATCGACCATTACCTGCGGGGTCTTACCACCATAAGGCCAAGGCACGGAAGCGCCAGCCACCGTGGCCAATTGCGACCGCATGTAGTTCATCCCAAGGTCCGCCAGTTCCTGCTCGGACAAGGTCGGGCTAGACAGCGAGAGCTGGAGGATGGGGACGGTGGAAGCGTTGTAACCCATCACCAGCGGTGGCGTGATGCCGGGTGGCATTTGCTTGAGCACAGTTTGCGAAATGGCCGTCACCTGGGCGAGGGCGGCATTGATATTGACATTGGGCTGAAAGAAGATTTTTACCGCCGACATTCCGTTCAACGTCTGGGACTCGATGTGCTCGATGTCATTGACGGTTGTCGATAAGCTGCGCTCATAGGCGGAAACGATTCGCCCCTCGAACTCCTCCGGCGCCATGCCGGTGTAGGTCCAGTCCGAGGCCACGACCGGGATATTGATATCAGGAAAGATGTCCGTGGGCATCCGCCCGATGACCACGGGACTGGCGATGATGATCAAGATCGCGAGGACAATAAAGGTATAAGGGCGGGTAAGCGCAAGCCGGACAATCCACATTGAGCAGTTTCCATTCTCAATCCAACAAAAGTTAAGAAACGACACCGTACAGTTTTTATGATAACATCAAAGCCGACATTATGAAAGACGCCCTTGAAACCCAGCCTCCGACCCGGCCACCCGGACGTCCGCGAGATGAGATGGCCTGCACCCGTATCCGCGAGGCAACCGTTAGCTTGCTGGAAGAGGTTGGATTCGCGAATCTGACCTGTGACGCGATTGCCGAGCGCGCCGGGACCAGCAAAGCGACGATCTATCGCTGGTGGCCAAATAAAGTCGCGGTGGTGATTGACGCTTTTACCAAAACCCTCGCGCCGGCAGTGCCGTTCCACGAGGCAGAGACGCTGGAAGAGTACGTGACGGCGAACCTGCGGCAGTTTGCGAAGGCAATCTGCGGGCGTAATGGGAGGCTTCTGTCCGCGATTATTGCGGCGGCACAGAACGATCCCGATGTAGAACAGGCTTTTCTCGCCCACTGGATCAAACCGCGCCGCACCATAGCTCGGAAGTCACTGCAAAAGTTTCAGGATGCGCGCCGTATTCCTGCGGAGTTTGACATCGAACAGGTGTTGGACGCGATGTATGGGCCGTGCCATTTCCTGCTCATGGTCAAGCACAACAAGCTCAGCGTGGCATACGCCGAGAAACTGGCCGTGATCCTGCTACGGGGACTGGCGCCGCGAGAGAAATCTGTGTGAATACCGAATCCGGCTGGCATTCGGAAATCTGCGCGGACGCAAGTTGCCCTCCGACAGGTACGCCTCAGTCGTCAACTACCACGATGCACTTCGTACCTTTCCCGTGACGTGTTTTGGCGACTGCCCAGCCCCCTTTTTCGCGGTGATGAAGGTGGCGTCGAGGATGGCTTCTCCCCAATCCAGTAAGCGGCGCTGGTCGAGCACGGACAATCGCATCCGCCACGCTGCCAGCCCAATTCGTTCCTCTTCCTACTTCCGCAGTCGCCGCCCAGGCCCGCCCCCAGCAGCCCGGTGGGCAGTGAGGTGATGTAAGTGAACGCGCCGAACCCGGTTTGCGTGGGCGGTTTCCCGGGCATCCCTGCCAGAACCATGCTGGGAAGGGCGAAATTTGGGTGGTTAAACACATTGAAAAAACTGCGCTTCCACGCGCAGCTTGGCACGTTCGGTCAGGGGGAAATACTTGGTAAGGCAGAAGTCGTTCCATACGAAGTCAGGCCCGCGCAAGGCGTCGCGGCCAAGGCTTCCGACCGAAGTCCCCGTTTCACCCGCACGCGGTCAAGGCAAGGCTGCAGCAGTAATATCGGCAGGGTCCAAGTCATGCATTGTGCCGGGCATTCTGGCCGTGTTTAGTCGCGACGGGCCTGGCGGGCGGAGGCGTGAAGCCACGCGAGCAGTTGAATCTGGCTAGCGCCATAGACGTCTATGGCGTTCTTGGGATCGACACTCAATTCTAGGGCCGCGCACTAGCTTATCTATCAAACGGGGCAGTGCATAGCGGCTGGCTGGATTCCGGCGTGGAAGGGCATTCCGAATCCAGCTATGTACCACTCGGCACAGTTTCCGAGTGCCCGTCCAGGGTTGATCGTTAGGGGTGAGGCGCAGACTTCGTCCGAGGTTTGGCGACACGTCCAGGCGACTATCGAGGTCAGGGAAAGAAGCAAAAAGGGCCGGGACAGGTTTTCGCGTGGCGATCATCCTGAAATCGTGGGGGGGGGGGGGGGGGGGGGCGCCTCAAGCTGGTGGGAGGCGAAGTATATCATTCGAGCTAATTGCCGAACCCATCTATGCCTGCTTGCATGGTGGCATCGGGCCGCGCGTGTGATCGACGGGGTAAAACCCTACCCTCTCCCCGGACGCGTTCGTGCGCGAGACGCTTGATAGGATTCTCGCTGAGGCGGCCGCTCAGCCGGCGAAGAAATCGGCCTTTGGACTGCTTGCCCAGCACGGCCCAGGTCTGACTGAGGAAGAGATCGACGAGGACTGCCGCGAAATGCTTCGCAGCTTCGGCGAGGATCTTCCGTTTCCGCAGGCGAGCACGAGCCGCGCTAAAGTCGGTCTTTCAGGAGAACGCTGACATGCGCCTTTGTAATTAGACCATCAGGACCGACTTCAAATTCCTCGCGCCACTCATGTTCGTCTTCTTCGCTTACGGTGCGGCCATTCACCGGCACAACCAGCCCCAGCCGGTTCAACACACGCACGGAGACACGGGCAGGAGTGTCTTCCAGGAACTTCTTGCGCGATTGGTGATTTGATTGAAAATACCTGGACCACTCCTCCAGGCCGCGGAAGTAACCCTCAAGGCCGTGCTCGGTGAGAGTACCGCGATAGTCGGTCGTGCCGGCAACGAGGTCCGGCGAGAGCAGCTTGGACTGCTCCCGAACGAATGCCTCCATTCCCTGCGTATTAATCAACGCGAAGTTATTCAGGTACTTCTCCACTATTTTGTTTTTCATTCCATCACCTCCGCGATCGGTACATTGAAGAAATGTTTGGTCCATGCTACGGGCTTAGCTCAACCCGAAATCCTTTAGAAACGCCGTTGGGTTAAGCTGTCCGTTGGAGGCGGTGACTCCGCCATCGACCGGCAGGTTCACGCCGTTTACGAACGATGCGTCATCGCTCGCGAGGAAGGCGATGACGCTCGCCACCTCCTCCGGCCTCGCTCCCCGTCCCAAAGGGATGCGATCAATGACCTTCTCCATGAGCGGTTTATATTGCTGGAATGCCGCTGTCATCTCGGTCAGCGTCAGGCTGGGGTTGACGGCGTTGACCCTCACACCCTGCGGCCCCAGTTCCAGAGCCAGCGACCGCGTCAGATTCGACACCGCGCCCTTCGAAGCGTTATAGAAGCTCTGATACCAGTCGCCTCCCAGCCCTGAAACCGACGATACGTTCACAATCGAGCCCTTCGACTGCAACAGGTGCGGAAGAGCCGCCCGAATGGCATAGAACACGCCATCGACGTTGGTTCGCATCAGCTTGTGCCAATCTTCTTCGCTGGTTCCTCCGAACGAACCAAGGACCGAGATGGCGGCGTTGTTGACGAGGACGTCGATTCGGTGGAATTTCGCCACCGTACGTTCCACCAGCCCCGGAACGTACGCCCGGTCGGAGATATCGCCGCTCTCGATGAGAACCCTGTCGCCCGGGATACCGTGGGCGGTTTCCTCCAGCTTATTTTTCCGCCGGCCATTGAGGGCGACTGCCGCACCTTCTTCGAGAAACCGCTGGGCGGTGGCGGCGCCAATGCCCGATCCTGCTCCCGTAACAATCACAACCTTACCGGCAAATCTTTTCATGACTTTCCTCCATGGACCCTTCGCGAAGCCCTACGGTGGTAGCGGTGCGTTAGACTCGAACGTTGCCCCAATGGAGCGAGAGTCGCGGGTCACATACGACAATATACGTTGTTGTATGCGCGTTGTCAAGATGCTAGGGCTTCATAGGAGAGCGTGCGTTGTCGTATAATGAAGACGAGGCAGGAGCTGCTAAAGAGGAGAGAATATTGAGACGCTGGTCAAGCGATAACCCGAAAGCATCACTGATGAGCCGGAAGCGGTTCGCAATCGTTCACGCTGCCCGCAAGGCCTTTCTGGAAGGAGGATACGCGAAGACTTCCATGGACAGCATTGCGAAGTCAGCCGAAGTTGGCATTAAGACCGTGTATCGGCATTTTAAAGATAAGGACGATTTGTTTAGCGCCGTCATGCAGGCGGCTTGCAATCCGGAAGCCTTCGATCCGGTGACGGGCCGCTGGAAGGCACAGCAAGAGGAACTCGAAAGACCGTGGTTCGCAAAGCCTCCGCGAAGCGCCTTGGTGGCCGCCGGCATCGAATACCTGGAACATGTCCTCTCCGATGAACAGCTCGCTCTGTACCGCGTTGTGACCCAGGACGCGCACAGCTTTCCTGAACTTGGGAGGCGCTATCGGGAGCAGGTTGTGGAACGCTCGTACGATCTCTTCGTGCACTATTTGACGCGATGGATTCCTATCGAAAGGTGGAAGATCAAGGACAAACGAGGCGCCGCGGAGACATTGGCCGCACTGCTCCGGGCGCGCGTGCTCGAAAACTCTCTGCACGGCCACCGTCGATTTTCAGATGCTGAAATCGCGGCGCATGTCCGCACTACCGCGGATAAGATGTTGGTTCTCATCAAATCTGGTAGGCTTTAGGGATTCGCAGCCGCGCGGGGCATGGGGTGCGAGCACCGTACCGCGACGGAGTGGGATATTTGATCGAACCGGCGATAACCAGTACTGCCAGCAGCCTTCTTGTCTCCACCCTTTGCTTCAATAGATCGGTTCAAGACCTGGTCGTCGCAACCCGGAAGTTATCCTCGTGAGCGCGCTACGTATGACTGGCGAATCACTTGGGTAGAGTCGCTACCCAAGAAATTAAAAAGGTTGGCTCTTCCCAATTTGTCGGGTCGACGATCGAGCCGGGTCGGTTCAGCCGCCTTTAGCTATCGCCTAATGACTTTTTCGGCGCATCGGCGCCGGTCTCGATTCGCCGCAAGTCCAGGATGCGGTCTGGGTCGCCGTCACGTCGAGGGAGGGTCACCGGGACGTAACGAGCTAAAAGGACGTGCCGAACCGGTGGGCACCCGCGAGTAAGGGCGGGTGGGGCGAAGCTACTCAGCTAGCGAATGATTTCCTGACATATAAATGATCCTGTTAACTCCGCTGACCGTGTGTTTTGCGCATTCACGTGGCTCCTTGGGAACCGGATGAACCTCCCCGCGGCGGGAGTGATTAGGGTGCACATTGCTGGGAAGGGTGGAATGCCTGCGCAACCTTACACAATCAGCCTTCTGGAATCCCACTCGATTCGTTCAGCCCTGCAGCACCCTGTCTAAGCTGCGCCCGTTTTCGTCGGGGTTCGCAAAGCATGTCCGGTGTTCTTCGATTGCTGGTCCGGGTTGCGCCGCAGCAGGGTGCTACCACCGGCTATTCATTTGCCGAAAGCTCTTTTCCAGCTCGGCCCTTGAGGCGTTAAGCATCCCGGCGCTCATTCCGTACCCGATCTCGGGAAGATCGTCCGCGAGCCCCTTCATGACCGCGGCCGTGAATTCCTCAGCCGTGAGGTGTGCCTTGAAATTGCCGCGTTGAGCCCTGCCTTCCAGGTTCAATTCCGTATCGACAGCGGGCGGAACGACCTCGAAGACCTTGATGCCAAGTTTAGAAAGCTGATGCCGGAGGGCCATGGAGAAGGCGTGCAACCCGGCCTTGGTCGCGCTGTAGACCGGCATGCGCGCCGCGGGCGCGAATCCGAGCCCCGAGGAGACGTTGACGATGGCGGGCTCGTTTTTGCCAATCAATTGGTGGATGAACAGTCCGGACAGAACGATGGGGGCCTCCAGGTTGATGCTGATCTCACTCTCCCCGGACAAGTAGGCGTCGATACCGCGGGTGAAATCGATATCCCTTTGCACGCCGGCATTGTTGACCAGGACATTCAAGTCTTTGAAGCGGGAGCCCACCCAGTCGGCCAATGCCCTGCACTCTTCGATCTTCGCCACGTCGCAGACTCGGGTGTGAAGTTCAGGATGCTTCGCGCGCGCCTCAGCCAGCCTTCCTTCCCGGCGTCCGCAAATGACAACTTCGCTGCCGGCCTTAAGAAAGGCCTCGGCCATGGCGAAGCCGATGCCTGTTGCGCCACCCGTGATCAAAACCGTGTTTGCTGAAAGCTTCATGAGGAGCCTCGCCGTTATTTCTTCATGGGGTATCCAACTGTCTGCCCGAAGAGCACGCGCTGATCCTTGCGCAAGTTGAGCTGCTTAGAAAGTTGCGACTTGTCGCAGTTGTGGAACCACGCCGCCAGGCCCATGGACGCGGCAAAAAGATAGACGTTGGCCGCAATGAGGCCCGTGTCGACGTAATAGTACGACCGCTGGACATCGGGGTCGCGAAGGCCGGGCTCCTGGAAACCGGCTGTGTGGACCAACTTGTCGATATCCCCGACGTAGATCAGGCGAACCGGAGCCTCGGCGCCGGCCTCGGCGTGGCCCGGGCCGATCGCAAGGCGTCGCAGGTCGTTTGCAACCACTGGCACCAGCCGGTGATGAAACGGGTCATACAGGTAGGTCCCCTCTTGGAGGGCAACGTAGATATCGACCTCCTGTGAATTGCTCGCCGACGCCGCGGTCCTTCCGGCAATTCCGAAGGGACCCTTCTGACGGTTCACTCCGCATGCGGCCCAGAGAAGATTCGAGAGAGTCTGTAATGGGAGCTTCTTGGTGCTGATCTCGCGAGTGGTCCTCCTAAGCTGCAAGGCCCTCGCGAGCGACCCACTAGGCAGGCGGGTGCGTTCCGGCAGTTGGATTGGCTGGGAAGCACTTGAAACAGTTTTCGATTCTCGTTTTCGAGACCTTTTCTGGATCATTGTGACCTCAAGGGCGCGCGTTGCCCGGAACAGAAGACTTGTCCTATGCCGGAAGCCCTGCTCGCCGACGGGATTTTAACATGTCCACCTCCTCGATCCACGAAAGGGCGCGGTTCTCGCTCGGACTGATGTTGGACGCGGTCACCGAGGAGATCGCGACACTGAAGCATCGCAAGAAATGAGGTCAAAATGAAGGATGCACCCGTGCGCCCTAGAAATCGAGCACCGTTAACCAACCATCGGTCACGTTCGTCTGAACCGGCACGGCTGCATATGTGAAGGTGTTTGAACTGGTTCGTCGAGGATTCTGTCCGCGCTGATACCGATCTTTTCGTCATTGACGGTGATCTAATAACCTACAAAGCGACCATTCAGGAACGAAACCTCTGGATTGTAGAACCCACCTAAAAACGCAGAAACTCGAAAATGGCCTTGTCAACTCGAAATGAATGCTACAAGATTATACTGACTTAGCAGTCAGTTTGTAGAACCTGGAGTTCAAATGGCAATCCTAGGCAAAACCAAACGTGAGGTGGTGACGGAATTCCGCATGGCCGAATTGGTAGCGGCGGCCCGAAAGGTCTTCTCGCAAAGGGGATTCCAAAAAGCCACGATGGACGAAATTGCCAAACTTGCCGGTGTCGCCAAGGGAACCATCTACCTCTATTATCCTTCCAAGCAGGCTGCCTATTGGGCCGCCATGGAGCAAGGCATACTGGGAATGATCGAGGCGACACGGCGAAGCATGGAGACGGCAGGAAGCGTCGAGGCGAAAATTCGAACCTTCATCGAGTGCAAGATCAGCTACTGCGAACAGAATCGTGACTTTTATAAGATCTACTACTCCGAGTTCGGCCAATCCATGACCCATCCGGCACGGCTGCGCAAGCAATTCCGCGATCTATATCTTCAGCAGGCCCAAATCCTGAAAGGAGTCATCGAGGAAGGCATACGCAATCAGGAGATCGCTTCAGTCCCCGCGGATTCGGCGGCCTTTGCGATTTGCGACCTCAGCCGCGGAATGGCAACCCAGCGCGTCCTTGGATGGAATCACGGTGATTTGGTTGACGCCGTCAATTTCATCTTCGACTTGGTGTGGAAAGGACTCAGGGCGGAAGGGAAATAAAACCTATGCCGCCCCAAGCCGACAGCGAAGTGCAAAAGGTCTCCCAGACAGTCCGCGAGTCGAATATGGTTTCCGAAGAGACTACGCAAGAGGTTGGCAGCGACTAGTAAACCCACGCACGCGCCGGCTTCTGCTGGGGTTTCTACCCTTGCTGGTCGCGGGAGTGCTGGTGGCATGGCGCTATTTTTCCGTGCGCGAGACGACGGACGACGCCCAAATCGACGGGGATATCTATGCCATTAGTACGCGGATCGCAGGGCACGCAGTTACGGTGAAAGTTCAAAACAACGACTTGGTGAGAGCTGGGGCGGTAATTGTGGAGCTCGATCCCCGAGACTATCAGGTCGCTCTTGACCGCGCGCTCGGCGATTTAGCTAGCGCTCGGGCAGCCGCGGCGGCGGCCGGCGTTACCGTCCCCATCACGACGGTCACCACGTCGAGCCAGGAGACCGCGGCCAGTGCCGACGTGCGGAACGCCGAAGCGGCAGTGGCCGCCGCCGATAAGCAGTCCCAGGCGGCAGAAGCGCGGGTGGCAGAGGCGGAAGCGAATAGTGTTAAGGCCCATACCGATCTCGATCGGTATGCACAGTTGGTGGCGAAGTTCGAGATCTCGCAGCAACAGTATGACTATGCGCTGGCAGCGGCTAAGGCTGCGGCGGCGGTGCTTCGCGCCGCGCGTGCGGCGGCCGTGGCCGCGCACGAGGAAGTCTCGCAGGCGCACGCTAGCTTAGCAGAGAGGCAAGCCCGGCTTCAGGCCGCCCAGACGGCGCCTCAGCAGGTAGCAGCAAGCCGCTCCCGTGCGGAGGGCGCCCTGGCAGCCGTTAAGACCGCTCAAGCGGCCGTCGAGCAGGCGCGATTGAATCTTCAATATACCAAAGTGGTGGCGCCAATAGACGGCATTGTGGGACAGAAGTCCGTCGAAGTGGGCGAGAACGTTCAGCCGGGGCAAGCCTTGATGGCCGTGGTGCCCCTTAGCGATCTCTACGTGACCGCCAATTACAAGGAAACGCAACTGAAGAACATGCGCTCCGGGCAGGCGGCAACGATCCACGTGGACGCCTACGGCCGCGACTATCGGGGACACGTGCTGGACATTGCCGGCGCGACGGGCGAAAGGTTCAGCCTACTCCCACCGGAGAACGCCAGCGGTAATTACGTAAAGGTGGTCCAGCGGGTGCCGGTGAGGATTAATTTCGACCCCGGTCAGGATACTCAAATATTAAGGCCGGGCATGTCGGTTGAGCCTACTGTCATCACGAAATAGGAGGCGCCTATGTTCCGATTGCTGACCATTGCTCGCGAGTACGGCAGCGGTGGAGGCATTATTGGTCGCAGCATCTCCGAACGGTTGGGATGGAAGCTCCTGGATAAAGCGTTCATCGAAGACATCGCCCGTGCTGCAAAAGTCGATCCACAACTGGCGCAGCGGTTTGACGAGCGCACCGATTCGTGGCTGGAGCGACTTGCCCACCAGGGAGCGGGTCTTCGAGGGGCGTTTGAGGGCGTTGTCGTCGTCGGCCATCCGGACTTTTTCGACGCGGAAACGATGGCGGTGCTGGCGCAGAACATGATCGAAGAAGCCTACAGGAGCGGCAACTGCGTGATTGTCGGCAGGGGTGCACAGTGCGTGCTGCGGAATCGCAAGGATGCCTTTCACGTCTTTGTTTACGCGCCCTGGGCGGAAAGAGTCGCCCGTATCCGGCAGCGTCTGCCGGATCAGAAGAACGTAGACGACCTGATCCATTCGATGGACCGCCAACGGGCCGACTACATTCGCACTTACTTTCAATACAACTGGATGGACCCGCACCTCTATCATCTGATGATCTGCTCGGGACTGGGCGAAGACGTGGTTGAATCCCAAATCACCGAAGCCCTGGCGAGTGGAGGTTAAGGCTGAGGGCAATGAGTTCCGCAGATCAAGGCCGTGTGGCGAATCGTTGGCTGATTGCGATCTCCGTCATGTCGAGCGCCATTATGGAGGTGCTGGATACGTCGGTGGTAAATGTCAGCCTGCCGCACATTGCCGGTAGCCTGTCGGCCACGGTCGATGAGTCGACGTGGGTATTGACGTCATACCTGATCGCCAACGCGGTGATTCTGCCCATCAGCGGTTGGCTCGCCAACTTGATCGGTCGGAAACGCCTGCTGCTCACGGTGGTGAGCGGCTTTACTCTTTCGAGCGTGCTGTGCGGCATGGCGCCGAGCTTGCCGGCACTGATCTTTTTCCGTGTGCTGCAAGGAACCACTGGCGGCGGGCTGCAACCGCTTTCGCAAGCCGTTCTCTTGGAGGAGTTTCCCGTCGAGGAGCGGGGCAAGGCCATGGCCTTCTGGTCACTGGGGATACTGGCCGCCCCGGTTTTGGGACCAACCCTGGGCGGCTGGATCACCGACACGTACTCCTGGCGCTGGGTGTTCTACATCAACCTGCCGATCGGCCTCTTCAGCCTGCTGATGATCTCGCTGTTCCTTTACGATCCCCCCTACATTCGGCGCGGCGGCCTCCGAGTGGACCTTTGGGGATTGGGCATGTTGGCGGTGGGCATGGGGGCGTTACAAATCGTGTTCGACAAGGGCCAGGAGGAGGATTGGTTCGCTTCCCACTTTATCGTGACGCTGGCCGTGATCGCCGCCGTCGGGCTGACGGCCTTTATAATTCGCGAACTCACCACGCCGGAGCCCATCGTCCGTTTCCGATTGCTGCGGTACCGGAGCTTCGCCGCCGGGATTGTGCTGGCCACCGTTCTTGGGTTCGTACTGTATGGCAGCTTGGTTGTACTGCCGCTTTTCATGCAAACGCTCCTGGGGTGGACGGCCGCGACGGCGGGCATTTGGACCAGCCCGCGCGGGATTGCGAACGCCATGTGCCTGCCCGTGGTGGGTTATCTTCTGGGGAAGCGTTGGGATGGCCGGTGGATGCTGGCATTTGGGTTTGTCGTCGCCAGTCTGGCCTTTTTCGGTTACTCCGAGATGAGTCTCCAATCCGGCACCTGGGACATCCTCTTGCATCAGATCAACCAAGGGGTCGGCCAATCCTTTGTCTTCGTCCCCTTGACGACCCTCGCGATGGAGCCTATCCCCAAAGCGGAGACCGGATATGCCACCAGTTTGTATAGCGTCGTGCGCAACATTGGGTCAAGCATGGGGGTTTCGTTTGTGACCACCTGGGTGGCGCGGCGGTCACAGTTCCACCAGTCGATTTTGGCCGCCCACGTAACACGGTACGACCTGCACACCCAACAGTTTCTGGGACACACTAGCGGCCTCTTTTTCCATCGGGGCTTCGACTGGACTACGGCGGCCAACCGTGGTCTGGGAGTGCTCTACAACGTGCTGCAACAGCAAGCAGCGTTACTCAGCTTCATCGAAGTCTTCAGGATCATGGGTTTCTTGTTCTTGGCCTGCATCCCCTTGGTGCTGCTCATGCGAAGGGCAAGGCAAGGAGGTCCGGGTCCAATGGCCGACTAAAGCCACAACGAGAAAAACGAGAAAGTGTTCTTTGTGCAAGCGGCTGCGGAGGTTCTGAGGTACGGAATCGGGGAAACGGAAACCGCCGCGTGGAAGGTTCCACGGGGCGCTGCGCGCTGAGGGAGGACTAATGCCAAATAAATTCTCTGACGGAGAGCGGGGGCAGCCAGACAGTGAGGCGGGGAATCGCAAACTCATCCGTGCGAGCCTCGCGGACATGCAGGACCCAATGAACTCGCACTCCGAAAGGAGAAAGAGACAGCCGCCACCTGAACAAACCGACGCAGAGAATTTCTATTATCTTAAACAAATGCAGGCGCGGACTCCTGTGGTGGTAGCCCTGACATCCGGCGAAGCCCTGCACGGGGTAATTGAGTGGTACGACAAGCACTGCATAAAGATTCATCGTGCCGGCCAGCCGAATCTGCTCGTCATGAAGGCCTCCATCCGCTACCTCTATAAGGGGGAGAAACACCAGGATAGCAATAGTGACATAAGGGCCAAGGCGCGTTCAACAGAGAGTGCCAGTGGTTCGGTTCAGTGGTCGGGGGCTCATCGATGGATTTGCATTCCGGCAGTTTACGGATACCAGCATATCAGCCGAACAGGTTCACAGTTAGCGGGGCGCAACTGCGGACGTCCCAATAGGTCGGATGGCGGAGATCCCTTGTACTAAACTCTCCCCGGCCGGGTACGGTGTAGGAAGCGATAAGTACCGGTAGACATCAGTTAGGCAGTTCTCTTGTTCACCTGGCCGTTCCGATCGGGAAATCGGCCTCGGCAGTTAACTTCCGGCCGTCATTTGTTTCGCGGTCTCTACTAATCGCTCGTGCGTTCCCCCGCGCGCGCTAACCGGTTCCTTCGATCCGTAATACTCCAGGTACCAATCGACGAACCGGCCAATGCCCTCCCTTAGTGAGGTTTTCGGCTTGAAGCCGATATCACGCTCCAGGTCCACGATGTCCGCGAACGTAGCGGGCACGTCGCCCGGCTGCATGGGTAAGAGGTTAAATTTGGCCTTCTTGCCTAACTTGTTTTCTAGAGTGGCAATGAATTCCTTCAGTTCGACAGGATCACTGTTCCCGATGTTATAGATCCGGTAGGGCGCCGAACTTGTGGCGGGACCGAGAAGTTCACCACTCCATTCCGGATTGGGTTGCGGTATTTTCTCGGTCAACCTGACGATGCTTTCCACGATATCATCGACATAAGTGAAGTCTCTACGCATCATGCCATAGTTGTAGACATCAATCGGCCTGCCTTCCAAAATGGACTTGGTAAAGATAGAAAGCGCCATGTCGGGCCTGCCCCAGGGACCGTAAACCGTGAAGAATCTCAAGCCCGTGCAAGGAAGCTGGTAAAGATGAGCGTAGACATGCGCTATGAGCTCATCACTCTTCTTGGTCGCCGCATACAGGCTGAGCGGGTGGTCCACATTGTCGTGAACCGAAAACGGCATGTGCTTGTTGGCTCCGTAAACGGAGCTGGAAGAGGCGAAGACCAGGTGCTTCACACGGGCGTGCCGGCAGCCTTCCAGCACGTGGGTGAATCCGACGACGTTCGACTGAATGTAGGCGAGCGGGTTCGTCAAAGAGTAGCGCACTCCAGCCTGGGCGGCCAGGTGAATAACGCAGTCGAAGGGCTCTTCCGCGAACAACCGCTCCATGCGCGCCCGGTCCGCCACATCTGCCATCACGAAACGAAACGCTCGCTGGCCCCTCAACTGCGCAAGGCGGGCGCACTTGAGATTTACATCGTAATAGGCATTCAGGTTGTCCAGGCCCAACACCTGCTTCCCCTCGCGCAGAAGCCGTTGGGCGAGGTGGAATCCAATAAAACCCGCACTGCCTGTAACCAGCACTTTCCCGCTGTTCATTCGTGCGCCTTTTTACTTGCTTTTAGGTTGCCCAGAAATCAGTTGACCGCCGCTCCCGAGTGCGCCCATTTCGTCGGACTTTAGAGCGTGCGAACCGCCCAAAGTCATCGCCGGCTTGACCTCCGGGAATGTCTTTACGAATGAGTCGAGTTTCTGCGCTGCCACAAGAGTCGATTGTGGCTCGTGATTTCTTATTTCCCTCACGGCATAGATTGGCTTGCCCTGAGACTCGTAATACGTGCGCGACAGGATCTCGGCCAACAGCCCCAAACAAAGGAGCTGAACGCCCACCAAAATCAGCAAGGTCGCGGTAAACAGAAGTGGCCCGTTCTGCAACATGATCGCCTTGTGAAGAACCAGCTTCTTGAAAGCCAGGGAACAACCAATGAATCCGCCAACCCCGGTGAGCAGCAACCCATAGAAACCGAAGAAATGCATCGGTCGGGTGGAGTAATCGAGCAAGAACTTGGTGCTCAGGAGGTCCAGGAAAACATGGAGGGTTCTCGACAGTCCGTAGTTGGACTTGCCGTTCTGGCGGGGCGGATTATTGATCGGGATCTCCGTGGTCCGTGCTCCCGACCACGCGGCCAGAGCCGGGATGAAACGATGCAGTTCCCCGTAAAGCGGAAGGTTCTGAATGATTTCTCGACGATAAGCCTTAAAGGTTGTACCAAAATCATGGACTTTGACTCCGGAGAGCTTGGCCATCATCCAGTTCGCAATCCGGCTCGGCAGCCGACGTGTCAGCCAGCGGTCCCGCCGCTCGGCTCGCCAGCCGCTGACGATGTCGTATCCCTCTTCAATCTTGCTCACGAACGCAGGGATCTCTTCCGGGTTGTGCTGCAGGTCGCCATCCATGGAGATGATGATGTCGCCGCACGCGGCATCAAAGCCTGCCTTGAGTGCCGCGGTCTGGCCAAAGTTCCGGCGCAAGGCGACAATCTTTACGTGGGAGTCGCTCGCGTAGATTTCGTAGAGTGTCTTCAGGGTATGGTCCGGACTGCCGTCATCGACGAAGACAATTTCATAAGGTTCGTTGAGCCCTGCCATTACCTGATTCAATCGCAAGAAAAGCGGGGTGACGTTTACCGCCTCGTTGTAGAGCGGCACCACAATGGAGAACTTCATGGTGCTATTCATCTTGCCGGCCCCCTTGTTGAGGTAATCCAGGCTTGATTCGCGCGGCCCCTGGCGTCATTTCGCAATCCTTAACCCCACGCCCGCGTACGTTGGTTTCAAGCTGCCGGTAGCTGATCAGTTGAATTCCACGATCGGCCACAAATTTCCTGACTTGACGTGCCGTCAACCCGCGGATTTCAACCTCCCGCTGGGCGAGCAATCGAGTACCCGTCTTCGCCAGGTCTGTGTCGAGATACCCCGGATGACACATCAGCTCGCTCGCGCCTTCGGGCAAGCCCGCAAGAATTTCGAGAATGTCGAGAGCATCTAAAAAACCGGTCTGGCTGAGACCATAAAAGTGCGCCGGAGAGAGCACCTCGGCCTTCGCCAGTTTCTGCTGAAAGCTTCGGGCGAAGACGGAAACGGCGCGGCTCACCAGGTGCTGCTTGGCCGCCGTCCAGGAATTGTCACGCGGCAGCGAAGTTGGTAATATGAGCGTCGCTTCGCTGGGGCAGCGTATGCTCGGGATGGAAAACTCCTGGGCCAAGCGAATGACGATGTCCGAAACGCCGGGCAGAACATGCACGTGTTTATGCCCGTCGAGGTGCGTCGGCAAAATACCCGCGCCCAATACTTTCAAAATTTGCTGCCAAAGCTCAATTTCCACCTCGGCCAAGTTGACTCGTCGGGTCAAGATGCCCACCAGCAGTGAGAGAGGAGTCAGATGCAACCTTCCCTTGCTATTGGTAAGAGTGCGAATTTTCCACGCCTCCGCGACAGGTATGCCTTCCGTGAGATTCAAATGCACTCCAATATCCAAGGCGTACTCTCGGCGGCCCATGGAGGCGGCAGCGTCGAATGCTCCGCCATTTGCCATGAGGGTCGTGCTGGTGACGATGCCCTCTCGATGCGCATCGAGAATGCCCCTGCTCACCTGTTCGGTGAGTCCAAAATCGTCGGCGTTGACGATGAGTTGTTTCATGGCCCCTCTCTTCTGCCGGTCGGGCAATCGAGTATTTGGCCGCTAGAAGCAGGCCAAGGGCTGTCCAGAACAGCGTGCGGATTTTGCGGATGATGGCCAAGGAAACACCTTCCGTCGCGGGATAGCCGAGCGCTCCCAGGGTGGCAGCGGCCACTCCTTCTTGGACCCCCAATCCAAAGGGAATGAAAGAAAAGGCAAATTGGGCGGCACGGCTTGCGGATTCGGCAAGGTAAGCAGCGAACAGTGAAGTATGCGCCGCCGTGACTTTGAGAATGATATAAGCCTCGCCGACGCCTGTGAAATTGGTGGCGAACTCAATTCCCAGGACGGCAAGAAAGATGCGCCGGCGCGTCAAAAAGAAATCGTGGATGGCCTCCTCGACGGCGCACACGTAGTGCTGGTGGCGCTCGAGAAAAGCCCATCCCACTCCCGCGCGCTTCAGGTAGGCGAGAGTTCTTGCCAGCAGCAAGATCCGCCGGCTCAGGATCCACCATGCAACTCCGATCGAGGCAAGGAAGCAAATCACCATCTCCGCACTGATCCACCGCAACCCAACGGGCGTAACAAGTTTAAGCAACGCCAGCACTAAACCGCTTAGCATGAACAACCCAGCAGCAAGGATGTACACGAGGTTTTCGATAACCACGGAAGAGGCGCCTGCTTGCCCTCGAATCAACCTTGAAACCACGGCAATCTTGGCGGTCTCACCCAGCAGCGGACCTGCCGGAGTCAGGTCGTCCAGCGCTTCGCCCACCAGTCTGGGACCGAAGAGATCAAACGCGTCTGGACGCCTTGCATCGGATTGGGCGCAATAGCTCCAGGCCACCGCCCGCAACAGATGCCTTGCTCCTGAAAGCAGGATCAAAAAGGCAAAACCCCATCCCAGCAGGCGGATCTTATGGAGAACGGCTTCGGGGCGACTCCGCTGCAGCACGTAGACGAACAACGCAAAACTCGCGATGAATGCCAGCAGCCGGAGGTGACGGAGGTTTTCTTTCAACACCTGGCCAGCAACTTTCTGGGTTCCAGCCACACTCGCTGGCATCATTCATTCACCTCGCTTGCCACGCCTTTGGCACCGCTCTGTCTAGCTTTTCCAGTTGCGACCCGAAGAAGGCGCACTGTAACTGATTCCGGTAGCTGTCACGGACTTGAGTTCTTTCCCTTGCAACTGCGCAACCCCAAAGCGGACCGCCCGTAGCATTCGTACCGAGATGCGGACAACGGTTTTCCTCACAGCGCGGCGAGGTCGTGCACCTAAGACCCACCAAACAAGCACAGCGAGGAGCCACAAATAAACAATCACCAGGATTGAAGGAATTACTCCAGAATTGGTGTTGTACATCGGTTGATTCCTCTCACCCTGTTGGATTGGCAACTTCTGCCATCAATCCGGCAGTAAGCAGATGCCCACTTGTTACAGACTCGCTTCGAGCGGCTTGAAGAGTCCTGTGCTCAGGATTGGCCATAGAGCCCTCCTTCCCCAACCTCAGGCGCGCCCGGTGGAGCCGTGACTTTAATGTCGCAGCCTTGACTCCCAATATCTCAGCGGCTTCCTTTGTGCTGATCCCCTGCACATCCCGTAGCCACAAGACTGAACGGTAAGCTGCAGGCAAGTTGCGCAATCTTCGTCTGAGAATGTGAAGCCGTTCCTTCCAGACGTACATTTCCTCGGGATTAGGCGCGGGGTCGGCAATACTGCCGGCCAAGGGCAGTTCATCCCCAGCGAGCGCTTGATCAATCGAGATCAGCACCGCGGGGCGGCTTTGGCGCAACCGCATCAGGGCAGCGTTGATTACAATTTGAGTCACCCAAGTGGAAAACCGCGAGCGCCCTTCGAACTTTCGGAAGTGTTTCACAACCTGGACCAGCCCGTCCTGGAGCGCCTCCTCCGCGTCCTGGGGGACACGGAGGAGGCGGAGGGCGGCACGATAGAGCTGGGGCATGCAAGACACTAAGAGACGGCCCAGCGCCTCCTGATCGCCGGTCAATGCCAATTGGAGCTCCGCGCCTTGCTTGAGAACTGCGTCGCGATCTCCCTTGAACTCCATGCTGTCCTCCCTTAACAGGGGCCTCCGCAACATCCCCTCTTCCTTTGTGGCGGGGCTGCGGGAAGCTCGTCGAAGCCTCCCGCAGCGAGTCGGGGAGTTTGGGTTCGATCTCTCAGATGGAAGATCGTGGTTCGTATCACGCCCAGGGTAAGTGCAGCTTTCTCACCAACCGGCGTTAGCATCTATTCCCTTTTAATTTCATTGCTTACGGGTACGCATGGGATGTGAGTGGTTGCCGCAAGTGCCCGAACGGTAGCGGTTGCCCGGTAGATGGCAATGGCTAAGACAATTCGGAAGTGATGAGACAGTCTAATTCGTAAGAGGCACAGGTAGAAAGGGCTTTAAGGTTTAGCTCGCAACCAACTGTGATGGCCCTATTGACGAGTCTAGGAACGTCCAACACAAGGATTCTTGTAATTGCGAGCCTGATGGCGTCACTGGTACTAGGATTGCTCAAGTACGGATTGGCTGATCGTCGATGCAAATACGTTCGGTCTGACAATTAGAGTATGCGAGTCCGTTAGCGAAGGGCACAGTCGCCGACCGATCAGCCGCACGAAATTGTTGGCGAAGGGCGAAGCCTTCTAATCCACACGGGTCTTCTCGCGCCAACCTTCCGAGCCAATATGCCAACGCTCAACGTCAAGCCGGGCGAGCCCGGCTCCTCCGAGATCGGCAACGCGCCCAGACGGGGCTTGTGGGCGGCCGTTATCTTGATTTACCTACTCGTCTACGTGCCAGGCCTTTTCCGCCCCGCTTTGCTGGACGACGCGGACGCCACCCACGCCGAAGCCGCGCGCGAAATGGTCGTGAGCCGCGACTATGTAACCCTGCATGTCAACGGGATCCGGTATCTGGAAAAAGCTCCGCTCCCCTATTGGTTGGCGGGACTGAGCGACCGGGTTTTCGGAGTGTCGGCGTTCGCCACCCGTTTGCCGGGTGTGCTTGCCATTCTGTTGTCGATTGCTCTCGCGTCAGCCTGGGCACGTCGAGCGTTTGGCCGTATCGCCGGTATTTACGCCGGATTGTTCGTCACGGCATGCGTCGGGTTCTACCTCTTCACCCGCATTTTCATCCCTGAGGTGTTGCTCGGTCTCTTGATCGGCGCGTCCCTCTATTTCTTCTTGACGGCCTTGGAAGCAGATCGAGACGGCACTTGGCGCTGGTATGCCAGCTACGCATCGGTGGCCCTGGCGGTGCTTGCCAAGGGCCTGATTGGCCTCGTTTTTGTGGGCGCAAGTGCGGCGGGGTATTTGTTCTTGAGCGGGGAGTGGAGACGCTGGAAGGAATTCCGTCTGGCCAGGGGACTGGGGATCTTCCTTCTGATCGCTGCCCCCTGGCACATCCTGGCAGGCATCGAGAACAAGGGGTTCTTCTGGTTTTACTTCGTCAATGAGCATTTCCTGCGCTTTTTGGGGAAACGCTATCCCATGGACTACAACAAACTCCCCGCCGGTGTTTATTGGACCTCACAACTCGTTTGGCTCTTCCCGTGGAGTCTCTACTTGCCCCTCGTGCTGCGCCATACACGGCGCGACCTTTGGCCAGCTCGCAAAGCTAGCGTCCCCCGCAGCCTGGACTTCGCCGGGCGGACCCGTCTTCTCTGCTGGGTGTGGGGAGGCGTGGTACTTGTGTTTTTCTCCCTTTCCACCAATCAGGAGTATTACACCTTTCCGGCCTATCTGCCGGTGCTGATTCTTCTGGCCGGAACGCTCTCCGCAGAGGAGGCGCAAAGGCCCCAGAGCCAGTGGCTGCTCGTTCCCAACATCGCCTACGCGGCCATCGGCCTGGTCGCTGGAGGCGCTTTAATGGCCGGATTGTGGGCCTCTCGCAACCGGCCTTTCGTCGGCGATATTGGCACCGTGCTGGCCGAGCGCAACGTGGGCAATTACACGCTCTCAATGTCACACTTTTTCGACATAACCACCGATTCTTTCGCTGCCCTCCGCCTGCCCGCCATCCTTGCCGCTCTGGCATTGGTCGCCGGATCTCTCATCGCCCTCTGGCTACGCGTCCGAGGAAGAAACGCTGCTTCAACTTGGGCGGTCGCTTGTGCCACTGGCCTTTTCTTCGTAGCAGCGCAACTGGCGCTTATCCGGTTTGAACCTTTTCTTTCGTCCCAACAACTGGCCCAAGTCATCGCGCGCCAAGCCGGGCCGACGGATAAGGTGATGATCTGTGGCGACCAAGCGTACGGTTCCTCCCTGTTGTTTTATCTCAAGAGGCGGATTTACCTGGTGAATGGCCGGACGACTTCCATGTGGTTTGGGTCGCGCTTCCCGGATGCCCCGGCAATCTTCCTGGGTGATGCTGATTTGGCACGCCTCTGGAATGGGCATGATCGCCTATTTCTTTTTGTCCCCCCCGACCAGAAAGCTTGGGCGGAAAAAGAGATCCCGCAGCCGCGGTATATCATCGCCCGAAGTTCAGGGAAGGTGATTTACAGTAACCGACCCTGATAACGAACCCTGAGCCTCGCCGCGCGATGACTTTGGAGCCGTGGAGAGCGGGCCGGCCTTGCGTGTCATTTTCCCACCAGCCCCAAGCTGGTAATGCTCGCCCCGCCACACAATCTCGGTGCCCCAATAGCCGCCAGCCCACAAGAAGAATCCCAGAAGGTCCCGCAGCGGGTAAAGCCAGCAGAACCCGAGAGAACGCCTGTCGCGGGCCACTCCCCACCCGATAGCGATGGATTGGACCACGCGGTTTAGAATTGCCAGGCTCAGAAGTCCGAAGCCCAGCGTCCAACTCCCCATGGCTATTCCTGCCGCAAGGCCGACGAGACCGAAAGGCATGGCATAGGTCAAACCGGTGCCGGCGTGGCCCAGCGGACGGGAGAAGCGCGTGCTCTTCATCCAGCGAAGCTGATGCGCTAACGATGCCCGCGCCGACCGGTTCATTGCCACATGGTCAATAACGTGGCGGGAGAGCGCGACTTTCTTACCCACCGCGTCGGTAAGCTGGCCGAGGAGAAAATCATCAGAGCAGTAAGCGCCAAGGACCTTGATCCCGCCGAATCTGGCGAGAACATCTTTCCGCGTGGCCATGCCCGGCCCGAGAGCAAACTTCATGCCCTCAAGCATTTCCGCCACCAGGACGCCGGATGACATTTCCACCGACATGCCCAGTGCTTCCAGTCGGGACCACCATCCTCCTGAGGGAACCCCGCGATAGATACAGGTCACCATCCCGATGTTCGAATCCAGGAGTGGACGGACCACCTGCGCGAGAAAGTTGGGCTTGACCTGCACGTCGCTATCGGTGATCACCAGATACGGATAGTGTGCCGCCGCGACCATCTTTTCCAGGGCGTAGACCTTGGCATTTGGGTAGGCTGGCTCGCCGGAGAGAATGATTCTGGTTTTGACTCCAGGATATTTCTGCCGAAGCGTATCCACGACCCGTAAAGCCGGATCGCTGCGGTAACGAGCGCCAAATATCAACTCAAAACAGGGGTAATCCTGCTCAAAAAAGCTGGCCAGGTTCTGTTCCAGAAGTGGTTCCATCCCATGCAGCGGCTTCAAGACGGCTACGGGCGGCAACACTACCTCGCCCGCACCCGAGGGAGATGGCTCAAGAAGTGCGAAGCGCCAGCGAGAAGCCGCAATCAGCACCAGCAGCAGATAGATTGTGGATGACACGAGCCCGGCAAACGCCGTGAAGAGCAATGCTCGTCCCATCATCCGAGTACCTCCCGCGAGCCCCTACCAACCGAGCATTGGTGAGATCTGGTGGTCGCACCTTCATCCGGCGCAGATTACTGCCACGCCCAGGGTCACCAGTAATATGCCCGCCCAGCGCATACGTCCCAGGCGTTCGCCCAGCAGAATCTTCGCTCCCAGCCCGCCGACAACATAATTGAGGGCTGTGGCAGGGACCACAAAGCTGACGTCCGCCCATGTAAGCAACGCAAGAAGAGAGAAGAAAGCTAGAGCCATCAGGGCGATGCCCAACCAAAACCAGCCTAGCCGTAAGGCCCGTCCGAGAACGCCCAAAATCGCACGCGGAGAGAAGTCTTTCACCTCGCCCATCCGCTTCATACCGTGAGTCATGGCTATATCCCCGCCAGTTCCGGAGAGCACCACCATGGCAAGGAATACGAAGGTGCGCATGTTTAATCTCGCATCGTCGTGCTGGGTGATGTGCGGCCCACTATCGTCACCCCCATACAGATGATCGCCACGCCCAGCCAATGCAGCGAACTTACCGTTTCTCCGAGCAGGAAATGGCCAAGCACGGGTACTAGAGCGTAGCCGGCGGCCGCCGCAGGCAGGACGTAGCTGTAATCAGCCCAGGAAAGCACTAACAACCAGGAGACGAGAAACAGCAGGAGGGCGCACAACCCCAGCAAGACCCAGACGCTGGTCAATGCCCTCATGAAGTAAATGCCCAGAACGTGGATTGACCAGTCCGGCATTTCTCCCATCTGCCGCATGCCCTTGGCGAGCAGGACGTTTCCTACAGAATTGAAAACCGCCGCAAGAACCACCATCATGCGAGTTTTCTGGACCAAGTTTTTCGACCAGATCATGGGGAGACGCTCAATTGCTCGGCTCTGGGCGCGAGCGGGAATCCGCAATTGGCACAGCTGCCGCCGGCGCCCGCGGGGACGCCCTGCGCGCGTACTTCCACCGTTCCGCGCGCAGGCGAAGAAACTCCACGGCTTCGTGATAGAGGCGCTTACGTTCATGAGCATCCCAGGCGGCCTTGCGCACGATTCGCCAAGCCACGCGGGGGCGAAAGTAGTAGGAATCGTAGAATCGGTTGAGCGCCGCCATCATTTCCTCACGCCCCAGCCCTGGATATTCGAGATGCGGCAATTGGTGGCCTTGGCTGTCGGTAAGCGCCTCGCCCCCGAGGAAATTATTCCGCCGAGCGTAGTCATAGAGTTCGGTCCCGGGGAAGGCGTGGGCGATGGAGACTTGTATCGTGTCGGTATCGAGTTCCTGGGCGAAATCGATCGTGCGCTGAATGGTATCTTTCGTCTCACCCGGTAGGCCGATAATGAAATCACCGTGAATGAGGATGCCCAGTTTCCGGCAGTTCTTAGCGAACCTACGAGCCATTTCCAGCGTCGCGCCCTTCTTGATGTTTTTCAGAATCGTCGCATCGCCGGATTCGAACCCGACAATGAGTAAACGGGCGCCCGCGTCGGCCATGGCCTTCAGCGTTTCATAATCGCTGTGCACCCGCGCTGTGCAGGACCAGCGGAATCCTAATGGTCTAAACTTCGCACAAAGCTCCAGCACTCGGTCCTTGCGAATGTTGAAGGTGTCGTCGTCGAAGAAAAACTCCTTGACTTGCGGAAACGTCTTCAATGCCTGGCGAATTTCCTGGGCAACATTTTCGGCAGACCGCACGCGCCAGGCGTGGCCGGAAAGGGTCTGCGGCCACAGGCAGAACGTGCACTGCGCAGGACAGCCGCGGCTGGTGTAAAGAGCAATGTAGGGGTGCAAGAGAAACGGCACGTTATAGTTCTCAATCACCAAGTCTCGTTTGTACACGTCAGTGGCGAAGGGGAGCCGGTCCAGTTCCCCCGTGTCCAGCGGCGGCCTCGAAGCGTTGTGAATTACCTGACTGCCGCCCCGATAGCTGATGCCGCTGATCTGCTGAAGAGGCTTCCCCTTCGCGAACTCTGCCACCGCATAGTCGAATTCACCGCGCACCACGAAATCAATGTCTTCACTGGCCATGAGGGTTTCTGTCGGGCGGACTTGAACGGGCGGGCCCACGAAGGCTACCTTCAAGTCCGGTTTAGCGGCTTTCATGCTACGGATCAGCCGCAAATCGCTTTCGAGCCCCACCGTGGAGGTGAAAAGAACGACGAACTCATACTCCCGCGCGAGGCGCACGGTTTCCGCGGCGGTGACTTTGTGAGCGGGGGCATCCAAGAGACGGCTGCCGGGTAGCAGGCCCGCCGGATAACTAAGCCACACCGGGTACCAGAAGGACTCGATTTCGCGCGTTGCCGGCCAACGCGAGCCGGCTCCACCATCGAAATTGTCGAAGCTCGGGGGATTTAGCAAAAGCGTCTTCATCACCGAAGACATAAAAATACCTCCTCCCCTTCCACACGCTATCGTCCGCGAAAGAGGCCACCGACGGGGTTTTGATTTTGAGACTCACCGGTCCAGGGAGAATTGCGTCTCGTGACATCCCCTCTCATAGAGCCGGTCAGCCTCAATTTAATCGGGCCGTACGTAGGAGAGAGAAGCATCTGGCGTTCCATCCAAGCGCCATGTAGAAAAGGATCACGGTGGAGTGAGACAAGCAACGCCGATTGGGCGCAGTTTGCACACATTTTACAAGGGTTAACGAACGGCGCTGCCCGCCAGACGGGAACAATCGAGCCGAGAAACTCGGTCATCGCGTCAATGCTCTGCAAGAGGACTGATGCCCTTGGCGGGGCACTTGCCCGCTCATAGGCGCCGCACAAAGCATGCGTACGAGCACTGATTTCAGGGCGCAAGACGAATCAGGGTAAGCCAAACTCACTGGCGAAGCGGATGGCTGTGGAGCCGTGCTTTGGCTTTGGCGATGCAGATGTGGATTGGGCGCGATCAAGAACATCGCCAGCATTTCAGAATGGCTTCAGCCCCGTCATAAGCAGCGCGGGGCAGTGCCATGGCCTGAGCGTTCTTGCGAAAGGGGCGGCGATCTTGCGGGCTGGAGAAAAGCTGATTCAGAATCGCTGAGATGTCTTTGGTTTTTCGTGCCCAGCGGCCCACCTGCCACTTCTCGATGCAATCACAGAGACGCCGCTCGCTACCAGGCAGGGGGGCAAAAGCCACCAGCGGCAGCCCGGCATTGATGGCCTCATTCACGGTCGAAGCTCCCGGCTGGCTTAACAGCAGATCTGCCGCCGCCATCCATTCATGAATATTGTTCACCGGGCCGCGTACTGTGGAATAGGGATCGTCTCGGCAACGCCGCTCCAACTCCCCCACCAAGCGCTCATTTCTACCCGCGATAAAAACCTTTTGGACAGAGCGCCGGATCTTCTGGAGTTGAAGGAGTATCTTGTCCGGGTCCCCAAAGCCTGCCCCGCCGAAGAGAACCAGGAGCACTGGCATATACTCGAGGAGTCCGAGCTTTCTGCGCGCCGATTGACAGTTCGGGAGGGTGGCAAAAGCCGGGTCTACAGGCATGCCCGTAGCGTGGACTTTCGAGGCCGTTGCGCCTGCGGCAAGGATTTGATCTTTCGCATCGCCGGGCGGGACGATGAAGACATCCACTTCCGGCTGGACCCAGGCGCGATCCACATCCATTCCGCACGAAGCGACCAGTAGAAAGCTCATCCCGTAATAGCGTTTCATCATGACGGCCAGTTCGCACATGCCAACTTCCGTGGCAATGACAATTTCCGGTCTTCGTTTTCGCAGAAAGCGAAATAGAGGTTGTGCTCCGCAGCGGTGGAGCCAGCCCGGCGCGGTCGCTGTTGACTTGTGCTGAATGCCTTCGATCCATCCCCAGAACCTTGGCCATATCTTGAGCAGAATCAGGTAAAAATCGTAGTAGGCGCGGAACCAGGGGGCACACAGACACAGCCCATCCACAACTGCGCAGCGTCCGTTCGGAGCGATAGAAGAAAATCCAGCCTGAAGCGCGTATGCAACCCTCGTGTGTGAGGTGCCATGTGAGACCGTCAGGATCAGGACCTTGGGTGGTAATCCGTGGCGGACGGTGTTGACTTGGAAAGAGCTCCGGTCCTGTACTTGCAAGTGCTCCTCCTTGTTGATGAGGACAGCAGGTTTCTGATTGCACTCCGCATAACGCAAGGACGTGCAGGGCGACTCCGGCCGGCCTTCAGTAAATCGCGCCGGGCGCAGGAGAGAGAAGCATCTGGCGTTCCATCCAAGCGCAATGCGGAAAGTGATCACGGTGGAGTGAGACGAGACGTGCCGACATTGCCGCTGTTTGGCCAGATTCTACGAGGGTTGACGAACGGTGCGACCCGCCAGGCGGGAACAATCAAC
Organism: uncultured Acidobacteriota bacterium; assembly: GCA_963770415.1. GTDB lineage: Bacteria > Acidobacteriota > Terriglobia > UBA7540 > UBA7540 > CAVROP01. The sequence continues at coordinate 75,409 of CAVYPU010000026.1, forward strand.
CTGAGAAACTCGGTCATCGCGTCAGATCCTCGTGCCGGAGGACTGATGCCCAGACCATGGCACTTGCCCACGCCTAGGCACCGCACAAAGCGTGCAAACGAGTGCGAATTTCAGCACGCTAGCGGAATAAGGGTAAGCCAAGCTCACTGGTAAAGTGGATGGCTATGGGGACGTACCGTGGCCTTGGCGACGTAGATCAGTGAGGGGGATCAAGAGTGACTGCCGTCCGCGAGATCCAGATAAGAAGCGGGGCACAAAGGACTGAAAGATACTTCACAAGCACGACCCGCTCGATCTGACTTCCGCCTCTACCGAACCCCCAAGAGCGCGCACGGAGAGCGGACGGCGACCTCATGTCCCGTGTGCCCTTTCACCGACCGATGCTTTCGCATTCCCAAAACGAGTAGATCGGATTGGTACTTTCGCGCACATTCGACGATACTCCCCACCTTGTTTCCGTGAGTCAATTCGGTATCGAGGTACACACCGGCAGCTGCGGCCTGTTTCCGAGCTTGTTCCTGAAGTTCAGTATATCTGGCCCGCGTCTCATCCTCCCAATCAAAGACTGATACTGCGGATACAGCGTAGGAGAGGTAGGAAGGAAGCGGTTCCAGAACCGTAACCACTTTAAGGTCCGCTCCAAGTGCTCTTGCCAATCCAATTGCTATCTGAAGGGCCCTGCCAGCTTCAGGCGATTCATCATAGGCGACCATGATTTTCTGAAACATACGACAGTACTCCCGGACAATCAGCCCTGTGTCAATGGGGTAAGAATGTGAAGCGCCCCAACACATCAACTCGGCTTTGCTTGCAATATTCCACATCGTCAGCAAGTCAGTATGTTCTAAGTTGACTGCACTAAATATTGCGCGTAATTCGGTTTGGGTATACCATCCCTTGTATGGCCCGACCGAGTTTGCTCAAGCTGTCCGAAGTGGACGAGCGCCAGTTGCGGGAAGCCGCGGCCGAGTCTCCCGAGGCGGATTTTCGTGACGCCTGTCGCGCCGTTCTGAGTCTGGCCCGAGGGGCGACGCGCCAGCAGGTGGCGGAGCAGTTGCACGTGCATCCGGCCACCGTCGGGCGTTGGGCGGCCCGCTATCGCCAGCGCGGTCTCGCCGGGCTTCGGGGCCCGGAGCACGATGGCCGAGGACGACCGCGCCGCTTGCAGGTGAAACATTTGCAACAGCTGCGGCAAACGGTTCTCACTTCGCCCCGGAAATTGGGTTATGCTTTCACCGCCTGGACCTTGCCGAGGCTGGCGGAGTTCCTGCAGCGGCAGACAGGCGTAACGGTGCAACCGCACTACTTGGGACGGCTGCTGCACCGCATGGGCATTGCCCGGAGACGGCCCAAGCATGTCTTGGAAGGCAAACGCGATGAGGATGCTCATGACCGCGCCAAAACTGAGTTGGAAGTCCTCAAGAAGCATCTGGGACGCAGGAAAAGGACGGTCGTGATTAGCCAGGACGAAACCGAATTTCATCTTTACCCTTACTGGGTGGCGATCTGGTCGGTGGTGGGCAGTCCCCAACCCGAAGTGCGCACGCCAGGGAAGAATCAGAAGCGCGTCTTGTATGGAGGCTTGAACCTGAAAACCGGGCGCCTCACCAGCCACTGGGCGGCGACCAAGAGCGGTGCCCATTTTGTTGAATATCTGGAAACTCTCTTGCACGATTACCCCGACCAAAAGATTCTCATGATCGCCGACAACGGCAGCTTTCATCATACGCTGAAAGTGGACGCCTTCGTGCACGACCACCGCGACCGTTTGGAGATCAAGTGGCTGCCTCCGTACTGCCCTGACCTGAACGACATCGAGCGCACCTGGAGACGGCTCAAGGCCAGCCATGCCTCCAACTTCCTGTTTAACTCACTCGACGAGTTGGTCGATAACGTACGCCAAGGCATTGCAGAACTGAACTCCACGGTCGTCACTAATTAAGAGCATTATTTAGTGTTGTCAACTTAGTGCCACATACCGCAGTAGAGGTTGCGGTGCCGGGATCGGGTCTTCTGGGTCTTTCTGCGATGGATACCCAAACGTCAGTAGATGATATCCAGATCCGTATCGAACATGCGGTGCTGGAGTCCAGCAAAGTGGCCGAAGTAGGGCGAAGCGATATTGTTGTAAACGTCGCGCGGATTCGTGTGGTTGGTAATATTGTAAATTGCCAGGACTCCTCGGAGCTTGTGATTTTTCACCCACGGCAGAAACGGGATGCGAAAGTCTTTTGACAGTTTGAGATCGAGCGCAAGAAAGGTCGGAAAGCGATAGCTGTCGGGCTTACCCACATAGCTCTGCAACTCATCGACCGATGAGTAGGGAAATCCGGTGTGCCAATCGAGCACCGGGCTTGCCGTAATTTTCCAGGGAATCCTGAAGACCCCCCAAGCGACCAACCGATCAGGAACATTGGAGGGTAAATCCGCAAAGAAATTAGGACGGATGACGGGTTGTTCGAACGGTACGAACTCCTGGGTCAGAGTGTTCAGGTCCCCCCGCGCCAGACTGTGAACGTAGGAAACATTCAGGTCGGTACTCTCCCTGGGCCGCACGCGCAAGGTTGCTTCGAATTCGTGGTAGCGCGAGCCACCGTTGTTCGTCAGCAAGAGCAGGGGACTCATTCCCGGCAACTGGTCCGGCCCGGCAACAAATTGATCATGGGTGGAACTGGAGAGGTAGTTAAGTCGAGCCAGCACGTGCGGACGCAATTCGCGGTCAAGTTCGAGATTCCAGGTTACATTGTAAGGCGTACTTCCCAAGTGGTGGCCAGGAGGAATAAGTTGGAACTCTTCTCCCTTGTATTCAGCGTAGGCGTTCTGAAGGATAACCGGCGGCCCCAGCGGGATTCCCTGCTCGTTGAACATCGTGAGCACGCGGGTTGGATTGCCGGTAAAACTGCTCGCCAAGAGGGGCGCCCGATCGTAGAAGACCCCTATGCCCGCGCGCAGGATGGTTCTGCCGCTCGGGCCGGGGGCGTACACCACACCAACCCGGGGCGCCAGGTCGGCCTGCTGTCCGATGGTTTGGCCGGAAAAGCGCAATCCAAGGTCTAACGCCAACTGGTTATCGAGCGCCCAGTGATCCTGGGCGAACAATCCCCACTCGTTGTCGGTGGTTCGCAGCACGCCGGCTCCGGAAAACTCAATCCGCTCCGCCAGCGTTGTATCCGCCCGCAACAAATCGACCGGCATCGACCGGCTCGTCCCACTGTAGGTGCGGTAGACGCCGTCGCCGCCGACTTTCAAATCGTGCTGCCCGTACCACGTCCTGCGGGCAAATTGATAGATCTCCTGTGCTTCCGCTTGGTCGCTCGTTCGGGTGAAGGCGTTAAAGAAATTTCCGCCCCAGCCGTTGGGTGTAACCTGCATGTCCGCCGGACCCTGGCCGTGTCCGTAGCTGGAAAATCGCGTGTATTGGGCAAGCGAGGTGAGAACGCCGCCCGAGGAGAACAGATACCGGTCGGTGCCGCTCACGGAAAAGCCGCGCTGGCCATAGTCAGAGGAGGCAGTTTGCGGCACCAGAGAATTGATGTCGGCAAACTCGCGGCGGAGCGGAAACAGGTGGACGTTGAAGGTCGTGAGGTGATGAGGAGAGAAGACGTACTGGAAGTCGGTGAGGGAGTTGAAACCCTGTTTCTTCGTTTCATTGTGCGGCCAGGCCAACCCCCGAACGGGTTGTTCGTTCATCACATAGGCGAAGGACTCGCCCATGGTTAACCGGTTCAGTAGGAGGGGCCCGGTGAACCTCAGGCGATGGCTGTTGTCGGAAATGCCCACGATATGCCCGGCCTCGATCCGTGGGGTGGGGACCAAGTCATTTAATTCAAAGTCCCACTTGTTGGAAGGGGGCTTAGTCGTGAGACTGGTAAGGCCTCCGGAGAAGTGACCGACATCGGCGCGGTAAGGAGTCTTGTAAACTTCCACGGATTCGACGGCGTCGATGGGCATGTCGATGGAATAACTGCCCGTAACCGGGTCCACCATCTCCATGGAATCGACCAGCAGCATTCCTTGGTTTTCGACCGAACCCTTGATATTGATCTTCCCGTCGGGGGTGCGCACCACACCAGGCACCAGGGGCAAGGCAGCCTTGAATTCCTGCTCCACCATGGGCAAAGCCATGAGTTCCGGAGAACTCAGCCGGATGGTCGGAGCGCCGCTCTCCTGGGGAATGGTGGGCGCCGCTTCGCGAACCTCGACCGTTTCGCGGAGTCTCACTGCGTCCGGCAAGACAACCCGAACAAATAGGCGGGCCGCCGGAGTCACTTCGAGACCCTTCTGCATCAGTGGCAGGTGATCCACGGCTGCACATGTAAGGTCATACTTACCCGGCGGCAAGCCCAGGAAGTCGAATCCCCCGTTTTCACCGGTCACCACGGGGATGCCCTCCGCCGGCAAGCCGTTCCCCTTCAAGGTGCAGACAGCGCCAGAAATTGGCACGTCTTTGGCACTCACAACCTCACCTTTGAAATCCTGTGTTTGAGGGAACGTCCACCCACCCACGACGGAGGCCATTAAAGCGAGAATCAATCCCCAAGGTGAGACGAGTGAAGCACCCTTGCCTAACATGTAAACTCCAGAGCGCTGGCGCTTGTCAGTGCGGGTTAATTGCATAGGCAGAGGACTGTGACTCGCACCGGGTTAGGAAAGGTGCATGTTGCTCTCCAACCGACGTGCCCTCTAACCCGAAGTTCCCCTGACAATATGCCCTAAATTCTGGGTCAAGCCTTGATTCGACAGGAGTTGGGAGAAACGCGAGGCGCAATATGTTCCCATGTAATATGTTATATTTTCCTTGACAGGATGATTTAATAATGTATCATGGCTCCCATGTACATCGAATCCGTCCCCAACCGCAACTCTCCCCCCGCCATCCTCCTCCGCGAAGGCTGGCGCGAAGGCAAGAAAACCGTGAAGCGCACCTTGGCCAACCTCTCCGACTGGCCGCGAAGCCCAGATCGAAAGCTTGCGCCGGGTGCTGCGCGGCGAGACGCTGGTCTCTCCCCAGGACCTCTTGACCACCGCTCACACCTCTCCCCATGGTCACGTCGAAGCCATCCTGGCGATGATCCGCCGACTCGGTCTGGAGACCGTGATCGCTTCCAAGCGCTGCCGCGAACGGGATCTGGTGGTGGCCATGATCGTCCAACGGCTGATCGATCCGTGCTCGAAGTTGGCCACCACCCGCGCCTGGCACACCACCACCCTGGCGGAAGAATTGGGGGTGGCGGAGGCGACCGAGGACGAACTTTACGCCGCCATGGATTGGCTGTTAGCGCGCCAGGAGCGCATCGAGAAGAAGCTGGCCGCTCGTCATCTCACCGAGGGCGGCTTGGTGCTTTACGATGTGACGAGCAGTTCCTACGAGGGCCGCACCTGCCCGCTGGCGCACTTTGGTCACAACCGCGACGGCGATAAGCTTCCCATCATCGTCTACGGGGTGATGACGGATGGCGAGGGTCGGCCGGTGGGGGTGGAAGTTTATCCCGGCAACACCGGCGACCCGACGACGGTGGGCGATCAGGTGGAGAAGGTGCGGCAGCGGTTCGGGCTCGAGCGCGTGGTGCTGGTGGGCGATCGCGGCATGCTGACGCCCCCGCAGATCGACAAGCTGCGGGAGCGTCCGGGTCTGGGCTGGATCACCGCCTTGACGAGCGGGGCGATTCGCAAATTGGTCGAGAAAGGGGCTTTGCAACTCTCCTTGCTGGACGAGAAGAATCTGGCCGAGATCACCTCGCCCGACTATCCGGGTGAGAGGCTGGTGGTCTGCCACAACCCGCTGCTGGAAGAGGAGCGCGCCCGCAAGCGGCAAGCCTTGCTGGAAGCGACCGAGAAGAGTTTGACGAAGATCGCGAAGGACGTGGCGCGGCGGAAGAAGAAGCTGCTCACGGCGGCGGAGATTGGGCTGAAAGTGGGCAAGGTGCTGGGCCGCTACAAGGTGGGCAAGCACTTTGACTGTCAGCATCGGCGAGGGCAGTTTCACTTGGAGTCGCCGCCAGGAAGCCATCGAGCAGGAAGCCAAGCTGGACGGGATTTACGTGCTGCGCACCAGCGAACCTGTCGAGCGCCTCTCCGCCGCAGACACCGTGCGGAGTTACAAAAGCCTGGCGGAAGTCGAGCGGGCGTTTCGCTGTCTGAAGGGCCTCGACCTGTTGGTGCGGCCGATTCGGCATCGCACCGAGGAGCGGGTGCCCGCGCATATTTTCCTCTGCCTGCTGGCCTACTACGTGGAATGGCATCTGCGCCGCGCCTGGGCGCCGCTGTTGTTCGAGGACGAAGAGCGGAGGGAGCGAACGGAAGCGACGCGATCCGATTCTGCCCGCCGAGCCCTCCGCCTCCGCCCAGGCCAAGAAACGCTCGCATCAAACCGCCGAGGGGCTTCCGGTGCACAGCTTCCGCACCCTGCTCGCGGAGTTGGCCAGCCGGGCCCGAGTGACTTACCAGATCCAATCGGGAGACGTGAAGGTGACCTGCCAGCAGGTGCCCACGCCCACGCCCCTCCAGGCGCGGGCCTACGAACTGATTCGTACGTTCCCAGTAACGGGAAATTGAGTTTGCAGTATCTCTCTGCAAATCAGGAGAATACCGTCTAAAGGCTTTGGAACTTCGGATTAGAAGAGAATCATCAGGAGGGCAGCAAGAGCGAGGAACTTCTTGATCGCCACCCCAAGGACCTCGATCATCGAGACGATTACCTGCCAACAGCAGCGGCTTCGTGCCCATTTCACTCCATATTGCGGAAGGACGTAGTCTCGGTACTCTTCCAGCAGATCACCTCAATGCGACTTGGCATCACCGGTTACGTGACATCACTAATAACTGGGGCCTAGGCTTATTTTCAAAGGCGTCTTTCAATATCCTGGTGAGCCGGGCCTGGCGCTCGGGAACCCACCTTGCATAGTGCTCTCTCACCGTGTCCTCGTCGTCGCCCAGCAGATCGGCGACATCGGCTACGGGCACGCCGCGCTGCAGCAGGATGCGCGCGAAGGTATGGCGGAAGCGGTGCGGGGTCGGCGTTTCATCGAAGGGGCCCGCAAGCTCGAAGACCCGGTCAATTCTCCGCCTCCAGGTATTCGTCACCGTTTCGAGCCGCCGCGAAATCCCGGTCACGAAAAGCATCGGGCCATACGCCTTGGAGCGTGCGAGCAGGCGGTCGCGCAGCCAGTCGGGAATATAGGCGAACACGTCGCCGCCGTTTTTCTTGGCGCGCAGAAACACTTCGTTTCCCTGCAGGCGTTTGATGTCGAAGAGAGCCACGTCGGAGATGCGAAGGCCCGTATAGGTCAGGGTCCAGATGAAATCCTTGGCATCCTCGCCGGTCCAGGCACCCTGCCCCTTCTCATTGATCCAGGTCACGGCTCCGAGTGCGTCGCAGGCACCGATGGTGCGCTCCAGCTCCGCGTCAGTGAAGGGAATCTTGTTCGCGACCCGGCTCGCGCCGAGCGGCGGTTTGAGGTCGCTGCTGACGGGGTTTTCCGCAAGCCATTTGCGGTTCGTGCAAAAGCGGAAGAACGAGCGCAGCGTACCGAGGCGCTGGGCCTTGGCGCGCGCTCCGAGCTTCATGCCGCCATAGAACGTGTCGATGTCGGCGGAAGTGAACTGGTCGAGCACGACGTAGCCGCGTGACTCAGCGAAGGCAAGGAGCTGTTTGGTGAAGGTTTTGTATTTGCGGAGCGTCGCCGGCGCGATCTTGTTGCCCTCGCGAAGCGTGAGGAAGACCTTGATGGCGTCGTCGATCGTGATGCGGCGCGAGGCTGGAGCGGGCGCTGGTTCGGGTTTGGGTTTCGGCCTACCGTCCCATGAGTCGGCCGCTTCCCATTGCGCGGCGACGGCCTTTGCCTCGTCCCAATCGGTCTTGCCGGTTTGCCGGCGATTGAATTGTCCGCCGAGCGTGCCCGCGGCGTGGATCAGGCAGGCGCACCTTTTCCAGCCGCGCCGACTCTCCTCGAATTGTCCGGTGCGTGCTTCCTCGGGGAGTTCAGCCTCGCATTCCTTGCGGTGGCGGCGATAGAGTTTGAGCACCATAAAATCCTACGCTCATTTTAGCACGTTGCACGCTATTGCACGCTGGAATTGTATTTTTCTTGTAAGTCGATGAAAGGATTATGGCGGAGAGGGTGGGATTCGAACCCACGTGCCCGCTTTTGGCAGGCAAGACGCTTTCGAGGCGCCCCCGTTATGACCGCTTCGGTACCTCTCCGACAAGTTGGACAGTCGAAACTGGAAACTCAAAACCAGAAAATGGAAGATCGAAACTCGAAAAATCGATACGTGTGCTCTCTACTTAGCGTTTCTTCTCCTCTTGCGAAAGAACTCGCTCAGAACCCCGGCGCATTCACCTGCCAGCACGCCGGAAAGGACCTCAACCTTGTGATTCACTTTGGAGTGGTTGAGGACCGTCAACGCTGACCCGCAAGCGCCTGCCTTTGGGTCTGCTGTTCCGTAAACCACGCGCCGGAGCCGGGCCTGGACGATTGCACCGGCGCACATGGCGCACGGTTCGATTGTAACATACAGATCGCAGCCGTTCAGCCGGTAGTTCCCCAGTTTTTTGGCGGCGCGGCGCAAGGCCTGGATCTCCGCGTGAGCGGAGGGATCCGAAAGGCCGAGGGGACGATTATGCCCTCGAGCGATGACCCTGCCACCCTGGACCACTACAGCGCCTACAGGCACCTCCCCTTGCGCCTCGGCCTTTTGAGCCTCCCGCAAGGCGCGCCGCATGAACTCCGCATCCGTAGTTGAGTGCGTCCCAGGTGACAATCGACGGGTCATTGAGTTATCGTAACACGTGGAAAGGAGATTATACCTAGATGATTAACCGAAGAGACTTCATAAGGAGCACAGCCATGGGCGCGGCAGCAATCGCTACAGGCACCGAATCGGGGGGGCGTCTTTTTGCAAATCCCTACGGCAAACCCGTCGGCGTACAACTCTATACGGTTCGCGATGAACTCGAGAAGGACGTGCCTGGAACGATCAAGAAGGTGGCCGCCATCGGCTACAAAGAGGTTGAGACTTACTCGCTCTACGGGATGCCGGCCGGCCAGTTCGCGAAGCTGCTTCATGAAAACGGCCTCGCTGCGCCGAGCGGGCACTACATGCTGAAAGATATCCGGGAGCATTGGGACAAGTCGATTGAGGAAGCCAAGGGTTTGGGCCTCAGGTACATGGTGAACGCCATCCTGGAGCCTGAAGATCGGAAGTCGTTCGACGATTTCAAGCGGTTGGTGGACGTCTTCAGCAAAGCCGCCGAGCAGACCCACAAGGCCGGAATCCAGTTCTGTTACCACAATCACAACTTCGAGTTCAAGGAATACGATGGGACCACTCCGTACGAGTACCTGCTCAAACAGTTGGACTCCAACCTGTTGAAGTTCGAGATGGATTGCTTCTGGGTGACGCACGCCGGCCAAGACCCGGTGGCGCTTTTCAAAAAGCATCCGGGCCGCTTTCCGCTGTTGCACATCAAGGACCTGAAAGCAGGGAACCCGGCGACGACGGAATTTGACCCGCGGATGGGACTGTTCGCCGAGGTGGGGAAGGGAACCATCGACTGGAAGCGCATCTTTGCTGCGGCGCCGCAGGGCGGCATGAAGCACTTCTTCGTCGAACAGGACTTCTGCGAGCGTCCCCCGCTCGAGAGCATCAAGATCAGCTACGAGTTCTTGCACAAGCTGACTGTGTAAGGCACAGTCCAGGGCTCGGTTGCCGCCGCCGACCTGCACTATTGAATAGGTTGAACAAGATGGAACCGCACTATGTCCATCGCCACAAAAAGAGCTTACGAAGCTTCGAGCGCTAAGGATGGTTACCGGGTCCTCGTGGACGGGCTGTGGCCCAGAGGCGTCACCAAACAACAACTGAAGATTGAGGCGTGGATGAAGGAAATAGCGCCTTCGACCGTCCTGCGCAAATGGTTCGGTCACGACCCGGCTAGATGGGAACTGTTTCGCAAGAAGTACCACGATGAACTTTCAAAAGCCCCTCGCAAAGCACTTCTCGAGGAGTTGATCGACCGCGCGCGCAAAGAGCAGGTCACTCTGGTCTTCGGTGCCCGCGACGCTGAGCGCTCGAATGCCGCGGTGGTCGCCGAGATAGTCCGGTCAGGACTCTAGCGGGAAGAATTCGTTGGCGAGAAAGGAATGCTTACGTCCCTCCTCTTCAGCCCGACGATTGACTTCACCCGTAGCTTGCTTTTATACTCATGCTCATAGGCATGTGCATATAGGAGCAAGAAATGGCGGCCACCCGGCGCACTCAACTTTTGATGGACCCGGACGAGTTCAGGCAACTGCGCCTCTTGGCGCGACGGAGGAGAACCTCGGTGGCAGAATTGATCCGTTGCGCCGTGCGGGAATACTATCTCAAGGCGCCAGCGGACCGTACACCCCTCGTGGATGCGATCCTGGACCTTCATTTACCAAGGATCGATTGGAAGAAAGCAAAGAAAGAGATCGAAGCTGCTCATGCAGGTCTTTCTTGATACCAACATCTTCTTGTACGCCGCCGGGGCCCCTCACCCTTTGCGCGAAGCCTGTGCTAGAGTGCTTCGCCGCGTTGCGGATGGCAGCCTCGATGCTAACGTCAACTCCGAGGTGATCCAGGAGATTCTCTACGTGCTCACCCGACGGGGGAGGCAGGAGGAAGCTCTGAAGCTGGCGGGTTACCTTACTGCGCTTTTCCCGGACCTCTTGGCGGTGACGCGGGGGGACGTGGCAAGTGCGTGCGACCTTCTTCGCACTTACCCACGGCTGTCCGTGCGCGATGCAGTGCACGCGGGCACGATGTTGCGCAATGGACTCAAGACGGTGGTCAGCGTGGATGCCGATTTCGACCAGGTCTCTGAAATCCGCCGCGTCGCTCCCGGTGCGCTCTGACAACCCCTCACCCGGCCCGCGGCGGCTGATGAAGACGCCGTCGCGGTCCACCCTCTCCCCTGGGAGAGGGCTGGGATTCAAGTGGAAGTCGCCTGCGTGCTTGCTCTCCTGACACCCTAAACCCGAATCCTGGTGCCTCTTGGCTCCTGACTTCCGACTCCCGACTTCCGACTTCTGCCTTTCAGTGCACAGGCGCGGCGGGCGCCCCGCGGAGTTTGATTTTCTTCATGAGGAACATGAAGGGGATCATGCCGAGGAAGGTGAGGCCGAGAAGGTAGAATGAGTCGGTGTAGGCGAGCATTGTGGCTTGGCGGACGAGGTTGCCATAGATCATGCCATGGGCCTGGTTAAGAGCCTGCACGGGATTCGAGCCTTGCGACATCAGGAAGCGGCTGGCGCCTGAAACTGAGGCTGCATAGGCCGGGTCGAGCGGGGTGAGGTGGCTTACCAGCATGGACTGGTGCACCTGGGCGCGGCGGGCGAGCAGCGTAGCAACGTTGGCAATCCCCACGCTTCCCCCAATATTACGCGCCAAGTTAATAAGTCCTGTGGCGTTATTCATCTTTTCCTTGGGAATGAAATAGAACGCCATGACGTTGATGGGGTAAATAGAAACGCCATGCCGAGCCGCGAATAGGCCCAAGCCGAAACGGCGGTGCTGAAATCAAGCTGCAGATTGAAGTGGGCCATGTGCAGGAGCGAGAACCCGGTGATGCCGAGTCCGATGGCGACCAGCCAGCCGGGCTCGATGACCTGGGTCAGACGGCCCACAATGGGCAGCGCGATGCAGAACCGCCAGGCTGCCGGGAGAAAGCACCAGGCCGCTCAGCAGGGCCGTGTAGCCCAGCAGCGTCTGCAAGAGCAGGGGCAGGAGCACGGTGCTGCCGTAGAGCACGAACCCCAGCATGAACATGGTGACGGTGGCGAGGGCGAAGTTGCGGTCCTTGAGCATGCGCAAATCGACCACGGGTCGTCGCTGTAAAGCTCCCAGAGGACCGCTCCGACCAAGCCCGACCAGCGCCACGGCCGAGCAGACGATGATGAAGTTGGAGCCGAACCAGTCCTCCCGCTCGCCCTTGTCCAGCACCATCTGCAAGAAACGCCGAGGCCGACGCTCAGCAGGCCGAGGCCCATGTAGTCGATCTTCATCTCGCGCAGGTTTTCGGCGCACCAGATAGGGCGGGTCGAAGATCAGCAGGTAGGTGAGCAGCAGGGAGAGCACGCCGACGGGGATATTGATGAAGAAGATCCAGCGCCAGCTGTAGTCGTCCGTGATCCAGCCGCCCAGCGTGGGGCCGAGGATGGGCGCCACCACCACGCCCATGCCGTAAATGGCCATGGCCATCCCTTGCTTGTGCTCGGGAAAGCTCTCCACCAGGATGGCCTGCGAGATGGGCTGCAGAGCGCCGCCGCCCGCGCCTTGCAGAATGCGGAAGAAGACCAGCAGGGGCAGCGTGGGGGCCAGGCCGCACAGGAACGAGCTGACGGTGAAGATGGCCACGCAGGTCATGTAGAAGCGCTTGCGCCCGAACAGCGAGGAGAGCCAGCCGGTCAGCGGCAGCACGATGGCGTTGGAGACCAGGTAGGAGGTCAGGACCCAGGTGCTTTCGTCCACGCCCGCCGAAAGGTTGCCGGCGATGTGCGGCAGGGCCACATTGGCGACGCTGGTGTCCAGCACCTCCATGAAGGTGGCCAGCATCACCGTCATGGCGATGACCCAGGGATTGGTCACGCCGTCTTGCCGGGCGCGAGCGAATAAACTTCTCATGCCTTGAGTTCTTAGTTCCTGACTTCTGTCATTCGGAAGGCCCGCGCTCGCGCGTGCAACAGAATACTCGCAGTTTAGTTGGATGATCCAACGAGGAACACGACGCGTGAAGCCCTGGGTTCTACCAGATCGCAGTCAGACCGCAGACCCCGCCCGGTCCGCGCGGACATACGTATGTGCTCTCTCAGCGGTGCGGAACAAATTGGTATTTTCAAGCCAAAATTTCGACGAGGAGCCCGGATATGGACTCTCAGCCACTGAAGTTCCCCTCGTCGAACGCAGCTGCGTCCCGATCCCATCGCAGCTCAGAACCGTGGCCAGCACCGTTTCCTCTCCCAGCTTGGAGCAGATCATCAGGTCGTACAGATGGCGGTTCGACCAGTCCTGGTTGAAGTACCGGCGGATGAGCGCCGCGCGCTCCTGGTCCCGCGCCTTCAAGGCGGCTTCCGCTTCCGCAGCGCTGGCGTGACGGCTTCGAACCCGGTGCAAGCGGTCGGCGCGGGGGGCGTAAATGAACACGTGAAAGGCATCGCTGCGCTGCTGCAGGATGCACTGGCTGGCGCGCCCCACGATCACGCAGTTTCCGATGTCGGCTGCTTCCTCGATAGCGCGCTGGGAGAACGAGGCCATCGTGTCGGCATCGAAAAGCTCGGGCATGGGGCCTGCCATGGTGCCGCGCATGAGTCCCCCTTGCCAAAGCGCCCGCACGAGGCGATTGACCCAGGGATCGGGGCGTTCATCGAATTTTTCCGCCAGCTCGGGATCCACGCGCGCGGCCTGCGCGATCCTCTCCACCAGGCAGCGGTCCAAGCAGCTTCCAATCAGGCGGTCCGCCAGCAGTTGAGCGATGCGCGCGCCCCCGCTGCCGTATTCCCTCGCTACTGGTGACTATGCGGAACATGGTTACTTGTCAGCCACCAAGACACGAAGCGCACAAAGAAAGTCAGGTAGTTAAATCCTCGTACTTTGTGTCTTCGTGTCTTGGTGGTTCCTGCAATCCGCCTCACTTTGCAATAATCGTCGCATCCACATTCATGCCGGGGCGGAGAATGGCCTTGTCGGGCGGAATGGGATCGACCAGGATCTTCACCGGAATTCTTTGCACCACCTTAACGAAATTGCCCGTAGCGTTTTCCGGGGGCAGCAGGCTGAGCCGTGCGCCGGTGGCTCCGGCAATCGAATCAACGTGGCCGGTGAAAGGTCACGCCGTACATATCCACGTGGATTTCCGCCTTCTGTCCCGGGCGGACTTTGGCGAGCTGAGTCTCTTTGAAGTTGGCGGTAACCCAGATATCCTGAAGCGGAATCAGGACAAACAGGCTTTGGCCGGGCTGAACGATCTGGCCGACTTCCACCGCCTTCTTGGTCACTACGCCATCCACGGGAGCCACCACCGTCGTGTAGCTCAATTGCAGCTCGGCGGCCTCGAGGTTGGCTTTGGCCTGCGCCACTCCGGCGACAGCGGCGGCAGCATCAGCCTGCTTGATGGGAACCTGTTTGTGATTGGCGCGCGCCTGCTCGACCCCGGCGCGTGCCTTGATCCACTCGGGCTTTGGCGGCCAACATGGCGGACTTGGAGATTTCGGCGCTTCGCTCCGCGGCAGCCAGCCGGTCCTTGGCCGCGCTCAGCTCGCTTTGCGGCCACCCGCGCGCCTGCCTGATAGGCATCGAACTGCTGCTGAGAGATTTCCGCCTTTTCCACCAGAGGCTTCATGCGCGCCAGATCCGCCTGGGCGCGGTCGTTATCGGCCTGCCGCGCGTCCACGTTGGCGCGGGCCATGGCCAGTTCTGCCGTGGAGTCCTTTTCGTAAACTGTCTTGGCTCGATCATATTCAGCCTGCGCAGTCTGGCGAGCTGAGCGTCGGCGGAAGAGGTATAGCTTCGGGTGGTTTCCTGCGTCATAGGCACGCCCACCTGGGCTGCCTGGGCCTGGCTTTCGGCAAGCGCCAGCGCGGCTTTGGCCTGGTCCACCCGCGCCTGGTAGTCGCGCGGATCGATGCGCACCAGAACTTGCCCGGCCTTTGACCGGCTGGTTGTCGTCCACACGCACTTCGGCGATCATCACCGTAAATCTGTGGAAGACATGGGAACCAAATGGCCGTCCACCTGGGCATCGTCAGTGCTCACCCGGTTGTAGTAGTAGCGGATCAGAGCGATGCGTCAGAATGCCCACCACGACCAGCGCCCCATAGAAGAGCCCGGCGAACTTTTGGGTCGGCCCATCGGCTCGGCGTGCGCTGCTTTTCCGGCTCCGGCTGCGGCGGAACCAGCGGCTCCCGGTTCGTTTCTTTTTCGAGTTCAGCGACGTTCGATTCCATGATTTTCCTACCTCACTTTGCGTAAAGGCCTTCGGTCTGGCCGATGGCGTGTGCCAAGTCGGCGCGCGACTGGTTGTAGCGGTACAGCGCCGCGATTTGATTGTCATTGGCGCGCGCCAAGGCGTCCTGCGCGGAGATCACTTCGATGTTGTTGGCCACCCCGGCCTGGAAGCGGTCGCGCGCCTGGGTCACTTCTTCCTTCGCCAGCTTGACTCCCAGGTTGGCAACATCCACTTCGTGCCGCGCGGACTCGAGCGTCGCGATGCCCGTCTTCACTTCCAGGGCGATTTGGTTGCGTAGGTCCGCCCTTTCCTGCGTCACCTTTTTTAGCTCCAGGTCGGACTTCGTGATCTCGGCGTGAATCTTGCCGCTCGTGAAAATCGGCACGTCGACCGAAGCTTGAAATGTGTAAGAGGGAATCGAACTCTGCAAGCGAAAGCCCCTGATAAGCCCAGTCTCCGCTGAGGTTAATGCTGGGGAGCCGGGACTCGCTGGCCGCCTTGATCGTCAGGCGAGCGATCCGCTCCCGCGCCTCGAGCGCGTGCATCTCCGGGCGAGTCGACAGGGCTTGTTCAATGCTCTGGCTGGCCTCGAATTCCGGAGTCTGGAAAAAGCTGGGCTGGTCCGCCAACTCCACTTTCTGATGCGGGTCGAGGTTAAGGAGCCGCGCCAGTCCGTAAAGAGCCACCTCTTGCTGCGTCTGCGCCTCGATGAGGCGCTGTTTTTCGTTCTGCAGCTCGACGTTGGCCCGCAACGTGTCCAGCCCCGTGCCCACGCCGTTCTTCTGCAAGTCGGACGCCTGATCGTACAAGGCCTGAGCTAGGTCAACCCGCGACTGCGCCGCCACGACTGCCGCACTCGCCCGCAAGCCGCCCAGATATTGCGAAACCACGAGCAGCACTGTCTGCTCCCGCACGGCCGTTTCCTGGGCCTCGCTGGCCCGTACGCCGTGGTGAGCGGCTTGCCAACGCCGCCAGAGCGTAAGATCGAATATCGGCATCGAAAAATTCGGCCCCGCCTGAAAGAACTGGAACGGCCCGCCGTGCTGCGCAATGCCGGGAAACTTGCTGCCGAACAGCGCGTAGATGTTGTAACGCATGGCCCTGTCCACGCTTTCGAAATCCGCTTGTGGAAGCAGGCCGGCACGCGCCAGGTCACGATCCTGCAAACTCGCGGCCAGATTCAAATTGGCGATTTGCACTTGGGGGTTTTGTTTCAGCGCAAGCTGCACGGCTTCCTTGAGCGTCAGCTTCAGCGGCTGGCCTTCCTGCGCTCGCGCCCGCGCCAAGCAGAAGAACAATGGAACCAGCAAAATGAGAGCTCTCAAGACCCCTTGCTTCGGTCCTTGCGAGCTGCTTGAGTTTCTTCGTTCCGCTTCGTCCACGCCGCAAATTTCCTCGATAATGGATTTGGTCATCAGCCCTGTCCCGGCCAGTCTGGCTCCTTGCCCGTAAATTTTCGCCAGGAGGCATTTGCCCTTGGAATCGATAAACGTCACGCCTACTAGTTCTACAGTGACGTCTTTCCACTTCTCAGTGATCGAGCGCCAGCATTGCTCGAACTCGTCCACCCAGGGGCCTGCGAGCTTGCCTTCCAGCTTGAGTGTGACCTTGCCAAGTTCTTCAACGGTGCTAGTCGTGACTCGGAGCATGATTAGCTATTCACCTCACCCAAGAGGATTAAGGGCAATGGACCAGCCAAACTGGCGCCACGTTTCATCATCTTCAACTACTTATCGACACAGGGGTTAGTTGGCATGAAGGGACTTTGGGATTAGAAATCTGAAAGCGCCACGAGCCGATATTTCGGCGCGTGCCGAAATTTCGGCGCATAATCAAACCTCTATTTCCCTCGGGTCTTGGCGGCGGGTTGTCAAGAAGCCGGAGGACGCGCATGAACGAGGCAAGTCGCAAGCGAGCGACTTGCAGTTATCCGTCCTTTGTTTTCATAGACATTCCCGCTTCGTTCCGTAAGTTTTTGCAGAAGGATCGTTCGATTCTGCTGCATTCGTGTCGCTAACCGCAGGAATGTCCAAGCCGACGTATTGTCAGACATAGGTTGGGGACTGTCAGTTTCGTCCTTCCTACTCCGTGCGGACGACTTGCTCCTCTCACTGGTGTCCCGTCCTTTGTTTTCATAGACATTCCCGCTTCGTTCCGTAAGTTTTTGTAGAAGGAGCTTCGAGGCGGCGTGCATTCGTGTCGGGGTGCGTCGGAACGTCCGATGCGAGTGGTTTTTGTCAGGAGTAAGCTGGGGACTGTCAATTCCGTCCTTCTAACCCGTAGCGGAGCGGCACCGGGGGAGCGCAATCGGTCTGATGGGCAGGCACTCAGTCCAGAAGTTTTCGGGGGAGAGCTTAACGTCCTTCCAGGGCGGTTCATTCAGCTTAGAATTCTAGCCTACTCGTGCCTGGCGGTCAAGAGACAGGATGTCGGTCTGCTCCAAAACCTGTATAATGGACCAAAGACTCAAAACTGGAGGGGTTATGCCAAAGATGCGTGCAGTTCAAGTGCCGGCGGCGGGCCTGCCGTTCGATTTCGTCGAGCGTGAGATTCCCGAGCCCGGCGCGGGGCAGGTGCGAGTCAAAGTTCAAGCCTGTGGCATCTGCCACAGCGACTCGCTGGTGAAGGAGGGCCACTGGCCGGGAATCCAATATCCGCGAGTGCCGGGGCACGAGGTTGCCGGCATCATCGATGCGGTGGGGCCAGAGGTGCTTGGGTGGACGCTTGGTCAAAGAGTGGGCGTCGGATGGTATGGCGGGCACTGTGGCTACTGCGAGTCCTGTCGTCGCGGCGACTTCGTAACCTGCCTCCGGGGCCGGATAACCGGCATCTCGTACGATGGTGGTTATGCGGACTACATGATTGCTCCTGCGCAGACGCTGGCGCTGATCCCTGAGGAATTCTCACCCGCTGACGCGGCGCCGCTGCTCTGCGCCGGGATTACAACCTACAACTCGCTTCGCAATAGCGGCGTGCGGGCAGGGGACTTGGTGGCTATCCTCGGAGTGGGAGGTTTGGGCCACCTGGGCGTCCAGTTCGCAGCCAGGATGGGCATGAACACCGTGGCCATTGCGCGCGGAAAGGATAAAGAGCCGCTGGCTCGCAAGCTAGGAGCGCGCCATTACATTGATACGCAGACGCAGAATCCGGCCGAGGAACTGACCAAGCTGGGAGGCGCAAAGGTGATCCTCGCGACGGTGACGAATGGCAAAGCCATGAGCGCCACGATCGGGGGGCTTGGTGTGGACGGCAAGCTCATCATCCTCGGCGCTGCCTCCGACCTTCTCGCCGTTTCGGCGCTCCAGCTCATCGGCGGGCGAAAATCGATTATGGGCTGGCCGTCAGGCGCGGCCATCGATTCCGAGGATACGCTGCTGTTCAGCGCGCTCGCCGGCGTCCGCTCCATGAACGAGGTCTATCCTCTGGAGCAAGCGGCCAAGGCCTACGAGCACATGATGAGCGGCAAGGCGCGCTTTCGAGTCGTGCTCACGACAGGCGCGTAGCTAGTGTGGTGTCCCATGTAATTCTTGACAACGAAGGGTGGCGCAGACATTGACTTCAATGTCTGCGCCACCCCTGCCAATTGGGAAATTCTACATCGGGCAGGACACTAGGCAGTGACCGATAGCCCGGCCGAACGCGACCGTAAAGAGGTTTGCCCTGAAAACGTTGTGTTGCTTTGGTTAGTCTGCTGGAACTGCTGCTGGAGGTTCGAGAACACCTGCTGAGCCGTCGAGAGATCGCCCGATTCGAGGGCTTGGCCCAGTTGTTCGAATAACTGGGTCATGGAATTTGTTTGGCTCGATGTCTGGCTCGCACCTCCGCCTGCACGATGAATATGGCGACCGTACATTTGCGCTCCTAAGTTCTGGAAGTCCTTCTGAATCGTAGAGTAGTCTTGCTGCGCAGCCGAAAGGTTCCCGGCCTGAAGGTCCTGCGAAAGCTGTTTAAACGCCTGGGCAATGGGACTGCTCGACTGGGCCGAAGAAGTTGAACCGCTCTGTGGCATGAGTTGCTGCAACGCGGCGAAGTCCGATTGCGCCGCTGAAAGATTCCCGCTTTGGAGATCCTGGCCGAGTTGTTGAAACGCCTGTTGCATCTGCTGCATGCTGGTCTGGACGCTCTGGGCGTCATAGCCCAATAGATTGCTGCTGGAAATACCTGCGACCGACATTCCTATCTCCTCTCATTGGAACCCGTTGTTCCAATGCCACCGGCGCTTTCTGGCTGCGCTCCTGAAGTTACTCACCCGATTCTAGGGCAAGCCTTATGCCAAAACTGGCAGGGCGCACCGGCAGCCATTCCAACCACATATGAAAGCGCTTAGCTTGGAGGATCGCGAGCAGAATCTCCCCGCATCTCATCATGGGCAACACTTGCCTGCGTTAGTTAGGCAAGACTTGCCTTGTCACACTTGCCACACGAAGACCTGGCCATAATTTGAGGGGACCGTAACGGCTTGACTGGCGCCGTCGCTCGCGACTGTGAGGGTTAGCGCGCGCAGGTCGGCGTCGATCATCTCCTGCCACGTACCCGCTTTGGGGAAGGGAACGGTGATTGTCCCGGCCGTGCCGGAAAAATTCACCAGGACCATCGAATACTCTTCAGCCTCGGCAGCGGTGGCTGCGGCGTGGCGGTGGTAAGCGATGACCTGATTGCCTTGAAGGGATTGGAGGTAATAGTAGTAGGATTCGCGGCTGCGCAGAGAGGGGTAGGTGCGGCGCAGCAGTCCGAGGCGGCGGTAGAGGCGAATGAGCGGGGCGCCGTATTCGTCGTAGAAGTCCTCCCAGTGTGTATCCCGGCGCAGCCCGATGCGCGCCGATCCGCTACTTGGCAGGTTGTAGTTATCCGCAAATTCCTGGCCCTGCCAGAGCATCGGAATGCCTTGCAGCGTATAAAGTGCAATGGCGAAGGGCTGCAGCTTGTAGAAGTGGCTGCGGTCTCCGGGCGGGAAGTCGCCGTCGGACTGGGTGCCGCCAAAGACGATCAACTGGCTGTGATCGTGCGTCTCGAGGTATTGGAAGGGAGCCACGGGCATATCCACCGGATTGCCGGCGGCGTTATTCACGGTCTTAGCGGCAGGATAGCCGCTGAAGCTTGGGTCGAGCAGGTGGGCGAAGTTCGCGTCCACGTAATTCCACTGCATCATGTCTTCGGATTTGTTCAACAGATCATCCTGCCAGGCGCAGTTTGTATAAGTGTTTTGGAGCACCGTGCGCGCTATCCCCAGCGCCTCGGCGCACTGAATGATCCGGTTGTAGCTTGCCGCGCCTTGCTCGAAGCGGCTTGTGCCGAGCGAATACTGATAGGTATCGTAAGCGAGCAAGGCGTACGCGTTGCCCGTAGCGCCGTTGTAGAGGTCCGTGACCTCGTCGTAGCGAAAGCCATCCACGTGATAGTCGTCGAGCCACATCTGGTTGGCAGTGAGGAAGTAGTTTTGCGTGAAGGGTTGCGAAAAGTCGGCCTCGGGGCCGAAGGGACCGCTCCCGCCAATCATCGGACTGGCCACTTTGGGGGCGCCCGGGGTGTTGTTCACATCGTCGTAAACCAGCTTATAGGCAAACGTCGGATCGACGTGCTGGTAGACCACATCCAGGATGACCGCTATGTTGGCCGCGTGACAGGCGTTTACGAGCCGCATTAAACCGTCGGGACCGCCAAAGCGAGCGCTCGGCGCGAAGTAGTGCAAGGGGCCGTAGCCCCAGTCGAAATCGAGCTTGACGCTCGTCACCGGCATCAGCTCGAGGCAGTTCACACCCAGGCTTTGAAGGTATTCCAGGCGATCCACGACCCCGTCAAAGGTGTCGTTGAACTCTTCCACTTGAAGCTCGTAGACCACCAGGTCGTCGAGTTCCGGAGCCTTGTAAGCGGCGTCCGTCCAATTGAAAGGAGCAGCGGCGCTCGCGAGGGTGAATGCCGAGAGTTCGCCCACGTCGGTCGAGCGGGCGAAGGGGTCAGTAAACCAGAGCGTGATGAGTTGGCGGCTCCCGCCGGGAGGCGTCCACCAAAGCTGGTACCGGTAGAGATAGGTGCCTTGCCGGCCGAAATGGGTGTTCGGTACGGGGTTAAGCGGAACGGCGGCAATCCACAGGTCCAGCGGTGAGCCGCTCGCCCAGGTGAGATGGAAATCCTGGGTTGGAATCGCCGGATCGAATCGGTCGTCAGTGTGGATGACGCGCACCACCACGTCGAACCCATCGGCCGCCCGGATGCCCGGCAGATACACACCAAAGCGTACGCTGAGATTCCCGGAGGCATCAATAGACCCAAAGGCCCCGACTTCGTTGAGATTGATCATGTGAATACTCCGCCCTTATGCGAAGTGTACCACGGTTTCTCAGGGGGACAGCGTGACGTCTTCAGTCGAACGCGTAATAGCCGCGGCGGGAATAGACGGTGTATTTCTGCTTGGGGTCACTCGAAGCATCGGAGATGCGGATCTCGACTTCGCGGAAGGCGCCGTCGTGGCGGCGGTTGGTGCTGTAGTAGCCGAGGCTGTACCGCTGTTTCAAACGCGAGACGGCGGTGGCGAGGGCGGGCCCGATGGAAGCAACTGTGCTGGCGTCAATTACTTCACCGCCCGTTTCGTGAGTTATCCTGGGCACGGAAACCTCACGATAGATGGGAAGCAGGACGTACATGGAATGAGGGTGCACGCCCTCAGTGACACGGATGCTGTAGATCACCGCTTCGGATTCGAGCGCCTGGTGGATGACACGGCTCTCGTCGGTGTAGCCCTTCAGGGTATTTTCATTGTCGGAAACCAGGATGATGGCGTGGCGGCGGCCCGGCGCGGTGCGCGCGAGATAAAGGGAGGCCTCGAACAGAGCGTCTGGTATCACCGTGCCGCCGCCCGGGCGAATCAGGTTGATAGCGTCCGCGATGCGCTGCCGATTGCGCGTCAACCCCACCAGCAATTCCGCCCGGGCGGCAAAGTCGAATAGAGCCACCTGGTCATCCGGCTTGAGCGCGGAGAGGGTGTCGAAGGCTACATGATGCATTTGCTTGAGCACCGGACCCATGCTGCCGCTGCAATCAAGGACCAGCGCCACGGCCAAAGGCAGCGCGTCCCGAGAGAAATAACCGATCTGCTGCTCGACGCCGTTTTCGTAAACGTGAAAATTATCGCGGCTCAAGTTGTTGATAATGCCGCCGTTATGATCACGCACGGTGGCTTCGACGACCACCAGGTCCACATCCGACTTGAACCTGAACTTGCCCGCGTCTGCCGAATTCGGAAATGCCTGGACGGACTGCCCCTTTCCGGCCAGGCGCAAGAGTTTGCGACTGCGCCGCCACTTCTCCGTCCTTCGATGAGCTGGCTGACCTTGAACCGGGAGCCGCTGCAGAAGGCAGGTCCGCTGCTTTTCCTGGCGCAACAGCGTGATTTCCGGGAGGAGTTGTGTTAGGCCCGGTGGACGAAAGCTGACCAGGAGCGGCTTGCAACCCGCCACCCGCCAGAGCCAAAACAGCGACAATTTGCCACCCTGCCGCGCTCTTCATCGGTGTCCTTTACGCTCTTTCCGATGCGCGAGATCGGGCAAGCGTTGCCAGAACTGCGGGGCGAGGGAAAGGCAGAAGGCAGAAGGCAGAAGGCAGAAGGCAGAAGGCAGAGACCCTCTCCTCCAAGGGGGCATAAGCGCCAGAATAACACCGTCACCCCACGCCAAGCCGCATCAGCGGCGCAAGAATGTGGCCCGCGGCGCTAGCCGTTGGATGACGGCACCGAGAGAGCACGCTGAGCCACGTAGTGGCGACAGAAGATCCACGGTTATCAAGACCGCTCTGTCGCCCCTGCCGGGGCTTTTTCAGGAATATCGGCCCTGCCTTTTCCGCACGGCTTTCGCCGTGGGCCACATTCTTGCGCCCGCTGCGGCGGGCTCCGGAACCCGATCGAGACCATTCTAGCGCCTATGCTCCTAAGGGGAGAGGGTTCCAATCTTTAAACCCGCTGGAGTCTGCCTTCTGACTCTTTCCACCTGCCCACTGCCTTTGCCACTGCTTTCCGCTTTCTGCCTTCAGCCTTCTGCCTTCGGCCTTCTGCCTTCCGCTTTCTGCCTTCTTCCTCCTCCCCTCCTCGGCCTTATTCCGGGTGAATCCTGAAAAGCCGTGCCCCGTGGGGGCGAACCTCGGCGCTGAACTCGTCTTTAGAGTTGCCGAGGTCTTTGTGTTGCCAAAGGTCGCGCACGGCGCACTGGCCGGCGAGGTTCAACTGCGTCCACTTCACCCGAATCGTGGCGGGCGCGTCGTCGAGGTTGAACAGCGCCAGGTATTTATCCCGGCCGTTCCCAGCGTTAGCCACCCAGGCCACCTGGTTGCCCTCCCTGAACAACTCGTGGCTCCCGGTGCTATGCTGATCGACGGCCAGCACTTCGTCGTTGGTGAGCAGTGCGAGGGTGAACGCGTCGTTGCTGGGCAGGTCGCCGCCGAACATCAGTGGGGATCGGAAGATGGACCACAGCGTCAGGTGCGTGCACTGCTCGTCCAGGGTGAAGTTTGTGCGGCGGTTGTTGCCGCGTTCGCCGCGAATGGCGAGGCGCCCCAAAGGCAGCATATCGGCGTCCGGCCAGTGTCCGGGGACGGTGTGCGGCGCCCAGGCACGGCACAGTGGAAACTGCGCCTTCAGGCTTTTCCAGTCGTCCCAAAAGTCGTCGGAGATCCGCCACAGCTCGGCGTGCTTCTTCAGATCCTCCGCCTGGCCGAGCGGCGCAGGTCCTGGCGAAAGGCTCAATACGATGGGCCGCCCGCATTTCCTGATGGCGAGGCTGAAGCCGGCAATCTCGTCGCCGTGATAGGGCGAGCTCATATCATCGGCCTTGATATAGTCCACGCCCCACTGCGCGTACAGCTTGAGGATCGAATCGTAATACGCCTGGCCGCCGGGCTTGGTCATGTCCACGCCGTACATGTCCGTTAACCACTTGCAAATGCTCTTGGGATTGGCGACGTCGCCCGCGCGCACGCTTGTGCCCAGCACCGGCAGGTTTTTCGCCACCGCTTGCCGGGGAATTCCCCGCATGATGTGAATGCCGAACTTCAACCCCAGCCCGTGGACGTAGTCCGCCAGCGGTTTGAACCCCTGGCCGTTCGCCGCCGACGGGAAGCGATTCAGGGCGGGAGTCAACCGGCCGTATTCGTCCATCACCAGTTCCGCGTTAGGCCGATAGCCGTGCGCGCGCGGCATTGGGCTCCGCCCATTGAATGTCCACTACCACGTATTGCCAGCCGTGCCGGGCGAGGTATTTGGCCATGTAATCCGCATTGGCCTTCACTTCGCTTTCCCTGACCGAGGGGCCGTAGCAGTCCCAACTGTTCCAGCCCATGGGGGGAGTGGGCGCAAGGGGGTTGGATTGCGCGTCCGCCGCACCTACCGGCAAGGCAGCAAGTCCCAACACAACTAGAAGAAGACTGTAGACAACGCGCCGTGATGCCATTCGCTTTTCTCCGCTCAAAGATGAGGTCCTCGCGCAGTGAATGTACCACTTGTTGCAGCGCGTTGGGTAGCGCAGTCTCCAGCTTTGGAGTGCGGCAGCTTGCTGCCGCTTTTCCCGAGCGAACTTGCTCGCGCCTCCACAAACGCAGTCAACAATTCCTGCCGGCGGGCAAGCCGGCCTTGAGTAAAGCGGCAGCAAGCTGCCGCACTCCAAAGCGCCTGCGCCTTAATCAGCTCCGACTCCTCGACTGTTTACTCTTTGCCCTTTATAATCGGCGATGGACCTTTGCGTGAGGGCGGTTATGCGGAGACGGCTTGAGTTAAGGCAGATTTGGGCAAGCACGCTCACAAGGAACTCGATACTACGGGCATTCCTGCTGGCTGCGGGAATGGCGCTTGCTGCAGCGAGTGCCCGGCCACAGGAGACGTTCAAAGCTGTAACCGATAACACGAGTTACAACGTGGGCTCGGAAGTTCGTCTGAAGGTGATTATTCCTGCTAGCGGGCATGCGGGCTCAGCTTCTTTCGATATCTCCGCCAACGTTCGCTACGCAGGGGAAGAACGGCTCTTAGAAGAGAAGAACGTCGAGATAGGCCGAAGCATGACTTCCGCAGCCAAGGAGACGGACTACGAAACGCTGTGGAAGATTCCCGAGGAGGCAAGGACCGGGCGATACGAGGTGATAGTTGCTTTGACCGATTCCCAAACGCATGCCCCCATTTCTACAGACCCGCAAGCGCCCCTCACGACGTTTTCTGTCTACCGCAAGCTCGTGAAGATCCAAAGAATCGAGCTCAACAAGACGTTCTACACTCCGGGCGATGCTGTGGCATGCAAGGTAGACCTCAAAAACTTCTCGGGTCACGAGATCAGCAACTTGCGCGTCGAGTTTTCCGACCGCTACTGGCCCTGGACCGCGCAAACCTCGGAGCGCGCCGGGGTTGATGTGGTGGCGATCGGGGAAGGTTTATCTTTAGCTGCCGGAGGAGAACAGCATCTCGAAGCAGCGAAGGCCGCGATCGCGAAGCAGGTGCTACCGCCTCCTGACCCCAAGGCCAAGACCAAACCCGCGCCCAAGCCCACAATTCAGCAGTACGCGGTGGTGGTGTGGGACCACGACCGCAAGAAAATCTACGACATCGCATTCAGCCGCGAGGTCATCATTCGGCCCGCGGGTGTGACCGAGCCGAAGCCTTATCCCTTGCAATTCGTCTATCCTGATTTGAACGCCGTGGGGGTCGCGAACTATCGCCGCTTCTATCCGCCCGGTTTCGATTCGGCTGCCATCGAGATCGACCGCGGGCACACGATGTATCCCTTGGGGAGCGAGGCGGCGTTGCACTTCTCGGTGCACAATCCCACGGACCAGCCTTGGCACGGGGGTAGCATTCGGGCGCGCCTGCTCGATTCCAAGGGCAAGGAGCTTGCCGCGAACCCGATTGCTGCCGGAGTTAACCTCGACCCCGGAAAGACGGCGCTCACCGAGGAGACCCGGTTCACGCTGCCGGCAGGGCAGAGCGGTGTCTTCCGGGCGCAGGTGGAGGTCGTCAACGCGTCGGGCGAGGCGCTGGCGACGAGCGCCGTGGAGCTTGCCGCCAACCCTCTGCCGCATTCCATATTGATTTTTTGCGCCCACCAGGACGATGAGGGCGCGCACGCCGGGATGATCCGCGCCGCGATCGAAAATCACATCCCGATTCATATCGTCTATTTCACCTGCGGCGATGCCGGCTCCTGCGACCGTTACTACGAGCATTCCTGCGCCCCGGACGAGGCCCTGAACTTCGGCGCGCTGCGCATTGACGAGGCCCGCCGCGCGGTGGGCCACCTTGGTGTGCCGCCGGAGAACATCTATTTTCTCGGCCTGCCGGACGGCGGCTCAGGCCAGATCTGGTACGACCATATCGAGGCCACGAACCCTTACTTGTCCGTCCTGCTGGCGAGCGAGCACGCGCCCTACGAAGGCATCGCTCAGCTTAATCTTCCCTACGCGCGCCAAGCCGTGGTGGACGCGGCCAAGCGATTCATCCGCGAGTTTCATCCCGAGGTTATTTACACCGGGCACCCGGACGAGCGGCACGTGGACCACCGCACCAATAACTGGTTTGTCGTAAAGGCGCTCCAGGAGTTACTGCGCGAAGGCGCGGTGCGGCCGGACTTGACGCTGCTGACAGATCAGGTTTACGGGCCCGGTCCTCAATCCCACGCGCCGTACCATTACCAGAAGAACGTGCTGAGCGTCTCCGGCGACGCGATGGCGCTTGCCCAGGAGGCGGGCTGGTACTACCAGTCGCAGGGCGGCAATCGCGCCCTGGGGCACTTCCAGCCCTTTGATAAATTACGGCGCGAGGAAGTCCACTATCAGATTCTGGATTGGAAAGACCACGAAGGGTGGAATGAGAAGCGGTGAGAGTTGTCAGTGGTCAGTTTTCAGTTGTCAGTCCTGAGTTGTCGGCGGCTCGCTGTCTCTCCGTACGCTCATCGGACATTTGAGTACTGATATTTGATAGCTGGTGACTGACGACTGATTACTGAGAACTGACTACTGATAACTGACTACTGTTATGACTGAAAACGACAAGCAGCACCAATTGGAAAGCGTGACGACCGAAAGCCAACCTTCTGTCGAACAGTTCCCCACAGAAAATTTCGTTTGCCCGGCCTGTGGGCAATTGCTGGGTCCTGCATGCCGCGTGTGCGTGGCCTGTAAGCGCGCCATCGACCCCGCCGAGCTTCGCAAGCCGCAAGTTTTGCCGGCAATCGCAATGCCCGAGCGGCGGGAACTCGAACCCGTGCGCTTCTCCTGGCGGACTTTTGTAATCGTATTCGCGATTTGGGTGGTGGGCGCTACGCTGGTGCAAAGCCGCATGCCCCCTACAAGAGCCCAGCTTGTGCTGGGAGGCGTGCAGATTCTCTGTTCCCTATGGGTATTGTTCGATGCCCTGCAAAAGGGCCTGCCCAGACCTTTCAGGTGGGGGATGGGAACCTTGCTTTTGTGGCCGGTCATTTTCCCCTGGTACCTGGCTAGAAGAGTCCGCCCCCGCCAGCCCTGCCCGTTCATCGAAGGACGCGTCAGCCCGAGGACGCTAGCAGTGCTTATTGTTCTCTTGGTTATTTTATTTTACGTGATTTACAAATTTTCGCCCCAGCCGAACTTCATGATACCGTCGCCACATGGACGCCAAATCAACGCCTCGGTAGGCATGCGTCCCAGGGTGCGTCAGGGTCGAAAGCACGACGAATTATCACGGCAACATCCCTCATACGGCGCCCAGACAAGGCGCGCCCGCACCTTTGTTTGAGGCGCAATTTCTTAAGGGTAGCGATGAAGTGACCCTTCAGGTAAGAAACAGCAGGTAGTCCTGTCTCCCCAGGCTCGAGTTTGAGCACGGTTGGCCCCTCAAACCCCATGCTTCCAAAGGGTACGACCAGGACCGAATCCACCCGGTCGCTGAGGTTCCGCGCATCGAGTGACACAACCAAAACCCAGTGAGATTGGAGAGAGTCACCGAGACTGGCGGTCCAGATTTCCCCTCGGCGAGGCGATGGATCATCCACGGTCAAAATCACTTTCACCGGCGCTCTCATCTAGAGCCGTCGCCAGATCCGATTCCTCGCCAGCAGCCTCGGCCGGCAGTCTTTCGAAATAGGCGGCGGTAGCTTGCTCGAGCCGGTTGCGACTTTCTGCTCGGTGCAGGCGGTAAATCGCCAAGTCGAGCGCCTCCGCCAGGTTACTGGCTTTGCCCATGGCAATCAGATTCTGAAGGTAGGCGTAACTGCGCGGCGCAATAGTTGTGGAAATTTTCTGCCGATGGCCCATGGCTTCCTCATCTTGTCCCGACAAGACATACTACCACCTAAACCATCCTCCAACAAGAGGATGATTAGGGGATGAGAATCCGCCGTTGGTTGATCCGGGATTCAAAATCTAAAATCAGGCGCTCAGTGCCCCTTGGGAAGCCTTGCAGATGTAAACCTCCGCCTTGAGGCCCAGTGCGTCCTGGTATCCCCGGCGGATGGCCTCGGCGAAAGATTCTGCGGCTTCCTGGCGGACCAGGTTTACCGTGCAGCCGCCGAATCCCGCGCCGGTCATGCGCGCGCCCAGGACTCCGGGCTGTTTCCACGCGAGCTCGACCAGGACATCCAGTTCCTTGGAGCTGACCTCGTAATCATCCCGCAGGCTTTCATGTGAAGCGTTCATGAGCTTGCCGAAGTGTTCGAGGTCGCCGGCCTTCGAGAACCTTGACCGCCTCGAGAACCCGGTAGTTCTCGCTGACCACGTGGTGAGCGCGGCGGAACAGAATATCGCTCAGAACGGGACGCGCTGCCTGGAGGTCCTCTGGCGCGAGGTCGCGAAGTGACTTTCCCCCCAGGCCTTTCGAGGCGACTTGGGCCACGGCCTGGCGGCACTGGTTCAGGCGAACCTCGTATTCCGACTGGGCCAGCGCCCGCTTCACGCCGGAGTTGCAAACCACAATCTTCACGTTGCCTCGCAGCGGCACGTGCCGGTAGGAGAGGCCGCGGCAATCGAGAAACAGCGCGGCGTTTTCGCGCCCCAATGCGCAAATGAACTGGTCCATGATCCCGCAGGGAACGCCCACAAATTGGTTTTCGGCCTTGCGCGCCAGTTTAATCAGGTAGACCGCATCCACACCCAGGCCCAGAAGCTTCTTCCAGAATGCCGCCGTGCCCACTTCCACGGCCGCCGAGGAGCTGAGACCCGCTTCCCGCGGCACATCGCCGCCGAAAACCAGGTCGGCGCCTGAGAGCCGATGCCCGTCCTCCTCGAGGTATTTCGAGACCCCGCGAATATAGTTGCTCCAGGAATTTTCGCCGTCCTTCTGGATATCATCGAGATTGAATTCGACGGCGGCCCCGAAATCGACGGAGTGCACTCGCACCAGACGGTCCGCCCGCTTGCGGCCGGCAAATTTAATACTGCGGTCAATGGCCGCCGGCAAAACGAACCCGTCGTTGTAGTCGGTGTGCTCGCCGATAAGGTTCACGCGACCCGGCGCTCGCACCACCACTACCGGCTCGCCCCCGTAAATCGCGTGAAAGATTTGCTCAATCATTGGCTCTCCCGTATAAAAGCAGAAGGTAGAAAGCAGTAGGCAGTAAGTCAGTGCCGGCGGGTAACAATCAGGCGAAGAGCTGCTGCTGCCACTCAATGCGCACTTGGTCGTCGATTGCCTCGGCAAGAATATGAGCTGGTACTCGAGCCAACTCATTCGGTTCTACCTTGTGAAGTCCGCCACCGTAGACGCGGCCTCCCGATATGAGCTGGGAAGGCGTAATACCCCGGAGCGCCTCAAACACTCGTACCTCAAGACCAGGGTTTTTCCTTAGGGCTGCTCTTAAACTCTCTTTTGGATAAAGCATAAGGTACACATTATGCGCTGTCGCTTCTGACTTATTCCAGATGAACCGAAACGGATGCCTACCATTTGATGAGCGGCCCATGTATGTGCAAAGGAAACGCGCCGCAGGGCGTTGCTCCTGTGAGTACCAAGGCACACGGTGACCTGCGAGGTAGGACGTGTGGACATTTTCCCCGCGGCCTTTCTGAAGGTAATCATAAAAGCGAGGCCAGAGTTCTTTTATTTTCTCTTCGGGCTCGCTGCAATCGAGCAAAAACAGAAGGGGAGACACGACCGGAGTCCCATCAGGAAGAGCCTTAATCACATCGGCGGTCAGGTATCGGGGACCCGGAAGTATGGGTTTGAGGAACTGACGCGGAATCTGCCATCTATCTGCCTGCTCAGCGGTCAGAATGAAGAAACTGTTGGAACCTGTCGCAAGTCCCCGCTTGACGGTGAAAATGTCACCGAGCGTGAGACGATCAGTGCTCGCCACCGCAGAGTTCGCCGGGAACTGTGTCCATTTCCGCGAGCGTCGAAGCAGCTCGATAGGTACCTCCGCCTCAGCTTGGGGGTGCTCGATCGGCCCAGCGAAAGAAAATCGTGCGTGGTGTTCCGCTGGAGGGACGACTTTCCGAAACACCACCACAGCCGATGAAACAAGCGCATCGGTGAACTGTACGTCCGTCGGGCAGAAACGGTGGATGTGCAGTAGCGTGACGTTTTCCGTAAGATAACGGCGAAGGCTTACACCGTAATTGACGTCCATGAATTCCGAGGGGATGAGCCAAATGGCAAGACCGCCATCCTCCATCCATTCATGGCAGAGCAGCAGGAAGTAGCAATAAAGCCCTGCAAGCCCACTGATATCAAGCCTCAACGAGTGAGCAAGCTGCCCTTTCAAACGATCCTTCTCTGCCGTTTCCAAGTGGTGGTGGCGCACGTAGGGTGGATTTGTCAGGATAAGGTTAAAACGCTGTGCCGGTGCTTCTTGCTTGGTAAAGTCGCCTTGTATGACGTGAAGGCTGGTGCCACCCCAGAGACTCGAAGCAGCATCTGCAAATAGTGGGTCGAGTTCGATTCCGGTAGCGGTTTCGATGGCCTGTGGTGAGGCCGACTGGCAGAGCGCAGAATAGAATGATCCGGTCCCGACGGCCGGGTCGAGAAAGCGGATTCGCTCCTTCCCCAGCTTGGTTTGGGCGTAGCGTGCAAGGCCGAGCGCGAGTTCGAATGGCGTCGCGAACTGTCCCCACTTGTTCCGCTCGGCCGGCGTCTTCAGGCCGTCGAGACGCGTCTGTTCAACTCGGCGGCGTTCCTCGACCATTTGGAGTGGTCCATTTGCCATAATTTCTCAGATTCCGAGTTGGTCAAGATCCTGAATGCGATGCTCCCATATCCAGTCTATACCTTCGGCGGCTTCGTATCCAAGGTAACCCGCATCAAAATACCCGCACAGCAAAAGCACAAAAACAACAGCTTCACCGAACGTCGTCTTGAGTTGGTTAATTTTAATGGCCTCTTCCTTACGCCGCTTATTCACATTGGTGAAATCACCTGCGGACTTCGCCTCGATAAGTAGCGGCAGATGCGGTCGCGTGGCCTCCTTAGGCTGAATGACAACGTCGATTGGGATTTTTACCGTCTTGCCTTCAACCCCTGAGGGCCTCACGAGGACATTCAGCCGGAAGGTAAACGTGCCGGGCTCCATTTGGTTCAGGGGAGTTCCGGCAGAGTGCGGCTTCAGCGCGTAGCCGCGCTCGGTCAGGTATTTCTCAACTAGCGCGAGCTGGCGCTTTTCCTGCGCATTGCGAACGATAGGTTCTGCCACTGCGCTACAAAGCCGGTCAGCAACGATTGTAGAAGAACGGTAGCGTTCCCCCTTGGTTGGTTTGCGTCTCTCTGACAGCCACGGGAAAATGTCCACATCCAACATCTGAGACAGAATTACGGTAATCCTCTTGAGATGCGCCTCCAAATCGTCCGCCGTCAAATGTGGAGGAAGCTTGCCTTCCTCCAGTGAGCCGATGAGATTCTTGGACGAATCGGTAAGCCCGATCAGCCTGTCACGAGCAAGCGGGGGACAGGTGCACATGCGCAGTGTAGACAGAATCCCAGGGTGGGCTTTTATAAGAGCCGGACCAATCGTGGTCAGATCTTTGGCAAGCGCAAGGGCCTGCTTAACGCTTTCAATGGTTTTCTTTCGCGTATCACGGTACGTCTTCGGCGCGAACCTCATAAACCACTCGTTAAACTGATCAACTGAGGCGCGGGTGTCCGCTTTCCACAAGTGCGGCTTGTCTGAGTTGATCGGCATCAGCTAATTCGAGAACGGTTTCACGGAGGTCGCAAATCGCGAGTTCAAGATTGCATTTCTTCTGCTTACTTACCGAGTTCCTCTCGCCGCACCGGCTTCACTTCGCGGAGTTCCGCGGCCTTCTCCTCCGCCAGCGAGTCGTTAAGAAACGTTCCCGCACCGGTCTCGACTCCCGCCAGGTATTTCAATTTTTCCTTGCTGCGGTGGGGTGGATAAAACTCGATGTGGAAATGGAAATAGGGGTAGCTGCCTTTCGCGGGCGCCTGGTGAAGGAGCATCATGTACGGAAACGACATCTGATAAAGATTGTCGTATTTAAGCGTCACCCATTTCAGGATCTCCGCAAGCGCCTGATCTTCAGACGCGCGGAAGTCTTCGAGCGTCCCGAGGTGGCGGCGCGAGAAGATGTGCACCTCGTAAGGCCAGCGCGCATAAAAAGGCACGAACGCCGTGAAGGCCTCATTCTCGGCCACGATGCGCCGCCCGTCGCGCCGCTCCTTCTTGAGAATGTCGCAGAACAAACATCTTCCTTTGGCGCGTTGGTGGGCCCGCGCTGAATCGAGTTCCCTCTGGAGGCGCGGCGGAATGAAGGGGAACGCATAGATCTGCCCGTGAGGGTGGGGCATGGTCACGCCAATCACCGCACCCTTGTTTTCGAAAATCAGGACGTAGCGGATGCCCGGTGTTGACTTGAGCTCCCGGAACCGCTTTCGCCAGGTCTGAACGAGCTTCACAATGTGGTCGAGCGAAAGTTGAGGCAGGGAAGTCTTATGGTCCGGGTGGTAAAGAACCACATCGCACTTGCCGTTCGAGCGCGCCACTCGATAAAAGTCATCGCCCTCGATGGCAGGCTCCGGCGGGGGAATCGAGAACGCGGCGAAATCATTCGGGTAAATGTAGCAGTCGTAATGGTCCGGGACTTTCCCCGAGCCGGGGCAGAACGGGCACCAGTCGGCAGGCATCAGCGGCCGGTTCTGGCGATGGGAAGCCGTTGAAACCCATTCACGCATCGTTGGATTCCAACGGAGCTCAGTCATGAGGCCTCATGGCGCGAGGCCCGGTAGGCAAGGTAGGCCATGACCAGTCCGAAAACCAGCATCGCCCCACCCCACCAGATATCGATGTTCACACCCACGGAGTTCACGAAAATGGCAGGATCAACCACGAGGCCATAGATGATGAGAATGGCGCCATAGATGGTGAAAATGATGCCGATTGGCAAGCGAATGTCTAAACCCATATTTTTTACCAGAAAATAATATTCAACACAGTGCAAAGAGCCAGAATGCCGACGGCAAGAATGCCGGGCCTCTCATACCAGGGCAGGTCCTGATTCCGCTGCTTGGGAGTGAGCGAGTAGACCAGTCCCACCAACTCCTCTTCCTTGCGCGGTTCAGTAAACATCGTCACGACAACGGTCACCACCATGCAGACGGCGAACGCCCAGATGGCCTGGTAGAAATTCGCGGCCATATCGCTGGGATACATGATCACGTGATAGTGGTAGAGGACATAGTGCGCGGCAGCGGTAATTATCCCGCAGAGCAGACCCCAGAAACCGGAGTGGGCGGTGGTGCGTTTCCAGAACATTCCTAGCAGGAAGGTTCCGAACAGCGGGGCGTTGAAGAAGGCAAAGAGAAGCTGGAGATAGTCCATCAGGTTGTTGAACCTGAGGACGATGAAAGCGGTTCCGATTCCCACCACCACGGCAAAAACCGTCGCCAGGCGGCCCATCTTCAGATAATGGCTGTCATGCTGGCCTGGGTTGACGTGCGTCTGGTAAATGTCGAATGTCCAAACCGTGTTAAAGGCGGTAACGTTTCCCGCCATGCCGGACATGAAACTGGCAAGCAGCGCCGTCAGCCCGATACCGAGCAGGCCGGAGGGATAGAACTTGCCGAGCATGGCAGGCAGCGCATTGTCATATCGGCCGTTGAGATACTTGGTGAGTTGGGGATCAAGCGCGATGGCGACCAGGCCGGGAAGAACCACCATCAGCGGGAAGAACATCTTTGGAACGGCCGCGATAAGAGGCGTGCGCTGCGCGGAGGGCATGTCCCTGGCCGCCAGGCCGCGCTGCACCACCAGGAAGTCCGTACACCAATAACCGAAGGAAAGCACGAAGCCCAACCCGAAGATGGTTCCAAACCAGTTAATCCCCATGGGATTTTGGGAGGCATGCCAGATGTTCGCCCAGGTGTGCGCGTAACCGGGGTTGGGCAATTTCTCCTTGAGCCCTGCGAATCCCCCCACCGCTTTGAGCCCCAGGATGGCTAACGGAAGGAAGCCGAAGACGATGAGGAAGAATTGCAGCACCTCGTTGTAGATCGAGGAAGTCAATCCGCCCAGGTAGATATAAATCGCCACCACCGCCGCCGAGGCCACCACGCTCGCGCCAAACGGCCAGTGCAGCAGGCGCTCGAAAAGAATGGCCATGGCATAAAGGTCGACGCCGGAAACCAGCAGCGTCATAACGGCGAAAGAGAGGGCATTGAGCGTGCGAGTCTTCTCATCGTAGCGCTTGCGCAGATACTCAGGGACGCTGCGCGCCTTGCTGCCGTAGTAAAACGGCATCATGAACACGCCCACGAAGCACATGGCGGGCATGGCGGCAAGCCAGTAGAAGTGGTTGACGAACATGCCGTACTTCGCGGCGTTGGCAGCGTGGCCCATGACCTCGAGAGCGCCGAGGTTCGCGGACATGAAGGCCAGGCCGGTGATCCATCCGGGGATGGAGCGCCCGGAAAGGAAGAAGTCTTCGCTGGTCTTCATCCGCCCGCGCAAGGCGAAGCCGATTCCCAGCACGAAGACGAAATAGATGATGATGATCGCGTAGTCAACAGAATGTAGATGCATATCCCCCTACCAACGTGGGCATTATTATCATAGCCAAGGGCAAAAGTAAATGAAAGCCTACTGGACCTGCAAGGTGAGGGTTACAGTGTGGCTAAAGGCAGGGGAACAGGCGGAACACGTGCCGGTAGCCGCAATCGCGTAGACGCCGGAGGGAGTGCCGGGATTGCTGGAAGGGGGAGCGGATTTGCCGCCGCCATTTCCGCCTCCGCCGCAAGCTGCCATGGCCAGTATCGCCAGGAATAACGCCGCGCTGACGGCCAAGGCTCTCCGGTTGCGTCTCGCTCCAGGGAACATTCGCCCCTGAATTGTCCCCGCCAAGCTTCCGCATGCCAAGAGAGCCATCGTCCAAAGAAGCCAAAGGCGCGGCAAGCGGGGCGGGAAAGGAGGGAGCGGACCCACGCGAGGTATCCCATGTGATGCTGATGCTGCGGTGGTAGCAACCGTCACTGTAACGGTGGTCGGGGAGCTTCCCAGGTTGGCCGAAGCGGGTGAAACCGTGCAGCGCGCCTGCGAGGGCGCTCCTGAGCAGCTAAAGACGACGCTTTGGTTGAATCCGCCCACGGCTGCGGCTCCGAGCGCGTAGGTCGCCGTGCCGCCCGCCGAGACGGTGGCGGAGGTGGACGACCCGGAAAGCGCCGACATAGAGAAGTCTTCACCCGTGCCTGTAAGGGAGATAGTCTGCGGGCTATCATCGGCAGTATCAGTAACAGTCACGTTCCCGGTTCGGGGGCCGGCGCCGGTCGGGCTGAAGGCCACGCTTAAGGTACAACTCGCGCCTGCCGCCACGCTCGAGTTGCAGTTGTTGGTTTGGGCGGAATCGCCGTTAGCCGCGATGCCGGCGATGTTGAGGGCTGCGTCCCCTGTATTGGTCAGGATAACGTTTTGGGCGGCGCTGGAGGTGCCTACAGGCTGTCCTGAAAAAGTCAGCGAGGTGGGGCTGTAAATTACAGACGTCTTGGCGCCAATGGTTCCCGTCAGGCTGACAGTTTGTGTGGTGGGGCTGGCGTTGTCGTTGACCGTGAGTGTTCCGGTTCTTGTGCCGCTCGCCGTGGGCTTGAATGTAACGCTGATCGTGCAGGAGGCCCCCGCCGACAAGCTGGAGCCGCAGGTGTGAGTTTGGGAGAAATCACCGCTCGTCTTGAAGCTGCTGATGCTGAGCGAGGCGGTTCCTGTGTTCGTGAGCGTGACGTTTTGCGGGCTGCTACTCGTGCCCACCGCTTTTGATGTGAACACCAAAGAGGCGGGGGTAAGGCTGGCCAGGGGGCCGGCGCCAGTTCCCGTGAGGCTGACGGTTTGCGTGGTGGGACTGGCATTATCAGTGAAGGTGAGGGAGCCAGTCCTGGTTCCTGTGGCCGTGGGCTTAAAGCTCACACTGATCGTACACGACGCATTGGCTGCCAGTGTGGAGCCACAGGTGTGGGTTTGAGAGAAGTCACCGCTGGTCTTGATACTGGTGATGTTAAGAGTAACCTTGCCTGGGTTCTTGAGAGTCACGGTTTGAGGCGTGCTGCTGGACCCGACTGACTTCGCGGAAAACGTCAGAGACGTTGGAGACAGGTTGGCGATTGGCGCGAGAATACCGTTTCCGCTGAGGCTCGCACTCTGGGTGGCAGGACTGGCATTGTCGGCAACCGTCACGACGCCGGTCCTTGTCCCGCTAGCGGAGGGTTTGAAGGTAGCGTTGATGGTGCACGAGGCGCCGGCTGCCAGGCTCGAGCCGCAGGTGTTGGATTGAGAGAAGTCGCCGCTCGCGGTAATGCTGGTAATCGTCAGTGCTGCGTTTCCCGCGTTCGTGAGACTGAGAGGCTGAGGGTTGCTGCTTGCACCCACCGCCTGTGAGGGAAAACTCAACGAGGTGGGCGAGAGTCTCGCGGCAGGCGCGGCTCCCGAGCCGGTGATGCTGGCAGTTTGGGTTGCAGGACTGGCGTTGTCGGTTACGGTAATCGCTCCCGTGCTTGCGACAGCCGCCGTGGGCGTGAATGTAACGCTGATCGTGCAGGAGGCGCTGGGCGCCAGGCTGGAGCCGCAGTTGTTGGTCTGGGAGAAAGTACCGCTGGCGGCGATGCTGGAAATCGCGAGGGTTGCGCTGCCCGGGTTGGCGAGAGTGAGAGCTTGAGGGGTGCTGCTTGTACCCACAAGCTGCGCCGGGAAATTCAGGGAGGCGGGGGAGAGGCTCGCCATGGGCGCCGTGCCGGTTCCCAAGAGGTTGACACTCTGAGTGGCCGGGCTGGCGTTGTCGGTGACGGTTAAGGTCCCGGTTCGGGTCCCCGTGGTTGTGGGTTTAAATGTCACGCTGATCGAGCAAGACGCGCTGGCCGCAAGGCTCGACCCGCAGGAATTGGTTTGGGAGAAGTCGCCGCTCGTCGTGATGCTGGTGATGGCGAGGGTTGCGCCACCGGTGTTCGTAAGGGCGATGGTTTGAGTGCTGTTGCCGCTCGCGCCCACAGGTTGCGCGGGAAAACTCAATGAAGTGGGAGCGAGGCTGACCTGTGGCGCTGTGCCAGTCCCCGAAAGATTGACAGTCTGGGTGGCCGGGCTGGCGTTATCAACGACAGTGATTGACCCGCCACGCGAGCCTGTCGTCGTCGGAGCGAAGGTGATGTTGATGGCGCAGTTAGCGCCGGCCGCAACGCTCGAGCCGCAAGTATTGGTCTGGGAGAAGTCGCCGCTCGAAGCTATGCTGGTTATGGTAAGCGTCGCGCCGCCTGTGTTGGTGAGAGTAACTGTTTGAGGGCTGCTGCTGGTACCCACCGCCTGTGCGGGGAAATTCAGGGAACTGGGGGAGAAGCTCACGGATGGTGCGGTGCCTGTTCCAGAGAGATTGATCGTCTGTGTGGCAGGGTCATTGTCGGTGAGGGAGATCGAGCCGTTTCGCGAGCCGGTCCCCATCGGCGAGAAAGTGATGTTGATGGCGCAGTTAGCGCCGGCCGCAACGCTCGAGCCGCAGGTATTAGTCTGGGAGAAGTCGCCGCTCGAAGCGATGCTGGTCAAGGTAAGAGTCGCGCTGCCTGTGTTGGTGAGAGTAACAGCTTGAGGGCTGCTGCTGGTGCCTACCGCTTGTGCTGTGAAGTTCAAAGTCGTGGCGGAGAGGCTGACCAGCGGCGCCGTCCCGGTACCGGTGAGGGTGATCGTCTGGGAGGGAGGGCTGGCATTGTCCGTGATCGTGATTGAGCCGGGCCGCGACCCAGTTGCGGAAGGGGAAAAGGTAATGCTGATCGTGCAGGAGGAGCCGGCCGCAACGCTCGATCCGCATGTATTGGTCGGGGTGAAGTCGCCGCTCGCGGTAACACTGGATATTGCGAGGGCCGTGTTACCGTTGTTTGTAAGGGTTATCGCCTCGGGGGAGCTTGTTGTGCCGACCGGCAGGTTGCCGAAATCGTACGATGACGGCGAGAGTGCCGCGACAGGCATCGCCGTGGCAGTGTACTTGGTCACAAAGGCGTCGTAAGGTCCACCTGCATAGGCGGTCAGAAAACTGCCTGAGGTGGTAGGGAAATCCGGCGAGAATGTTGCGCCCACAACATAGGCGCTCCCCGCAGCGTCGAGAGCGATTCCCCGTCCGAAATCATCCTGACTGCCTCCGAGATAAGTGGAAAAAATGAGCGAACCTCCGGTTGGGGCAAGGGTGCAGACGAAGGCGTCATAGTAGCCTGGCGCTTTGCGCTTGCACGGGATTTGCAGTGGGGATGTGGCCGCCGTAGTTGTATCCGGTCACGAAAGCGGACCCGTTGGAGTCTACGGCGATGCCGTACCCAACCTCCGTGCCGCTGCCTCCCAGATAAGTTGAGTAATCAAGCATGGACCCGCCGCTATCGAACTTGGCAACGAACGCATCGTAGGTTCCACCGAAAACCCGTTGCAGAGCCCCCGCCGTGGTCGGCAAGTTGGTGGAAGTTGTGTAGCCGGTGATATAGGCGTTCGCAGAGCTGTCAAGGGCGATGGCGTAACCGTAGTCGCTGCCCGTCCCGCCAAAATAGGTGGAGAAGATGAGCGAAGATCCCGTGGGGTTAAGTTTGGTGGCGAAGGCGTCATAGCACGGGAAAGTGTTGGGAGCCGGAGCGCAAAGACCGCCGGCATAGTTCGGCTGCGCGGCCTTGAGGGTAGGGAAATTGGTTGAGTTCGTGGCGCCGGTTACGTAGGCGTCGCTGGCGGAATCTACCGCCGCCGCGTAAGCGTAATCGTCCCCGATGCCGCCAAGAAAAGTCGAGTAGCCGAGCTGAGTGCCTCCCGCTTTGATTTCCGTTACGAACCCGTTGTGGGTCCCGCCGCCGTACACGCCT
The DNA here is from genome assembly GCA_963770415.1 of uncultured Acidobacteriota bacterium. Classification (GTDB taxonomy): domain Bacteria; phylum Acidobacteriota; class Terriglobia; order UBA7540; family UBA7540; genus CAVROP01. The sequence continues at coordinate 114,621 of CAVYPU010000026.1, forward strand.
TGAAATGCGCCGGAGCTGACCGGGAAGTTCGTCGAGGCGGTGTAGCCCGAGACGTAGGCATTGCCTGAAGAATCGACGGCAACGCCGGTCGCGACATCGTCCAGACTTCCCCCCCTGTACGTCGAATAGATCAGCGAGGCGCCGTCGGGGCTGAGTTCTGTGACAAAGGCGTCAACCCCGCCCGCATTGTTAGGCTGGAGCGCGTTCTGCACGGGAAAATCCGTAGAATACGTGTATCCGGCGACATAGGCATGGCCGCTCGAATCGACCGCAATGGCCGCCCCATAGTCTTCATCACTTCCGCCAAGATAAGTGGAATAAAGCAGCGCCGTTCCGGTAGAGTTTAGCTTCGATACGAAAGCATCAAAACAAGGGGTTGCCGTGCCATCTTCTGAACAGGTGCCGCCGCCGGGGAACTCTGCGCCGCGTTCGCGACCGGGAAATCCACGGAGGCCGTGTATCCCGTTACGTAGGCGTTTCCGTGCGAATCCACGGCAATGCCATTGGCATAATCCATGTCGCTCCCGCCCAAATATGTGGAGTAACTGAGAACGGGATCGATGATCAGGGGAAGGGATCTATCGTAGGGTGCGATTTTGAAAGAAACTCCGCCGTCTGACGCGAGGACGTACTGCGCGTCCACCAATTTGCGATTTTGGTCTTCTGATTCCGGACTGGCAGCCCAAGTCGGTATTGGATCTTGAATCTCGGATCTTGAACCGTCGCCAGCCAACTTTGGTTCCACTGGCTGCCGACCGTCACCTGCCCACCGCACTCGCCCGCCCTTGCTTGCTTCTGACAGGCGACTTTCGACTGTCGATTCCATTTGATACACCACTGGCTTGTGAAACCGTAATTCGCCGCGAGGCATGGCGACGACCAGGTCCCCGTTGGGGGCGATGTGCAGGCGCGAAGCCATCCTGGAGTTTCGATTACGGATTTTGTATTGGGCGCGGCCCGCTGCCCTCTGCCCACTATTTCGCGGTTGGTCCACTTCCATCCCCAGCCTGATGGCCCGGGGATCGGCCCCAGGAGCGACGACAAAGTCATACTCCAGTTCTCCGCCCGGCTTGCCGTAATAGACCAGGTCCACTCCCGAATAGATGTCCTCATACTGCACCCTGGCATAGGTTGGCACGTTGGTGCGCCATTTCGTGGGATCGTTTCCGTGTAAATAATGGCTCTTGCCGGGCAGTTCATCCAAGCCCACAACTTTGGAAGCGGCGTTCGCGCCGAGCAGTCTCAGCCGAAGCGTTGCCTGAACTGCGGATTCGCTCCCGGGGCTTGCTTGCGTCGAGCCCACGAGTAGTTGGCTGGATGATGGAAGCAAAGGGTACGCGGCCGAATTTTGAACTTTGAATCTTGAATTTTGAGCCAAGGGCAACTGGCCACGGACAACGGGCGTTGGACGTCTTATATCTTTCGACTTCTGACTCCCCACTTCCGGCCTGCGCACCGCCAGCACCGCTTCATTCTCAGTCAGGAAGAGCGTGTACCCGCGGCCTCGCGAAAGGAACCTCACGCGCGGGTCGGTTTGGCCCAGATTGGGCTCGAAGCTGGGCGGCAGTTTGGCCTCAACCTTCCGTTGGCTGGATTCCGGTCGAGCGGCGGGGGGAGGGCCGGCCTCATCACCAACTGCGAGGCTCGAAAGAAGGAAAAAAGAGGCCGCAAATAACCCAATGCGCCGGAGACCCACAAGCCCGAACGGAGACATCCAATTCTCTTTCCCTGCCACGGGAACTCGCATTCACACAGAACCTCACGCTTGCCAGTTCCCTCAGTTTTCGAGGCCGCCGGAATTCGCGCGGTCTAGCCGAACCATGCTTCTCTCTGGGCTTTTTTATCGGCCACGGAGCATATTTCTTAACTCAGGGCTGAAGGGGTTTATGGGTCGGATATTTGAGGCTGCGGAAAAAACCATCTAGCTGTCATCCTGAGGAGCCGCAGGCGGTCCAGAGTGAAACGAAGGAAGGATCTCGGTAGTTCGTTGAAACTGCAACTGCAGAGATTCTTCGCTGCGCTCAGAATGACCGCGCGGAAGCGTTTTTGCGCAGCCTCTATTGGACCTAAGGAAGTCAAGATGACGGACGTCGGTTTCTAGTGTGTGGTCCGTTGCGCTGAAGGTGTGAACGACCACTGGCCCGTTATATCAGGCGAAGATCCCATGGGGTTTCACTCGCCGCTGGGAGTGAAAACATATTTAGGGCGCACCAATGCAGTGCGGGTGAGAGGCCCACGCTACTACTCTCAGAACAGCGTTCTGTTTTCGAAAACCTGGCACGCAACCGTTCCCTCGCGGACTGCTCGCAGTCCTACGCCGCTTACGAACTGCCGATTAGAATTCCGGCGAGGAAAACCAGGACGCCGCCCACGACCACTTGAAATGCGGCGGCGAGGAAGGGCGTATCCATGTAGCGGTGGCGCACGAAGCTGATGGCGGCGAGTTCCGCGGCGACGATGGCAACCGCGGCGCTGGTGGCCATCTTGAAATTCGAAATAAGAAAAGGCAGCGTGTGTCCGATCCCTCCCGCGGTAGTCATCAGCCCGCACACGAAGCCTCGCACCCAGGGGTGGCCGCGCCCGGTCAGCGACCCGTCATCAGAGAGGGCCTCGGCGAAGCCCATTGAAATCCCTGCGCCCACCGAGGCGGCAAGGCCCACGAGAAATGCGTCCCAACTCTTGTGGGTGGCGAAGGCGGCGGCGAAGAGCGGAGCGAGCGTAGAGACCGAACCATCCATCAGCCCTGCCAAGCCTGGCTGCACGATTTGCAGCACGAAGAGGCGGCGCTCGGCGGCTTCCTCCTGCGCGCGCGTTTCCGGCGTGAGGTGCTTCGCCTCGAGTGATTCAGCCAAAGCGGAGTGTTTGCGCTCCACCTCAGCCAGGTCGCCCAGCAACTTCCGCGTCGAGGCGTCGGTTACCCTTTCCATGGCGCGCTCGTAAAAGCGCCGGGTTTCGAGTTCCATGATCTCCGCCTGCTTCCTCACGGCGTCGATGCCCAACGGTCGAACCAGCCAGACGGGACGGTGCTCGACGAAGCCTTTCACGTCCTGGCGGCGGATATGGGGAATGTGCTCGCCGAAGCGCTGGCGGAACATTTCGATCAGGCTGCGGCGGTGCCCGGATTCCTCTTCCTGCATCTCTTCGAACATCTTCGCCGTGGCAGGGTAAGACTCGCGCAGCCCATCGACGAAGTCGCCATAGATGCGGCTGTCTTCCTCCTCCTGGGCGATAGCCAGAGCCAGGATTTCCCGTTCCGAGAGATCTTTGAAATTGCGCGCCATAGATGTGCCTCCAGTGCAGCGCGGACCTCTCTTATTGAGCTCCGCTGTCCTTCTCTAATGTTGATGATCTCGGCTCTGTATTCTAGCACCAGTGGGGCATGCACTTGGCTTCCTGTGGCGTGATGCTTTGTAGGCCGGCCGGGCCGAGCGTTTGACGACTAACAAGGGGGGCTACATTGCACCATTTATGTAGTGGTGGAAGTGGGAGTTGCAACTTCTTCATTCTCCCACTTTATTGAGGGTTTTGCCCCGGCCTAAAATATAAGACCAATAGTTACAACAGGTTAGGTGTATAAAAGGTATGTCTAAGGTTCTTGCATGTGTGTATCATTTTGCGACACTTTCAGGGCCGCGCCGTGTCGCCGGCACCCCTTTCGTCCCCGCTTGTTCCCCGAGGCGTGGAGCTCTGTCCAGCGGCGAGCGCATCTCTTTTCAAGAGCCGTGCCGGTTCCTGGCGTGCGGAATCACTCCCTTGGACGTCCCCTCCGGCGGGGCTGTGACATTGAAGTAGCGAGCCAGGTCCGCAGGCATGATGTGCGAGGGAGTGCGGTCGAAGATGGCGTTGCTCCTTTCGAGCGCCCTCGCGACCAGTCCCGAACAGATGGTTTCACCGTCAATCCCGAAATTGAATTTCCCCCCAAACAGCAGCGTGAACGCGATGCTGGCAATGGTCAGCCAATCGTATTTTTCGCCGCGACACCAAGCGGCGAAGGCCACCACTTGTTCGCGATCATGGCGATCCGCCAGCACGCCCAGCCGGACCAGGTGATACTCCGTAGGCTTGTAATCGTCGATGTGCGTGCTTTCGACTCCAGGCCCGAGCGCTTCGATCAAATCTCCCTGGGCGGAGACGATCATGGCGGCATGGTTCCACCAGGCGTACTTTCGATCGTTGCCCCGAAAGCGGAGCCGTTGTCCGAAACGAATGAGTTTGCTGAAGAAGGCGCTCCCATGAGTCAATATGAAATCTCCCGGATCATATTCGCCAGGCCGCGCCCCCTCGCCCGCCGCGAACATTTTGGAGCTGGTTCCTTCTATCCTTGGCCCCTTTATGTTAGGCATGTTCTTGATCCATTTTCACCTGCCGCTTAGTCCACACTAGGCTAGTGTACTTTAACGCAAATTCTTTTACGAAGTCAACCATGATCCTAGCCCCTCGCGGGGCTGCGGAGGCATCCTCACAGCCGGGTATTTATGCGACGAATTTATGTTACAGGACATTAGCTGACCTATCCGCCATCCATGGGTGGCGCCGACATTGCTTTCTATGTCGGCGCCACAGGGCGCAGACATACAGCGCGATGTCTGATGCGCCACCGCAGCCCATTTTCATGGATTCTGGGTGCCCGCCGGCAGACGGGCATGAGCGGCTGCTATGAAAAATAGGCCGAGACATCATCAATGGATCCCCGCTTTCGCGGGGATGACGCCTGGTCTGTCATTCCCGCGAAAGCGGGAATCCAGCCCTTTTTTCATGCACAGTGGTGAGCCGAGGGATCACGGCATCTTCGCGCAGGATGACAGCGCTCGATTTTCTCACACCTTTAAGGCCCCTGTTTTGCATTCCCGCTTTTGCTGTGTAGAATTGCACGCTTGGGCTGTTTGACGACGGAAACTTATGCTACGAGGCTTCATTATCATTCCGATATTCATTCTGATCGCGTTTTCGATTCTGTTTTTCAGCCATTACTTTATTTATTTCTCTTTCGTGCATTTCTTTGGTATTGCGGCGTTGGGGCTGCGGGCCTCTTTGGCGGCCGTTCTCTTTCTCCTCCCTGTCACGTTCATTGCTTCCTCGATCCTGACGCGCCATAGCGACAACATCATTCGCCGCGCAATATATTTTTTGTCGGGGTTGTGGTTGGGGGTGGGGCTGACGCTCGCTCTCACGTTCGCGCTGGCTTGGGGCGTCTGGGGTGTGACGGAACTTTTCACGGGCTCGCCGAGCCGGGCTATTTTCGGTTGGGTGGCTGTGGCGCTCGCTTGCTTGTACTCCGGTTATGGTGTGTGGAACGCCGGCCATCCTCGCGTGCGAAGCCTCGCCGTGCGTGTCAAAAATCTGCCTCCTGCCTGGCAGGGCCGGAAGATCGTGCAGTTCTCAGACGTGCACCTGGGCAGCATTTTGCGCGCCGGCTTCACCTCGCGTCTGGTGGCCATGGCCAATGGGGAAAAGCCAGACCTCGTGGTTATCACGGGCGACCTCTTTGATGGCGGCGACGGAGAACTTGAGGAACTGGTTCGGCCGCTTAAAACGCTCCAGGCGCCGCTCGGCGTTTATTTTGTGACCGGAAACCATGAAACCTACCTGGGCGTCGAGCGGGCCTATGCGGCGCTCGGAACCACCCCGGTGCGGGTCCTTGCTGACGAGAGAGTTGTGCTCGACGGCCTGCAGGTCGTCGGAATCAGCTACCCCGAGCGGGGTCAACCGATGGATTTTGCCCAGGCGATCGCGAAACTTCCGGGGTTCGATCCCGCTTTGCCCTCGATCCTGCTCTACCACAGCCCCACGCACATTGCGGAAGCGAAGGCGGCAGGGGTAAACTTGCAGCTTTCGGGCCACGCCCACCAAGGGCAGATCTTTCCCATCCAGTTCATTTCGAGGTTAGTCTATGGAAAGTATTATCATGGATTGCATGTGGAAGGTGATTATACGCTTTACACCTCGAGCGGCGCCGGCACCTGGGGTCCCGCGCTGCGCACGGGGAACCATCCTGAAATCGTGGTGATTCGGCTAGAATGAATCGAGGCCCCAGTCAGAGCGAGGGTAGATCGTCCCGACGGTTGGAAGGCTTGCCTTATCCGTTGACAATGACGGAGGGGTAGGGGGACGACTTGCCGTCCCCTTTCGGCGGCCGTTGGCCCACGGGTGGGGCAGGCCGCCTAGACGTTTATATAAAGATATCGCGATTGTCCGAAGCTGCGTTAGCAGCGCCATAATGTGGCCCACGGCGAGCCAGCCGTGGGACCCGGGGTGCGCGGTCCCGCTTGAGCCACGGTAGTGGCGACAGAAGAATCTTCCCCGATTCATCGGGATTATGTCGCCCCCGCCGGGGCTCAAAAGATATTCTCATTTTCTCCTGTCCCCACGGCTTTCGCCGTGGGCCACATTATATCGCCCGTGTCCAAAACAGGAGATCTGCGAGGACGGACGATCTGCGGCTTCGCCGCCTGCTATGCGGGCTGGCTCCGCCTGCCCGGAACGCGCCGCAAACACCCAACCTCATCCTCACCGTGCCGGAGGCTGAGCCTCCGGCACGGTGAGGATGAGAGAAACAGGGCCGTTTCGGCTCGGAAGGGCGGAGCCCTTCCGCAGAGCGGGGCGGCCGAGCCGCAACGCTCAGCCATTTTGGACAGTAGTGACATTATATCGCCCGCCAAGGCGGGCTTTTGAGCACGTCTGGCGGCCCTCACTCAAGTCGGCTGTGTGGAAGGCTTGACTTTTGGATCTTCAACGCGGGTTTAATCCCATGACTGATAATCAACGGCACACGCGCTTGGCCTTGGGACTGATGTCCGGGACGTCGATGGACGGAATCGATGCCGCCTTGGTGCGGCTGACCGGGCCGCCGGATAAGCCCCGAGTGAGCCTGCTCAAGTTTGTCACGTTCCCTTACTCGAGCGAGGTCAGGTTCCAGATCATGCGCGTCGCCGCAGGGGACCCGTGCGGCGCGGGAGAAGTGAGCCGGCTTAACTTTCTTCTCGGCGAGCTCTTCGCCAAGGCCGCCTTGCGTGTTTGCCGCGCGGCACACGTTTCGCCCCGGCGCGTTTCCGTCGTCGGCTCGCACGGCCAGACCGTTTATCACCAGGGAAGGCCGGAGTCGAGTCCAGGCCAGAAGCTGGCGGTGGGTCCGAACACCCTCCAGATCGCGGAGCCCGCCGTAATCGCGGAACGGACCGGCGTGCCGGTAGTGGCCGACTTCCGCACTGCGGACGTAGCGGCCGGCGGCCAAGGCGCGCCGCTGGTGCCTATGGTTGACTACCTCTTGCTTCAGCACGCGCAGAAGGGAACCGTGGCTCTCAATATCGGCGGCATCGCCAATGTTACGGTGATTCCTGCGCAGGCGAAACCCGGCGAGGTTGTGGGGTTCGATACAGGGCCCGGGAACATGGTGAGTGACGCTTTGGTACGGCACTTCACGGGCGATCGAGAGTATTACGATGCCGGGGGGCGGCGCGCGGCGGTCGGCAAAGTGAACGAAATCGTCCTTGCCGACGCGCTGGCCCTTCCCTTCTTCCTACGACATCCTCCTAAGAGTGCCGGCCGCGAGCAGTTTGGCCGCGCCTTTGTGGAAAGCTGCTTTCTTAGACGCCGGCGCGCCCGCTTCGAGGACTTGCTACGAACCTCTCTCGAGCTAACGGCAAGAACCATCGCTGACGCACTGGAGCGCTTTGTTTTCCCGACTGCGAAGATGCACCGATTGATTGTCTCGGGGGGCGGGGCGCACAATCGCACGCTCCTGAAGCGCCTGGCGGAACTCCTGCCAGACCTTGCGGTCGAACGCTCCGACCGTTACGGCCTGCCGGTGGACGCCAAGGAGGCCATCGCCTTCGCCATCCTCGCCGACCGCACCCTCGACGGCCTGCCCGGAAATCTCCCCACAGTTACCGGCGCCCGCCGCGCCGTGGTGCTGGGCAAAATCGTCAAACCGTGATTCAGGGACGAAAGCGGGAAACCACCGGCGTGGGTCCAGAAGCCCGCCTTGGCGGGCGATATAGTGTCACTGCTGTCCAAAATGGCTGAGCGTTGCGGCTCGGCCGCCCCGCTCTGCGGAAGGGCTCCGCCCTTCCGAGCCGAAACGGCCCCATTTCTCTCATCCTCACCGCGCCGGAGGCTGAGCCTCCGGCGCGGTGAGGATGAGGTAGGGTGTTTGCGGCGTGTTCCGGGCAGGCGGAGCCAGCCCGCATAGCAGGCGGCGAAGCCGCAGATCGTCCGTCCTCGCAGATCTCCTGTTTTGGACACGGGCGATATAGTGTGGCCCACGGCGAGCCAGCCGTGGGGACAGGTAAAAGTGAGAATATCTCTTGAGCCCCGGCAGGGGCGACATAATCCCGAGGGATCGGGGAAGCTTCTTCTGTCGCCACTACCGTGGCTCAAGGGTGACCGCGCACCTCGGGTCCCACGGCTGGCTCGCCGTGGGCCACATTATGGCGCTGCTAACGCAGCTTCGGACAATGGCCATACCTTTATGTAAACGCCTATGCGGCCTACCCTACCCGCGTGCCAACGGCCGCCGAAAGGGGACGGCAAGCCGTCCCCCTGCCTCTCCGTGATTGTCAACGGATAAGGGAAGCCTTCCACCCGTCGAGACGATCTACCCTCGCCCTGACTGGGGCCTCGGTTCATTCTAATGTCCTGTCCCACCCTTTATTGACACAGGGTCGCTGGGCAGGAACCCCTCATCCGTCACGCTCCGGCTGATGATTGCGCCGGAGCGCGACACCTTCTCCCCTCGGGAGAAGGCTATCAACGCAGAAGGGGGGACAGGGCCGGGTGTCGGGGGGCGCCATGGCACGACCGGCCGCGAGGGCCATGTCCACACGCGCAGATGAGAGTTCCAGAAATCGACTCATGATATACTGAACATGCAGTTCCAGCGGCTTACCGTAGGGGCTTTTTTCCGACTAAAGCTGAGGTAGGAAGATGAGGCGTTCAGTCTTCTTGGCCATTCTGTTTCTGGTTTCACCTTCTCTTGTGATGTCTCAGGAGATTCCGGCGACTCCTCTCCCCCTGCGGACGGTGCTTGCGCAAATGAACAAGCACGCCAAGGCTCTCGCCAAAGGCCACAAAGAACTGCGCCGGCAAGCTCAGGCCATCGATCGCGGAACAACCTGGCTTCAGGATCGGCTGCGCGAGGATGACCCGGCCGAATACAGGTTGCAGTTGACCATTGACAACTACCTTCTCGAGAAAGCACTCGATGATCCCATCGACGCCCCTCGGATCATGACCGGCGTCGCGGAGGACGTGGACCTGAAAAGCCGGGACTGTTTGAAATTTGGCCATGGCCGGCGCGTGCCCGTTGAAATACGAACGGTGAGAGGAGGCTCGGAGGAAGGTGGATGGCAGATTCTGTATCGATGGCTGCCCCCCGGCAACCTCCAGATCCAAGTGTCGGAGATGTCATTTCCCAACCCGAGCAGCCCGTCCGTCTGGGATTTGCCCGCGGGCATGTACGAGGTTCATATCGAGAAGAAGAGTGCTTCCGGGATACTACAGAAATCCAACACCATGGTCATCCCGGTGGGCACGGAGGAAAGGGCCGCATGGCAACTAAGGATACCCTGAAGCCTGTCAGCCCCCTTGCACCGGCCGCCCGAAGCCGGCGCGGCAGCCTGCGGCCAACCCGCTTCAAACAATTCATTGCCTATTTCAAGAAGTACCTCGCCCTGGGTTCCGTGGGCTGCGGTGTTCTACCAGTGCCCCTCAGCTACTTCCGAGTCATTCCCACCTTTCAGGCTCAGTACAAGTTCCTGGCCGGCTACTCCACCGTCTTCTGCTTTCTGGCATTGGGTTTCATCTTCTACAGCCGCCATTCCATCGCATGTTGGATCTTCTCCGGGGTCAAGGAACAACGCGGTGCGGCCAGGGCAATTATCGCCTGGCTGCCCTTGGGTTTGATGGGCGTTTCCTTGGCCTCCCTGTCGATGTATCACTTCCTTCTCCAGGTCTCTATCTCCAAGGCCATGGGCGACTTCATGGTGAGGGGAGTGAACCTGAACGATCAGCTCGCTCTCGCGAGTACTCCCTTCGAGGATATTAAGTTCGGGGTCCCGCTCATGATCTCCTACCTTTGCGTGTTCCTGGCGGCGGAAGCTGCCTTCGCCATAATGGCGATCCGGGAGTACATGCAGGACATCTTGAATCTGAAAGACTCGGAAATTGTGAATTCGCGCTGAGCAAAGGGATGGGGTGCTGGGGCATAGGCGCTAGACTAAGCGTGGCGACGGGGTCCCGAAGGGACCCAACGTCATTAGCCGTAGGTGAAGCCTACGGTAAACGTCGCCCCAAAGTATTCAATTCAACCCCGGAGGAGTTGAATTCGACCCCTTCGGGGTCGCTCGGATACTCAACGTATGCCTTCTCGTCCGTAGGTTTCACCTACGGCTAATGACCTTCCTGCCCTTCGGGCATGTTCGGTAGCCCCCACCAGCCCTTAATCTGGCGCCCATGGGGCGCTGGGGTGGCGCAGACATTGCTCTGTATGTCTCGGCCCTGTGTCACCGCCATAGAAAGCAATGTCGGCGCCACCCACGATTTCCTCACACCTTCTCAGCTCATGGGATCCATCCCGTTCAAGCCGTATTCCTACAGTGAATAATATCTTCTTACAACATACCACAAACTGGTATTAACCATCTCGCGCAGAGAGTGGAGGGTGCGAAGGAAGGAGTCAGCTTCGATGGGGCTGGCGGGGGCGGGCGAAGCGTAAGCGGTGATGCCCAGGGAACGGAACATGAGCTTGATGCGGTAGAGGTGGAAGCCGTCGCTGACCGCGATGCAAGTGTGCTTCTGGCGCTGCCGGAGGATTTTGGCGGCTGCCTTGACGCTCGCATAAGTGGTCATACTGCGCCTATCCGACAAGATCTTGGCTTCCGCTACGCCGCGCTGAATCAGATAGTCTCGACCCACGCCGGCCTCGGTGAATTGGCGGTCCCCTCCGCTGCCGCCGGTGGTGATGACGAGCGGCGCGAGGCCGCTCTCTTCGAGGTCGAAGGCGTGATCCAGGCGGGCTTTGAGGACGGGGGAAGGCGCGCCGTTGTACTCTGCGGCGCCGAAGACGACGATGGCGTCGGCCGGCGCGGCTTCTTCCTTCCCCGCTTGCTCCCGGATGGCCAGGTAAAGCGACCTCTCCACATAAACGAGAGCCAGGAAGGCCAGCAGTAATCCGCTTATGAGAACATGGCGTAAGCGCAAATGACTCAGACCAGAAACTCCTTCAAATCGGACTCGGGCACGCCGCCGGGCCGGAGGATGCGTATCCTTTCGCCCGTCAGGTCAACGACGGTCGAGGCGAGCTCGCCCGCCGTGGGGCCGCCGTCCAGGATGAGAGGCAGCAGGTCTCCGATCTGCCGGTCCACTTCCTCGGCCGTCGAGCAAGCCGGCAAATCCGAGAGGTTGGCGCTGGTTCCTGTCAGAGGCCGTGCCGAAGCATCGATCAACTCCGTGGCCAGCAGGGCTTGAGGCCATCGCAGGCCCACTTTGCCGGTGTTGGCAGTGACCTTGAGTGGGATCTGTCGCGAGGCGGAAACCACCAGGGTCAAGGGGCCGGGCCAGAACTTCTTCGCCAAGGTAAAGAACACCTGCGGCGGATCACGGGTGAGATCGGCGGCCTGGTCGATGGACGCCACCAATAGAGGAAGCGGACGGTCAGCCGTGCGGCGCTTGATTCGGAATACTTCGCTGACCGCCGCCAAATTGAAGGGGTCGGCGCCCAGGCCGTAAAAGGTGTCCGTGGGAAAGGCCACCACCTTGCCGGTAACGATCATGTGGACAGCGTATTCCAGGAAGAATCGCAGTCGTGTCTGATCTACTTTGATTAATTCAGCCATGCGCTTCCCCGTAAAGGCCCGGCAGAATGAACGGGCAAACACCGGTTCCGGAAAAATGGACGGCGAACGCTTTCATGAGCTTAACGTATACTCACGGGAGCGGCCCATGCCGGAGTACAAGAGTTACCCAGGCGCTCGGCCGGAGCAGCCTTGAAAAGTGCAAGCCAGGAACCTGAACGGACTGTCGCCCGCCCTCATGCCCGGGCCTCTCGGGTGCATGCCTCAACCTTTTAAAGGCTCGCGGGTGACCGTAGCATAAGCTACCCAAAGGGTCAAGGACTTGATAGCACCTAGTGGCGAATTTGGTCTTGACTTATTACCTACCCTGGGTCATGATTGCTTTACCACAGGTAGACATAGTGGTAACCATATTATAAACCGAATGGGGGTGTATATCGGTTGGCTGAGGTAAGACTTCAGGAAGGTGAGTCATTAGAAAACGCGCTGCGCCGCTTCAAGCGGAAAGTCCAGCAGGAAGACATCATAAAAGAAATCAAGCGACATTCTTTCTACTTGAAACCTGGTGAGAAGAAGCGAGTCAAGGCCGCCTTGGCTCGCAAGAGGGCACGCAAAAAAGCCAGACACGAACAGGATTAGGATCCAGAGGCAGCGGAAAGCCAGAATGACACTAGCCTCGCGGTGTCTACTGGTGCTGTGTGCATAGTGGGTGGGGCCCTGTTCGAGGGGAGGGGTGCGCCTATGGAGTACCGGGACAGGGTTCTGAAGTGTATGGACTGCGGTGCGGATTTCGTTTTCACTGCCGGGGAGCAGCTCTTCTTCGCAGACAAGGGCTTCAAGAATGAGCCCAAGCGGTGCAAGAATTGCAAAGCGAAAAGGGGCCAAGTGGTGAGTGGGCAGAACAACCATCGCGCCGAGACCACCACCACCTGCACTCAGTGCGGAAAAGAGACAACCGTCCCCTTCAAGCCGACGCAGGGACGGCCCGTTTATTGTCGCGAGTGCTTCCAACAGCGGCGGGCAACTGCTGCCCCCGCCTAATCCCACTCAGATAAGTCGTGGATGGCGTTCTGGCGGTGGAGTGTGTCCGGCCGCAACCCTTGCCTGAAGCGGTAGGGTTGCAGGACACAACTCCACCCCGAAGGCGGTGGAGACATCCGCCCGATTTGGACGCCCCATTGCGCGGGGGCGAGGTTCGTGGACATCCCTCCCTCCAAACCTCTCTTACCTCCGCCGAACCACGCGTCACTCCGGCCCATCGATCGGCAATCCTTCGACTAGCACCTCATTTCAGCGTAGTCGCTCATGCCCGTCTGCTGACGGGCACCCGGAAACTGTGAAAATGGGTCATGAGCGCTAACTTGCCAGCCTGGGGGTCGTCAGGAGCCGCGTAGCGGCGACATAATGTGGCCCACGGCGAGCCAGCCGTGGGATGCAAAAGGCCTACGAACCTTGTCAGCCCCTGTAGGGGCGGCATCGGAGCTTGCCGCCGGATAGACGTCGTCATGAAGTGTGCTCAAGGCTTGGTGCACGGCACCAGATGTCGCCCCCTACGGGGCCCACGGCTTCTTCCGCTACGTTTTTCCCACGGCTGGCTCGCCGTGGGCCACATGATCACGCCCGCTACGCGGGCTTTCGGCCACTCCCGGCAATCAAGTTAACGCTTATGTGAAAATGGGCTGGGGTGGCGCAGACATTGCCGTGTATGTCTCGGCCCTGTGTCACCGACATAAAAAGCAATGTCGGCGCCACCCACGGAAACGATGAAAATCGTCTCCCGTTGTAGGGGGACGGCTTGCCGTCCCCGGCGCGCTGGGTAGGGCAAGCCCTACCCCTACACGCTCTCGTCATTCCCGCGCAAGCGGGAATCCACGGACGTGGGTCCCCGCTTCCGCGGGGACGACGTTTGTGGTTGTGGATAATCGACATTTTCAAAGCAGTCCGCTGGGGTGGCGCAGACATTGCCCTGTATGTCTGCGCCCTGTGTCGCCGACATAGAAAGCAATGTCGGCGCCACCCACGAATCAGCTACAATAGCTTTTTGGCTATGCCCACCACATTTCAGCTACTCAGTTTCGGATGCCGCGCCAGCCAGGCGGATGGCGCAGCGATCAAGAAGCAACTGCTCGAGGCGGGTCTTGAAGAGGCCACGGATACCGCCAGAAGCCAAGTTGCGGTTCTGAACACCTGCACGGTCACTGCCCGGGCGGATGCCGAGGTCCGGCAACTGGTTCGCCGCATCCATCGCGCCAATCCCGGTTGCAGGATTCTGGTCACGGGCTGTTACGCTCAGCGTTCGCCAGAGGAAATTGCTCGTCTCGGCGGCGTCGCATGGGTGATCGGCAATTCCCACAAGCACCTGGTTGCGGACTTGCTGACCTCCGGTCTTGCCCGGGAGTCAGGAGTCAGGAGTCAGGAGCCAGAGGCCAGGAGCGAGAAGCCAGGACCAAACGGTCAAACCCAGCTTGTGCAAATTCAGCAACCGACGAGGACCGCTTCGGCTCTTACCGACGCCGTGGGTAATGTCGCTGCCCCAACCGATGTAACAGAAACTCCGCGGCAGGCGACAGTTCTCGTGGGAGAGATCACGGAGGAGTTCCATTTCGCTCCCGTTTTCCCCGACGACCGCACTCGTCCGACGCTCAAGATTCAGGACGGTTGCAACGCGCGTTGTTCCTTCTGCGTGATTCCCTCCGTGCGCGGACGCAGCCGCAGCCTCGAGCCCGAAAAAGTCGTCGAGCAGGTTCGTGAGCTCGAGCGGAGCGGCTACAAGGAGATCGTCCTTTCCGGGATCAACCTCGGAAGCTACGGGCGGGACATTGACCGCCGCGTTACTTTTCTCGGTCTTCTCGAGAGGTTGCTCGAAGAGACCGCCGTGGCGCGCCTGCGCATCAGCTCGATTGAGCCCATGGACGTGAGTCCCGCGCTCATCGGGCTTGTGGCGGAAGAACCGCGTCTGGCGCAGCATTTCCACATTCCGCTGCAGAGCGGGTGCAGCCGCATTTTGCGGCTCATGAACCGAAGATACTGGCCGTCGCAATACGCCGAGCGGGTCCTGGCCATTCGCGAGCGCATCCCCAACGCGGGAATCGGAGCGGACGTGATGGTCGGCTTTCCTGGCGAGACGGACCAGGACCACTCGAAGAGCGCCGCTTTCATCGAATCGCTGCCCTTCACCTATCTGCACATTTTTCCCTACTCGGCTCGACCCCACACGCCCGCCGCTGCCTCACCCCAGCAGGTGAACGGCCGGGTGGCCCACGAGCGAGCCGCGGAAGTCCGCTCTTTGCTCGCGCCTAAGCGCCGGAGTTTTCTCGAGGCGCAAATCGGCCGAAAGCTTTCTGCCGTCACCCTGGATGAGTCCGAAGCCGAAGCGCAATTGGCGCTCAGCGGCAATTACCTGAAGATTCTCCTGCCCGGCTCGAGCCTCCCGCCCAGCACATTGCTCGAAGCGCGTGTTGGAAGAGTTCACGACGATCGGCTCTTCGGATTCCCTGCCTAGTGCTTGCTTGCAGAAGTAAGCGTTCTTTATTCGTACGGCGTCGGAAGGGCGGGGCTTCAGCCCCGCCGCAGAGAACAGACCAGTCCTCGGGGCTTTAGCCCCTGAAGCCGCGTTGCTTCAGGGCCTAAAGGCCCCTTCAACAGTGCTCTGCGTACTGGCGGGGCTAAAGCCCCGCCCTTCCAGGACTGAGAAAAGTTACGCTTATTAACACAACTAAGCACTAGCTCCGCATCTTGGTCGCGGCTGTGCAGGCTGGGGTAAAACCTCTTGAGGCTGTCATCCTGCTAGGCCATCCAATCCGTGCTGGACAGACAGGCCGGAATTGCTCAGAATACTCTCTGACAGGATGGTGAACCTTGAGGCGTTCAGAAACCCCGGCGCAGGATAACATTCCCATCAGCGAGTATATCCAGGGGAAGATGATCCCGCTCTCCCATTTGGCACACGGCTGGGAAGTGCACACTATGATCACGCTGACCCCTGCCGAGGATCGGACCATTGTCCGCGAGCCGGCTCAAGCGGTTCCAGGAGCCATCGCCGAGCGTATCGGGCCGCTTCGGGTCCTAGTGGTGCCATACATTGCTTGTGGGGAGACTGGGGATTTGGTGTGCGCGACAAAACCCAAAGGTGAAACCCATACCGCCGCCTGGGTTGATACGAGCGAGAGAACCAATCTTCTCCTCGCCTGCCGCGAAGTTGACGCCCACGACACTGGATTCGAGTTCCTGGCCAGCATTGCCGAGCTGCTCCGGCCGCGTCTGAGCGTCTCGGAACTCGCCGCCTATGATGGACTCCTGGAGGAGGAAATCCGCCATGGGGTGCGAGGCGAAATCGACGAGGAATCCCTCACCGCCAAGCAGGCACTGCTCGCCGTGCGTCCCTGGCGCCGCAGCCGGCTTCAGTACGAACCGTACCGGGACGTCTCCCTGATAAGCACGATCGCTGAGTACATGCACGGCTTGTGGCACGACGTCCAGATCCGCGTGGGTCCGGAACATCTGCCCCTGCAAGAGTTGCGCCGCCGTATGGAGCTGATGGCCAGCTTCTTTCCCCCCAACCCAGGCTACACCGTGTTCGCTAAGGAGCTTGAAGAGGAACCCAAAGAGGAACCCAAACCGGAGGGATGAATCGCCGGATTGCTGGATGTTAGTGTGGTTCACGGAAGTTTGTTGAACGTGTCAGCCCGGCTAGCTGTAGTAAGTATATTGCCCAAGCGTTTCCATGCGGCCCATGAGCGCTAACTTGCCGGTCTGGGGGTCGTCCGGAGCCGCGTAGCGGCGACATAATTTGGCCCACGGCGAGCCAGCCGTGGGATGCAAAAGGCCTACGAACCTTGTCAGCCCCTGTAGGGGCGGCATCGGAGCTTGCCGCCGGATAGACGTCGTCATGAAGTGTGCTCAAGGCTTGGTGCACGGCGCCAGATGTCGCCCCCTACGGGGCTCAGGACTCCTTCCGCTCCGTTTTTCCCACGGCTGGCTCGCCGTGGGCCACATGATCACGCCCGCTGCGCGGGCTTTCGGCCACTCCTGGCAATCAAGTTCGCGCTAATGCCAGTGCGGCCCCCGCTCAGACGTCCGTGAGGTGAAGTGGAACGACTTCCTCGCGGGTTCTCCTACCCTGTCATTTCCACCGATACAGCATATATTGAGGCCGAGAGGCACGTTGAAACCTCTCAATCTATCGCAGTCGCTAACCTTAACAAATATAAATAAACTTAATAAAAACTTATTGACAGATTAAAGAAATAAATATATTAATTGACTTTATCAATCTATTGCGAGGAGGTGGTTAAACAATGTCACCTGATTCCAAAGCCCTCGTTGACTGGCAGGATCTGACCCGCCTAACGCAAGGGCGGCCGATCATTGTCGAGCGGGTGAGGCTGGCGGGAACGGACATCGCGATTGAAGGCGCGTTCGAGCTTCCGCAACTGGCCCGCCTGAATCTCGAGGACCAGGTGTTCGTCACCGCCTTCGTGCGCAGTCACGGATCGATCAAGGAGATGGAGCGGGTTTTCGGCGTCAGCTACCCGACGATCAAAGCACGGCTCAATCGCATCTCTGAGGGTCTGGAATTTGTGGACACCAATCCCACGCCTTCACAGAGTGAAATCCTTGACCGGTTGAAGCGCGGCGAGATCAACGCCGCAGACGCCATCCAGGCACTGGAGGAGCTCAAATGAATCCTTACTGCTCGGCAGACACGATTACGGCCAGGCCACGGCGCCAGTTCCACCTCTGGATACCGTTTCTATTAGTTTGGGTTGTGGCTTTGCCTTTCGTGCTGTTGCTCGTGCCGCTCGTCTTCGTGGCATGCCTCGTTTTCGGGGTTGATCCCTTTCGAGGCGTTTCAGTTTTCTGGCAGGTTTTCGACTCGCTCCGCGGCCTTCGCGTGGAGGTTGAGGACGAGAACGCTCGAATCAGGATTTATTAGGAGGAGATATGAACGAAAATCGCAAACGCATTCTAGACATGCTGGCGGCGGGCCAAATCAAGGTTGAGGAAGCGGAGCGCTTGCTCGCGGCGCTCGAAAAGGAATCGGCGCCGGCTGCATCTGCGGGCGACTCGGAATCGCATCCCAAGGCATGGCCGAAGTACCTGCGCGTGCTCGTCGAATCCGACGAGGGCCATGACGGCCAGGGGCCCGCGAAGGTGAACGTGCGCGTGCCGTTCCAGTTGCTGCGCGCGGGTGTAAAGCTGACCAGCCTCATCCCGCCGCACGCCCGCATGAAGGTTAACGCCGCGCTGCATCAGCAGGGCATCGACCTCGACTTGAGCGAACTCAAGCCCGAGAACCTGGAAGAGCTCATCTATCAGCTCAAGGAGCTGACGGTCGATATCGACGACAAGTCGAGCAAGGTGCGGGTGTTCTGCGAGTGAGGCTATTTTCCGGAGACCGCCCGGCCAACGCGCCGCATCCAGGCAAGCTCCTCCGCGCTCATGGGGCCGAGCCGCAGCGCTTCCATGGCCTCTTTCATCTGGGCGGCATTGGCCGGGCCGGTTAAGCAGACATCGACCTCCGGCCGGCTCAGAACGAAGCGATAGCAGTCGGCCGCAGTCGGCACGCGCTCCGCTTTGGGCAGCCGATTCCCGCCGGACAAAAGACCTTGCATCGTTGACTTGCCCAGCAATTGGCCCCAACTGGTGGCCGTGAACGCGACCGTGCCGGGCCTGTCAGCGGCGGGCAGGCGCGGGAAGATGTCCACTTCGGCGCCCGGATGCGCGGCGTTGTAGCGGAAATGCACGACGTCAAAATCGCGCCCTGCGGCAAGCTCGGGCACGAACCCTCGACGGTGAGTTGTAATGCCGAGGAAGCGGGTGAGGCCCCGTTCTTTGAGTTTGAGCGCCGCGTCGAGGATCCTGCGCGGCACCGGCTTGTTCCAAAGCCCGAGCAATAGCACGTCGGCGCGGTCGAAGCTTAAGCTCCGCAGAGCGCGCTCGAGGCTCCAGCCGAGCAGGCCGGCAACGCGCGTGTAGGACTCGATTACCAGCACGAAGCGCTCGCGTTGGGCGCGCAAATTCTTGAGGGCCGCGCCGAAGGTCTCGCTCCGCCGGCTGCCCCAAAACATATAATCGGCGCCGCGCTCGAAAGCCCACTCGACCGCCGATCCGGGAACCCCATAGCTTGCCGCCACTCCGAGGCGTCCCACTTCGAGACCGGTGCGCCCCAGGCGAAGGCGCTTGAAACCGTTAAATTCCGTGTCAGCCATGGCCGTCATGATACTCGCACTGTAGCGGGGGGTTCAAGCTCGCGCTGCGGTCATGAATGAGATCTGGATTCCCGACGCTTGGAAGGTGTGAATAAATCATCTGCCGCCGACAAACCATCAAAGCGCGCGTGTGTCATTCCGAGCGCAGCGAGGAATCTCGCTCTGTTTCTACTCCACTATCAGTGAATTCCATCGGCAGGGCCAGATTCCTCGCTGCGCTCGGAATGACAGGCTTTTACGTAGGATCGATTTTTTCAAACCTTCTTGCTGTAGGGGGACGGCTTGCCGTCCCCGGCGCACAGGGTATAAGCGCTAACTTGGCCGGCCTGGGGGTCGTCCGCAGCCGCGTAGCGGCGGCATAATGTGGCCCACGGCGAGCCAGCCGTGGGACCCGAGGTGCGCGGTCACCCTTGAGCCACGGTAGTGGCGACAGAAGAATCTTCCCCGATCCGCCGGGATTATGTCGCCCCTGCCGGGGCTCAAAAGATATTCTTACCTTCACCAGTCCCCACGGCTGGCTCGCCGTGGGCCAAACTATATCGCCCGCCGAGGCGGGCTTTTGGGCACGTCTGGCAGTTAAGCAAACGCTTATGAGGTAAGCCCCACCCCTACACCTTCTCAGAGCATGACATCCGGGACTACGGTGAAACGCGGGAGCGGAGCGAGGCGGGCCGATCGAGCGAGATGTCCATGCGGGTGTACGGCGGGAGAAAGACGTCCTTGCCGTGTCGCGTCAGCATATAGACTGCGGAAAGAGCCGCCGCCACGATTCTGGCGCTTCCCGCTGTGGAAGCGTCGGTGGCAGTCGAAACCAGGGCCTCGGCAATGGCTTGGAAGGAATCATCCGTGACCTTCGAGATTCCTCCCGTAACGCCGAGATCGATGAGAATGCGCACCTTGCTCGGGCTTCCGCCACTCAAGGTTCCCTCGGAGTTCATGCGCATCCCCGAGGCGCGGTTGACCACGGCGGACGTGGGCGAGGCAATGAAGGCCTCTGCTTCTACTCCCGGAAGCCGCACTTGCGAAAAAGTCAGAGCCAGGGACCCCGGACGGCTGAGCCAGCGCGGTGGAACGCTTCTTACCACGGTTCCCTGGATCAAAGCGCCTTCCGGCAGGACCAACTTGGAATCGACGCGCAGGGGCACCGACAACCGCGCCAGGAAGGCATCGCCCGTATGACTCTTGGAGGCACGGAGGCTATCCAGGAGAATCACGTGAGCGACAGTCCCGGCCGCCAGACTTTCCGCGCCGCTCTCCAGGCCATTTCCAGAATTTGGGGAGGTCGTCGCTGCCTCGAGAGGCCGTTCGAACTCGAGAACCAGGGTGGGAGTGGCATCCGAATCGCTTTTACTTTTTGGTGAGGAGTTCGCGTTCGGCGATTTGCCGGCAGTACGCGCTTTCTTTCCTGCCTCCTGAGCCGTCAGCTTCACCTCGTGGCTGGCCGCAACCAACGAAGCGCCGATGGGCATTTCCGAACCATCGGGAAGATGAACCACGGCAGCAAGCGAAGAGGGGTAATTCGCGTGTCTGGGACTGAAAAACTTCACAACCCACGGCCAGCGATCGCTCTGCGTCCTTCGCCGGCGTTCGGTCTTGGAGACGGTCATGTCAATCGTGCTGCCCGAGGGAATGAGTTGTTGCACACCTGAGTACACGTCCCCTTTGACCTTTCCCCTCAAGCCATCGCCGGGCCTCAAGTGAGTGAGTTTCACCGCACTATCCAACCGTACGGCCACCAATAACGCGGCAGGTCGATCGCCATCTTTGACTCCGCCCAGAATTACGGCAGGGAAGCAAGTGAGCGCAGCCAGGATTGTGGAGGCAATTAGCGGGTGTCTCATAGATCGAGTCCTCTTTCGCTGTAAGTATACCGGCGCGGCAGCCTCCGCGTCATTGGCAATATCGCAAATCACGTCGGATGTTGAAAACAGCAGGAAAGGCTGAGACGGCGCATTCTTCCCCCACGGCTGCGCCGTGGTTCAACGGGCCGCTTCCTCACCCTTGACCTCCCATAGGCGTTAAACTAGGCGTTTTTGACGGGTCCCGAAGGGACCCAAGATCATTAGCCGTAGGTGAAACCTACAGAAAGTGCCGACTACGAAATTCAGCCAACCCCGCAGGGGTTGAATTCGACCCCTCCGGGGTCGAGGCAAGAACACGGAAAGGGTCATTTCTCCGTAGGTTTCACCTACGGCTAATGATCTTAATGCCCTGCGGGCATTCAGCATCAACCGCTTCCCCTTATTTTAACGCCTAAGCCTCCGTCCCTTCTCCCGCACCTCCGGGGAGAGGCGCCGGAGGCGGGGTGAAATGTCAGTTGCCAACCGTTCGTCAAAAGCGGTTCGGGCTGGCGCCTGCGCCAGCCCGAACCTGGGGTTCTGCTAGTTGGGATTCGTCTTGGGTCTGGGATTGAAGTCGCTGGGAATTACATTGGTGATCCCTTGCTTGCGATCGGTGGTGGTGATGTCCAGAGACTTACAACCTCCGCTACTCCATGTGGGGGGCAGATTTGTGATATTCGACTCAGGAACCATCACATAAGACGGCGGCAGGGGAGCAGCCGCTCCTGTCAGCCGGGAAGGACTGAAAGCATCGGTCAGGTCCGAGATGCCTTGCACAAACAGATCTTCCGGCCCCAGATCCGCTTGGCCGAACTCACGCTCGCCCAGCACGCGTCCTTTGATCTCGTCGGGAAGCAGCGCGAGGCGGATGAGGTTAAATTCGATGTCCACGAATTTGACCACAGAGGACTGGCTGCCCTGATCGTGCGAAACATAGTTGGTCTTCGCATACGGCGAAATCACCAGGAGCGGAACTCGCGGGCCATTGGTGATCAGAGGACATGTCCGGCCCGAATCTACGAACGGGCGGTTGCACGTGGTCGTAGTCGCCCTCGGAATCGTCCCAGGTAATGATGATGGCGCACTGTGACCAGTAGGGGCTGGCAGCAATTTTGTTGATGGCTTCGGCCACCATCGCTTCGCTGATTTGCGCGTCTGAGTAAGCAGGATGGTCATCGTCACCAAGGTAGTTCTTCTGCACTGTCGCGATCCGGATCGGTGGGCTTCAGGTTGAAAAGGTTCGTATAACCGCCCTTAACGAAGAACACGCCGCCCTGCGCTGGAAGGGTCTGGTTTTCGAGCGCATTGAAGAAATCCCCGAGCCCATGAAGTTGCTGCCGCATCTTCGGGTTATTCGAGATGTAGCCGAAGTACTGGGGGCCATTGTGATGGGTGATGTAGGAGGCATGGGTCCCGTTTGCGTCCACCGCGTCGGAATCCGTCGGTTCCTTGTCGTAGCCTTCCTCATACCAACCGAAAGGCACCTGGGCTCGTCTCAGGTTGGTGATGACCTGGACGTCGTCCTTCACGTCGTCGAGATCGTCGGCCGGGTCGGTGTCCGATTTCACGATGGTTCCGAGATTTCCGCCCGCCAGCGTCAAAGGCAGTGTTGCATAGGTCAGGTTAATCTGTGTACCGTAGCCGGGGTAGTCGGTCGGGTTCACCGGCATCTTGTTCGCTGCCGGGGTGGGATCGGATGGCGATCCCCAGAGAGGATCATTGTCATTCAGCACAGGGACGCCCGGCGCTGATGAGCCGTTATCCGTGTAGCCCTGGAGTGGGTGCAGTGCCCACTGCGTCTGACCGGACTGGGCGCCGATAATCGCCAGGTTCCCGGGAGTTGAGGGACCCGTCATGGTCTGAAAGATATTGTCGAACAGCACGAATTTTTCCGCATAGCCCCAAAGCAGCGGGATAGTGTCGCAATCCTCATAGGCCATGGCAAGCTCGCCCATCTGTTTCGCTTTCAGGGTGGGAGCGGGTGTGCTGGAGGATGGGGTCCAATACTTGAGTTCCTCGACTTCCGCAAACTGGTCCATCTTGGGAACGTCGTTCTGGATGTCCATCTTTGACACGATGCGAGGGTGCGAGTGGTCGATATCATCGGTGTCGGCTGCATAGCATGTCGAGGCCGAAACCGCGCCGTTGACCGTGGAGTGGGGGCAGGTGTCGCTCGGTCCAATGCGGAACGGTTGTACGGTAACCGTGTTGGGCTGGCCGGTCGTCGCGTTGAGCGTCGTATCGGTAAGCGTCTGGTAAAAGCCCGGCGTCTGTGCGGCTGGTTGACTGAAGAGCCCGTTGGCCCCGGGGAATGTCCCGAAGTAAGAATCGAAAGAACGGTTCTCCTGGTAGAAAACGAAAACATACTTTATCTTGCTCCGAATCAGGTTGACCAGAGCCATATATTCAACGCCAGTCTCGGCTGCGGGTGAAATGTAGTATTTGTTGACGAGTTCACGATGCGCGTTTTGCTGTTCCTGGGCCCGCAACATCACCATGGGTTGCAGCAAAAACAACCCAGCCACCACGACGGAGAGTCCGCTCCGCATTCTTGAGAGCATGGATTACCTCACCTCTTGCAACTAGAAAGTGACTTGCCGGCAAGTCGCACCCGCGATCGCAAAACCGGATCAGGCGCGGAGCCAACCGTAGTTTCTGATTCCATGCTTCCGCACCCCCCCCTTGACCGCAAGCGCCGCCAGACGGAGCCTGGTGAATACACTCGGGCTAGTCGGGCTGGCCCGCTCGCATCCGGCGCAGATTGCTCATCCCAAGGGTCCACAAGAACCAGGTCACGCAAGCGCGGACATGGCCGGCAGAGGCCACCTGGGCACGCAGTTCTACCACTAAAACCGCTTTTTGCCCTGCACCTGTTTTACGGACGTTTTATGACAACTATGTGAAAGAGCTGTAAAGAAAGTGTGAATCTCGATTCGCGCGGCGATTGGCGCTCCTGCTCCTTGGCAAGGAAAAGCTTAGGCCACAACAAGTCAAGAGCTTGAATTGACTTTTCATTCGAGCCGTATGCAAAGTCCAGCGGGGATGAAGGCACTCGCGGTGGCCACTCATTTCCGAAGGTTTTGCAACATTGAATATCTTGCTTGACACATGTCGAATCGAGTGTTATAGCTCTCTCCACACTGAATTGAACTACGGTGATCGGTTGTAGAAGTCGCCCTATGGGATACGCCCGACGCATTCTTCTCGGCCTCATTTTTGTTACCCTTAAGCGCCCCCTGGGGACCACCATGTTTTGGGAGACCAGCGGCGACTTTCCTGATGGCACTTTGCTCAGGACCTGGGTGAATGGCCTCGGGCCGTTTTGACTCGGATCGTTAGATCAATTCAATAAACGCTGCAGAAATCAAGGAGGAGTGTAATGAGGTCTAATACATGGAGTCGGCGGTCGTTCCTGCGCGCCGCAGGAGCCGCCGGGACAGTCGCGTCCGCAGCCAAAGGTCTGGGTCTCACCCGCGTCCTCGCAGCTTCGCAGTCCGTAGCAGACAAGTCGCCCGAGGCAGTCGCCAAGGACGAGTTCTACTGGCGGGAGGTCCAGTTGGATTTCAAGCTGGACCGCACCATTATCAACTTGAATAACGGCTTCACCTGCCCGACCCCGCGGGTGGCGCTCGAGTCAGAATGGCGCTACATGGATATGATCAACATGTCGCCCATTTTCTACCAGGGCCCCATCGCCGAGCGCATTCAGACTATCCGCCTGGGCATGGCCAAGGAGTTCGGAAGCGATCCGGAGGAGATCGCCTTCACGCGCGGCGCGAGCGAATCGCTGCAAATCGTGCAAAACGGCCTCGACCTGAAGGCCGGTGATGAAGTCCTCACCACCGACCAGGACTACCCCCGCATGCTGACCACCTGGGACCAGCGCATGCGGCGCGAGAATATCAAGGTGACCCGCATCCAGTTTCCCGTCCCGACAACTGGGGATGATCTCTACGCGCGGTTTGAGAAGGCGATCACGCCCCATACGAAAGTACTTCATTTTTGCCATGTCACCAACTTGACCGCACAGATGTTTCCGGTGGCGCGGCTCTCGCGCCTGGCCCGCTCGAAGGGGATAGTTACCATCGTCTACGGCGCCCACGGACTTGGCCAATTCCCCTTCAAGCTGCGGGAACTGGAATGCGACGCCTACGGTGTGAGCCTCCACAAATGGCTGCTGGCGCCCATCGGCAACGGCTTGCTGTACGTCCGAAAAGAAATGATCCCGCGCTTCTGGCCCCTGCAGGCCGCCCCCGAGCAGCAGGACAACGACATCCGGAAATTCGAAGCCATCGGTACACACCCGTGGGGCATCCGGGCAGCGCTCGGCGAGGCCCTCGCGTACCATCAGGCCATCGGCGGGGAGCGCAAGGCGGCACGGTTGCGGTACCTGACCACGCGCTGGGCCAATGCCCTCAAGGTCCACCCGCGCATCAAGATCCTGACCGACTTGAGCGAACCTCCACAGGCCTGGGCTGTGGCGGCCGTCACCATCGAGGGAATCGACGTCCGAGACCTCGCGAAATTTCTCATGGACAAGTACCGGATCATTGTCGTTCCACTGGCCGGCGGAGCGCCGCCCAACCAGGTCTTCGACTATCAATGCCTCCGCGTGTCGCCGAACATCTACACCACGCTCGAGGAAATCGATACGTTCGTCACGGGCATGGAAGACGCACTGAAGAACGGCGTGCCTTCCACGATGTCGAGCCACAGCACGACGGAGCAGTGGTTCGCCTGATGAATCAACTGTAGGGGTAGGGTTTGCTCTACCCCTCGCGGCCGGGAGGAGAAGTGTGTGCGGGCAGGGTACGGCAAGCCGTCCCCCTACAAATGACCCTGGAGAATGGAGCATTCATATGAGGCGTTTTGCATTCTTGGTTGTGGCGGCAATGGCATTGGTTCTCGTTGCGGGGATCACGCCGGCCTTTGGGCAAAGCACGTTCAAAATCCCGTTCAAGTTCGAGGCGGGCGGCGCAAAGCTCGCGGGCGGCGAATACAGTGTGGCCCAAAAAGACGACGGTCATATTACGCTGAAACAAGAATCGACCGGCAAGGAATTCGAAGTCCCCTTCACGAAGAGGCTGCCGCAACCAAGCCCGCCCCTCGCGGAGCCCCAGCTTGTGTTCGACGTGGTCGGGAACTTCGCGCCGTCCTATACGGAATATGTGACGGATTATGTGCTCGCCGAAGTGTGGCCGCCGGGCGCGGAGGGTTTCCAGGTGCACACTATGAAGGGCGCGCATAATACTCAAGTCATCAAGGCGCAGAAAGCGAAATGAAGATGAAAAAGATCGGCATACTGGGCGGCATGAGCCCCGAATCCACCACCCTCTACTACGAGCACATCACCAGGACTTATACGGCGCGGTTTGGCGATTACGGTTACCCGGAGATTCTGATCTACAGCGTGAACTTCCAAAAATTCGTGGACTGGCAGCACAGCGGACGATGGACCGAGGCGGCGCGGGAAATGGTTGACGCACTCGACCGCCTGCATGGGGCGGGCGCCGACTTCGGCCTCATCGCCACCAACACTATGCATATAGTTTTCGAAGAAGTGCAACGGGCCGTACACATGCCGCTGCTGAGCATTATTCAAGCCACCGCGGAAGCTATCCTTGCAGCAGGCCTTCGCTCTGTCGGGTTGCTCGGCACCGTGTTCACCATGAGCGAGCCGTTCTTTCGCGAGGGCCTCGATCGTGCGGGGGTTTCGGTGCTCGTTCCGGACCAAGGCGATCAGCAGCGCATAAACGAAGTGATCTATCAGGAACTTTGCCGGGGTGAGATCCGCCCCCGCTCACGCGAGTTCTTCCTGCAGGTTATCGAAGCCCTGCGCGCCCGCGGCGCAGAAGGAATTGTCCTCGGGTGTACGGAAATTCCGCTGCTCGTCGAACCGCACCACTGTGAATTCCCGCTTTTCAATACCTCCCTCCTGCATGCCGCAAAAGCGCTGGAATTCGCCCTCGAACCTGTAGGGTGAATGCACGCCGGCAGGCCTCTATTCCGGAGGACATACAAATTCGGGGCTAGTCACCTGGGTGGGGGGTGCGCCAGCCCTCATGCTTGCCTCGTCGGGCCATGCGTCCATAATTACGCGAAGCCGCGTCCCGGGCTTAATTCGGTAGATCTCAGTGCTAAATAGGAAGAAGAATGACTTCTTGCTCCGGGGTGGAACTACTCTCCCATCAGCTTTGCGTAAGTCCTTGCTGAGGAGGTTCGCCTCCGTAAACACTGCCTTTTGCCATCCGTGCGTGGTCTGGAACTCCAGGTGTGTGGCAAGACTGCAAAGAACTTCCTCTCCACCCTCCTGCTTTTCGCAGTACGGGACGAACATCGGATCTTCGGACGTGGTTAGTTGAAAGATGATAGCAACGACGTGCAGTCGTTGTGGTAGTGTCCTTAAGCGGATCCGCAGGCCCTTGCCAGAATCTGCCTGCCCTGAAAGGGCCACTGCATACGCAGATAGCATCAACAGGATGAACCCCGTTCCCCATCCCTTAACCATGTACGAGTCCTCCGAGTCGAAGAGTATCTTATTTGGGCTTGCATTGTGGCTGGCCTCCGGGCCCTGTCGTGCAGACGCTCGGGGTTTCGAACTTATTTTTCTCGGGAGGGAGGCTCGCGTTCGCTTTCGAGGTTGTGCTGATCATGGCTTTCGAGGCAGCAGTCGTCGCTTGATCCAAGGTTCCGTTTCGCACAAGCGTATCTGTATAGGCTCTGGCCCCGGCATCCTGCGCTTCCGTATTCGTCGTGGGTTGCGTACCGGTAAAGGTGGTTCCCGCGAAATCGGAACCGAGTATCGTCGTGCTGCACCCGAAAAGTGCCACAGAACTGGCGTTCAATTCGTCCGTTACCGCCGTTTCGGGCAGGCCGTCTGGCCCCGTGGTGGTCGCGACATCACCGACAGCGTGGGCATTCCCCATATCGTCCGCTGGGCCAAGCTGGATTCCCTCCGTCGCTCCGGTCTGGGGATTCTCGTTTGCATGGCCAGAGAATACAACATCAGCGCCGGGAGTTTGAAGAGCAGTCTCGAAATTCGAAGTCGTCGCCTTGTCCATTCCCGGACTGCAGGTCCTTGCCCAGTTGCTGGAAATCCGTCTGGAATTGCTGCATCTGGGTGAACATGCTACCGATAGCCGAAGTGGACATAAGGGTCTCCTTGCGACAATTAAAAATCCACAAGATTGATCGGCATTTCGTGCCGAGAACTTTAATCCCCCGCCACTGACTTCCCGCCCCATCGAATCGAGATGCGAGCCGGCAAACATTCTGTCGTTTTGGGGCCTCCGGCGACCCGCCATTGATTTCCATCCAGGCCATTCGAACGCGCTATACCGCGTGTATTGCCCAGTCGAGCGAGAGGGCTGGAATCCCAGGGTCGCGTCAAAGTCGGACGAATTTGGAGTGCGGGAGCTTGCTCCCGCTTCTGGACATTGGCTCTTTACTAGACAGAATTCTCTTCACACTTTTTGCTTGCAGAGAAGCCGCACTTTTGTTATCTAGTATAATGACTAGGTATCAAAAGGAGGCTTTCCCATGGGTTTCCCCACCAAAGTGCAGCTCATCAAGCGCCAAGCCAGTGAGCAGTGGTACATCAATTTCCCTTCCGCTCTCGCCCAGGCCATGGAGTTCTCCCGCGGCGAAATCGTCGAGTGGTTCGTGGAAGACAAAAGCCTGCTGGCCTTGCGACGCACCACGCCACCCGCTCCCGTACTAAAAAAAACTCTGCCGGCATCCTCGACCACTTCCAGCAACTCTGGCGCCAGGGCGCTTCCGGCTTCCACCAGCGTCGCCTCGCCGCGCACGCCCAAACCCTCGCGTTGAGCACCTTGCTGTGCTTGGGACGTCATACCGTGACCGGTCTGCTGACCACCTGCGGCGCACAGTTCCGTGACTGGACCTCCAGTTACCGGCTCTTCTCCCACGACCGCCTTCCCGCTCCCACCCTCTTCGCCGTGGCGCGTGGCGCGGTGCTGGCGGCTCTGCCTCCCCAAGCCCCCGTACGCGCCTACTGGGATGATTCTCTCCTGCGCCGCTCCGGCCTGCACACCCCCGGCGTGGCTTGGCGACGCGATCCGCTCGGCCCGCACTTTCAAACCAACTTCGTGCGCGCCCAACGCTTCCTGCAAACTTCCCTCGCCCTGCCCGCCGCCGAGGGTTCCTGCCGCCTCATCCCGGTCGCCTTCTCTCATGCCCCCACTCCGGCCAAGCCGGGCAAGAAAGCCAGCCCCAGCCAACAGCAGGCCTATCGCGCCCAAGTCCGCGCCACCCGCCTCAGTCAGCGCGCCCGCCAACAGATCGGGGATCTGCGAGCCGCCCTCGATGCCGACCCCCGCTCGGCGAGCCGCCTCCTCCTGCTAGCCTTCGACGGAGGCTACACCAACCGCACCGTGCTCCAGCCTCTCCCCCACCACACCACCGCCATCGGCCGCCTCCGCCAGGACGCTCATCTGCTCCTGCGCCCTGATCCCGCCACCCGGAAAGCACGCGGCCGCCGCCTCCGCTATGGAGCGCCCGCTCCCACCCCCGAGCAGGTCCGCACCGATAACTCCCCCTGGCAGACGCTGACCCTCCTGCACAACGGCATCACTCATCAACTCCGTTATAAGCGCCGCACCGGCCTGATGTGGCGCCCCGCCGGCGCCCACCAAGTCCTGCAACTGATCGTCATCGCCCCCCTGGCTTACCGCCTGCGCCAAGGTTCCAAACTGCTCTATCGCCAGCCCGCCTTTCTGATCTGCACGGATGAAAACCTGGACCCCCAACTCGTCATCGAGACCTACATCGCGCGCTGGGAGATAGAGGTCAATTTCCGCGAGGAGAAAACCCTGCTGGGCGTGGGCCAAGCCCAGGTGCGTGCCCCTCGCTCCGTCGAGACCGCTCCCGCCCTCAGCGTCGCCGCCTACGCCTTGCTGCTGTTGGCTACCCAGCGCGCCTTCGCCGATTCCCGCTCAGCCCTGCTGCCGCGCCCCAAGTGGATCCGCCCTTCGCCAAGTACCCGCATCTCCACCCAGCAGGCCCTCCAGCAACTGCCCGCCGAAGTCTGGGGCCGCGGTCTCGGCCTGGATAATTTCTCCGGCTTCGCGTCCACCCCAACCCCTGCCACGAAGCCCGAGAAATCCTCCTTCCCCCTCGCCTCCGCCGTCTGCTACGCTAACGCCTGACTCTCAGAGAGCCAAAGTCCAGGTGCGGAAGCTTGCTCCCGCTTTCCTTCCGCCGAAGCTGGCTTCGGCGGGGAAGGCGGCGGCAAGCCGCCGCAGTCCAAAGCAGGCCTGCGCCAGCCCACCGCACATTGTGGCACGGCCATCCTGGCCGTGCGCACGGGCAGAGCCTGTCCTGAGCGCAGCGAAGGAATGCCCGTGCCACCGCTGGCTGGCGCAGACATCCGATTTTTGATGTCTCGGAGGTTCGCGGCAGCGAACCGTTTTTTGGGCATCGGCCATCACCTCTAAGAGTTTCGCTTCGCGAGATCGCAGATCTCACAAGTCAGAGGTCTGCGCCAGCCCGTCAATTTCAGCGGCAGACACGTGTCCCTTCGGGACATCGCAGACCCCAAAATGCGGGGGTCTGCGCCAGCCCACCGCACATTGTGGCACGGCCATCTTGGCCGTGCGCACGGGCAGAGCCTGTCCTGAGCGTAGCGAAGGAATGCCCGTGCCACCCTACCTGGCCTAGGCGTGTGACATCCTGTCTCTTGACAAGCGCTGGCCTCGGTGGTAGGCTATTGACGTGTACTACCCGGCCGGCGGGGGAGTCCTTCTCCCGCTCTCATCACTTTCCGTTTCAGGAGGAATCGTGTCTTTACGCAAAACCCCTCGTCTTACTTCCCGCCGGATCGAGGCCGCGCGGCAGAATGCGCAGCGCTCGACCGGGCCCCGCAGCGCGGCCGGTAAGGAGCGCATGCGGATGAACGCTCTCAAGCACGGCTGCGACGCGGCGCCCGCGAACGATGCGGCCATCATGCGGGCGCTCGGCGAAGACCCCGCCCGGCTGGCTGGCGCAGACATCCGATTTTTGATGTCTGCGAGGTTCGCGGCAGCGAACCGTTTTTTGGCATCGGCCATCACCTCTAAGAGTTTCGCTTCGCGAGATCGCAGATCTCACAAGTCAGAGGTCTGCGCCAGCCGGTGGAAAGTGCGGAGGACGCGTCGGCGACACAAGGCGCAGACATACAAAACAATGTCTGCGCCACCCCCGTAGAGGACGACAGCGAAACTTCAAAATCGCCGGAACAAAGCCAGAATGTTATAGAAAACAAAGAGCCGGCCGCGGTTGGGGTGTGTGGATGAGGGTAGCGCCGACACGCGTTCCAGGTCGGCGCCGGTGGGCAGGAGCCCCCTCACCCAGCCCGCCCCGGCTGAAGAAAGCGCCGGCTGCGGCCCACCCTCTCAGAAGGTGTGAAAAAATCGTAGCGGCGGGTTCATCCCGCCATCGCGGTTCTGAAAACGCTGGAGATATGGCGGGGTAAACCCGCCGCTACCTCTCGGCCGACGATTTTTTCACAGCTTCTCCCCCAAGGGGGAGAGGGACATTGTCAAGGATTATGTGGGGCAGGAGGCTAGCGAACCACCACATACTCGCCTGGCTTGAGTTCGAGTTCTGTGTCCGGGAACGAGAGGCCGGGCAGATCCATCGCCTTATGCAGCTTGGTTCTCACCGTCCGGTCCGTGGGGTTGTTCACCGAGACGTGCCACTGGTCAGGGGTGTCCCACACGTGAGTAACCTGGATGAACAGGTCCTTGCCCTCCCCGTCGGCCACAATCGGATGGCCGGCCACAACGTGAGTCTCCGGGGCGAGGTCCACGTACATGGGCGCGTACGCGTAGCCAAACTCATCCACCCCGAGCGGGCGATACCGGTTCGAGCCCGTGCCGTAGTCCCCTTTCACGTAGCCGCTCTTCTGCCACAAGCCCGCCGACCAGCGGCGGTTCATCCCTTTGACTCTTAGCGGCAGCGTCAGGTGCGTATTCGCAGCGGGCTTCGGCAGGCTGACCTCGACCGCGCCGTCCTGGGCCGCGCACTCGATGAAGCCCGGTGAAGCGAGGCGTTTGCCGCGCAGGATTTTGAGGCCCTCCGGTTCATCGAGGTATGTCATGAGGCCCCGCATCGCTTCCGCGCTTTTGAGGTCCACATTGAGCGGAATGCCGAGCGAGAACAACTCGAACTCGAACGTGTCGCCTTGCTTGACCTCGCGGCCGGAGGTTTCCGCCGAAATCACGAGCGAGCCCGGCGGTGCGATCTCAAGCTCGACCGGTTCTCCGCGCAGGCTCTGTTTGACCGTCGCCCGGCGCTCCGATGCTTCATCCCCGCCGCGCCTTCTTCCCAATACCGCTTCCACAGACGCTTGGCTTGCCGGTAGCTCAGCCGTAACAGAGTTGCCGCGTCCACGATTCGCAGGTCCCCACTCTTCACCCGCGCCAGCACCTCCACCTTTCCCAACTCACGCTTGCTCATCTCCGTTCGCCCCAATCTGACCTCCTTCCGGAGGTCACATTAGGGGACATTTCTATCGAGGACAAAAGGGGACATTATCATGGTGGTACAACAGTATTTTTTGGCAAATATTTTTTAGCATGTTGCTACTATTTGTTTCGTTACTCCTGCAACTAAATCTCATTCTGGGAAGATTGTGTCCCAGGCGCACATCCGGATCTACACCGATCAGGGTCTTATCGGCCAAGGAGAATCCACCGATGCCGCCATCGCCACACCCGCATTGGTCCGCAGTCTCAGGGGGTTTCTCGTCGGCAAGGACGCACTTGAAATTGATGCCTTGTGGGAGGAAATGAGAAGAGGCGGAATATTCCACGGCGCCCAGGGCGGGCAGTTCGTAGCTGCGCTCAGCGGGCTTGAGATCGCGCTGTGGGACCTGGCAGGGAAGGCGCTCGGCCTGCCCGTATACCAACTGCTAGGAGGGGAGTTCCGCGACCCGGTACGAATTTACTCAGACACGGACATGAGAGATAACATGGGCCCCGAATGCGACCGGAAGGTGGCCTTCGCGGCAGAAAACGGATTCTCTGTGGCCAAGATCGACGTGGACGACGGCCAGGATCCGAACCGCTTCGACCGCTTTGACCGGACGGCGAATAACGCCGAGATGGATCGTGTGCAAGTAGTAAAAGAGCTTGTGGACCGAGCCGACGAAACGCACATCCACGACGAGTGGACCAAGATGAAGTTCGGTCAGGGGGGTTACAAGTCAACGGATATCTACGGCAGTCCGCATGATCCGGCGCTGATCAAGGAATACAAAGAGTACTTGAAGAAGCGCCTGGAGGAACTGCACAAGCAGAGGGGCGAACAATAGCGGCAGCGGTGGACCTGGACAGGGCGGCAAATTTCGCCACGCCGCCGACAGCAGTCAAGAGATTGCGGCGTGGTAATCTGGTGTCCATTCTAAAGCGCGCGCCGCATGGTCCCGAAGGTGTGAGAGAATCCGAATCTGTCATGAAAATAGGCCGACGCGGCACCAGTGGATCCCCGCGTTCGCGGGGATGACGCAGTTGTTGTCATTCCCGCGAAACTTGTCCTCCGCGAAAGCGGGGGAGCGGGAATCCAGGCCATTTTCATGCACAGTGGTGAGCCGAAGGATCATGAGGTCTGCGCTCAAGATGACAGCGCTTCATTCTTTCACACCTTCCCCATGTCGGGTTTTTCTCAAATCTTATAGCGGTCGTAATCGAACGGTTGGTTCACCAGATGCGAATCGGGCTCGCCGTCCAGTGTCAAGTAAGAAGTCTTGATGGGTGTGCGCGGGAAATCGCTCAACTTGCGAGGTGTCACGCGCCCGCCATCCTCCCACTCGTAGATGGGCACTTCCCACGGATTGAACGTATCGCTAAGACCACGCTCCTTGGCAATTCTGTATAAGTGAACATTGCCAGGCTCGTGGCCGCCCAGATATAGGCCGACCAGATCGAGCCGGAACTTGTCTTTGCTGAACATTACCAGGTTCGTAAGCGGCTTGTCCGGGCGGCCCGTATCCGGGTAGATGGCTTCGATCATGGCCAGGCCCGTCTTCAATACGCTCATGTTGTCGAGCGTCTTGTGCGCCCAAATCTCCTGGCGAATTGGACTGAGACCGGAGCGGCTCTGGTACCGTGAATACCCCGTATTCACGTGGCGCTCGAAAAACTGGTTTACCTTCTGCTCGGCCAGGGGATTGATATTGGGTTTCATGAAATCGGGAACACCGGTCACCATGGACCAGCCAAAACAAAAACGAACGTAGGGCAGCACCACCAGCCCCTGCTCGTTCTTCACCGCCTGGGTCAGACACATCCCGTGCGACCGCCACTTGGCCATATTGAGAAGCCACGTGCGAGGCTCGTTGACCGGGGCGTAATGCGGAATGCGGCTATAAACCACCGCGTCCGGCACCTTGCTCCAAGTCATTCCGTCACCCTCGCGGAAGCCCCGAGGACGCCT
>CAVYPU010000027.1:0-64388 GCA_963770415.1 uncultured Acidobacteriota bacterium
GATTTATCATGAATGGTCCACCTGAAAGGGGCCGAACTCGTAGAGCCTGTTGATCCCAGGAGCCATAGGGCTCTCATTGCGAAGAATTGAGAAATCTTGAGTGAGCGCCTGAAGACGGTTGAGGCGCCCTCGACTGCACTGTATCCGGGGTTGGGGAGATCGCGGGTACGGACAGCCAGAATAGCACGCCTCCGGCGCACCCCAGAGCCGGATGGGGCTGCGCGATCTCCCGACGGCGGGTTTTGCGATGCGGATGTCGGATTCAGCTCTTACGGCTTGCTACTAAATCTCTTCTGGAAGAAGAACGATGATGAAGCGTTTTTGCGGGATGGTGATGTTGATGTTGGGCGCGGGGCTTTCCGCCTGGGGACAGGCTGTGCCATCGCAAATTGCCGACGTGCAGATCGGCAATGCTCTCGGGAATCGCGGTGACCGCGGCATGCTGACCCCGCCGCAGATCAACAAACTTCGCCAGCATCCTGGCATGGGCTGGATCACGGCGCTGACCAGCGGAGCAATTCGAGAATTAGTGCAGAAAGGGAGCTTGCAACTCTCCTTGCTGGACGACAGAACCTGGCCGAAATCAGCTCTCCGGATTACCCCGGCGAGCGGCTCGTGGTCTGTCATAATCCGCTGCTGGAAGAGGAGCGGGGGCGCAAGCGGCAAGCGTTGCTGGAAGCGACCGAGAAGAGTTTGACGAAGATCGCCAAGGACGTAGCCCGGCGGAAGAAGAAGCTGCTGACGGCGGCGGAGATCGGGCTGAAAGTGGGTAAGGTCCTGGGCCGCTACAAGGTGGGCAAGCATTTCGATTGTCGGATCGGCGAGGGGAGTTTCATTGGAGCCGTCGCCAGGAGGCCATCGATCAGGAAGCGAAGCTGGACGGAATTTATGTGCTGCGCACCAGTGAACCCGTCGAGCGCCTCTCGGCGGAAGACACCGTGCGCAACTACAAGACGCCTGGCGGAAGTGGAGCGTGCGTTTCGCTGTCTGAAAGGGGATCGATCTGCTGGTGCGGCCCATTCGGCATCGCACCGAAGAGCGGGTGCCCGCGCATATTTTCTTATGCCTGCTCGCCTACTATGTGGAATGGCACCTGCGCCGGGCGTGGGCGCCGCTGTTGTTCGAGGATGAGGAGCGACAGGGAGGAACGGAAGCGACGCGATCCGATTCTGCCCGCCGAACCCACCGCCTCGGCCCAGGCCAAGAAATCCTCGCATCAAACGGCGGAGGGACTTCCCGTACAGAGCTTCGCCACCCTGCTGGCGAGTTGGCCAGCCGGGCCAGAGTGACCTATCAGATCCAATCGGGAGAGCTGAAGTGACCTGCAAGCAGGTGCCGAGCCCACGCCGCTCCAGGCACGGGCGTACGAACTGATCCGTACGTTCCCAGTAACGGGAAATTGAGCTTGAATGTATCCCTCAAGGAATCAGAAGCATATCCCTCGAAGCCTCCTGGAACTTCGGCCTAATCTCTCGATAACGACGCGCGAATGGCGTAGGGGCGCAAGGCCGTGCGCCCTACGCGCAATCTCAGCGCACCTTTGAGGTGTATGGGTGGGGCTTGCCCTCATAAGCGCTAAGATACTGCTTGACGCTTGTCGGTTTTCCCTGTACCTTGCTGAGCATGAACGCACTCGACGAAGACTGGAACATCTCATCGGGCCTGTTGCCGCCGAGCTGGCAACGGGCGGCGCGGCTGAGCGGGGCGGTAGAGCGTTTGCGGGAATTGGACTCGGTGGAGGCGCTGCTGCGCAGGTTGCTGATGCACGTGGGGTGCGGCTACTCGTTGCGGGAGACCACGGTTCGCGCCCAGGCGGCGGGGCTTTCGAAGGTGAGCGATGTGACGCTATTGAATCGCTTGCGCCAGTCGGAGAATTGGTTGCAGCACCTCTGCCAGGCGTTGCTGGCGGAAAGTGGGGTGCGCTGGAAGGGGCCTCCGCCGCGGCGGCGTCTGCGGGCGCTGGATGGGACGGTGATCAAGGAACCGGGCCCGACCGGTTCGCATTGGCGGATTCATTACAGCCTGCGGCTGCCGGAGTTGGCCTGCGACCAGTTGCTGATCAGCTCGCGGAAAGGGGCGGGGACGGCGGGAATCTGGAGCGATTCCGGGTCGCGGCGGGACAAGCGGGGCAATGGGCAGCGGCGCTGCACGCCGGGGAGCAGCGCGTGGAGGGACGTCTGTGTGCGGTGCGCAAAAGTGCGCAGGCCATCGCCGCGGCGGAGCGCCAACTGGATCGGCGCGAGCAGAAGCAGCCGATTCGGGTGCGGCCGGAAACGCGCGAGTACGCCCATTATGTGATGGTGTTCACGACCCTGCGGGTGCCGGAAATGGGGGCCCCCCAAGTGCTCGAGTACTACCGCTTCCGCTGGCAAATTGAACTGGTGTTCAAGCGGCTGAAGTCGCTGCTGGCGATCGGCCACTTGCCCAAGCACGACGCGCGGAGCTCGCGCGCCTGGTGGCACGGAAAACTGCTGGTGGCGCTGCTCACCCAAAAGCTGGTCCGCCTGGGTTCGTCATTTTCCCCCTGGGGCTACGAACTGGGATCCGACGGTCCAGGGCAGTCGGTGGCGTGAGTTTCAATTCGCGCTGCACCAGGTGCAACAGGCCATCGCTCCGAAAGTGCCGCTGGAGTACGTCGTGCAGCACTGGGATGAAATCGCCGCGGAGCTCGCGGAAGGGAACCGCGAACGGGCTCCTCAACTTGAGAAATGTCATGTATTATCTTAGCGCTTATGGGGGCTTGCCCTACCCCTGTCGCGCCATCGGGGGACGGCAAGCCGTCCCCCTACATCCGTTGTTACCGCCGGATCGGGGCAGCACTATACGCCCTTGCGAGCCATGGACCAGGCCGCGCCCGCTTGCGGGTCTCGGATATGGAAGGGCACACCGTGGCGTGCCACTACCTACCAAACGAACCAGAGCGAGATTCCTCGCTCCGCTCGGAATGACATGGAGACGAGTCGATGAGGACGACTGTGAGGTCCGTGAGAGTGCCCCCTCACCCGTCGCGTTCCGGCTGGTGACTACGCTGGAGCGCGACACCCTCTCCCCACGGGAGAGGGCGCGCCATTCGTGGGTTTACTTCAGGATTGGAAAAGAGGCGTCGGCAGCGGGAGCGGGCTCGGAGCTGATTTCGGCCGGGGAGGTATCGATGCCGGCGGTCTTGTCGGCGACGAAGCGTTCGATCTCTTCCAGCAGGGCGGGCACGATTTCTTCTTCGTTGACCCGCCGGATGGCCTTGCCTTCCCGGTAGATCATGCCGTTGCCGCGCCCTGCGGCCACGCCCAGGTCGGCTTCGCGCGCTTCGCCCGGGCCATTCACGGCGCAGCCCATGACGGCTAGGCTGAGGGGCATTTTGATATGCGCGGTGGCCTTCTCGATTTCGCCGGCGATCTTGAACAGGTCCACTTCCAGGCGCCCGCAGGTGGGGCAGGCAATCACCACCGGCCCGCGGCTGCGCAGCTCCAGCGCCTTGAGCATTTCGTAGGCGACGCGGACTTCCTCGACGGGATCGGTGGCCAGCGAGACGCGAATGGTGTCGCCGATGCCTTCCGCCAGCAGCATCCCCATGCCCACGCACGATTTTACCGTTCCGGAGAACTGCGTGCCGGCCTCGGTGATGCCCAGATGGAAGGGATAATCCACCTGCTTGGCGAGCAGGCGATAGGCGGCAACGCAGAGCTTCACGTTCGAGGCTTTGAGCGAGACAATCGGTATCCGTAAAGCCCAGCTCCTCGAGAATGCGGATGTGATAGAGGGCGCTCTCGACCATGGCTTCCGGGGTGGGATAACCGTACTTCTCGAGCAGGCGGCGCTCGAGCGAGCCCGCGTTCACGCCAATGCGGATGGGAACCTTCTGCTCCTGCGCGCGGCGCACCACCAGGCGGACTTTTTCGGCGTCGCCGATGTTTCCGGGATTGATGCGCAGCTTGTCGATGCCGGCATCGAGCGCCATCAAGGCGAACTTGTACTGAAAGTGAATATCCGAGACGAGGATCGAGTCGGGGCAGTGCTTGCGAATTTCGGGCAGCGCCTTGGCCGCCTCGATGTCAGGCACCGCCAGCCGCACGATTTCGCAGCCCGGCGGCCTCCATCTGCTGGATCTGCTCGACGGTCTTCGCCACGTCGCGCGTGTCCGTCTTGGTCATGGACTGCACCACAATGGCGGCGTCGCCGCCAATCGTGAGCCGCCCGACCCGCACGGGGCGCGTCTTGCGGCGGGGAGGAAAATATTCGTTATCGCTGAAATTCATAAAACCATCCGTTGTCAGTCGTCCGTCGCCGGTGGTGCGTTGCTCGCTCTCAGCCGCTACTGTCGGCTTTCGGCCCTTAGTTGCCTGAAGAACGGGCCGGACGATGCTCGATTCAAGATTCAAAATTCAAGAGTCAATCTCGCTCAAAACACGATTTGGAATTTGAGATTCCAGATTCGAAATTCAAAATTCAAGAGTCAATCTCTCTCAAAACAAGATCTGAGATTCGAGATTTGAGATTCCGATTTCCGATTCCCTGCCCCGCGTGCCCGACTGCCCAAACGCCGAGTTCACAGTGCCCAAAACCTAGCCCGCAGTCACTAGGCCTCTAATATGGCCGGAGCGTGCGCAGGATGTCGTTGCACATGAGGAACACCACCAGCAACAATAAGAAGAGGAAGCCGACCTGCGCGAATCGCTCTTTCACTCGCAAGCTCAGATCGCGGCGGATGAGACTCTCGACAACCAGAAAAGATAACGCCTCCGTCCAAAACCGGAATAGGGAGCAAGTTAAAGAGGCCCAAGTTGAGGCTGATGAAACAAACCAGGGTCATAGTTCCGTTATCCCCGCCCGGTAGGCTTCTCCGGAAAGCTGCGCGATCCCGATAGGGTCCGGCGAGAGAGCGCGCGGACAGGTGGCGGGTCGGAATCTTCTCTATCACCACGAACCAGGCAAGGCAATTCCTGAAATTCTCGTCTACAGAAGCCCTGATAGCCGTATCCAAAGGCAGCTTTTTCACCACCATGTCGCTATGAAACGAGACGCCAATCCTCCAGCGTTTTTCGCCCATCACATCAGTCATGACCGGCGTCAGGTTGACCTGGAAATTGCTCCCGCCACGCTGAATCGAAAGCTCGACCGGCTTGCCCTTGCCGGATTGCAGAAGGTAGGCGATGCGAGGCCAATATAAAATCTTGCGACCGTCCAGGCCCACGATTTCGTCGCCGGGCTGGAGCGCCGCCTGGCTTGCCGGAAGACCGGGTTCGATCTTGTCAATGACGCCCGGCGCGTAAGGGTACCAACCGGCATCGCCAACCCGGTCCGGCCCTTCGGCACGCGGCGTAATCGACAGGTTCAAGGTCTTGCCATCACGTTCGACCTCGACGGGCATGGTCTCGCCCACCGAAGTCAGGACCTTCATCTCGATATCTTCCCAGTGAGGATTGCGCTGCTTGTCCAGACGGAGCAGCAGATCGCCCGGCTGCAACCCGACCTTTCCCGCAGGTGAGTCTGCTTCCACATCGCCCAGGAGGGCAGGCTGCTCTTCGTAAGCAGGCTTCTGGTAATGGAACTTGTAGAGACCAGCCAGCAGGAGCACGGCCAGCAGAATGTTCATGGTCGGCCCCATGACCACGACCACAAACCTTTGCCAGCGAGGCTTGGCCAAGAATTCCCCGGGATCACCCGAAAGGGTCGCGGAGGGGTCATCCCCAGCCATTTTCACATAGCCGCCAAAGGGGAGTGCGCTGATCCGATAATCGGTATCCCCCTTGGTCCAATGGAGCAGTCGTTTGCCAAAGCCCAGGGAGAAAACCAACACGCGAACCCCAAACAACTTGGCGGCCATAAAATGGCCGAGCTCATGAATGAAGATCATGAACCCTAGAACCAGGACCACCACCACCGCGTCGGTAATGAAACCCATAATGCCGTTCACTCTTTCTGCCAGAAAAACCTAAGAAAACCGGCCCAGCCCGTGCGGGCGAATCAAATTAGCCGCTAAGGCTCTCGTTGTTTGCGGCTCTGCCGCCCCGCTATGCGAAAAGGCTCTGCCTTTCCGGCCGATTACCCGATTTCAATGCTCCTCCGCACAGATTTCATGAGCTTTAGCCCGCCACTGTGCATGAAAAAGTCCTGGATTCCCGCTTTCGCGGGAATGACAACCCGTGCGTCATCCCCGCGAAAGCGGGGATCCACCAGTGCTGCGTCGGCCTATTTTCATGACAGCAAGCGGCCAAGGCGCCAGTGACAATCGACAGAGTCGATCGTAATGGACAAACCTGGTCAAGCCCTCCCGCTACAAGTTGTGCGGGGACGGATTGCCATCCCCCTGCCGGTGCGCGAGCGTTGCCACGATCTCCCGGGCGCGCCGCCGAGCGTCCTGGTCGCAATCCAAAATCTCGTCCAGGCTGGAGCAAGACGTGGCGGGAGCGGTTTGCTCGAGCACTCTTTCAACCACCCGCGGTATGTCCGAAAAGCGCAGCCCCTGGGCTAGAAACGCCTCCACAGCCACTTCGTCGGCGGCGTTCAAAGCACAGGGGAACATCCCTCCCTTGCCGAGAGCCTCCCGAGCCAAGCCGAGACAAGGGAAGCGCCGCGCGTTGGGCGCCACAAAATGCAGCTTGCTTTGGGCAATCAGGTCCAAGCCCCGCGTATCCCCATTCATGGCCAGCCGGTGCGGATAATTAAGCGCATAATGAATCGGCAGGCGCATATCCGGCACCGACATCTGGGCCATCACCGATCCATCTCTAAATTCTACCATGGAATGAACGATCGACTCAGGATGGATGAGGACGTCGATCTGCTCCGGGGGGAAATCGAACAGCCAGCGAGCTTCAATGATTTCAAGCCCCTTGTTCATCATCGTCGCCGAGTCGATGGTGACCCGCCCGCCCATCCTCCAGGTTGGATGCCGCAAGGCCTCCTCAGGTGTAATTCGATCCAGTTGCTTTCGAGGGGTCTTAAGAAATGGGCCGCCGGATGCCGTCAATATGAGGCGGCGAACCTCTCCATGACCGCCGGACCGTAGACATTGATGGAGCGCACAATGCTCGCTGTCCACCGGCAGGATTTCAGCCCCGCATTCCTTCGCCGTGCGGGTCACGAGATCGCCGGCGGCGACCATCACTTCTTTGTTGGCGAGGCCGATGCGCTTTCCAGCCTGGATCGCCTTAAAGGTGGCAACCAGCCCCGTGGTCCCATGGGAAGCAGACAGGACAATGTCCACCTCAGGATGCGTCGCGGCCTCGATCTGGCCATTCACTCCGCAGGTGACTTCCACGCCCGGGGAAGGTGCGAGATTTCGAAGCTGCTCGCGCAGGGGCTCAGTGCAATCCGAGTCTCCGACGCACACCATCTTGGGCGAGAATTCATAGACCTGCTGGGCAAGCAATTCCAGGTTCTTGCCCGCGCACAGCGCTACGACGTGAAAGCGGTCCGCAGATTGCCTGACGACGTCCAGGCCTTGCCGCCCGATCGAGCCCGTCGAGCCCAGGATGCACAATCCCTTACTCATCGCCAAAAACCCATGATCGCAAGAGTGAGCCAAAGGACCGGCGCGCCGAACAACAGGCTGTCCACCCGGTCGAGCAGCCCGCCATGGCCCGGCAAGACCGAACCCGAGTCTTTCAGATTAGCGCCGCGCTTCAGCCCCGATTCCGCCAGATCCCCCACCTGCCCAAACAGGGCCACCAAGCCCGCTAACAGGATAACTTGTTTCATGCTCGCTGTCTGCCAGAATAAGCGGGCAAATCCCCAGGCGACCAGAAGGCTCCCCAGGAGGCCCGCGACCGATCCTTCGAGAGTCTTCTTGGGGGAGATGGAGGGAAAAAGCTTTCTCCGGCCCATGGCGCGGCCCACAAAGTACGCAAAAGTATCATCGGCCCAAATCACCAGGAACAAGAGGAGAATCAGGTTCCGCCCCGCCGAGTTGCCCGCCGCGCCGGGGAGTCCCAAACCGAGCGCGCCCACCTGCGAGAACCGCAGAGGGAGCAGGCAGGAGAGCGTCAGCCCGATGTAAAACACACCAAAAAGCGTTGTGGCCGCCGTGCCCATGTACGCCTTGAGGTCGCTTGCCGCC
The DNA here is from genome assembly GCA_963770415.1 of uncultured Acidobacteriota bacterium. GTDB lineage: Bacteria > Acidobacteriota > Terriglobia > UBA7540 > UBA7540 > CAVROP01. Next base: position 8,057 of record CAVYPU010000027.1, read on the forward strand.
GCCAGCGCAACCGTGAGCGTGACGATGACGAGAGCGACGAGCGGGAGGAGCGAGTAGGCTTCCGGCCCGTCCGGTTCGAAGGCCCGCAGCACGCAAACCGCCGCGCAAGCCACATACGCCAACCACTCGAGCGGCCTGAAACCGGCGCTCCGGCAAAGCTTCAGGAATTCGTAAAGACACACCTCGGCGCAGGCAATCACTGCCGCGAGCAGGAGCCATTTCGGCGACCAGCCGATCAGGTAAATTACCGGGGGAATCAAAAGTACTGCGGTGAGAATTCGAAGTTTCATGGAGAGTGGCGCGGCCCGCCGGTTTCGAGGTCCACGGCTTTTCTATCCCAGCCCGATGCCTCCGTAGCGGCGTTCCCGCTTCTGATAGTCAATGATAGACTGGAACAAATCCGCTTGGGTAAAGTCCGGCCAAAGGGTCTCCGTCACCCAGAGTTCCGAGTAGGCGACCTGCCAGAGAAGGAAATTGCTTAAGCGCAGCTCGCCGCTGGTTCGAATGAGCAGGTCCGGATCGGGCAGATCGCGGGTATAAAGACGGCTGCTGAAGGCGGCTTCGTCGATGGTCATTTCCCCATTCTGCCTGGCCGCCGCGACGAGTTCGCGCACGGCGTCCACCAGTTCCGCGCGCGCGCCGTAGTTGAGCGCCAGCGTCAAGCGCAGCCCGGTGTTCTGCCGGGAGCTCTCAAGAGCGCATTCGAGGTCGCGCTGTACGGGCTTCGGCAGCTCGTGAATCCTGCCGATCACGGTAAGGCGAATGTTCTGCCGGTTGAGTTCCGAAATCTCTTTCTTCAAATACTCGCGCAGCAGGCTCATGAGAAGTGAAGTCTCAGAATGCGGACGCTTCCAGTTTTCGACGGAAAAAGCATACAAGGTCAGGTAGGGCACACCCAGGCGCGCGCACGCTTCCACCGACTGCCGCACCGCCCTGATCCCCGCTCGGTGCCCCGCAATGCGCGGCAAGCGGCGCTTCTTCGCCCACCGGCCGTTCCCATCCATGATAATGGCGATGTGGGTGGGCAGGCGTTCGAGATCGATTTGCGCCAAAAGGCGCGATTCAGGTGATTCTGTCTTCACGGAGGCCTGCAAGCGCGAGTCCATGCTCGGAACCCAGAAAACGTAACACAGCGGAGGGAGAACTGCAAGCGCAGGCGTCGGGCGTTCAGGTGTCAGGTGCCAGGTGTCAGGCTCCGGGGCTCAAGAGGCTCCGGAAAAATGCTTCCGCGCTGTCATTCTGAACGCAGACACCATGATTCTTCGGCTCACCACCGTGCATGAAGAGAGGCCTGGATTCCCGCTTTCGCGGGAACGACAACCCGTACGTCATCCCCGCGAAGGCGGGGATCCACCGTTGTTGCGTTGGCCTATTTTCATAGCAGCGAAGAATCTCTGCAGGTGCAGTTTCAACGAACTACGGAGTTCCTTCCTTCGTTTCACTCAGGACCCCCTGGGAGTCTCCTGAAAATCGCGTCGTTCCCGCGCAAGCGGGAATCCATTGGACTGACGGTGGGCCCCCGCTTTCACTGGGGCGACGCCGATAGTGATTTTCATTAGCCGGAGTGGGCCGAAGGCTAAGTGGGAGAGAGCGTGGACTGCCCCGGGTCTGTCATCAGCCGGGACGGGCCGGGTGGGGGACGCGAGGCCGCTACAGAGTGCTCCGCATCGGCTCGCTAAAATATTTAGTAGACAATCTACCACCGGATGTAGTAGATTGCCTTCCACTATGACCAAGCAACTCACTGAAGACCGAATCGAACTTGTTTACGGCTCGCTCGACATGCTCGTCCTGCGCACCTTGCGCTGGGGGCCGACTCACGGGCACGGCGTCGCCAAGTCCATCGAGCGCATGTCGGAAGATGCGCTCAGGGTTGAACACGGGTCACTCTACCCGGCGCTCCAGCGCCTGCAGCAGGAAGGCTGGATCGCCGCCGAATGGGGCGTTTCGAAGAACAAGCAGCGGGCAAAATACTATCGCCTCACCGCCGCAGGCCGGCGGCAACTGGTGGCCGAGACCTCGCGCTGGGAGCGCTTCGTGCGGGCCGTCTCGGGCGTCCTTCAGCCCGCAGAACCAGAGGAGGGACAATGAGCTGGCGGCGGCAGATTGCCAAATTAAGGTCCCTGTTTTGGCGGCGCAAGCCGGCGGACGATCTCGCGGAAGAGATTCGCTCGCATCTCGAAATGGAAGAGCAGGAGAACCTGGAGTCCGGCATGCCGGCAGACGAAGCTCACTATGCAGCATTGCGGCGCTTCGGCAATGTAGCCCTGGCGCAAGAGAGGAGCCGCGAAATGTGGCGATGGAATTCGCTTGAGGCTCTGTGGCAGGACCTTCGCTTCGGAGCGCGCCAACTCCTTCGCAATCCCGGGTTCACCGTTGTTGCGGTGCTGACGCTGGCCCTTGGCATCGGGGCCAACGCTGCTGTCTTCAGTGTGACGCGAGCGGTCTTGTTTCGCCCTCTACCTTTCCGAGACCCGGGACGGCTGGTTCTAGTTGTTGACCGCAACTTGTCCGCAGGCTATCCGCAGTTTTCAAGCTCGCTCGCCAATGTTATGGACTGGAAGGCGCAAAGTCGCGCCTTCGAAGACTTGGCGGTCTTCGCCACCGCAAGCCTCAACCTTGCGGGTAAGGGTGAGCCGGAGCGCCTTTCCACGCTGCGGGTCTCGTCCAACCTGATGCCGTTGCTGGGTGTGCGCCCGGTGATAGGACGCGGGTTTCTACCGGCTGAGGATCAGCCGGGTGGCGGGCATGTGGCGCTCCTCGGCTACGGCCTCTGGCTGCGGCGCTTCGGATCGGATCCTTCGGTCGTGGGGCAGTCAATTCAGTTGGATGGCCAGAGTACGACTGTCATCGGCGTGCTGCCCGGCGAAACCCAAATGGAAACGGCCCTCGGATGTTTCGCTTCCGGCTCCTCGCAGCGGCTGGACCTGATCGTCCCTTTGGCCGCTGACCTGGTGCGCCCCGACCGCGGGAACCGGTTCCCTGACCACGCTCGGACGGTTGAAGCGTGGGGTGTCGCTGCGGGCTGCACAGGCGGACATGGATGTCATCACGTCGCGGCTGGAGAAAGCGTATCCTCGCCACAACGCCGGGTGGGATGCCAGCGTATCGTCGTTGCACGAAGCCATCGCGGGAGACCTGCGGCAGCCGCTGCTGGTTCTGCTCGGCGCCGTGGGATTCGTGCTGCTGATCGCCTGCGCAAACGTCTCTAGCCTATTGCTGGCGCGGGCGGCCTCGCGGCGCAAGGAGGTCGCAATCCGCACGGCCATGGGTGCAGGCCGGCTGCGACTGTTCCGGCAGTTGATGACGGAGAGCCTGGTGCTCGCGGCGCTGGGCGGCTTGCTGGGCTTGTGCCTGGCCGAGGGAGCCACGAAACTCCTGGCCAGCCTGCAAGGCCTGCAATTGCCGCGCCAGGCTGCCATCGCCGTGGACTACCAGGTGCTCGCCTTTACATGGGCGATAACCCTGTTAGTCGGATTCCTGTTTGGCCTCGCTCCGGCGCTCGTGTCTTCGGACGGGAACCGTGCGGGGATTCTGAGCGAAGCGCTCAAAGAAGGCGGACGCAGTTCGAGCCACGGGCGGCAAGGGAACCGCGTGCGGGCGGCGCTGGTGGTTTCGGAAATCGCGCTGGCCCTGAGCCTGCTTATCGGCGTGGGGCTTCTGTTGCGAAGTTACTGGGGGCTGCTCCAGGTGAACCCGGGATTTCGTCCGGAGGGCGTTGCCACCCTCGAGATCGATCTCTCAGAGGCGCGGTATTCCAAGGACGCGGCGCGGGTTGAGTTCGTTGAGGAACTGCTGAGAAAAGTGGGCGCGCTGCCGGGCGTGAAATCAGCCGCAGTGAGTGATGGGCTTCCACTCGAAGGAGGCGGCGAGTGGATCTTTACCGTCGTGGGCCAGACCTACGCTCCGGGCAAAGAACCGATTGCAGGCTATCGAATCGCGAGCGCCGGGTATCTTGCCACGCTGGGCATTCCCGTGCTCGAGGGGCGCGGGTTCACTGATCGTGACACCTCGGGCAGCCCGCGCGTGATACTCGTGAACGAGACGCTCGCACGCCGGCTCTGGCCAGGACCGGACAGCACCGCCCGAGCGGTCGGGCAGCAGATCCAGCTTTTCGGCAGGGATGCTCCCTATCGCGTCGTCGGGGTGGTAGCAGACGTCAAGCGCCATACCCTCGACCAGGACGCGGGACGCGAGATGTATTTCCTCTACGACCAGATCCCACAAACATGGGTGAACCTGGCGCTACGCACGGGCTCGGAGCCGAAAGCCCTGGCGTCCGCTGTACAAAGTGTAGTGCACAGCTTGGACCGGGAACTCCCCCTCGCCGGCCTTCGAACCATGCGAGAAGTAGTTGACGACTCCGTTGCTTCGCAGCGGTTCCAGTTGCTCATGCTGGCAGTCTTCGGGGCCTTGGCGCTGGCGCTTGCGAGCGTGGGCATTTACGGCGTGATCGCCTATTCCGTGACGCAGCGGGCCCACGAAATCGGGATTCGAATGGCCCTCGGAGCGAGCCCTGGTGAAACGTGGAGGATGGTGGTCCGACAGGCGCTGGGGCTGGCCGGAGTTGGAGTGACTATCGGAGCGGTGGCGACGCTGGCTCTGGGTCGGGTCCTGTCAGGGCTTCTATTCGGCGTGAAGCCTGCCGACCCACTGACCTTCTGTGCGGCTGCACTCCTTCTGGTCGCTATCGCGATTGTGGCTTCGTATGTCCCCGCTCGCCGGGCGACCAAGGTCGATCCCATGGTGGCGCTGCGGGACGAGTGATGGGCCATTTTCGATTCACGGTTTTCGATTGAAGATGGGCGATAGCCAGAAAAAGGAAGCGTGAGATTAGGTCAGTGCAAGTTAATCGGCAGGACGACCCGCGCAGGGTTGCGGGGAGGGAGCCGATCAGGCCATCTGATCTAAGGCTGCCTTCGCCGCCAGGAGCACCGAGGGTGACACCCATAGAGACGATCGCGCCAACCGGTCCAACGCAGCTTCAGCCTCAGGGCGACCCAGGTGGCGCATGGCTGCCGCCCAAAGTACAAGTCCCAGAGACCCATGCACCTCCACGCCAAATGACTGCGCGAGCAGACGCGCAGCAGCGTCATCAGTCAGGAGCCAATCAGCTCGAAGCTGACGCGCTAATGCAATGGCCTGGGCCTCCCCATAATGCAATAAGCCCGTCTGTCGCCAGGAGCGCGCCTCAAGCGCTGGACCGGAATCGAGTTGGGTCACGTGCAACCAGACGGGTCTGCGAACTTGCCAGTCAACCTCATAGCTTCGCATTTCCAGATCGACAGCGACGGGAATATGAATATCGCCAGCGGGTGATAACAGGTCCCGCACACCGGCTTCCCCAAGGTGCAACAACGGGCCGGTATCGCACACGATGCGCTTCATGGCTGGGCTTTGTGTCTCTCCCGAAGTGCCCATTCAATGTCGTCGTGCTGAAAGCGTTCTTGGAGTTCCGCGGCGCGGTGGCCGAGGAATTCTACAAGCGCAATACGAACCGCCTCCCCTTCATCGCGGAACCATCCCGTCTCTACCAGTCGCGACAGTTCCTCGGCGATCTTTTCCGGCAAATCGACATTTATGGATTTCACAGTATAAGCATATGGCGGACTGGCAGCCGCCTGCAAGCACTATGATTGGACAGTGTGCCGGGCGACCAAGGTCGATCCCGTGGGCCCACCCTCTCCCCCCAAGCGGGCGAGGGTGCAGGTCTCGAGATGTTCTAGCACCTTCAAGCGCTCACGCGATGTTCTCTCGACTTTTGACTCTCGACTTTCAACTCTCAACTCCCAACTTCTCGACTCTTCACCTCGACTTCAGGCTTGATTCGCCAAGCCAGCCGACGTATGGTTGTATTCAAGGGCGAAAATCGGAATAGGGCGTTCCGGGTCGGCATGAGGATCATCAAGGCTACGTGGGGACTGGGGTGCTTGTTTGTGCTTGCGGCCGCTTTGTATGCCTTCCAGCGTCCCTTCCGAGAATATCCCTCCGTTGAATACGGCTACGTGCAGTTGCCGCCCGACTGGAAGGAAAAGGGCGAGTGGACTTTCGCCCGCTTGATGTATCCGCCGGGCCCCAATGACGGCTATCGCGGCCGCTTCGACGGCGACTGGCGGCTGGGGCTTTCGCTCTGGACCCAGGATTACCCCCGCGCGGACCGGAATTTTGCCCAGGCCGTGCGGCGCTTGACCCGCGTCCACGCGCGCTCCGTCGAGCAGGCCGTGAATCTGGAAGATGGCGACGAGGTGTTCAACTGGCCCTGGCTTTATGCCGTGCAGATGGGCGAATGGGGCTTGACCGCCGGCCGAGGCCAAGGTGCTGCGCGAATACCTGCTGCGCGGCGGCTTCTTCATGGCCGACGATTTCCACGGGCACCCTGGAATGGGAGGTGTTCGAAGCGCAGCATGAAGCTCGTCTTCCCGGACCGCCCCATTGTGGAGATCCCGAACTACGACCCCATCTTCCACACCGTCTTCGATCTCGACGACCGTTACCAGGTCGTGGGCGCCGAGCACTGATGCGAAGGCTCGCAAGAACGGCGGCACGGTGCCGCACTGGCGCGGCATCTACGACGACAAAGGCCGCATCATGGTCGCCATCACCTTCAATTCCGACGTGGGCGACTCCTGGGAGTGGGCCGGCGATCCGCGATACCCGCAGAAATACTCCGAGATGGGAATCCGCCTCGGCGTGAATTACGTCATCTACGCAATGACGCACTGAAAAAGAGGTGTCGGGTGCCAGGTGTCAGGTGCCGGGTGCCAACCGAATTGCAACCCTCCCCCTTTGGGGCAAACGCGATAGATTAGCGACTTTCCGTCTTCGCGATCGCTTGAGCCCAGCGCCCCAGCGCCTATGCCCTCCCTCCCTGAAGCTGTGAAAAGATCGTAGCGGCGGGTTTATCCCGCCATCGCGGTTCTGAAAACGCTGGAGATATGGCGGGGTAGGCCCGCCGCTACCTCTCGGCCGGCGATTTTTTCACAGCTTCCCTAACTTGGGGATGGCCCCTTGACAAACTAAGCTCACTAGTATAGGCTAGTATGAAAGAGGAGCTTTCATGCCAAAAGCGCCGGCACACCGCGAAAGACCCTGCCCGTCGTCTTGCAGAACGCCAATAGGTCACTTCCCCGATGAATCCGCCCGCCGCGGCGAAAGTTAAAATCACGGAACAAAGCGAGAATGTCTGTGAAAACAAAGAGTCGATGCTGGAGAAGGAGCTTCTTCATGCCAAAAGTGCCGGGACACTGCTGAAGACTCTACCAGCCGTCTCTTCAGAACGCCAACCTGTCATTCCACCGGCCCCACCGCCAACCCCCATGAAATTCAAATCAACGGAACAAAGCGAGAATGTCTATGAAAACAAAGGAAGAGGTCAAGAAGTCGAGGGGTCAAGAAGCTGAAGAGTCGAGAGGCATAAAGCAAGAACCGACCGAGACCCTCAGCCGTGGTCGGGGTTGCGGCGGTCCGCTTCTCGACTCCTCGCCTTCTCGAATCTTCGACACCGTTATCGGTGGAACAAAGCGGGAATGTCTATGAAAACAAAGGCGCGCCGCCCAAAGTGGCACGGTCATCCTGGCCGTGCGCACGGGCAGAGATGCCCGTGCCACCCCAGCATCACTGCGGATTTCCCCCCACGCCGTTGGAGTCTGTGCTAAAACTGGCTTCCTTGTCTTCTCGCGGCGCCCGAGAATGGCGTCATTGGAGTCCGATCCGTATGGCAGTGTGGACGAAGCTTGGCTGGGCATTCATCGTGGCTCTGGGCGCTCTGGCGCTCGGGGTGATTGCCGTTTCGCGCGGCGAGCCGATCAACGCCGTTTGGCTCATGGTTGCGGCGGGCTGCGTTTTCGCCCTGGGTTACCGCTTTTACAGTCGCTACCTGGCTTATCGTGTCGTGGCGCTCGACGACCGGCGCGCCACTCCCGCCGAGCGCCTCGAAGACGGCCGCGACTTCGTGGTCTCAAACAAATGGGTGGTTTTGGGCCAGCACTTCGCGGCCATTGCCGGGCCCGGCCCGCTTGTGGGTCCAATCCTGGCGGCGCAATTCGGGTATCTGCCGGGAACCCTGTGGATCGTGATTGGCGGCGTGCTGGGCGGCGCGGTGCATGATTTCACCACGCTCTTCTGCTCGGTCCGCCGCGACGGCAAATCGCTCGGCGAGATGGCGAGGGACGAACTCGGCCCGCTGGGCGGCTATGGCGCCATGTTCGGCGTGCTGGGGATCATGGTAATCCTTCTTGCCGCGTCGGGCCTGGTGGTCGTCAACGCGCTCAAGGGCAGCCCGTGGGGGCTCTCGACCATCGCCATGACCGTGCCCATCGCTCTCTTCATCGGAGTCTACCTGCGCTACTGGCGCCCCGGCAGGGTGCTCGAGGCTTCAATTCTGGGCTTCCTGCTGATCGTCGCTGCGGTGGCGGGCGGCCGTTACGTGGCGGCCTCGCCCCTGCTTGCGCCGCTCTTCACTTACAATGCCCCCACGCTGGCCTTGATCGTGATTGGCTTCGGCTTTGTGGCTTCGGTACTGCCCGTCTGGCTGCTGCTTGCCCCGCGAAATTATCTCAGCACCTTCGTGAAGCTGGGGACGATCATGGCGCTGACCCTGGGCATTTTCGCGGCGCGGCCCACCTTGCTGCTTCCGCCCCTGACGCGCTTCACCGACGGCACCGGCCCCATCTTCACCGGCAAGGTGTTTCCCTTCTGCTTCATCACCATCGCGTGCGGCGCCATTTCGGGGTTTCATGCGCTGATCTCCTCCGGGACGACGCCCAAGCTGATCGCCAAGGAAAGCCACGTTCGCATGGTAGGCTACGGCGGCATGCTGCTCGAATCGGTGGTGGCGATGACGGCCATGGTGGCGGCCGCGGCGCTCGAGCCGGGCGTTTATTTTGCGATCAACAGTCCGGCGGGCGTGGTGGGCGGCGCCCCGGAGCACGCGGCGGCGGTGATCTCCTCGTGGGGATTCCCCGTCACCGCCCAGCACATGGCGGACCTCGCGGCGAGGATCGGGGAGAAGACGCTATTCAATCGCACCGGCGGCGCGCCTTCGCTGGCTGTCGGCATGGCCCACATCTTCTCGCGCGTCCTGGGAGGCTCCCGGCTGATGGCCCTCTGGTACCACTACGCCATCATGTTCGAAGCCCTCTTCATCCTGGCCCTCCTCGACGCCGGGACGCGCGTGGGGCGCTTCATGGTGCAGGAGGTTTGCGGGCACTTCTGGAAACCCCTGGGCAGGACGGGGTGGTACCCGGGAGTCATCCTCACCAGCGCCGCCATTGTCGGCGCCTGGGGTTACTTCCTTTACGAAGGCGTGGTCGATCCGCTGGGAGGCATCAACAGCCTGTGGCCGCTGTTTGGAATCTCGAATCAGCTTCTGGCCACCATTGCCCTGTGCGTGTGCACCACCGTGCTGATCAAGATGGACAAGTGGGAGCATGTCTGGGTGACGCTTCTTCCGCTCGCCTGGCTGGCCACCGTCACGCTTACGGCGAGCGCGCAGAAGGTGTTCCATCCGAGCCCCGGCATCGGCTTCCTGGCCCACGCCCGGCGGCTCAGCGAACAGCTCGCCGCCGGCGCCATCCCCGCCGCGCAGGCCTCCCAAATAGCGCGCCAGATCTTCAATGACCGCTTGGACGCGGCCGTCACTTGCGTGTTCGCGAGCCTGGTCGTCGTGATACTCGCCGACGCCGGCCGCGCCTGGTGGCTCTACGCGCGGGGACGCAGGAAGGCAGTTCTGAACGAAGCGCCCGTGGTGGTGTCGAGAATCACGGCATAGTGCCTATGATGCTTTGGCTTATTGACGGACGTGGCAGGGCGCGGATTCCCCTCCTTCAACAAGGAGGGGTTAGGAATGGTTGAACTTCGGCCCACCACCCCGTGTCCTCCTACGAAGGAGGGGAGTTTTCATTCCCATTCCCTCGTGTTCCGAGCCGAGGGCAGGGCCGATACTGCAGCGCAGTAACGCCGCGCGAGGAGTGATAACGATGCGCAAAATTGCATTCGGACTAATAAGGCTCTGGGACTACCTGCGCGAAGTGACCGGAGGAAACGACTACCTCCGCTACCGAGCCCAAACCATTGCGAGAGGTGAGGAACCTCTTTCGCGCCAAGAATTCTACCTGCAACAACTCGAACGGAAGTACTCCCGTGTCAGCCAGTGTTGCTGATCGCTCGGTGCTCGAGGCGGGACGCGCGAGGTGACGCTTTCGCTCCAGCGCGCGAACCGCAACCCTCGCCCCCTTGGGGGAGAGGGTGGACCGCACCGGCGCTTTCTCCAGCCGGCGCGGGCCGGGCGAGGGGGTCGCTTCCATGCCTGACGCGCCCATCCTGCCCGCGAAATACCTCAGCCACCTCCAATTCCAAAAGCTCCCTTCGCGAGACCGCGGAATCCGAATTATGGGATCTGCGTCAGCCAACTGAAAGACACCGTGCTATACTTAGCTGCAGCCTGACAGGCAAGCTGTAAGTGAGGCGCCGGGGGTGCTCGTTCTAATTTTGTGAGCTCGCTTTCTAAGACGCAAGTGGACCAACTCGGTGATCGCTTACGGAAGGGGAAGATTACAGAGGAAGGTTTCCGCCACCTTGATGCTTACCGCCGGTCGTTTGCAGAGGCGTACGAAGAAGTCGCCGGTATCATCCGGGAGACGACCGGGCTAGAACCAACAGGGAGACCGGCTAAGTCCACGACGTCGATAATAGAAAAACTTCGCCGGGAGACAATCCGGCTGAGCCAAATACAGGATATCGCCGGCTGCCGTTTGGTTGTCCCGAACGTACCCGCACAAGATCAGGTTGTAGAACGACTAAAGAGAGCGCTCCCGAAGGCAGTCGTGGTGGATAGACGGGAACGACCTAGCTTCGGTTATCGAGCCGTTCACATCATTGCAACAGCCCGGGACAAGCCGATTGAGATTCAAGTTCGGACCGAGATCCAGCATCTTTGGGCTCAGTTGTCGGAAAAGCTATCTGACGTGGTAGATCCTTCGATAAAGTACGGCGGAGGCGACTCTGAAACACAGGATGTATTGTCGACTATTTCCCGGAGTCTTTCGTCGTATGAAGCATTGGAGTTATTGCCGATGGCGCCTGATTTGGCTAGGAAATTGAGAAGAGTGAAGCGAAAAATGCGCATCGGTTTGGAATATGCGATTGATGAGTGGGCAAGCAGGCCGAAGCCGGAGGGAAGCGACTGACATGCTATTCTTAATTGAATATGACCGACTCCAGGGGTCGATCGTTCAGTTGCAGGAATTCGACGATGATTCTCGAGTGGTCGCGGAGGATGCGCGGCTCAAACTTGAATTGGATCTGAACCGCCAAGGTATCGACCATGAAGTCGTCCTTCTCGATGCTCCCAACGAAGAGGCGCTCCGACACACTCACAGTCGCTACTTCGAAGAAAGCGTGGCCAGTCTAATTCGCAGTTCAGCTCAAATCCAAGTCTTGCTCATGTCGGAAGACAAATCGCCGCTTGAATTTAAAAGGTAATCGTAGGTGTACCTGACAAGTGGAGCCGGACTTGCGAACTTGCTTCGCGTCTCTGCGCGGCCCACGCGAACCGCCCCTCCCGCGCGAGCCGGTTGATCTCGGTTCCTGCACTCGACTATCTGCCCCACTCGGTCAGCCCGCCTGCAGTTCTTTCAATGTCTCAATGACCCGATGACCCAATGAATCAATTCCCCTGCTTCAGCATGACGCTGGCGTGTTTGAGCGCGGCGTCGGTGATTTGGCTGCCGGAGAGCATGCGGGCGAGTTCGCGCACGCGGTCTTTTTCGCTCGCGAGGTGCGTGATGGCGGTCAGGGTGCGGCCGGAGCGCTCGAACTTCTCGACGTAGAAGTGCTGGTCGGCGAAGCAGGCGATCTGCGCCAGGTGCGTGACGCAGAGCACCTGGCCGTCGCGCGCCAGGCGCTTCAGGCGCTGGCCGACGGATTCCGCCACGCGGCCGCCGATGCCGGAATCGACCTCGTCGAAGATGAAGGTGCGGGCGGGACGGCGCGCGGCGCCGGGGCGATTCATGCCTACCACGGTTTTGAGCGCCAGCATGAGGCGCGAGATTTCGCCGCCCGAAGCGATCTTCTCGAACGGGCGCAGCTCCTCGCCGGGGTTGGGCGAGATGCGGGACTCGACTTCGTCAATGCCGCGCGGGCCCGAGCTCGCGTCGGGCAAGGTCTCGAAATGGACCTCGAGGCGGGTCTTCTCCATGCCCAGTTGCGCGAGCTCCTCACGCACCAGGCGAACGAGCTTGCGCGCCGCCTCACGCCGCTTGGCGGAGAGCGCCTCCGCCGCTTGGCGGTAATCCCCGGACACTTGTTCGAGCTCGCGCTGGATCGCTTCGCGGCGCTCATCGGCATGCGCGATTCGAGCCAGGTCCTGCCGCGTCTTCTCCGCGTAGGCGAGAATCTCCTCGATCGTCTGGCCGTACTTGCGCTTTAACCGGTCGAGCAGGGCCAGGCGGTCCTCGATTTCCTCCAGGCGCTGCGGGTTGGCTTCGAGCTTTCCGAGGTAAGCGCGCAGGAAATCAGCGGCATCTTCGAGCGTGGCGCGGGCGCCCGCGAGCGGCTCGAGGTAAGGCTCGACGGCGCACTCGTAGCGGCGCAACTCCTCGAGCTCGCCGAGGGCGGCGGCAAGACGCGCGCAGGCGGCGCCCTCCTCTTCGTAGAGTTCGGCGAAGGCGCGGGCGGCGGCGGCGCGGACCCGCTCGAGGTTCGCGAGGATGCGCTTCTCTTCCTCAAGGCGCGCGTCCTCGCCGGGCTCGATCCGGGCGCGCTCGAGCTCCTGCGCCTGAAAGCTCAAGAGGTCGATGGCGCGCAGGCGGTCCTGCTCGTTCTGGCTCAGGCTTTCAAACTCCGAGGCGAGTTCGCGGCGCCGCGCGTGGAGCGTGCGCACCCGCTCGAGATCGTCTTCGACCCCGGCAAACTGGTCGAGCAGGTCAAGCTGGGCGTCGCGCGCGAAAAGCGCGACGTGCTCGTTCTGGCCGTGCATTTCGACCAGCAGCCGCGCGAGGGTCTTCACGGCCGCGAGCGTCACCGGCTGGTCGTTCACCAACATGCGGCTCTTGCCGTTTGCCTGAATTTCACGGCGCAGGATGAGCTCCGGCTCCTCGGCCGGCGCGAGGCCGTATTCGTCAAGCCAGGCCGTCCAGGGCGGACGGCCTTCGCTGCGGAAGACCGCGGTCACGAGCGCCCGCTCCTGGCCCGTGCGGATGACCTCGGGCGAAGCTCGGCCGCCCAGCGCCAGGCCCAGCGCGTCCACGAGGATCGATTTCCCGGACCCCGTCTCGCCCGAGAGCAGGTTCAGCCCCGGCGCGAACTCGACCTCGAGCGCGTCAATCACCGCGTAATTCTGAATGTGAATTTCGTGGAGCATGGTGGTGGTCAGTTATCAGTCGTCAGTTTTCAGTAGTCGATCGCTTGTTCCACCTGCATCTTCGCTTCGGCGATTATACGCTACGTTGGGGCGACGGAGTACGGGCGCGTGGGTAGTGGACACAATGCGAGAACCCCCCTCACCCGGCCCACTGCGGCTCGAGAAAGCGCCGGTTCCGTCCACGCCTCCCTTCTGAAAAACACGTCATTCCCGCGAAAGCGGGAATCCATTGGACTGACGATGGGCCCCCGCTTTCGCGGGGGCGACGCCGATAGTGCTTTTCATAAGCCGGGGTGGGTCGCAGACCCATGGCAACTCCCCCAAGGGGGCGAGGGTTGCAATTCGGTTGGCGCTTGGCATGCGACACACCCAACACCTGATCCCTGGCATCCGACACCTAAAACCCGACACCCGACACCTGGTACCTGACACCTGGCACCCGACACCTTCCTAACACGGCGTTGCTCGTTTTGGGTTGCAGACGTATAATCGCGCTTAGGGTGAGGTTTGCCTAATCTGAAGAGTGAGCCCGTTCAGGCCAAGTGCTTGCTTGCAGAAGTAAGCGTTCTTATTCGTACGGCGTCGGAAGGGCGGGGCTTCAGCCCCGCCGCAGAGAACGAGCCAGTCCTCGGGGCTTTAGGCCCTGAAGCTGTGTTGCTTCAGGGCCTAAAGGCCCCTTCAAACGTGCTCTGCGTACTGGCGAGGCTAAAGCCCCGCCCTTCCAGGACTGAGAATGGTTACGCTTATTAACACAACTAAGCACTAGTGAGCATACCGGGAGGTGTTAAGCATGCGAGCTGCATTTTGGAATAAAGCTGTAAAGCCGTCGAAGGGCGAGAGTCGGCGGGAATTCTTCCGGCGAGGTGCTCTGGCCACTGCCACTATGGCATTGGGCGCAAGCCTGCGGCGGGCCGTGGCGGCGCCGCTTGAATACGGAGCGAACTTGTACCGCTCGATCGGCGTGAAGCCGCTGATCAACGCCAAAGGCACGTTCACCATCATCACCGGCTCGCAAACGCTGCCGGAGGTGAAGCGCGCCATGGACGACGCTTCGCGCGCCTACGTTCAGATGGATGAGTTGATGGATGGCGTCGGGCAGCGTCTGGCGGAGTTGACCGGCGCCGAATGGGGGATCGTGACAGCGGGCTGCTGCGCGGCGCTGACGCACACCACGGCGGCGTGCCTTGCGGGTACGGACCCCGAGCGCATGCAGCGTCTGCCCAACCTCGAAGGCCTCAAGAGCGAAGTGGTGATCCCGGCCTATTCGCGCAACGTGTACGACCACGCCATCCGCATGCTGGGCGTGAAGATCGTCACCGTGCACGAACCGTCCGAACTCGAGGCGGCGTTCAACGAGCGCACGGCCATGGCCTACATCCTGGGCGGGCCGCAGGACGATGGCCCGCTCGGAACAAAGGTGGTGGCGGAGGTTGCGAAGCGCCACAACGTGCCCGTGATTGTGGATGCGGCGGCGGAGGTGCTTACTATCCCCAACGTGCATCTCGAGCGCGGCGCCACTGCCGTGGCCTACAGCGGCGGGAAGTGCATCCGCGGCCCGCAGGCGGCCGGCCTGCTGCTGGGCGAAAAGAACCTGCTCCAGGCGGCCTGGGCCAACAGCGCCCCGCACCACGCCTTCGGCCGCTCGCTTAAAGTCGGCAAAGAAGAGATCATGGGTATGCTGGCGGCCGTCGAGATGTGGGTGAAGCGCGATCACGACGCCGAATGGAAGATGTGGGAGAGTTGGCTTGGAACCATCTGTGACAGCGTGAAGCGAGTCAATGGGGTAACCGCAAGCGTTCACCAGCCTTCGGCGAGCCTCTCGAATCGCTCCCCGAGCCTCTCTATCGAATGGGATGGGGCCAGACTGGGCATCACCGGCCAGGAGTTGAGCAAACTGCTGCTCGACACCGAGCCCCGAATTATACTGGCAGGCGCCCGCGGCTCGAGGCCGGACCAGATGGCCAGTTCGGCGCGCATCAATGCCCATATGCTGATGCCGGGCGACGATAAAGTGGTTGCGCAGCGCCTTTATAGCGTGCTCTCAAGCCCGCCCTCGGTTACCGATTCCGCCCCGCCGCAAGGTGAACCGGCATCGGTCGGCGGGCAGTGGGAGGCAACGATCCAGTTCGACCGCGGTTCGGCAACGCACACACTCTACATTGAGCAGCAGAGCACGAAGCTGGTGGGCACGCATCGAGGCGAATTCTACAGCGGCGACCTCAGTGGAACTGTGGAAGGGAGTACTGTCCATTTCCGAAGTGCTCACCCAGCCGAGGGCACGCGCCTTTCGTACGAATTTACAGGGACGGTGAATGGCGATACGATGAGCGGCAAGGTCAACCTGGACGAGTACGGCGGAGCGCTCTGGAAGGCGCAGAGGCACCAGTATCATGGCAGTGGCCGCCGCGGCGCGTAAGCAAGCTTGATACACCTTTTCAAGTGGTCAATTTGAGTTGTACATAATAAGGAGGCTCATACGAAAAATACAAATCGACGACGTTTCTTAAAAGTTGGAGTCGCGGCAGGCGCCGTGGCGGCTGCGGCAGTGCCGGCCGCCGCGCAGGAAAAACCGGTGAAGAAAGTGCTCAGCACACACCCACCGAACGAGACGCCCATGTTTAACGGCGCCATAGGCTTTGGCAATTTGGTCTTTCTGGCCGGCATTGGATACCATAAGGAAGGGGACATCAAGGTGCACACCAAGGGCGTCCTCGACCAAATTAAGCAGAACCTTGAAAAGGTCGGCTCCTCGATGGATAAGGTTCTCAAGTGCGTTGTCTACCTCGCCGACGGCAAAGACTTCGCCGGCATGAATGAGGTCTTTAAGGGAGCCTGGGGACCGGAACCGCCCGTGCGGACCACCGTCGCCGTCGCCTGGGTGCCGGGAAATTCGCTGGTCGAAATGGACGTGATCGCGTATATCTGAGGCACGTGGGCTGCAGGGGCTGTGTGGAAACCTCTTTGGGAGTGTCATTCCGAACCCTTCGCTTGTCATTCTGAGCAAAGCGAAGAATCCCCGCAGTTAGCTCAGGGTAAACTGCGCGAGGAATCTCGATCTGAGTATTTTCAACGCACTGCGAGATTCCTCCTCGCCTGCGGCTCCTCGGAATGACAGCAAAAACGAGCCCTCACACAGACTCTACAGGGGCATGAGACGAGGGGCTTGGAGCTAGGGTCAACCACCCCTCACCCCTCCTTATCAAGGAGGGGAATCGCGGGTCGGCAGACTTGTGCTCTGGGGGGGGTGCTGCGATGCCGCAAAGCGGCACTGCAGATTCTTCGGTCCGCGAATCGGGCTGCTGAATGACAGCGCGCTACTTGGCCGGGGGCGGAGTCGTTGCTCTATGCCCGGGGGACACGGCGTCCCAGCGCGCGTCGCCTATCTGCTGCTTATAGTTCTTGGGGAGCGTGTCCCAATCGGGGCGCGTGATGCCGTTCAGGTCGTAGACCACCTTGCCGTTGCGCAGGGTCAGCTCACACACCAATTTCTGTGTGCCTCGCAGGCGCGCGCCATACATATCTGTGAAGCCGAACTGCCCGTTAACCAATCTCAGCACGGCCACGTCGGCGACAGCGCCTACGGAGAGGTTCCCCAGTTCCTGGCGCTGAATCTCCTTGGCGGGATTCCAAGTGGAGCGCAGGATCACGTCGTCGAGTGAAACGCCGAGGGCCAGGAACTTATCCATCACGTTCAGCATGTCCTTCATTCCCGCGTTCATGCTGGTTCTGTGCAGGTCGGTCGAGATCGAATCGGGAAGGAAACCCTCTTTGATCGCCTCCGCGGCGACTGGCCACGCAAAACTGCCACCGCCGTGTCCCACATCGAAGATGACCCCGCGTTTGCGGCCCGCCCACATAGCGGGATTCAAGTGGCCGGAGTCGTCGAGTTCATTGCGAATCCCGGAAAAGCAGTGGGTGTAGATATCGCCGGGGCGAAGTTTCTCGGTCCAGAGTACGCTGGTGGGGCGCTCCGGGCGGGTCGCGCCAAAGTCCACCATGATCGGAATGCCGGCCTTCGTCGCCGGCATGGACTGCGTGCTCCACGGGAGTCCATTCGGGCCCTGCGTAATGCGCGGTTTTGAAACCGACGATGACGTCCTTATGGCTCAGCGCCATTTCGGCGGCGGGCTCGACTTCCATGTCGGCGAGGTTGTCTTCGATATTTGGCCCCGCGCATGCCCGCGCCCACGATGTTGATGAAACGCCAGCACGCGCGTCTGGGAGCGGGTGATAACGTGGTCCATGAAATCCTCGAAATTGCGCCAACCCGAGCAGCCCGGCGTCAGCTACCGTGGTCACGCCGACGCGGAAGGTGAAGCCGTCCGGGTACACGCTGTTGTCTCCGGCGTAGGAGTTGCGCTCGCCTGTGCCCGCGTAGACGTGCACGTGAATGTCCACGAGGCCGGGAGTGACGTACAGTCCAGAAACGTCAACCGTTTTCAGTGCCGACGCCGGATCGAGATGGTCGGCCACAGCCGCGATGCGGCCATTCAGGATCGCCACATCCCGGACGGCGCTAATGTTGTTCTTGGGGTCGATCACATGTCCGCCCTGGAGGAGCAGGTCGTACTGGGTTTGCCCATACACGAGCGGCGTCACAAGCGCCATGGTAAGTAGCATAGCCGAGCTACACCGAGAGATGAGTTTTGTCATATGACGAGAAGTCTATCCCCCTGTCTTTATCCGCGTCAAGGCAAGATCTTGGATTATCGCCATCCCATCAGGAGTCTGTGTTTCAACTCCACCAAGAGAGGAAGGGCGCCGCAGGCGCTTTGGAGTGCGGCAGCTTGCTGCCGCTTTCCCTGGGCGCGAGCTTGCTCGCGCGCTTCGCTACGGTCCGCAGGCACTGGCCAGCAAGCTGGCCTGAAGGAAAGCGGCAGCAAGCTGCCGCACTCCAAAGCCGGGCTTCGGCCCAGCATCAGGCCCTGCTCACGGTGGTCGAGTTGTCACAAGGGCTCATCAGGGGTGCCTCCCTCGAGGCCGCCATCTGCCGGTTCGATGGATGAGCGACTGTCGCAGCAAGCATAACGCAACGCCATGTGGGGCAACCCTTCATTGACTGACCCTAGGTGCTGTGCTAGCTTGAACAGTTGAAGCGAAAGGCAGTTCAGGGTTCGCAAAGGAGGGTAATTGCTCGTTGCACTGATAGCGCTGTATCAGAACTTTTACCAAGGTGAAGTCTGGCAATTACTTTCGGACACAGGGCTGGTAGCCAGGATAGTTCTATTGTTGCTAGCAGGCTTTTCAGTCTTATCCTGGGCGATTATTATTCACAAGTATAAGAGTTTCAAAGCGGCCCGCCGGGAGTCTCAGGAGTTTCTACGAGTGTTCCGGCAGAGCAAGCGGCTATCGGAGATCCGCACGTTCAGCCGCAGCCTGAAATTCAGCCCGCTCTCGGAAGTTTTCCAGTCCGGATATCGCGAGATCGAAAGCCAGGCCGTGGTCAAGGAAAACCCCGGCAAGCCGCGTATACGAAGTCTCGAGCCGGTGCAAAGGGCCTTGCAGATCGCCTGCTCCGCCGAACTGACGCGGATGGAGCAATGGATCACCTGGCTCGCCACAACCGGCGCAGTCACGCCCTTCGTGGGTCTCTTCGGAACCGTGTGGGGAATCATCGACGCGTTCCATGGAATGGGGACCGCAGGGACCGCCTCTCTGCGGAGCGTCGCACCCGGAATCTCGGAGGCGCTGATCACTACGGCAATGGGGTTATTTGCGGCTATTCCCGCCGTCATTGCTTACAACCAATACGTTCAGCGCATCAAAGAATTCGGCTCTATGATGGACGACTTTTCGCTCGAGTTCCTGAATTTGACGGAGCGCTTCTTCACGTAGGAGGCTATCTGTTATCAGTTGTCCGTGGCGAGCGGCTGGTTGCGCATAGCACTTGTAGGGTAACCGTCGTCCACCCTCTGTCAACTGTTTATTGCAACGGGCTACGGACCACGGACAGACCGAGGTAAGCCATGGCATTTACAACCATCAAGGGTCGAACGCACACTTCGCTGGCCGAGATCAACATCACGCCTTTCGTCAACGTCGTGCTGGTGCTGCTTATTATCTTCATGCTGACGGCGCCCATCCTCGAATCGGGGATTGAAGTTGATTTGCCCCACACCAAGACGGTAAAGGCTATTTCAGAAGAAAAAGTGGTGGTGACGATCGACAAACACCATAATATTTACGTGGGCAACGATCCCGTCAATATCAACAGGCTCGGGCAGTCGATTCTGGACCATCTGAGAGGCGAGGGCCAGACGCCGGTCTTCATCCGCTGCGACCAAAATGCGCCTTTCGGCACCTTTGCCACCGTGGTGGACGCGTTGAAGCAGGCCAACCTGACCAACATTAATGTGGTAACCGAGCCGTTCGAAACGAAGTGAGTGCGCTAATATGAGCGCTCAAACCATATCGATGGTCGTGGACCCCCGGCGCGAACAGTTGGGCGGGATGCTAGCCCTCTCGGTAGCGATGCACATCGCGCTTTTCGTGCTCCTGGTCGTCTACGCTTCTTTGGGTTCGAGTTTTGGTGGAGGTTGGGGAAAGAACTGGGGAACCGGCAGGTCTACGCGCATCGGCGCGGTGGCATCTTTGCCCGGCGTACCGCTGCCCGCTCCGATGATTACAACGCACAATACCCTTGCCAGCGACAACCCCGGACTGCATCAGCCGCAGCCCAAACCCAAAGTCGTGCCGGAGCCCAAGGCCGTTCCGATTCCCAAGTTCAAGGACTCCCAGAAGCCGCAGAAAGCGGAACGCGTCAATACCCACATCCAGAAAGATAAGCCTTTCGATGCGGACAATGCGGTGCCTTACGGTATGGGCGGCCAGCCTTCCATGAGCTACACCCAGATGTCGAACGGGGCGGGCGAAGGCGGCATCAGCTTCGGGGAAGGCGGAGATTTCGGCGAACGCTATGGCTGGTACGTGGCCTCCGTCCGTGCACGCATCAGCAATAATTGGCTGCTCTCGACGATCAGTCCGAGCATCTTGAAGGCGCCGCGACTGTACATGACCTTTTCGATTATGCGTGACGGCAGTGTCAAGGATCCTGAGATTTCGCAGTCCAGCGGCGTTGCGGAAGTCGACCGCTCCGCCCTGCGGGCCGTTTTGGCTTCGAACCCGCTGCCGCCGCTCCCTCCGGACTATCCCGGAAACAGTGTCAAGGTGAATCTCTATTTTGATTTTCGCCGCTAGCCAGGGCTGCGTTCGCATAGAAGAAAGATATATCGATCGCGGATTAATGCTGCCAGGAATGACAAATTTAGACATGCGACAAAATGCACGCTCGAGTTTTCACTTGTGCAATATGTCGCACTGCGAGGCATCTGTTCAGATGCGGACACGCATCTAATTCTCTTTGGAGCCCATGCATTCCCATGCGCTTTTTACCCAAGCGGTTTCGACTTTACCTCCTGATTTGCTTGAGCGCCCTTCCCCTATTCCTGGTTTCGCTGCACACCGGCCAAAGTCAGGACTGGTTCAGCATTGGAATCAACATGGGCGCGCCCAAAATCAAGATGGCCGTGTCGGATTTTCCGGCCAGTTCAACGGACCAGAATCTGCCCGCCTCACCCAGGATTTTAATCAAACCCTGTGGAACGACCTTGAAAGTCCGGCATCTTTGAACTGGTCAGCAAGAGTTACTATCCTCTCAACCCTCCCCGCGAGCCCCTGGATGTGGACTTCAAAGCCTGGAGCTCCCCGCCGGTCTCCGCCCAGATGCTTGGCTTTCGGCAAGACGGAAGCCATTAATTCCAATTTGGTCATTACCGCGCGCTTATTTGACATCGGCAAACCACGCCAATCCCAGCGTTATCGCCAAGCGCTACGTCGCCACCTTGAACGAGATCTCGACGCGGCGAAGCGGCTCACCGCTTTGCCAACGAGATCGTGCAGGCGCTGGGAGGCGGGATCCCCGGGATTTATCTGACCAAGAATTGCGTTCGTGAGGGGTAGCGGCGGGCCGCTCCGAGATCTGGGTGATGGATTACGACGGTTTCAATCACCACCCCATTACCAGTTACGGTTCGCTCTCCACAACTCCGCGCTGGTCGCCGGACAATACCAAGCTTGCGTTCACGAGCTACGCCTCCGGGAACCCGGAGATTTATATTTTTTCACTCGAGACCAACCGCCGCGTTCCCTTCCCCAGCTATAAAGGACTGAACACCACTCCGGCCTGGTCTCCCGACGGAAAGAAGATAGCCTTTTGTTCGAGCATGAGTGGCGACCCGGAGATTTACCTCTCCGACGTCAACGGCCTCAACCTTCAAAGGCTCACCTTCTCTCGCGGGGTGGATATTTCCCCGGCCTGGAATCCCAAGACAGGAAATGAAATGGCCTTTGTTTCGGATCGCAGCGGCACGCCCCAGGTTTACATCATGTCGTCGGACGGCACCAACCTGCGGCGCGTCACTACGGCAGGAGGCGGGGGCGATGCCAGCGGCCCCGCTTGGTCTCC
The DNA here is from genome assembly GCA_963770415.1 of uncultured Acidobacteriota bacterium. Classification (GTDB taxonomy): domain Bacteria; phylum Acidobacteriota; class Terriglobia; order UBA7540; family UBA7540; genus CAVROP01. Next base: position 29,881 of record CAVYPU010000027.1, read on the forward strand.
CAACGGCTTGTTTCTGGCTTTTCATTGGAGGCTCTCTGAAACCGGGACTTACGATATTTACCTCATGGAAATTGCTACGGGAAGAATCATCCAGTTGACCCACGACGTAGGACGCAACGAGCACCCCACCTGGTCGCCCGACGGGCGCCATCTCGGCCTTCGAATCCACTCGCTCCGGCACACGCCAAATCTGGACGATGCTCGCCAACGGCAGCAACCCCAAACCCCTCACCAAGGAAGGACAGAATTGGAATCCGAACTGGTCAAACTAGTCCTGGTGGAAAGGATTCCCGCTTCTCCACTTCGCGCATGAGAGGTATCGAGGGGGCGGCGCGTGGTTGGCGGGGTTGGCAAGTTGTTTATAAGAACAGCCCATGTATCGAACGCAGTCAAGTGCCAAACGGCATAACAGCCGCCAGTCCTTTTTCTTTTGTATTAGCGGTTGTTTTTTTTTCAGGTTTGATGATAGTATCTTCGGTCTGCGAAAGGCATTACCCAATCTGCGGCGGGGCAGATCGATTCTGACGGACCCTGTCGCTCAGCGGGATAATCAGATATCTCACCTCATCCACATGAGCACGAGAATGTTTCTTACCTATCAAGGAGGATTTAGCATGCAACATCCGAAACGTAGTCTTGCGTTTCTCGCCGGTTTGTTGGGAGTTATTCTTTTGGCAGGCGCGTGCCACAAGAAGGTAGCGCCCGTACCGCCAACGCCACCACCTCCCCCACCACCGGCGCCGACTGTCAGCTTGACGGCCGAGCCGAGCACGGTTGAAAAAGGCCAGTCCGTCACGCTGAGTTGGACTTCCCAGAACGCTACTGACCTGACCCTCGATCCAGGCGTAGGGAAAGTTCAGGCGCAGGGTTCAACTACAGTCACCCCACAGGACTCCACCACCTACACATTGACAGCGAACGGTCCGGGTGGCTCGCAAACCGCTACGGCCAGGGTCACCGTGACGGCTCCGCCACCTCCACCGCCGCCGCCGCAGGAAGTTAAGGTCAGCGACGAGGAACTCTTCGGGCAGAATATGAAGGACGCCTATCTTCGATTACGACAAGTCCGACATTCGTACTGACGCACAGCAAGCTTTGACGTCCGATGCCGAGTTCCTGAAAACGCACGCTGGGATCAAGTTTGCGATCGAAGGCCACTGCGACGAACGCGGGAGCGAAGAGTATAACCTTGGTCTCGGTGACCGGCGCGCCACCGCCGCCAAGAGCTTCCTGACTAATCTGGGAATCGGCGCCGATGCCATGAACACTATTTCCTATGGCAAGGATCGGCCGGTTTGCACTGATAAAGACGAGGAGTGCTGGCAGAAGAATCGCCGCGCACACTTCCACTACGGGACCGAGTCGAAGTAAGATCCGCAGGCCGGGAACCCAAGGGCTCCCGGCCTGTCTCTCCTTGCGCGTCCGCGTCTCTCACTGAGGCGGGCGACCTGCGCAGCAAGAGGGGGAACTGTGCCTGCATCCACTCGACACGAAACCCGCCATTGCTGGTCTCGAGGCTCCGCCCAAAATCGGTAGTGGCTTGGTTTGGCTTGTCCCGTCGGCCTTCAGGGTGGCGAGTGTCGACCGAAAGGTCGGCGCCATTGTCTCAGCCCTGCCTGCCGGTTGACCCAACGCCATCGAGATAGTACACTGGCGTTAGTTTATTTTAAACAGCGAGGGTGGCGCCCCTTGAAAAAGCATGCTCTGAGGGTTCTGTTCGTTTTGAGCTTTGATGGTTGGCGGAGTGCAGTCCGGCTTTGCGGTCAGCAAAGAAACACTGCAGATGATGCAGCAATTGGACGCCCTGCAACAGGCGGTGCAAAACCTGCAAAAGACCGTCGACACGCAGGCCGCAGTGTTGAAAACGCTGGTCGAGCAGGTCGAGCGACAACGTCAACAAGATCAAGTCCAACATGGACGAGCTCCGCGATTCGACCCAGAAGAATCTGGCGGCATCGAACGCGCACCTCGATTCCATGAGTACTCAAATTCAGGCTCTCAGCGAAAGCCTTGACGAGGCCAAGTCGCGGCATCGGGAAACTCGGCGAGCAATTGGCGCAGACTCAGAACATTATTCAGACACTGAGTGCCCCCGCCCAACCCGCTGCTGCTCAGCCGGGCGGATTCGGCTCCCGCGCCAGGCGGCGATGCGAAACCCCAGGCCAACGTTCCCGATCCGGACAGTCTCTACAAGTCAGGCGTGAGTTACTACAACGGGGGGCAGTACGACCTCGCCATCCAGTCTTTTGAGGACTATCTCAGTCATTACAGTGGCACGGACAGGGCGTCGACCGCCCAGTTTTATGTCGGCGACAGCTACTACAACGAGATGAAGTACAAGAACGCAGTCGCGGAATTCGATAAGTGCCTCGAACGGTATCCACAAGGCAATAAAGCCGCTGCAGCGAGGCTCAAGAAGGGATTTGCCCTGCTCGAGCTGGGCGAGAAGAACGCCGCAGTGCGGGAGTTGCGCGCTTTGATCGATCAGTATTCGAGTTCCCAAGAAGCCGACTTGGCGCGCCAAAGACTGAAGAAGCTGGGAGTTCCCGTTTCTCTGGCGCACCGGCGTACCGGCTGACTGCAGGCTGTCCTGGATTCTGCCCTGCCTGTCCAACAAAACCCGTGTTATTTCGGCCAAAACTTGGTTTGCTAGCGGGAGGTTTCGATGTCCGGCTCCGTTAATAGAGTAATCCTGATCGGCCGTCTGGGACGGGATCCGGAAGTGAAATATACACCCAGCGGCGCAGCCGTAGCCAAATTCAGTTTGGCCACGGACGAGAGCTTCAAGGATCGCAGCGGCGAGATGCAGAAACACACCGAGTGGCATAACATCGTGGCATGGAGCAAGCTCGCCGAGATCTGCGGACAATACCTGACCAAAGGCAAGCTGGTTTATATCGAGGGAAGCATCCGAAGCCGGCAGTGGGAAGACCAGGCCGGAAACAAGCGCACATCTTATGAGATTATCGCGCGCTCGATGCAGATGCTGGGTTCAAGGGCCGAGAGTGAGCGCCCCGCAGCCGCCGCAACCGCCCCCACGCCCTCCGCTGAGCGCCCCTTCGCAGAAAGGCCGCCCGCCGCCGAGCTACCACCCGAGCCTGAAATCACCGACGAGGATGTACCGTTTTGATCAGTTGCCCTAATTGCGGGTGAGACTCCTCGCTTCATTTCTTTCAAAAACCTCTCAACGCCGGCGGCTTTTACGTAGGCTAGACAGACGCAGCAGGTGTGCGTGAATCCGGATTTCTTCACGTAGTCTCGATCCCTGCTTTCGTGGGGGGGGAGTGGTGGCGATCGCAGTTTGCTTCGCTTGCGGCGAGCATGGCTTCCTTGACGGCCTGCCTCCCACATACGCGGGGGTGTTAGAGATTTTTAGGGGTGAATCAGGCTTAACTATCCTTGCGATCGGTGTTGCGAAGGCTCATGCCCGCTCGGAATGGCAGCCAAGTTCTCAATGCGAGGCCCGCCGCCTTCTCTCGTCCCAACGGCGAGTGAGTTCATCGAATTTTTGAACTTGCTGGGGGGTCAGAACCTGCCGGATCCCGTTGCGGGTCTCCTCGCGTATAGCGTTGAACTGTGCGTCCGCTTGTTGCTGCGCGCTCCGGAACTTGCCCGTTGTGCTCTCGATGACTTGCTCCACTTGAGAGACTTGCGAATCCGAAAGATCGAGCTCGGTCTTCAGGCGGTGGACGAAGTTTTGCCGGTTGAAAGGACGGTGCCAGTGGCCTGTTGTCCAGGCGTAGTAGTAAAGGCTAGCCCCCCCCAAAACCACACCCAGCAGAAATGTCAAAACGAAGTAGAGGTAGACCCTGCGGCTCATTGATCTCCTTAACCGACTTGCCTTAGTCGGATGGCCCTCCCGGATTCATTTCGCGTAAGTCCCCTGCGTCCCCGCCGATAACGTCAGGCTGTGAGATGCGATTCTGGCCTTGCAGGCCGAGAAAATCCGCTCCGGCGACTCCCCGCACCGGCCCTGCGGTCGGCAGCGTCATGCTGAGAAGCAACGCCAGCGTCAAGGCGAGCGTAGCATAAACGAACCGCCGCCCGATTGTCTCGAAAAATTCGCTGCGCGCTCCATCCCCTTCCCTTTCGGGAAGCCGCCGGATCAGTCGCGAGGCGAATCCGAGAGAAGCCTCCGGCGCCGCATCCTCCGCCAAAGCGTGGAAACCGGCCGCCACCAGAACGGAGTCGCGCCAAAACCGCTCGCACACCGCGCACCGGCTCAGGTGCTCCTGTGCCTCGCGAGGCAGTTCGCCGCCCCAAAGCTCACTCACCAAGTCCCGAGTCTCTTTGCAGTCCATGGGCTATTTTCCTTCTTGCCGCCAACGCTCCAGGTCCTCGACCATTCGCTTCCTGGCGCGGTGGAGGCGTACTTTGACGGTGCTCGTTTTCAATTTCAGCAGATCGGCAATTTCCTCCACAGAATTATCTTCCAGCTCCTTCAGGGTCAGAATGATGCGGTCATCGGCCGGCGCCCGGTCAAGTAGCCTACTTACGAAATCCTTCAGCGCAACTTTCTCGCCATGATCCAGGCCTTGGGGCGGAGGGCTTTCGGCCTTTCGCTCCAGTTTGTGAGCGCTTTCTTCCGCCATATCCGAGTAATAAGTGAGGTGCGAAGCGCGCACCTTCCGCAAGTAATCATAACAGTGGTTCACCGCAATCCGCGACAACCACGTAGCAAACGAAGATTGGAAGTTGTAACTTCGCACGGCGCGGAACGCTTTGAAAAATATTTCCTGGGCAAGATCCTCAACTTCGTCGCGGCGGCGGACCAGATGAAATACGATGGAGAATACGCGCTGCTGGTACTTCTCGACCAGCGGACCGAATGCTTCGCCTTCCCCTCGTTGCACACGCCGAATGCACTCGACTTCGTGGGTGACCTCAGATTCCGAGCGTGCCATTCAGGTTCCATCTCTGGACCTCCCACAGTAACAGGGACGAGGGAGGTCGCCGGTTGGTTACAGGACGTTTTACCATCTTTACTTCACTTTACAGCAGTCCTTCCGCCTGTTGCTTTCGAGGGGCAGGACCTTTCGCTGACCCCCTCAAGCGGTAAGCTTGCCGCACCAGGGCATCGATTCGGCGCATGACAAAAAGACGCTCCTGTCCGAAGGGCGAGCGCCTCAAAAATTCATCGCTATTAATATAAATGGTTGACGTAGTTATTACTCTGTGAAAGAATGTGCCCATGGTAATCGGAACACGTCTCAAAAAGTTGAGAGAAGATAAATCACTATCCCAGGGCGACATTGAAAAGCGTACTGGGCTCTTGCGATGTTACATCTCCCGAGTGGAGAACGGCCACACCGTGCCATCTCTTGAAACTCTGGAGCGGCTTGCGGCGGCACTGGAAATTCCCCTGCACCAACTTTTCTTCGAAGGGGACGGCGAACCGGTCCTGCCCAATCTGAGCAAGCGTCCAAGTACGGAAGAACTGGTTCTCGATGCCGAGCAAGAAAAGGAAGTGCGGTTCTTTGAAAAGGTAAAACGTCTCTCGGGAAAATCGATGAGAAGGACCGTCAACTCCTGCTCTACATGGCTCAGAAACTGGCAAGTCGATAGCCCTGCAAAAGTGAAGCATCTTGAGCTGCCCGTTTTGGCGGCGTGGGTGGTTTATTCCCATTCAATAGTCCCCGGTGGCTTCGAGGTGATGTCGAAGACTACCCGATTTACGCCTGTGACTTCATTGACGATTCGCGTCGCCATCCTCTGCAGGAGCGCTGGGGGCAGTTTCGCCCAGTCCGCTGTCATCCCGTCTTCCGATTCCACGGCTCGAACGGCAATGGTTGAGGCATAAGTCCTCGCATCGCCCATGACGCCCACACTCGAAACCGGAAGCAAGACCGCGAAAGCCTGCCACAAGCTTGTTGTCATTCCAGCCGCTTCCACCTCTTCCCTGACGATCGCGTCCGCATTCCGGACCATTTCAAGTCGCTCTTCGGTTACTGCACCCAGGATGCGCACCGCCAAGCCAGGCCCGGGAAACGGCTGCCGGTTCACGAGCCGTTCATCCAGTCCCAGTTCCCTGCCCACCACCCGAACCTCGTCTTTGAAAAGCTCTCGAAGGGGTTCGATGAGTCGGAAATTCACATCTCGCGGCAGTCCGCCCACGTTGTGATGGCTCTTGATCGTGGCGGCAGGACCCTTTACAGAAACCGATTCAATCACATCCGGATAGAGGGTTCCCTGCACGAGGAACGGTATATCACCCAGTTGGCGGCCTTCGTCTTCGAACACGCGGATGAATTCCTCCCCAATAATCTTGCGCTTTTGCTCGGGGTCGGTAATCCCTTCGAGGCGAGTCAGGAAGCGGGCCGAAGCGTCCACAGTGCGGACGTTCAAGTGGGCCTGCTCCCGTAACATTGCCGCCACCTGTTCGAATTCGTTCTTTCGAAGCAAGCCGTTATCTACGAATAAACAGGTCAGACGATCTCCGATGGCGCGCCCCACCAGCGTGGCAGCGACAGCGGAATCCACGCCGCCCGAGAGTGCGCACAAGGCGCGCCGGCCATTCACCTCGCGAGTGACGCGGTCCACCGTCTCCTCGATGAAAGACCGGGGGAACCAGTTGGGCTCGACTCCGGCCACGTCCCGCACAAAGTGTTTCAGGATCTCATCACCGTGCGCCGTGTGGCGAACTTCCGGATGAAACTCGACTGCGTAGATTCCCGCCTCGGGGTTCTCAATCACCGAAACGGCGTTTTCCGTCCGCCCGGTAATCTTGAACCCCGGCGGCACTTCCGCAACGTGGTCACCGTGGCTGTTCCAGACGCGCAACGGGGATTCGATGCCTGCGAGAAGCTTCGAAGTGGGATGTATCTCGAGTTGGGCGAATCCGTACTCCCGCCGCCGCGCCGGCTCGACTCGTCCACCCAGGGTTCGCGAAATCCACTGCAAACCATAGCAGACGCCCAGCACGGGCACTTTCAGTTTCAATACACGCTCGTCACACACCGGCGCAGCAGTATCGTAAACCGACGACGGACCGCCCGAAAGCACCAGGGCCTGCGGTTTCAGCGCCACAATTTCGTCGAAGGGCGTGTGACAGGGAACGATGAGCGCATAGACCTGCATCTCGCGAATGCGGCGCGCGATCAATTGCGTATATTGAGAACCAAAATCCAGAACGACTACCGGACGGGCATGTTCCATTGAGTTGTCCAAGAATAGAAACGAAGAACTGTTCGAACGGCAAATGGCAAAAATCCGAAGCCTGGCCCTCTCCTCCGTGGGGGAGAGGTTAGTCCGACCCGGCGCTTCCTCCAGCCGGTCGGGCCGGGCGAGTGGGTCGATGGGCGTGCCTGATTATCGGGCCACAATATTGATGAGCTTCTGCGGCACAATAATGACTTTGAAAATCTGTTTGCCCGCCAGGTGTTGCACGACCTTCTCCTCTGCCTGGGCTCGAGCTAGAATCTCTTCCTCGCCAGCATCGATAGCGATGCGAATGCGCGCCCGCAGTTTTCCGTTAACCTGGACAGGCATCTCGAGTTCATCCACGGCCGCAAGTGCCGCGTCATAGCGAGGCCACGGAACGCGGAGCAGAGGCGGCGTGTGGCCCAACTCCTCCCAGAGCTCGTCGGCAATGTGCGGTGCAAAGAGCGAAAGCATCATCACCAGGATTTCCAGAGCGGCCTTATGTGCTTCCGGGCAGACCTTGCCGGCCTCGACTGCGCCTTGCTGCTCGTTCAACTCGTTGACGAGCTCCATCGACAGGGCCACGTCGGTATTGAAATGCCAGCGGCCTTCCATGTCCTCGGTAACGTGCCGCAGTGTCTGGTGCGCTTTGCGAAGCACCGCCCGCTCCTCAGGAGTGAACTCAGGCTGCGCGCCACTGCCGGCCGCAAGGGCGTTCACTCCCCGGAGACTCTCCGCATGCTTTGAAACGAGACGGTAGACCTTGCCCAGGAAGCGCGAGGCGCCTTCGATCCCGGCGTCGCTCCAGTCCAAGTCCTTCTCCGGCGGCGCGGCGAAGAGCATATAGAGCCGGACGGTGTCCGCGCCATACTTATTGCACATCTCGACCGGGTCCACGACGTTGCCCTTTGACTTGGACATCTTCGTTCCGTCTTTGATCACCATGCCCTGGGTGAACAGGCGAGCCACCGGCTCGGCAAACTCCACAAGCCCAATGTCCCGCATCACCTTGGTGAAAAATCGCATGTAGATCAGGTGCAGGATGGCGTGCTCGATTCCGCCGATGTACTGATCCACAGGGAACCAGTATTTCACCACCTCTCTATCTACCGGGGCGGAAGAGATGTGCGGCGCGGTGTAGCGATAGAAGTACCATGAGGAGTCCACAAACGTGTCCATGGTGTCGGTCTCGCGGCGCGCCTTCCCAGAGCACTTCGGGCAGGCCGTATTAACGAACTCGTCAACATCCGCGAGCGGCGAATGTCCCCGTCCGGTCAGTTTGACGTTCGAAGGGAGCTCCACCGGCAGGTCTTTCTCAGGCACCGGGACCACACCGCACTGGTCGCAATAAATTATGGGAATGGGCGTCCCCCAATAACGCTGGCGCGAGATGCCCCAATCCTTCAAGCGGTATTGGACGGTAATCTTTCCGAAGCCCTTGTCTTCCGCGTCCTGACTCATGCGCAGAATGGCCTGAGTTGAGGAGAAGTTGCTGTAGTCGCCCGAATTCACCAGCTTTCCGTATTCAACGTACGCCTCTTTGGGCGCGGAGGCAGGCGCGTGCCCGCTCGAATCCGGGGGGACAATGACGGTGCGAATCGGCAGCCCATATTCGGTGCAAAACTCGAAGTCCCGCTGGTCGTGCGCCGGCACAGCCATCACCGCTCCGGTCCCGTATTCCATCAGCACGAAGTTGGCAACCCAGACGGGGACCGCCTCACCGTTGTAAGGATTCCGAGCTTTAAGCCCGGTATCGACGCCGACTTTCTCGAGGTTCACTTCGACGCGCGCCCGCACGGCGGAGGCCTTGACCCGCTCCATCTCTTGCCGGAGCTTCTCCGGCACGCCCGACCGGGCAATAAGTTTCGCGAGCAGAGGGTGCTCGGGCGCCAAAAAAACCGCCGTGCAGCCGAAAATAGTATCCACGCGAGTGGTGAAGACGGGCAGCGCTTCGCCCAGTTCCACAATTTCGAAGCGCACTTCCGTCCCAAGCGACCGGCCAATCCAGTTCTGCTGCATGGCCAGCACGCGTTCGGGCCAGCGGACCATCTCCTTCATGTCGTCAAGGAGCTGACCGGCGTAGGCTGTTGTTTTCCAAAACCACTGCTCGAGCTCGCGCTCGACCACCGGCGTGTCCTCATGCCGCCAGCAACACCCATCCACAACCTGCTCGTTGGCCAGCACCGTTTCGCACTTCGGACACCAGTTCACCCGGCTCTTCTTGCGGTACGCCAGGCCGCGCTCGTACATCTTCAGGAAGAACCACTGGTTCCAGCGGTAGTATTCGGGCACGCAGGTGGCGATCTCGCGCCGCCAGTCGTAGCTGACCCCCAGGCGCTTCAGTTGGCCGCGCATCCGCTCGATGTAGCTGAAGGTGAATTCCGAGGGATGGCGCTGCTGCTTGATGGCGGCGTTTTCGGCAGGCAGCCCGAAGGCGTCCCAGCCTATGGGATGAAGCACGTTGTAACCTTTCATCCACTTGTAACGGGCCAGCGCGTCGCCGATCGAATAATTGCGCACGTGCCCCATGTGAATGTCGCCGGAAGGGTAAGGCAGCATCTCCAGCACGTAATACTTCTCGCGCGTCGGGTCCGCCTCAGATTCAAACACCTTGGCGTCAGCCCAGCGCTTCTGCCACTTAGCTTCGATTTGTTGTGGGTCGTAGTCCATAGTCGATAGTCGAAAGTCAAAAGTCTAGAGTCGAAAGTAAGCTGTCAGCCGTCAGCTCTCAGCAAGCCAGCGCCGTGGGTCGAGGGTCGAACGCGGAAAACACTGCCCTCTCAAAGTTCGCGAGCAGCCCTCTCCCTTGGGGAGAGGGTGTCGCGCGACGGCGTCTTCATCAGCCGCCGTGTGACGGGTGAGGGGTAACTTCCGTCCGGAAACCACTACGTCCACGGGCATTCACGTCAGCCCGAAAGAATGCGGATTCCTCTGCCACGGCGAGGCCGCAACGACGGCCGCGTTGTCTTTGCTGAAAGCTGCCGGATGGCGGCTGACAGCTTTCAGGCCCGCCAGCATCCTCATCATGCGCAGGTTTCGCCGGTCGTCACCGGGCTTATCAATAGGCGTCTCGCAGATGAAGGGAATCGCCAGCAGCCTGGGATGACACACAATGCGGCGGAAACCTTCCTTGCCGATCTGGCCCTTGCCGATATGCTCGTGTCGATCGGAGTGGGAGCCAAACGCCGTCTTCGAGTCGTTGGCGTGAATCACGCGCACGTTCTCGAGGCCAACCGTCGAGTCGAGCGCTTTCACCGCTTCGGCCAGGCCCGCCTGCGTGTGCACGGCGTAACCAGCTTCGAAACAGTGCGCCGTATCGATGCACACTCCCATGGGCAGGTCCTTCGCGGCCCCGGCCACGATTTCCGCCACTTCCTCAAACGTGCGCCCGATCGTCGCGCCTTGCCCTGCCGTGTTCTCAATCAGAATGCGCAACCCGTCGAGCTTCAGGCCGTTCGCGGCCTGCCGCAGGGACTCAATGCAGGCTGCTATTGCCTCCCCCGCCGTGCTGCCTTTGGCGCTTCCGGGATGCGTCACGAGAAAATCCGCCCCCAGGCCCACTGCGCGCTCGATCTCCTTGCGGAACGCCTCAATCGACCTTTCCCGAATAAAAGAGTCTGCCGCAGCCAGGTTGATCAAGTAGTTGTCATGAATCACCACCGGCGCGAGGCCGTAACCCGCGCGGGCTTCTCGAAATCGTTCGAACTCCTCTCGCGTGGGGTCCTTGCCTCTCCAGCCGCGCGGGTTGGCGGAAAACATCTGGAACCCGTCGCAGCCGATTTTCTTGGCATGATGCGCCGCGTTCTCGAGCCCTCCGGCAATCGATGTGTGGACACCCACTCTCACGCGAATATCCTCGGGAGTTAGATTGTCCATGTTAACAGAGCCGTTTGAACAGGGTCAAATCGCCTCGGGGTGAACTGCGGAAATTCCTGGATAGCGCGTGAAGTCTTGCACGTTGAACGTAAGTATCCTGGTGATTCCGTACACGTTCATGACGGCCACACAAGTGCCCTATAACGTAAATTCGTTGACTAAGTCGGTCACTTCAGAAGTTCACTAACGTATTTTGGGGTGAGCGCGGGGTACCGAGCTTGAGGAGGAGATCGGCGAGATTCTGACGGGTGAACTTCCATTGGAAGGGGCGGGCGGTGGTTTCCCAATAGTATTGAAAATCCAGGAGGCGTTCGGCGACGGCGTTGAGATCGGGAAAATCATTGGGTGTGAGGACCTTGCGCTGGACGATGGAGAAGTAGATTTCGATCTGGTTGAGCCAACTGGCATGGACGGGGGCATGCACGAGCGTCAGGCGGGGGTAGAGATGGCGGAGACGATCAACGGCTCGGGTGCCCCGATGGGCCGAGCAGTTATCCACGATCCAGAAGACGCGACGGGCGTCGTTATAAGGTGGTCGTGTCATCACCTGCGCGACGAGCCGGTCAAAGGGAGCGATGCCATTCTGGGTTTCACAGCGGCCATAAACTCGGGCGCGGTGGACGTCCAAGGCGGCGATATAGGTCCAGGCCCCGCAGCGGGAGTACTCGTGCTCAACGTGCATGGGAGTGCGGGGCCGGCAGTTCTGCGTGGCGTGCTTGCGGCGGCGGGCCTGAATACTGGTCTTTTCATCGGCGGAGATCACGAACTCGTCATCCTTCAGCGGCCGGTCTTGCCACTGGCGGGCGTAGAGATCCAGCACGCGTCCGGCCTTGGCGGCGAAGTTCGGGTCACGGGGAAAGATCCAACTGCGATGGTACCAGGGCCGAATCGCGTCTTCATGCAGCCAACGCCACAACGTGCTGCCGCTGACCGAGGCCACCAGACCGCTTTGCTGGACTTGCTGAACCAGGTCGCGGGTGCTCCAGCGGGACAGCGGCCGACCGTGCTGGGCGGGCAGTTCACAGGCCAAAGCTTTAACCTGCACGACGAGGTCTGGGGGAAAAAGTCCGGGGGCGACCCGGACGAGCACGTTCCTCCAGCCCCGCGAGGCGGTCAGCAAAAAAGCGCTTGCGCCAAAGGGAGACCACCTCGCGGCGGGTGTCCAAACAGGCGGCGATCTCGTCGTTGGGCATGCCTGCGGCAGCATGGAGAATCATTTTGGCCCGCTGGACCTGAAAATACGGCAACGTATATTTTGCCGCACGCCTGCGCAACTTCGCTTCCTCGACAGGCGAGAGTGTGATCGCGAATGGGCTCGACCTTGGCATGGCTGCGCACCTCAGCAACACAATGCCACTCCATGGAGTTCGATTTCAAGCCTTAATATACGTTAGTGTAGTTAAGAAATTGAGTACTAAGTGAACTGTGACCCTAGCCCCTTCAGGGGCGATAGCATGTGGCCCGGGGCGCGAGAAGCTGTGAACAATTTGCAAACATACCGTTTCGACTCTCCCGCGGTGGATCATTTTGCGGGGATTAGGCAGTACCACTGAGATTGCTTATGGCCAGGGCATGCGATCACCCGTCTTTCGGTGGGCCTCTGGGGCCCTCCGTGTTCCTTTCCTCTTTAGCTTTCCGCCACCGGCAGAGCTACTTTCCAGCGCAGGCGGAACCATTGCTGAATGTTGTAGGTGAGACAGGCCCACAACACCTCGCAGCGGACCTTACGCAGGCCACGCACCGCAAACTGCCGCAGCCCCAACTTGGCCTTCAGCCAGAGATTCGAGAACTCCGCCACCGGAGCACGCAACCGATACAGCGAGCGCGCCGCTTCGGTCTGCATCTTGGCCCGGTACTCCGCCACCACGGGTACCGGCTCGCTGCGTACGATTCTACGCCCCTGCTTTCCCGCACCACACTGCCGGCGAAAGGGACAAGCCCGGCAGTCCGCCGCCCGCGCCTTATAAACGTGGCGCTCCACTCCCACCCGATCGTGTTTGGTGGTCTGGTAAGGAAGGGGCTTGCCCTGCGGACAGGTATAGCTGTTGCGGCCCGCATCGTAGGCGAAGCGGTCGGGATAAAAGGCGGCCTCGACCCCACGCTGCTGGAGGCGGCGCGTGGTCGCCTCCCCCTGCGACTCCAGACTGCTGCCGATCAAATCCACACCTTGCTCGGCGGCCTTCAGAATGTTCTCACGCGTCGTGTAACCTTCGTCCACCACCAGATGCTGGGGCTTTTGCCGGGTCTGCCGCTGGACTTCCGCCAGCCCCGCCACCAGCTCGTGCTGATCATTCGCCGCCTGCGTCACGTGCGCCCCCACAATGATGCCGTGCGCCGTGTCGGTGGCAATCTGCACGTTGTGGCTGGGAGCAAAGCCGCCATCGCTCTGCTTCATGGGGCGCGCTTCCGGATCGGTCTCGCTCACCCGCTGCTCCGACTCCTCCACCCGTGCCTGGGGGGCGGCTTGCACCTTCTGCAATTCCTCCAGGGCCCGTTCCAATCTCTCCACCTTCTCCTTCGCGACCGCGCTCTGGCGGGCCGCCGCCCGTGGGCTCAAGGCCTCTTGCCGCGGATTGCCCATCTCCTTCACCCGCTGCCGCGCCGCCGCCAGGTGCGCACGCAAGCTCTTCTCCCGATGAAACGAGTTGCCGCTCGCCGAGGCCTTCACCTTCGTGCCATCGAGCGCCACGTTCTCCAAGCCGATCAGTCCTTCGCTGCTCAGCACCCCCAGCAACTGCGCGAAAAGCTTGTCCAAGGCCTCCGCATGCTCCACCCGGAAGTCGGCCAGGGTGTGGTAATTCACCACCTCCATCCCCGTCAGCCACTGAAAGGCAGGATCGTATTCGCAACGCCGCGCCACTTCCCGTGCCGAACCGATCTTCTGGCTGTAAGCGTAAATCCAGAGACTGATCAGCAGTCGCGGGTCATAGGCGTCACGCCCCGCCACTCCCTCCACCGCCTTCACCGTGCGAGTGTAGCGGCTCAGGTCCAGGCGCCCCACCAGCTCCCAAATGGCGCGCACCAAGTGATCCGGGCACACCCGTTTCTCCACGTCCACGGCGTGCCAGCAGAACTGGTCACGGTTCACCGGCTGCAAACGCGGTGCGGCAGGCGAGGGAGGTGGAACAGACGCCGCCGGCGCCTGGGGCTGGGTTGGCAAGCCGCCCTCCGGCCAAATACCAGGTTGCGGGTTTTCGTTAGGGTGGCTCAAAGGATCTCCTCCGCAGACGGAATGTAGATAGCTTAGATAAATAGGCTAAACAATGTCAAGAGCTAATTGTTCAAAGCATAATTTTTTCACAGCTTCTAAGCCGTGGGTTGGACGGCCCTCACCCCCGTCCCCTCTCCCGCGTGAGCGGGAGAGGGGACGGGGGTCTGGAGTTTCTACATGTAGGTCTGGCAAGGCAATATTTCTATTGACAGACCGACCTGGCTTCTGCTACCTTCCTCCTGAGCTTCGGCTCCGGAGGTGATCTTGTCCGACGATCTCAAAGATTCCATTCTTTCGATATTCGAAGCCTCTCTCGACGCCCAATTGCGGGCGGTTCGCCGTCTCCGCAAGGGTTCTCCCGACCCCCGCACGCCGCGCCCCCGTGCAAGTCTGTCTCAAGTAGACATGGCCTTCGACATTCTCAAGAAGGCCCGCGCCCCCTTGCACGTCTCTGAGCTCCTGGCGCGCCTCCACGCCGCCTTCCACGTCACCGTCGATCGCGAAAGCCTGGTCTCGTCGCTCACCAAGAAAGTTGCCCGCAGCGATCGTTTCCTGCGCACCGCGAAGAACACTTTCGCTTTACGCCCGGAGGTCCGATGACACTCTTCCCCGCTTGGTCCGAGATCGTCGCCGACTGGCACGCTAGTTTTCCCCAGCAGCGCACCGTGCAGCGCGCCACGCGTCAAGCCTTGGGTGCCTTGGTCTGCGTGGGCCGCCGCTGTCTGTCGCGCATTATCTGGACGCAGGGCCGCCCGCAGCGCAGTTGGTCGAGCGAGTACTTTCTCCACTCGCGTTGCCGCTGGGAACCGCAGACCTTGTTCGCCGGCGTATGGCGGCGCGCCTTGCCCTATTGTCGCGGCCGTCTGGTGGGCGTCGCCGTCGACGACACCCGCCTGCGCAAGACCGGCCTCGCCATTCCCCAGGTGCGCTATCATCGCGATCCCCTCTCGCCCCCCTTTCATGTCAACCTCATGCGCGGCTTGCGCTTTCTCCAGGCCTCTCTGCTGCTGCCCCTGCACCGGCGGGGGAACACCAGTTGTCGCGCTCTGCCCGTGCGCTTTGAAGAGGCCGCGCCGCTGAAAAAGCCTTCGCGCAAGGCGGGGGTGGAAGCTTGGCAAGAATATAAAAGGATGAACAAGCTGCATAATCTCTCGCAGCGTTTGGTGCAGAGCGTGGCCCCCTTGCGCCAAGCGCTGGATGACGCCGGGGGTTCCGGCAAGCTGCTGGTGCTGGCTCTCGATGGCAGCTTCTGCAACCGCACCTGTTTCCGGGCTCCCCGCCAGCGCACCCATCTGATTGCCCGTGCCCGCAAGGATGCTCGGCTCTGCTTTCGCGCTCCCCAGCCCTCTCGGCGCTTTTACGCTCTCTCCAGCTTTACTCCCGAACAGGTGCGCCAGGACGAGTCCCAGCCCTGGAAGCAGACCAAGCTGTTCTACGGAGGCAAGCGCCGCCGCATCCGTTACAAAGAGGTCGCGCAGGTCTACTGGCGCCACGGCGCTGGCCAGATCCCCCTCCGCCTCTTCATCGTGGCTCCTACCCCCTATCGCAAACGCCAGAGTTCCAAACTCTACTACCGCCAGCCCGCCTACCTGCTCACGACCGATCTGGAGCACTCCGCCCCCCAGTTGCTGCAAATCTACTTCGACCGCTGGCAGATCGAAGTCAACCACCGCGACGAGAAGGATACCCTGGGCGTCGGACAAGCCCAGTTGTGGAACGTCGATGCGGTGCCCAAGCAACCCGCCCTCGTCGTGGCTGCCTACAGCGCTCTGCTCTTGGCCTCTCTCCAAGCCTTCGGCACGGAACGAAGCCAGGTTTATGCCGCCCTGCCCAGATGGCGACGCCACGCCCACCGCCCTTCCTGCCTCGACCTCGTCACCCGGCTGCGCCAAGAAATGGTCAACCACCCCGAATATCCCCAATCCCTGGGCTTCCAACTCACCCACCGCGCCCTTACCCACGCCGCCGACGCATGAAAATGCTGCCGCCCCTGGCGGGGCTGCGGAGGCATCTTCACAGCCGGGTATTTGTGCAACCCATTTACGGTATAGGACACTGGCCACGAGTGCGGTATATAGACTCTCGGCTTACAGCCTCGTCTGAAAGCAAGGGGGTGGTTGGCGGGTGGCTTCGTACCCAGGCGTGGAACTCATGAACCCATTGTTGCGGACTCACCGGAGGCACAGAAGCGCCCTGACCTTCCAGGCGCCTCCGCAGGGTCTCCATTCCCATATCGATGACGTCGTCAGCGGTCTTTGTCAGACCGGCTTGAATTGCCTGCCCTATCACTCGCTCCTGGTCTGGCTTGAGTTGAATCGTCATGCCGCGCCCCTCGTCGCGTAGCTGCCGCCTTTCTTACAATACGGCGCTTACCCTCGACAGTCAACTCCACAAGGTAGTCCACCTTGCCCGATCCCACTTGCCCCGATCCCACTTGACACGTCGAGTATGGCCTCATAGACTGACCACCCGGACGCAATCGGGTCATTTTCCGGGATAGGTTGGATTTACATGCACAGCCCGGAGACACCACCTTAGATCGTGGTGCGGTGCATGTCATTGACGCACATCTTTCATAGGGGAGGATAACCAATGAAGAGAATTCCTTTGATGCTAATTTTGCTATTTTCCGTTTCTGCGGCAAGCCTCTGGTGTCAGACGGCGGACGTGCGGGAGGAGAAGCAGGAGATCAAGACGTACCCCTTCTCCGGGCCGGACCCCGTGCCGGTCCGCGCTTACGGCGGCCAGCGCCAGCAGTTCTATCCTTATTTTACGTTTGACGACCTCTCCTATGAGGGTTCGGACCAACCCTGGAACGTGATCCACCTCGACAACCCATACATTGACGTGTTCGTGCTGCCCGCCACCGGCGGAAAATTGATTGGAGCGGTCGAGAAGAGCACGCAGAAGGACTTCATCTATTACAACCACGTGCAGAAATTTCGAAGCATCTCGATGCGCGGCCCGTGGACCTCGGGCGGAATCGAGGCCAATTTTGGAATCATCGGCCACGCGCCCTCGACCGCTACGCCCGTCGATTACCTGACCCGGAAAAATGCGGACGGCAGCGTGACTTGCATCGTCGGCACCATGGACCTGCCCTCGCGCACGGAGTGGAGAGTTGCGTACACTGTCCATCCCGATAAGGCCTACATCGAGGTGCACTCCCTGTGGTACAACCCGCAACCGCTCAACCAGTCCTATTACGTTTGGATGAACGTCGCCCAGAAGCTGCGCGACGACCTCGAATTTGTTTTGCCGGGCGTGAGCTACATCGGGCACAACTACGCGGTTCCATCCCAGCCATGGCCGATGACCAAGGACGGGCGAAGCCTGGCCCTCAACAGCACCCACAAGGAAAACGACGACGACAGCCTGTTCGTCCACGGCATGCTTCAGGAGTTCAGCGGAGGTTACTGGCACGACTGGGATTTCGGCTATGGTCACTGGGCGCGGCATGAGGAAGTCCCGGGCCAGAAGCTTTTTCTCTGGTCCAGGTCCCGCGCCGGGGCCATCTGGCAGGACCTGCTGACCGACCACGACGGTCCTTACTTCGAGTCTCAGACCGGCCGCCTGTTCGATCAGAGCGACCAGGAATTCCTTGCGCCGGACTCAGGCAATCGCTGGGGAGAGCTGTATTTCCCGTACAAGAAGACCGGTCCCATGGTGAAGGCGACACCGTACGGCGCTCTCAATGTTCACAAGGATGGCAACAACCTAGTCGTGAGTTTCTGCGCACTTCAAAACATCGACGAACCTCTGACTATTTCCTGCGAAGGCAAGCAGGTGGCGAGCGACCGGATCGCGCTCAAGCCCATGGAGGTTTATCAGAAGACTTTTCCAGTCACGGTCGAGAAAGGGCAACTCCGCGTGGACGTGGGCGACAAACTCTCTTACACGGACGATCCCAATGTTGACCTCCTGAAACGTCCCTTCCACTTCCACAACGCCGATGAAAGCACTGCCGAGGGACTTTACCAGTCCGCGCAGCGCGAGGAAAAGGGCCGCGCCTACGATTCGGCCATACACAAGTATCAGACTCTCGTGCAGCGCGAGCCTCTGCACGTTCCCGCCCTGACGCGCCTCGCCGAACTTTATTGTCGACGGGCTGAATACGAGCGAGCGCTCGAATACGCGCGCAAATCACTGGACATCGAGATGTACGATGCGGATGCCAACTACATCTACGGTGTCATCGCGCGGCGGATGGACGACCTGGTGGACGCCAAGGAAACCATGGGATGGGCCGCTCGCTCGATGAAATATCGTTCGGCGGCTTTCGGCGAACTGGGTGGCATCTACCTCGAGGAACGCAATTTCGAACGCGCCCAGGACTACCTGAACCAATCGCTCGGCTACGATGCCAATAACATTCGAACCTACCAGACTCTCGCCGCAACGTATCGGTTGCAGAAGCAACCCGACAAGGCGCGCGAGGCTTTGAACAAGATTCTCGACATCGATCCCTTGAACCACTTTGCACGCTTCGAGGAGTATCTTCTCGAGCCGGGACCCGAAACGCTGGACAATTTCAAATCCGCAATTCACGCCGAATTGCCGCACGAGGTCTATCTCGAGATTGCGGCGTTTTATTCCAATCTGCGGCTGGACGACGACGCGCTGAAGGCGCTGGAGGCCGCGCCCGACCAGGCCACAGTGCGGTACTGGCAGGCTTACCTGCTGCGGAAGAAATCACCGGAGCGCAGCCGCGAGATGCTCGATCGTGCTGCCGCCCTTTCGCCTTATCTGGTATTCCCCTTCCGCGAAGAAGAAGTCGCTGTATTCAAGTGGGCCGCCGCGGCGCAGCCGAACGATTGGAAGCCCAAGTACTACCTGGGCCTGATCTATTGGGGAATGCAGCGCAACGAAGACGCCACGAAGTTGTGGAGCGAGTGCGGCGACCAGCCGGACTACGCACCGGCCTATATCTCCCGTGCAATCCTTGAAACAAAGAGCAATGCGCAGAAGGCCCAGGCAGACTTCGAGCGAGCCTATTCTATCGACAAGAAAGATTGGAGATCCGCGTATCACCTGGCGAATTACTACCTCGAAGCAGGGATGAAGGATAAAGCCGTGACGCTGGCGGTCGAGGCTTCCGAGAAATTCCCCAAGGAAGACGCGGTCAGAATTCTGCTGGCTAGGACATACTTGAGCAGTGGCAAATTCGAGGACTGCTACAAGGTGCTGGAGAACGCCTCCATCCTGCCCTACGAGGGGCAGAGCGACGTGCACCAGTTGTATGTTCAAAGTCTGGTCACGCAGGCCCTCGCCAACATGAAAAAGGGCCAGTATCAAGAGGCGATCAAGCAGATCGAAACCTCGCGCGACTACCCGGAGCGATTGGGAACGGGTAAGCCGGGCGATCCTGATTATAGAATTCAGGATTATCTGGAAGGCCTATGTTATGAGAAGTTGAACATGACCGCCAAGGCTGAGGACGCACGCGGAAGGATCAAAACCTGGACTGCCCGCCACGGTGGAGGCAGCACCGATGAGCAGAGCCAGCGCGTGCAGGAGTGGTACCGCACCTCGCTCCCGTCGCAGCCGGAGCTCGAAGCGTTGCAATCACTCACTGGAGCGGTCTACGGCGGCTCGCGCAGAAGGAGGCAACACTAGTCGCGTCGAACAGCGTTCGGTCCCGGGCCGGCGCGGAACAAGGGTCTGCTCTTCAGCGAGCTTATATTCGTGAAAGCCGCAGAGCTTTACTCTGCGTCGATTAGGAAATGGTGGTCTTTATGAACCGTCGCAAATTTATGACCGCTACGCTCAGCACCGTGGCGATAGGATGGGGGCCACTCGCGCACGCCGCGGCCGCTGCCGGCCAGCACCCGGTTCCCGTCACCAAGCCGCGGGCGACTTCAGGCGACCCCCTCGAGCCGAATTGGCCCGAGCGTCTTACTCTCACAGTCGGCCCGGGTAAGGCTGACCTGGTGGGCGCGAACGAGAAAACGATTCAGGCGGCGGTCAACTGGGTAGCGCGCTTCGGGGGCGGGACAGTCAAGATCCTCCCGGGTGTTTACCGCTTTCGAAATGCGGTTTACCTGCAGAACCAGATGCGCGTTCTCGGCAGCGGGGCTGAGTCCGTGATCATCAAGGAACCTTCAGTGGCCGCCACGCTCGCGGATGATTCCGACTGGTTCGACCAGGAGATCACCTTCACGGACGCGCGCGGGTTCCAGATGGGTGACGGGATTTGCATCCGTGTGAAGGACCCGGATAAGGGCGAACTCAAGGTGATCAAGCGGACCCTGGTGGCTCGCGACGGCAATCGATTTAAACTCGATCGAGCGTTGCGCGAAGACGTATTTCTCGAGGGCGAGCCGAAGGTGGAGAGCCTTTTTCCTCTGTTCAGCGGCGAAAATATTGCGGATGTCACCATCGAGAATATTACCCTGGATGGAAACAAGGGGAACAACGGAAACCTGGACGGAAATTACGCGGGCTGCATCTGGATGCAGGATTGCATCCGCATGACTATGCGCAACGTCACGGCGCGAAATTACAACGGCGATGGCATCAGTTGGCAGATCTGCCACGACGTGCTGGCCGAGCGTTGCCATAGCCACGACCACACCGGCCTCGGTCTCCACCCGGGGTCCGGCTCCCAGCGTACGATCATCCGCAACAACCGGATGGTGGGGAACGAGCAAGGTCTCTTTTTCTGTTGGGGCGTCAGATGGGGCTTGGCCGAAAACAACACTATTGAAGGCAGCAAGCTCTACGGCATTTCGATAGGGCACCACGATACCGACAACATTGTCCGCGAAAACGAAATACGGGCCAGCGGAGAGGTCGGCATCCTATTCCGAAAAGAGCCCGGGTCATCATTTCAAGGCAACCGAAACCGTATTGAGAAGAATCGGATTCTTGGCCTGGCCCGAGAGAACGGGATCGGAGTCGATATTCAAGGGGCGACGAAGTCGATTACGCTTCAAGAGAACGAGATTCGCCAAGCAGAAGGAAAGGGCGAGCGCATAGGGATTCGGATCGGAGCGGAGGCGGAGGAGATTACGCTGGCCGATAACAAGATTGAAGGCTTCGCGAAGGCGGTCCTCGACCAGCGCAACAACCCGGCGAGAAGTTGATCGACTAGCCGGCGGCCGAGATGTACCTCGGAGGTCCTCCACAGCCATGAAAACAGGCCGAAGCAGCATCAGCCGATCCCCGCTTTCGCGGGGATGACGTCCGGATTGTCATTCCCGCGAAACTTGTCCTCCGCGAAAACGGGGGAGCGGGAAACGAGGCTTTTTCGTGCCCGGTGGCGATCCGAAGGATGATGCAATCTGCGCTCAGGATGATGCCTAGCGGGCATTCTTGAGCATTGTGTTCAGTAAACACGGGAGAAACTCGGAGCATGGATAATTCCACCCGACGAAGTTTCCTCAGGGACCTTGGCTTCGGAACGGCGGCCATCTCGGCGGCCGCGCAAAATGGGGAGACGAGCCAGATGCCCGGTAAACCCCCTTCCGGCGACGCGCCGGCGCAATCTTCCGGCCCGTCTAACATCATGGCGATCGCCGCACATCCCGGTGACGCATTCTTCGCCATGGGAGCGCCCGTGGCGTTGCAAGTCCATCTTGGAGGGCGGGGCGTTTTCTTGAGCCTTTCGCTCGGCGAAAGGGGCTCCGCGCGGATCGCTCCAGCGCCATACGGCGTCTTGCAGCGGGAGTCCTCGAACCGTGCGGCGCACATGCTTGGCGCGCAGGCCGCGTTTCTCACTTATGGGGATGGCGAGATTCCCGTAACTGAAGAGGCGAAGTTTGCGGTGTGCGATATGATCCGCGAACACCAACCGAGCACTATCGTGACTCACTGGAGCGGAAGTTGGCACAAGGATCACGAAGCGTGTTACAAAATCGTGAACGACGCTGTGTTCTACGCCTCGCTGCCCGCCATCGAACGTAAGCTGCCGCCTCACCAAGTCCACAAGCTTTTCTTCGCCGACAACTGGGAAGATGCAAAGGGTTTCACGCCGGACACCTTCCTCGATATCACCCCGGTTTTTGACCGATGGATGGAGGCTTGCGCCGCATTCCCCATGTGGCGAGGGGAAAACGGCTTCCGCTACAACGATTATTATGCGAGCCTCGCCGTCGAACGCGGCTGTCTGAGCAATTACAAGCACGCCGTGGCCCTGATGTCGCCTCCTGAACAGCTCACGCGGCGTGTGACTGCTCTTTGAGCTGGCAGAAGCTTAAGTTGCGAGGTGGAACGGGTTGCAATCATTCAAGGCGCTTTACTCGAGACTCGTGCAGATGCTGGCCCTTTATGGTGGGGGGCTTTTCGTTCTGTCCTTTCTTGATTCCTCCTTCATTCCCTTCCCCGGCTTCAACGATTTGGCGCTGATCGTACTCGCCGGGCAGCGTCCGGCGCGCGCGCCTTACTATGCGTTGTTGAGCACTCTCGGCTCGCTCCTCGGCTGCTACGTTATGTATGGCATCGCGCGCGCCGGAGGAAAGCTGGCCCGCAGCCAGCGGCCCTCGAACAGTGGGCACGCCGCGCGACGGTGGCTCGAGCGCAATGATTTTGCGGCGATGCTGGTGATGTCCCTGCTCCCTCCGCCCGCTCCGCTGAAAGTCTTTGTGATTGCGGCTGGGGCCTTGCGCGTCAATGCGCTGCGCTTCGGGTTGGCCTTGCTGGTGGGTCGCAGCTTGAGGTTTGCCGTGGAGGCGTGGCTGGGAGCGCACTACGGCCCCCAAGCGGAAGCTTACCTGAAAAAGAACCTTACTCGAGCGTCTCTCCTAACGATCGTCCTCGTCATCGCCTTGACACTTCTATACCGCTGGTGGAAGAGTCGCCGGGCCACTGGTCCCCCTGCCTCGGTATAGTTCCCAACTTCATTTCACCGGCCCTACATGTGCAGGGGCGCCGAAACTGAAAGACTCCGAGCGCACGCGCAGGTCCTTGTCCAATTCGATTTCAGTAAGGAAGCCGATGCCTCCATAATTCGTGTAAAAGCGCAGGTCGCGGATTTGCACTTCGAAACCATCACCATTCTCTTCTGCCTGGGCCCAGGGGAAGCGGGCGAAATCCATGAAGATACGTCCGGTGCGTGTCTTGAGCGCTGCCTCGAGAGCCGGTGTGCCCTCGGGCTTATGGAATTGCAGCGCGTTACGCGGGTCCACATCGCCTGCGAGAACATTAGCCAGCAGCACACTGTAGCTGGAGTCGGTCTCCACCACGCCAGTCCAGGCAAAGGGATTGACCGGAGAAGGAAAAGCTCCCACGCGAAGCGGGTCTTGGTCAAAGTAAGTGTGCGCTTCAAGCAACCCCACCGCACGGCGGTGAGCGACATCGCGCACGCCCCAGAGACACAGCATCGCCACCAGCGCAAAGACCGCGCCCCACGCCGGGCGCGATTGGCGCGCGCCGACCTCCTCTGAAACCAATCGCAACAAGGACGGCAAGCCAAGGCCAGCGCAAAGCACGAGGAGCAACAAAGGATCGAAGATAAACATGATGTCCCAGGCGTACCAGCGCCCGCTGAAAGGCAGGAACGGACGGACGCCGTAGGAGTTGGTGAAGTCCATCAGCAGGTGGCTCGCGGTCCCGATCCACGCCAGGATCAGCAGCCATGTCAAGCTAAGTGGCGATCCGGGCTTCGGCTTTGTTTTGCGACACAGAAAGTAGACACACAATGCCACAAACACAGCAAGCAGGCAGACCCCCAGGATAGAATGCGTCAAGCCGCGATGGCACTTGAGATAGGTGGCGCTTCCCCAAAAGCGGGAGATGATATCGACATCCGGCAAGTTTGAAGCTGCGATCAGAGTCAGCGTCGCAAAGCGGGTCTTGCGGCGCAGTCCGGCGTGGCTCAAGGCGACAGCGGTGAGAGTATGAGTGAGATTGTCCACGGCAGACTCGGGAATTTCAAATTTGAGATTTGAAATTTGAAAAGTCGATAACCGAACTACGCGCTTCGATTTGAGAGTTTCGATCTCTGATTCTCAAGATTCGGCCTTTCGAGTTCCGATATCCGAATTTCGATTTTCAAGTTTCGGGTTTCGACATTCGGATCTCGAGCTTATGGGACCAGCAGCGTGAGCGCATCGGGTACGATTTCAAATGTAGCGGGAAGCGTCCCCACCAGTTCGCCGTCGAGTTCGAATCGGGTGGTCTCACCGGCAACCTGGACAGAACAATTGAGCTTGCGCGTTTCCACAAATTCGACATCGTCGAGCAATAAATGTTGTTGTGCCAGGACCAAGGCTGCATATAGGAAATAGCGCGCGCGATTTCGGCTCTTGAAAAGGCACAAGCTGAACCGGTCGTCAAAATACCGCGACTTAGGGGTGAGGTGAAGCCATCCCCCGTAATTGCGTGCTCGCTGGGCCGCGGCGAAGGTGGCAATTCGGTCCGGGCCATCGTCCGTGCGGCAGGAGAACCCCTGAAACGGGTAGAGGAAAGCCTGCCGTAAAGCTTCGGCGATGTATGCAACGACACCCCAGGACAACTTCAATTGTAGTGAAAGTTTATAGACGACGTGCGCATCGTAGCCGATTCCCGCCACCGCCATGAAGTAGCGAGCCGCCGGCTCATTTTGATTTGGACCGCCGCTTGTGGAAGGCTTTTCCGGCCACCATGTTGCCCTCCCCAAAGGAATTCGGCGGGGCGACCAATGCGCCAGCTTAGCAGCAGCGCGCACCGGGTCGAGCGGAAGCCCTATGTCCCTGGCCATGATGTTGGCGGTCCCCCCAGGTAGAATAGCCAGAGGGATGCGGCCGGGAGCGAGGCCGTTAATAACTTCGTTAATGGTGCCATCGCCTCCGCAAGCCAGCACCAGATCAGCCCCGTTCGCGGCTGCCGACTGTGCCAGTTGGTGGGCCATGGCAGGGCCCTCAGTGGGAGCCAACTCGATCTCCAGCCCCGATGCCCGTAACACGGCGGCGGCCTTTTGAATCTCTCGCTGGCGCTTCACCGGGCGCCGCCCCGCAATCGGGTTGTAAATGAGGGTGCCTTTTTTCAAGGAGAGGCCTGCGACTTCGGAAGGGAGTTGATCCTCACGTGCAGGCATAATCCTGTCGCGTTACAGTCGAGCCCATGCGCGGTTATGGGTCCTTACGTCGAGGGCATGATGAAAGCCCCGGTGACGACTTTCCGGGCATTGAAGTCGCCAGTCTTCTTATCCTTCTTCACATCCACCCACACCTGCTCGCCCAATTTCAAGGACTCGACCGAACTGTTTTTGCCGTCATGAATGTACTTGGTTTTCTTGTTGAGCTTGAATGTCTGGTCCACCCCGGCATTAGTCTTGGTTAAGACCAGCTCATCCTTGTTCATAGCTTTAATGACACCGTAAATGAAATCCTGGTAAATCCCCCCCGCAGTGCCAGTGCCAGCGGTGTGAACCGCCGAAGTGCTATCCGAACCCATGGCAGAACCATTAACCCCCTTTTGCGCCATGGACGCAGTGCGGAGGCCCACTAAACCGAAGACCAGCAGCAAAAAAGTCATTTGCAGCTTCACAGCAACAACCCCCAAGAAGTCTTGCCAATCCTTGATTACACTAACAGTGGCATCGCAGCCATGTCAAGATTGAGTGAGGTATAATTCTCCTGAGAGCGACAATCTATTGATATCGCGGGCGGAAGTACAGTTGCGCCCGATCGCTGCCGGGGGTTTCCGTGGCCAAGAGTGTCGAAAAAGAGATCGAGACGCTGCGTGAAGAAATCCGAAATCACGAGTATCGCTACTACGTCCTGGATGCCCCTGAAATCTCCGACTTCGAGTTCGACAAGCTGATGCGCCGGCTTCAGGAGCTCGAGACCCAGAACCCGGAGTTCGCTACGCCGGATTCGCCAACCCAGCGTGTCGGCGGACAACCTGCAGTTGAGTTTCCCAAGGTGCGGCACTCGACTCCTATGCTGAGCTTGGATAATACCTACTCGATGGATGAGCTGAAGGACTTCGACCGGCGCGTACGCGAGCTTTCGGGCCGCTCGAACCTCGAGTACGTGGGTGAGTTGAAGCTGGATGGCCTCTCGATGGCGCTAACTTATGAAGAAGGCCTGCTGAAGCGGGGCGTTACCCGTGGCGACGGCACGCAGGGCGAAGACGTGACGAACAACGTCAGGACCATCCGCTCCGTGCCACTGCGCATCAGCCCTAAGAGGCTCGAGGTTCTCGACCACCCCCAGCGATTTGAGGTGCGTGGAGAAGTCATTCTGCCGCTCAAGGCCTTCGAGCGGACTAACGCACTACGCGAGGCCGCGGGCGAACCACGCTTCGCCAATCCCCGTAACGCCGCCGCGGGCTCGATGCGGCAACTCGACTCCCGCATCGTCGCCCAACGCGGGCTCGACATCTTTCTCTATTACCTGCTGGTGGACAACCGGGAGCCGCTTCGTGAGCATTGGCAGAACCTCGAGGCCCTGGCCAAGATGGGCTTCAAGGTGAATCCCCACCGGCGTCTGTGCAAGTCGTTCGATGAATTGATGGCCTTTATTCAGGAATGGGAATCGAAGCGGGACGACCTGGATTACGAGATTGATGGCATCGTTGTGAAGGTGAACGATATTCGCTTGTGGGATGAACTCGGCACGACGGCTAAGTCTCCGCGCTGGGCCATCGCCTACAAATACGCCGCGCGGCAGGCAAAAACAAGGTAGTGGCGATTCGTGCCCAAGTTGGCCGGACTGGAACACTCACGCCCGTTGCCGACCTGGAACCGGTGGACGTGGGCGGCGTCACCGTCAGCCACGCCACACTTCACAATATGGATGAGGTCACGCGCCTGGGGGTCAAGATCGGCGATACGGTGCTCATCCAGCGCGCGGGCGAAGTAATCCCGCAGGTCTTAAAGGTGGAAGTCCACGCGGAAGATGGCAAGGAATTCCGCATGCCCGACAAGTGCCCCGTCTGCGGCGGAGAGGTGCATCGCGCGGAAGGTGAAGTCGCCTACCGCTGCATTAACCTGCCTGCCCGGCCAGGCTTAGAGAGTCTCTGCTGTTCTTCGCCGGTCGCCGGGCTATGGATATCGATGGCCTGGGTGAAGCCCTGGTCGACCAGTTGGTGGACAAGAAACTGGTGCACGACGTTGCGGATCTCTACAGCCTGACCCACGAGCAGTTGGCGAACCTGGAGCGGATGGGGAAAAAGTCGGCGAGCAATCTCCTGGAGGAAATCGAGAGCAGTAAGAAGGCGAGCCTGGGTCGGCTGATCTTCGCCTTGGGCATTCGCTTCGTCGGCGAACGCACCGGACAACTTTTGGCCGACCATTTCGATCGCTCGACAAGCTGGCTGAGGCGAGCGAAGCGGAACTGCTGGATGTCGAAGAAGTCGGACCCAAAGTGGCGGAGAGTATCCTCGAGTTTTTCGCCGAGTCCCGCAACCGCGAGGTCATCAAAAAGCTCCGCCAAGCCGGCTTGCAGTTCGAGCAGGCGAAAGTTCCCAAGCGGGAGGGCCACTTGGCCGGAAAACAGTTTGTGCTCACCGGCACACTGCCTCGTTATTCCCGCGAGGAAGCTAAGGAGATGATAGAAGAAGCCGGTGGGCGCGTCATCGGCTCCGTCAGCAAGAAGACCGACTACGTGGTGGTGGGCGCCGACCCCGGTTCGAAGCTCGATAAGGCTCGCTCGCTGGGCGTCAAGACGATTGCTGAGGACGACTTAGTTAGATTGCTGGGTCGGGAGAGGCATCCGTGACTTTTGAAATTAAACGGCAAAGTCACCGACGTGAAATGAGTTGGCGCAGACCGCCGGGTTTGCGGTCTGCGGCTTTCCGTGATATGGCGCGAGTCCTGAAAGGGTGGTGGCCGAAAAGACGCTGACTGCAAAGTCGGCGGTCCGCGCTACCCCCTGCTGCAGAGCCACAAGGTTGAGCGTATTTCGCCCCTACAGGGCTATGAATCTGAAGGCGTGACGTTGACCCAGGCCGTTGGCCTGGGCTGTGTTAGAATCGCCCCTTTGGGGCTTAAGAGTCCGTATGAAACAAGGCCTCACAAAGTTAGTCCCTCTCATGCTATTGTGCCTTCCGCTTTTGGCGATTGATAAAAAGGATCTATCAGAACGCTATAAAGAGAAGTATCTTGTTGTGCTCCAAGAGGGTTTGGCAGTAGGAGTGTGCGCCGACCTTCCCCAGACGCCGGCAGGCAACGCCCTTGACGTTACAATCACCGACGGATCTGTTCGACTTCCATCCCCAGACCGGCTTCAGCGGCGGCATGACTGGCTGCGGAGAGCTTATTCCCGAGCCGTTGCACAAGGGCGAAATTGTTTTTGCAAAGTACACCTGGTTCCGCCGGCTCAAAGGCGGATACTTCATCATTACAGTTCAAAATCTAGCCGCGCACCAAGTGAAGCGGGGAGAAGGCGACTCTCGCCATGAGCACTTAAAGTACGGTAGGGCTAACCTGATCTTCGAGCCGAGCGATCCCAAAGATCTCAACGCGGTCGCATCGCTTGTTGAAACCTGGCTGCGGCCCTTCGACACGCGCGCGGAGGCCGCTCGATATGGGAACACTGCCAGCGGTGTGTATGTGAAAGAAATTAAGCTGGGCATGACCTTCGCGGAAGTCGAAGCGGCCGTGGGATTGCCCCAAACGCGCGTCGAACTGGGCGAGAAGGTCCTCTACAAGTACAAAGATATGACCGTCGAGTTTCATGACGGCAAAGTCACCGACGTGAAATGAGTGCGTGTTGCACACGGAAACCGTTCGGTATATAGTGCCGGGCGCCCGTGATGCCCTAATTCCGGGACCGGTGCACGCTCCAGCCGTACAATGCGCAGGGAGCGGCTTGCCGTCCCCATTTGCGTGCGTCCGTCGATTTGGGTAGGACAAGCCTTACCCCTACTGCTTCCATACGGTGGATTCCCGCTTTCGCGGGAATGACGGCGGCTCGTAAGTGTGGCCGATCCCCAAAGGCACCGAAACTCGGCCACAAGCAACTAACTCATCGATCAGGAGCACCTCGAATGCCCAGAAGCCATCCACATTTCTCCCACTTCTATTGGCTGGGGATTTTGGGAGTCATCGCCGCAGTACTGGCCATAGCTGAACCGCCGGTTGCTGCCCAGAATCCAGATCAGGCCTCTAACCAGGCAATAAAAGGGCCCTGGTTGGATAAGAGTCTGTCTCCGGACAAGCGCGCCGATCTGCTCATCGAGCAGATGACACTCGACGAAAAAATTGCGCTGGTCCACGGGCAGGATGTTTGGAGCCAGCATCCCGGCCCTGCGCTGTGGTTGGGCGGAGCCGGCTTCGTGCCGGGAGTCCCGCGGCTGGGAATACCCGATCTGCAGATGACGGACGGGCGGTCGGGCGTTGCCAATACGGGGAAGCGTGGCCGCTACGCGACGGCCCTGCCTTGCGCGCTGGCTTGCGCAGCGAGTTGGGACCTGAAGACGGCATCCGAGTACGGAGCGCTGCTGGGCAAGGAAGTTCGCGACCTTGGCTTCAATGTTTCGCTCGGCGGAACGGCCAACATCATTCGGGAGGCGCGCAACGGCCGTAACTTCGAGTGTTTCGGCGAGGACCCGATTCTGATCGGCAGGATGCTCGGCCGGGAGCTCAAGGCGACGCAGGACCAACTGGTGGTCGGCAACATCAATCGCTATGCGGTGAACGATCAGGAAATGTCGCGCTTCACCATCAACGCCGTCATCGATAAGCGCTCCATGCAGGAAAGCGACCTGCTGGCTTTCGAAATCGCCATCAAGGAATCGAACGTCGGGACGGTGATGTGCGCTTACAACCGGGTCAACGGTGACTACGCCTGCGAGAATACTTACCTCCTCACCGACGTCCTGAAGAAGAGCTGGGGCTACAAGGGCTGGGTGATGTCCGACTGGGGAGCCGATCACAGCGCCACAAAGGCAGCCCTCGCCGGGTTCGACCAGGAGGAGCCTGGGGCCGTCTTCTTCGGCGACCCTCTGAA
The DNA here is from genome assembly GCA_963770415.1 of uncultured Acidobacteriota bacterium. GTDB lineage: Bacteria > Acidobacteriota > Terriglobia > UBA7540 > UBA7540 > CAVROP01. The sequence continues at coordinate 59,983 of CAVYPU010000027.1, forward strand.
GGCCGCGGTGGAGAAGGGCGAAGTGCCGGTGGCGCGCCTCGACGACATGGTACATCGCATCCTGCGCACCGAGTTTGTGTGCGGGATCTTCGATTACCCGCCCTCCGCAAGGCCGGTGAACCCGTTTACCGGCGCCGAAGTGGCGCAACGTATCGAGGAGCGCGCAATCGTGCTGCTGAAGAATAGCGGCGCCCAGTTGCCGCTGAAGGCGTCCCAACTCAAAACCATTGCGGTGATCGGCTCACACGCGGACGTGGGCGTGCCGTCCGGCGGCGGCTCGGATCAAGTTGACGCAGCGGGCGGCAACGCCGTAGCGCCACCCAACTCCGGCAAGACCGGCGTGGGCAGCGAATCGCGACCACCCACTGGCATCTGGCATCCCTCTTCACCGCTCAAGGCGATTCGCGCTCAGGCGCCGAGGGCCAAAGTGGAGTACGACCCGGGTACAGACCCGGCCGCGGCGGCAAAGTTGGCCGGCGCATCGGACGTGGCGATCGTGTTCGTCAGCCAGCACACCTCAGAAGGCGGCGACGTGCCCAATCTTTCCCTGCCGGGCAACCAGGACCAGTTGGTGAGCCAGGTCGCCGCCGCAAATCCCCACACGATTGTGGTTCTCGAAACCGGCGGACCCGTGCTGATGCCGTGGCTTGAGAACGTGAGCGCAGCGCTCGAGGCCTGGTATCCGGGGATTCGAGGGGGTGAGGCTGTCGCCGGCGTTCTCTTCGGTGCGGTGAACCCCTCCGGTAAGCTGCCCCTCACCTTCCCGAAGAGTGAAGCCGACACCCCACATCCCCCCATCTCGCAGACTTCCGCTTCGGTCGGCGAAGTCAACTACACCGAAGGTCTTAAAGTCGGCTACAAGTGGTTCGACGCGGAGGGGAAGGAGCCGCTCTTTCCGTTCGGCTTCGGCCTTTCCTATACAACCTTTGCTTACTCCGGGCTCAAGGTCGCGCCGGGAGACGAAGTGCAAGTGACATGCAAGGTCTCGAACACAGGGGCGCGCGCCGGGGCGGAGGTCGTGCAGGTCTACTTGTCGCTGCCGCCCAGCGCCGGTGAACCGCCCAAGCGTCTCGTGGCTTGGGAAAAGGTTCAGTTGGGGCCGGGCGAGGGTAAGACCGTCAGCTTGCGTCTCGACCCCCACTATTTATCCGTCTTTAGCGTCGCAAAGAACGACTGGGAATTGGTGCCTGGAGAATACAAGGTTTACGTGGGAGGGTCCTCTCGTAACACACCCCTCAGTGGAACGGTGCATATCGGCAGCGAGTAGGCCGTCCGCCGCCTCACGGGACGTTCGAACATTCCCCCATTGGAGGAGAAAGCGGCCCGCGACGCCGCCTACTTCAGAGGACGCGGGCCGAGTGAGGGATCCGCACCCCACGCCGGGATTACACATAATTAGGTGTCGAACAAAGGAGGCAATCACAATGGCAACGAAAACAGCGAAGCCAGTGGCGCGACCCAAGCGAACCAAAGCCGAGATCGAAGAGGAGTTCTCCGAGATCCGTGAAGAGGTCGCGGCGACGAGGGAAGCGTCCGACAAGAAAGCAGAGGAAACTCTGAAGCTGCGGGAAGCGGAGATCCGTCAAGCGGTCGAGGGGATTTCAGTGGAAGAGGTTGTAAAGGGAATCTCTGACCTTGGCCTCGATTTATCGAAGGCGCTCTCGGGCCTGTCGGAGAAACTTGTCCAGGAAGTAAATCGCTTGTCTTCCGCCCGCGAGGCTGTGGAGCTCGAGCGGAAAGAAATCGAGCGGCTGCACAGAATTGACGTTGCAAGCACGGCGCTCGACCAACTCGTTCAGGACTACGCGTGCAAGAAAGGGGAGCTGGAATCCGAGGTTGCCGCCCAGCGCGCGGCTTGGGATGAGGAACTGAGGCGGACCGAGCGCGAGCGGAAGGAGCAGGATGAAAACCTCCGCAAGCAGCGGCAGCGCGAAATCGACGAGTACGAATACAAGAAGACGCTGGAACGCAAGAAGGCCCAGGACAAATATGAAGAAGAAATGAAGCTCCTCGAAAAACAGAACCGGGAGAAACAGGAAACCTTGGAGAAAAGCTGGCAGCAGCGCGAGGCCGGCTTGAAAGAGCGAGAGGAAGAAGCGGCCCGCCTCAAGAGCGAGTCGGAAGGCTTCCCCGCCCGCCTCGAGAAGGCGTGCGCGCAGGCCGCGGCCGACGCTACTCGAACCACAACCCAAAAAATCGAGCAGCAGATTCTCCTCTTGAAGAAGGATGGCGAAGCAGAAAAGCGACTGGCCGAGCTGCAGATCAAGACGCTGGAGGAGACACTGGCGCGGCAGTCGGCGCAAACGGCAGGGCTCCAGAAGCAGCTCGATGAAGCCAAGCAGCAGGTCCAGGAAATTGCTGTGAAGGCCATCGAGGGAGCGTCCGGAGCCAAGGCGCTCTCCCATATCAATCAGATTGCTATGGAGCAGGCCAAACACCACACGCCACAGGGGTAGAAGATCAGGAGTCAGAGGTCAGGAGTCAGAATGACGTGTGGAAGGCGGGTGCTTCGCAGACAAAAGACGCGGCCCGCAAAATCGGGAGTCCCCGCTACACACTTTAGGTTGTCGGGTTAGTGTCCTCTGCTACTGTTGTGCATACAAAGTATGTAACATCGCAACTGGCAATATTAAATTGTGACATACTATTAGTTACTGGTGTTTGCCGGACGAGGCATTATGGCTCGGCATGTATGCTTCGGGACCTTTTATGCCGCAACATGCGACACATATGTCAAAAACTCCATATATTTCTTATCGTTCTAACTTAATGACACATAAGAGGTAAGATTCTGTGGAGGCTGGATACAGGAGGAATAGCGGGATCATTGGAAAAGATGGAACTCAGGGCGTCTGACGCATAATCGACTAGCGCGAAGTTAACCAATTTATCATTACATCGGCTTGCGAAACAGGGACACCTTCCGCCCAGAGGCATTCGTCGCCTTTACGAAGCATCACGACTTGCCCGTTGTTCGCCTTGCCGATGAAGAGGTCGCTTGTCGAACGCGGATCGGATGCAAGGTCAGGGTATTTATGGGAAAGAATGGAATGGTAATCACGAAAGAAGGCTTGGGCCGATTCAGGGCTCGACCAGCGGGTTTGCGAAACCAGGACGTATTGCCTTCTGCCCTGCCCTGCATCACTCTTTTGGTAAAGCAAATAGCGATCGGCCAGCCAGCCTGTGGCCACTGACTTCGCTTCGTCTTCGGAAATCAGTTGGCCGAGCAGCGTGTAGTAGCCGAGCTCGCCCATGATGTTTTCGGTTAGGAAATCGAGCCCGCGTTCGGAGGCAAGAAACTCGGGATGAGGCAAGGAAACCTTGGGCAGTTGCTGCTTTTCGAAATAGACCTGCGGATTAAAGATCTCCTTTGTTGAATTAGGGGGATCACTAAATAGTGAGTTCAGCTTCTTCCATCCGCCCGCCGCAAGTCCGCGCTGCATGAAGCCCATGCCTTCGATATAGGGAAAGAGGGCCTGGAAGCGAAAGAAGAAAGGGGCGCTGGTGAAGGCGGGAAACTCTTCAAGCTGCTGTTGGATGATGGGCGCCATGATCGGCTCGAGCGAAGGCATATCCTCCATTTTCATCGGCGCGACCATTTTCTGAAACATCGCCGCTGTGGCGTAGCCTTCCACCACGGCCTGGCGGGCGTCCGAAGCGTCGTCATCCGGGCGCACTTCCTTAAGGAACCTCTCGAGATCGAAGTTCTGGTCCTGAAGCGCGTGGGTGAGTTCATGAGCTAATACCAAGCTCTGCATGTCCGGCTCAACCCAATCGGCGATATACATTGTCTTGCGGTGTGGGTCGTAAAACCCCGCCGCCTGCTCGGTATAAAAATTGATGAGGAACTTCTCGAGGTCGAACTCCGGCGGGACCAAGCCAAAAGCCTGAAGCGTCGCCTCCTGGATATGAATCTCCCGCGGCGTCATATCCGCGTGAAGAGTTTCGGAAAGGTATTTCGAGACTTCGGCTCGGCTGATGATTTGCTTCGAGAGTGTCGACTTAATCGGTAGGCCGGTGAGCTCGCTCATCTGGTGAAGAACTTCATCGGCCTGCCCGAGCAATTGCTGGGCAGAAGACTGCGGCGCAGCAGAAACCTCGACCAGCGAAGGGGACAAGAGAAAGACTGCCGCCAGTATCAGCCAAAGCCTGCTATGCGAGCGAGTGTGTTTCACGGTTCACGACCTTTGAGAGGCAGGAGTCAGGATTCAGTATCCAGGATTCAAGCTGACGCCCTTGAGACTGGAAGGGGCAAGCTCCAGGAGGCCGCGGGCTCGGAAATCACCACGCGCTCCACCGAACAACTGCAGGCCGGCTGCTATTTTCCACGTCTCCAATTCCTGAATCCCGAATCCTGACCCCTGAATCCTGTAATCTGATTTGACCAGCCTCCTACAGCAGACTAT
>CAVYPU010000028.1:0-80759 GCA_963770415.1 uncultured Acidobacteriota bacterium
CGGAGCATCTGTCGGGGCAGCGGAATCGGCAGGGGCACCTGTGGAACGTCCTCATGTTTCAGGCCTGGCGCGACAAGTGGGCTTGATCGGCGGCTATTGCTTCCGGCCTGTTTAGGAACGGGGACTGCAAGACTGACCTGACAGCATCCGATCAGGGGTGAAGGGAAATTGATGGCAACGAAAGACGCCCAGCATTCCGCCACCGAAAAGACCAGCCCGGAATTCTGGGATCACTGGTGGAAAGGCAGCGGCCTGCCGCCTCCGATCGATCCTCATCGCGCTGGCATTAAAAATTACCCATTCAGAAAACTGCACCAATATTTCGAGCGAACCTTTAATGGCTATTCCACTGCTTCTTTGGAACTCGTTGAGGTTGGATGCGGGCAGTCAACATACTTGCCCTATTTTGCGAGAAGCTTCGGTTTCAGGGTCTCCGGAATTGATCGCTCCGAGGTGGGTTGCGAGACGGCGCGCGTGCTTTTGGAACGGGAAGGGGTCAAAGGCGACGTCTACTGCGCGGATTTGTTCGCGGTCCCGGAGCGACTGGCCGGGCGGTTCGATGTGGTGATTTCATTTGGCGTCGTGGAGCATTTCGAGCCGACCGTAGATCCCGTGCGGGCTATGGCAAGCCTGCTCAAACCGGGTGGGAGGATGATCACCAACATTCCGAACCTCACCGGCGTATTGAGAGCCTATCAGAAGCGGCTCGACCGCGATATCTACGATGTTCACGTGCCTCTTAGCCGCCAGATGCTGGCTTTCGCGCACAGGGAAGCGGGACTCGAAATCGAAAGCTGCGAGTATTTCTTACCGATCAGCCTGGAGGTTCTCAATCTGGAGAGCTGGCCCAAACGTTTGCCCTACTGGTTCGTGGTCCGTTTGCATGGAGCGGCGTCGCGGGCCGTGTGGTTCGTCGACGACCACATCATTCGCGTCCCGCCAAACCGTTGGACCTCTCCCTACATCCACTGCGTAGCTCGCAAGCCCCGCACCCGGGCATGAAAAAAGGCGTCTAGTGTCGCGTTTCTGAAGTGGGTTGAATATGGCAGCCCGCGGAGCGGGCGCAAGCATGTAGCCCACGGCGTAAGAAGGTGTGAACAAATCATCTGCCGCCGACAAACCATCAAAGCGCGCGTGTGTCATTCCGAGCGCCAGCGAGGAATCTCGCTCTGTTTCTCCTCCGCTATCAGTGACTTCCATCGGCAGGGCCAGATTCCTCGCTGCGCTCGGAATGACAGGTTTTTACGTAGGATCGATTTTTTCACACCTTCTAAGCCGTGGGTCAGTCGGACCTCCCTCTCCCCGTCCCCTCTCCCGCACCGCGCGGGAGAGGGGTGCCGAAGGCGGGGTGAGGGCCATCCTACCCAGGGCTTCCGCCCTGGGCTGAGCTAGGTCGCCCCTAGCGGGGCTGCTGACGCGTCGCCGAGTCCTCTCGACTTATATTGCGAATTATTGAGACACGACACTAGGATACCCTACCCTGCAAGCAACTCCTCGTAATCGCGCACCCGAGCCTGGACTTCAAATCGGCTGAGGTAAGCTGCAAGCTCTTGGCCGGTGGGTGCCTCGCGAAGATTTGACTTGAGGGCCGTGACTATTGCATCAGCCAGGGCCTTCGGATCCGACGGCGGAACGACACGGGCGATCGGGCAGTCGCGAAGTATTTCCCGCACTGCCCCTGGACAGTCTGAGGCTACCACGGGCGTCCCAACGGCCAGAGCCTCGACGACAACGCCAGGCATGCCTTCAAAGCGGGAGGGAAGCACAAAGAGATCGGCGTGCCGGAAGTAGGGATAGGGATTCTGCTGGAATCCAGTCAGGTGAACCGACTCGTCGAGGCCGAGCCGTTGCCGCTGGGCCAGCAGTTCCGCACGGAGTTCTCCCTCACCGAGGATGGTCAGGTCGCAACTGGGGAGAGAATTGCGAACCAGCGCCATGGCTTCGAGAAGAACGTCGAAGCCTTTCTGGCGGGCCAGCCGGCCTGCCGCGACCAAGTGGGGACCGTTGCCCTGGTAAGGATTCCCGGTTGCGTTCGCGAGTTTCCTCGCGAGCTCGAAATCGACAGGGTTATAGATGCGCACCAGCTTGCGCCGAGAGACGTGGAAGCTGCTCGCCAACTCGTCGGCAACGAAGTCTCCCACGCAGATGATTTTGTCAGCCCGCGGATACAGCAGCCGATAAAGCCATTTCCAGATCAAGGCGTGCCGCTTCGCTTGGACGCTCTCGGCGCCGGGGGAAATGCCTTCTCGAATCAGCAGACGAGTTCCCGGCGGCAGGAACGGGCGTAACAGGACCATGGCCATGTTCAGCTCGCACAAGGTGGAATGGATCGTTTGAGGTCTGAGCCGCCAGCACAGTTTAACGATGGCCGGGAAGGCGCGGCGTACGCGGCCGGCTTCGAGATCGTGAACCGGGACGTCCGCCGGCACATCCTTAAGGTAGGGTCCGGCGGCGCTGACCAAAGCCAAATGGGGTTCGAAGCGCGAGCGGTCCAGGTGCTGAAGGAGCCTGACCATCACTCGCTCCGCTCCTCCCCCGCCCAAGCTTGGAAGGAGAAATAAAACTCGTGTGCGCTCTTCTTTCATCGCAGGGGTTTTTCGTCCGCCCATAAGAATGGCGGACTTGGATTGAATTGCCAATGTTTTTTTGAGGGGACTCCCCTCCTCATTGAGGAGGGGGCTGGGGGGTGGTGCGTGCGGTGCGGAGATCGACCAACCACCCCCTACCCCCTCCTTAGCTAAGGAGGGGAGCTGTTCCTCGCAATCTCTGCGTGCCCGACAGCCGGTCGCCAATTTATCCCGCGCGCCGGCACAATGCGTAATGAGAAGGGGCGCTATATTCCAAAAGGCGCGGGGAGAGGAGAAGATTGAGCAGCGGCGCGGGCAGGCGTCCGCCGTACTTGAAGCGCAGGAACTCAGCGGTGAGGCATTCCACGTTCTCGAAACGCTCGCTCAGCAGGCCGAGCAATTCCTTGCGGCTGAAACCCGCGTGGGCGCCTTCCTCATTGGTGAAATGGCCCGCGAGCCGCGCCCGCCAGTCCGTAATGTTCCAGGTGATCTTCTGCCACAAGGTCGCGTCGAAGGAGCCGAGGTAGCCCAGGACGCGCGTACGGTTCGGCACGCCCGCATAGAATGGGGCCCCGGGGCGAAGCACGCGCCGCACCTCTTCGACGGCGGCGCGGGGGTCGCGGACGTGCTCGAGCAAGTGGAACGAGGCGGCAAAATCGAAGGTCATATCCGGGAAAGGCAGGCGCATCGCGTCACCGCGCGCCACGCAACCCTCAGCGCGCGCCAGGGTCGAAAACCGCGTATCCAGATCAACGCCCACAATACCCAAGCTCCGGAAGGCTCGCCGGAAATACACCACCTCGTTGCCGTCTCCACAGCCCACGATCAGGCCCCGGCACGCGGCCGGTCCCCGACGAGGAGCTCGAGCCGACGGCGGCAATGCTCAACCATGGCGGCTACCGCGACCGGTTTCGGATCACTCATCAAACCTCGCTGTCCCTCGCCCGGTCTTTCAGGCGGAGATTGCATACGGCTTTGGGCACGGTGTCGGTCATAAGGTGCTTCCTCCGTGGGCTTAGGCAGGCGAGCCCGGCCGCCGCAGCGAAATGGCTATTGAGATGTAAATCAACGTGCAGGAAACCACATAAACCAAAGATGTGGAAAGAGCGATCCCGGCCACTCCCGCATACCTCATCAGGATAATGTTGAAAGCCACGTTGATGACAAGGGTGACGCCTGCAACAACCATGAGCACCCAGTTCTTCTTCAAGGCGCTGATGAACCGCACACCGAGCTGGCCCAGCATGTAGAAAGGGATCTGGAGCGAAAGCAGGGCCTGAACGTGGCTTACGACTCGCGTGTCCGCAGCGGTGAAGGCGCCGCGCTCAAAGACGATCTTTATCAAAGGATGAGAAAACGCTACGAGCCCGAGCGTGATGGGGACGGTCACGAGAGCAATCGAGCGGGAGTACACCTTCAGAATGTGGCGGCAGCCGCTCCAATCGCGGTTCGCCACCATCTGAGAAAAATAGGGCAACGCAGCCGTACCCAGCGGCGTGGCGCCGATCACTATGAAGATCGTCACAATCTTGCGCGCGTAGTTCAAGGCCGCCACGCTGCCGGGCTCAAGCATCGCGGCCATGGATTGATTGACCAGTTCCGTGCTGCCCATGAGCAGCGCACCCGCCAGCATGGGCGCGTACTGGCCAATGACCGTGCTTAAGGCGGGGTCCCAGCCGTGCCAGCGGGGCTCGAGTCGCAGGCCTCGACTTTTCAGGAGCCAGCCCAGGAGAATGGCTTGCAAGGCCACTCCTGCCACCGTGCCGGCGACCAGGGTATAAACACCCCACGCTCTGCCCAGTAGCAAGAGGAAGGCAATCATGGAGAGGGGCGTCAAGATGGCGGATAAGGCGGGCAGGCCGAAGTGCTCGCCGGCGTTCAGGATCGCGGTCCAAGCTACGGCGAGTCCGCTTAAGGCGATGAATGGCAAAAGGGCATAAAGCAGCCGCCGGGTTAACAGCAACTTTTCCGGATTAAAACCTGACCCCAGAAGAGGAAGGAAATAGGGGGCAAGTATACCGACCAGGAGGGTGACGCCCACGAGCAAACCCAGCGTGACGACGATAACGCCGGAAAAGAGCCTTTGGGCCGCTTCTTTGCCATCCCGTTCACGGACCTCGATAAAGGTTGGGATTATGGCGGCATTGAATGACCCCGCCACCAGGTTCACCAAAAAGGAAGGCAGGAGGAAGGCAATCAGAAAGGCGTCCAGCGCGTCGCCGCGCCCGAACCAGCGCGCCACCACCAACTCTTTTATCGCGGATGCGAAACCTACAACGGCAGAGCACGCGGCCACGCTGAGAGTAGCGTTAAGGATCTTGCGGCCCGTGGTCCATGAGGAAGACGTTTGCGGCAGTAAAGAAGTCAGTTTCATGCCATCCGGTACGACGGGCATTTATGGAATCGAGAATTCTGAATGGGGAATTGTAAACTGAATCGTCGTCAGTGGTCAGTTTTCTATTCCCTGTTCCGCACTGCGACGGGGAAGACTCGCAAGGCGGCCAGCGCCGCAAGGTAAGCCAGGCTACCCGCCCCGCAGAGTTCGCAGAGGTAAGTGAAATTCTGGAAGCTGGATTGAGGGGGCGCGACCCAGAGGCGCAAGGCCCACACCGAAAACCCAGTCAGGACGGCTCCCAAGACGTTCTTCGCGGCACGATAAACCTCAGACCGGCCAAGGGCCCGGCGAATGTCGCCAAGATTCCGGCGGATGGACAGAGCGGAGACAAGGGCCGACGACACGAGCAAGCCTATAGGTATCCCTTTTGCGCCCCACCTGAGCACACCCACGTAGAACAGATCGAATCCCAGATTGAGGCTGTAAAGCAGCATCGATAGGCGCAGAAAGGACTCGCTCTCGCCGCGTGCAAACAGATAGAAGGTCAGCAGCCGGATGAAGGAGAGAGGAAACAGACTGAGACAGTAGTAGAAAAATACGCTCGACATCAGGGCGGTAGCGGCTGGTGTGAATTGGCCGCGCTCGAAAACCAGACGGATGATGTTGTGGTCGAGGATGAGGCAAAAGACGACCGCCGGGGAGGTGACAAATAGCCCGATTTCGGAAATCTCCTTAAACGTCTTTCTCTCTTCCTCGTGCGCTTTGTTCATCGCTGCACGAGCGAGTTGCGGGAGTGCGACAGTACCCACACTGCCGCCCAGCAGTTCCACCAGGGTGTACAGAATCTTCGAGCCGTAGTTCACGGCTGTGAGGGTTCCGGCGGGTAGAAAGGAGGCGATCATCCTCTCCGCCAGGACCACAATCTGCCACGCCAGTGCGCCTCCCACCTGGGCGGTCCCGGCGCCGCGCAATTTGCGGAAGGCCTCGCCGCTTCCCGTCAGCGTGAGGGAATAACGAACGGGATAAGAGATCAAAATCTGCGCACCCAGCACCAGGACCTGGAGAAGATATCCGGCCATGTAGCCCAGCACGATGCTGAAGGGGCCATAGCGGTCGAAGCGCCAGAGGATAACGAAGATGACTACCACATTGCGGACGAAACCCGCCGCCGAGGACAGCCCGAAACTGCGACGGCTCAGGAGGTATGAGCGGAAAGTCTCCGCGATGCCCGCCGGGACAATGAGGATGAAAAGCCAACGGCTAAGCTGGGTGGCGAGGTCGATCTCAGCCGGCGTGAAACCAGGGGCAATGCCGCGCATCAGCCAGGGCGCCGTGAGAGCCCCGACGGCCGCGAACAGACCCAGCCAAAGGAACACCAGGTTAAGCACGTAGCTCACGCCGCGGCCGAGGTCTTGCTGGGAATCCGTCGAATCCAGCGTGGAAAAGAAAGGCACCAATGAGAACTGGCTGGTGGCGGACAGCAAATTGGTGATGATGTAGGGAATCGTGAAGGCGACGTAGAAACTGTCGGAGTTCCGGGAGAGGCCCAACTGGGCGGCAATGCTCGTCTCCACAAGGATGCCCGAGAAAGCGCTGAGCAGGCTGAAAAAGCCCACCACGGCGGACCCCCAGATCAATTGGCGTTTGAAAGCCATATCTAGTGCAGAAGGGGGAGGGCTTGCGCAGCCCTACAATGTCGAGGCCGTCCCCCGTTCTCGGTTCTCCAAATACTCCGCTATAAACGGAGTAGACATCACGAACAGAAAAACCATCAAGACGGGGGTTGCGCCAAAGTTGAATTCGAAAATGCCCTCGGCAATGAAAGCCAGCCAAGCGGCAATGGCGGCGTCTGCCACCCAGCGTAGCCGGACGAGCCTGCGACGAACCCTCAGGGTCTCGACGCCAACAGCCAGCATGAACCAAACCCAGGATATCATGCAAGGCAGACCTCGCTCGGCAGCCATTTGCAGCAGGTCGTCGTGTAAATGGTCATGGTAGCCGGGTATGGGCTTCACGCCTGGCGGCAGGTAATCATTATAAACCAGCGGGATGTCACCGGGGCCGACGCCGGTCCAGGGGTGTGCGCGGACCATCCGCATGCCGACGCTCCACATCTCGAGGCGAACGCCCACAGCCGCATCCTGGCTGGGGTGGAAGGCCTGGGACACGCGGCGGCGAATCAGGGATGGAGCGGCCAGGTAAGCCACAAATAGAAGAACTGGGACTACCCAAAGCGTGGGCGGTTTCCACCTGGCTACGACGTAAAGGACTGCCACGACGCAACCCAACCACACGCTTCGAGTGAAACTCAAGACAATTGAGGTGGCGACCACGGCCATCAAAAGCCAGTAAAGCCCCTTAGAATTGGCACCCATGATTCCCCTCCTTGTAAAGGAGGGGACCGAGGGGCGGTTGGTGAAGTGCTCGCTCTGGGGCCCACCACCCCCTTGCCCCTCCTCTTTCTGAGGAGGGGAGCCAGTGACCCCGTGGGACAATAGCAGGTAAGCCAGCAGGACCGCGAAGACCAGCATTTGCTGGCCGCCGAAATTCATCCAGTGCCCCATGAACCCGCGGGTGCGGGTTACCGTCATGTAGAAGTAAACAAGGTTGTGGTGGAGTTGACGAACTTCATGATACTGAATAACAAACTGCGCCGCCCCCACCAGGCCGGCCAAAGCGGCGACGCCGAACAGCGCTCGGAAAAGCCATCCGAGGTGCCGGGCGCTGACCACTAAGTTCACACTCAGCAACAGGATTAGAAAGAGAACCAGCTTGCGCAGAGCGAACCCGCCGGCGTAGGGATGTTCCGCCCACAGAACGGAATTGATTGTGGCCAGACAGAAGAGAAGCAAAGGGAGTTTGACCGGTGGGAAACGGACCGCGTTGCGAAGGTCTCCCCCGCCTCTTGCCATGCGGAGGCTGAGCAAGTTGACCGTGTAGGCGATAGTGGCGGCGGCAAGAAAGGCCTGCGTTGCCGCCACCGATACGAGAAGCGTCAGAATATGCAAGCTGAGGAATATCGCTGCCCACCGCGCCGCCGCACCTCGTGGGAGGTCCCACCGCCAAGATTCGATATGGAGTTTGCCAGGGAATGGGTTTGGTCTATCACTCCGAGGACCCGTAAGCGACGAGGAATCTTGCATGGTCGTAAACACGCTCAGAGCGAGATTCCTCGCTCCGCTCGGAATGACAGCCCGGAAGGGTTCTTGTGCAACCTGCAAAACCGCACCGGCGGGTCGGCTAAGCCATCTGCCCTCAGCAGTTGAGTGCAGGATTACGCACGTGCTGATAGCTGAAGGCTGACCGCTGATAGCTTAATGCGCCCTTGACCCTCTCGCGTTTCTCAATAGGCTGACAACGTCCCTGGCCGCAAGCATGGCGAGCAGCGGCGCCGTAACCAGTACGTTTCGATTAAAGGCTAAGGCATCGCGAAACCGCCCGTGAAAGAAGGCTGCCAAGGCCCGCACGGTCCCGCAGGCAGGGCATGAAGCAATATGCAGCAGGCGGCGCCAAAGGCACAGGTTGGGGCCGTGCGACAGGGCCTCTGGGGACAGTACACAGAAACCTGCCAGCAGAATACTCAGGGTCAGCCGCCCGATCACCGTACGGAATGAGAGCGCCATCCGTCACCCCTGCCGGAGCGGATTGCCCTGCGCATCAGGGATCTTGTTCATGGCGATCAGGATGACGTCGATCAGCCACCAGATACCGCAGCCCCCCAGGGTTACCAGTTTCAAAATCCCCAGTCCGACGTAACCCAGATAGAAACGGTCCACGCCGAACGTGCCAAGCAGGGCGGAGAGGATCAGCGCGACTGTCCACTCTTTTCCGCCCGCGCGGCCGAGCCTCACGCCGCACTTCACGCAAATCTCCGCGCCTGGCATCGTCTCTTGCCCGCAGGCCTGGCAATAGCGACTACCCAGCAGCGGCCGCTGGCCGCAATTGATGCAATATTCCGCGTTGTCCGCCAACTGCCTTGCACAATTTCGACAATACATGTAACGGCCTCACACCAGAGAATGCAACCTTCCGAAGCGCGCTATTTATAATACGGCAAATGGGAAAAGTAAACAGGGAGATGTGGGAAGGCTGAAAGCTGAAGGCAGAAAATAGAAATTAGAAAATGGGAGGAGCATGGAAATAGGGGGGAGACCTGACTCGGATGAGGTCCTTGACAAACTAAGCCCATCCGTATAGGCTATCGAAGGAAGATGAGTTTTCACGTAAGCAGCGCCGGTAAATCGCGGAAGATCCTCTTAGCCGTCTCTTCAGAACGTCAACATGTAACTCCACTGGCGACCCCTCTAACCGCTGCGAAAATTAAATCCACGGAACAAAGCGAGAATGTCTATGAAAACAAAGGACAAGGTCAAAAAGTCGAAGAGTTAAGGAGTTGAGGAGTGGAGGAGCAAGACCTGACCGAAAGTCTCTCCCCTCGGGCCGTAGGCCGGAAGACGCGGATGCCTCCTCGACTTCTCGACTCCTTAACTTCTTAACTACACAATTCACGGAACGAAGCGAGAATGTCTATGAAAACAAAGGGTTGATGCTTGAAGAGATGCGACTGAACCGGGAATGTCTATGAAAACAAATACACTTAGCCGTCAAATGCGGGAATCTCATTGAAAAATAAAGTGTTTAGCTTAATCCAGTGTGCGCCTGTAGGAGGGGGGTGGCTGGCCCAGACCAACCACCCCCCTACCCCCTCCTTAGCTAAGGAGGGGATTCAACTTCCGTGGTTTCTCGGTGCCGCTGCCGGCTCGAGCGGCTGCCTTCTGCCTTCTGCCTTTAATTGGGCGTGCCGGCAGCCACCGGTGCCAAAGCCACGTCGCGGGTGGGCTTGCCGACCTCGACGACGACCGGGTCTTTCTCGAGCGCCAGGTCAACGGCCTCGCGGATAGTCTTTACGTAGTGGAGCACGACCTCGCCGAGCATCTCCTCGTTGAGATCCTCGTTGACGTTCGGCTCGTTGTCGGCGGGCATAATGATTTCGAGCACCCCGGCGCGCTTGGCGGCAAGAACTTTCTCTTTGATCCCGCCCACGGGCAGGACCTGCCCGCTCAAGGTAATTTCACCGGTCATGGCGACGCGCGGCTTCGCCGGCCTGGACGTCAAGGCCGATACGAGCGCGGTCACCATGGTGACGCCGGCGGAGGGGCCGTCCTTCGGAATGGCGCCTGAGGGAACGTGAAAGTGGATGTCCTTCGACTGGAAGAAATCCGGGTCGATATCGTAATCCGCGGCATGGGACCGCACCCAGGCAAGCGCCGCCTGCATGGATTCCTGCATGACCTGGCCCACGTGGCCGGTCATGGTGAACCCCTTCCCACCCTTCATGGCATTGGCTTCGACAAAGAGCACGTCGCCGCCGGTGGGAGTCCAGGCCAACCCGACCATCACACCCGGTTGGCGCGTGCGCTCCACCACTTCCGTATCCAGGCGGAAACGCGGGATGCCGAGGAAGTCGCGGAGGTTGTCGGGCGTCACCAGAAGCTTTTCCGTTGCGCCCTCAGCGATCTTGCGCGCCTGCTTGCGGCAAACGGTAGCGATTTCGCGTTCCAGGTTCCGCACGCCGGCCTCTCGCGTGTAGTGGCGGATGATGTGGGCCAGCGCCGGCCGCGTGAATTCAATCTGGTCGGGGCTCTTGATGCCGTGTTCGTCTGTTTGCTTGGTGATCAGGTGGCGCACGGCGATCTGAATCTTCTCTTCCTCGCTGTAACCCTGGAGCTCGAGCACTTCCATGCGGTCGAGCAGCGGCGGAGGAACGGTATCCAGCACGTTCGCCGTGCAGATGAACAGAACCTTTGAAAGGTCGAACTGCACGTCGAGGTAGTTGTCGCGGAAATGCGAGTTCTGCTCGGGATCGAGAACCTCGAGCAGCGCCGAGGACGGGTCGCCGCGGAAGTCGCGCCCAATCTTATCCACTTCGTCGAGCATGAACACGGGATCGCGCGTTTCAGCCCGGCGAATGCCCTGAATGATCTGCCCCGGCAGCGCGCCGATGTAAGTGCGGCGGTGGCCGCGGATTTCGGCTTCGTCGTGGATGCCGCCCAGCGACATGCGGAAGAACTTGCGGTCCAAAGCCCGCGCGATGGACTTGCCGAGCGAAGTCTTGCCGACTCCCGGCGGCCCCACAAAGCAAAGTATGGGACCCTTGAGCTGGGGCTTAAGCTGGAGCACCGCCAGGTAATCGAGGATGCGCTCTTTCACCTTTTCGAGATCCCAATGGTCTTCGTCGAGCACCGTCTTGGCCTTTTGGATGTCAACCTTGATTTCGCTGACCTTGGTCCAAGGCAGGGCCACCAGCCACTCGAGGTAAGTGCGGGTGACGTGATAGTCAGCCGCAGCGGGAGACATCTTGGCGAGGCGCCCGAGCTCCCGCAAGCCTTCCTTCTTCGCTTCTTCCGACATGCCCGCGGCTTCGATCTTCTTGCGCAGATCTTCGACCTCCGACTGCTCGTCGGCTTCGCCCAGTTCCTTCTGGATGGCTTTCATCTGCTCGCGCAGGTAGTACTCGCGCTGGCTCTGCGTAACCTGGTCCTGAACGTCGGATTGAATCTTGGAGCGTAGTTGCAGGACTTCCACTTCCCGCATCAACTGCCGGTTCAGGCGCTCGAGACGGCCCTTCAGGTCGAGACTCTCGAGCAACTCCTGCTTCTCGGTGCTCGAAAGCGAAGGGAGGTTGGCAGCGATGAAATCCGTCAGCCGTCCGGGGTCGTCGATGTTCATGACCACCGTCTGGAGGTCGTCCGAGAGAGTCGGCGAAAGCTGCACCACCTGCTGGAAAAGCGTGGTGACGTTGCGCACCAGGGCATCAAAGTCGGCCTGCTTTTCTTTCGGCGTGATGTCCTGAAGCGGCTTGGCGCGCCCGATCATGTAAGGCTCGACTTGCGTAACTTCCTCGACCGCGATCCGCTGCAAGCCCTCGACAAAGATGAACAGGCTTTGGCTGGGCAGCTTGATGATCTTGTGAACGAAAGCCACCGTGCCGATCTGGAAGAGGTCCACAGGCTGAGGGTTATCGACGCGCGGGTCGCGCTGCGTAATCACCCCGATGAACTTCTCTTCGTCCTTTAATTCGCTGACCAGCTTCAGTGAACTGTCGCGCCCAATGGTGAGCGGTAAAATAGCGTTAGGAAACAGGACCGTGTCTCGCACGGGCAGTATTGGAAGATTTTCGAAATCAATGTTGTTCTTGTGTTTAGGGGGCAATGCCTTTAACCTCCTCCTTCTCAACAATCAGTTCTTACGAAAGCCCCTGGACCTTGCAAATTAGCGGGCGTCATTCTACCACGTCCGAGAACCAAGGGGGCATGGCAAGAGGTACACTCCTCATCCGGCTGTCCATTCGAAAGTAGTGACCTGCCGCATTACCACGAAGCAGTGTAGCAAGCTAACCGTCAACTGGTGGGCCAATTGGCGGGCCTAAGACGACTTCGACGTCACCCTGTGCCGCGGCCTGCCGCGCTTTCGCCCTACATCAGTGATATTAGATGCCGCTTATTCGCAATCGGTCTTCAGGCAACGCAATCTGCCAAAAATCCAACGACACACGCACTTCCGGGCAGCCTAACCCTGAATACTCACGATGCTCTGGAAAGGCGGGGCTTTAGAGGCTGGGTGAGAGCCCGTTCTTGCTGTCACTCCGAGTAGCCGCAGGCGACAAGGAATCCCGCAGTGCCTTGAAAATACTCGGAGCAAGATTCCTCGCTGCCATGAAAATAGTCCGACGCAGCACCAGTGGATCCCCGCTTTCGCGGGGATGACGCACGGGTTGTCATTCCCGCGAAAGCGGGAATCCAGGCCTTTTCATGCACAGTGGCGAGCTAAAGCTCACGAAATCTGCGCTCAGAATGACACTCCAAAAGGGGTTTTCACGCAGCCTGTGAAGCCCCGCCCTTCCGATCCTCGTCAATCCTGCCCGGTGAGAAATCCCGGCCAACCGTGGACCCAGGCCGGCTTAGCTTGGAACCGCAGGTTTAGGCTGCCCTGCGACTATTGCTTCACCAGTTCCACGCGACGATTCTTCGCGCGGCCATCCTCTGAGTCATTCGATGACACCGGCGCAAGCGGGCCAACGCCTTGCGCGGTAAGCCGCGGGGCGCCAATGCTGTACTTCGCTGTTAACACTTTGGCCACGGCGTCAGCTCGCCGCCGCGAAAGGTCCATATTGCTTGCCAAACTCCCCACATTATCCGTGTGACCCACGACGTGCAGTGCGAGCTTGGGATCCTGTTGCAGCAGCTTGCTGATTTCCTTCAAGGCAGCATCCGACTCCGGTTTGATGTCAGCCTTACCCGTATCGAAGTAGATTCCGTAAACCGCGGAGTGGCCGGTGCGTGTGATGTCGCTCGCCAGCGCCGCGGCGTCCACCGTCACGAGGTCTGACTGCATCGGCTTCAACTCGACCACGTAGAGAACGACCTGAGGCCCCTGGTTGTCGTTGGACCACTGCCCGATGTGCAGGCTCACGTAGACGTCCCCTTCGGATCGCGAGAACTTGGCGGAGAGGTAGCGATGCCCGGCGCTCCATTCCCAGTCCTCGGCTTTCTGAGCTTGCCACAACGTGGGTCCGTTCTTACCGCAACCATCGTTGTTGACGCAGTTGAACATGATCTCGAAGCCGGCTTTTTTCAAGGCAGACTCGTAGTTACGATAGATTTCCAGGATCGAGCGGTGGACCGGGGCATCGTAGGATAGGCGCGTGATCTTGCCCTCGAGGTGCTGGCTTTTGGCGGGAAGGCCATCATCGTTGGTCTTACCGAGCGGCAGCGTCAGCTCATCGAATTCTGTGGTCTTGTACTCCTTGATGACCGAACCAGGGTACCTTGACACCAGCGGATGGTCCTTGCTCCCCTCGAGATCGGCCTCTTGCGCTCGCACGCTGACCGTGGCCGCGGCCACGCACAATAGGAACACAACGAAAAATCTCAGAATATTGCGGTTCATGATACGTCTCCTTAGTTTGCTATTTGACTGATAGGGTGAAATTGGTGCTGCTGCCCTAACCCGGATTTCTCACCAAATTCCGAGAGTTCGCGGAAGGGCGGGGCTTCAGAGGCTGCGGAAAAACCCCTCGGCGCTGTCATTCTGAGCGAAGCGAAGAATCTCTGCAGTTGCAGGTTCAACGAACTGCGGAGATCCTTCGTCGCCTGCGGCTCCTCAGGATGACAGCCAAATGGGTCTTTCCGCAGCCTCTGAAGCCCCGCCCTTCCGAATCCATAGTGAGAAATCCGGGCTAATCAGGCCGGATTGTTTCGGCTCGGGCTAACGATGCCTTGGTCAAGCGCGAAGAGCACGAGTTCAAGCCTGTTGGCGACTCGGAGCTTTCCGCAGAGGCGAGCGATGCGCCGGCAAATCGTTCGTTCGTGCACGGAGAAGTGCTGAGCCAAGCGTCGATCTGGATAACCCTCCACGATCATTGCAATGAGTTGACGCTCGCCCGCTGAGAGGGTAGAGCCCGCCTCGCCTGCCCGATTGTCGGATTGACGACGATGAGACACCTTGCGAGTCATTTTCTCCGCCTCATTTCGTTTTGCCCGCCGGTGCCGGGCCGTCGAGAAGTGGCCCGGAGTCGAGGTAGTAGGGCCGGACTTTCCTGATCAACCCTTCTGAAATCTCGAGCCATTCGAAGCCTGGAATGACGCCTACCGCAGTATCCAGTTCGAACTGCACCGCCACCTTGTCCCCGTCGGCAATTACGTCGAGCGTCCGGATCGCTTTGGCCACCGACGTCAAGGCCTCGAGATACTCCAGAACCGACGCCACGCCACGCAGCTCGGGACTGATGGGGCTCTCCAAAACCACATCGGGTGCGAGCGGCGCGGAAAACAAGTCTTTGCGATTGAGCGCTTCGAAATACTGCAATGCGACGGCGATGTTTGGGTTTGCAGTCATCTGGCTGCTCCTCTCTCCCGCAGCTCCTGAGGGTTTGGTGGAAGTGTGGTGCCCCTCGTGCTCTGGGCTCGTAGCGGGCCTACCGAAATAGCGCCCATTAGCGCGGGTCTGCCGGGCTTACGTACGCCGTTATTGACTGCAAGCCACTTTGAAGTCCTTTGGAAAAGATTGTAAAAAGATTAATTCCGTGATAAAGAGCACGAGAACTTATTAAGGAAGTGTTAGCGCCATCGTGTCCGAACCCGCCAAGTCGTTCATTTTTGGACCCTTCGAGCTCGACGTGGAGGAGCTCACACTTTTGAGGGACGGAAGGTCCGTGCCCCTGCCTCCCAAGGCCATGATCATTCTGGCTGCTCTTGTGGAAAGCCACGGGAAGCTCGTGGAGCGCGAGGAGTTGATGCGCCGCGCCTGGCCTAACGTCTTCGTAGAGGATGGGAACCTGTCTGTAAACGTCTTTGCGCTGAGGAAAGCTCTGGCCGAAGGCCTCAACGGCACCTCTCCTATCGAGACCATTCCTAAGCGCGGTTATCGGTTTACCGCCGAGGTCGAGGCAAAGCACGTCCCAGCAGCTCTCCCGGTGCCATCACAGCCTCCCCAGGGCGAAGCCAAGCCCCCAGAGATTCCGAGCGCAGACGGTCAAGCAAGCACCGGTCCCAAACCGTGGAAAACCCTGGCGTTGGTGGGGGTTGCCGCAGTCGGCGTTATTGTCATTCTGGCAGGGGCGATCTTGTTTCATTTCAGGAAAACAGGGGTGTCGGGTTCCAGTAGTCGGATATCCCTGGCTGTCTTGCCCTTCCAAAATCTCACTGGGAAGCCTGCGAACGATTACCTTTCGGATTCCCTGACGGAGGAGATGATTACGCGCTTCGCGCACGACTACGCCGGCGAGTTGCGGGTGATCGCCCGAGACTCCGCCATGTCCTACGGGGAAAATAAAGAGACGCTGGGGCAAATCGGGTCGGAGTTGCGCGTGCAGTACGTCGTCCAAGGCAGCGTGCGGTCGGAAGGGAACCACCTGCGGGTAGTGGCGCAGTTGGTCCGCATCTCGGACAAGACGACTTTGTGGGCCAACTCGTATGACGGCGACGCCAGCCAGCTTTTCGACTTCGAGGACAACGTGTCGCAGTCCGTGGCCCGCGAACTTTCACTGAAGTTGCTGGCAGGCCGGGCGCGCGACTACGTTCCAAGCTCCTTTGCGGCGCATGACGACTATCTGCGCGGGCTCTATTTCCTGTCGCGAAGGTCCAAGGCCTCGCTCGAGCGGGCACTCGAAAACTTTGCTGCCGCCACGGTCAGCGATCCCCACTACGCACGCGCTTACGCCGGGCTGGCGGTGACCTACAACCTTATGGGAGCGTACAGTTGGGTGAGTCCCGGCTGCGCCCACAGCTTTGCCAAAGCTGCTGCGGCCCAGGCGATTGCCGCCGATCCTTCGTTGGGGGAAGCTCATGCCGCCCTGGGCTACTCGCAGTGGTTTTATGAATGGAACCTGCCCGCGGCGGAGCGGGAACTGCGCCGCGCCATCCAACTCGATCCGAACAATGCCGACGCACACCACTGGTACTCCCAGGTGCTGATGACGAGCGGGCGCTTCGCGGAAGCGGAACAAGAGATGCGCGCGGCGCTCGAACTCGACCCCCGCTCACTTATCCTGAGGACCAACATGGGCTGGCTGCACTACTTCGAACGGCGCTATCCGCTGGCCATCGAGGAAATGCAGAGCGTGGTTCGCGAGGACCCGGATTTCGTGACTGCTCATTACAAGCTCTGGGAAGCGTACTCGGCAAATGGCGATGAGCCGAACGCCTGGAAGGAATGCCGGGAGATGACTCGTTTGCTTTGCAGCCAGGAGAATGCCGACAAGGTCGTGTCCGCCTACCAGCAGGGAGGCTATTCATCGGCGCTCAAGAGCTTTGTCGGTATCAAGCCCGCTGATTCGCCCGGAAGCTTTGTCGATGGAAGCCGGTATATGATCTTTGCGGGGGACAAAGCGTGCGCCATGGAATACCTCGAGCGTGCCTTTCGAGAGAAAGACGGTTGGATGATTTTCGTTCCCATCGATCCCTCCTTTGACCCTCTGCGCGCAGATTCGAGGTTCTCCCGCCTGATGCTCCAAGTCCGACCCACGACTGCTCCTGCCTCCTGATCCCTGGCCCGCGCCGACTCAAATGCTGGATTCCCGCTTAGGCGGGAATGACGTGAGTTTCGACAAAGGTTCCCGCTGGCCTGCCGATTACCTGCGAAACGATAACCACGGACGTCACCCCCGCGCAAGCGGGGGTCCAAGTCCCTAACCATGCTGGTGCGATTTGCGGAAAGCGGCTAAAGCAAGTTATCTTGAAAGTCATTTTCCCCGTCACCAGGAGGTCCTATGGTTAAGGACTTGGCCCACGCGTTGCACTTCAGCCCCACAACCTTCTACATGCTTTTCTTCGCCACTCTGGTGATGGGTTCGTTAGCCGTGGGATTTGTCTTGAATCGCATAATCCACTACTGGACGAAAAAACTGGCGAACACCTGGGGTGAGCTGCCGTTCTCCTTGCTCGAGGCGCTCCCGGTCCCCCTCCTGTTGCTGGGTTCCATTTACACCGGCCTGGAACTGCTACCCCTCCCGCATCGCTTTGAGAGGGCCGGCTCGAAGCTGATCTTTGCATTGACCATCGTGGTGGTGTTCCTTTTCCCCGCCAAGGTCCTGGTCATTTTCTTGCGCCGGGTCGGCAAGCGCAACCCCGGCATGGAACGAGTAACCAATCCGGCCATCATGGTGGTCCGCGCGTTGTTCGCCATCCTCGCCGTCGTTATTGTGCTTGAGAACCTGGGCATTTCCCTCACTGGAATCTGGACAACGTTGGGTGTGGGCAGTGTGGCTGTTGCACTGGCCTTGCAGGAAACCCTCAGCAACCTCTTTGCCGGGCTCTATCTCCTGGCGGACAGGCCCGTCAGCCCGGGGGATTACATCAAGCTCGATTCCGGCTCCGAAGGATATGTCATCCACATAAGCTGGCGCTCTACCTCAATGCGAACCCTGTCCAACAACATCGTGTTCGTACCGAATTCCATCATGGCCAAGGCGGTCATTATCAACTATTCGCTGCCCGAACTGCGCTTTTCGTTCAGCATCCCTGTGCGGGTTGTCTACGGAACCGACCCCGGCAAGGTCGAGAAGGCCCTTCTGGACGTTACGCAGGAAGCCGCTCAGGCGAGGCTTGATGGACTGCTCATGGACCCGCCGCCCAGCGTTTCCCTGATTCCCGGATTCGGGGAGTCTTCCCTGGATTTCTCGCTCAATCTCAACGTTCGCCGCTTCGTCGATCAATACTCCGTCCAGAGCGAGTTGCGCAAGCGCATCCTGGCGCGCTTCGCCAAAGATGATATCCGTATGCCCTTCCCCACGCGCACCATCGAACTCGACCCCGCCACGCGGCAGTCGCTCCTCGGCGCCACGCCGGAGCGTGAGAAGTAGGTCTCAGGTGTCAGGTGCCGGGTGCGAGGTGTTGGGAACGGGAGAGCAGGTGCACGATTTGCAAGGGGCGGGTGAGGGGGGTCCGAGTACAGGCGTTAAACTAAGCGTTCTTGACGGGTCCCGAAGGGACCCAAGATCATTAGCCGTAGGTGAAACCTACGGAAAGTGCCGGCTACGAGATTCAGCCAACCCCGCAGGGGTTGAATTCGACCCCTGCGGGGTCGAGGCAAGAACAAGGAAAGGGTCATTTCTCCGTAGGTTTCACCTACGGCTAATGATCTTAATGCCCTGCGGGCATTCAGCATCAAGCGCTTCCCCCCTTATTTTAACGCCTATGGGGGGTCTGAGCCCCACGACGAGCTTTGGACCATCAACAGGTCCCTCGACCCGCTCAGACCTCAGGAGTCTTTGACAGCGCCTGCTGCACTCGCGCGTAGCCGGTCAAAGCCGCCAGCAGTTTACCGACGTCGAACTGCACATCGCGAAAGAGCCGAAGCAGGTCGCGCTCTCGCTCTTCAGGGCTCAAAGGCAGGAATTTTTCAGGTGGAATGTAGAAGGGGTTGTCGCGCACCAGCGTGCCTTCCACCACCAGGTGCCGATGGGCGGCGATGGCGGTAAGCAGGTCGCTCGTGGCAATCCGCTTGAGGTCATATTGGCAGAGCGCCAGGCTCGCGTAGTGCTTCACCTGGTAATTCAGCAGCGCATGAAACTCGAAGAAGTGCGCCATGGGGAAACCCACCGGCGCCGTCCACAGCCCCTCCTCGAGCCACCGGACCGACGGTGCGGTGCGCTCCGCATCGCTAAAGATCGCCTGGGTCCATTCCCTGAGGGACTGAAGTGTGCTGAAACCGTGATGTAGCCGCAGGCTCCCCTCGACAACGTGACGGTCCACGTCGCTCGAGAGTACCCGAAGCCCGCTGAGCATCTCCGCAAGGTAATCGTCGGGCGCCAGGTACGCGCACTGGTCACCGCTCTTGAGCCCTTCCGCGAGAAACGATGCCGCACCGAACGCCCCCGCGCGGCCGCGGTACAGAACCGCAACGTGCTCATGGCGGTGAAGAGGAATTCGGCCCAGAAAGTAGGTAATGAGAGGCGTAGCCAAACTAAGCTCCTGCTACAAGACTGTGATCGATGGCGAGGCGGAAGTCAATATGCTGCGCCGGTTGTGGCACGGGAGTCGCCCGCGCTGCGCGATTGCTCCCGCCAGGGGTTGGCAGTAGGATAGTTGAAGAACCCGAGCGCCGACTCGCGGGCGATGGTGAGGATCGACAAGCAGATGGGCTGGAGAGCAAAGTGGTGCGTGGTTGTTTTCTGCCTTCTGTGGGGCTGGTGTGGGGCTGCGCGCGCCGACGAATTCAGCCAGACTTCACGTTACTCCGTGCGCATGTTTTCCTTTGGCCTGCTCACCGTTGATACCCGGATGGGCGACATTCACGTCGAGGGCTGGGATGAACCGCGCCTGGAAATCGAAGCCGAGAAGGTAGTGCGCGCCAAGGATAAAGAGGCTGCGAAACCGCTCTACGAGCTGCTCCACGTCATTCTCGAGGGCCAGGACAAGCGCGTCGTGCTGCGCACCGTCTACCCGCCGCGCCGCATGTGGCGGCCGTTCCGTGGCGAAGCACGGCTCTCAGTCAACTACCGTATCAGAATGCCGTTTGACGCCAACCTTTCCTTGAAGTGCGTCGATGGGGACATCTATATCCGCGGCCTCCAAGGGAAACAGCAAATTCTGGTCAACTACGGCGACGTCGAGATTGACGTTCCCTCGCTCGATCACCTGCGCTCGCTTCGCGCCCACGCCTTTCTTGGTTATGTGCAGAGCGATCTGCACGGCGAGGACAAGGGCGGCTTCGGCCCCGGCATAAACTACTGGAATCCCACCGGCGAGCAGGATATCTACGTCAAAGTGCGCATGGGTGGGGTGTTCGTTTATCGCGATATGTAGCCCCGGGCTCCCCTCCTCGGCTGAGGAGGGGTTGGGGGCGGTGCGCGGTGGAATCTTCGCTCAGACCAACCATCCCTAGCCCCTCTTTAACCAAGGAGGGGAATCGGGTGCTAACCCTTGGCTCTCTATCCCGTCCAAACTCACGATGGCCTCACGGAACTTCTGAGGCCCTTTGAACGTTATCTCCCATAGCGCGGGTAGTTCGCCCGAAAGGTAGGGGGACGGCGAGCCGTCCCCCTACAGCGCGTAGGGGCAGGGCTTGCGTTACCCTTGCCGGTGAATGCCCGGCTGCAGAAATTGGACGACAGCGGGCGGGATACCTGCACTACGGAATCTTGTCATTGGAGGAAGAGATGAGGAAGCTCAGCATTCTGCTGTTTGCTGCATTTGTCATACCGGCTCTTGCCAGCCTTGCCGTGGCCGAAACCCGGATCGAGAAGAATCTGAAGCTCGAACCCAAGGGCCGCTTTGAACTCGAGTCCGATATAGGGAGCGTAACCCTGAAGGGCACGTCTTCATCCGGGGCGAGGGTGGTCATCACTGCCGACCGCGATGACTTTAAGGACCGCTACGATATCAACTTCGAGGAGAGCGCCGGGAACGCCGGCGTCAGGGTGCGTCGAAAGGACCAGTTCAGTTGGAACGAGCATGGCTCCGTGCATTTCGAGGTCGAAGTTCCCTCCCAGACTGAAACCGCAGTACGCACCGGCGGGGGCAGCATCGAGGCGTCCAGTCTTCGCGGCGAATCCGAGCTGAAGACCTCGGGCGGGTCGATCGAAGTTTCCAGCCTGACTGGGAGGCTCGTGGCCAAGACTTCCGGCGGGCCGATCCACCTGCGGGAAGTTACAGGTGACGCGCGCCTGGATACTTCGGGAGGGAAGATCGAGGTCGAGTCGCTCGAGGGCTCGCTCAACGCGCACACGAGCGGAGGACCCATTCGCGTCGAGCGCGTCACCGGCTACGTCGAGGCCAAGACTTCCGGCGGTCCCATCTCCGTCAATTTCGGCCGGGGTAATACGCGCGGCGGGGTGCTCGAAACGTCCGGCGGCTCGATCGAGGCGGACCTCGACCGCGGCGCCAACCTCGATATCGACGCCTCGACCTCCGGCGGGTCCGTCAGCTCTGACTTGCCCGTTCGGGTGGTCGGGACGATCTCACATTCCAGCCTGCACGGTTCGCTTGGCTCGGGCGGCGAAATGTTGCGCCTTCACACCAGCGGCGGGTCTATCCATCTCCGGGCGCTGTGAGTGAGGTCCGCTGGGAAACCGATTTCCGTCAGGGGGTAGGGTAAGCGGGCAGGGCAAGCCCTACCCCTACACTGGGTACGGCTTTCCGTCCCCTGACCGCCGCTTAACCCCTCCGTCCCCTTCTCTATCCTACGAACAAATTTTGCAGTGCGGATATTTGCAACCGTACTGCGCAGTCCTGCATCAATAAGATTAATCCATGAGTTTAAAGGGCATGCGAGAAGCTCTGTCTGTTTCTAAGCGCTCGCTGTCGTTGTTTGATCATGAGATTTTTGCGAGTCAAGTCGGTCTCTCGGGCTGTCGCGATGGCTTTTGTGCTATTCGCGCAGGTGGAGTTCTTGTGGGTAGCCGCGGTGCATTGTCACGAGCTGCTGCCCGCGCCGCTCGCCGCAACTGTTCAGCCCGCGGGCCATACTCCGCAGTCCGGGTCTGCCGGCGCTGAGGTTCAATGCCCCGTATGTCAACTAGCCCGACAAAGCGCGGCTCGACCCTCAGCGGCAAATTCGGCTGAGCGGCCCAGCGTCTCTTCAAGATGCCCGCGGCCTACCTCGCCTGCCAAGTCGCAGAGTTGCGACCTGCCCGTCCTGCGCGGCCGCGCCCCTCCCCTCTCCTAAGTCGAATCCTCCACTCGCTTTTCACAACAACTCAAATTCATACCTTAGGAGGGCATGATGACTTCTCGGATTCGCTTCGATTGTGTAGTGGCAAGTCTGCTTTTGTGTTTGCTGGGAAGCGCGGGCTTTTTGAAGGCGCAGGCAAGCAACGCGGTGTCAGTTTCGGGCACGGTGAAGGACCCTTCCGGCGCCGTGATCCCGGGCGCTACCATAACCATCTACAATCCGGTCAGCGGCTTCACTCGTGAGGCGTCCACCGACGCCAACGGCTCGTTCAGCATCCCCAATGTCCCATTTAACCCCTACCACGTGACGGTTGCCGCCGCAGGGTTTACACCCCACGTACAGGACTTGGACGTGAATTCAGGGGTGCCGCTCAACTTAAATATTGCCATGGAATTGGCCGGTGGAAAGACCTCGGTGACCGTGACCACCGAAGCCTCGGACCTGATCGAGGTTGATTCCACGACCCACACGGATGTGGATCGGGCCCTCTTCGACAAGTTACCCCTCGAAAGCCAGTCTTCGGGATTGAGTTCGCTAGTCACCCTCTCCTCGCCGGGGATCGCGGCCGACTCGAACGGCCTGTTTCACGGTCTCGGCGACCACGCCGAAAACTCGTTTTCCGTTGATGGCCAGCCCGTCACCGACCAACAAAGCAAGGTATTCTCGAATCAGCTTCCCGCCGACGCCGTACAGTCGCTGGAAGTGATCGAAGGCGCCCCTCCGGCCGAATACGGAGACAAAACCAGTGTAGTGATTGTTGCGACCACGCGTTCCGGACTGGGGCAGACTACACCGCACGGCGATGTGACGGCTTCCTACGGAACCTTTGGAACTGCGAACGGCGGGTTCGATCTCGGGTACGGCGGGAAAACCTGGGGCAATTTCATTTCTGCCAACGGCCTGAACACCAGCCGGTTTCTCGATCCGCCGGAGTTTAACGTGATGCACGATCGAGGTAATGAAGAGAACCTGTTCGATCGCGTTGATCTTAAGCCCTCAGAAAAGGACACGGTCAACTTCAACTTCCAGTTCACCCGTTCCTGGTTCCAGACTCCCAACTCTTATGACGCCCAGGACGCCACAGCGTGGTCCGGCCTGGGAGTTGACAACGGAGGCTTCGGTCCCAACGGCTTGCTGGTGGGGCCCACCGATCAGCGCTCACAGATTAAAACGTTTGACGTTGCGCCAGCCTGGACGCGCCTGCTCAACAACCGGACAGTGCTCACCTTCGGTGGCTGGGTACGCCAGGATCGTTACAACTATTACCCGAGCGGCGATCCTTTCTCCGACTTCACTCCCGATCTTCAGCTCCAGACCGTCGGCCAGGCTCGCAAACTGACCAACGCCGGCGGACGCGCTGAGATCGCTTATTCGAAAGGCATCCACAACCTGAAAACGGGAGTCTTTTTTCAACACACGTTTTTGACGGAAGACGACCACTTCGGGATCGTCGATCCGACGTTTAACGCCGTCTGTTTGAATGCCGACGGGAGCATTAACACGAACCCGGCGCTGACGGATCCCGCGAGCTGCGCGGCTCCGCTACAGCCGAATCCAGCCTTCATTCCCCTCCTCGGCTGCTATGACTTGACGCGCACGGGGTCGTTGCCTGTGTCGGATGGCTGCTCGAATCCTGCCGCCGGCCTGTACCCCTACAACGTACATTCCGACATCAAGGAGTTCTCCCTCTTCGCCCAAGACTCGATTACCTACAAGAACTGGAACCTCAACCTCGGTGTGCGTGGCGACCTTTACAACGGCATCACCATTTACCGCCAAGCCGAGCCTCGTCTTGGAGTTGCCTACAATGTGAAGCGAACCAACTCGGTGCTGCGGTTTTCCTACGCCCGCGAACTGGAAACGCCCTTTAACGAGAACTTGATCTTGGCCAGCAACGGATGCAGCGACGCCGTGATCAATGCCCTGATGTCCGTCACGCAGGGTTATCCTTGCCTAACCTCGCCGCTCACTCCCGGTACACGTAACGAGCTCCACGCAGGCCTCGAACAGGCTCTTGGGAAGTATTTGGTGGTGGACGGCGAGTACATCTGGAAGTACACCCACAGGGCTTACGACTTCAGCATCCTGGGCAACACTCCGATCACTTTTCCCATCGAGTGGGACCACTCGAAGATCCCGGGATATGCCGTGCGCGCCAGCGTCCCGAATATCCATGGCCTGACGGCTTTTGTGGTTTTCTCCAGCGTGGCGGCGCGTTTCTTCCAACCACAGGCCAGTGGCATTGGCGCCACGCCGGCTGGGCAGGGAGGAAACGGAGTGTTCCGAATTGACCACGACGAGCATTTTAACCAGACGACACACGTGCAGTACCAGCCCTTCAAGCGAGGCCCCTGGGTAGGCTTCAACTGGCGCTATGACAGCGGGCTGGTGGCAGGCCCTGTGCCCTGCGCGGGCGGCAACTGCGCCAATGGGCCGGCCGGCACCGACTCCATCGTGGATGCATCGATTATCACCCCGGACCAGCAGTTCCAGGCAGGACTCTCTTGCAACGGCGTGTTTGCCACACCGACCGTAGGGATCAGTTCGACACTCGGTTATGGCATATGCCCGGGGAGCGAGTATAAATCCAAGTATGTGTCGATCCCTGCGCCGGGCACCGAGGACGACGACCACAACCCGCCGCGCATTGCCCCCCGCAATCTCTTCGACCTGTCCGTGGGCCAGGATAATCTGTTTAAGGGTGACAAGTACAAGTGGAGCATTCGCCTGTCAGCAATCAACCTGACAAATAAAGAGGCACTCTACAACTTCATTTCAACTTTCAGCGGAACACATTATGTGACACCGCGAGCCTTGACGGTCGAGCTCGGCTTCCACTTCTAGCAGGGCGCGGAATTGCTTTGGAGTGCGGCCACTTCCTGACGCTTTTCCGGCGCGGGCTTGGCCGCGCAGGCTCGTCGTGAAGCCGTAGGTTCAGGACTTAGGTTGCGGCTTGAGGGATGTCTACCTGCGATTCCGGCCGGCAAGTTGGCCTCGGCGAAGGCGGCAGCAAGCTGCCGCACTCCAAAGCGCCTCTGGCGACGCTCCGCGCTCGGAGTACGCTGAATAATTCACCAGTTCCTGATCCCGTGACCCCCGGGTGGGCCATGATGTCCACGAATGCACGCCATTATGTCACACACTCCCTATGATTCTAGACATTTAGTGCCTGTCTTAATCCTCGGAACGAAAATTGCCAATAAATCGGTCGGACGGGGATTGCTAGAGTGTTTTCACCCTAATGCGGGATTCTGTATCCCGGCTAGCCAAAAGTCTGCTACACGGCGCCCACCTTCAGGTTGGCATGTTCTTGCTATGCCGAGGCATTTGCCTGAAGGTCGGCGTTACGGCTGCAGCGAATTAAGGAAGACAAAGCAAAGGAAAAAGGGGTAAAGTTTTAGCGTTCCACGCTAGCTCAGACGAAACCAAGAGATCTGTAGGGGAAAGTAAATCTTCGGCGAGCGCGCCCGCCCCGGGCAATTGAGGAATAGGCTTCTATGAGCGTTAATATCGGATTGGATATAGGCGCCGTCAGTCTCAAGCTGGCCGCCATCGGATCGCCTACGGACGAGACTGCTGTTCCGCGATCTAAGTGAAGAATCCCCGACTTTTTTTGCGGCCGAGTTTCCCCCCGCAAGCCCTTTTGCGGGACGGCCGCTGATTCTTTCGACGTACCGGCGCATTCAAGCCAGCCCCATCCAGTCCACCTTCGACCTGCTTCAAGAGCTTTACGAGCACCTGCCGGAAGAGAACGTGGAAGGGATTCGCGTGACCGGTTCGGGCAGCCAGCTCATTGCGAAAATCCTGGGCATTTACTTCGAGAACGAGTTCCGCACCATTGCCAAGGGCATGCGGACATTCAACCCCGAGGTGCGGACCATCTTCGAGATCGGCGGCGAGTCCTCGAAATACCTGCGCCTTGATCCGGAAGCCGTGGGGAAGCACCTGGGAATTGTGGATTACCAGACCAGCGGCGAGTGCGCGGCGGGCACCGGGTCGTTCATCGACCAGCAGGCCACGCGTTTGCTTTACAGCGTCGAGGAAGTGGGCGCGGCGGCATGCGGCGCAAGTTGCGCGGCGCGCATTGCGGGGCGCTGCTCGGTGTTTGCCAAGACGGACATGATCCATGCCCAGCAAAAGGGCTACACGACGGAGCAGATCCTGCGCGGCCTGTGCGACGCGGTGGCGCGCAATTTCAAATCGAGCATTGTCAAGGGCCGGGCGGTGGTGCCGCCGGTAGGCTTCATCGGCGGCGTGGCGCTCAACGCGGGCATCCTTAACGCCCTGCGGGAGGCGTTCAAGCTGGGCGAGACGGACCTCGTGGTCCCCGAGCTGTACTCCTGGCTGGGGGCAGCTGGGCGCGGCCATGCTGGAGGCGGAAGAATGGCGCAAGCGCTCCTTCAAGCGCATACATCAATTGCGCCAGCATGAGGCGGCCAAGAAGAGCTTTGCCTGCACGGAAGCACTTTCCATGAAGAACGTGCTGCTGTTGCGCGACCGCACGGAAGACAAAGGTGTCAGGTGTCAGGTGTCCGGCTGCCAGGGAGAAGCACCGGACAGGATTGCTTCAGCTTCATCTGGCGACCTCGGACGTCCTGGCGCCTAAATCACCAAGATTGAAGCCTACCTGGGAATCGACATCGGCTCAGTGAGCACGAACCTAGTGGTTATCGACGCGGCGGGTAATCTGTTGAAGGAAATCTATCTGCGCCACGCAGGGGCGGCCCATCGAGGTGGTGGACCGCGGGCTCAAGGAGATCGAGGCTGAACTCGGCGCCTGGCTCGACATTCGCGGCGTGGGCACGACGGGTTCCGGGCGCGAGTTGATCGGCGAGCTGATCGGCGCGGACACGGTCAACGACGAGATCACCGCCCACAAGACCGGCGCCATGCACGTCTGCCAGCAAATGGGTATGGAGCCGGTAGACACCATCTTCGAAATCGGCGGCCAGGACTCGAAGTTCATCCGCATCGAGAAGGGCGTGGTGGTGGACTTCACCATGAACGAAGCCTGCGCGGCGGGCACCGGATCTTTCCTCGAGGAGCAGGCCGAAAAGCTGGGGATTTCCATCAAGGAGGAATTCGCGCGCCTGGCGCTGGCCTCCGCGAACCCCGCGCGTCTCGGGCGAGCGTTGCACGGTCTTCATGGAGCGCGACGTCACCTCGCTGATGCTGAAGGGCGCGGAAGTGGGTGATCTTGCGGCGGGCCTGGCATACTCGGTGGCTTTGAACTACCTGAACCGCGTGGTGCGGGGAAGGAAGGTCGGCAACGTCATCTTCTTCCAGGGTGGAACCGCTTATAACGATGCGGTGGCGGCCGCCTTCTCTCAGGTCCTGGGCAAGCGGATCGTGGTCCCGCCGCACAACGGCGTAATCGGAGCCATCGGCATGGCGCTGATAGCCCGCGACCTCATGAAGGACGCGGCGCGACCCAGCGCGTTTCCGGGGCTACGACCTTTACCGGGTGCAGTTCACCTCCCGTGACTTTGTGTGCCGCGCCTGCTCGAATTACTGCGACATGAAAGAGTTCACGATCGAGGGCGAACGGACTTACTGGGGCGACCAGTGCTCGGACAAGTTCCGCAAGCGGGCGCGTTCCGAGCGCAAGCCGGTGGTCGATGATCTGGTGGAATACCGCGAAAAGCTGCTGGAAGAAGACCTTTTGCCCGCCAAAGGCTCGAAGCCGACCGTGGGTATCCCGCGCACCATGTACTACTTCGACCGCTTCCCCTTCTGGTGCGCTTACTTGCAGGAACTCGATTTCGAAGTAGTGACCTCGTCCATCACGGACCGGAAGATCTCGATGCGAGGTGAAGAGTCCGCAGTCGCCCAGCCCTGCTTCCCCGTGCAGGTCGCGCACGGGCACGTCCTGGACCTCGTGGACAAAGCGGTTGACTACCTGCTGCTGCCCAACATCGTCAACGCCGAAGCCCCGGAGAGCGTGGTGGACTCGCACCTCTGCCCCTGGAATCAGACCCTCCCCTTCGTGCTGCGGGCGGCGCCGCAAGTGGAGCGCGCACACGCCCAATTGCTCATCCCCACCGTGCATTTCCGCTTCGGGCGGAAGCACGTGGAGAAGGAACTGGCGGAGTTCGCTCGCGGGCTGGGCTTTTCGCGCAAACAGAGCGACCGCGCGGTGACGGCGGGTTATGCCGCCCAAGGCGCCTTTACGGACGCGCTGCTCGAAGCCGGCGCCGAGGCCATGGCCAAGCTCCAGGCGAGCGGCGACCCGGCGTTGCTGCTGGTCGGGCGGTCTTACAACCTCTACGACCGCAGCGTCAACTGCGACATCCCGCGCAAGCTGCGGGCGCTTTATGGCGTCAACGTAGTGCCCATGGATTTCCTCCCGCTTGACTCTGAGGACATCCAGGACGTCAACCCCAATATGTACTGGAATTCCGGCCGGCGGATTCTGGCGGCGGCGAAATGGTCGCGCCGCTACCCCAACTTGCACCTCGTTTACATCTCCAATTTCAAGTGCGGCCCCGACTCTTACATCAAGTCGTTCATCGACGACGCGGCGGGCAAGCCTTCTCTGGTGCTCCAGTTCGACGGCCACTCGAACGACGCGGGTTTCATCACTCGCTGCGAAGCCTATCTCGACAGCAAAGGATTTCTGCGATGCCCCTCTTCGACCACCGTCATGTGAGCCGCCGCATCACCGCCAGCCATCCCCTGGCGCGAAAGACGGTCTATATCCCGACCATGGCGGAGGGCAGTTCCGAGGCCTTTGCGGCGACGTTTCGCTGGCTGGGCATCGATGCGCAGCCCACGCCGCCCTCGAACGAGCGGACTCGCGAACTGGGAAGCAAGTACACGAGCGGCGACGAGTGCTACCCCGCCAAGGTCACCGTGGGCGACTTCCTGCGTGTGATCGAGATGCCGGGCTTCAGGCCTGCCCAGACAGCTTTCTTCATGCCCACGGCTGAGGGCCCGTGCCGTTTCGGCCAGTACGCGCCCTTCCTGAAAAAGATCCTGCGCGAGGCCGGCTATGGCGACGTTCAAGTGCTTTCGCCCACCAGCCAGAAAGGCTACTCGGACCTGGGAGACATCACCAATGCTTTCCTGCGGGCGGGCTGGCGGGCGCTGGTGGCCGCGGACACGCTGCATCGCGCCTTGCTCAAAACGCGTCCCTATGAAACCAGCCCGGGCGCCGCGGACGGGGCCTTTCAGGCGTCGTTTCAGGACCTCTGCCAGACGCTTGAGTCGAGCTGCGGGGACATGGACTGCCAACTTCTGAGCCTGGTCGAGTCGGTGATTCGGGCGCGAGAACGGTTCCGGCGTGTCCCCGCGCAGTACGATCCCGATACTCCGCTGATCGGGGTCGTGGGCGAGATCTTTTGCCGCCTCAATACGTTTTCGAATGAAGACCTGATCCGCAAACTCGAGGGCTACGGCGCCGAGTGTTCCCTGAGCCACATCGCCGAATGGGTGGCTTATACCAACACCGAACAGGAACGTAAGCTGCGCCTGCGCGGGCGGGGCTTCTCGCTGGACATGCTGAAGGCGCGATTGCGCTCCTACATTCAACAGTCCGGACGAGCATACCTTGATCGCCCCCTTCCATGAGGACTTCGTGGGTTACGAGGAGCCGGAAGTGGAAGAGGTCATCGACCTGGCTTGGCCCTATCTGCCGGTCTGCGGGGCGCAGGGCGAGATGGTACTGAGCGTGGGGATGGCGGCCTATCATGCGCTGCATGGGGCCGACGGCGTCATTGACATCAGCCCCTTTACTTGCATGAATGGCATCGTGAGCGAGGCCATCTACCCGAAGCTCAGCAAAGAGTACGGCAGCATCCCCATTCGCAATTTCTATTTCGACGGCACCCAGTCCGACCTGGACCGCGACCTGGGCATCTACCTCGAACTCGCCCGCTCCTACCGCGAGAAGAAACCTTTCCCCCGCAAGTATGCTCCCTGCTTCGCCCAGCCGGTCGGTTAGGAAACAAGAAAATGGAAACTAGAAACTGCGAGTCTCCCTTTATCTGGGTCCTATACACCGCCGCAATTAAGTGCCAGGTGACTTCAGATCTTGGCTGTCCGAGGGAATACCAAGCTCAAATTCCACGTGGACATGGCTGGCGGCAACCGTCCCCTCTACGCCGAAGCAGGGTTCTAACCTGAGTTCGTAACCCGCATCCGTCTGGCGCAAGTGGAGTCCGCCGATTACGTTCTGTCCATTGAAGCCCTCAAGGTGAAGGTCCGTAACGCCGTCAAAAACAAAGCTCACAATGACATGTTTAGTGCGGATGAAATAACCTTTACCGTTCACCTGGTTGGTTATTTCCCAAGTGTGGACCCGAACCGCCGAGGAGCCGGTCCGGCGTAGTTTGAAATCGAGCACTTCAGCATCGTGAAAAGATGGCCAATAGCCGAACCATTTAACCAACTCTGACGTGCCGGGCACTTCGTCGATGACTTCAAGCATGTCCTCTCCTCTGGGCAGCACTCTCTCCTCAGGGGTGGCACGTGCGTCGTTGGGCGCGTCGGCTTCCCAGTCACCATTTTCTATATTCCAGTTTCCGTCTCTTTCCACTCTTCCCAATCCTTTATAACGACCTTGGTCATTTCTTGCGCGGCTGCGTGCAGCCAGTCCGGCTTTCGCCTGCTCAAGTCGCGCCGCACGGCCTTGATGGCTTCCTTGCTTCCGAGATGGATATTTGCGGTCTCGAAACCCATGGCGTGGAGCAGGCGTTGTTCATCGCGCTTCTCGGGCAACGCAGCCAGCTCGACGCGGGAACAACTCGGAGAAAGGCGGCGCACGGTCCACCTGCCGCGCAGATGCACGTAGGGGTCGAGCGCCCGCGCGGCTTTGGTTATGATCTCCTCGTAGAAGATCTTCTTGGGGCCTTTGCCTTCGTTCGCCCAGACGCACGCCGAAGGCGCCATGCCTTTGCCTCGCGGGCGATCCTTCCGCCGTCCCAGTCCGCGATGGCCACGTATCGCTCCCTGCCCAGGTTTCCCAGCCCCGCCACACGGTGGGCGACGCGATAGATCAGCTTACGCTCCGGCAACAACTCTTCCAGGGCTTTCCTTGCGCTCTTGGAGATTTCGCCGCGGGCGGTGGGCATGGCATTCATCTTTCCCCAGAAGTGGACAGGGTCGCGTAGCTCGCCGGTGACGGTTTCCCGCAGCCATTTGTGCTCCTCTTCGAGAACGAACGGCTTGCCGCCTTCTTCGAGACCTTCGCGGTAGCCGTTCAGGATGGTCTTGCATGCGTCCGGCTCGGCCAGCGCCAGATGGTTGGCCGCAACTGCCAGGTGGACGCTCGTGGCAAGCCGGACGAGGTCGTTGGTGTAGGCCATAGGGAAAGCTTCGTCAAAGTCGTTCACGCCCCAGATCAGGCGGCCCTCGACGTCGCGCCAAGTTCCGAAATTCTCCAGGTGAAGGTCGCCCACCGCTAAAACCCGCGGCGCCTTGGCAATGTCCGAGCCCACCTCCGGCCAAAGCTGCGCCCAGCGGTAAAACGTTGCGCGCAGAAAAAGGGAACGGCCCCTCTTCCATCCGGGAGTGCTTGAGTGCCAGGTCCGCCTGTATGAGGCTCAGTCGCTCGCCCAGCCACGTTTCGTAACGCTTGGTCGCCTTTTTGATCTTCATATGTAGTCCGCTCGTCAGGAGCCGCGTAGCGGCGGCATCGGAGCTTGCCGCCGGATAGACGTCGTCACGAATTGATTCGCTACCGAGCCAGGAGAGTTATACTCACCACACTATGAAGCTATTTCCACCCGGAAAACTGCCCTCACGCATTCTCCAAGGGTTGTTGGCCGCGTGTCAAGTACCAAGAGGCTCGCGAGTTGTCCTGGGTCCGCGCTTCGGCGAGGATGCGGCGGTCATCGACATGGGGGCCAAGTACCTTGTGGCGAAGACTGATCCCATTACGTTCACGGCGGAGCGTATCGGCTGGTACGCGGTCAACATCAACGCCAACGACATTGCCACGCTGGGAGCGCGTCCCCGCTGGTTCCTGGCCACATTGCTGCTTCCGGAAAGAGGCACCTCCTTGGCATTGGTCAGGAGTATCTTTCGGGATACGCTTCGGGCCTGTAGTGAGTTAGGCGTGACCCTCTGCGGCGGGCATACGGAGATTACCTACGGGCTTGACCGCCCCATCATGGTCGGTCAAATGCTCGGCGAGGTGGACAAGTCCAAGCTGGTTCGAAAGAAGAGCCAGCGGCCGGGAGACCAGGTGTTGCTTACGCGCGGCATCGCGATTGAGGGTACCGCGATACTGGCGAGAGCGAGGCGCCATGTCCTGGCCCGAGAATTGCCCGCCAGGACGCTTCGCCGCGCCGAGCGGCTGCTCTACAATCCCGGAATCAGCGTTGTCAAGGCCGCAATGCTTGCTGCACGCCATGGCGATATCCACGCCATGCACGACCCGACCGAAGGGGGACTGGCTTCAAGTCTGTACGAGCTTGCCAAGGCGGGCGGCGTCGGCTTACGCGTCTGGAGCGATAAGGTTCCTATACTCGAGGAGACGCGCCGTTTCAGCGAAATCCTGGGCTTCGATCCCTTCGCGTTGATCGCCTCAGGCTCCCTACTAGTGGTGGCGAGCGCGGAGTCAACTCCAAGGCTGCTTCGGGCTTACGCGCGGCACGGCATAAGCGCTGCCGTAATTGGCCAGGTTACCAAGACAAGCGACGGGATCCACGTGCTAGACGCCAAGGGCCGGCCCCGCCCACTCCGCGTCCCGGCTCGTGATGAGATCGCACGTCTGCTGGAGCCTTGATTTCGTTTCGAATGGCGCGGTCCTTCGCTTTGTCAACCGCCCCTAACCCCTCCTTAACAAACACGGGAATCCGAGTGTTTTCATGCAGCGGCGCGAACCGGAGGATCGTGAAATTCACGCTTAAATTGCGGTTCCCAGTGGAATGGACAGGAAACCTCCTTCGTGCTATATTAGGGCAGTGAGCCGGGTGGTTTCTAGCAAGCACGTACTCCTCTTAAGAACGCTCCGGTTCGAAAAATGGGGGCAATTTAGGATCCAGAGCGGGCGCTCGAGGGCCTTGAGAGGTCTTCGTTGCCTTTTTGCTCGGCGGGTTGATTCCGAACCTGCGGGGCGCAAGTGCCAATAAGCGTACCTCCCTCCCCCAACGGAACCTCGATGAATGCCTGGCTTCAAGTCCTGAATTACCTCAAGACGAAGGTCAACACACAGAGCTACCAGACTTGGCTGCGGCCCACGCGGTTCAGCCATGTGGAGAACGGCGCCATTGTGGTGTCGGTCCCGAATCGCGAGTTCCAGGAATGGATCCATCAGAACTACGCCGGTCTTGTCGGCGAGGCCCTTGAGCATTTGCACATGCAGTTCAGCGAGATTCGGTATGTTTTGGGGGAGAATTCGATCTGGAAAGAGCCCGAACGGTGACGATCCGAAACCCACGCAGGGCAGGCTGGACTTCGATTCCGTCGATCACCAACTCAGTCTCAAGTACACCTTCGATACGTTCGTAGTGGGTTCTTGCAACCAGTTCGCTCACGCTGCGGCACGGGCAGTGGCGGAGTCGCCGGCGAAGGCTTACAACCCGCTCTTTCTTTACGGGGGCGTGGGGTTGGGAAAGACCCACTTAATGCAAGCCATAGGCCACCTGATCAAGCATAACTGGAAGGAATCGCGGCTGGCCTACGTCTCCTCCGAAGCCTTCACCAACGACGTCATCAACTCCCTTCGCTACGACCGCATGATTTCTTTCCGGGATAAGTATAGAAACGTTGATGTGCTCCTTGTGGACGACATTGAGTTTATTGCCGGGAAGGAACGGACCATGGAGGAGTTCTTCCATACCTTCAATGCTCTCCACGAATCGCAGAAGCAAATGGTGATTTCTTCCGACTGTCCTCCGAAGGACATCCCCAGCCTCGAGGAGAGGTTGCGCTCCCGCTTTGCTTGGGGGCTGATTGCCGATCTGCAACCCCCTGATCTCGAAACCAAGAGGGCCATTCTGGCCAAGAAGTGTGAAGCGCAAAAGGTAACTTTGCCTGATGAGGTCAGTGATTTCGTAGCGCGCAAGATCAAATCCAGCATCCGCGACCTTGAAGGTGCGCTGAATCGGCTTGTCGCTTATTCCTCCCTCACCGGCGCTGAGATTTGTGTTCCTATGGCGCAGCAGGTTTTGAAGAACCTTGTGGACCTGGGCGACCGCCGCGTCTCCATCGAGAACGTCCAGCGGGTAGTCTGCCAGGAGTTTGGCCTGACGCTTCCCCAACTGAGAGCGAAGAACAACAGCCATCCCGTCGCCTATCCCCGCCAGATTGCCATGTATCTGGCGAAGGAACTTACTCCCGCCTCATTACCTCAGATCGGCAGGGAATTCGGCGGCAAACACCACACCACTGTGTTACACTCTATCAATAAAATTTCGAAGTTGCGCCAGTCAGACAGAGATTTAAACAGACTTATCAACAAGCTTCGCGATAGTCTCAATTGAACTTAGTGAGTTTTGCAGGACGTTCATGATGAGAAAACCTGTGAATTTATCTTACCGAGTTGCTGACGGGAAGAAATTCACATATTCACACATCCTATGCACAGGCCAAGCATCCGGATGCCGCTCTGCGGAAAGGCGATCCATGCTTTTCCACACTTGCACAACTCCTACTACTACTAAGAACCTATATTGATAGGATAATAATCTAATGGATTTCTCTATAGAAAAATCTCAACTCCTAAAAGAACTGGCTCTCACTCAAGGAGTGGTTGAGAAGAAAACCACCATTCCGATTCTCTCCAACCTGCTGGTTGAAGCCGAAGGGGAAAATCTTCGCATCAGCGCCACGGATCTTGACCTGGGTGTGTGTTGCAATTGCCCGGCTAAGGTGAAGACTCCGGGGTCCGGGACGATTCCTGCCAAACGTTTGATTGAGATCATCCGGTCCCTTCCTGAGGCCGAGGTTCACTTCAAAGCTCTGGAGAACCACTGGGTCCAGCTTACATGTCAGCGCTCTTCGTTTAAGTTAGTGGGCATGGCGAGGGACAATTTCCCCATGCTGCCTGTCCTTCCCCCTCCTTTGGCCACGCTTCCTGCGAATGTCCTTGCTACATGTATCCAGAAGACTGTTTTCGCCATCTCGAGCGAAGAGTCCCGCTACACATTGAACGGCGCCCTGCTTCTGCTCAAACCCAGCAGTCTGGCCATGGTCGCGACGGATGGGCACAGACTGGCTTTGATTGAGCGTGACATCGAGATTGAGGGCGTGAAGAATGAGTTGAAACTTCTGATCGCCAAGAAAGCCATGGGAGAACTTGTGAGGCTGCTCTCGGAAGGGGAAGGGGAAGGAGAGTTGCCGGTCGCCATCTCAAAGGACGAGAGCCACCTCTTCTTTTCCCTGGGTAAGCGTATCCTGATTTGCCGAATGTTAACCGGGCAGTTTCCAAATTACGAGGCCGTTATTCCTCGCGAGAACAACCGCGTGCTGCAACTTGAGAAGGAAGCTATCTCGAGCGCCGTGCGGCGTGTGGCCTTGCTCGCTGACGAGCGTTCTCGGGCCGTGCGCATACATCTCGAGAAGGGGCAATTGGAGGTATCCTCCTCGAGCGGCGAATACGGCGAGGCGCACGACGTGCTGGACATAACATACGAGGATGAGGCCATGCAGATTGGTTTCAACTACCAATACCTGCTGGACTTCTTCAGCGTTATGGAAGGAACCGAGAAGGTGTCGCTTGAGCTGAAGGATGAGCAGAGCGCCGGCCAGTGGCGGCCGGTTGACGCGGGACCGTACCGCTACCGGTATGTGGTGATGCCCATGCGGATTTAGGAGCCTGTTAGCGGCGAAACCTGCCATTCCGAGCGCAGCTAGAAACCTCGCTCTCTTCGTGCGGTCCATGAAATCAAGTATCGGGGCCAGATTCCTTGCTGGGCTCGGAAAGGCAGGCTTGGGTGAAAGTTATGAAGTCCAATGCGAAGGACCTCGTATTGGAAGTAATCAACACAGAGAGGGCCGATAATTCTGTCGAGTAGTTGTCGTTCACATTGCAACAGTGAAACAGAGCCGGCGGGGAAGCTCTTTCTCTGCCGGCTTTTTTGTAAGACAAGGTGAGATCGGGAGGTTTCAGGGACACGTGAGCAAGCAAAAAAATGGAGAGCCTAATGGAGCCCAGGCTTACGATGCCGCGAGCATTAAGGTGCTTGGCGATCTTGAGGCGGTGCGCAAGCGGCCGGCAATGTACATCGGGTCGACGGGCGCCATGGGGCTGCACCACTTGGTGTGGGAGGTGGTGGACAATTCCGTGGACGAGGCGCTCGCCGGCTACTGCGATCGCATCGACGTCGTCGTGCATAGCGATAATTCGGTGACCGTCATCGACAACGGGCGGGGTATTCCCGTCGATCTGCACAAGGAGGAAGGCCGCTCGGCCGCGGAAGTGGTGATGACGGTTCTGCACGCCGGAGGAAAATTCGATACCAACAGTTACAAGGTTTCAGGCGGTCTGCACGGTGTGGGCGTTTCCGTAGTCAATGCGCTTTCCGAACGGCTGGATCTCGAAATCTGGCGCGACGGCTACACCTGGGAGCAATCCTACGAGCGCGGGAAGCCGATGGATAGTTTGAAGAGGGCCGGCAAGACCGAGCGCCGCGGCACCAAGATCACCTTCCTGCCTGACGCCACGATCATGGACCCGGGCGAGTTCAACTACGATACCTTGGCTCAGCGACTGCGTGAAATCTCATTCTTGAACAAGGGGCTCACCATCCGCCTCAAAGATGAACGCACCAACAAGCAGGCGGAGTTTCATTACAACGGCGGCATCGCCGAGTTCGTAAAGCACTTGAACAAAAACAAAGAGGTGCTCTCCGCAACGCCCGTTTACGGCGAGGCGGACCGCGACGACGTCCACATGGAGTTTGCCCTCCAGTATAACGATGGCTATGCAGAAGCGGTCTTCTCCTTTGCCAACAACATCAATACCGTGGATGGCGGCACGCACTTGTCGGGGTTTCGCTCGGCCCTTACCCGGGCTATCAATCAATATGGCCAGAATCAAGGCCTTTTCAAAGACGTTAAGGAGAACCTCCAGGGCGAGGACGTGCGTGAGGGCCTGGTGGCCGTGATCAGCGTCAAGCTTCCACAGCCACAGTTCGAAGGCCAGACCAAAGGTAAGCTGAATAGCGACATTCAGAGTATTGTAGCCAGCTTCGTTTACGAGAAGCTCATGGAGGCTTTTGAGAAAAACCCCGCAGTAGGCAAGAAGATTTGCGCCAAGGCCATCGACGCCTCGCGCGCCCGCGAGGCGGCCCGCAAAGCGCGCGAGCTGACGCGCCGCAAGGGCGCGCTCGATTCCGGCGGCCTGCCTGGAAAGTTGGCCGACTGCCAGGAGCGGGACCCCGAGCGGTGCGAACTCTTCCTGGTTGAGGGCGACTCGGCAGGCGGGTCCGCGAAGCAGGGCCGCGATCGCCGCTATCAAGCCATCCTGCCTTTAAGAGGCAAGATCCTGAATGTTGAAAAGGCGCGCTTCGACAAGATGCTGGGCCACGAGGAAATCCGCGCCTTGATTACGGCGCTCGGGACCGGCATCGGCAAAGATGACTTTGATGTATCCAAGCTGCGCTACTCGAAGATCATCATCATGACGGACGCGGATGTGGACGGATCTCATATCCGAACTTTGTTGCTCACTTTCTTCTATCGCCAGATGCCTGAACTCGTGGAGCGCGGCCACATCTTCATCGCCCAACCGCCGCTTTACCTGATTCGAAAAGGCAAGTCGCTGCGCTACATTCGGGACGAGAAAGAGTTTCGCCGCGAAATCATGCGCCGGGCTACGGAAGACCACACCGTCGAGATCGGCGACAACAAGAAAACCAAGCTGCAGGGTGGCGAGCTGACCAACTTCCTGATGGCGCTCGCCGAATACGTCGAACTTTTCGATAAGCTCGAAAAAAGGGTCGGCGACGAGCGTCCCGTCAATGCACTGCTGAAGGCGGAGCTCGGGAAAAAGATGGAACTCGAGAACAAGGAAAAGCTCGAGATAGTCGAAAAGGAACTCAAAGCGGAAGGGTTCAAAAGCACACTGCGCCTTGACGAGGAGCACAATCTTTACACCTTGACCTACTCGAGCGAAACCCTGGGCGAGCGAACCATTGACTGGGACCTGATCTCGAGCGCCGACTACAAGCGCCTGCTCGATCTCCACCGCCGCGTCCGCGACTACGATGTGCCTCCCTTCGTCATCGCTACCAACGGCAATCAATTGACCATCGAGGATCGCCGTGAACTCCTCGAGCACGTCATGGCCCTGGGAAAGAAATCCTTCACCGTGCAGCGCTTCAAGGGCTTGGGCGAAATGAACCCCGACCAACTCTGGCAGACCACCATGGACGCCGAGCAGCGCTTTCTGCTGCAGGTGAAAGTGGAGGATCAGGTCGAGGCGGACTCTATCTTCACCGTCCTCATGGGCGACGTCGTCGAACCCCGCCGCCAGTTCATCGAAGACAACGCGCTGGACGTGAAGAATTTGGATATTTAATGACTTTCTGCTTACGACATCTCTGCTGCGTTTTGAACTTTCACGGCTCGCTGGAGATTCTCTATGAGCACGACTGACCTTGGCAAACAACTTCAGTACATTACTCCCCATTCGGAGTTTGTTATCGCCGACCCCACGGAATTTCCACCCGCGGGACCTTACAGGTGCGAAAAGTATGGAGAGAAGCTAAAGTGGGTTGCCGTGTCCGGAGCTGAATGGGAAACCCTCGACCCCGATCATCGCGCGCGGGTGTATCTTGAAAAAGCCCTCGTCTACCTTTGGGCGAACAAGGAGAGATATTGGCTTACTGCGCGCGCCGCGAGCAAAGATGACCTTGGCCAGCCCATTCGAGAGCTTTTCCCTGACGTCGCAACCGTGGAGGAACTACTTTGCAGAGCTTACCACCGGTTCAAACGCGACCAAGTGCCAATCGAGTTCAGCGTAACAGGAGTTGCTGAGCTCCTTGCTTACATTTACGGCTACCCATTACTGATTGGGGCTGGAACACGGCTGGCCGGGATGCTGTTGGAGGCGGTTGGGAGTCAACTGTGCGGCGAAGCGAAGGGGTCTACAGGAATTCCTCGTATATTTCCTTGAGGACGTCCTTGAGAAGCTGAGATGGCTGGTGCAGCTTCTCAGCAAGCCTCCGTTCAATTTCAGTCCGGAAGAACTTCATCTCGGAGTCGCGAAAGAAGCGGCTGGCAGTAGTCCCAAGCTGGTGCTGGTACTTGCTTCCTGTCGCAGCGGACCCGTATGCCCTGACGCTGGGCTCCGCGCACCATTCGAAACAAAGCTGCGCAACGCGAAGGCCAGGCAGCAATACGATTGGGATATTGCCCCCGTTTTCAATCTCAAATGTTAGCCTCCCACTGAAGCCCGGGTCTACAAACCCGGCTGTGGAGTGAATCTTCAGTCCCAATCTCCCCCACGAGCTTTTCCCCTCGAGGACCGCGGCAATATCCGATGGGAGATGCACATACTCTAGGGTACACCCTAGAGCGAATTCCCCGGGGTGGATCACAACTGCTCTGAATTCCTTCACGGTAATTGGCATGAGATAATGCCCCACCTGTTTGTGCATTGTCTCCTCCGCGACAAGCGGATTGAAGTAAGGCTGACGCACGTTGCGGATGACTTTAAAGTCGTTGCCCAACCTGAGGTCGAACGAGCTTGGCTGGAACTGTTTCCTTGATACAATTGGCGTAATGACAAGTTTCTTGCCAGAGTGCGGATGCAGCAGCCTAGAAAGAATCTCAATGTCAGATAGTGGCATCTAGCCCCTCGATCGCCCTGTGG
This sequence comes from uncultured Acidobacteriota bacterium, assembly GCA_963770415.1. Classification (GTDB taxonomy): domain Bacteria; phylum Acidobacteriota; class Terriglobia; order UBA7540; family UBA7540; genus CAVROP01. The sequence goes on from CAVYPU010000028.1 coordinate 39,839, forward strand.
AAATGAGCGGTACTAATTGAGGCGAGCAGGAATTCGTTGACTCGGGACAATTCGGCGGAAATCTGGTCGCAAAACTCCTTTGCACGAGATTCATCATAGGATCCTACGCACGCATCGAACTTCCTCTCCAGCAGGCGCAACTTGAACAGCCAGCCTGCGTGTACAATCTGTGCTATTCTGGCCGGTTTCTGGATGACCTCCTTGACCAATTCGTCAAATCTGATACGGCGGTTGCGTGCTGGGATGGCGGCCATTGAGCGGACCGACTGGTATAGCGATCGCGAGCCGCGAATAACCGCAGACGCGAGTATTCCCTCTTCGAGTTGCCTCGATAGCTCTGCAACAGTCCGCGTATCTAAAGCATAATCCGTAATTGGAATCCCGTTCAACTCGTCCGGAAGCGACCCCACAAGGCTGTCGTACTCGGCTGAGCTGCCCGCCGAGTCGAAAATCCTTGGCAGAGGTTGTTGACAACTCGGACACTTCTCAATGAATGACGGAACGAGCTTATCCACCACCTTCCTTTCGGTGCTTTCATTCGCCTCCATGAGGCAATCAATTAGATTCTTGCAGTGTGAAATGAGTGGGTCGGACACCCACCCGCGCGGCATGGTTGAGAGGACGAAATCCCACCTTCGCACCAGTGACGGATGGGTGGGCACATCCGTCACGACAAATCTTTGCAGTATGAGAGACTCCACCCAGGCTGCAATAAAAGAGGGGCCAAGAATTTTTACAGCGAGGTAGTCCGAGGCAAGTTCGTAAGACCACGACGCAAATTTCTCGCTAGCTCGGGCAAGCAGCTTTCTGTTGACCAAAATATTGTGAGCAAGCTCATGTGCAATGTTGGGCCAGGTGAGGGGCGAGCCAAAATAGATCTTTGGAATTCCAATTATAGTAGGCGTGCCAGTTGGGGTCTCCGTATGAAAGGTCGTTCTGTCAGTTAGTACTAACGACGCTACGGGCTTTGTGGTCATGCATTCCAAGCATTCTTGCAGGAATATGCTGGCTTCAGGGAGGACCCATGGTCCGGCTATAAGACGAAGAAGTTCCTTGTGCACGGTCCACAAGGTCTGGATCGCCGATGCGCAGGCGTTGACTATTCTTCGGCGCGTATTCCCGTTGAACTCCGGATACGAGGCCGAATAAAGGGTCAGCGCGGGGTAAAGGTTCTTTTCCCTCTCCTCGCGCAGTTTGAGGTCCACTGACTCCGCCACTGCGGCGGCACCTTCATCATGCGTGTGGGCCGATGCGTTGAGGAACTCACTAAAGCGATGGAAATGATCCAGCGTTATTATGACTAGGAACTTAACCGAATCAGAGGGGGGAGTTGACTTCCGGACTGGCTTTTTCACCCGAGCCACGCGGCTAGGCTTTCCCGACGGTAGGACCGTCGCCGCTGCGGACAAGATCCGCGTAGCGTCTTTCCATAAGCATCAGTTCGGTTACATGCTCGAAATAGCCAAATGCGGGTTCTATTTGCCGTGCATCAGGAGACTCGTTCCGCTTCAGTTTCTTCAGTGCTGAAAGCAGCATCCGGCGCACGCCGCGGCACCTTTGGACCGCCTCGGACTCTAGTGTGCTAAGACGCGTCGCGAAGCGAATCGTCTCAAAGTCTTCGTAGCTCAGTTTGTCAGCCCCGCCCGCCTTGTCGTACCTCAAACCGGCAAGGACGAAGTCGCAGAAGTGCACTCCGCCTTCGAGCGAGGAGATCACTGAAGGTGTAGCGTGCCTCTTCGCTCTAATGAGGAGAAGAGCAGTGGCTGCTCCGCTGGCCTCTCTCCGCAATGTGATCTCATCTGTCATAATTTCGCGCTCCCACTGCGGCTCGGCCTTCGGAAATGTCCTCTTTTTTCGACAACCCACCATCCTTGCCAACCCTCTCTTGTTCGATAAAGAAATACTCCGATTGATTGCATATTTCAAGGCCCCTACATTTCGTATGCCGCTAAATGTGGGCACCACATATAGTACTCGGAGTTGAAGCCGTTTGTCAATTTTTCTTTACATATTCTCTTCTGTAAAAGTTTTTGGACAAAATTTGGAAACAGAGTATGCTTCTGGCAGGATATCGCGCCGCTTGGAGGGAACATGGCCGGTTCTGCCGCGAAACTCCTTGGAGACCAGCTAAAACAGGCTCGGGAAACCCGTGGCCTCAGCGTGGCCGAGGCGGCAAAGACCCTTAAGGTGAAGCGGCAGACCCTCTATAATTATGAAAACGGAAAGTGGCTCCCGAAAATGCGGGTGCTGATTGAGGCTACGAATGCTTGGAACTGGCATTTCGAGTTAAAGGGCTGTGACGTGGTGCCTCGAGAGCCAAGCGTCAAAGCTCCCGCGAAGTCCCCAGCGGTACAGACCGAATTCCGCTTCGGAACGTCCCGTTCATACAAGGCCAAGACGGTGAGGATTCGGCAGCGCGACAATGAACTGGTAATCACCGCTGTCGCTCGCGTCATGTCATAGCTACCAGTCGTTCTTTCCCACGCAGTATAATGTAGACATGGCTTGTTCCCCAAAGAGAGGGTGGCGATGCCCGCCTAGGAGCGGTGGTTGTGAAGTCACAAAATCAGCTACAATAGAGGTTTGACCGCCAGACCGTTGAGCACACTGTCTGCCCCATGACGCTAAGTTCACGATCCAAACCGCCCAGGAAGTGTGGCACAAAGCGACTCGCCACGCTGAAAAGCCGAATTGCACGAGCCCAGCAACGTCTTCGGCGGTTCGTCAAACCGGGGCGCTCAATTTCGGACGAACTTATCGCCGAACGGCGAGAGGCGGCTCGGGACGAGTAAGCCGCCGGTTTTGTCACTCTGAGCGAAGATGCCATGATCCTTCGGCTCACCACTGTGCGTGAAGAAAGGCTGGATTCCCGCTTTCGCGGGAATGACAGACTAGGCGTCATCCCCGCGAAAGCGGGGATCCATTGATGATGTCTCGGCCTATTTTTCATAGCAGCGAAGAATCTCTGCAGTTGGCTTGTTTTCGAACTGAGAAGATCCTTCGGTGCCATGAAAATGGACCCCCTCACCCGTCCCGCGTCGGCTGATAAAAGCGCCGTCGCGGGCCAGGCGGAGAGGGATAGTTTTTCATTTTCATCCACAGTGGTGAGTCGAAGGATCATGAGGTCTGTGCTCAGGATGACAGCGAATGGGCTCAAAATGAAAGGCGAAACAGGGAGTTAGTTAATGGGTGATCAAGAACTTTTCAAGCCGTTGCGGGAAATTCCGGTCAACATCGAAGACGAGATGCGGAAGTCGTATCTCGACTATGCGATGAGCGTGATAATCGGCCGGGCGCTGCCGGACGTGCGCGACGGCCTCAAGCCGGTGCATCGGCGAATTCTTTACGCCATGTACAAAGAGGGGAACACTTCCGACAAGCGTTACATTAAGTGCGCGGGCGTGGTCGGCGAAGTCATCAAGAAATATCACCCTCACGGCGATGCGGCGGTCTACGACACCCTGGTGCGCATGGCGCAGGATTTCAACATGCGCTATCTGCTCATTGACGGTCAGGGCAACTTCGGCTCTGTGGATGGCGATCCCCCGGCGGCCTACCGTTACACCGAATGCCGCCTGGCGCGCATCGCGGAGGAGATGCTCGAGGACATCGAAAAGGAGACGGTCGACTTCATCCCCAATTTCGACGAATCCACGGAAGAGCCAGTGGTTCTTCCCACGCGCGTGCCGAACCTCTTGATCAACGGTTCGGACGGCATCGCCGTCGGCATGGCGACCAAGATCCCGCCGCATAACCTGACGGAAATTATCGAAGCCACCATCCTGCTGATCAACAAGCCCACAGCATCGCTCGAGGAAGTGCTCTCGCTCGTTCCCGGCCCCGATTTCCCCACCGGCGCTTACCTCTACGGCAAGAGCGGAATCAAGTCCGCCTACGCGACCGGCCGCGGGCAGTTCACCATGCGCGCCAAGGCGGCCATCGAGCGGCCCACCAAGGAAAAGCAGCAGATCGTCATCACCGAGATCCCGTTCCAGGTGAACAAGTCGAAAGTGATCGAGCGCATCGCGCAGCTCGTTCAAGACAAGAAGATCGAGGGCATCTCCGACGTGCGCGACGAGTCCGACCGCGACGGGATGCGCATGGTGGTGGAGCTGAAGCGCGGCGAGCAGCCGGAAGTCATCCTGAACAACCTTTACAAGCATACGCAGCTTCAGGAAAACTTCGGCATGATCATGCTGGCCATCGTCAACGGGCAGCCGCGCACCCTGCCGCTCGTCGAAGCCCTGCAGCTTTTCATCGACCACCGCGTCAACGTGGTGCGGCGGCGCACCGCTTACGATCTGCGCAAGGCCCAGGAGCGTGCGCACATCCTCGAGGGTTTCCTCAAGGCGCTTCAACACCTGGACGCCATCATTAAGCTGATTCGCGCCTCGAAGACCCCGCCCGAAGCGCGCCAAGGGTTGATGGCGCAGTTTGAATTCACGGAGCGGCAGGCCCAGGCCATCCTCGAGTTGCAGTTGCAGCGCCTGACCGCCCTCGAGCGCGACAAAATCCAGCAGGAATACGACGACCTTCAGAAGAAGATCGCCGAGTACCAGGAGATACTGGCCAGCGATAAGGTGCTGAAGAAAGTGATTGTGAACGAGCTGAAGGAAATCCAGAAGACTTACGGCGACCTGCGGCGCACGGAGATCATCGAGGAGCAGGCGGAAATCAAGCTCGAGGACCTGATCGCGATCGAGGATGTGGTGATCACCGTCTCGCATTCGGGCTACCTCAAGCGCACCCCGGTCAGCATCTATCGCCAGCAGGGACGCGGCGGCAAGGGACGCCTGGGGATGAAGACGCGCGACGAGGATTTCGTCGAACACCTCTTCATTGCATCCACCCACAGCTACATTTTTGTTTTCACCCACACCGGCAAGATGTATTGGCTGAAGGTCTACGAAATTCCGGACGTGGGCGCGGCGGGCAAGGGCAAGAACATCGTCAACCTCGTGAACCTCGCCTCGGGCGAGAAAGTGGCGGCGGTGGTGGTCGTGAGGAATTTGCCGGACGAGCCGAAGGATGTAACCATCGACGGCGCGACATACGCCGAGGAGGGCTACGTGACCCTGGTGACGCGGCTCGGCCTCATCAAGAAGACGCGCCTGGCGGAATTCTCGAGCCCCAACTCGCGCGGCATCATCGCCATGAAAGTCGAGGAGGGCGATGCGCTGATCGGCGCCACGCTGACCAGCGGACGCGACACGATCTTCCTCGCCTCCCATGAAGGCATGGCCATTCGTTTCCCCGAGAGTGACGTCCGCGACATGGGCAGGCAGGCTTATGGCAATTATGCCATGGACCTCGAGAAGGGCGACTACATCGTGGGCATGGAGATCGTGGGCGATAAGGAGCTCATCCTCTCCGTCAGCGAGAAAGGGTACGGCAAGCGAACCCAGATCACGGAATACCGGCTACAGTCCCGTGCCGGCAAGGGCGTGATCAATCTGAAGACCGTGGAACGTAATGGCAAGGTTGTCGGCGTGCTGAGCGTGAGCGAAGAGTCGGAGGTCATGATCATCAGCCAGCAAGGCAAGATTACTCGCCTTGATGCCGGCACCATCCGCGAGTCGGGCCGCTCCGCGCAAGGCGTCCGGCTGATCAACCTCGAGGAAGGCGACCAGGTCGCCGCCGTCTGCCTGGTCAACGCCGAAAACGGCGACGAGGGAACGCAACAGCCGAAACTGATTCAATAGCGCACTTGCAAATTGAGCAAGCATGGGTAGCGCGGCCCCCCGGTGCTGGGGTCCGCGGCCTTTTTGAGGCCGATGGACAAACTGCTGCGTTTCAGGCCAGTCTCTTCGCGCGTAGGTAGTGGTACAGTTTGAAGCGCCACGGGCGTCCCGCTCGTGCACTGACACGGCCAGGATGGCCGTGCCACGCCAAACTGTACCACTACCCGCGCGTATTGTGCATTCGGTCCTTTGGCGGTATTCTGTAACGTGGGGTTACAGATGGGTGAATCGGAAGTTAAGGAACTTAAGCTACTCGAGCAACTGCGGCAGGTGCCGTCGCTGGTGGTTGCTTACTCGGGCGGGGTAGACTCGGCCTACCTTGCGTACGCGGCGCACCAGGCGCTGGGCGAGCGCATGCTGGCGGTGACGGCGCTCTCCGCCAGCTACTCCACGCGCGACCGGCAGGAGGCGCAGGCGGTGGTGGCGCGCTTCAAGCTGCCGCACGAGTTCATCACCACCGATGAACTCTCGAACCCCGCCTACCGCGCGAACAATCAGGATCGCTGCTATTTTTGCAAGGACGAGCTGTTTGACAAGCTCGATGCGCTGGTCTCCCAGCGCGGCTTCGCTGCCGTGGCTTACGGCATCAATGCGGACGACCAGGGCGACTGGCGCCCCGGCCAACGCGCCGCCCGCGAGCACAAGGTCCTGACCCCGCTGCTCGATGCAGGGATGACCAAGGCCGATATCCGTGAACTCTCCCGCCGCGCAGACGTCCCGGTGTGGAACCGTCCCGCGTCCGCGTGCCTCTCCTCGCGCCTCGCTTATGGCATTGAGGTGACCCCGGAACGCTTGGCAATTGTCGAGAAGGGCGAAGAGGCCCTGCGCGAACTCGGCTTCCGGCAGTTCCGCGTGCGCTATCACGAGAAGCTGGCGCGCATCGAAATCGCTCCGGACGAACTTTCCCGCGCCCTGAGCCTCGACATGGCGAAGCGCTTTGTCGAAATCTTCAAAGCTCTGGGCTTCACCTTCGTAACGCTGGATCTGGAAGGTTACCGCACCGGCTCACTCAATACCCACCTCATTAAAATTGCAAGCTAGCCGGACATGCCACGCTCTGGAGCGCTGTGCGGCAACCGCCGGTCCACGCTCCCGGGCAGATGCGCACCGCGGAGAGCCGCTGTCTTCGAGAAGCACGAAGTCAGCGCTACTTCGCAAATTCCTTGGCGACGCGGATGGTATTGGTGTGGATTTGGATGGTGTCCTCGAGGCGGCGCGCGTAGCCTCCGGCCAGGGTGACTGCGACGGGTATCTGTTTGGCCCGGGCTTTCTCAAAAACCAGGCGGTCGCGTTTTTCGAGGCCTTCGATAGAGAGCTTCAATCCCCCGAGTTGATCATCGCGGTAGGGGTCAGCGCCGGCTACGTAGAAAATGAGGCCCGGGGTAAAGTCCGCCAGCGCCTGGTCAAGCCCATCGGCAAGTTGGACTATGTAGTCTTCGTCGCCCACGCCGTCGCGCAGGTTGATATCGAGCGAGCTGGGCGGCTTGGGATACGGGTAGTTGTTTTCCTGGTGGATCGACAAAGTGAAAACCGTGTGATCGCCGCCAAAGATCGCTGCCGTGCCGTTACCCTGGTGGACGTCGCAGTCGACGGTCATGGCGCGCTCGATGGTCCCGTCCTTTTGCAGGCGGCGGATGGCCACGGAGAAATCATTCAGCACGCAGAAACCCTCGCCGTGGTCAGGATAGGCATGGTGAAAGCCGCCGCCCACGTTGACCCCCACTCCATCCTCGAGCGCCAGGCGCCCTGCCAGGATCGAGCCGCCCGTACACAGCCAAACCGCCCGGACCAGCTCAGGTGAATAGGGGATCTCGAGGCGCAGAATTTCGAGATAGGAGAGCTTGCCCGTCTGAAGCTTGCGCAGGTATTCCCGGTGGTGGACCAGAGCAATATCTTCCACCGAGGCAAGTGGAGGTACGATGAAATCACCCGGCTCAACGATGTGATCGTAGAGCAGCTTCTCCTTCACCAGGCGATACTTGATAGAAGGGAAGACGTGGTTGCCGAGGTTCAAGTCGTAACCATCGGAGTATACGAGTTTCACCGAGATGCTCCCAGAGAGCCGTTTGTCAATCCGCAACTGCTGGACATGAGATCTGCCCGCTCCGGAAAGTCGTGTCATTCCCGCGAAAGCGGGAATCTACCGGACGTGGGTCCTCGCTTGCGCGGGGACGACGACGTTTGAAACTCCACGTGTATGGGCGAGCTGCAGGCCCATAACCACTCCGAAGGGCAGAAATTAAACTTACGCCGGACCTCATTCCACCGTAACCGACTTGGCGAGATTCCTCGGCTGGTCCACGTCGGCGCCGCGCAGCACGCCGATGTGGTAAGCGAGGAGTTGGAGCGGGACGGCCTCGAGGATGGTCGAGAGCGTGCCGCTGGTGTGAGGCAGAACCACCAGATGGTCCGCCATAGAGCGAACTTCACGGTCGCCTTCGGTCACCAAGGCAATGAGGGTTGCGCCGCGCGCCTTGGCCTCCTTGATGTTGGCGAGGGTGCGCTCGTAGCGCTGCCGGGAATAGGATGAGTCCCAGTTGCAGGTAGCAATCACCACCACCGGCAGCCCGCCGGAGATCAGCGCGATGGGCCCGTGTTTCATCTCCCCCGCCGGGTAGGCCTCGGCGTGAATGTAAGAGATCTTCTTCATTTTGAGGGCGCCCTCGAGCGCCACGGGGAAGTGCACGCCGCGGCCCAAGTAGAGGAAATCCGAAGACCTGTAGAAGCGCTGCGCCAGTTCGGCGATCTCGTCGTCGCGCTGGAGGACGGACTCGAGTTGTTTCGGCAGCCCCGCCAGAGCCTTCAGCCAGGACTTGCTGGCTTCATAGGTAAGGCAGCCGCGCACCTGAGCGAGGTAAAGCGAGAAGAGATAAAGGGCGGTCAACTGGGCCGCAAAAGTCTTCGTTGAGCCAACGCCGATCTCGGGGCCCGCGTGGGTGTAAATCGTGCCATGCGCCTCGCGGGAGACCATGCTTCCCAGCACATTGCAAATGGCGAGGGTCTTCGCGCCTTTGGCTCGCGCCTCGCGTTGGGCGGCGATGGTGTCCGCCGTCTCGCCCGACTGCGTGATGAAGACCGCCAGGGTTTGAGAGTCGAGCAGAGGGTCGCGGTAGCGAAACTCCGAGGCGTAGTCTACCTCGACGGGGACGCGAGCCACGCGCTCGATCATGATCTTGCCCGCCAGGCCTGCGTGGCGCGAGGTTCCGGCCGCTACAATCTTAATCTCCCGGAAGGCGCGGAACTCCTCCTCGCGGATCTCCATCTCGTCCAGGAATACCTGGCCGGTTTCAAGCGAGAACCGGCCGAGCGCGGTGTCGCGGACGGCGCGCGGCTGCTCGTAAATTTCCTTGATGGTGAAATGCTTGAAACCGCCTTTTTCAGCCAGGATCGGGATCCCAGGTGATGTGCTGAACACGGCGCGAGACAGGATGGCCGTCAAAGTCGCTCAGCTTCACGCCATTGGGCGTCAGCACGGCCAGGTCGTTGTCAGCCAGAAAGAAGAGCTCGCGCGTGTGATAAAGAATGGCGGGAACGTCGCTGGCCACAAAGTATTCGTCCTTGCCGAGGCCGATCACCACTGGGGGTCCCTGCCGCACGGCGATAATTTTGTTGGGGTCGCGTGTGGAAATGATGGCCAGAGCAAAGACGCCCCGGAGTTCGTGCACGGCGGAGCGCACGGCCTCCTCGAGATTGTTCGGTTCGGTGGTCCCGGCCGCTCCGCCGTCGCCCGCCAGGTGTTTCTCCACCAGATGAGCAATCACTTCGGTGTCAACTTCCGTGGCGAATTTGTGCCCTTCCGCAACCAGGCCCTTCTTCAGCTCCTGGTAGTTTTCGATGATCCCGTTGTGGACCACGACCACCGTTCCGTTGCAGTCGCAAAGGGGATGAGCGTTTTCTTCAGTGGGGGCGCCATGCGTGGCCCAGCGCGTATGGCCGATGCCGTATGCGCCGTCTGCCGGGTTCAGGCGGACCACCTCTTCGAGGTTGTGCAGTTTGCCCGGGGCGCGACGCACTTGCAGCCTGGCGCCGTCGATCACGGCGATTCCCGCGGAATCGTAGCCGCGATACTGAAGCCGCTGCAGCCCCTCGAGCAACACGGGCACCACGCGTTTGTTACCGATGTAGCCGATGATTCCCGACATGAGAGCCCTGCCTCAGGTCCGATATGACGCGTTAATAGTGATGTAATCGTGAGTCAGGTCGCAAGTCCAGATATGCGCGGAAGCCCTGCCTTGGTGGAGGTCGAGCCGGAGCGTCACTTCTTTCCCCTCGAGTTCCTTACGCGCCGCGGCTTCGTCGTAGCCTGCGTCCATCCCCTCACGGCAGACCAGCAAATTGTTGATGCGGATATCCACCTTGTTGGGGTCGAAGGCCGCGCCGGAATAACCCGCCGCGCAGATGATGCGGCCCCAGTTGGGATCGGCGCCCGCGATGGCCGTCTTGACCAACGGAGAGTTCGCAATAGCTCGCGCCACGCAATCCGCATCGGAGGGTTTTCTGGCCCCTTCGACCTCGACTACGATCAGTTTCTTTGCGCCCTCGCCGTCCCGGGCGATCATCTTGGCCAGGCGCTGGCACAGCTCGGTAAGCCCTTCCAGGAACCACGCCCAGCTCGAATTGCCCGGCCGTACGCCCACACCGGCGAGGCCGCTCGCCCAGGCCAGCACGGTGTCATTCGTAGAGGTATCGCCATCTACGGTAATACGGTTGAAAGAAACATCCACCGCCGCGCGCAACAAGTTCTGAAGCGTGCGTTGGCCGATGAGCGCATCGGTGGTCAGAAAAGAAAGCAGCGTAGCCATATGCGGATGAATCATTCCCGCGCCCTTGGCGATGCCCGCCAGGTGCACGACTTTCCCGCTCACCTCCGAGCGAAGGACGCACGACTTGGGGAACGTGTCCGTGGTCATGATAGCGCGCGCGACCGCCGAGGCGTTCTCAACCGAAAGTGCCTCGACGAGGGCGGGAAGCGGGGTTGTGACCAGGTCCAGCTCGAGCGGCACTCCAATGACGCCTGTGGAGGCCACGAGCACCTGCGCGGGTTGGAGATTGAGTAGCTTGGCCGCCGCCCGTGCGCTCTCACTCGCCACCGAGAGGCCCTTGCGGCCCGTGCAGGCGTTGGCATTTCCTGCGTTCACCAGCAATGCGTTGCAGCGCCCGTGGCTTTCCTCCAGGTTCTGCGCGCGAAACAAGACCGGTGCGGCCATCACCAGGTTGGTAGTAAACAAGCCGGCGGCGGTGGCGGCGGGAGGGTCGCAAACGAGCAAAGCCAGGTCAAGCTCGTGGGCTTTCTTCTTAATCCCCGCGGCGACGGCCGCCCCACGAAATCCTCGCGGGGAAGCAAGATTGCCTTCCACAACTTCCCACTTTTGCATCCTGGCTCCTCCGGACGATCGCAAGCGTGTTACTTAGAGGCCCTTATGCTTTGGCGTCATAGCTCCACCACGCCGGGCGTGGGCGGCGATGGCGGTTCGCGGCCCCGGCCACTTTTATGGTGCGCAAGGTCTCGTCGCACGCCTCCATGTAGAGAGCTTCGTCCTCCACCCCGGGGGAACAATCGGCTTCGATGATCCGTTCTTTGGACTGATGATTCTCGCCGTCAAGTGCATGTAGCGGCCCTTGAGCTGACGAATCAGCATCGCGTCACGATTATTGATCTTCGTATGCTCGAGATGATAGAGCGGCAAGATCCTTCGTCGCGCCCCTTGCTCCCATTTCGCCAGAGCTTCCGGGGAAAATTCCCAGGTCTGGTCGGGGTTGGGCTGGGAAGTGATCGTCAGCGAGGGGCCGACGCTCCAGAACTTCGAACGCCTGATCTTCACTCCACCCGGAAAATTCTCGACGTTCCCGTAGAGTCCGTCCGCAATTTGAACATCAATTCCGAGCGAATCGTTGTGAAAGGGACGCGGCTTCAGGGTTTCCTCGCTGACCCGCTGCTGGTGGCCCGGGATACCATTTCACCAGCAGGTATTCGCCCCCTGACCAAACCGCCGCCGATAACCAGGATTGAAATCGGCGAGGATCAATTGACATGGTATTCGCTTCTTCATGGGAGCCATCTTAACCCGTGTCTCCAATCGGTGCAACGTTGCCGAAGGGGCTATTTCTTCCGCAGTCACGATTGCAACTCAAGATTCAATTCCATAAAAATCGCGCCGGGGATTCGCGATTATGACAATACGGTTCGATACGCTTGAAACCGAGCGATTCGTAGAGCGCCATGGCCTCGCGCATCGCGCCCAGGGTATCCAGCCGCATCCTCTTTTCGAAATCAGCCTAGCGGACCAGAATGAGCGGATGCGTCTTTTCGATGACTTCGCCAATCGCTTGCGCGGGGATGCGCTGAGCCCGCAGGGCCTCGACGAGCTTGGGCGCGTCCTGGGCAGCGACGGAGAGCAACAATCCTCCCGAAGTCTGCGGGTCGAACAGCAGGTTTCGGATCTCTTCCGGAACTCGGCTCGCGAACTCGACGCAACCCCCGATGAAGTCCATGTTTCTTTTCAGGCCGCCGGGCAGGAAACCCACCCCGCGAATACTCCACCGCCTCCGGCAGGAATTCGATCTGAGTCGAGTCGATCACCAGGCTCACTTTGCTTCCTGCCGCCATCTCGCGGGCGTGGCCCAGCAGGCCGAAGCCAGTGATATCAGTGGCCGAATGCACGTCAAATTGCAGGGCTGCTTCGCTGGCGGCGCGATTCAGCGCGCACATGGACTCGCACGCGGCATCCACCGCAGCTTTGCTGGCCTGCTCCTTTCTTCAGCGCCGTGCTGATGATTCCGGTGCCCAGGCGTTTGGTCAGGACCAGTCGGTCGCCCGGGCCGCGCGCGCAGAATTGGTGAGGATGCGCCGCGGGTTGACGAGGCCGGTGACCGCGTATCCGAACTTGATTTCTTCGTCGCCGATCGAGTGGCCGCCGATTACCGCGCAGCCGGCCTCCTGCATCTTGGCGTGCCCGCCCTGCAGGATTTTCTCCAGGATCTCGAGGCCCTCTTCCTTGTTGGGAAATCCCACAATGGAGAGCGCGGAAATGGGCCGGCCGCCCATGGCGTAAACATCGCTCAGCGCATTGGCCGCCGCGATTTGGCCGAAAGTGTAGGGATCGTCCACGATGGGCGTGAAGAAATCCACCGTCTGCACCAGCGCCAAGTCGGGCGCGAGTTGATACACTCCCGCGTCGTCATTGGTGTCAAAGCCCACCAGGACATTGGCATCGGATTGTTTCGGCAGCTTGGCCAGCACGCGGTCCAAAATACTTGGACTCAATTTGGCCGCTCAACCCGCCGCTTTGACCATCGTGGTCAGGCGAACTGGATGGCATCATTAACCCCTGTCGGCGAGCTCGAGTCAGCCGCGAAAATCCCCGCGCCAACCCCGCTACGCCCGAAAATGTAACCACCACCGCAGTATAACAGAGCCTACCCGGCCAAGGCAGCGGCCTGCGCGAAAGCGGGCGACTGCCTTCCATGGAGGTATCCATCATGACGTTCCTGGTCCTCGCGGGCCCGGCCGCCGCGATCGATTAGTAACTTTACGATATAAAGTACTTGACAACAAAACCGGCATCCTGTATAAGCCGCCTATGGCATGTGCGGGTCCAGTTCGCTCGCGACGTTCTAGGCCAGCGCCCGTGTCATACCCACGCCATGGATGATTTGCGATTCATCCGCGAGACCATGGAAAGCGCCGCTTCCTTCACCGCCGTTCCTGGATGGGGCGGGGTGATGATGGGGATCACTGCCTTGGCCGCTGCCATGGTTGCCTCGCTTCGCCCCCAAGTGGTGTGGTGGGCTGCGGTGTGGGGGTTTGAAGCGTTGTGCGCCTTTGCGGTTGGCGCCTCAGCTGCTTTCTGGAAGGCACGGAGGGTGCAAACGCCCCTGTTTTCGAGTCCGGGCCGAAAGTTTGTGCTGGCTTGTTTCCCCCCATGCTGGCGGCGGCGGTGCTTAGCATGGTGATTTTCCGCGCCGGCGTATTCAACCTCCTGCCCGGGGTCTGGCTGTTGCTTTACGGGGCCGGGGTGGTAACGGCGAGGGGCGTATTCCGTAAGGTCGTCCCGATCATGGGTCTGTGCTTCATGTTTGCGGGAATAGTGGCCTTGTTCTGCCCTGCCGCCTGGGCCAATGGGATCATGGCGGCGGGTTTCGGCGGGCTTCACATCGTCTTCGGGACGATCATCGCAAGGAGGTACGGTGGCTAGACAGATTTCGGTGCGGCGGCCCGGGTGGCGAGGCGCGAGCGAGGCTGGTCGGAGGGCAGCGATCGAGCATGGGGCGCTGCTGGCCGCCCGGCCGAACTGGACCGGCTGATCCACGAACGCATCCGGCTGGGCATGGTGAGCGCCCTGGCGGTGAACGAATCGCTCAGCTTCAACGACCTCAAGAAATTGCTGAAGACCACCGATGGGAACCTGAGCGTGCACGCGCGCAAGCTCGAGGAAGCCGAGTACATCATCTGCGAGAAGTATTTCGAGGGCCGACTGCCGAAAACCGTTTACCGGCTCACGCCTAACCGGCCGGCGGGCGCTGGAGCGCTATCTGGATGACATGGAGGCGCTGATCCAATCCATGCGCCCGCGGTAAGGGGCGGGCGAAATTTTTTTGGGCGGGTGCTTTATATGATAAAGTCCTTTGGAAGGCATGTGAGCTTGATGGCACAGTCCGCCCGAGTTCCTGGCTTCGCTTGACCCCGCCCCTGTCGCCCGGTCGCGGCGCATGAATGCCGCCAAGCGAACGGCGACACGGCCGGCGAATTCATGCGGCCATCATCATGGACGGAAGCGGGCGTTGGGCGCGCTCGAGGCCTGCCGCGCAGCGCGGGACACCGCGAGGGCGTCAGGGCAGTTCGCCGCGCGGTGCGGGCTGCTCCCGGCCTGGGGATCGGGACCCTGACGCTGCACGCCTTTTCTCGGACAACTGGCAGCGTCCGTCGCGAGAAGTCCGGGAACTGATGAACATTTTCGAAGAGTTCCTGTGCTCCTCGATTGCAGGTTGGACTGAACGCGGGAATCAGGACCAGCGTGATGGGGCGGCGGGATCGACTCGATCCCTCGCTGGTCGCGGCGATCGAGGCGGCCGAGGCCGCAACAGCCGAAGGGCCGGCGGTTGCACCTGCGCCTGGCGATTGATTATTCGGCGCGCGACGCCATTCTGCGTGCCGCGCGATCGCTGGGCGGTCGAGGAAGCAACGCCGGCGGAGTTCGCGCGCTTGCTTGCCGCCGGCGACGCACGACGCGGCGGTCGTCCCTGAGCTTGACCTGTTGATTCGCACCGGCGGCGAGCAGCGCTTGAGCGACTTCATGCTCTGGGAGTGCGCGTACGCGGAAATCGTCTTCACGGACCGCATGTGGCCGGACTTTGACGCCGCTGACCTCGAGGCTGCAGTGCGCGAGTTCCGTTCCCGCCACCGCCGTTTCGGGCGTATTCCCGAGACCGTCGCCTGCCGAGCGTGATGGCGTTTGCCGCAGGCAGTTGCCCCAGCCCTCCTCGCGGTTTAAGCTGGTATGTACCTGCATCTCGAGGGGGGGAGGGTCCTCAAATGACAAACGCATTGAAAGG
This sequence comes from uncultured Acidobacteriota bacterium, assembly GCA_963770415.1. Classification (GTDB taxonomy): domain Bacteria; phylum Acidobacteriota; class Terriglobia; order UBA7540; family UBA7540; genus CAVROP01. Next base: position 55,132 of record CAVYPU010000028.1, read on the forward strand.
CAAAGTTGCAGTGGTCACCGGAGGGTCGCGCGGAATCGGCTACTGCATCGCCGAAAGGTTGCTTAAAGAGAGCGCGAAGGTGTACATCTGCGCGCGTGAACTGCAGGTTTTGAAGCAATCGCTTGAAAAGCTGCGTGCGCAAGGCGGAGGCGAGATCGAAGGCATGGCGGCGGACGTAGGCCGCTATGCGGATTGCCGGAAGCTCATCCACAATGCCGCCGAGCATTTCGGAGGGATTGATCTTCTGGTGAATAATGCCGGAATAGGAATTATGAAACCAGTGGATCAACTTACCGCCCGAGGAGTGGGACACCACGATTCACACCAACTTGTCGGGCGTGTTCTATTGCTGCCGCGAGGCCATCCCCCTGATGCGCAAGCGCGGAGGCGGCTACATCTTCAACATATCGAGCCTCGCCGGCGTTAATGCCTTTCCGGGCGGGAGCGCCTACAACGCTTCCAAGTTCGGCCTGAACGGATTCAGCGAGGCCATGATGCAGGACGTTCGATACGACGGAATTCGTGTGAGCTATATTATGCCGGGGAGCGTGGATACGGATTTCGGAGGTGCGCCGGGCGAGCGGCCCCGCCAAGTTGGAAGCTTACCGGCGAGGACATCGCCAAAGCCGTGGTTGACCTCTTCACTTATCCTTCCACAACCCTCGCCAGCCGCATCGAAATGCGGCCCTCGCAGCCTCCGCGAAAGAAGTGAGTGCTGGCCAACTCCTCGAGCGACGTTGCGGGGTCAGGGTCGCTCAGCAGGTAAGCACGCCGTATTGCAATTCAGCGTGCAAAGGCAAGGTACTCTGCGCGCTCCACACTCGCCTACCAGTGCCGAACCCGGCAGGTGTCGTGGCGCCCGCCCGCTCGGCCTCATCGCGATGCTCATATAACCAAAAAACAGTCCGGTCCCCCAAGGCCGTCCTGTGTGAGAAAGCAGAAGCCATTTCGGACAACATGTCCATTTGACAGGAAAGAGGATCAACTCTAAGTCGGACATTCTGTCACTTATTCTTGTATTATCCCTTTTACTGTTTCTATATTTGTGGCGTTCGAAATAAGGAACACACCGGTACAGGAAAACGGAGAAATTCCAAAAAGCATATACGATTTTCGGGATTATAGGTCGTCGTATGTTTCTCGTCTCAATAAACGTGTATGTATTTCAGCGACTTAAGGTTGCAAGTGGTTTGGAATGGCACTTGCTCCACTGACAGAGGGTGACCGATAGTTAGTGATTTTCAAGTTCTCGAAGAAGTAGAGTGCCTATAAACCGAGCATTAACTAGAGAAACAATCAGTCTGACATTATTACCGAGGCTTTACAGGTTTAGAAATACTCCCCTGACGAGCCTCAACTCCGCATGTATAACCGGCCGCTCATGATCGTACGCTTGCAAGACTGGCAGGGTACTCGACGTTCGATGCCCAATCACAGCTTATCATTTCAATCGGGAACGATCTGCCGATACCTGGCAGAGGTAGTACTCTTCAGAGGATCACCCTCTTGCAACGTGGCGGGCTAGCGACCAATAGTCAGGGCATCCGGCCCTGAATTTCTGACCGAATTGAGGAGGAAAACCTATGTTGAAGAAGTGCACGCGATGGGCCTCCAGTCACAAGCTTCCAGTTCTTTTGACGGGAGCTTTGCTGGTGGCAATCATGTCGTGTTTCGTTCAACCCCTGAGTGCGCAAGAATCTCGCGGCGCCGTCCGCGGTGTCGTAACCGATCCCACGCACGCTGTCATACCTGGCTCCAAAGTCACCCTGCATAACGCCGCTACCGGTGCGGAGGTTGTTACGCCAGCGGACGCCAGTGGTTTCTACGCATTCGAACGGGTACTTCCCGGAACTTACAGCGTTATTGTGGAAGCTCCTGGTTTCGAAAAGTTCATTCAAGAGAACGTGGTCGTTCAAGCTACGGGCGACCTTACGGTGAACGCGGTGCTGACCCTCGGCTCCGTGACCCAGACCGTCGAGGTCACGACCTCAGTCGGCCAAGTCGAGTTTAACACCTCGAACATGAGCGTCACCGTGCAGAATTCGTTTCTGAAGGACCTTCCCATCCTGGCGCGCAGTGCCTTCACGCTGGCCCTGCTGGATGCCGGCGTGATCAACGATTACTGGGATGAAGCCCACCGCCTGCCCTTCTACATGTGGTCGGACGGCGGCATGGATATCGGCGGACCGACCGGCGGCGGCAACGAGCAGATCATCGACGGCAACCGATCCGACGATGGCAACTCGCGCGGCTCTTACAATCCGCCCATGGACGCTGTACAGGAAGTGGTTGTGCAGCAGAACATCCCGGACTCCGAGCACGGCTTCAGCTCCGGCGGCGCCATCAACATTTCCATGAAGTCCGGCACCAACGATATTCATGGCGATGCCTATGGCATGTGGCGGCAACCGAACTTTAACGCCTTGGCGAACCGCGTCTCGCGTTCTTCGGACGTCGTCAAGCAGAACATCTACGGCTTCACGGTGGGCAACCCCATCATCAAGAATAAACTGTTCAACTTCTTCGCTTTTGAGAGATGGTACGCCCGGCAGCCCAGTAACTATATTGCGACCATACCGACAGTCCCGGAATTAGCGGGTGACTTCTCCAAGGCCCTGCCGAACGGACCGCGGCTACGCCCGCGTCTGCCATCTACGACCCGAACACCACGGTGTTTGACCCCGTCCATGACACGGCGACTCGCACTCCCATCAGTTGCCAGAACCAACCGAACGTGATCTGCCCGGGCGCCATCAATCCCACCGCCCAGGTGCTCATGCCCTATTTGAATTGGGGTGCGAACCATGCCCCCTTGACTCCCGACGGCTCGGACAACTTCCAGGTCACTTTCCCCTGGTGGACCAAGTACCACAACCTTTCCGAGCGCGTGGACTTCAACGTCAGCGATAAGCTGCGCATCTACGGGCACTATAGCGAGTTCCGTACCCGCTTGGACAACGACAACCCGACCGCCGACCACTCGATCGCCTTCCCGTCCCAGAACGGCGGCATCATGGACGCGGATAACTCCGGGATCGATGTGCTGTACATGATGAGCCCGAAGACGACCATCGACATCAAGTTGGGCGTCAATTACACAGATGACGACTACAACTCGACCATCGCCAAGATGAAGCCGGGCACGCCGTGCCCTGGCGGGTCGACGGTCAACGTTTACTGCAATGCTTGGGGGGCCTTGTGGCCGAACGATAATTGGTGGCAACCGATCAATAACACCACCCAAGGTGAGTACTTCCCCAACTTCAATTTCCAAGGCATTGGCGGGAACATGGGTACCGGCTTCAGCACCTGGTGGTACGACCACGTGCGCAACTATAACCCGCAAGTGATCGTAACGCACGAATTCGGCCGGCACCACATGAAGTTCGGCTGGCAGTATCGCTACTATTACACCCAGAACTTCGAATCCCAAGGGCCTGGGAACACGTATTTTAACGCCGTTAACACCGGTTCCAGTTTCTTGGGCTATGACGTCAGCGCTAGCGGCGACCAGTTTGCCTCCGCAGAGATGGGCGTCAATGACAGCGGGACTGCCTATGCTTGGCCTACCATAGACCAGATTCACCAGCATTTCTATGGAGCCTTCGTCCAGGACGACTTCCGCCTGAACCCTCGCACCACCCTGAACATTGGCATTCGCTGGGAGCATGAGACCGGTCCGCAAGACAATAACCACTACTTGATCAAGACCCTGGATTTGGGTCAGCAGATCCCAGGGTTGGCGAACTACCAGGGGTCGAACGCGGGCTTCCCCATTTGGACTAACGCTGTGCTGACAGCAGCAAACCTGCCTGCCTACGCGTCCAATATCCCCTCGCTCGTGTCTCCGATTTGGAACGGTGCGGCAGTTCGCACCTCCGCCCAAGATCCGACCGTATTCAGCGGCCGGAACGTGTTCCTCCCGCGCCTCGGCGTCGCCTACAAACTCAATGAAAAGACGGCGTTGCGCTTTGGCTACTCGCGGTTTGCAAAAACGTTCATAAGTAACGTCGCCGATGAAGATGACGTTACGGAGAACGGCTACTCAGAATCGACGGGGCTCTTGGGCCCGCTGAATGGCACTCCGCGCTCCTTCCTCGACCATCCGTATCCCAGCACAGGCACGTATGCCAACCCGCTTATTCAGGCGATTGGTAACCAATTGGGCCAGTATACGGACCTGGGCAACAACTGGAGTTTCTATCCCACCGGCGGCAACTACGTGATTCCGTATAACGACAAGTTCAACTTCAACATTCAACGGCAGTTGCCGGCGCAGTTCCGTTTGGACGCCACCGAGTACATCATGCTCGAGCACAACGCTCAAGACGGCAGCATGTGGGGTGGATGGGGAAGTTGTGGCGAAAATTGGGGTTGCTACTCGGCTCCCTTCCAGCACAACCTCAACATGATGAACCCGGCGTACTCCTACCAGTACAAGGGCTTGCTGGCTACGACCGTTCCGAATCCCTTCTACGGCCAGTTCCCGGCAACCCCTCAAGCTGCCCCCTACTCGGGCATTTACATGCCGGGCCCTCTAGGCACCGAGCCGACCATCTCGTTGAGCCAGTTGCTCCAGCCCTATCCGCAGTACGGATCGCTGACTCAAGCTCAATGGCCGGGCAACCGTGACCACTACTATGGGACGGCAATATCAGTGACGCGTCCCATGTCCCACGGCTGGACGTTCCTGGGGACCTACAACTACAGTCTGCAGAGCCATACCACCTTCTATAACGACATCGACTACTACGCGAATCACATGCGGATGTTTGACCGTGGTTTGCCGCGGCACAATATCCGTATGTCCGGCACCTACCAACTGCCCTTCGGCAAAGGCAAACAGTTCTTCAGCAGCGCGCCTTGGTGGGTTGATGAAATCGTTGGCGGTTGGGCCACCAGCCAGATCTTCTACTGGATGAGCGGTGACCTGATGGGCTTCCCAACGACGGGTATGGTCTGCAACCCGACGGAGAACATCCCGACCGGGTATTGGTTTAACCCGAATTGCCTAACGGTCGCGCCCCCCTATACTTTGGCGACCGCACCGCCGTACTACGAGGGCATGCGCGGACCTCGCTACTGGCAAATTGACTCGACCGCTGTGAAGAACTTCAGGATCAACGAACGCTTCAACCTGGAGTTCCGCCTGGAGATGTACAACATGCCGAACAGCTTCATCCCAGCGGATCCCAATATCAGCGCCACCGCGGGTTCCATCAATGGCAAGAGCACCGCGGAAGCAGCCGGTTCGAACGGTGCGAACTACGGACGTGAACTGCAAGGCTCGTTGCGCTTGCACTTCTAATCCGAGTCTGCTCCTTGTGTAACATCTTACCCTCTCGGCTCACTCGCTTTCGGGTGGGCCGAGGGGGTTTTTCTTTTGTAAACCCCATCTCAAACTCGCAGGGGGACGGCTTGCCGTCCTCTGCTTGGCGCGCAACGATCTTCCTTTCTTTCACTCCTCTACCCAGCCAAAACGTGAGGAAAACTCCCCGCCACAAGAATGGGAGCGGCGCGCTTTTTCACTCGGATAAAATATTTTAATTTGAGCCAACTGCAAAACGGTTGTTATAATATTTACTGTTACCGCCACAAATCAGGGTCAATGACACAGGAGGGAAGTCTATGCCTAGGTTTCTAACCCGGGTCCTTCTCGGCTTGGCGCTCGTGGTTGGACTCGCGGCGGGCCGAGGGCTCGCTCAATCCACAGCGCCGGCTGAGAACCCGGCTCCCGCCGCGCAGTCCGGGACGAGCATTGGCGCCGCCGACCGCCTGGCGAAGCTCGAGCAGGAGGTTGCCGACGCGCGCACCGCCGGCGACAACGCCTGGATGCTGACCTGCGCGGCGCTGGTTCTGATGATGACCGGGCCCGGACTCGCGCTCTTCTACGGCGGCCTGGTGCGCAAGAAGAACGTCCTTGCCACCATGATGCAAAGCTTTGTGCTTATGGCGCTGGTGACGGCGCTGTGGGCGATTTTCGGTTACAGCCTGGTGTTCCACGCGGGGGGAGGATTCCTGGGGAATCTCGGCTACGTCTTTCTCCGGGGGGTCGGCGCGGCGCCTAATGCGGATTACGCCGGCACCATCCCACAGCAGACCTTCATGGTCTACCAGCTTATGTTCGCCATCATTACGCCTGCTTTGATCACGGGGGCGTTTGCCGAGCGGATGAAGTTCAGCGCCATGGTGCTTTTCATGATCTTGTGGACCATCATTGTTTACGACCCCATGGCCCACATGGTTTGGGGCAAAGGGGGGTTGCTCAACTCGGCGCTCGGCGGGGCGGTTCCCACGCTGGACTTTGCCGGCGGGACCGTGGTCCACGTGACCTCCGGCGTCTCGGCGCTGGTCTGCGCGCTTTACCTGGGCAAGCGACTGGGTTACCCCAAAGAACCCATGCCGCCCCACAGCGTGGTGCTGAGCTTTATAGGCGCCTGCCTGCTCTGGGTGGGCTGGTTCGGCTTCAATGCCGGTAGCGCGCTCGCGGCGGGAAGCCTGGCCTCGAGCGCCTTTGTGGCCACGCATTTCGGTGCGGCCGCTGCCGCACTGGGCTGGGCCGGGGCCGAATGGATCACGCGCGGAAAGGCCAGCGTGCTGGGAGCTATTTCAGGGGCGGTGGCCGGGCTGGTTGCAATTACTCCCGCCTCGGGATTTGTAGGGCCCATGCCCGCGCTCGCGATTGGCCTCATCGCGGGGGTGTTCTGCTTCCTGATGGTGTCCAAGGTGAAGGGCCTCTTCGGTTACGACGATTCGCTCGATGTATTCGGAGTGCATGGCGCCGGCGGCACCATCGGGGCGCTGCTCACCGGCGTTTTCGCCTCCCAGGCAGTGAACGCGGTTTATAAAGACAGCAACGGAAATGCCCTGCCCGTGGGCTTGATTGACGGCAACGCTCATCAACTCTTGAACCAGTTCGTGGGTGTTGCGATTGCCTGGGTACTGGCCATCGTCGGTACGCTCGTCATCTTGAAGATCGTCAACGTGGTGGTGGGTCTGCGCGTTGCGCCCGAACATGAGGTTCAGGGCTTGGACCTGTCGCAGCACGGCGAAGAAGGTTACAATCTGGAGGTATAACGCAGCGCGGGCGAGACGCGCGCGCTACCACGGAGGGGCAACTGCAAATGCAAAAAATCGAAGCGATTATCCAGCCCTCGAGGTTTGATTCGGTTAAGGACGCACTACACGAGATCGGCGTGGAAGGCATGACGGTCCTGGAAGTGCGGGGCCATGGCCGCCAGAAGGGACACACGGAATTCTACCGCGGCAACGAGTATAAAGTTGACCTGCTCCCCAAGATCAAAATTGAGATGGTCGTCCCGGACAACCTCGCGGAACAAACCGTCCAGGCGATATCGAAAGCGGCGAAGACGGGAAAGATCGGCGACGGGAAGATCTTCCGGACGCGCGTTGACGATGCCATCCGCATTCGCAACGACGAGCGGGGGGATGCTGCTCTTTAGCGGAAACTGGAAAATAGAAAATGGACTGCTCCGGGAGGTTTCGGCTGGCGGTTGCGGGGCATTGAAGCTGGATGACGCGACCTCTCCAAGCTAATGGGCGGCCCTCTCCGATTTGGTGAATAGCCCTCTTCTTTGGGGAGAGGGGTGTGATTTCCGCCGTGACCCTCGTCTCCAGCCAAAGGTATGGAAAGCGGGCAAATCTCCGCCTTTGCACTTCCGGAGCATTACTCCGCCGAATCACTCCGAATCCAGCAAACCTTCGACCGCACGGGTGATGGCTTGACCGTGCTGCGCGGCCGTTCGGACGTGGTGGACACGGCGGTGGCCTCGCTGTACCGCCACTGCTTTTCCCGGCGACTCGAGGAGCCACGCAACTTCTGCATTCTGGCTCTCGGTGGCTATGGCCGCCGGGAACTGTTTCCCTATTCGGACATTGACCTGTTGTTTCTCACCGAAAGCAACGCCGAGCAGCCTTCCGAGCGCATGGCGATAGCGGGCATGCTGCGGGAACTCTGGGACCTGCGGCTGCGCATCGGCCACAGCGTGCACACGCTCGCGGAGTGCGGCCGGCTTTACCGCGACAACCTCGAATTCAATGTATCGCTCCTCGATTGCCGTTATCTGGCGGGTGACCCGCGGCTTTATGCTCGTTTGCACGATGAGGTGCTGCCGCATTTGGTGGCGCGCGATCATCAAGAGTTGCGTCGTAACCTGGCGGAAATGACTCGCGCCCGCCACGCGAAGTACGGCCACACGATTTATCACCTGGAACCCAATCTTAAGGAGTGCCCGGGAGGTTTGCGCGATTATCATGTTTGCCGTTGGCTCGAGCGTATCGCGGAACTCGAGAAACGTAAGGCCTGGAGCTCGCCCGAGGATCTCTGGCCTGCGGATTTGCGTGCTGAAGTCGGTTCCGCATTCGAATTCCTTTGCACTGCGCGCTGCTTTCTGCACTACTTCCGCGAACGCGATGACAATCAATTAAGCTACGAATCACAGGACCAGGCAAGCGCGCGCGGAATCGGGAGCCGCCCCGCCGCGCCGCTCGCTGCTTCCGACTGGATGCGGCTCTACTTTCGCCACGTACGCGCCATTTATCGGCTCACCCTGCGATTGCTGGACGATGACAGGCCTGCGCGCACGGGAGTTTACGGACTCTTTCAGAACTGGAGGTCTCGCCTCTCGAACGCGGATTTCTCCGTCATCCGGGAGAAGATCTACGTTCGTCAGCCTGAAGCTCTGACGAAAGACCCCGAGTTGTTTTTGCGGCTGTTCGAAATGGTGGCGCAGCACGGACTCGAACTCAGCCGCGAGGCGGAAAGATCGGTTACGGATGCGTTGCCTAAAGTTCTTGCCCAGTCCTTCCTGCCTGCGGCGCTTTGGAGTCACTTCCGGCGAATCCTCCTCCTCCCTGAGGCGGCCAAGGCGTTGCGGGAGATGAATCGCCTGGGCGTGCTCTCCGCTCTATTCCCCGAATTTCAAGTGATTGATTCGCTGGTGATCCGGGATTTCTTCCACCGCTACACGGTTGACGAGCACTCCTTCATGACCATCGAGAACTTGCACGAGCTTGCGCGCCCGCGACGAGCGTCTCAGGACCAGCTAGAACCAGAGGTGGTCGGGGAGTGGGAAGCGAGGCTCGCCGTTCTTCTCGAGGAACTTGAAAAACCGGAACTTCTTTATTTCGCCATGCTTTTCCATGACGTGGGCAAGGGCATGGAAGCTCCGGATCATATCGAGGGAAGTCTTCGGGCGCTTGAGGGGACCATGGCGCGACTGGCACTCGCGGCCGCTGACCGCGCGAGCGTTCGATTTCTCATCGGCAGCCATCTCGAGATGTCCACTACGCTTCAGCGCCGGGACATCTTCGACCTGGAAACGGTCCGCGCCTTTGCAGGGAAGACAGAAACCTCCGAACGCCTGAAGATGCTGGCCCTGCTTACCTATGCTGATATCAAGTCCGTCAATCCGGAAGCCTTGACGCCTTGGAAGACTGAACTCTTGTGGCGACTCTACGCCTCCACGGAGAATTATCTGGCGCGCAGCGCGGACGAAGAGCGGCTGAGGCCCGCCGTAGCTACCATTTCACCCGCCGAAAGTGTTCTGCCGCTGCTTGAGCCTTCCACGACGCGAGAAGAGATTGACCGATTTCTCGAGGGATTCCCAAGACGGTACGTGGCCACACATTCGCCCGAGGAGATTGCTCTTCACTTTCGCTTAGCCGGGCGGCTGGGTCAGGCGCCAGTCCAAGTTGACCTGAAACCCCTGGGCAGCCTCGTCGAGCTCACGGTCATTACCCCGGACCGGCCGTTTCTCTTTGCGTCAATCACGGGGAACCTCGCGGCTTGGGGGATGAGCATTGTGAAGGCCGATGCGTTTGCCAATGCGGCGGGGGTTGTCCTGGATACGTTCCGCTTCGCCGACCTTTACCGCACCCTGGAATTGAATCCTTCGGAAAGTGACCGCCTGAAATCGAATCTGGTTGATGTGCTTGAGGGCAGGTTGGAACTCGCGAAGCTCCTCAGCGGCCGTCTTCATCACTCAACCGGCCGCAAACCCAAGGTCGCCATCCCCACTCAGCTCCGTTTTGACGACTCCAGTTCTTCACACAGCACGCTTCTCGAACTCGTTACCTACGATCGCCCTGGCTTGCTTTATCAAGTCAGCTCCCTGCTCGCCCAGCTTGGCAGCAACATCGAAATCGCCTTGATCGACACAGAAGGTGAGAAGGTGATCGATGTCTTCTACCTCACTTCGCAGGGCCGAAAGATTCCGCCCGAACTTCAACAGGCCATAGAGAAGACTTTCCTGACGGAACTCGCCAGGTGGGAGTTTCTTGCGGAGGGAATAGGAGGCGCCGCGTTGGCGCCCCCTTCATCGCGAGCTCAAGAGTTTCAGAAGTAAAACTTGAGTGCGAACTGGATGTTTCGCTCCCCCTTGGAACTGGTGACCTCGCCGAAAGTCGCGCTGGTGACGCTGTTGCTCGGGGCGCTGAAGATCGGCGTGTTCAGGAAATTGATTAATTCCGCGCGAAACTCCAGACGCTTGGATTCGGTCACGGGGAACTCTTTCTGAAGGCCCATGTCCCAACTGCTCAGGCCCGGCACCCTCGTAAGGGAAGAGAAAAACAATCTTATGGTATCCGCGTGCCGACCGTGGCTGCGCAACTGCTTTCTGTTCGCGTTCCGGCCATCAGTATCTCGATTTTTCTTCAAGGAGGCGGCACAAGATTGGCAATACGGCCCTGTCTTTTTCCTGGCCCGTTTCTTCTTTGGTTTTGATGAGGCGCTCAAGGCTCAATGCCCGCACCTTGAGGCCACCGCCAACCTCCAACTCGACAGTCTCGTGCAGAAGCTCACTGTAATCGCTACCTTGGCCAACTGTCCCAAGGAGGTCGAGAGGCCCGAAGCGGGTGGCCAACAATTGATGACCCTCTGATGCAATATGGGAAAGGCCGGGCTTCCTATTCCGCCGCCCCGCGATGCGATATGTGGCACCCAGCTCTTTCAGGGCAGCCATTAGGCGGGCGAGGTTTTCCGGCTCACGCGAGTGGACCACATCGAGATCAAAGGTCGCTAGCGGAGCGCCGTGCAGGACCGCGCAGACTCCTCCCACGATAACGAAATCCACACCGTGCCGGCGAAGGGTTTCGAGGATCGCATGATAATCAACGCTTGGCTTTGGCATCGCGGAGCCTCAGGAGAGATTGAACGGATTGCTGGAGGACCTGCAGGCGTTCGGCCGGTGTGAGCGAAAGCATCCAACGAATGAGGGTCAGGTCCACACCGTCCGGGCTGTGGGTTGCCGCGTTCTCAGGTCCACACTTCTTTCGGGTTCGAGGCTTGAGTGATCTGTCTTGGACCATTGGTAGCTACACTCTCGTTCTGCAATTGTACCAAAAGACCCCTCACCCGTCCCACAACGGCTGAAGAAAACGTCGTCGCGCGCCATCCTCTCCCCAGTGAGAGAGCTGTGATTCCAGATTTCGCTTTGAAATCCGGAACACTGGACACGATTTCCCGCCTCTGAGAGCCGAAACCCGGTACTTGGCACATGATTATTCGTCTTTTACACCCGAAACTCAGCGCCCGACTCCTGATTCTCCGCTCCGCACGCCTGAAATCTGGAACCTGACACCCGTTTTTACCTTTCCACGCACTCGAAATGAAAAAAATCTGCTCAAAATGAAAATCTCTCCTTGACGTCACTGCGCTTCTTAAACTATTTTTGCGACAGAGTCTGAACAACTCGAATTTCGGGTCGTCAAAATTCCAGCGCGGCACGATTTAATCATCAACGGCGCGATGAAATAGGAGCGGAAATGAGGGTAAGAGTATCTCTTGGTGGTGTACTCGGACTCCTTTTCTTTTTTATTTCGGTTGGAGCGGGCTGGGCTCAAACCACGGGTATCATCCGCGGTACAGTCACCGATCCCTCCGGTGCGGTGGTGCCGGGCGCGAGCGTCACGGCCACTCAGAGTGACACGCACGCGAGCCGCAGCGCGACGACAAGCGAAAACGGCGACTACGAATTTCCCGCCTTGCCTGTGGGGCACTACACGCTCGCCGTGCAGGCCGCGGGATTCAAGGTCGCCCTGCTCAGCATTGAAGTCAGGCTGGGGCACGTGAGCGCCGTGGACGTGAAGCTGGAACTTGGTGCGGTGGCGCAGACGGTCACCGCCGAGGCGTCCGCGCCGCTTATCGAGATCGTCAACACGCAGCTTGGCGCGGTCGTAAATGACAAAGCCGTGGTCGACCTTCCTCTGAACACTCGCGACACTTACCAGTTGCTGCAATTGCAGCCCGGTGTTCAATCGCAAGTCGGCTCGGACCTTTTCTACGGCAGCGATCAGCCGGGAGTAGTCTCGGTGAATGGCGGGCGCGGGCGCTCGAACAACTACACGGTGAACGGCGGCGACGCCAACGACCAGTTCGTGAACCTGCCTGGTGTCCAGCCCTCGCCGGACACCATCGAAGAGTTCCGCGTCCTGACCAATAGCTTCGACGCCGAGTTTGGCCGCAACTCGGGCGCCGTCGTCAACGTCGTCACCAAGTCAGGCAGCAACGCCTTGCACGGCGACATCTATGAGTTCTTCCGAAATAACGTCCTAAACGCGCGCGGTTTCTTCGACGCGTCAATACCCGACTTCAAGCAGAATCAATTTGGGGGCACGCTGGGCGGGCCCATCCGCAAGGATCGCACCTTCTTCTTCGCTTCATATGAAGGGCGCCGAGTGCGGCAGGGGGACCCCTCGCCTGCATTTCCTGTGCCGAGCGTCGCCGAACGGAGCGGAGACTTCTCCGCCGGGCAGCCCTTCACGGGGACTATGAACGATCCCAATGGCGCGGTGTCGTCTATTCTGAACGGTCGCCCGGGCTGCGCGGCTGCGGTGGCAGCGATGCACGGCGCGCCGATCGCTCCCGGCACGCCCTACTCTTCTATCTTTCCCAACAACTACATCCCTCCCGCGTGCTTCGACGCCACCGCGCTCGATTTGATGAACCAGTACGTGCCCTCGGCGAACCTGAATGGGACGGAGTACCAAACCGTCCCCACGGCGCGTGATTACGGCGATCAATTCACCTCGCGCATCGACCACAAAATAAGCGACCACCAGCAATTCAACGCCTACTACTATTTCGACGACCAGTTTTACACCCAGCCTTTTTCATTCTTCCAGGGGGCGGGCGCAAACGTGCCGGGGTTCGGCGGTCTCTACAACAGCCGCTACCAGCAATGGAACCTTACGCACACCTGGGTGATCAGTCCATCGACGGTCAACGAACTGCGCTTTGCCGCCTTCCGCGAAGCGCAAGGGGAGTTCAACCATCCGCAGCATACGAATATTGTTCAGAACTCCTGCGCCAACCTGCCGCCGGACCAATGTTTTTCGGACCCTGCGAATCCCGCGCTCGGCATCACACCGCATCTCGGGGCCGGGCACGAGGGCGTGCCTTTCGTTTCGGTTTCCGGCGGATTCGTTCTCGGGAACAACTACGAAGGCGAGCTTCCTCAAATCGGCAACACGTTTCAGGCGATGGACAATCTCAGCAAAGTGGCCGGCAACCACAGTTTGAAGTTCGGCGTCGATGCGCGCCGCCAGCGCTTCGACCAGCTTCTTTATTTCAACGTGAATGGCGATTACTCTTTTCTGGGCGGCGGCCCCAACGACGTCGGGTACGGCGACCTGGTCCCCAACTATCTTCTCGGATTGCCTGACTCGTATCTCGAAGGCTCGGCGCAGAACGAAAGCGTACGCAGTTCGTCGCTTTATCTCTACGCGCAGGATAGCTGGAAGATTCGGCCTGCCCTAACGCTCAACTACGGGCTGCGCTGGGAATTGAATACACCTATTGCGGACATCGGCCGGCGCACGCAAACTTTCCGTCCCGGCCAAAGCACCAGCGTCTATCCTTGCCAGCTCAACCCTGACAATCCGCTGGTGGGGGCCTTCGGAACCACTGATTGCGGGCCGGGGAGCGCCGGCGAGGCTGTGTTCCCTCTGGGATTGGTCGTGCCGGGAGACAAAGGCATTTCCGATGCGCTGACTCAGAATTATTACAAGGCCTTCGCGCCCCGCATCGGCCTCGCCTGGAGCCCCTCCTGGAACGACGGCGCGCTCGCCAAGCTGACCGGAGGGCCTGGCATGACCAGCGTCCGCACGGGTTGGGGACTTTTCTATAATCCTATCGAGCAGCTCGTGCTCGAGCAGTTCAGCGGCGAGCCGCCGTACGGAGGTAGCATCAACCTCTCGGAGACCCTCTTCAATACGCCCTTCGAGGGTCAGGACGGCACGGTCTACCCGAATCCGTTCAACGGCATCCTGAATCCGCCGCGCGGCCACGCGGTTGACTGGTCCACCTTCCGGCCCATCCTGATGTTTGGCGAACTTCAGCCCAACATCCGCCCGCAATATGCGGTTCAATATAACTTCACCGTGCAGCGCGAACTCACGCGCGACATGGTCTTCCAGGCCGGGTATGTGGGTTCGCAGGGGCATCGGTTGCTCGCCACGCACGATTTGAATTATGGCAATTCGCAAACCTGCCTGGATCTCGAGAATATTTCGAACTACTATGTGAGTTCCGATCCTTCGCTCGCTTCGAACCTGTCGTGCGGCCCCTTCTCCGCCGATTACTCATATCAGATTCCGGCCAACTCGATTCCTGCCGGAATGAGCGTGCATCTTCCCTACGGGTCTGTGCCTGTGGTGAAGGGACCGAATAATCCCGCCATAAATCTGGTTGGACTTCGCCATTACTCATCGCCCTACTGCGAGCCGACCACGGGCGTGGGATGCCCGCCGGACGGAACTCCGGTCTTCGCCAGCATTTTCGCGCAGGATACGATCGCAAACTCCGCCTACAATTCAATGCAGATGTCCCTCGAGCGGCGCTTCGCCCACGGCCTGCAATTCCTCGCTGCATACACCTGGAGCAAATCGCTCGATGAGGCCTCGAGCGTGGAGAATACGCTCGATCCCCTCTGCTTCCGCTGCAGCCGCGCCCTGTCGCTCTTTAACGCGCCGCAGCGCTTCGTCTTGAGTTACTACTGGGAGCTGCCCGTGCCGCAGAAGCGCGGACTGGTGGGAAAAGCGGTCGATGGTTGGGGCCTTTCGGGAATTTTCAGTCTCCAGAGCGGCTTCCCCATCCGCATCACCTCCTGGAGCGATCTCGAACTTGAGAACAGCCAGGATTTCGAATATCCCGGCGAGCCTGACCTGGTGGGCAAGTTCACCACCCGGAACCCGCGCAAGTCGGGTTGCGCTTCAGGAACCGGCCCCTCCGCCGGAGCCGGCGCGCTTCCCTGCCAGGCCGTCGCCAACCAATACTTCGACCCCAATGCGTTCTCTGACCAGGCTCTCGGAACCATCGGCGATGCGCCACGCTCAATTTGCTGCGGCCCGGGAATCAATAACGCCGACCTCGCCGTGCTGAAGACCACGCGCCTCACCGAGCATAAAGAACTCCAGTTCCGCGCCGAGTTCTTCAACGCCTTCAACCACGCCCAGTTCTACGTCCCGGATGGCAACATCACCGACGGCCCAACCTTCGGCCAAATCGCCAAGGCCCGCGACCCGCGGCTGATTCAGTTCGCTCTGAAATTCTTGTTCTGAAGCTAGTGTGCCTTCAAGAGCAGGAGGTGGGCGCTTAACTCTGCACCTGCCAGTTGCTTGAAACCGGAGTCGAAGGTGACTAAGACGCCATGCCGCTCCGCCGCTTGGCAGAGCAGCAGCGCGTCCGTCCATTGTTGATGTCCGCTGATTCTGGTTTCCAGCAGCCTTAGACCTGAGGGCATGGCGCGTTCCAGGGGCCAGAATTCATGCCCGGCGTGCGCGGTCGCTTCGCTCAAAAGCCGCAGCGCCGTGACCGCGCTGACTGCACCTTGGGTTACAGCGGGATTGGTGAGCAGCCGCAGCACGCCAAGTTGCGTCACCGCGTTGGTCGCCCAGGCGTGCTGGCCGGACTTCGCGAACCAGGCATGGGCGGCAGCGTGGCATTCGTGGCGGGGCCAGAGAAGAGCCAGCAGTACATTGACATCCGGCAGGTGGCGGTTCATTCTTCGTCGCAAAGTTCCCGCACGCGCTTGCTGGTGATCACCGGGAACTCCTCTGAGGCGTCCAACACGGGCAATCCATTCACCTTCTTGATCCCGATCTGGTAGCCCGCCCCGCGGCGCACCAGTTCCGAAGCGGCCCTCCCCAGCGACAGACGGCGTCTCTTCGCATACGCGTGGATTGCCCTGATTGCATCATCTTCGAGCGACAGTGTAGTGCGCATGACCACATGATGCCATGTGGCGAACTATGATGTCAAACCGCAGAAGTTGATGCTCATCGCGAAACGCCGGCACGCTATCGCGAGGCAATAAGAAGACCAGACGCTGGTCACATCGACCCAATCAAGCAAGCGAGCGGGCGCGTGTTGACGCGGTCTTGTGGCCCTATGGCGAAACGTAGTACCCGCTCCGAGCGAGTACATGCAGGCCTTTGCTCTTGACCTCAATCTTGATCTTGCGGAACTCTCCGCGACGAGTCTGGCTGGCGGAGGAATAGCCTATGAGGTACTGATTACCAAGCTGGTGGTGAACCGTTTGAAACGCAGGAGCCAAGTCCTCTTGCTTCCGTACAAAAATGGCGTCGCCTCCGGTCTGTTCCGCCAGATCTTTCACCACATAAGCATTGCTCTTTTGGCGTGCGTTGGACGGCGGGAATAGGCCTTCCGATTGCTGTCCAGTGAGAGCTTCAGCGTGACTAAGACCCACGACGTAGATTGCAATTTCAGACCGCAGCGCAGATTCAATGGCCTCGCGCAGGGGTTTCTTGCTCTCGTTGTCGTGCCCGTCGGCAACCAGCAGCAAAACCCTGCGTTGAGGACGGGTCGATAACTTTTCGCTACAAGCCCAGATGATGGAATCGTACAGCGCCGACCCGCCCCCCGGGCTCTTTGCTTCGGCGTAGCGGAGGGCGCGTTCGATGTCCGAGGGATCGTTAGTAAAGTCGCCCAGGGGCTCCACGGTGTTGGTGAATTTGGCCACAAATGAAAAATCTTCCTTGCCCATCAGCGAGTGGAAAAACTCGACCGCGGGTTCGATCTCCCCGTACGGGAGAGTACTAGCCCGCATGCCGCTCCACTGCATTAAGAAGCCGACAGCGAGGGGTTGCCGAATCCCGAACGCGGTGGAAGTCAGAGTCTGCTCTTTGCCGTCCTCGAGGACTCGAAAATCCTCCTGTTTTAAATCAGCCACAGGTTGACCCTGTTTATCGAGAACAGTTACCCAT
Source organism: uncultured Acidobacteriota bacterium (assembly GCA_963770415.1). Lineage (GTDB taxonomy): Bacteria > Acidobacteriota > Terriglobia > UBA7540 > UBA7540 > CAVROP01. Next base: position 72,376 of record CAVYPU010000028.1, read on the forward strand.
ACGCTGATTGGTGACTTGGACGAAGCCTGCGATTGAGGCTGTTTTTGTGATAGCTCCTGTGTCGCACTGTAGGCCGAGAGATTTCTGGTGTGATACGTTATGGTTCCAACGCCAACAGAGAGCATTATCGCGGTCAGCAATCCCATTCGGGGCCGCATGGTACGCCTCCTTGGTTGCAACGTTTCGCCTTAACGACGCTGCCCATTATAGGAGTCCGCGATGTTGTATGCCAGGCAATATCACGTCACCACAGTCATGTGAGCTGTTGTTACACGCGATGCAATTCCGCTTGCCTGCCGCATCTGACTTGTCGTAACGTAAAGAAGTTATGAAGCCCATTATGCGGTAACCCACAGTCCGCCTCGTTTTGAATCCGCAAGGCCCCGGTCCGGGCCGAAATCTGAAACCAAGTTTGAAGGCTCTTGTATATGGCTATTGCCGTCACCACTCGCGACTCGTCTTCGTTTTGGGGTTCAGTGCGCGAAGCCCTGCGCGGCTCCGAGCAGGACTACACCACGGGCAGCCTTACGCGCGCGATCTTTCTCCTTGCCGTGCCCATGGTGCTCGAGATGTTCATGGAATCGCTCTTCGCCGTCGTGGACGTCTTCTGGGTGGCGCGGCTGGGGTCGGACTCGATTGCCACGGTGGGGTTGGTGGAAGCGATGCTCACCATCATTTACGCCACGGGCATGGGGCTGGGCCTCTCGGCCACGGCGATGGTGGCGCGGCGCGTGGGGGAGAAGGACCGCGAGGGCGCGGCGGTGGCGGGCGTACAGGCGATTGCCCTCGGCCTCGCAGCCAGTCTCGCGATGGGGGCGTGCGGCCTCCTCTATGCGCCACACCTGCTGCGCCTGATGGGCGCATCGCCGGCTGTCGTGGCGGTCGGCACGCGGTATGCCCGCATCACATTGGGCGGTTGCTGCGTGGTGGTGCTCTTGATGCTGAACAACGCGGTGTTTCGCGGTGCGGGCGACGCCGCCATCGCCATGCGCGTGCTCTGGCTCTCAAGCTCCATCAACCTCGTGATCGACCCGTGCCTGATCTTCGGCCTCGGACCGTTTCCGCGCCTGGGTGTAACCGGCGCCGCCGTGGCCACGCTCAGCGGGCGCACGATCGGCGTCATCTACCAGCTTTATCGTCTCAATCGGGGCGGCGAGCACATTCGGGTTCTCGCCAGGCACGTCCGCCTCGACGTCGAAGTCATGCTGCGACTGCTCCGAGTCTCTGTGACGGGAATCGCCCAGATGCTGATTCCGCACATCGCCTGGATCAGCTTGATGCGGATCGTGAGCGTCTTTGGAAGCACCGCGCTCGCGGCCTACACGATCAGCATTCGAATAATCATATTCTTCATTCTTCCTGCCTGGGGGCTGAGCGGGGCCGCTTCCACGCTGGTGGGCCAGAGTCTCGGCGCCGGGCGGCCGGAGCGCGCGGAGCAATCGGTGTGGAAGACCGGCATTTATACGGTGCTGGCCATGGGCGGCGTGGGTGTGTTCTTCGTGTTGTTTCCGGGTCCCGTCGTCCGCCTGTTCACCGGCGACCCGGCGATTGTTCCTCTCGCCACCGCTTGCCTGCGCATCGTGAGCATCGGCAACATCGGCTACGCCTACGAGATGGTCATGATGCAAGCTTTCAACGGCGCGGGAGACACCGTTACCCCCACTGTCGTGAATTTCTTCGGCTTTGTGGTGTTTGAGATTCCTTTTGCCTACGCGCTCGCCCTGCCGCTCGGCTTGCGCTCGCACGGCGTCTACTGGGCCATCACCGTTTCAGAATCCTTCATCGCCGTGGCCATGGTCCTCCTGTTCCGCCGTGGCCGGTGGAAGGCGAAGAGGATTTAGGAAAAAATGCGAATTCCAGCGCGCTTGGCAGCTTTCTGCAATTTTCCGTCGAGTGTAGCCAGCGGGACGCTATGCCGTACGGCTAGTTCAAGGTAGGCGGCGTCGTACGCTGAAAGGCTATATTCTCGCGCCAGGGGCAGGACCTTGCTGATACTCTCGTTCACCGGTTGGCTGTCCTGGAGGATTGAAAGTCCCTCCATCAAAGCGACGAAGCGCAGAATTTCCGGCTGCCTTAATCGTTTGCGACGCTCTCCGATGAGCAACGCGTTGGCGATTTCGAGGGGCCATACCGCCGGAACGAGGACGGTCTTCCCTTCAAGGGCCACCAGGACTCTGTCCGCAAATTCGCTGGCTTCATCTGGGAAGCACCAGGCGAGCGCCACTGACGCATCAACAACGATGCCGCTCAATATCTTCGTCCCTCGTTGACCATTTCGCGCACGCTCATGGTGTCGTGCTTGATACGTTTACGCAGGGCCCGCATGCCCTCGACAATTTCCCGGTGCGTCAGCCTTCGTTCTGACTCTCCCACCGGCACCAGCGTGGCTGCTGGAACTCCGTGCCGTGTAATCGTGATCCTTTCGCCTCGAGCCACACGATCGAGCAGAGCGGACAGGTGGGTCTTCGCGTCAAATGCGCCGATAGTTTCCATGCGCGGTCTCCAACCAGTTTAAACTAGTTTATTTTAGCGCGCGACCGGTAGACCGTCAAGTCTCCCATCGCGATAGGCGCTGGCGCAGAGAGCAACCGCTCACGCCCGCCGGCTGACGGGCACCTTGAAACCATGAAAAGGTGACTCCCCGCTTTCCCTGAACTCTCGTCATTCCCGCGCACGCGGGAAACCAACGACATGGGTCCCCGCTTTCGCGGGGACGACGACCTTTGTGGTTTGGGATAGTCAACGTTTTCAGAGCAGATTTCATTAGCTTTAGCTGGCCACCGTGCATGAAAAAGGCCTGGATTCCCGCTTTCGCGGGAATGACAACCCCTGCGTCATCCCCGCGAAAGCGGGAATCCACTTGTGCTTCGTCGGCCTATTTTTCGGCAGCTTGGTTAGAACATGAATCTCACCTGCAGGTCGATGTGCCGGTAGCCCATCCAACCATTCACGGAGTTGGACTGGCCGAAGAGGGGTGAACCAATATTGCCGACCGGCGGGCCGAGGTTGATGATGTTGAACACATTGCGGGCGTTGACACTGAATTCGAGTGAGTAGCGGGAATTGTCCGCGCCGCCCCCGCCGAACATGCCGGGACCGAAGCCTCCGCCGCTCAGTCCGCGCCCGCCGAGCCCGCCACCCCTGCCGCCGTAACCACCACGCCCTCCGCCGCCCCCACCGGAATTAGCTGCGCTCGAGGACCCTTTTTCTCGCCGAACCCGAACGTCTTCGCCAGCCTCATGTTGAGTGAGACCAGATTAGGCCCGAAGAACTCGTAGGGTGGAATTACCGGCAGGCCCGCCACCGGGTAGGTATAGAACGATCCGTACTTTGTTGCGATGGACCCAGCCGCGCCCAGCGGCGCGAGCGACGGGCGCGCGTTGAAAACGCCCGTGCCATAAGCGTCCTGGCCGAGTGTGATGTTGAAGGGTCGCCCGGTGCTCGCCATCAGGAAGGGGCTGATGCGAAATCCCTTGGGCAGTTGCACTGATCCGCCCACGAAAGCCTGGTTGCGCGAGATGAAAGACGCTGGCCCGTAGTCTCCCAGGATATCGTAGGGATTCATGGGCTGCGAAGCGGCGCTGCCCGTGTCACTGTGGGCGTAGCTGAGCGTGTAGAAGCCGAAAGCCGTGACCCGGCGGCCGCGCACGCTGAAATTCGTTACCAACTGGTTCTCGTTAAAGAGACCCACGGATTCGAACTGGTCTACATATCCCGCATCCTTTCCATACGGGAATGCGCCGGTGAGGGGTCCGCAGGCCGTTGTGTCGGCGGATCCCGGCGGGCAGAAACTGAAATCCTGCGGGGCATTGATGTTGTTGGTGAGAAGCTGATGCACGCCGTGGGAATTGATGTAAGTTAGCGACAGGGTGAGCGCCTTGGTGAACTGCCGCTCGAAGCCGACCGCCGATTGCACGGTGTAAGGCGCGTGCAGGTTCGGGTCAATGCGATAGGTGGTTGGGAGGGAACTCGAGTAGGCTGCCAAGGCGCTCGGAGGAGGAATATTGGGGAAGAAATCCGGCGAGGTCACCAGGAATTCTTGCTGGTTGATTCCGTTCAAATGCTCGGCCGTGAGAATCTGCTGCTCCATAAACCGATCGTAGAAAACGCCGAACCCCGCCCGCAACACGGCAATGGGAGACTTCTTCCCTTCCCCCGATGCCCCACGCAAATCCCACGCGCGGGGCAAAGTCGGCGTGGTCATCGATGTAGTTCTGCGATTCAAAGCGCAGTCCCAGGCTAAGCGAAACGTTGGGCCGCGGACGCCACGAGTCTTCCCCATAAACTCCCGCGTCGAAGTAGTTTATGCGCGCCAGCCGATTGCCGGCGGTCAGAGTGAACTGGGTGGCTCCCGGGACTCCGGCAGCGCAGGGCGCGGGGCAACTCGCGAGGGCTTTTTCGGCCGCCATGTATTCGTTGATAGTGCCAAAAGTATACGTGCCGTTGTAGCCCTGGGATGTGGAGTTCAGCAGGACGTCATAGTCCCGAAGCCTTCCTCCGAAAACCACTTGATGCTTACCCAAAGACATGGTGGTGAGGTTCTGCAACTCATAGTGGTTCTCGGTGGAAAGGGCCGTCTGTTGGAAATTGCCGCCGCCGGTGAACGCGCCCAGCACGTTCACGGCTGGAAGCGTGCTCGCCGGCGTTTGGGTCGAGTCATCGCGAAGAAACTGGAAGCGCACCTGGTTTACGGTCCGTGCGCTCACCACTTGTGTATCACTGACCTGAACGGTATGCTCAACCTGTCTTGAGTCGTACGCTTGGGTGGGAAGCGAGAACTGCTGGATGCCGTCGTTGTCTTCGATGTCTTCCCACCACTGGTAGCGCATCGTCAAAACGTTGTTCGGGCTGATCTGGTAGTCAATGCGCGGGCCGATGTTAGTGCGCGTCAGGGGATTGATCACCACCTGGTTAAGAGGTTGCTGAGTGAAATTCGGGCCAAGCACGACGGCGCTGATCACCGAGCTGTTTTGGATGTCGCGACGAAAGGCGTCCACGAAAAACGAGGCTTTCTTGGTGATCGGGCCGCCGATACTGCCATTGAAAAACTCCGTGTGATAACCAGGTTCTGTCACCGCGAAGGGGCTGCGCGCATTGAAGGCGGAATCATTGCCATCGGCAAACACGTTCCCATGGAACTGGCTGTATCCGGGTTTGGTCGTGATCTCGATTCGACCGTATCCCAGCTTGTCGTATTCCGCCGAAAACGGGTTCTGGTTGACGCGCACTTCCAGGATGGCGTCCTTGGGCGGAAGTTGCCCGCCGGTGAAGCCGTCGATGTAAATCTGGCCGCCATTGGGCCAGCGGCCGGCCCGGCCAGAGCCTCAAGTTCAGTCTGGAGTTCGTCCGGATCGTCGGATAGCGACTCCAGGTCTTTGCCACTTATAATGGTTGCGCTGGCATTGTTCTCCGGCGCTACGCTGATTGTCGGCGCTTCGCCCGAGACGTTGACTTCCTCTTTTTCTTGCTCAATCTCGAGCTTAATGTCGAGTTGGTGAACCTGGCCGCTCGTCACCTGCACGTTCGCCTGCTCGAAGGGCGTAAAGCCCTGTGCCGTGGCGCTGATTGAATAAGTCCCAGGCACAAGACCCTTGATCTCGTATGTGCCGTCTTTGCCGATTGCGGCGGCTTTCGGCTGGCCTGGCTCTCCGGGTGCCGGAGTCGCGATCACGGAGGCATTCATCACTACGGCGCCGGAAGGATCCGTTACCTGCCCGCGAATTGTCCCTGTGGCGCTTTGACCGGGCAGCGCAGTCCCTCGGGTTTGGGGAACGCGGCCAGCAGCCAGCAAGGGTACCAATATCCCACAGGCGAGAAGGGTGGTTTTGACTGTCAGAGATTTCATCAATTCTCCTTGTCTTGCAGGACTTATATACCGGGGAAGTGGGGGGGATTTTGATTCGCCAGAATGTACACACAAACCCTGACAAAAGTGCATCTGTCAACTCAGCAGCTAAATAGGACTTATTGTCCCACAATCTGTATTGACGGACTTATTGCCCTCTTGGTTTCAGTTTTTGTGCAAGGTCAAGAATAGACAAAAACCGTCTGACACCGAATTCGGGGCAGGCATAGGCGTTAAATGACGGGGGTTAGCGAGGAGCCAAGCCGGGGCTTTGGAGCGCAAAGACGTGGACTTATCGCCTGCAAATGAAGCAATTGCGGGATTTACGTCAAAATCACCCTATTTCAAGCGGAGGCCAGTCTTCGCGTCGATCTGAACGCGGCAGGCCGTCCACCATCTAATTCCTGGGTTGAGAGTGGTTGGCAGCCCAGCTCGATTAGGCGGCCCGAGAGCTCCACCACGACCGGATGTGGCAAGGAGGCAGAAGTCGGGTTGCGCTTACTGCACGCGCCGGGCCGGGTCCACTGGAGGCGTAGGCGGTGCTACCATCAATCCCAGGCCTTGCAGCAGCATGACCGTCCGTTGCGCTGCGGCGCGCCAGACGAGCTGGCACCCCTCGCCCTGGCAGTTCTGGACGTAGGTGTCGCCGCCGGAATATTCCAGGCTGCAATTCTTGAACGTGCAGTTGACGAACACCCCGTCGTCAAGAATCAGGTGTTGGTTTTCGAAGGTCTTGTTTTCGTGTCGAGTCATCAGAAATCGAGGCTACCACTGCTTGGCAGTGGCTGCAAGCTCCAGGTGGTTCCAAGGTTGCGCAAAACCTGTTAGCACCGGATCGGGTTCCGCCAGAGCGGCGATCTTTCATTCGCGGCATCGCCGCTGTGGCTTCGAACCGGCTTTTCTTGATCGTCTCGCATGAGATAGTTACGCGGAGATCTGGGCAGGGTGCATTACTGCCAGTGCCATTTGCCTGGGCGGGCAAAGGGAGGCGCGGACTCGTGCCTTGAGCCGCTCGATGGCTTCCGCATGCAGTTGCGACACACGCGATTCGTCCACGTCGAGTCGGGCGGCGATTTCCTTCATGGTGAGTTCCTGCCGGTAGTAAAGGGTTACGATTAACCGTTCGCGTTCGGGCAGGCGGGCCATGGCGCGGTTCAGAAGATCGCGCTGCTCGCGGCGATAGCAGAGATCGAAGGGGTCTTCCGTCACTTGATGGGCCGCTATTCGGTATTCATCCTTCACAGGCAGTTTAGCTGCCGGCGCCGCCTCGCAATGCTGCCACCCGTCAAAACCCAGCGAGTGAATTTCGCGCGCCCAACGGTGCCATACCTTCATGCTAAGGCCTAATTCCCGCGCCACCTCTTCCCCTTGCACAGGGCGGCCCAGGCGGGCTTCCAGTTCGCGATAGGTTTTCTCCACCTTTCTCGCCCGCTTCCGCATGTCGCGCGTAGCGGGGTCGAGATTTCGCAGAGAATCGAGGATACCCCCTCGAATCCGGTGCCGGGCGTAGCTTTCAAGCTTCACGTTCCGGGCAGGGTCAAATTTCCGCAGCGCATCCACCAACCCCAGGGTTCCGGCGCCCACCAGGTCGTCCATCTCCACGTGAGACGGCAAATGCTGTCGCAGCTCGTAGGCTACTCGCTTCACCAGCGGCGCCATAGCCAGCAGCAGCTTATGACCCTCTTGTTCCTGCGTTCCCCAAGCCTCGACGCATTGCGCCCGAGGCCGTTTCCGGCGGACGGAGGATACGCGCAAGCCGCTCGCCTGCGAACCTTGAAACCCTATCGGGGCCCGGCCTCTGGCTTGTACTCTCGATGGTTCCCAATTGCGTTGCCATGATTTTCCTCGCTTACCGAAGTCTTGCGCCAACTTGCTTTTGCTGGAGGTCGTGTCGGGCCGCGAGCCGTGAATCAGAACTGCATCCGCTCTTGCTCGACACTTCACCACCGGCGCAGAATCGTCTGTCCTGCGCAACCCTCACGCTCTCTTGTTTCGTGAGTTCGTGGCGCTGGCATTAGAAATTGCACATCTGATGCCAGCCCGCTGCGGCGAGCGATAATTATTCCTGGCGCGGCTGTGCCTGAGACGCTGGTTGTACCTAGCCTACGTTATAAGGCCTCACAATGGCCGTGGCCGGTCCGGCGTTACAGATTCACGGCATGCTACAAGTGCTTAGAGTGGAAGGAGATAAACTGTAAGGCCGGTTTGTTTGCAGGAGGCATCAGGACGCGCGTGGGCCTGCTATAGCCACTAAGATGAATGGGCGGAGGAAGGCCTGGGAGCAGCCGCCGCCTTGTCGCGAGGCCGAAGACGAACTCGCTCGAGACTTGCCTGCAGTTCCAAATTGGAAAGGCTGCTGATGGGTCATCTTGAACGCCCGGACGGGGATGGTTTGTCCTACAAGCCTGCGCGGCAGCCGGAACCTTCGAGCTTTGCGACGACTTTCCTAAAGCCCTCGAGTAACTCAGCCGATAATGTTTCTTGGCCGGGATTTGCAGGTAGGCAGGCATGGGATGCCGTGTGGTTGCCACGTAGTGCC
>CAVYPU010000029.1:0-21776 GCA_963770415.1 uncultured Acidobacteriota bacterium
CCGTTCCACGTCCCGCTCGATACGATCGAGAGGCTGGCCGGTGTGGCGGGCCATCAAGTTGTTGGTGATCTCGCGAATGCGCAGGATTTCGCGCGCATGAATGTCAATATCGGTAGCCTGGCCGCTGAGGCCCCCCATTGAAGGTTGATGTATGAGAATGCGGGAGTTAGGCAGCGCAAAACGTTTGCCTTTGTTTCCGGCCAGAAGCAGAAAGGCGCCCATGCTCGCGGCCTGTCCGATGCAGTAGGTGACGACGTTGTTCTTGATGAACTGCATGGTGTCGTAGATGGCGAGGCCGGCAGTGATGGAGCCACCCGGCGAATTGATGTAGAGGGAGACGTCCTTTTCGGGATCCTCGCCCTGCAAAAAGAGCATCTGGGCGACGATGAGATTGGCTACCTGATCGTCAATCGGGGTACCAAGAAAGATAATATTGTCGCGCAGCAGACGGGAGAAGATGTCGTAGGCGCGCTCGCCCCGGCTCGTCTGCTCAACCACCATGGGAACTAATGCCATTACTCTCCCAGCTCCTAGCTGCTAGTTTCTAGCTTTCGTGCCGACATTGACTTCTGCGAGTCATGGATCGGCTAGTTGTCTCTGCTTTCGTCCTGCAGGAACCCTGCTTTGGGCCCCTTTTTGCACGTAACCGGCCCTGGCACCACTCGGTTTGAAACACTTTCAAATTCAGGCCCGGTCACCGAACCTCGTGCCCGCCACTTATTCGGGCAGGCGCTCATATAAAACCGCCGCGGTTTTTTCGCGTCTCAAGTGTTCTCTGATCCTAGCCATTCCGCCTTCCTGAGTCAATCGCGCTTTCAGGGCGTCGAGGGGCTCGCGGGACTGGACCGCGGCATGTTGCAATTCATTGTCCATTTCCTCGTTGCTGACGACGATATTCTCCTCATCGGCAATGCGGTCTACGAGAATCTGGGTTTTTACCTCGGCTACGGCGTTCGAGCGCTGACTTGCGCGCAGACGGTTGAAGTCGAGGTTACGCATGTGCTCGGGCGTCATTCCCTGGGCCGCTAGAGCGCGCAAACCCTGTTCCAGCCGCGCGTCAATCTGCTCCTGGACAAGCGACTCGGGAACCGGGAAGGTAAAACGCTCGGCGAGCGCGGCGAAGAGGCGGTCTTTGGTTGCGCTCTCAACGCTTTGGCGCTTGCGGGCGACCAGATACTCGCGCATGCGGGCCACAAGATCGGCGTAGCTCTCGTAATGGCCCATCTCCTTGGCGAAGTCGTCGTTCAGCTCGGGCAGAGTGCGCTTTTTGATGGTCTTGACTTCGATTTCGTAGGCCACGGTTTTGCCGGCCAGCTTGGGCTCGGCATAATCGGCGGGATAGATGATCTCGGCCTTCAATTCCTGGCCGGGTTTTGCGCCGCGCAGGGCGTTGGAGAAAGCCTCGACGGTGTCTTTACCGCCGATCTCAACCAGGCTGTTCTCGCCGGTGATGGGTTGCGCTGCGGCAGCGGCTTCCAGCGCGGCTTCGGCCGGGCTGGCGCGGCTTCGGCCGGGGCTTCGGAGGGATTTGGCTGGATTTCGCCCTTGAAGCTGATCTCGGCCCAGTCGCCATCCTGCAGGGCACGGTCCTCTTCCACAGGCTCGATAACGGCGCGGGACTCGCGGAGCTGTTCGATCTCGCCGCTGGAACTCTTCTTCCGTGATTTCGACGGAGGGCTTTTCGACCTTGACGTCCTTGTAGCCGTCGATGGAGAAGGTGGGCAGGTATTCGAAGACGGCCTTTGCGTGCAGCGGAGCACTCTCCTCAATAGTGAGCTCGGTAATCTGCGCCTGGCCGACGGGGCGAAGGCCCAGATCTGCCACCGCTTTGTTCAGTCGCTCGGGAAGCAGCGCGTCGCGGACTTCCTTGCGGATTTCGGCGGCAAAGCGGCGCAGAACCACGGATTCAGGCACTTTGCCGGCGCGGAAGCCGGGAATCTTGGCGTGCTTCCGGTAGCCGGCGGCGACGCTGCGCCAAGTCTTCGTCACCTCTTCGGCGGGAACGTCGATGACCAGCTCGCGGGTGCACTCGGGGTTCAGAGACGGGGCGTGCTGATGTTCGTGGTCGTTTTCGGCGTGATCGTGAGGTGCGTCGGCCATTTCAGGTTTGGTTTCGTTAGGTGCCTCTGCCATTGCAGGTTTGGTTTCGAGTGTGCTGCCTTCAGTCAAGGGAATACCTTCCGGGCGCGCGCGCCAATTAAGCTGTGGCCACGGGCTGCCATTTGAGGCAATCGAGCACCGTTTTGGCCGGGGGAAATACCTCTATTTATGGTACGGGGGTTTGCCGGAAGGGTCAAACCGGTGAAGTTCCCCATTATCCGATGCGGATCGAAAACGTCATGTCACCCGCCGCACGCTCTTCCTGCTGAAGACCGGCCGTTTAGCCCTCCTCCGCTTCCCGCAGCTTGGCAATTACAGTGAAGTCTTCGAGCGTGGTGACGTCGCCCTTGATTTCGCCGTGCGTGGCAAGATCGCGCAGCAGGCGGCGCATGATTTTGCCGCTGCGCGTCTTGGGCAGAGCCTCGGTAAAGCGAATATCGTCAGGCCGCGCAAGCGAGCCGATCTCCTTCGAGACCCATTTGCGCAGTTCGTCTTTCAGGCCGTCGGAGGGTTCATAGCCCGATTCCAGCGTGACGAAGGCGGCAATGGCCTGGCCCTTGAGATCGTCGGGGCGGCCTACTACCGCGGCTTCGGCCACTTTGGGGTGGGCCACGAGCGCCGACTCGACTTCCATGGTGCCCAGTCTGTGGCCCGAGACGTTGATCACATCGTCTACGCGGCCCATGAGCCAGAAGTAGCCATCGGCATCCTGCCGTGCGCCGTCTCCGGTGAAAGTAGCAGCCGGGAACGTCGGACCAGTAGGTCTTCTGGTAGCGCTCTGGGTCGCCGTAGATGTTGCGTGCCATTGACGGCCAGGGATTCTTGATCACTAAGAGCCCGCCATGGCCGGCAGGAACGGTCGTGAACTTGCCTTCGGCGTCGGGGCGCGTGACGACTGCAGCCTCAATGCCGAAGAAGGGACGCGTGGCCGAGCCGGGCTTGGTAGGCACGGCGCCGGGGATGGGGGTAATCATGATCGCGCCGGTTTCGGTTTGCCACCAGGTATCGACGATGGGGCAGCGGTTATGGCCGATCTTCTCGCGGTACCACATCCAGGCCTCGGGGTTAATTGGTTCTCCAACAGTGCCAAGGAGGCGTAGCGAGTCGAGCTTGTACTTTTCCACATACTGGTCGCCCCACTTGATGAAGGCGCGGATGGCGGTGGGCGCGGTGTAGAAGACGGTGACGCGATGATCGTCAATGATCTTCCAGAAACGAGAAAAATCGGGCCAGTTCGGCGCGCCCTCGTACATCAGGACGGTAGCGCCGTTCTGCAGCGGGCCATACACCACATAGGAGTGGCCGGTGACCCAGCCGACGTCTGCCGTGCACCAGTAGATGTCGTCGTCGCGCAGGTCAAAAACATACTTTGTGGTCAGGTAGGTCTGCACGGCGTAGCCGCCCGTGGTGTGGAGCAGGCCTTTGGGCTTGCCCGTGGAGCCGGAGGTGTAGAGGATGTAGAGCGGGTCCTCGGAGTCCATGGGTTCGGCGGGGCAATCGGGCGCGGCCTTGGCAATAAGGTCGTGCCACCAGTGGTCGCGTCCGGCAACCATCTGCACGGCCGACCCGCTTCGCTGGTAGACGACTACGTGCTTGACAGTGGGGCACGCGGCCATGGCTTCGTCCACGGTCTGCTTGAGCTTGATCTCGTTGCCGCGGCGATAGCTCGAGTCCTGCGTGAGGATGGCGACGCAAGCGGAGTCGTTGACGCGGTCGGCAATCGCATTCGCCGCGAACCCGCCGAAGATGACCGAGTGGACGGCGCCGATGCGCGCGCAGGCGAGCAGGGCAATTGCCAGCTCCGGCGTCATACCCATGTAGACGGCCACACGGTCGCCCTTTTGAATCCCAAGTGCTTTGAGGGCGTTGGCGAAGCGCTGCACCTCGGCGTGAAGTTCGGCGTAGGTGAGACGGCGAATCTCGCCCGGCTCGCCCTCCCAGATGAGCGCGGTTTTTTGGGCGCGTGCGCCTACGACGTGGCGATCTAAACAATTGAAAGAAAGATTGAGCTTGCCGCCGACGAACCACTTGGCCCAGGGAAGGTTCCACTCCAGAACCTTGTCCCAGGGCTTGAACCAGTGCAAATCGCGCGCCACGCCGGCCCAGAATTTTTCGGGGTTTTCGATGGATTGCTTGTAGAGGGATTCGTATTCGGCGAGGCTGCCGATGTGAGCCTTGGCGCTGAACTCCGCGGGCGGCTGGAAAGACGCGATTTTCGCGCAGCGTGGAGTCAATATCCTGATTGGCGATCGGAAACAGGCAAGGAGGACATGCAGTGATCCTTAGGGAAGCGGTTCTGATTCGGCAAATTCAGCGGACCCACGGTAGAACCATCCCGGAAGCGCATCAGCCAAGTGGCTTTTTCATCAAGGAAAAGCCACCTTTCACAACCTAATGCAAGGACACGTTTACTCTGGTTCCGCTCTGACGCGTGGGCCCCAGGATTTCCGTCGCAGCGAAGGGGATCTGGGGCACCCCGCAGGAGAAGCCTAAATAGCTACTTTATTGAAAGATGCGTAGAGTCGGCAAGGGATGCAGGCCGGAGGGTAGAATTCTGCCTATGAATCCCGCCATCCTTGCACTGGCTCTTCTGGCCGCCATGGTTGCAGTAGTGAATGGGCAGCAGCCGGCGCCGGCTGCAAAGCCTTTGAATGGAGCTTTTCACTGGAATTCAAAGGATTTGCAGGTACTGGGCGGCGAAGACAGCATCCAGGCGTCAAAGGCGCTTGGCCCGGCGGAGAGGCAGGCGCTGCTTAAAGCCATCGTTGGGCAGCTTAAGACCTACGACGTCAAGCATACGGAAAAGGAGTGGCTGGCAACTGCCGAGAACACACGGATAAGACTCGTCGACTTGAACGGCGACGGCGTTTCCAACGTGATTGCGCAGGGTTCGGGCGGCCTGTCCTGCAGCCCCACCGGAAATTGCGATTTCTGGGTATTCAGCCGGGTTGGGGAAACCTACAAAGTTATTCTCGAACGCGGCGCAATCGAGAATTTCACAGTTCAGCCCACGCTGACCAATGGCTTTCACGACCTGGTGCTTGGAATGCACGGCTCCGCGACAGAACAGGAACTGTTCGTCTATCGCTTCACGAACGGCCGGTATCGGAGGGTCGCCTGCTACGACGCTAACTGGGAGAGGCTGGTTGGAGATAAACTGCAGCACTTGAAGGAGCCGGCGATTACGCCGTGCGGTCCCTAGCACGGACTGACCGGGGTGAGTGAGTTCCAGGATTCACTCCAAAGTGAATGTCTTGCCGAACCATACCCGGGCAAGGGTGGAATAGCACGAAGCCCACCCTCGCTGACCTGCCGCTCTCGCCGCCTAGTTGGCCGGGGTCGCGCCCACAATGCCGCAGTTTGCCTTTGATGCGCCTTGCGCCACCGAGCCCATCAGGAATGGGCTGAAGCTGGCCGTACCCTGCGGTTGAAGGGGCCCGTTGGGCCCGTTCAGCGTGTTCTGCGTCTGTGTCAGCTGGGTGCCATTGGCGTCGAACTGGATGCACTCCAAAGTAACCGATTGAACGGCAACGGTCGCGTTATTCGTCCATTTCCCATTTGAGATCTGGACTTGTCCATTCGCTTCGCCCACTTGCCCGCTGAACGACTCCTGCTGCGCTAACGCATTGCCTCCCCCGCCCTGCTGCCCGCCCGGCTGGCCTTGGCCGCCCGGTTGTTGTGCCGGGTAGGCTCCGGGCTGAGCTGCCGGCTGCTGACCCTGGACACCCGGCTGTGCCGGAGCCGGCTGCTGCACCGGCGGATTTGTCCCCTGCTGGGCGTTCTTGCCGATGTAGTACAGCCCGTACAATACCAAAATAATAATGACCACCACCCATATCCATACGTGGCGCTTGGACTGTACTGGCGGCGCGCCCATGACAATAGGAATCTGCTGCTGCCCTGGATAGACCGGAGGCAGCCGCAAAACCCTGAGGAGGTGGCGCGTAGCCCTGAGGCGCGAATCCCTGGGGAGGCGCCGCGAAACCCGGAGGAGGAGGCGCCACAACCTGAGGCGCCACAGTCGGCGCACTCACGGCCGCAACCGGCACGCTTGCCGCCACCGCTGGCGCCGCTGCCCCATTTGCCTTGACGTCGTGTCCGCATTTCACGCAGAAACGCTCATCGCCTTCCAACTGTGCGCCACAATTACTGCAGAATGTCATAACGTTCTCTTTCTCCAATCGATCTTTGTTGTGCCGTTCTTTACGGCGAACTGGATGCCGGCATCAGAGAACAAGTCACTAAGGCCTGGTCCCGGAGCCTGCCCTGAGCGAAGTCGAAGGATCCCTGCTTTACTCGCTCCCGGCGGAAGATCTCTCTCCGCTGGGGTGGCTTGTTCCCTGTCTTTTCATCTCCTCACCGTTCCCAGCCCCAAGGTAGCTTCCACATGCGCCAGTTCGCTCTGCAAATGCGCCGTCTGCTCATCCTTCACCTGCTTCAACCCCTGCTGCACCAGGGTGAACAGCACATACCACCCGATCAGGGCGCAAAGGATCTCATTTCCGAGGAAGGGCAACTGAATGGGCGCATCCCAAACCGCGTGCAATACCACGGGAATCAAAAACGCCATCAGGAAGCGCTTATCCGTGAGCATGGACGCGCTGAACGGCCGGTCTTGCTTTACCCGCCAGAAGGCGCCCGCCGCGATCGCGGTCCATACCATGTGGCCCATGGGCGCCGCGGTAAACATGCGCAGCAGCAGCTCCTTGAGCATCGTAAACGTTCCTGTGTTCGTGGCTAAAGTCAACAACTGCGCCAGTGCCTGCGCCTGCGTCTGCCCCGGCGCCGCTTGCCCAGCTGCGCCATGCACAAGCGTCTGAACAAATCCCTGCAGAAAGCCGCCGGTGTTGATTCCCAACCCGTAACCCATGGTCTCAAAGGCCGAAAAACCAGCCCCCACGGTGGCGCCAAACAGGATTCCATTCAGTTCGTACTTGAACTGCACCCTGCGAACGACAACGATCACGGCGAATAGCTTGGCGCATTCTTCCACGATGCCCGCCTCCATCGTCGCCAATTGGAAGACCGGCAACATATCGAGGACGAGCGCAGCGCACAACGAGAGTACCGCTCCGGTTATGAAGAGCTTTGCCACCATGTACATGGAAACGTTGCGCGGCGTGTTCAACTCGAAAAAGAGTGTCAGCGTCGCCAGCGGCGTCGCGAACGCACCGAGAAGCAAAAGCCCCGGAATGAGGTTTGGGTTGGTGTCGAAGTGGAACATGAGAGCCAGAAGCGCAAGCGCGGCCCACAGAGTCCCCAGGACGCGGAAGAACATCCAGGGCTTGGGCCAGCCCGTCTCCACAAGTTCAAGTGGCGGCGTGGTATTCTTCGCGCCCACCATGAAGTAATCTTCCAATTCGTCGGGACCCCGGCGCTTGAATACCTCGCTGAACATCTGCCCCAGGCTGAAGCCCTCCAGAGCGTCCGTCGAAGACAGCTTCCGGATGCGCGACCGCAGCCCCTCGAGCAAACCCGACTGCGCGTGCGGATGCATTGAGGCAATCGGCACGTAGTACAACTGCTGCGGCCCTCCCGGGTAGGCCTGGTACATCACCGCCGTCATGCCCGGCGGCGGCGCCGCTATCGGCGGCGCCATGCCCGGCTGCGCCTGCGGGACGGCTTGCGGGATGGTTTGCGGGACTGCTTGCAGGGTTGGGGACAGAGGCGCAGGCGCAACTCCCTGCGCGTTTGCGGCCGCGCCTATCGCGGCTCCGCAACTCTTGCAAAATTTAGGTCAGGTGAACATTGCGCTCCACAGCGTGCACAAAACATGGAAGGGCTCCGATCCTGATGGAGTCATGGGATGTTAAGCAAATTAGCACTTCCCTCTCTGTGAAGTAAAGAGCTAATCGTCTTAAAAGACTATGAATCAGTTCGAAACCGCGCTTTCCCGCCGGGAGCGGTTCCGGAGGTTCCCGGGGACGAAGCCATTCAGGCGTCAAAAGGCAATCCCATGTGCGGCTTCCAGGGTCCTGGGGTTTACCAGTGCGGTGCCAGGGTGAAACTCATATTCATGAGTAATACGAAATAGGTATCCCAATAAATGCAATGATCACGTAAACTTGCACCCAATGAGTCTCGTCGCGCCATGGAAGTCTGCTCGTGGTTCCAGGTCGAAGCTGGTGTCCAAGGTCCACAGGTCGCCCGCTAACACCGCTGCGCACCTGCGAGCTTTGATCGAGAGCACTCGGGACATGATCTGGTCGGTGGACCTCAACTACCGCCTGAATACCTTCAATAAGGCCCTTTCGGACGAGTTCAGGAACAATCATGGAATCAAGGCAAAGGCGGGAATGGGGCCTGGCGATCTGCTGCCCCCAGCGCTGGCTGCGCGCTGGCCTCCTTTATACGAGCGCGCCCTGAAGGAGGGCCCGTACCAAACCGAGTTCCGCATGGCCGACGGCCGGTATCTGGAGCTCGAGCTCAATCCCATCGTTGAGGATGGCATAAAGACCGGCGTCTGGGTCATTTCGAAGGACATCACTGACCGAACGGCCGCCCAGCAGAGCCTGGCTGCTGCCACTGAAGCCCTCAAAGTCATCGGAAGAGCGCTACCGCGCCGCATTCCAAACCAGCACTGACTCCATCACCATCAGCCGCCTGAGCGAAGGAAGGGTTCTGGATGCCAACAAAGCATTCCTCCACCTCTTCGGATATTCGCGCGAAGAAGTTGTAGGCAGAACGATGCCGGAAATCGGCATCTTCGTTGACCCTCGCGAACGGGAGATTTTGCTGGGGACCGTGCGCCGGGAGGGCAAATGCCGGGATCTGGAAGTTCAGAGCAGATTGAAGAACGGTAGAGATCATCTGGTCGCTCCTCTCGGCAGCGACCCTTGAACTGAACGGCATGACCTGTCTGCTGACCGTGGGGCGGGACATCACTGAGAACAAACGCGCTGAGAACGAACTGGCCGATAACCAGGAGAAACTGACAGCAGCGCTGGAAGCCATGACGGACTCGGTTGTCATCACCGATCTCTCTGGTGAAATCATCAATTTCAACAAGGCCTTTGCCACCGTCCACGGGTTCAGAAATAAGGACGAATGCCCCAGGTATATCTCCGACTTTTTCAAGGTTGGTGAGATACTCACGGTCGATGGCAAAGCGGTGCCTCTGGAGGCGCGGCCAACTATCAGAGCGCTGCGGGGCGAGACGGCCACGAACGCTGAGTTCCAATTTCGCCGCAAAGATACGGGAAATACCTGGATCGGAAGCTACAGCTTCAGCCCTGTCCACGGCATGGATGGTTCCATTACGGGGTCGGTAGTGGTGGTCCGCGATATCACCGAGCGCAAGGCCGCTCAGGAGGCTCTCCGCGAAGCCGAAGAAAAGTTCCGGGAGATCTTCGAGGCCGCGCCGGAAGGCATATTTCAAACCACTCCGCAAGGAAAAGTCCTGGCCATCAACCCGGCCGGCGTCATCATGCTGGGTTATTCCCCGTTGGATGATCCCAACTCCGTCGTCCATGACCTGGCCCGTGATGTTTGGCTCGACCCCCGCGAGCGCGCCCGGTTCATGGAATATCTGGAGCGGCATGGGGAAATTCAGGGCTTCTCCTGCCAGGTCAAGTGCAAAGATGGATCTGCCAAATGGGTCTCGGTCAGCGCCCGGAAGATATGCGGCGCGGATGGAAAGACGCTCTACTATCAGGGATTCATCGAGGATCTCACGTCGCGCATGGCTGCCGAGGAAGCCCGCCGCAAAGCCGAACAGCGGTTCCGCGAAATCTTTGAGGACGCGCCGGAAGGCATCTTCCAGATAACCCCGAAAGGAAGAGCCCTGGCTTTCAATCCGGCCACGGCGAAAATGCTGGGGTATGAATCCGCGGAAGAAGCGATCGCTGCAATTCAGAACACAGCCCACGACCTGTGGCCAGACTCCATGGACTGCGCTCGCTTCATAGCTCTCCTCGAGCAGCAGGGAACGGTCCGCGACTACCAGCACCAACTCAAGCGCAGGGATGGCAGCCTAATATGGGCCTCCACAACTGCAAGGAAGATCTGTGGGTCGGATGGAAAAACCATCTGCTACCAGGGGTTCACCCAGGACTTCACCGAGCAGAAACGCCTTGAAGCTGCTCTTCAGGCCAACTCCCGCGAGTTGGAACTGCTCAGCGAAATCAACAGCGCCCTGGTGCGCGCAAAAACCGAGAAGGACCTGCTCTAGGGACTGCTGCCGCATCATGGTGGAGATTGGCGGCTACCGTATGGCCTGGGTCGGCTTCGCGGACCACGGCCCCGGCAAGCCGATCGTCACCGTGGCTCACGATGGCTGCGAGGAGGGCTTTCTCGAAAGTATCAATCTGACCTGGGCCGAAACCGGGAACGAAGATGGTCCGGTTGGCCGCTCTTTGAGAACTGGTGAGGTTCAAGTCGAGGAAGACATCTGCGCCGATCCTCTCGTGCATTCCTGGCGCACCGAGGCCGTCAAGCACGGCTACCGCATGGCGATCGCCCTGCCGTTTCCCCTCACCGATGGCGCCCGCGCCAGCCTGGCGGTCTTTGGGGAGTCGCCCAGCATCCGCTCCGGCTCCGAACGCAAACTGATGGAGCAGATCGCATCGGACATCGCTTACGGCATCTCAACCCAGCGTGCGGAGATTTCCAAAACCCGCCACCAGGAGAACCTGCGCGCCGCTCTGGAGCAGACCATCCATGTGATTGCGGAAACCGTGGATCAGCGCGATCCCTATACCGCCGGCCATGAGCGAAGGGTCGCCGATCTCTGCGTCCGCATTGCGCAAAAGCTCGGCCTGCCCGAGGATCGCACCCACGGCATCCATCTCGCCGCCAGCATTCACGACCTCGGCAAAATCGGCATTCCCGCTGAAATTCTCTCCAAGCCGGGGCTGCTCACACCCACGCAGTTCAACCTGCTCAAGGAGCATGCGCAGCTCGGCTACGACATTCTGAAAGATGTCGCTTTCCCGTGGCCCATTGCCGACATGATCCTGCAACATCACGAGCGGCTCGACGGCTCCGGCTATCCGCTGGGGCTCAGAGGAGACGCCATCTCTCTTGAAGCGCGCATCCTCGCCGTGGCCGACGTTGTCGAGGCCATGAGCTCGCACCGTCCCTATCGCGCTGCGCAGGGAGTTGACGTTGCCCTCGACGAAATCCTCGCCAAGCGCGGCACGCTCTATGACGCAGCAAGTGGCCGATGCCTGCGTTCAGCGTCTTCCGCGAAGACGGATACGAGTTCCCGGCCTAGATTCAACCCAGCAAAATGAGATTGCCCATTTTTTCGACCGCGACGCGATGCACGGCCGTCGGAACCGGGCAGGCCAATCGAAGCAATGCCGTTCTCCTGTCTTTATTTGGCCAGCGGAATGTCTCCCAGGTTAATGTCCTTCTCCGTGTGCAGCTTGGCGAAGGACTTGGCGGCAAACCCCTTGGCTTCAATGGTCAGGTCATAGGCGCCGTCGGTCAGGCCATGGAACCAGAAATCCCCGAAATCGTCGGTGGTAACGGTGGTTGCTTTGCCCGCCTTGGGTCCCTTCAGCGTGCAGGTAGCCCCGATGACGACCTCATTCTCGATCGGGTCATAAACGGTGCCGGCGATGAATTTCTTGGGAATATTCAGGTAATAGACGCGCGGTGTTGTCTTCTCTTCCGGTAGAAGTACCTCGGCGTTGGCGATCAGATCCTTGAACTCCGACTCCTCGCCGAACTTGATAGCCTCGGTGGGGCAGGAATCGGCGCAGCGGGGTACTTTCCACTCGCCGCCGTCCAGCAGGTGAGCGCAACCGGTGCATTTCTGAGCAAGGTTCAGGCTCTCATTGAAATAGATGACGTCGTAAGGGCAGGCGTCCACGCAAGCCTTGCAGCCGGTGCACTTCTCGGGGTCGATGATGACCAGCCCATCCTCCCTCTTGTAAATAGCCTCGGCAGAGCAGGCCGGGATGCATGGCGCGTTGTCGCAATGCTGGCACATGAGAGGCACAAAGTGCATCTTGACCTTGGGCACCGTGCCACGGATGTGCTCGTTCAATTTCAGCCAGAACTGGCCGGTGTCGGGCTGGGGCTTGGCAATTGGGGTCCAATCGTTGCCCACATGCTCGTCCTTACAGGCAATCTGGCAACTGTAGCAGCCATTACAAATTCCTACATCGATAACAAAGGCTTTCATTCCATGCCTCCTTCAACCCAGCCGTTAAAGCGCTGGCCATACCCAGGATCGTATTCTCTGCTAAAAGCAGCATCGAATGCCTCCGGGTCCTTCGCGCGCCATTCCTGATAATCTCTTTCCGCAACTTTCTGCACATCGACCAGGTAACCGCTGGTGGCCTGGCCGACGGCGTTCTTTGAGGTAATGCCGTTGGGCGCGATGGTGTTGATAGCGCCGCCGCGGTCGACATTATGGATGATGGGATCGTGACGAGCGCCGTGGTCGACGTAGACAACACCGGGCATCATGCGTTCCCATACGCGCGCCCCGCACAGGACAACACCTCTCTCGTTAAACACTTTGACAATATCGCCGTCTTGAATGCCGCGCGCGGCGGCATCTTTCGGATTGAATCCAGACGGGCTCGTACCGGTAGTTGTCCTTTGCCAGCACTTTGCAGGTGACTATTTCGCGCGTCCAGGAAATATCGTCACCCTGGGCGTGGGTGCGCCACCGTCCGTGGTTTGACATGCACAGCAGCGGGAACATCGCAGCTCTTTCGCTGGAAAGACGCTCGTCATGCGTTTCGCTCTTCTCAACCCACTTGGGATAGGGCGCGCCTTTCCTTATCGTCAGGGAAGTGCTTCGCCAATCGGGCGGAGTAGAATTCCAGCTTGCCCGTAGGGGTGGGAAGAGGGTTCTTCACCGGGTCTTCATAGAACTTCCTGAAGCCGGGCGGGTCCTATTCCCAGTCTTTGGCGACCGGGTAAACGTAATACTTCTTGTCGTAGAACTCATCCCACGAAATCGATTTTCCAGTTCCATGGTTTCGAAAACGTCTTTTTGCAAATCCAGGGTCGTCTTGCCCTCGGAGAATTGTCTCCCCGTATCCCAGTTTCTCGGCTATCGCAAGAACGATTTCGTAATCGCTCTTGGATTCGCCGATGGGTAACGATGGCCTGCTCCTGGATGGCGACACTCTGGAAGTGGGGTCCCTGCCTGCTGTTGGTAACGATGTCTTCGACTTCCAGCGTGGTGTTCGCGGGGAGGATGATGTCGGCGTAGATACACTCGTTTTCCAGCCAGGGGTGCTGGGCGACGATAAATTCTATCGATGGATGATGGAATGCATCGATCGTCCAGTTGCCATGGTTCCAGCAGGTAATACGGCAGGGAGTATCCGTCCATATCATATGCAGCAGGCTGCCGTCTTTTTCGTTGGGAAAGGTATATTTTACAAACTGTTCTTCCGGCGGGGCTTCCTGACCGCCGCTGCCGATGAAAGTAAGCGGTGGATTGAGGATGGCGTCCTGAATCAGCGTCTTCGGGATCAACTGCTTACCCCAGGCATCAATGGTGGTCCGGCAAGGAATCCTCAGCCGCTCGGTCAATGCCGGATTGAAGTAACGGATGCTCTTGAGTCCTTCGGCCCGCGGCATTCCGAAGTAGGTGATCTGGCATTGGTGCACGCCGGGACCGCCGAGTCCCTGCATGCCGAGCAGAACGCATTCAAGGCGCCCCTGCTCATGAGAGAAGGCCCGCGGATAAAAGAGCCGCCGAAGTAGTGGACAATGGAGGTCACATTTCTTGGCGAACTTCCTGGCCAGGGCTTTAATTGTCCATTCCGGCACCCCGCACTTCTTTGCGGCCCATTCAGGCGTTTTGGGTATGCCGTCTTCCTTGCCCAGCACATAGTTTTCGACATAGTCCATGCCCACGACGTGAGTTTCGACATAGTCTTTCTTCCATGTGCCTTCCTTTAACCACACATAGATGATGGCTAACTGAAGAGCTGAATCGGTGTTGGGTAATACAGGTATCCATTTGTCCGCATGGATGGCGGCGCCGTAGTTCAAGTCGGGGCAAATGTAGATCTGCTTGATTCCGGCCTGCGTCCAGAAGTAGCAGAGTCTGGTGGCATACTGGCCGGTGAAGCCCCAGGGCGTTGTCTCGGGATCGCCGCCCCAGAACAGGGCCATCTCGGAGTTCTCCGAGATATCCTTCATAAGGTTTGCCGCCGGCGACATCATGCCCTGGAAGCCCTGACCCCAGACATGCTTGGATCCCCAGTACCAGCCTTCCCAGCTATCCGGATTTCTCACCTGCTGGGTAAAGCCACCCATCATGTCGAGCAGCCTTGCCTGGTGTCCGTGAGGCGTGTGGATCGTCTTGCATTCGCCGTGGCCATCGCCCTGAACGAGAATGGCAAGCGGGCCATACTTTTCGTGCACCCGCCTTACTTCGTTTGCGATGATTGTCGTAGCTTCGTCCCAGGAAATCCGGCGGTACTTGCTCTTTCCGCGGTTCTGCGGGTTCCGCTCGCCATTGGGGTCCCAGTCGACTCTGATGAGAGGATACTTAATCCGGTTTGAAGAAAAGGTCCGTTTCTTATAGGCCAGCGAGAATGTGCCGGGCAGCGCTTTCATCAGCGGCCCAGTGTCTTGCCGTTCCTTTTGATCTTCCACGCGTTGAACTTCTTGCTATCGTATTTCCAGTCGTAGTGCATCGGTCGGATTCTGACCGCTTTGCCGTCTTTGACATCAACGACGCATTCGCCGCCGCCGCCCAGCAGGCCGCCCAGAGCAAGGGACTTCAATACCGTTTTGTCCGGCTTCACGTCCACTTTTTTGGATTTTTCGTCAGTCATATCGTGTACTCACCTCCTGCACTTTCCGACTCGTCCTTTGCCCATACCGCCTCAGGCTCACCAGGTAACTTCCTTTTCACCCGCATGCCAATGATGAAAATAGTCTGGATCAGGAAGCACGCTGCCAGCATTTCGATGGCCCAGGGAAACTTGCCGGTGGCCTGTCTGATAATGCCGACCAGCCAGGGGCCGAGCAGGCCGCCGATACCCACCATGGAGCTGATAGCGGCGATGCCGATGGCGGCAGTAGCGCCACCCAGGTATTCCGCAGGCAGCTGCCAGAAGACCGACAGGGTCGTAAATTGAAAGAACCCGCAGATGCAGAGCATGGTATATTGCATGGCAATCGAATGATTCCACGCACCGATGCTCAGGGATGCAAACGAGAGCAGGCAGGACCAGATCAGCACCCCTCCGCGACGGCCGGTACGGCTGGCAATCCAGGTCATTAAGTGCATGCCGACGAGGGCGCAAATGTAGGGAAGGGCAGACATGTACCCGATGTGCTGGATGGAGTAGGCGCTGCTCATGGCTTTGAGCAACTGCGGCAACCAGAAAACGAATCCCAGATTACCGATACCCCAGAACAGGTAAGCGAAGATCATGAGCCACAACCTGCCATCCCCCAGGAAGGAACCCAGGGAGCGGTGCTGGACCGGCGGGGCAGCTTTGCGTTCCGCTTCGAGGGTACCGATCAGATAGTTTTTTTCTTCGTGGGTCAGCCACTGGCCTTGGCTGGGCCGTCCGTGAGATAGAAAAGCGTCACGATGCCCAACAAGACGCAGGGTCCGCCTTCGAGCAGGAACAACCACCTCCAACCGTGGTATCCCATCCACCCCTCGGAAACCGTCATCAACCAGGCGGAGAGCGGTCCCAGGAACACATAAGCAAGCACCGCGCAGGAGGTGAAATAGACGTACGGCTTGGCACGTTCCTGAGCCGGATACCACAAGGTCAGGAAAAAGAGAATGCCAGGGAAGTAGCCTGCTTCAGCGGCTCCCAGGATAAAACGCAGAATGTAATAGCTATGAGCGCCTGTCACTAAGCCAATAGCCGAGGCAATGATGCCCCAGGTGATCATGATTCGAGCGAGCCAGACGCGCGCCCCAAATTTGTGGAGGGCAAGATTGCTGGGGACCTCGAAGATTGTATATCCCACGAAGAACATCCCAGCGCCCAGTCCGAACATTGCCGGACTCAGGTGTATATCCTGGACCATCTGCAACGCGGCGATCCCCACGTTCGACCGATCAATTACGGAGATCACGTAAATGACACTTAGGTATGTCGTAATGCGTAAGGCGACCTTGCGCAACGCGCTGGATCGCACTAACGAAGCATCCATTACTGCTACTGCCGATCGGTTCATTCTATTTCCTCCAGTCGCGCTTCCTACCGGGCCACGCGCGTTATTGGTTGCCCCGGTTAGTGTGCTTAGAGCGGAACCAGAGTAGACGTGTCCTTACGTTCGGTTGTGAAAGGCGGCTTTTTCCTGAGGAAAAAGCCACCTGGCCTACGTCCTTCCCGGATACATCTACTCTGGTTCCGCGGTAGCCGGCAAAGCAACATCCGTGACAAATCAGTAGTTCGGATAATTTCTCAATTTCCAGGCGCCATTCACCACCTTGACGATCACCATGCCCCTTTGATCGATTCCGGAATGGTCCTCGGGAGTCATGTTGTAGACGGCCTGAACGCCAACCACGTTATGGATGTCGTTTTCCAGCGCGTCGCGCAAACCTTCTCTGAACTCGACCGTTCCCGGTTGGCCCTTCTTCAAGGCGATGGGAATGGCCACATCGAGCAGCCTGGTGGCATCCCAGGCGTGACCGGCATATTGTGAAACACGGCCGTACTTGGCCTCGTAAAGCTTAAGGAATGCAACCCCGTTCTTTTTGGTCGGATAGCCATTCGGCAATTGTTCCGAGATCACCATCGGAGGAGATGGGGAGTAGATGCCCTCGACGGCAGCGCCCCCAACACGGAGGAAGTCGGCATTCACCATGCCGCCGCAATGAAAAACGAACCCTTTGTAACCGAGCTGGGTCAAGGCCTTGCTCGGCGTGTCCGCTGCCGTGCCCACGGCGGCAACCGCGATTCCATTCGGATGGCCGCTCATCGCATGCAACGCCTCGGCGGTAGCGCTGGGGTCATCGCGATTGAACTTTTCCACGTCGATAATTTTGATCCCTTTGCTAGCGGCCTCTTCGGTAATGATCTTGGTCCAGCTTTCCCCGTACGGGTCGTTCACCGCGATCACGGCCAGGGTCTTGACGCCTTTGCTGGCCATCTTTTCGATCAGAGCCGTACAGAAAATATTGTCGTTGGGAGTCGTCTTGAATACCCATTTCTTTTGCGGGTTCATGGGATAGACGAGACGGGTGGTCGATCCAAACGAGATCATCGGCACCTTGGCCTCAGCAACGGTTTCAATGAGCGCCATCGTGATCGGGGTGACGCTTGGACCAAGGAGAACATCGATGTTGTCTTGAGAAATCAGGCGCTTCACATTCTGCACCGCGGTGGCGGGATCGGAAGCGTCATCCAGGAAAATAAAGTGAACCTTCTGGCCCCCGAGCATCTGAGGAGCGAGGAGCAATCCGTTCTGGTTGGGGATTCCCAGAGAGGCCGAGGCTCCGGTGGTGGATAAATCAACGCCGATAGTAACTTCATTCGCTTGTGCCCAGGTGTATGCAGCAAACAGCAGGAACGCACAAATTATCGCGGCTGATCGTTTCATGGTATTTCCTCCAATTGCTTCATTTACTTCCTCCAATTTGCTGGTAAGTCTTTCAGCAGGACACGGTTCGTTTCTCCGCCCCCGCGGGCGGAATTTATGGGCCTTTGCAACAACTTTTTTGCACTGGAATGATGCGGATCCGCACCGGCTGATTTCTGAAGTCGATTTCGAGTGTGTCTGCAACCTAATGAAAATACGGTTCGTAATTTATGCATAGAACCCGCGCATCAGCCGTGACCGGAAAATGCTCTCCCCTTGTGTTATCGAGAACTTGCTTAGTCGGCCGTATGGACGGTCATTTATGAATTGCCGAGCGAGCTCGAGTCGGTCACTTTCCTCCATAATCAGGCTCTCTTGTGTCACAGTTCACAATGCACCAGAAGCATTGCACTTACATTGTGTTGCGACTTACACAAAACGCACAATTTTGCAAGTGTCTTGTGCGATATGTCACACTAGCCCTGCCTGATAACGTTTAACTGTGACCGCGATCACTGTCCCATGTGACATCAAGGACGGCGTAAAATGGGTCCTTCCCCACCTCCTGGTTCTATGAAAAGGGGGACCTTAAGTGAGACTTGCTTCCTCAGCAGAAAGGCGTGTAGAGTGGCTCCCGCTCAGGCTTGTGCCTGCTTTCGCTTTTATGCCGGACTGAACGATCATCTGCCGCGCGGCCAGCAGTACAGAGTGGTGGAGAAGCAGTTCTTTGTGCCCGCTTCGGTAAAGGAAATGATCGAGAGCCTCGGCATTCCCCCTACCGAGGTCGATCTGATCCTGGTGAACGGCGAGTCGTCGGACTTCTCGCGCCTGGTTCGAAACGGCGATCGCGTGGCCGTGTATCCCGTGTTCGAATCGATCGACATCACGCCGCTGTTGCGCCTGAGGCCGCGGCCATTACCTTAGCGCCGGTTTTACGAGCGAAACCAGATCACAACCGCGGTGAGGCCGCTCACCAATAAGGGGAACCACACCTGCGCCACCCAGGGCACGGGTATCAGGAACAGCACGTCGGAGCTGAGCAAGGAGCCCGGCCAGCCGATGGTAAGTCGAAGCCAGACGTAATAGAAGATGTCCCAGAAGGCGAATGTCCATAAAAACGCGACGGCTTTTTCTTTGATTCTTTGCCCCGCCAAAAAGGCGATCGCGCCCAGCATGACGATGGTTGCCGCTTCTCTCAAACACTCGATTCTTAATAGACTCTCGGGAAAGACGGCGAACGCCTTTAATTGCGGCACTGGCAATAGCCCCGTCGCAGCTCTTAAATAGATCACAACTGCGGCTTCAACAAAGCCAAAAGCGATGCCAAAGAGCGCGGCTATCAACAGCCGCTTCCTGCCAATACGAATCTTTTCCTTCCTCGATAGGAGAAAGAGGACGATGGGAACGAGAATGAGGCAGTTCACCCACCATGGCGCGGCGAATACTTGAAAGCCAGACACAGGCTAAGTTTACGACTGATGCAGGCGCCTCGCTAACCCGCCAACTCGCCAACTCGTGGGGGCTGGTAGATTTTGAAGCGGGCGCTGTGGGCTAACCGGGATGACGGGTGCCCCACATCTCGCTTTTGAGATGTGGGATAGCACGAATCTCAACCAACCGCGCCAACCCGCCAAACCGCCAACTCGCTAACCCTCCCTCGTCTCCCCCTCCCTCACGATTTCCCCCGTCCCCTGCTTCTTCCACCCATTGCCGACCCACACGTCGCCAACCTCCGGTTCCACCCATTCCGGCTCCGATTCCAGCAAATCCAGAAGAGTCGGGCCGGATCGTTTCTTCACTGGCTTCTCCGGCGGCTTCTTCTTTTCGGCCAGCGTCACCAGCAGGCGCGCGCTGTCCATCTTGCCCTTCAGAGCCTTGTCCATCAGCACCTCGGCAAGCTCTTCGCTTTTCCGTGCCACCTGCCTGTTCGCGGCCTTCTTCAGCCGCTCTACGCCACTCCCGCGAACGGGCTTCTCCGGCCCTGCCCCCTTCTCCGGCTCCGCCCCGCTGCCCGCTGCTTTCCTGCTCGCCTTCTTTTCCTTCCTCGGTTTCTGCTGAACCAGTGCCATTTTTCCGCTCCGCAACGCTCGCCATCCACCGTCCCGCCCCACGTCCCTCAGTCCCTTAGTCCCTAGTCCCTAGTCCCTAGTCCCTGGTCCCTAGTCCCTGGTCCCTCGTCCCTGCTTTCCCAACACCGCCCTCCACAACCGCTCTTCCGCCATGTGCTCCAGCGTTCCTCCGTCGATCGGCACCACGCCGTACACCACCTTGCATCCCATCGCCTCTGCCATCCGGCCCAGCGACCGCAAAGTGATCGTCTTCTTGCGCTCACTCGCCTCCAGGCCAAAGACCACCGAACGATCCACGCCCATCTCTTTCGTGATCTCCTTAATTTTGATCCCGAGCGATTGCCGCACCGCCCGCAGCAGCGCATTGGTCGGCTCTTTCTCCCTCGCAGCTTTCCTGAAAGGCCACATCTCCACATCCAGCTTCACCCGCGCCACCCTCCGCTCCCTCTCCCGCATCCCTCGCCTCACTCCTTCCAGTCCCCTAGGTCCCTCAGTCCCTTAGTCCTTAGTCCCTAGTCCCTGATCCCTGATCTCTGTTCTCTCTTCTCTGTTTCCACGTTAGCCAAAACCGTGTAATTTTCTGCAAAATCGCGCTTGCCACGTCGTCTGGATTGGCGTTTTTTTATTTTTTCGTCCTCTTTAATTCAGCCATTGCGCAAAAAAACGTCCGTGTACATGCGGCCATTTCGCGCAAAAGTCACTTTCACTGTCGATTTGCATGCGTAGAACCCGTCAGAGTTTCCCTTTTTCGTCCGCCCGAACCACGACAAAACGCCCGTCAGCAAGCCCGCTGATAGGGTTTGAGCGCGGCTTCGCCGCGACCGATCCTGAAGTCACGTGGAGGCTGGTAGATTTTGAAGCGGGCGCTGTAGGCTAGCCGGGATGACGGGTGCCCCACATCTCGCTTTTGAGATGTGGGAGAGCACGAACCCTGTAGGCTAACCGGGATCACGGGTGCCCCACATCTCGCTTTTGAGATGTGGGAGAGCACGAACCCTGTAGGCTAGCCGGGATCACGGGTGCCCCACATCTCGCTTTTGAGATGTGGGAGAGCACGAACCCTGTAGGCTAGCCGGGATCACGGGTGCCCCACATCTCGCTTTTGAGATGTGGGAGAGCACGAACCCTGTAGGCTAGCCGGGATGACGGGTGCCCCACATCTCGCTTTTGAGATGTGGGAGAGCACGAACCCTGTAGGCTAGCCGGGATGACGGGTGCCCCACATCTCGCTTTTGAGATGTGGGAGAGCACGAACCCTGTAGGCTAGCCGGGATCACGGGTGCCCCACATCTCGCTTTTGAGATGTGGGAGAGCACGAACCCTGTAGGCTAGCCGGGATCACGGGTGCCCCACATCTCGCTTTTGAGATGTGGGACAGCACGAACCCTGTAGGCTAGCCGGGATGACGGGTGCCCCACATCTCGCTTTTGAGATGTGGGAGAGCACGAACCCTGTAGGCTAGCCGGGATCACGGGTGCCCCACATCTCGCTTTTGAGATGTGGGACAGCACGAACCCTGTAGGCTAGCCGGGATGACGGGTGCCCCACATCTCGCTTTTGAGATGTGGGAGAGCACGAACCCTGTAGGCTAGCCGGGATGACGGGTGCCCCACATCTCGCTTTTGAGATGTGGGACAGCACGAACCCAGGCAGGTGCCCACTCATCCTGGAACCGGAGCTGCGGCCCCGTTCATCGCGGCTTTATCGCGATGAGCGGGTCGTCCAGCAAGGTCCAAGCCGTGCCGAAAGCGGTCCACAGAAGGATCGGGGCTTTACAGGCTGCGGAAAAACTCAATCGGAAAGGTTTTGTATCAGGGCACGCCCGGGGCACCCACCCAGTGGGTGGGTCGCGTGCCGATAAAAATGAATTGGGCTTTACAGGCTGCGGAAAAACTCGTTGATTTGAAAGGGCACGAGTTTACTCGTGCCGTAAGTGCAACCAAATCAACGAGGCCTTTAGGCCCTGGGGGATGTTTTTCACGCATTCGACTACAAATCTTGCCTTTTTCCGCAGCCTCTTTAGCCCCTGCGGGATGGCCCGCTCAGGCAGAAACCGATCCAGTTTCTGTCGGATCTATCTCCGTAGCCGCTGATCGCCTGTAACCCGCCGATCATGGACGTGGGGCGGCC
>CAVYPU010000030.1:0-24827 GCA_963770415.1 uncultured Acidobacteriota bacterium
AGTGGCGCTGCTGGCCTGCTACATTCCAGCACGCCGTGCAGCAAATGTGGACCCGATGGTGGCCCTGAGGTTCGAATGAGGTTCAGGAAATGAACGAAGCCACTCTAAAGGTTGCGCGCGAAGAGATAAACACCGAACGGACTTGAGGGAGAAACAATGCAAAAGCGCAAACTCGGAAAAAGCAATCTGGAAGTCTCGGCCCTCGGGCTCGGCTGCATGGGAATGAGCTTTTCCTACGGCCCGCCCAAAGACAAGCAGGAGATGACCGCTCTTCTCCATGCCGCCGTCGACCGCGGCATCACATTTTTTGACACCGCCGAAGTCTACGGCCCGTTCACGAACGAAGAACTCGTGGGCGAAGCGCTCGCTCCTTTCCGCGGCCAAGTGGTGATCGCCACCAAGTTCGGGTTCGATCTGAGTGGCAGCGATAATCGGCCGGGAGCGGCAGGTCTGAACAGCCGGCCCGAGCACATCAAGCAGGCCGTCGAAGGCTCGCTCAAGCGGCTCAGGGTGGAGACCATCGACCTGCTCTATCAGCACCGGGTTGACCCGAACGTGCCCATCGAAGACGTCGCCGGCGCGGTGAAGGAACTGATTCAAGCCGGAAAGGTCAAGCACTTCGGCCTTTCCGAAGCAGGCGTGAAGACGATTCGCCGCGCTCACGCGGTTCAGCCGCTCACCGCCCTGCAGAGCGAATACTCGCTGTGGTGGAGAAAGCCGGAGCAGGAAGTGATACCGACGCTCGAGGAACTCGGGATCGGGTTTGTGCCTTACAGCCCGCTGGGAAAGGGCTTCCTCACGGGCAAGATCGACGAAAACGCGAAATTCGACAGCTCCGACTTCCGCAGCACGCTGCCTCGCTTCACGCCGGAGGCGCTGAAGGAGAATCAGGCCTTGATCGATCTGCTCGGCAGCATCGCGGAGCGGAAGAAAGCGACACCGGCCCAGATCGCACTGGCGTGGCTGCTCGCGCAAAAGCCGTGGATCGTTCCCATCCCAGGCACGACCAAGCTGAACCGCCTGGACGAGAACATCGGGGCCGTTGCCGATCGAACTTACGCCCGACGATCTGCGAGAATCGATGCCGCCGCCTCGAAGATCAGGTGCAAGGCGCTCGTTACCCGGAACCTTGGAGAAAATGGACGGGTCTCTGAGCGGCAAAGAATATGTTCTTCACGCTCCGTAGCTCGGTGGGCTGGAAAGTCAAAGAGCAGATGTGAATGGTCAGAAAATCCTTTTCCAGCGTTTGAACGCTTTGAGGTCGCGGGGGGTGAGGTCGAACTCAGCTCGCTATTCTTGCATTTTTGATTCAAACCTTCTATGCCAGTAGTGCTATCAACTCCATACGGGATCGTCGGTTTTAATGGAATGAATTAGGGTGATTTTTTCCGGGAGTTGGATGCGCAATTCCGCCCCGAGCCTGACGGGATCAATCGTCTTACCGATTTTGTAATATCGGCCGGATTTAATAAGATAGACTTCGCCGATTGCATCCTGCGACGTTGTCCGTCGATCTCCCTTGGTCGGGGAGCCGCGAGAATCGGTTCGCATAAGGCGAGTACGTCTTCGTAGCCGGAATGTGTCATACAATAGGCAGCTGAACTTTTTTTTGTGCGATTTCATGCTTTGAGCCGAAGCGTTGAAAGGCTTTCTTGTCGGGCAATGTCCTCTCGTTCTGCTTGGCGACTAAGAAATCGCGGAAGGTAGGGAACTTGCCGTTTGTTCGGGCGAGTCCCAACTATCTTCTTCACCATAAACTCATTGGGGTAGGCTTTGACAAATTGGCTGGGCGGGAAACTCTGCCGCAGTGAGGGGTGGCTTCCGAATCGAGCCTCAGTGCTTCACCCTCATTCGGTAGGAACTTGATTTCCAGTTTCTCTCTAAAACCTTGCGGCTCCGAGCGGCTGTGCCCGCCATTCTCTCCGGCAGTACGCTTGACTCTCTTAATGATCTCTTCTTTCGTCGGCATCGTGTGCGGCATTATAGCAAAAAGTGCCCGCTCATTGGGGAGCGGAACTCGGGAAATGGGAGAAGCGGACGGGCCGGCGCAGACCTTTCTTTTCAGGTCTGCGCCAGCCTGTCAACGCGGCTGAAGCTGTAAGGGAGGGAGAGCATCATGCGAATTGGCATTCTGGGTTCGGGGTTGATGGGCGGCAAACTGGGAACGATCTTGGCGCGAGCCGGGCATGAAGTGGTGTTCAGCTACGCGCGCAGCAACGATAAGCTCAAGAAGTTGGCGCGGGACGCCAAGGGCAAGGCGCGGGCGGGCACACCGATGAAGCCGCGCAGGAAGCGGACGCAGTATTGCTGGCCGTGCACTGGTCGCGAATAGAAGATGTCGCTGAATCAGGCAGGCGATTTGTCGGGCAAGGTGATCGTAACCTGCTCCCTCCCCATGGATGAGGACAACACGGAACTCATCGTCGGCCAACACCTCGTCGGGCGCGGAGGAACTTGCAAAGATGATTCCGAAGGCGCGGGTTGTGTCCGCATTCACCACCGTGCCCAGCGAAGTGCTTTTCGGCGTGTACGAAGCCAGGCGCAAGGCAGCCGGCCGAGCCTGGTGTATTGCGGCGACGACCAGGGTGCCAAAGCTGTGGCCGCTGAGTTGATCCGCGACGTGGGTTTCGATCCCATCGATGCCGGCCGTTTACGGATCGCGCGTTATACGGAGCCGTTCGCGCTGCTCGTCGCGCAACTTGCATACGAGGGGGAAGGCGGACCGGAACTGGCTTACCGGTTCGAGCGGATTGGAAAATAGAAGATCAAGTTCAACTGAAGGAGTTCAGAAAATGGAAATCAAAAGAATTGGCTCGCAACCTTCCGTCAAGGGACCGTCAGAGTGGTTCACTGGCACCGTGCGGATCGATCCGCTTTTTCAGGCGCCCGATCCGGCACTTGTTCAAGGCGCCAGCGTAACCTTCGAGCCGGGCGCGCGGACTGCATGGCACACGCATCCGCTCGGTCAGACTCTCATCGTCACGGCTGGCTGCGGCTGGGTTCAGCGCGAAGGCGGCCCTATCGAGGAGATCCGGCCCGGTGATGTGGTCTGGTTCTCGCCCGGCGAGAAGCACTGGCATGGGGCCACGCCGACCACGGCCATGACGCACATCGCCATTCAGGAAAAGCTCGACGGTAAAGTTGTCGACTGGATGGAACAGGTCAGCGACGAACAATACCGGCGCTGACGCAATGATCACGATCATTTTATTGCATCAAGCTATTCTCGAAGGCGATCTTGTAGTGCCGTTCGGAGGCGTATCGTGTCCGGATGACGGGGAACTGGGAAACTGTCTGCGCACGACGCATCCGCGTGCTTGACTTTGGGATTAGAGCGATTTTACGACTTCCACCGCTTTCTTAAGCTGATTATCCTTCCCCACTCGCACAGCTTCCGGAGACCAGGCAACCGGTACGTGGGGCGTGATACCGTGACCTTCGTAAGATTTGCCCTGCCAAGTGTAAAACGCCGCTTTGGGAAGAATCACCGAATAGCCGTGGCCCACCTTGAAATTGGTGCCGCCGAGCAGACGCCCGGCGGTCTCGGTTCCCGCAATCGTCGCCAGCTTATTCTCTGAGGTGATAAGAAGCTTGTGGTACCACCTCCGGCGCTCACCGTCGGATGCTCGTTCACAAGCAAGACAATCCGCCCGTGGACTTTCTTCTTGCCGGAGGCCTTCGGTCATTAACACCACCGAGCCGTCCCGCCCGGCATGAAGCAGAGCGGCAAGCGAAATGCGCCTCCTCATAGAGACATGACTGTACAACGAAGCACCGTGTCCTCCGTCAACTCCTCGGAGTAGAAGCCACGGGGAGAGGCGAGGACGAAGGCTTCCGCAGTAGCCAGCAGAGAGCCGTGCCGAGAGAACCAGACGCCTTCGTGGGACCAAAGCCCGCGATCATCAAAGCGGGCGATTTCGGCCAGCGTGTAGAAGCGTCCGCGGTGAGTGTAGCTGGTCCGATAGCCGAGTTGTTTGAGTTTGCAAAAAAGGGTGAGGCTGACAGAAGTGTCGAGCACGGGTTTGACTTCGGGCTTGAGTTTGACTCTGAAGGGCATCCTCAGTCCAGCATACGCCAACTTCGCCGCCCCGATGGCACCTTCGCGAGCGTGCTCCCACGGTCACGTCGAAGTTGGCCGAACCCGGTAGCAGGTGCGTGAGAGGTCAGTCTAGTAGAAGCTAAAGATGGGACGCGGGCAGGCGGTGCTCCCCGTCTTCAAGAATTTGAATGAGCGTATAGGAAAGCTTCTCCACCCGTTGGATAATGACGAAGGCGCCAGCGACTTGACTGGCGGAGGTGGTCCGGTCGCGAATACCTGGACATGGATATAAAGAGGGTTATCTTGTAGTATCTGGTTGACGCCGCACATCGGACAAAGTTGGGGTAGGAAAAAACAAGGAGAAGCGGGCCATGACCATAGATTTGAAACCCGAGCAACAGCGGGTAATTGGCCGGGCCATCCAATCGGGCATGTACCACGACCCCGGCGAAGTCATTAGCGCCGCGCTGGAATTGCTCGCCGCGGGAATTAAGGACTGGGACGGCTATCCGCGCAGGTCACGCCTGTGGGAATTACGCGAGGGGCTGAGCCTGGGCGACATCTCCATCCGCGAACTGATTGAAGCGGGCGCGCGTGACCGTCTTTGCTCCGGATGCATCCTACACGCTGGCCTGGTGCTTTCCTGGCCGGAGCACGGCAAACGCGGACGCAGCGCTGAGGCGGCTGGAACCGCGGGAAGACAATGCCGTAGTGCTATGGGTGTGGCAGGTGGAAGTCGGCAACGCGCTGGGCAAAGCCGTAACGAGGGCGAACGTGCCGCTCTCGCGGGCGCTGGATATCTGGGCCGGACCTGCTGCTCCTGCCTATCCGGCAGGTAGATATCGGCGGCATTCCGCCGCTAATTACACTGGCCGTTAAGCATGATCTGCCGGGTCTACGATACGTGCTACCCGCAAGCAGCGGTTGCGGCTCGTCTTCCGCTGGCGACGAACGACAACAAATTGAAAGAGGCAGCGAAAAAGCAAACCACCTGGTCACACTGACGCCCTGAACGTATAACAACCGCCCTCGCTAAAAAGCACCGGCCATCCCCATGCTTCCAGCGCTGATAAAAGGCGTGGTCTACCCGGAGACGCGGCGCGAGATCGTACACCCTCAAAGACAGCTTTCTGCGCCTGCCTGCGGGTACCGATGCGCCGTGGTCATGCGTTTCTGCAAAGCGCGTATAGTCTCGGTGGAGTCGAACGCGGAGGTGTCCGGATGCAGGCAGGGAGCTATGAGAACTCCAGCTTTACTCCCTTTCGAGGCGCGCCCGATCTAGGGAAAGGAGAGAGGACAGTGATCCGTGGGGTGCCTTCGGACCTGTTGATAAGCTGCGCCGTGTTCAACATTTTCCTGAGCTTTCAAGTGTACGTCGCCCCCTCAGTCGGAACCGAGCAATCCCGACTGCGTACTACTCTGGAAGGTTCCTCTTGTTCTCTGGCCTGGTCGAGCTTGGATTTCTGGCATATTACTGGCATCTCACAACTCCGTGGGCATTCGTTAAGTTGCCCGCCCATTGCCTATGGATTTGTATGGCTGTTTTGGGCGGCAGTCCCAATTTCTCTGAGAATAATTTCAGCGGGGATGAGATCATCAACCGAACAGGACTCTCGCGGCTTCGCGCTTTTAACCTCTTGATGGCCCTGGGGGGATTTCTCGCACTTCCAATCTCCTTTGTGTGTATGGTGCGAGCGCTACCCCGACGATGAGAGGTCTTAGCCGTGATACTTGGGAGGAGGCATGGCTACGCACGAAGGAGGCTTTGTAAGATGGCAGTCAATTGCACTGACTCAACTCGGGCACGTCATCAATCTTATCTTGGGCCTTGCTACGGCCTCACTGGGATTTGAGCTAACGCTAGTGACGGAGAACAAACTGTTGGGGTTTTGGGCGAGATGCTTGTTAGTAATCTCGCTCGCAGGGTTCCTAGCGTCCATTGCAATCGCCATATGGTGCGAACTGAATAGACTAGTTGACTTTCGCAGGACCACCCAGACCGCAAGGCTGAGGGAAGAGAATCCAAAGGACGAAGAACTTGAGAACCTGCGTAAAGAAACAAAGAAGCTTGGCAAGAGGACTTGGAGGCTGTTTTATATCCAAGTCGCGGCCTTTGGGGTGGGGCTGTTGGCAGTGATTGGGAGCTTCGTGGCCGCCTATCACGGCACGCTGCTCTAGTGGCCTCTACGGGGCTTCGTTAGCAGTCTGACTTCCGTCCATACCCGCGTCGCAGTGATCGTGCCGGTTGTGCGCGATTCGCGGCCATCATGGACGCCTTGCTGCGATGCGCCCGCGGATGCTGTGAAGAGGATCCCTGTCAGTAAGGCGACGGCGGGCCAAGGCTATATAATGGATGCCCCGAGACGTGGTACATGAAAAAGCTGCTAATTCCACTGTTGGTCGCTGTGAGCTTCATACTGGGCTACTTCGGGGGTCGCTATTCTGGGCGACTGCCACGTGCGAGGTCAGGAGTTGCTAAGTCGGAAGCTGTGTTGGGGCCTTGGAAAGCGAGCTTTCACATCCCTGGAACTGGATCGGTTCAGATGCCAGAGAAGAGTCCTTTCGTCAAGTGTGATGTCCCAAGGCAGACCGTAGGGTTTCCATACCCAGGTTTACATGTGATCATCACAAACCTGACGGCACGACCCTATTTCGTCAGCGATCAGGTGTACGGCTACAACGCGAAGGGTCAGAGGGTTAGCGATGGCAATGACGACATTGCCATGGCCGGCCATGAAAGCGTCAATCGAGTGGTTTACCTAGATAGCCATGTGTCTCAAGGGTTCGGGCGTGAGGACTATGGGCGGGCGTTCGTCGTTGTGATGAGCCTAAAGCAGTGACCTAAAATTCGGCTGGACACGTCATAGCGTGCATGGTTGCAATCGGCTGCGCCGGCGTGTCAGGTAGGCAGTGAGAAGGAATGCTTTCGGTTCCAACAAGCCGCGTATGGACAATCAACAAAGGGTTGCGCATTATTGGGGCGCCCCGGGGAGAATATAAAGTTCGTGTTGGGTGCGATTGTCGGCGTTATACTGACCATCGCAATGTATGCGCTTTTGGGAATGAACCCACTCACAGCTTGCCCGGGAGGCGATCGAGGCAGCTGTTAACGTTTGTCACACTGACCCCGTGACCTTCGACCGTTACTATAAGCAGGCCGAGAACGCCATCGCCGCCCTGTCGCCTATGGATCGGGAAACTTTCGAGGCCATTCTCAGCAACCAACTCAACGAAGTGACTTTTAGCAGCGGGGCTGATGCTTGCCGAAGGTAGTCGCCCAACCTTCGGACGATATGCTTACCGCACAGCAATACGAAGCGCGTAGCCACGGTGTCGCTGGGCGACTTTTTCTGACCGTGGGCCTTTCAACCGTTTCAGGCCCGTTAGCCCTCTGGTAGCCGCCCCTGATCAATTGCAGCCGGACAGCTCGCCGTCGTCGACTCATCCAAGGCAAAAGTATCCTAGTTTGACCGGCGCCATTCTTCCGGCTCGTTTATAAAGCTTTCGAGGACGAGCTGCAGCCCTTAAGAAGCAGGTCTGGTCCGCTACCTCGAATCCCCCACAATTCAAAAACAGGAATCAAAGAAGCCAAAATGGAAAAGCCCACGGTCAGCAAAACAGCTGACCGTGATGTTATGAAACGGCGATGCCTCCTCGGGTCCAGGTAAACTGGACCTGTGAGTGAAAATCCAAACGAGGAGGCAAGACGATGATACCGGTTGCATCAGACGTTCACAAGGGACGTTGTTGGATGGCGATGATTCCGCCCGGGGAAGGGAGTTGAAGATGCTGGAGCCCATCGAGTGCACGCGGGAAGCGTGGTTGCAGCGCTTGGCGGAGCTGCCGCCGGAAGCGGAGATCGCTCTGGAAGTTTCCACCAGCGGTTATTTCGTGATGAGCGTGCTGGAGAGAGGCGGGATGGCGGGGGCGAGCGCACTGGGTGCACACGGCGGGGATCGACAGTTTGCGCAAGCAGAAGTCGGACCGGCTGGACACGCGGCGATTGGTGAAGAAATTGGCGGTGCAGGAGCGTGGAACCGCTCCCGGAGGCCTGGTTTCCGCCCCCTCCCATCCGGGCGTTGCGGCTGCTGGCGCGGCAGCGTTGCGGCATCGCGCGGCTGCGGGCGCAGAGAGAAAACCGCGTGAATAGCCTGCTGGAGATGCACGGGCTGCGGCCGCAGCGGTGCGTTTACACCTCGAAGGGCCGAGCCTGGATCCAGCAGCAAGGGCTCTCGTCGGCGGCGCAGTTATGCTTCGAGCGGACTGTTTCGCCTGTACGATTTTCTCAGACGGAGCGGGAAAGCAGCGAGGCGGAATCTGACGGCGGCGGCCGCCGCTTTCCCCCAGTGGCGCTCCTGCAGACCATCCCCGGCCTCGGGCACATGCTGGCGGCGGTGGTCTGGAGCGAGATCGGAGACCTGGCGCGTTTCGACTCGGCCGATGCTCTGCTGAACTATACCGGCTTGGTGCCGAGTTTCTACGAGAGTGGCGAGGTTTCGATTCATGGCCCGATCACCCGCCAAGGTCCGGTCTGGTTGCGCTGGGCGCTGATCACGGCCGCCAACGCCCTCACGCGCAGCAAGAGCCCGCTGGGCCAGCGCTACTGGCGATTGCGGCGCGCCACAAGTTGCCCAATGTCGCCAAGACGGCGGTGGCCGGTTCGATCGCCCGCTGCGTCTATGGAGTTTTGAAACACGGAGCACCTTTCCAGGCCGAACGTTGGGGCCGGAGAGCCGGCATAGATGGGGCAGTAAGCCTGAGGTAGCCATGGGGAAACCAAACCCGAACCGTGATGAGGAACTGCCCCTCGAACAACAGCCTGAGGCCTCCGGGGAACCCCCGGAGTGATCCTGCAGAGATGACTGGAACCGGCGCATCGCCGGCAAACTCGATCTTCGAGAGCATAACCCGCGTCCTGGACTCTGCGTTTCAAGCGGGGGGAACTGGGATCATCGCACGACCCGGTTCCCCCATTTAGACCGGCCCGCGAGGGCCGCGATCAGGAGGTGAACCCACCCTGAGGAAAGGGTTCTGAAGAAGGTCACGAGGACATCCCCACGGACCTCCGGTTCGGACCGCGTTCAAGTCGCTGTGGAAATGACGCGCGATGGAAAACGGGGAAAAGTCTCAAGATTCGAGCGGTAGCCTTTCTGCCGGGGGACTTTTCCACCGTTTCCCCCCGCGCTTGGAAATCGCGCCCGCTCCGTTTTGACGCTTTTCGGGCATCGATCAGGCGCGATCTCCACATTCCCACAGCGACGGCGGCGGGCTCACAATTCATTTCCTCCGAGCGTTCACCCCGCTGAGCGCGAAAGGATACGTGTTTAAAAACCACACCCAGCGGCGCGAAAAAAAAGCTTGACACGGCATCGCCATTTCAGAGATGGCTACCCGTCTGCTTCCGACGTAGATCGTTTCAGACGAGCACAGGTGGGTCATTGCTGGTTGCGACACCGAAAGGTTGAGCCTGCGGATAAAGCCCACTCTGAAGGCGGAGCTTCAAAGGACTGCCGGCGGTCGCGAGCGAACCCTGTCTCACATGGCACGCTGGCGCAGACCTTTCTTTTTAGGTCTGCGCCAGCCCGCCGATAAGCGGAACGGCAGAGCCAGCGGTGAGCAAGGTTCATGGCGGGGGATCCTGTCCCCTCAAAACTGCGTGATGCTCAACGTGTTTCCATCCGGGTCTTTGAACCACGCCACCCTCGCACCGCTCGGCGAGTTCCAAATGCCCAGCTCGTCTTGCTGCATTCCCGGATAGTGTTCCAGGGTAACATGAGCTTTCTGGAGGTTCTTCACCCTCCGAACGATGTCTTGGACCTGCCACCCTAAAACGGTATATTTCGCTGCTGCTACTTCTTGAACGCTTGTAATTCGCAGCATCGTTCCGGCGGTATCGAACACGAGCGCAAATTCGTCCTCGCTGACCAGACGCAGACCAAGAGTGTCACGATAGAACGCCTTGGCGCGGCCAGAGTGGCGTGTGGCAACAAAGGCCACAAGCTTTTGAGATCCCAGGATGGATTTTCTTTGCTCCGCAAGAGTCGCCTTCTGTTGAACGTTTTCTGATGATCGTTTAGCCATGCCGATAGTATCTACCGAATCGGCACTGTCGCCTAGACTGCTGCTGCGCCATAATATACCTGTCATGCGACACGGCGCGCTGAGGCAATACGATCCGAGGCCAGGCGTTTCGATTTCCACGCTTGCCTATGAATATCCCGCCAGATACAACATCCCTGAACACGCTCACAATTCTGACCAACTCATCTACGCAACGCGGGGAGTGATGGAGGTCTCGGCGGGTCAGAACCTCTGGCTGACACCTCCTCATCTTGCCCTTTGGATTCCCGCGCGAACGCAGCACAGAATTCGCATGCCACGCGCGGTTTCCATGCGGACGCTCTACCTTAGACGAGGACTTGTCCCACGCGCCCCGGAGGTCTGCACCGTGCTTCACGTCTCTCTGCTATTCCGTAAGCGTCAAGGCAGGTGCATCTGGCGCGTGCCGTTGAGCTCTGGCAAGCTGGCGGCATGAACTCAACAACCAAGCAACGACGTCCGCACTTCACTGCCGAGGAGCGAGAGAGTTGGGTTTCGCGCTTCCGGTCCAGCGGCCTGCCCCAGGCCCGCTTTGCTGAACAGAACGGTTTGAAGCTGATGACGCTGCAGCGATGGCTTTATGGGCGCGGCGCGCCCGCTGTACCGATGCGGAAGCCTTCCGCCCCTGGGAACCGTTCTCATCGAATCGACCAAACGGCTGTCGTCATCCGCCGGAAGCCGCGGCGCGCACCGAGCCCAACTTTTCGGGAGGTCATGCTGCCAGCGCTCGGTCCGGCGCGAGCGGGATGGGCGGCCGAGGTCACGTGGCCGAGCGGGGTGACGGTGCGTTTCGGCGCTGAGGCCGAGACCGCATGGATCGGAGCCGTGCTGGGGGCGGTGCGTCAGACATGTTAAGCCTCTCGCCGGCGACGCGGATTTTCGTCGCCCTCGAGCCGATGGATATGCGGGCGGGCTTTAATCGCCTTTATGCCCACGTCGAGACGAGGTTGAACCAAGACCCCCTGAGCGGCCACCTGTTCGTGTTCACCAACCGGCTGAGGAATCGCGTAAAGATTTTGTATTTCGATGGCTCCGGCCTATGGGTTTGTGCGAAGCGGTTGGAGCGTGGCAGTTTTGGCTGGCCGAGGGGGGAGGAGTCGGTGCGCGGCCTGCGTCCGGAAGAACTGCAAGTTCTTCTGCACGGGCTGGAGGCCACGCCGCGACGGAATTGGTTCCGCAGGTAGCTTCCCTCCACTTTTCTCCTCCCGGCTGCATTTTTCACTGGACTCCATTTTTCCCTTCTGCCATACTCGGCCCATGCCTGTGGCGAGTGAGACCGCCGTCCTGCAAGGCCGGATGATGACCGAAGCCGATCTGGAGCAGATTCGCGAACTGATCCGGGCGCATCCGGACTGGAGCCGGCGGCGGTTGTCGGAAGTGCTGGCCGCGGAGTGGGACTGGCGCAACCCGGCGGGCCGGCTGAAGGACATGGCAGCGCGAAGCTTGTTGGTGAAGCTGGAGCAGCGCGGGTGGATTCAGTTGCCGCCCCGGCGCTGGGCGGCGACCAACCGCATGCGAGCGCGGGTGATCGCTCGGCGGCTCTGGGACACGACGCCGCTCCAGGGGACGCTGGCCGAGCTGGGGTCGCTGGAAGTGCGCGAGGTCGGCGGGGATGCCGAAGGAAGGG
Source organism: uncultured Acidobacteriota bacterium (assembly GCA_963770415.1). Classification (GTDB taxonomy): domain Bacteria; phylum Acidobacteriota; class Terriglobia; order UBA7540; family UBA7540; genus CAVROP01. The sequence goes on from CAVYPU010000030.1 coordinate 11,766, forward strand.
AAACGCTGGCGGCGGCGCTGGCCGAGTTCCATTACTTGGGCTACTCGTCGAGCGTGGGCGAGAACTTGCAATATCTGGTGACGAACAGACAGGGGCGGCCGCTGGCCGGCTTGCTGTTCGGTTCGGCGGCCTGGTCCTGCCGTGACCGCGACCAGTTTATCGGTTGGAGCGGTGAGGCGCGGGCGCGAAACCTTTCGCTTCTCACCAACAATCAACGATTTTTGATATTGCCTTGGATAGGCGTAAAGGGGTTGGGCAGTTGGATTCTGGGCCGGGTGCTGCGGCGGTTGAGCGCGGACTGGCAAGCCAAATACGGACATCCGATCTTGCTGGTCGAAACCTTTGTGGAGCGCGAGCGGTTTCGCGGCACGGTCTATCGAGCCGCCAACTGGCAGCACGTGGGCGCGACGCAGGGGCGGACGCGGCAGGATCGAAACACCACCCTGCGCGTGCCGGTGAAAGACATCTACGTCTATCCGCTGGCGCGCAACTTTCGGGAGGTCCTCGCTCATGGCCTTGCGTGAGACATTCCCGGAATTGCTGACGGAACTGTCACGGGAAGCGCTGATCGAGCGCGCGCTGGATTTGGAGCAGCGGCTGCGCCAGACCGAGGAGCAATTGGCCGAAGCTCAGGCCCAGATCGCCGAACTGCGGCGTCAACTGTTCGGCTCCCAGGCGGAAAAGTTATCGCCCGAACAGCAAGCGCAGATGGACGAGTTGGCCCACGATCTTCAGCAGGAAGCACAACAGCCCCCGCCGCTCAGCCAGGAAGTGCTGGAGGAAGAACGTCGGGACCAACGCCGGCGCCGGGCCGAGCGGCGTCCGCCCCCTCATCCCGTGCCCCCGGGGCTGGAAACCGAGACGATAACGCTGGAGCCGGCGCCGGAAGAAAAGCTTTGTCCCCACTGCGGCCGCCAGAAGCAGCGCATCGGCGAAGAAGTCACCGAGGAGACCGACCTGATTCCGGCCAAGCTCATTCGCCGCCGCACGGTGCGCCCGAAGTACGCCTGCCGCTGTGGGGAAGCAGGAGTGGTGATCGTGCCCTTGCCGCCGCGCCTGATTCCGCAGAGCAAGCTCGGCCTGGGTCTGGCCGTTCATCTGCTGCTGGCGCGCTACGACGATCATCTCGCCTTCTACACCCTGGAGCGGATCTTCCGCGAGCGCCATGCCGTTGAGATTCCCCGCCAGCAGATGGTCGAGTGGGTCAAGCATATCGCCGGCTGGCTCGAACCCGTTTACGACGCGATGTGGCAGGAGATGAAAGCCACGGGCTACGTGCAGATTGACGAGACCCCCGTCAAAGTCCTGGACCCCGAAGTGAAGGGCAAGGCGGCGCAGGGCTACTTGTGGTTTTACGCCGTTCCCCGAGGCGATGTGATTCTGGAGTTTTCCCGCAGCCGAGGACAGCAGGTGCCGCGCCAGCGCCTGGAAGGTTTCGCGGGCACGATTCAGACCGATGCCTATGAGGTCTATCAGGCTCTGGAGCGGAAAGACGCAGCCCTTCACCGCATCGCCTGCCTCGCGCACTCAAGACGATTGTTCTATCAGGCGCTGAAGGAATCGCTCCCGGAAGCGGTTTGGTTCATCCGCCAGATGCGCCAGCTCTATCGCCTGGAAGATCAACTCCGAGCGCTTGACCCTGCCGAGCGCTACCGGATTCGCCAGGAGCAGGCGCCCGCGATCTGGGAAGCGATGAAGCAACACGCCGAGAAATTGCAACCGCACCTGTTACCAAAAAGCACGCTGGGCAAAGCGGTGAATTATTTTCTGAACGAGTACCACGCCCTGGTCGGGTATCTGAAGGACGGACGCTTTGAGATCGACAACAATCTGATCGAGAATGACATTCGCCCGACAGCGGTGGGCCGCAAGCGGTGGCTGTTCATCGGCCATCCGGAGGCCGGATGGCGCAGTGCGGTGATCTACTCAATCCTGATCAGTTGCCGGCGGCGCGGCCTGAACCCGCAGGAGTATCTGAGCGATGTCTTGGCCCGTTTGCCGTCTGCGAAAATCACTCAAATCCGCGAACTCCTCCCTGCCCATTGGGAACCTCGGGCGGGGAACAGTTCATGAAATGCCGCGTGGGGAGCGCGCGGGTTCGAGGCCACAATGAAGAAACCCTATACCGGCAAGCAAGGCCAGTATCTGGCTTTCATCTATTACTACAGCAAAATGCACGGACGGGCGCCCGCCGAGGCCGAAATGCAGCGATATTCTGGGGTCTCGCCGCCTGCCGTGCATCAGATGATTCTGACCCTTGAAGCCCGCAGCCTCATCGAACGAACGCCCGGCCAGGCACGCTCCATCCGCCTGTTGATCCCCCGTGAGGAGTTGCCCGACTTGACTTAGGCCGATCAGCGCGAACGCGAAGCACTATTGACGTAAAGAAGTTGTCGCAGTCGGCTTCTTCTCGAACGAGGCAGCGTGGTGAGGTAACCGGCGAGTTCGTAAGGATTGAAAACATTCCAGACCGCAGCCTGAAAACGCGGCAGCTCCCGCGCGAATTCCGGGTGTTGTTCTGCTGCCTCGGCAAAGTTCACCAGCTTCTCTCCCAGAAGATAGTCGAGCGCGTTCTCCACCCCAAAATGCCGCTTGATCCTCCGCGTTGCCTGGCACTGCTGTACCCAGATCTTATGAAATCTCATGGCCATCACTATACCCCAGACCTTCCCTGGACACCAAAATCACTCCGCTGAAGTCTCAACAAATCCGTCAGCACCACGGGGCCCCCGCTATATGCACCTGCCTTGACGCTTACGGTGGAAGGAATCCGGGCTGAGTTTACCTGTTCCTGGCAGTACATCAGCTACGGTGTGCCGCATCAACTGCGGGAAGTGTCGGAGCGGTATGTTCAGGAAGAACGCGAGAAGGCGGCCGAACGAATGTCGGAAGCGTACACAGAAGTCCAGCAAGTGTTGCGTGAGGCGATGGCCGAGCTGGTGGCGCACCTGCGCGACCGGCTCACCGATCAACCGGACGGAACACCGCAGCGGCTGCGGGAATGGACGGTGCAGAGTAAGCGTCAAGCCAGGCGCATATAGGAATTGTGCTGAGGGATTTTTGAGACTTCAGCGCGGTAATTTTGGCGTCCGGGGAGGGTCCGGGATATAGTGGATGGCCATGCGATTTCATAAGATCTGGGTACAGCAGTGTCAGGCAACGCGGAGGATCAAGCGGCATTTTGGCGTGAAAGACGGGCTCGACTATCTTCTGGGAGAGAAGCTGGTGAACTTTGCCGATGCAGCAGAACAACACCCGGAATTCGCGCGGGAGCTGCCGCGTTTTCAGGCCGCGGGCTGGAATATTTTCAACCCCTACGAACTCGCCGGTTATCTCACCACGTTGCCTCGTTCGAGAAGAAGCCGACTGCGGCAACTTCTTTACGTCAATAGTGCTTCGTGCTCCCGCTGATCGGCCTAAGTCAAGTCGGGCAACTCCTCACGAGGGATCAACAGGCGGATGGAGTGTGCCTGCCCGGGCGTTCGTTCGATGAGGCCGCGGGCTTCAAGCGTCAGAATCATCTGATGCACGGCAGGTGGCGAGGTCCGGAAGTATTGCTGCATTTCGGCCTCGGCGGGCGCCCGTCCGTGGATTTTCCCGTAGTAATAGATGAAAGCCAGATACTGGCCTTGCTTGCCGGTATAGGGTTTCTTCATTGTGGCCTCGAACCCGCGCGCTCCCCACGCGGCATTTCATGAACTGTTCCCCGCCCGAGGTTCCCAATGGGCCGGGAGGAGTTCGTGGATTTGAGTGATCTTTGCGGACGGCAAGCGAGCCAGGACGTCGGCGAGATAGTCCTGCGGGTTCAGGCCGCGCCGCCGGCAACTGATCAGGATTGAATAGATCACCGCACTGCGCCATCCCGCCTCGGGATGGCCGATGAAGAGCCATCTCTTGCGGCCCACCGCCGTCGGGCGAATGTCATTCTCGACCAGGTTGTTGTCGATCTCAAAGCGTCCGTCCTTCAGATACCCGACTAGGGCGTCATGCTCGTTCAGAAAATAATTCACCGCCTTGCCCAGGGTGCTTTTGGGTAACAGTTTTGGTTCGAGGGCTTCGGCGCGTTGCTTCATCGCCTCCCAGATTGCGGGTGCCTCCTCATGGCGAAGCCGGTAGCGCTCGGCGGGGTCCAGCAGCCGGATTTGATCTTCCAGCCGATAGAGCTGGCGCATCTGGCGGATAAACCAAACCGCGTCCAGGAGCGATTCCTTCAGCGCCTGATAGAACAATCGTCTGGAGTGCGCGAGGCAGGCGATGCGGTGAAGGGCAGCGTCCTTACGTTCCAGAGCCTGATAGACCTCATAGGCGTCGGTCTGAATCGTGCCCACGAAACCTTCCAGGCGCTGGCGCGGCACCTGCTGCCCCCGGCTGCGGGAAAATTCCAGAATGACATCGCCTCGGGGGACGGCGTAAAACCACAAGTAGCCCTGGGCGGCCTTGCCCTTCACTTCCGGGTCCAAGACCTTGACCGGCGTTTCGTCGATCTGCAGGTAACCCGTGGCTTTCATCTCCTGCCACATTGCATCGTAAACCGGCTTGAGCCAGCTGGCGATATGCTCAACCCACTGCACCATCTGCTGGCGAGGAATCTCGACGGCGTGGCGTTCGCGGAAGATCCGCTCCAGAGTGTAGAAGGCGAGATGATCGTCGTAGCGCGCCAGCAGCAGATGGACGGCCAAGCCCAGGCCGAGCTTGCTCTGCGGGATCAGGCGCGGCGGCAAGGGCGCGATTACGACTCCTGCCTCTCCGCAGCGGCAGGCATACTTCGGACGCACCGTGCGGCGGCGGATCAGCTTGGCCGGAATCAGGTCGGTCTCCTCGGTGACTTCTTCGCCGATGCGCTGCTTCTCGTGGCCGCAGTGGGGGCAAAGTTTCTGTTCCGCGGCCGGCTCCAGCGTTACCGTCTCGGTTTCCAGCACTGGGGGCACGGGATGACGGACCGGCCGCCGCTCGGCCCGGCGCCGGCGTTGATCCCGACGTTCTTCTTCCAGCACCTCCCGGCTGAGCGGCGGCGGATGTTGTGCTTCCTGCTGGAGATCGGAGGCCAACTCGCCCATCTGCGCCTGCTCGTCGGGCGATAACTTTTCTGCCTTGGAGCCGAACAGTTGACGGCGCAGTTCGACGACCTGAGCCTGGGCCTCGGCTAACTGGGCTTTCAGTTCCAGCACCCGCTCGATCAGCGCTTCCCGTGACAGTTCCGTCAGCGATTCCGGAAAGGTCTCACGCAAGGCCATGAGCGAGCACCTCCCGAAAGTTGCGCGCCAGCGGATAGACGTAGACGTCTTTTACCGGCACGCGCAAGGTGGAATACCGGTCCTGCCGCGTCCGGCCTTCGGTCGCGCCCACGTGCCGCCAGTTGGCGGCTCGATAGACCGTGCCGCGAAACCGCGCGCGCTCCACAAAGGTTTCGACCAGCAAGATCGGATGGCCGTATTTGGCTTGCCAGTCGGCAGTGAGCCGCCGCAGCACCCGCGCCAGAATCCAACTGCCTAAGTGCGGGATACGCACCCAAGGCAACAGCAAAAATCGCTGGTTATTGGTAATCAGGGAAAGATTTCGCGCCCGCGCCTCACCGCTCCAACCGATAAACTGATCGCGGTCGCGGCAGGACCACGCCGCCGAACCGAACAACACGCCAGCCAGCACGCGGCTTCCCTGGGTGATCACGTATTGCGCATTCTCGCCGACACTGCCGGTGTAGCCCAAGTAGTGGAACTCGGCCAGCGCCGCCGCCAACGTCTCGCGTCCTTCGGTATCGCTACTCACCTCGCGCACTGCGAGCGATCCCAGCTCCGCCAGCGTCGCCTGGAGCGGCGTCGTATCCCAGAGCTGCCGAGCGATCACCCGCGCTCGCATGCGGTTGGTCGCCGCCCAGCGCCGAACAGGTAACTGAATCCACCCGCGCTGATCGAGCTTCACTAACAAACTCCGCGCCGCCATGTCCTTCAGCCGGCCCGCCGCGTTACGCCAGTCCCACTCCCGAGCCAGCACTTCCGACAGCCGCCGCCGGCTCCAGCCCGGATGTGCCCGGATCAGTTCGCGAATCTGCTCGAGATCGGCTCCGGTCATCTCACGGCCTTGGACGACGGCGGTCTCACTCGCCACAGACATGGGCCGAGTATGGCAGAAGGGGAAACTGGAGTCCAGTGAAAAATGCAGCCCGAAAGACAAAAGGGGCGGAAATTACCTGCGGAACCAGTTGCGTCGCGGCGTGGCCTCCAGCCCGTGCAGCAAAACTTGCAATTCTTCCGGACGCAGGCCGCGCACCGACTCTTCCCCGCTCGGCCAGCCGAAACTGCCACGCTCCAATCGCTTGGCACAGACCCATAGGCCGGAGCCATCGAAATACAAAATCTTTACGCGGTTTCTCAGTCGGTTGGTGAATACGAAAAGATGGCCGCTCAGGGGGTCTTGATTCAATCTCGATTGCACGTGGGCGTAAAGGCGATTAAAGCCCGCCCGCATATCCACCGGCTGCAAGGCCACGAAAATCCGCGTCGCCGGCGAGAGGCTCAACATGCCGGACCCACCGCCCCCAGCACGGCTCCCATCCATGCGGCCTCGGCCCCGGCGTCGAAACGCACTGTCACGCCGCTCGGCCAAGTGACCTCGGCCGCCCATCCCGCTCGCCCCGGAGCAAGCGCTGGCAGCATGATCTGCCGAAACGTTACGTTCGGCGTGCGCCGCGGCTTCCGGATGATCGCAGCCGTTCGGGCATTTCGGTGAGAACGATCCCCATGGGCGGGGACCGGCGACTTCCGCTTCGGTGCTAGGTGTGAGCCGCGTCCGTAGAGCCATTTCTGCAGCGTCGTCAACTTCAAACCGTGACGTTGCGCAAAGCGGGCCTGGGTCAGGCCGCTGGACAGGAAGTCCGAAATCCAATTCTCTCGCTCTTCGGCAGTGGAGCGCGGATGCCGTGGCTTGGTTGATGGCTTCATGCCGCCAGCTTGCCAGAGCTCAACAGCACGCGCCAGATGCACCCGGACTTTCATAAAACGCTCTGCTTCAAACCGATCAAGGTACTGAAAGCAATCCTGTTAGAGGCCGTCGCGCTGTATATACGGAATAAGGTTGCCAGGCGTGCGTTCAGATTACCCGCTTTGAGCCAATGAGAAATAGTTGTTGACAGGAGTTGGCGGATTTATGTATATACGTAATATATGGCCTCTCTACAAGCCTATCAGTCCCACGGGCGGCGCTATTATCGCATCGTCCAGTCCTTCCGTCAGAACGGCAGACCGCGGATTCGCGTCCTCGCTCATCTGGGGCGGGCCGACGACGTGCTCCGCCTGGTGGAGGGTCAGCGCTCCCCCGTCCAAGTGGCTTCCGTCAGTGCGGGCGCGGTGACCGCCTTGCATCAGTTGGCTACAGAATTGGATGTGGCCGGTCAAATTAATCGAGCGCTGGAGGAGGGCGGGTGCCGCGTGCAAAAGCGTGACGGCCTTACCGTCGGGGAGACTTTGCTGGCCGGCATCATCGGTCGGGCCTGTGCGCCGCGGAGCAAACGCGCCTTTGCCGGCTGGGCCGAGCAAACCTACCTGCCCCAGTTGATGGGTTTCTCCGCCCCGGAGCTGACCAGCGAGCATTTCTGGGAACAAATGCACGCGGTGCCGGTGGAGCGGTTGGAAGCAATGGAGCAGGAAATTGTGCGCCAGGTCGTGCGGGTCGAGCAACTGCAGGTCGAGGCTCTGGCGTATGACACGACCAACTTCTACACGCACATCGCCAGCACGAATCGGAAACCGCAGTTGCCCCAGCGCGGACATAACAAGCAGGGGCGCCATGACTTGCGGCAGTTGGGGCTGGCGCTGGTAGTGGACCAAAGCACGCAGTTGCCCCTGGCTCACCGGCTCTACGAGGGGGCGCGCTCGGACATGAAAACTTTTGCTGCTTTCCTGAAGCCGGTGCGGCAGTGGCTGCGGGAGCTGGCCGGCCACGCGGAGCAGTTGACTTTGGTCTTCGATGCCGGGGCCTCGTCGAAGAAAAACCTGGAGAGTCTGGAGCCGGATCAGGACTATTACGTGACGTCGGTGCGCCCTTCTTACCACGTCGCCTTGCTGGCCGAAGGGGCGGAGCATCTGGCGGAGTCGGTTTTGTCCAGCGGGACGACGGTGCGCGCCTGGCGTACGCGGCGGCAAATCGCCGGGAAAGAACGCGACGTGGTGGTGGTGTTCAGCCCGCAGCTTCACGAGGGGCAATTGCGCGGCCTGCATCAGCATTTGGTGCGCACCGGCGATGAACTCAAGGAGATGGGACTCCATCCGCGCGGCGCCCCGGAAGCCATCCAGAAAAAACTAGCGAGAATCTGCGGCCGTCAATATATCCGGGCATTGATCCGCTACGAGGTCACGCCGGGCGAGGAAGGGAGGGCCCAGGTGCGCCTCTGGTCGGATCTCGACGAATATCGGCGGCTTGAAACCCGGTATTTCGGTTTGCGAGTCTTGACGACGAATCGCCGCGAGTGGTCCACGGCCCAGATCATTGAAGCCTATCGCGGGCAATCCAAGGCGGAGTCAGCATTTCGGGATCTGAAGGACCCGGGCATGCTGGCGACGCGACCGCAATTCCACTGGACGGACCAGAAACTTCACGTGCACGCCTTCATGTGTGTGACCGGCTATCTGCTGGTGCGCCTCTTATGGTGGCGCGCCCGGCGCGGGGCGAGCGTTGTCGGCAGTCCGCGCCACTTGCTTGCCGAGCTTTCTCGCATCCGCTGCTGTCGGATCATCGACAGAACGGGGCGGGCCGGAAGGCCTCGCGTGCGCTGGCAACTGGAGGAGATGGACCCGAGTCTGCAAGAGCTCGGGCAACGCCTCCGGGCCCTCCCCAGGCTGCCGTGAATGGGTGGTATATACGACGTGATCCGCTCAGGCTATAGAGCACGCTGGGCTTAGGCGATATACCATTGGCACTTTATGAAAGTCCCGCTAGGAGTGAGCCGCGTCCGTAGAGCCATTTCTGCAGCGTCGTCAACTTCAAACCGTGACGTTGCGCAAAGCGGGCCTGGGTCAGGCCGCTGGACAGGAAGTCCGAAATCCAATTCTCTCGCTCTTCGGCAGTGGAGCGCGGATGCCGTGGCTTGGTTGATGGCTTCATGCCGCCAGCTTGCCAGAGCTCAACAGCACGCGCCAGATGCACCCGCTTTGACGCTTACGCTGATGCGCCGCCGCTGTTCGTTGCCAGGATAAACCCACCCGTTCGTAAACAACACACGTACCTTCCGCCGAAAGGCCGGCCGCTGCGCACTCTGCAACGCAGATTCATCGCGGGGCTCGCAAAAACAGCGGCGAGGGATTTTAGGGGAGTGATTTGGATCAAGGAGGGCGCGAGCCGTTTAAATCGCCCGAGACCTGCGATGATGGCAGACACAGTTCATTCGTGCTACAGATAAATGGTTGGCGAGCGAGGGCAGGGCGCGGCGGACGCGTGGAAAAGGTTTTCGGGAGGAAGGAAGAGATGGGCGATCTGGTTCGAACGGGTCTTTCCCTGGAGCGGGAGTTGTTAACAAGTTTCGACAAGGCGATCGGGCGAAAAGGCTATCTCAACCGTTCCGAGGCCATTCGCGACCTCATCCGGGAGCATCTTGTTGACCAGGAGACGGATGAGAATAAAACTGTCGTGGGCACGCTGACGCTGGTGTACGATCATCATCAGCCTCAGCTCTCGGAAAAGCTGATCGACGCTCAGCACCGGGCGGGGGGAAGAGTGCTGGCGGCCACCCACGTGCATCTGGACCATCACAATTGTTTGGAGGTTGTCATCATGAAGGGACGGAGCGGAGAAGTGAGGCGCCTCAGCGATCAAATCCTGAGTTTCCGTGGCGTGAAACACGGACACCTGGCGATCACGAGCACCGGTAAGCGCTTGAAGTGAGATCCGGCTGGCTCGCGCCAAAGCGCAGTTATCAGGCTGGCTCTTGATAACCCCCAGACTTGCCATGGACACAATCAGAGAGGTTCCAGTTCATAGTGCCGCATTTTTGGCTGGGCGGCAATGTGCATCTGGGCGATGATAGAATTTTGTTCCTGGTTGAGCTTCGCCAGTAGTCGATTCACGGCCGTCTGGACCGGGGGTTTTGTCCTGCCGGAGCGGCAATTGCACGGCGCGCCATCCAAAGAACCGCACATCAACCCTGTGCCAAACAAGGGTAAGTACCCTGCCGGCTTGCGCCATCATCGGCGTGTCATACTCCGCGAGGTTGATTCCCCTGGGCCAGCTTCTGCCTACTGAATGTTCCGGTTGCACGCCCATCAATTTTCAGCGTATAGCTGGGTGCTGTAAGGCCTGTGACCTTCAGAGTTTCGGAATCGAGCCGCTCGTACATGTTTGTCAACCTCACCACCAGAGCGGCAACCGGATTGACGGTCTGCGAATCGACCGGGGGTGTTTTCCAGAAATCTGGTCCGTCCCTCCCGAAAAAGGCGAAGGCGGAAATTGGGGCCACTGAGTTGAGTGGAGGGTCATGATGGGGTAGGGCAATAATTTGTCATTCTGACTCCAGGAGACACCTCGACCGCGTGCCGAGATCGCTGACCGTGGTATTGGCGGATTCCACCACGCGGGCGCAGGAGGCGTCAATCTCAACTCGAGTCACCACCGCGGGCGCACTCCAAGCTTCCAGCAGGGCCTGGGCCATGGCGAGCTCAGCGCTGGCCCCGGGATGAACGCGGCCCGGAATGATCTTGCCGGCCAGCGCGGGGTCTATCTTCTCAGCCTCCTCCATCAGTGTCACCAGCGGGGTGTTGAAATCGACGACCATAAAATGATGTTCGGCGCCGAGCTTCCGCACAAACTGGCAATAGCGCAGGAGCACGCCGTTGTAACCGCCGGGAAGCTGCTGGGGGTTGTTCGGGTACCCCGGCTTCAAAGTGACGTCGTCCCACGGCGTCGGCTCAATCAGCACAATCTTGATGCCGGGAAGATGCGCCTGGAGCGATTGGATAAGATGCTTGTATCCGTTTTTGTAGGTATCGAATATAGTCTGGCTGAAGGGTTGATACTGGCCGTCATTCATGCCCAGCATAATGGTAACGATATCCGGCTTGAATGGGAAAACATCGCGCTGCAGGCTTACGTCAACCGGCCCCGCCCAGTTGCCCACCACGCGTGCGCCGCCTACGGCGGAATCAACAAATCTTACCTGCAGGTTCGAAAATCCCCGTGCGGACATAGGTTTCGACAGCCACCGGATAATAGCGCTGCTCGGTGATGCTGTCACCGTAGAAGAGCACCCGGTCGCCATTGTGAAGATAGATGGGTTCGCGCCGCCTGGCCCATCTGGACGAATCCTAGAGCCAACAGACCTACTGCGAGACACCGCTTCGAAAGCTTCATGAATACCTCCTGAAAAAAGATCCGGGCCGGCTATGTGCAAAAGAGCCGCCTTTCGAGCAGCACGGGTACCGAAAGCAACAGCCCTGCAATAATGTAAACCACTGCGCTGAGGGAGATTGCCGCGCCCAGGCTTGAACGCTCCGCCACAAACCCTATCACCGCGGGGCCCAGCCCGCCACCACCCGCCCATCCCACCATGTTCATAAATCCGGCTGCCGTTCCGCGCGCCTCGGTCGGGACAACGTCGTAAAGGGATGCAAAAATGTTCGCGTCATACAGGCCCTTGAAAAGGCCCCAGGCAATCAGCCCCAGGATCAGCACCCTTACGGACCGTGTTGTGCCGCACAGCCAGACAAACGGTGCGCCAGCGAAAACGGCGATTCCCTGTACCAGCACACGGCCGCTCGCTTTCCGTTCATGCAACAAGTCAGCCAGCCAGCCGCCGATGAGCGATCCCGCCATGCTCGCCACTTGTACAAAGATCACAGCGGAAAGCCCGGCCATAGCCAAGCTGAAGTGAAACTTAGTGTAAAGAAAGTCCGGCATCCAAGCGAACAAGACTGCCGCCACAAAGTTGGCGCACGCGAAGGAAGCCATCAGGATAAGAGCGACAGGCTTTCTGAAGATTATAGCCAGAAACTCATGACCGGCCACACAGCGTTCTCGCACACGCGCTGTAGCGGACGCACTGGTATCGTTGTCGGCAGCGCCCCTCGCCGGCTCGCGCAGAAAACGCCCGAGCGCAAGACTCAAGAGGACGCCCATTGCGCCAAAGATGAGGACGGAGAATCTCCAGCCGTAGCGCTCTCCTATAAGCGCCGCGAAAAAACCGCCGGCGATCGTACCCGCATACACGCTGGTTTGGTGTAGGCCCATGGCGCGCGAGCGAGTTGCAGCGCCATGGTAATCACTGATCATCGACATTGCAGCGGGATAGTAGATGGATTCACCGAGGCCCTGAGCGCCACGGAAAGACACCAACTCGGTGAAATTAGCCGATACACCCGAACCCGCGCACACGACGCTCCAGGCGCAGAGTCCGCCCAGGATTGCTGTCTTGCGGCTGATTCGGTCGGCGAGATTGCCGGCCAGAGGCGCGAGGAGTCCGTAGACCCATGCAAAGGACGATCCCAGCAGGCCCAGTTGCAAGCCGCTCAGACCCATACTTCGGCGAAGAAGAGGGAAAAGCGAAAAGATGGCTTGGCGGTCCGCGTAATTAAACAGCGAGATGCACCATAGCATCCAGACGACATACCATTTGTAGGGACCGGGATCGGAGGCAGCCGTTTGGCCGCAAAAGAATGCCGAACCAGGGCGGTCTTCAAGCATGTGAACTCAAACCAGGAAGTATTTGATTTGCGAAATCTTAATAGGGCAGACAACCGGCGGCTGGGTCGCCTCGCTTGCCGAGTGGTTCCAGAAACTGGCGCGCGCCGGCGGCCAGCAATCCGACCTCGCTCGCCGCCTGGAAAAGAAGGAATCCCTGGTCCATGTATTTCCTGAGTTGATCGGGGTTCCGTGCGGGGCGGCCGAGAAAGTTTTGGTCGCGTTTTCCGGCGGCGACAACCCTGGAAATAGCTTCATCAAGACGGGGATCATCTTGCCGGCCGCGCAAGCCATAAAAAGGAGAGATCGCTGGCGCCGACAAACAGCACGTCAATGCCCGGCGTGGCCGCAATCGCATCGATTTGCTCGACGGCTGTGATCTCCTCAATCATCGCGATAACC
>CAVYPU010000031.1:0-12297 GCA_963770415.1 uncultured Acidobacteriota bacterium
GAAGTTGTCTGAAAATCAGTTCGTTGGCAGGTCTTTATCACTGTTGAAATAGCATGCAAAAGAACGGCGTCGCAGCAACCTATTTCCGCCCTGCAAGAACTGGCTCCAGGATTTTCAGATAGCGGTCGATATCCGCCATGTCATTATACAAATGCACAGAAGCGCGGACGCGACCGTCACCTGCCCACACAATAACGCCTTCCTGCTCGAGTGCATGACCTATCTCCTCTGCTTGTGGGTGGGCGAAGGCAACAATGCCGGAGGCAACCTCCGAACCATCCGGGGTCAACAGCTCAACTCCCAACTCGTGGAGACCCTGCCGCAAGCGCGCGACGACAGGTTTGAGTTCCCGATCGACGCGCTCCACTCCGACCTGCAGGACAAACTGAAGCGCCTGGCGAAGCGCATAAATGGAAGAGAAGTTCGGCATGCCGGCGACCGCACAGGCCGCGCCATTCTTCAACTCGTAGGTTTCGAAGCGGCGTGACGAGAAAAGGTCGTTCACCGAGTACCATCCCACGTTGGCGGGGTTGAATCGCGGGCGGAACTGCGGAGCGATGTAAACAATGCCCAGGCCGTGGGGGCCCAGCAGCCATTTGAAGCTGCTGGACATGAGGTAATCCACACCCTCAAGGCTCACCGGGCAGCGGCCCAAGGCCTGCGTGGCGTCGATGCACACGACCGCCCCAACCTTGTGGGCTGCTGCGGCAATCCCCTCCACGCACGGCAAGCAGGCTCCGGTCTTATAGCTGACCTGGCTGAGCGAAACCAGACGCGTCTTGGGTGTGATTCGCGCCCTGATCTCTTCTTCGAGCAGCGCACCGCACTCGCTGCGAACCAACTTCACCTGCACTCCCATCTGCTTGAGCCGCAGCCAAGGCAGGACATTCGAAGGAAATTCCAAATCGCTGATTACTACTTCGTCTCCAGGAATCCAAAGGAGTGAGAGGGCAAGCAGGTTAAGGGCATCGGAGGCACAACCGAGGAACGCCACGTTCGCCGCCTCCGTCCCTAGTAGACGGGCTGCCAAGCCCAGCGTCTCCGCTTCGACAGCGTGAAATTCGCGGCGCCCTGGCGTGCCTCGCGTCTTCGCCTGACAATATTGAGAAAATGCCTCCTTCATTTGCGGCAACGGCAAGCCTTCTGCTGCCGTGTCCAGGTAAGTCGTCTGCTGGGCTGTGGGAAATAGATCCTTGTACACGCTCGCTCTCCAATCTGCTTCCCCTGCTCAATAAGGAGCGGGGGGTCTTCACAATTCCCCTCCTCAGTTGAGGAGAGGAATTCTCACTCGAACATCCTCATCAACTGCCGATAGGCTACAAAGGCTTTCTCGACCTGCTCGACTTCCACAAACTCGTCCGCCGTATGGGCCTGCTCGATGCTGCCGGGTCCCAAAATGATGCTCGGAATGCCGACTGCGGCGAGCTTGCTCGCGTCGCTGCCGAACGGCACGCCGTAGGGACGAGCATCCAGGCCCATTTCGTTCAAGACGTTTGCTGTGCAGGTGACAATGGCAGAATCCGTGGAGGTTTCGAGGGGCACATCCCGCAGTGCGCGTGGCTCGATCACTACTTCCACACCCGGGTTCGAAGCAGCATAGCCGGCGAAGACTTCTTCATAACCCACTAGAACCTTATCGGGGTCTTCCCCCGGCACCAGGCGCCGATCGATCTCGATCCAGCAGGCTGCCGGTACGATATTGACTTGCGTGCCGCCTTGAATCAAACCCACGTTGAGCGTGGGACTGCCCACAAGAGAATGCACGACGCTATCCAACTGCAAGGTCTGTTCTCGAAGCAACGAAACCAGCCGGGCCATGTGGTCGATGGCATTGATACCGAGATGCGGCTTCGAGCTGTGGGCGGCCTTCCCGTGCATCGTGATGCGACAGCGCAGGCAGCCTTTGCTGGCGACAATCATCTTCATCTCCGTCGGCTCGGAAACCACGCCGGCCGCGGCTTGCAGATTCTCGCGCAACTTGAGCACGCCGGGATAGGAGTACTCTTCCCCGATAGACGAGACGACCCACACTTCACAAGGCGGCACCTCTCCTGACTTCTTCATATCTGACACGACAATCATCATCGCCGCCAGTCCAGCCTTGGTGTCGCAAGTGCCCCGCCCCCACATGCGCCCATCCCTGATCTGAGGTTCGAAGGGCGGAATGACCATGCCCTCGACTCCCGCCGTGTCGCAGTGGGCTTCAAAAACCATCCGCCGCGAGGGATTCCTGCCTGCGAGCTTAGCGATCACATTGGGACGGTCGGGAAGGACCGGCTGCTCCCACACTTCAATTCCGCGAGTCTTGAAGAAGTTCAGGACAAACTTCTGAACCTCGGCCTCCCCATGCGAGGGCTCAAACGCCGGGTTGACGCTGTCGATCCGAACCAAGTCCGCTAGCGTCTCGATCAGTTCTTTGTGAGCCATAATAAGAACGTCTCCCAACTCTCCTTCCCATCGAGCAATTTCGATAAAAAACCGCAGCGAGGGGTCACTTGCGCGGCGAACATCACCCCATGCGCAATGAGGGGACGGCAAGCCGTCCCCCTACGACCCTGCGGCTCCCGCCATGCCATTAATCCCATCCTTCGATTCGCACATCCGCATCGCGGCCGGCCGACTCGATCAAAGCCAGCACCACGCGCACCGCATTCTTGGCTTGCCGCGCAGTGACGATTTCGGGCTTGCGATGCTCGCGAACGCAGTCGCAGAAATACATCAGTTCGTCTCGCAACGCTCCCAGCGCCGCTCCCCGCACGCGCGGATCATAACCGACGTCCGGTGCCTCGTACCCCTCTTCATGCCACAGGCTCATGTCACCGGGGAAAAGACTGACGTTGCCGGCGCCGCGATCGCCGATCACCTGCATTGCGTCGTCGAGCCCGATGCCTGCTTTAGCAGGCAGCAGCCAGATGGTTTCAACCACGCCCAGGGCCCCGCCTTCGAACTCCAGAATCCCCCAGAATGTGTCGGGGTGCTTCCGCCCCGTGACTCTGCGTTCATATCCCCTCACGCGGCGCACGCGGTCCCCCGTGAACCACAGCATCAAGTCGATGTCGTGAATGCAATTCTTGAGCGCCGGGTGGGTGCGATGGTACCGCTCAAGCAGCGCACTGGTTCGATTGCGCCGGGCGCACATGGAAACGATTTTTCCCAACCGCTTCGCTTCGATATCCTGCTGCAGGATTCCATACTTAATCTCGAACCTGAGGATGTGCCCTGGCATCAGGATGCGGCCGGCGGCTTCGGCGGCCTCGATCATGCGGTCGCAGTGATTGAGGTCCGTGGCCAAGGGTTTTTCCACAAACACCTCCTTACCTGCGCCGATGGCCATGAGCACAGGCTCCAGGTGAGTTTCCTCAGGCGTCACCACATCGATCGCATCGACATCCCTGTGATGGCAAAGTTCCTCCAGGCTCGAGCAGATGCAAGGAATGCCAAAAGTCTGCGCAAGCTCTTTGGCCCTCTCTGCCACCGGGTCATAGACAGCTTTAATCTCAACGCCCGGAACCGCGCGATAAGCGCGCAGATGGCTTTCACCAAACAGGCCGCAGCCTGCCAGTCCGATTCGAATTGAGTTCATGGTTCTTAGTCACCTCGTAGTGTGGCGTAACGCGAGCGAAGGGGCACACCTCAGCATCCCCCATCAACAACCTGTTGTTACGTACTCCATTTCCCTCTCGAGCTCGATACCGCGTTCAGGCTTCCTTGCGGAGCGCGTCGATCACGTATTCGCAGTTCAACACCTTCTCGACCAGGTCAAGGGGACGATAATAGTAGTGGTTGGAGGCTTCGAAAGCAATGGTGGAATCGGCCCTGGCGATGGCGTATTGCCGCTTGGCCAATTTAATCTCGTCCTTGGCGATTTTCGACAATCGACTTCGGAGCGCAGGACGAGCGTCCGGCGCCGCCTTCTGATACTGGTCGCGCAAGCGGCAGAACTCGATCTGGTTGGCCACAGACTTGAAATGCAGAAAGCAGGTTTCCGCAATCCCCAGGTCCTTTCGGGCGGAAGCAAGTTTGCGCGGTGGAACCTGATTCAGCGCCAAGCGGAATTGCACCAGACCGGAGGCCCACATTGCCGCCATTTTCTCGAACTGCTTCTCGGCCACGTCCACCGGATAGCTGCCCACCCAACTGCGAAAGTCATCGTAGGGAAACAGCATCATCGTAGCCTTGTAGCCTGTAGGGTGGAGTCGAAGCGGGTTGGTCGGCCCGTGCTGCGTGGGAACATCGTAAACGACTCCACCGCCTTCCATGGGGTATTCCTGAAAGGCCCGGCTAAAGGTCTTCCATGCTTCGAGGATCTGCGGCACCGCTGCGCGCCCGTATCGCCGCGCGGCAACCTCGCTCAGAATCTGGCTGGGCTCGGGGACAGGCGAGAAATAGCAGTGCTTCGCGGCTTCGAGATTAGGTGAAGGGTAGCCGCCCACGGTCCAGGAAGCCTGCAGCCCCTTGACGCCGGTCTTCAACAGGTTTTGGCAGTGCTCGAGAATCAAGTTAGGCACGGGAATGTAAGGGACGGCAGAAATCTCCCACGTGCAGCTCCATTGCACTTTGGCGAAGGCGGAGAGCCCGCGATCCTGGGCCAACTTCCAATTCGCCGAAGCCCGGGGTCCTGGGCCGACGACGGAAATCGAATACTCGCCGACTTTGGTCTGATGTCCGCCGCGGTCAATCGGCTTGTTCCATTCACTCACGCTCAGCAGGGCCGCGTCCTGCGGCAGCTTCTGAATCACCTTGGCGCAGTTCGCGCCGTTGCGCACCCAGTCTTCACCCCAGCCCCAGTCCCAGGCGATGACTTGGGCTTGGGCGCTAGCGCGCCGCACCCCGTCGCGAAAGGTCTGAATCACTTCCACGACCACCTCTGAGCCGTCGCGCTTCGAGCAGCGCGGGCAAAACTCCGCGTGGCCGCGGGCGAAACAGTTGGTCAGATTCTCCGAAGCCGTGATCGAGAAGATCCCGCCCAGCCCCGGGACGCTCGAAAAAAGATGAGCCAGGCTGTCGCGAAGCCACTCACGCACTTCCGGGGTGCTGGTACACATGGTGAAGAACTGCTCGTCGCCCGGGTCGTGTGTGCCCTTGATTTCCGGATGCCGAGTGAAAAATTCGGCGGGCATGGTGCGAGGCTCGTTCATATAAAGATAAATCTTCACACCGTGGTTCCCTGCCCGTTCGACCAGTTTGTTGAGATTGCGCAAGCGCGTTTCCGAGCCCGCTCCGAACTCCGGAAATCTCTTGGAAGGAGCGAGATTGCTCAGCACCGCCTGAAGCCAAACACCGTTCACGCCGGCGCGGGCGAGCTTCTCGAGAAAGCCATCGGGAAACGGGTCGATGTCCGCCTCCATCAAGGGATCGCCATAGAGCGCGAAATAGGAATAGAGATAACGCGGGTTAAGCTGTGTATCCCGACGCACCGTGCCCTTCGGGAGGTAGGGCCCCTCGCGGCTCTCCATCTGGTCCTGCAGGTAGTAGATCGCCTGGCGGAGGCCGTCGAGGTCGCTGCCCGTGGCGTGAATCTCGTTCGCCTCGACCCCCACTTCGAAGGAGCCCCCGGCTTTCGCGAGCGCAGGGTCGAGGGAGAGCCTCATAAGCTTCCCTCCTGCACTCGTCCCTTCACCTCCCACACGCGCGTCGCATTCCATGGCGTGTTCGAGGTAATTCCGAAATCTGTTGGCCAAAGCGGGCGGGATTCCTGAATCCGCCGCGGGCCTTGCCAAGGTCCAGCCCTTGCTCAAATCAACTTCATCCGTAGCAGGCCTGCTGTGCGGATCGCGACTTGGGACAGGCTTCGAATCACTCAGTTGCTCAACAAAGGCGAAGGCAGGCTCGCCACTTTCGCGCATCGAGGCCCCCAGCGTCTGATCGACCAGGCGCTTGATTTCCCGCGCCCGCCGCTTCGCCTCAGGCGAAGGCTCTTCGTACTTCAACAGCTCGCAGCGCGGCTTCAACAGGCCAAGCTTGACCCACAGGAAGTCATCCTCTTTCAAGTGATACTCGTACGCCTTGGCGTCCCAACCCAACAGTTGCATGAGCTGCTCATCCGGCAGGACATGCCAATTCTGCCGAACCACCGTGATGTAGATGCGGCGCAGTTGGTCGGCACTGAGCTCGACTTTTTTCGGCAGCCCCATCGACGCGCCCACTTCGAGCACCTTGTCAGGCGTCGTCCCCAAGACCTGCGCCATGCGGTCCGTGTTGGCCAGTTCCCAATTGCGCCAGATGAAAAGGTGCAGGCGATCCGGGAAATGCGGCTCGGGAATAGGTTCGGGTGTGGGAGTCCCTTTTTCGAGCGGAATCTGTTGCGCTCCGAGCCAGGCCGGCCAGGAGTGCGCCAGGACGAACGCTGAGATCGGAGTCCGAGCAAGAAAGTCTCGCCGATGCATAGTATGCCCTCACTTTTGGTGTACTTGTGGATTCTACCGGATTTGACGGTGGGTTGAAAGTAAAGCTGTCGCGGCAGGGCGGAAAACCAGGGATTCCCGATCTATGCGGCGCTCGCTGCTCGAGACTGGCTATTCACCCGCGCCGGGCCAACGCAAACTCGAAACGAACGTCCGCCAGGAGTGTTTTGACTTTCTCAAAGGTCTTCCAATCGACCAACTGCTCGCTGTGCAGGCCGAGGATGAAGTCTAGCAGTGGGGCGTGGTCAACGAAAACACTGCGCTCCTCGGGGATATAACCTTTGGCGTTGGCACGTATTCTGGCAGTACCCGGAACTGAAACACTGAAGGAACCGTTCCTGAAGGGCTGGCGTGACTTAATCCCGGTAGCGAGGCCGACCCGCTCGATGACCTCGAAATCTCCCTCGAGCGGCGCGCCGGTTCCGCGGTCTTTAACAACCCCTGCCACCCGCGCTTCGACCTGCGCCGGGGGTTTGTGGCCAGGGCCTTCGAAATAGATGGGGTTGGTGATCGCGACTTGGTCCTCCGAGGAGCCCCAGCAGCGTGCGATATACCATGCTGTCTCTTGTTCATGAAGCTCAACGATGAAGCTGGCTTCCGTTCGCCCGTCCCCCACCGTGAAGGTCTTCAGAACCTCTCCGTTACGGATCAACTCTACCCTGCTTAGGCTTTCGCCAATTTCGCCTCCCGCCCAGGCACTCAGTCGGGCCAGAAACCTCCGAGGTGATTCTAAAGGAATCACATCTCCAATCTGGTATTGATCGATATTGAAAAGCATTAAGGGGCCGCTCGAGACAAAGTTCCGGCCCCGCCTCATCGCTTCGGCAATCTCTTCGAGACCGGATGGCTCTCGGCTGCGCGTGTACACTCTTACCCTGCCTGGGTCGCCGCCGCCCGGCCGATCGAAGCAACTATCCGTCGAGGCGGTGCCGGCAATCCGATATCCGCGGTTGAGCAGCATGAACCAAAGCTGCTGCGCCTTGCGGTTGACCTCCTTCTCCTCGGTCCGCATCAGAATATCAATGGTGTCGTAGGTGGGACCGACGAGTGTATCGAAGGGCAGCTCCTGCGCAAGGTTAGAGATGAATTTGTTTTCTTCCACCGACAAGCCGTTGTGGCCGCCCCATTTGCCCCGCCACTCCCGCGCGGGGTGCGTGTACGAGACGATTCCACCCAGGGAATGAATGAGGGCGTGGGACTCGAAGTTCGGCGTCGGCGTCTTTTCGCTCTCGTAATCGTGGGCACTCATCTTGCGCAGCTCCGCGATTGCATCGCGCCCGTCCGCCGTGTAGCCGCGCATGGCGAGCGTCCAGCCGTGGCCCAGGCAGTGCGAGACGTCCCCTCGCCAGTAGTTCTTCGGAGCCTCCATGTTCCAGGTGAGCTTGAAATCCCGGGTGCTGACCCTGTCGCACGCCTCGGCGAGCTTCGCCGGCGTAGGTGAGGCGAGATTCCACTCTTGCGCGAGTGACATGTAATCGAGGCCCGCGGCGCGGCCCGCCATCGCCACGTAGTCGAAATCGACGGTAATCTCCCTCTCTCCGTGGATCATGTGGTTGTGGCTGTCTCCGCAAAGCCAGCCTTGGCGCCCCAATCCCGCGCGACGCTTCAACTCGAAAGTCAGATCCCTGCGCTCCCCCGGCGCCAGGTTGAGTTTCCGCTCGACGGCGATGTCGTCGAAACCCCTGCTCACAGTGACGGTCGTCTCGCCCGGCGGGACAGCTTTCTCAAACCGGCCCAGGCAACGAAAGCCGCCTGCGAAGCTTGGATGGCCGGTCAGGACTTCGCCTCGGCTCGTCCGAATTGCGACCGTGCAGGGAATGATCTGGCGCGTTTCGGCGTCGAGGGCCTTTGCCGATATGGTAGCGGGCGTCTGATCCGGCGCGCCTACTGAAGCCACATTCGCAACAGCGTCGCCGCGGCCCAAAATCATGCTTGCGCTTGCAACTCGGCCGGCTCTCGCGAGGAACGCGCGGCGGGTCACGCAGTCGTTGTGGATTCCGGGCTTCTTCATGTGTCCTCACGTGGTGGGGACTGACGGGGACTACCTCACCCGGCCCGAGCCGACCGGTGAAACGCCGTCTCGGGCCATCCTTTCCCTCATGGGGGCGAGGGTTGGTCTATGATTCGCGCGCTTTCTTCAGGAACTGGCTACTCTGCCCCCTCGCCTACGGAGTATACGCTCTCGTCGCACGCTTCGCACTCTGACGCGACCAGCGCAACTCTCGTGTTGGATAATCTCCTTGACACTGTGGCTTTGCGGTAATAGATTCCGAAGCGTTTGGTAGAACTACCGGGCTTCATCGGCGCGACGTTTCCGCCGGCGCCGGCTGAAACCAAATCCGGAACCAACCCGATCGAGGACCGATGCCCTCCTCTTGTCACTAACCGTTGCGGAGGCCTATGGCGAGAATTCCGGTCAAACGATTTATCAGGAGGCGACCTCATGCAACGCCGCGCATTTCTGCAAGTGCCACTGCTGGCGGCTGCGGCGCGCTATGCCCACGCCGTCCGCGCTCTGCCTGACCTCAAAATCACCGGAGTCAAGGCCATTCCCACCAGCGCCGGGGCTGGGTACCGCTGGGTCTTTCTCAAAATCCTCACCAGCGAGCCGGGGCTGTATGGCATCGGCTCGGCCAGCAACATCAACCAGACCGCTCCTACTGTGGCTGCGATCGAGCAGCAATACGCGCCGTCCTGGATCGGCAAAAACCCGGCGCGCATCGAAGACCTTTGGCAGAGCACCAACGTCTCCGCTTACTGGCGCAACAGCACGATTCAGAACAACGTCCTCGGCGGGCTCGACATGGCGCTCTGGGACATCAAGGGCAAGCGCGCGGGCATGCCGGTTTACGAACTGCTGGGCGGAAAGGTGCGTGACGCTGTTCCGCTTTACGCCCACGCGGACGGCGAGGCGCCTGACGAAGTTGTGGAGAACGTCCACAAGTTCATGGAGGAGGGCTACCGCCACGTGCGCGCGCAGATGGACGGCTACGGCGGAGGCGGCATCATACCGCCGGGAAAAGGCAGCCGTCCCGCGAACGGCTATTCAGGTCCAGCCTTCGACGAAGACCTGTACATCGAAGTGGTCCCTAAACTGTTCGAACACATTCGCGCGAAACTCGGCAGCGATGTGAAGCTGATCCACGACGTGCACGAACACCTCACGGCGACGGGCGCAGTCGAGTTCGCGAAGCGCATGGAACCCTATCATATGTTTTTCGTCGAGGATATCCTGCCGCCCGAGCAGATCGACTGGTTCCACGAGATCAAGAAGGTCTGCACGACCCCAATGGCCATGGGCGAGCTCTTTACCAGTCCCCGCGAATACGTCCCCCTCATCTCCGAGCGCGTGATCGATTTCATCCGTTGCCGCGTTTCACAGGTAGGCGGCATCACGGCGGCGCGCAAAATCGCGGCGCTCTCGGAGGAGTTCGGCGTGCGCACCGCCTGGCAGGAAGGCGGCGACAACGACCCGGTGAACCAACTCGCCGCCTGGCACGTGGACATGGCGATTCCGTGCTTCGGTATCCAGGAAGAGAATCACTTCCCGGCGTCGGTACACGATCTCCTGCCTGGAGCGGCGGAGCTTCGCGGCGGCTATCTTTACGGTAACGGAGAGCCGGGCCTGGGCATCGATATCAAGGAAGAGGCCCTGCTGAAGTATCCGCCCGCGCCAGTGCCGGCGGGAGGCATGGGCTACGAGGTGCGCGGCATGGACGGCTCACTGGTCAAGCCGTGAGGCCGCCACGGAAAGTGCGCGTTTGACGATAAGGAGAATGTATGCCGACGGAACTCGAGAGGGGCCCGGAAGGCATTCAGCCGGGGGAACCGAGCCTGCTGAAGCGCCGTGAAATTGAGGCTCGCATCGCTGTGCAGCTCATCGGAGCTTTTGCGGAAAAGCTCGGACGCGACGAGGCGCTGGCCGTCGCCGCTAAGGTCATCGAAGGGCTTGCGTGTGCGGCGGGCCGAGACGTGGCAGAGGGACTTGGCGCTAATGACACGACGGCGCTCGCCCAAGTTGTGCGCGAAGTGTGGGCGCGGGAGCAGGCGCTCGAGGTCACGATTCTCGAGCAGACAGACCGCAAGCTCAGCTTCAACGTCACTCGCTGCGCGTACGCCGAGCTGTACGAGAAGTTAGGCGTGAAGGATGTTGGCCGCTATCTTTCGTGCAATCGTGACGCAAGCTTCGCGGAAGGCTTCAACCCCCGCCTCAAGCTGCAACGCACTCAGACCATCATGGAAGGCGCGCCGCACTGCGACTTCAGGTTCAGCCTCCCCGAAACATAGGCTCAGGCCTGTCGGTTCCGGAATACAGCATGGCGATTCGCCGGGAGGGACTATGCAGAAATTCACGACATCGAGTGTGCCAGAAAACGGTGCTACCGCAAACGAAGCCGTGGAAGATCGCGACCGCCGGCGATTCCTGAAGTCAGCCGCGGTGATAGGCGCGAGTACGTTGGCCTCGAGGGTGTTCGCAGGAAGCGCTGCATCACCAGGCAAGCACGTTCTGATCGGAGGCCACGCCTGAGTCTACGCTGCCCCGCTTCCCGGTTATGACTATACGCCGGTCCTCAAGCAGATCTTCTCCGACTTCAAATATGCACGCATCGAGGCGTTCGAGCTGATGGACACTGTCCTGCTCCACGACGACGCCGTGGAGCGCATCGGCGCGCTTTCCCGCAAGTATTCACTCCCTATCCTCGGGACGTCCTTTGGAGCGGACATGTGGGACCGCTCGCAACACGAAGCCATCCTGGAAAAGGCCCACACGGTCATTACGCGGCTTGCGCAACTGGGCGGGCGGACGTTTGGAACCTCGGTGGGCCACGCTCCCGCGCCCAAGACGCCCGAGCAGCTCGACGCTCAAGCGGAGATTCTGCGCAAGATTATCGCCCTGGGCCGGGAGCACGGCGTGGTCTTGAACCTCCACAATCACACTTATGAGGTCGAGAACGGCATGCACGACCTCGAAGGCACACTCGCGCGCATCCCGGACGTGAAGCTCGGCCCAGACCTCAACTGGCTGGTTCGCGGCGGGGTTGATCCGGTCGGGTTCATCCGCCGCTTCGGCAAGCAGATCGTCTTCATGCACATCCGCGACCAGAAGGCGGATGGGACGTGGTCAGAAGCAGTTGGCGAAGGAAGCATGGATTATGCGGGCATCGCCCGGGCGCTCCGCGCGATTCCCTTCACGGGCGACGCGGTGATCGAGCTTGCGCACGAGAAGGACTTCCAACTGAAACGGCCTTTGCGCGACGACTGGAAGATCAGCCGCGACTTCGTCCACAAGACCATGGGCTACGGAGCCTGATCAGAACGGACACGCCGTTTCCGGGCACGTCCGAGGCATGCCGTGCGAAACTTCAAGCCCCATACGGCCTGCACAGTCCGTCGATAACCTCACTGCTGTAGGGGGACGGCTTGCCGTCCCCGCAATTCTGCTGGCCTCGATAAGGGTAGGGCAGCCCTACCTCTACACCGCCCTGGCCGCATGTGGAGGAACGATGGAGTGAGATCAGGCTTTTCAGTTGAGAGCTGGAAAGATTTTTCGGCTTACTGCCGCTGGGCAAGGTGGCGGTCCATCATGAACAATCCTTGTTTGGCGTCACCCACCATCTTGAGCTGATGCACGATTTCGCTGGCATGGGCTTCTTCTTCCACTTGCTCATTAATAAACCATTGGAGAAAGACCGAGGTTGCGTGGTCCTTCTCGGAGGCCGCCAACTCGACCAACTTGTTAATCAAGACGGTCACATTACACTCGTGCTTGTAGGCGTCTTCGAAAACCGCGTGAGGTGAACTCCACTTGGTGGGCGGAGCAGCGATAGCAGTGAGCGACACCCGTCCACCGCGGTCAACTATGTACTTGAAGAACTTCATGGCGTGTCCGGCT
>CAVYPU010000032.1:0-75945 GCA_963770415.1 uncultured Acidobacteriota bacterium
GGAACAGCTTTTACTCATTGGCCGTTTCTGGCAGACTGTGCGACTGTGGATTTTACAGGATAGGCATAAGCCAAGGAGGGGCTGATTATGATGGAGAGGCGTTCAATCACTCGGCGAAAGTTCATGCAATGGGGTGGGGGTGTGGCTGCGGCGAGCGTGGCTGCCAAAGTCACAATGCTCGAGCCGCGGCGGCTGTGGGCGGCCGCTGGTCCTGTGGCGCCTTCGGACACTGTGCGGTTCGGGATTATCGGGACGGGCACGGAGGGTTGCGATCTTCTGCGAGCCAGTTTAAATGTACCGGGCATCGAATGCGTCGCAGGGGCGGATTTATACGACAGCCGGCACATCGCCGCCAAAGAAGCTCTGGGGGGAAAGGATATCGAGACCAGTCGAGACTACCGGCGGATTCTGGATCGCAAGGATATTGACGCGGTCTTCGTCGCCACTCCCGACCACTGGCATCGCAAAGCGGTGAGTGATGTGGTCGAGGCAGGGAAGGATGTTTACTGCGAAAAGCCCATGTCGCACAGTGTCGAAGACGGGCTGGCCATGATCGAGGACGTTGAGAAGCACAACCGCATCTGTCAGGTCGGCAGCCAGCGCGTCAGCTCGATTCTCTACGCCAAGGCGAAGGAGATTTGGGATTCCGGCAAGCTGGGACAGGTGGATACCATCGAGGCCGCATGGGACAGGAACACGGACAGCGGCGCCTGGGTTTACCCGATTCCGCCCGACGCGAGCGAGCAAACTATCGACTGGAAGACCTGGCTCGACGGCTCTCCCGAACGCCCCTTCGATGCCGCGCGCTTCTTCCGCTGGCGCTGCTTCAGGGATTACGGCGCCGGCCTGGCCGGTGACCTGTTCGTTCATCTGCTTTCCGGCATTCACTTCGTGACCGGAACCAACACGCCGCCGCAGCGCGCCCAGTCCACCGGCGGGCTCTACTACTATAAGGATGGGCGTGAGTTCCCGGACCTGCTCTGGACGATGTACGATTATCCGCGCTTCCAGGTGGTGCTGCGCTGCAACCACAACAACAATTACCAGGGCGAGTTTTTCGGCTTCTACGGGAAGAAAGGCACCATGGTTATCCAGGGGTCCACGGTCACCTTCAGGCCTCAACCCTCCGCGACTCAGCCGGAGGACTACTCGATCGGTTCCTGGCCGGCGAAGATGCGCAGGGAATACCTTGCGAACTGGGCGAGAGAGCATCCCGTGCCGCGGCCGGGGCAATTCAGGATCGAAGAAGATGACGAGGTTTTCACGCCGCCACCGCATTACAGCGACATGTCGGACCACCAGGCAAACTTTTTCCGGGCTGTCAGGACGCGCCAACCAGTGGTCGAGAACGAGGTGTTCGGAAACAACACTGCGCTCGGCTGCCACATGTCGAATTACTCCTATTTCAATAAGACCGCGGCGGTCTGGGATTCCGGAGCGAAGAAGATTAACTCGTAGCGTTTTGCACTGATCCGGCCTCTCCCTCCCTTGATTCGTCAGCCCTCTCCCCTGGGGAGAGGGTGGGGAGTTTCTACATTTATCAAACGGCGACGGCGTGCGTCTGCGCTCGCTGAAAGCCCGGGCGTTGAATCCATGACCTCGAGGCTGTTCCATCGCGACTTGCGGCTCTGCCGCCCTGACGTGCGGAAAGGCTTGCCTTTCCGCAAACCAGCACCCTACTTTCTTATGGGGGAAGGCTGCGCCTTCCCCTCCCTTCGCCCTATCTTGTCCGGTGATGAACAGGCACACGTTGTCTTTATTGATGAGCATTGCGAGGACTCAGCCGAGGCACAGCCTCGACTGAGGTATGATATTGCGAAGCTGCGGAAAGGCAAGCCTTTCCGCACGTCAGGGCGGCAGAGCCGCACGCTGGCCATGGGACACAAATGTAGAAACTCCAGGCCCTCTCCCTTGGGGAGAGGGTGTCGCGCTCCGGCGCTGTCATCAGCCGGAGTGTGACAGGTGAGGGGTCCGGTGGCCGGTCGGGTAGTGGCCCCTTACCCGACGCGCGGCGGTTTGAGAAAACGCTGCCACAGGCCACTCCCTCCCCCGGGGAGAAGGCTGTGGCCTCGATCGAGCGGGGAGGGGCGCCACTTGGGAATTAGGCTGCGGAAATTCTCCCTTGATCTTCGCTGGTGTGCCGATTAGCATAAGCGCCTGCGGAAGTAGTATTGATTCATATATCCAGGAGGTTTCAATTCATGAATGAGACGCGGATTTCGAGACGAAAGTTCATGCAGGCGACAGCGTTGGTGACGGGCGCGACGCTGGCGGGCCGGTCGTTCCTATTGGAGCCGGGGCCGGCTTATGCCTTGGCGCGTCCGGTGGCGGCGGGCGATAGTATCCGGATGGGCATCATCGGCGTGGGCATGCAAGGCTCCGGGTTGCTTCGCACCTGTGTTCAACTGCCGGGTGTGGAGTGCATTGCCGCTTGCGACCTGTACGACGGGCGGCGCGAGTTGGCCAAAGAGATCGTCGGCAAGGAGATTCCCACCACCCGCCAATACAAGGAACTCCTCGACAACAAGGAGATTGACGCCATCGTGGCCGCGGTCCCGGACCACTGGCACAAGCAGATCGTCGTAGACTGCTGCAGCGCCGGCAAAGACGTTTACTGCGAGAAGCCTATGTCCCACACCGTGGCGGACGGATTTGAGATGATCGCCGCGGAGCAAAAGAACAAGCGCATCGTCCAGATCGGCAGCCAGCGGCGCAGCGACATCGTGTATGCCAAAGCCAAGGAACTTTACGAGAGAGGCGAGGTCGGCGAAGTGTGCCTGGTCGAAGCCCAGATGGGCCGCAACGATCCTTGCGGCGCGTGGGAATACACGGTGCCGCCGGATTTGTCGCCGGAGACTCTGGATTGGGAAACCTGGCTCGGCTCGGCGCCCAAGAAGCCTTTCAATTCGCTGCATTTCACCCGCTGGCGCTGCTGGCAGGACTACGGCGAAGGGATCCCGGGCGACCTCTTCGTGCATCTGCTCACCGGCATTCATTTCGTCACCGGAATCACCGCTCCGCCCAAGCGCGCCTGCTCCATGGGCGGTCTTTTCCGCTGGCACGACGGCCGCGATGTTCCCGACTCGATGACCACCGTTTATGAATACCCGCAATTCCGCGCCACTCTGCGCGTGACGTTGAACACCGAGACGGAAGAGGTGACGCGCTTCATGGGCACGCGCGGAATGCTCGAAATCCGCAACGGCCAACTATCCGTGATTCCGCAGACCGGCGCGGATTATTCGCCCTGCACTCCGGGCTGGCCCAAGAAGCTCCGGGGCGACTTCGCGGAGGAGTGGGGAAAAGAACATCAGTCGAAACCCGGCGCCTTCTCGACGGTGGAAGCGACGCGGTTTTACGCGCCTCCTGAATACAACGACGACCGCGAGCACCTTTGGAACTTCTTTGAGTCGGTGCGAACGCGCAGGCCTTCGGTCGAGGACGCGACCTACGGTAACAATACGGCGCTTGCCTGCCACATGGCTAACTACTCATACTTCAACAACACCATCGCTTGTTGGGACGCAGGCAAGAAGAAGATTGTGAGTTGATCGGAAGCGGAAAAAATCGGGCCCCTTGACTGGGGCCCGAAGTGAAGAAGAGGAAATCGGCCTCGCTACGGACCAGCCGTGAAGCCCTGGGGGCAAGGTCCTCTCGACATAGATCCGCTGCTTCTGGCGAGACTCGCATAAGTTCTACGCTGGCGGGCTTGAGTAGTCCAATCGATTATCTTTATTGTTGTAATCAAAAAAACGTTGCGATGGTAACGGCGGCGCCGGTATTTGAAGTGTGCCGCTTTGTCGGAGATCGAAGGCCCCACTGCGAAAATCGGACCGGGCGCGCGAGTAGACCCTTTAGTCTCCGATCTCCAGGTTCGTTTGATTTTGGAATTTCGAATTTCGAGAGATGAAATGCCGGGTGGATCAAAAACAGGGCCCTCCAAGCCATCGGTCGAGAACCAGGAATTGAGTGTAGAGGGACTCCTGGGTCGCGTGGTGGAGCGCGATCTTGAAGCGCTCGAGCGCCTCTACGAACGGTTCGCTCCCCGGCTGCTGGGTTTGCTCCTCAGGATTTTGCCCGCCAGGTCCGACGCCGAAAGCGCGCTCGAAGAGGTCTTTCTGCGCTTGTGGAAGGAAGCGCCGGGAATTACCCGCGCCAAAGGGAGCGTAGCGGCGTGGCTGGTGCTCATGGCGCGGCACGAGGGCCTCGCGCGCCTTCGTGCCCAGCGGCTCGGTGAGATTCTACCCGCCCCGAACCACCGTGGCCACGGTCATTCAAAGGAGGAGAAACCTGGCGGCAAGTCAGCGGAGGCAGCGCCTCATGAGCACAAATCAAGGGAACACCCGCTGACCAACTATGACTCGCAGACGTCTTCGTTTCTTGCTGCGTCTCCCGAGCTGTGGATGCCGCGGCCGGAGGACATCGACCTGGTGGATGCGCGCCTGGGGCTGCTGCAAAGAGCTTTTGACCAGATGCCCAAGCCGCAGCGACGCGCGCTGGAGCTAGTGATATTTGAGGCTTATACCGAATCAGAAGTCGCGGTAAAGCTCGGGGAACCCCTGGGCAAGGTCAACGCGGGGTTGCGCGCCGCTCTTACCTTCTTGAGGCACCGCCAGCACGCGGTGTTGGGAACTTGGACTGCCGACATTTAGAAGACATTTACGAATTGTTCCTGCTGGGAGCGCTCTCCGATGAGAATTCGCTGCAACTGCGCGAGCACCTCACTCGGGGCTGCGAGCATTGCCAGGAGAGGCTTAAAGAAGCGGCTCGCACGGTTTATCTCTTGAGTCTCACTGCCAAGCCCGCCTCGCCCGGGCCGAAAGCCAAAGCTGAACTACTGCGGCTGCTGAAAAACAAGTAGTCAGTTTTCAGTTGTCAGTTCTCAGTTTCGTGATGCCGGGTTTAGGTGTCAGGGTCCCGAAATCAGGCGATCATGGGGGGCGCTGCAACTGGCCACTGACCACTGACAACTGACGACTGAAAACTGATCCCTTCTTTATGGCCTTACGCCGGGAACTCGGCCTCGTCCAAGCCACCTCACTTGCCATTACGGACATGGTGGGGATCGGCCCATACATTACTATTCCACTTTTTCTCGCCACGATGGGCGGGCCCCAGGCCATGTTGGGTTGGCTTGTGGGCGCGTTGCTGGCATTCTGCGACGGTTTGGTTTGGGCGGAATTGGGCGCGGCGATGCCCAAAGCGGGCGGGAGCTACAACTACCTGCGCGAGGCTTACGGACCGCGAGGCGCGGGGCGCTGGTTCTCGTTCCTGATGGTCTGGCAGATTATGTTTTCCGCCCCGCTCTCTGTGGCCAGTGGCAGCATCGGCTTCGCCAACTATCTTCGCTACCTCATGCCCGGCCTGTCCTCAGTGGGTGTGCGGATTATCGCCGCGGCATTTCCCCTGCTGCTGGTGGCGCTGCTTTACCGGCGCATCGGCGCCATTGGAAACCTTTCGGTCGTACTGGTGGGAGGTGTAATCGCGGGCTGCTTCTGGATTATCTTTTCCGGGCTGCCTCATCTGAGCGCCGCACGCCTGACGGATTTTCCCGCCGGAGCCTTTCATTTGAACTGGGTCTTCTGGGCCGGACTCGGCCACGCCACGCTCTATGCTCTCTATGACTATTTCGGTTATTACAACGTTTGTTACCTTGCGGAAGAGATCCGTGACCCCGGCCGCGTGATTCCGCGCGCCATTATGTTTTCCATCCTGGCAGTGGGGGCGCTGTACGTGCTGATGACCGCCTCCTTTCTTAGCGTGATCCCATGGCGGGAAGCCATTCACAGCCCCTTGATCGCTTCTCTCTACATCGAAAGAATTCAAGGCACCGTCGCAGGCAGAGTCATGAGCGCGCTGCTGCTCTGGATAGCCTTTTCCTCGGTGTTTTCTCTGCTGCTGGGGTATTCGCGTATTCCTTATGCGGCGGCGACCGACGGGAATTTCTTCCGCGTTTTCGCCCGGCTTCATCCCAAAGGCGAATTCCCCTATGTCTCGCTCGTCACCCTGGGTATTGTGGCGTCGATCTTCAGCCTCGGCCATCTCAGCGAGGTCATTGGGGGTTTGGTCGCTACGCGCGTGCTCATCCAATACTTGCCGCAGACGGTGGGTTTTTTCCTGCTTCGGTTCAAGTCCCCCCAACTCGCGCGGCCCTTCCGCATGTGGTTCTACCCCGTGCCCGGAATCGTCTCGCTCCTGGGCTGGGTTTATGTACTCGGAACAACCGCGCCAAAATCGCTGCTCTTTGCCCTGGCGGTTTTCGTAGTCGGCAGCGCAGCCTACTTCCTCCGTTCGCGTCTGAGGCGCGAGTGGCCGTTCACATGCCCGAAGGTGGGTGTCTAGGTCCTAGCGCGTATGTGCGTTTCAAATGTGGGTAAGGTGTAATACACTTTAGTCGGAGGCGATGCAATGAAGAGTCTTGAGGAGTTGGTGAGGGAGCTGCCGCTCGAGTTGCAGCAGGAGGTCCAGGACTTTGCGAGGTTCTTGTTTGAAACCAAAGTGCATCAGCGACGCGCGAAGCTGCGGATGAATTGGGCCGGAGGTTTATCGGAATTTCGGGAGCGATTTACGTCATTGGAGCTGCAAAAGAAGGCATTGGAGTGGCGGGGTGATTGATGTTCCTTCTGGACACGAATATATGGCTGGAACTTCTCCTTGAACAGGAGCTAGCAGGTCAAGTCCGCCGTTTTTTGGAGGCCGAAGAAACATGGCAACTGGCCTTGACGGATTTCTCTCTGCACTCTTTAGGTGTCATCCTGACCCGCCTTCAAAAAGATGGTTTGTTCCTGGAGTTCCTCTCGGACACGCTGGAAGATTCTGCGCTTCGCGTGATTCGCTTGGACACGGAGGGTCTTAAGGAAGTGCCCACCGTGTGTCGCAAGTTCAAGCTCGATTTCGATGATGCCTGCCAATACGTCGCCGCCTCCCGGCACGGCCTCACTTTGGTAAGTCTTGATTCCGACTTTGATCGCACCGAGCGCGGAAGGCGCGCTCCTTCCGATCTGATAAGCGGGTCTAGCCATTGACGCGCGATTATGTCAGCGATGGGGAGGCTCCTACTTTCCCGACAAACCTTAGGGGAGACACATGATTAGAGTTAGCGTAATGTATCCAAATAAGGCGGGGAGCACATTTGACATGACGTATTACTGTCAAACCCACATCTCTATGGTTAGGCTAAAGCTGGGGGCGGCGCTGAAGGGCGTGGTCGTGGAACAGGGTGTCGGAGGGGAAGAGCCTGGGTCCCCCGCGCCTTACGTGGCCCTGGCCCATCTTTCGTTCGAGTCAATGGAAGCGTTTCAAACTTCTTTCGCGCCTCACGCGGCAACGTTTGACGCCGACGTTCCGAACTATACGAACATCCAGCCCGCGATTCAGATCAGCAAAGTGATGCAAGCGTAGTGCAGGCTTTGAGGCTGATGGACGTAGCCTGTCGTTGAATAGTGTTGATACTCCCTCCGCGTTCATGGCGAGTTGCGTTAGAATGGAGATGAAGGAGAGTGAGGCCATGACCGGAATCCAATACGTGACCGACGAAAAAGGGCGCAGGACGGCTGTTCTCATCGACCTCAAGATGTATGGAGATCTGTGGGAGGACTTCTGGGATGGCCTCGTGTCCCAAACACGCCGCAAAGAGAAAAGCATTCCCTACCAGGAATACAGAACTAATCGCCTAAAACGCGGTCGTCCTCGTGGCTAAGTACTCCTTGAACTACTCGCCATCCGCCGGAGCTCGCCTTACCAGGAACATCCCCTCATTATGCACAATCTGAATATCTTCGCCATCAACGCGGGCGGAGAAGCCGGCTTTGTCGCCGGGGATGGACTCTTCCATTTGTTTTCGCGTCTCGTCGTAGCGCTTTTGACCCGGATCGAGTCCGGCGCGTCGCATCCACTGAATGAAGGAGCGCGGCCGGCGCCGCAACGACTGCCGCACTACCTCGAGCCCGTGCGCCTCGAACATGCTGAGGAACGTGGTGAGGCGAAGAGTGGAAGTGTGGGATGGGTCGCGCAGCTTTTCGATGTGATTGTAGAGTTCGTATTTCGCGTCGCTTTCCGGGGCCAGCGGGTCGAGGATCAGCAGCCGGCCCTCGGGCTTGGTTACGCGGATCATTTCAGCCAGCACCGCCTCCGGCTTGGTGATGTGGTGAAAAGCATGCTGGCAGGTGACCAGGTCGAAGGAGGCATCGGGAAAGGGAATGCGGTCGGCGTCGGCGCAGGCGAAAACCGCGTTCGCAATCTGTTTTTCGGCCTGGAACTGGCGCGCCTGGCGGAGCATTTCAGGGGTCAAGTCGATTCCCGTGGCGTAGGCCACTCTGGGAGCGGCGGCTAGAACGAACGCACCTGGCCCGCAAGCCACGTCGAGCACCAGTTCATGCGCCTGGGGCTTGGCAAACTCGACTTTTTCGGCGAGGACCTCGGGCGAGTCGCGCACCGCGAACTTGGCGAAGGCGTCGGCCGTCTTGGTGAATTGTCTTTGGACTGTCTCGTTGTGTTTTTTAGACATAGAAGATTCGAGCGCTCAGCTATCGGTTTTCACCTTATCAATTTGTTGCAATATGGGTCCTTGCGGGACCCAGAAACACAAGCTTACCAGAGTGCGAAGACGGCGCACAGGGCTAAGCCCGCGGAAGAAAAACGCCATTCGGCGGAGTGGCAATTTCAAATTTCAGATTTCACATCTCAGATTTCAATTTCAGATTTCACTCTTGCCAATTTTTGGAGTCACGAGTAGGATGAGTTGAGAATCCCACGAGGCGGTGGAGTCAGCTCAAAAATTGGAAGATTTGCCGCAGTGCATCATCGAACTTCGGGGTGTGAGTAAGCGCTACGGGGACCTTGCAGCCCTGGAGGATTTTTCGCTGGAAGTGGGGCGGGGAGAGTTCCTCACGCTCCTGGGTCCCAGCGGAAGCGGGAAGACGACCATCCTGCGCCTGGTTGCGGGATTCGAGCAGCCTCACAGCGGGCAGATTCTCATCAACGGCTGCGACGCCGTTTCACTGCCTCCTTACCGCCGCAACATAAACACCGTCTTCCAGCACTATGCGCTTTTCCCGCACTTGAATGTCTTCCGTAATGTTGCCTTCGGCCTGGAGCAGAAGAAAGTCGTCGCCGGCGATATTCGCACGCGAGTTCATTCTATCCTGGAATTGGTCGAACTGCCGGGGAAAGAGGACCGGTACCCGCATCAACTGAGCGGCGGCGAGCGGCAACGCGTGGCGTTGGCTCGTGCTCTGGTGCTTGAACCCGCGGTGCTGCTGCTCGATGAGCCGCTGGGGGCGCTCGACCAGAAACTCCGCCAGCAGATGCAAGTTGAGCTGAAACGCCTTCGCGAGCGCCTGGGCATCACGTTTATTTTCGTTACTCACGACCAGCAGGAAGCGCTCGTGATGTCGGACCGGATTGCGATTATTAACCACGGGCGCCTCGAGCAGGTGGGCCCCGCCGAGGAAACCTACGGAGCGCCTCGCACGCCCTTCGTGGCAGAGTTCATGGGAGTGGAAAATTTCTTTCCCGTGCGTTGCCTCAATCATTCCAATCTGGGCACGCGTTTCGAGACCGGAAACGGCATGGTGATCTGGTCGAAGAACTCGATGGATCTTGGCCCGGGCTTATCCGCCATGCTGGGCGTGCGGTCGGAAGCCATGCGACTGACGCTGGGCCGCCCGCGACCCAGCAGTGAGGCGGCGAATGTCATCCCTGGCGAAGTCGTGGAAGCCATTTTTGAAGGCGGCAGCCGCCGCTGGACTGTGCGGATTGCGAGCGGCGAACGCTTGGTGGTTCGCGGCGCTATGGCCGCCAACGCTCTTCCCCTCGAACGGACATCTCCGGGCGCCAAGGTATACCTCTCCTGGGAGCCCGATCGAAGCTTAGTGTATCCCACCAACGGCTCAGGCCCACCTGCATCGACGAGCGTCGCGAGCGCTTGAGAGCAGCTCGACCTTGGAAATTAAACCTCCTGAAACCAAACAGGTCTCATCCCCATCTCTTGTAGTGTGCGGCAATGGGCACGAAGGAGCGGAGAAGGTCATGGCTGAAAAAGTGGTGAAGACAGACCAGGAATGGAAGCAGAAGCTGACTCCTGAGCAATTTGAGATCGCTCGCAAAAAAGGAACAGAGCGGGCCTTTACGGGTGTGTACTGGAACAACCACGAAAAAGGCACTTACCGCTGCGCCTGTTGCGACAGTCCGCTTTTCAGCTCGGACACGAAATTTGATTCGGGAACCGGCTGGCCAAGCTTTTGGGCGCCGATTGCTCCGGAGAATATCCACACGGAAAGTGACACGAGTTTCGGCATGGTTCGAACCGAAGTGGAGTGCAAGAAGTGCGACGCTCACCTCGGACACTTATTTGATGACGGCCCAGACCCTACCCACCTTCGATATTGTCTCAATTCGGCGGCATTGAAATTCGTTAAGAGTTGAGCTATTTTCCCGTCATCGCAACAGTCCCATAGTGTATTGCAGCATCGCGTAGACGCTCTGGTATTCGTACTTGGCGCTCAGGTTTTCGATTTCGGCCTGGGTGAGGTTCAACTGTGCCTGGGACAGCTCGACAATCGAGCTCAATCCCAGGTTGTACCGACCCTGTGCCAGATCGAGCGCTAGGGTGGCTTCCCGCAGCAGTTCCGCCGTGACATCCAGGTTCTGAAACGCTGTACGCGAGCTTGACCACGCGACGCGCACGTCTCGCGCTATGCGCTCCTGAAGATCGCGCACCCTCTGGTCTTCGGCATGGGCGTGGTAGCGAGCCGCTTCACGCCGTGCGGTGAACAGATGCCCATTGAAGATCGGCACCTCGACGTTCAAAGCTGCGGCTTCGTAGGTGTTTGGAATCTTCGCCGATAGGATTTGGTTGATTTCCGGCAGGGCCCCAGCCACGCCCACCACGCTTACAGTGGGGAACGAGAGGTCGCGTTCCGCGCGCTCGAACTTCACTGCCGCATCTCGTTGGAACTGCAAACTCAACAAGTCCGGCCGATTGGTAAAAGCCTGGGCGATGAGCGGGTCGGCGTCGTTCGGGGGACTGGGTGGCAGCGGTTCATCCGCCAGTTTATACTTCGCATCCTGTTGTGCGCCCAGCGCACGGGTGAGTTCGGCAAAGGCCGCTGTCAATTGACCTTGGGAGCGGAGCAGCAGGAGCTTGGCTTGGGAAAAGTTCACGTCAGCAAAGGCCACATCGACTTGCGATTTCAGCTTGTTTCTTGCCAGCTCGGTTACCTGATCCGACAGCGCTTGGCGTGCCGCCACGGTTTCCTCGGCAACCTTGACTAGCGCCTGGGAGCGCAGCGCGTTGTAATAAGCCTGGTTGACGGCAAGCAACACGTCGTAGCGCGTGGCCTGGTAGGTCTGCTGGCTTGCCTGGGCCTCGAGGCGGGAGCTGGCCACCAGGTTAGGTGTACGCCCCGAATCCGTAATGAGCTGGGTGAGCGAAATGCCGGTTCCTAACCGGTCAAAGAGGCGAGATGCTGGCAGGTAGCCTGCGCCGATGCGTCCTTGCGGATTGCCTCCCGACCCAGTCAAGTCGTAGTCCAGCGTTGGAAAATAGGCGGAGCGCTCTTCAACAACGTGTTCGTTGTATTCGAACGCGGTTGCCTGGGCAGCCAGAACTTGAGGATGGTTCTTGAGGGCCAGGGCCTCTGCGTCCTTCAAGCTGAGCGGCGTTGGAGCCGCATTCTGGGCACGCGCGAGGCCACTCGTTCCAATCATGAGAACAACCAAGAGACAAACACTTTTTCGATTCATAGTTACTCCCGCGAACGAGGATTCCGTGGTCACCACGAGCGGAGCGAGGAATCCAGGCCTTTTTCATGCTCAGTGGTGAGCCGGAGGATCATGGCATCTGCGCTCGGAATAACCCTTCATACCGGGCGAGCACTGGATTTAGGGACACCCTCACGAATGCGGCTCCGCCGGCACGGGCGCCTCGCTGCCGGGCTGCTTCTTATTTCCATAGACGAGCAGGTATGCCGCCGGAACAATGAAGACCGTCAGGATCACTGAAGAGGTCAGACCGCCGATGATGGCGCGCGCCATGGGCGTGTATTGCTCTGCGCCGGTTCCCAGCTTCAGCGCCATGGGCAGCATACCGATGATGGTGGCAAGCGAAGTCATGAGGATTGGCCGCAACCGCACTCGGCAAGCGGTGATGACGGCATCGGCGGGCGCGAGACCCTGCGCCTCCAAAGTGTGCGCGAAATCCACAATCAGAATACTGTTCGAGTCAGCGATCCCGATGAGCATCAGCACTCCCATCAAGGACATCACATTCAGAGTCGTGTGAGTCAGCGGCAGAGTCAAAAGGACGCCGACAAAACCCATGGGAATCGCCAGCATGATGAGAAACGGATCGCGGAACGACCGGAACTGCGCGGTGAGGATCAGGTAAAGAAGGATGAAAGACATAATGAAACCGAGTCCAAAGCTCTTAAACGACTCCTCCATGCCTGTGACCATCCCGCGCAGGTTTATGCGCACCTGCTCCGAGTAATTTCCGCTGGTCTGGTTGATGATCTTGCGGATGGCGCTTGTCACGTGGCCGAGGTCCTCTCCGGCCGGTGTCACATACACATCGACGACGCGTTGGATCTTGTAGTGATCAACTTCGGTGGGGGTTTGATCAAAGTGTACTTTGACGACGTTGTCGAGCACCGTTACCGGGCGTCGAGGATGCGCCGCAGGCGTCGGACCGGGCTTCGGCAGCGAGGCGTGATAATTTATCGGGCCCTCCGCCGGCGGATCGGCTCGCAGAGGGATCAGGCCGAGATCGCTTAAACTGTGAATCGCCGGGTGTCCGTTCTCGAAATACTGTACGGTCAGGTAGTAGTCGTTGCCGTTCTTGCGATCCACCCAGTAGTTGGGCGCAATCATGTAATTCGAGTTCAAGGCGGTGATGACGTTGTCCACCACATCCTTCTGGGTAAGGCCCAGTTCCCCGGCGTGCACGCGGTCCACATCCAGGCGCAACGCCGGGTAGTTCATGTCCTGCGGGATGTACACCTCGCCCACGTCCGGTAATTGGCGGATGCGGCCCGCCAAGTCCTGGGCGATCCCGTAGATCTCGTGGAGATGGGGGCTGCTCACTTGAATGTCGATGGGGGCAGGCATACCCATATTGAGAATGGCATCCACCATCGAGCCGCTTTGGATGAAGGGCCGGATATTGGGCAACTGCTGTTCCAGGGCCTCTCGGACCTCGCCCATATACGCGAAGCTGCTCGTTTTGTGGTCGTCGGTTAATTGCACCTGGACAGTCGCGGTGTACTCTCCGGCATTGGTGTTGTAAAGCGAGGAGAAATCATCGACCACTCCAATATTGGAAACGATCATCCGCATGTCCCGGGGAGCTACGACGCGACGAATCAAATCCTCGACTTTGGCAGTGTATTGGTCGGTATCCTCGATGCGCGTGCCCGTGGGCGCTTTCATATTAATGGTGAATTGACCCGCATCCGTCCGAGGAAAGAATGCGATGCCCACAATTGGGACTACGGCAAAACTGGCAAGAAAAATTACGGCGATGATGGCGACCGTCCATCCCGGGCGAACCAGAGCCCTCCTGACCCAATATTCGTAGTAATCCAGCAGCCTGGCGAACTGGCGATTAAAGCCGGCGTTGAACTTGCTCCACCATGAGTGGCTTCTTACGGCGCCGGCGGAAACCTCTCCAGACCCGGAGGCGCCTTCTCCCGGCTGAACCCCGCTAGCCCCTACCCCGTGCCCCTCAGCGTGCGGGACCTGCTTCAGGAAGCGCGAACAGAACAACGGAATCACGGTCATGGCTACGACGTATGAGGCCAGCAATGAAAGTGAGAAAGCGAGCGCCAACGCCGAAAACAAG
This sequence comes from uncultured Acidobacteriota bacterium, assembly GCA_963770415.1. Lineage (GTDB taxonomy): Bacteria > Acidobacteriota > Terriglobia > UBA7540 > UBA7540 > CAVROP01. The sequence continues at coordinate 13,841 of CAVYPU010000032.1, forward strand.
AACTTGCTGACGCCGTAGAGGAAGGTCACAGGGAAGAAGTCCACGACGTCTACCAAAGTCGCAGCCAATACAGCCAAGTTCACTTCCGAACCCCCATCAGCGGCGGCGACAAGCGCGGAAGCGCCTTTCTCCAGGTGACGATAAATGTTTTCGAGGGAGATTACCGAGTTATCAATCACGCGCGAAAAGGCCAGCGCCATTCCTCCCAAGATCATCGAGTTGACGGTGCTCCCCATCAGATACAGCGCTACGAATGCGGTCATCGCGGAAAGTGGAATGGAGAGCAGAACGGCTGAAGTGGCGCGAAAACTGCCAAGAAAGAGGAGAATCATGATGCTGGTGAGCACCAGCCCCAGCAGGCCTTCGTGGATCACGGTGTGGATCGCCTCTTTGACGTAAACGGACTGGTCGAACACCACACTGGCGGTCATTTGCTTGGGGATGTCGAACAGATGCTGGGTTAGCTGTTTTACTCCGTCCACGACCTCGATCGTGTTTGAATCGCCGCCTTGCTTCATGATTGGAATGTAGGAGGACTTTTGCCCGTCAACCCGCACTTCGTTGTACTGGATTTGACTGGCATCTTCTGCTTTGCCCACATCCCCCACGGTCACCCAGGATGTCCCTACGGTCTTGATGGGGACATCGTTCAAATCCTTCGCTTCGTTGACGAGACTGTTGGAATACACGTAGTAATCGTAGGGGCCGATCTTCACGTCCCCAGCCGGCAGAATCAGGTTGGCGCTGTTCACGGAACGAACCACGTCCATTACGCTCATCTGCCGCGACAGAAGTTTGTAGGGGTCCACGTACACCATCACTTGCCGATACTTCCCGCCAAAGGGCGGAGGGATTTCCGCGCCCTTGATCACGCCAATCTGGTCACGTATCGCGAACTGGGCGTAATCGTGCAACTGGGTCTCGTTCAGTCCCGGTCCCTTGACTGTCACCAGGCAAACCGGGAGGCTGGAAGCGTCGAATTTCAGCACCACGGGCGGCAGCGTGCCCGGCGGAAGACGCTTGAGGTCTGCCATCGCCAGGTTGGAGAGTTGAGTGACGTCCGCGTCCGCGTTTGTCCCCGGCTGGAAATAAACCTTGATCATGCTGACGCCCAGCAGCGACCGTGATTCACTGTGCTCGACGCCGCTGGCGAGAGTGAACCAGCGCTCCAGGGGATCGGTGATGTCGGTTTCAATATCCTCAGGCGGCATGCCGGTGTAAAAGGTGGCCACCACCACTTCCGGTATGTTGATAGGAGGGAACAAGTCCACAGGCATTCGCGCCAGGCTGCTGAGTCCGATGACCATGACCACCAGGCAAATCACAATGATGAAATAAGGATTGCGAATTGAAAAACGCGGCATGGCCTTTTGCTCCCCTAGTACTCGAAGATCGAATTTCGAAAATCGAATTTCGGTCAAACATCGAGCTTCCCTCTGTTATTGCGAGTCAAGGTCTCATGATCATTCGGCCCGCGGCGGGCACCATTACACCTGACACTTACTCTTGCCCCTGAGATTCGACACTTTCCACAACTTTCGGCTTAACCTTTTGGCCCACCTTAAGCTGGCTGCGGTCGCTTACCACGACATTGTCGCCTTCCTGGACTCCGGACTCGACCTCGACATCGCTCGGGGTTCTCATGCCCAATTTCACCTGTTGACTTTCAATTGTGTCGGAGTTATTCACGAGGAATACCGATGCTTGAGACCCCTCATAAGTCACCGCCTCGAGAGGCAAGGCGAGGACGTTTTCTTTCCGCTCGAGGGTCAGTTTTGCTTCAGCGTAAACACCCGGAATTAAAATTCTGCCAGGGTTGGGCACGTCCACCTCAGTGTGCATGGTTCGAGTATCCTCTCTTACGTCTACGGAAAACCTTGCCACCTTTCCAGGCAGGGTTCCGTTCAGCGCCGGCACGAGGACGTTGACAGCATCGCCTACGCGGATGAAACGCACATCGGATTCCGGCACCGGAATCACCAGGCGAAACATATCGTCCTCCGATAACCTGACCAGGGGTAACACCTGCGTGCTGGAGCCAGTACCCGCTTGCACAAGCGTCCCGAGGTTGGCGTACCGTTCTGTGACTACGCCCGAGAAAGGCGCGGTGATGCGCGTGTAGGCATACAACGCCTGGTCGTGAATGAGTTTTGATTTGGCAACTACAAGGCTGCTTTCTGCGGCGGCCTGCGCGGATTCGGCCGCATCCGCCTCCGACGCAGCCGCCAGGTCCTTGCCCTGCGCATCATCAACTTCCTGCTGGGCGACGAGGCCTGGCTTGGTCTCGGCGACTCCGTTCAACCGGGTGTATTCGAGGTTGAGGACTTTGTGCATGGCTTGGTATCGTTTCAAAACGTGCTGAGCCCGGGACACCTCGTCGGCCGCGTTCTTGACGCTGGCTTGATCCTCTTGCAACTGGGCCTCCAACTCGGGGATCTCCAGGATCGCCAGCAATTGGCCCTCTTTTACCCGGCTCCCGTAATCAACGTAAAGCTTCCGGACGTAGCCCGACTCCTTGGCATAAACGTCAATTTCCTGGAACGGCACCAACTCGGAGGAGAGGTTGATTTGGCGCTCCAGAGACTTCCGTTCGACCTTCGTTACACCTACCGTCACCGTCCCGCGCGCTTCGCCTTTGGCTCGGACCTTCTCGCAGGAGGGAAGCAGGCTGGCAAGAATGCCCAAGATGCAAATCCGAAGCAGAATGGTCGATCTCTCGAATGTCGGTAGCGAAGATGTTCGGCAATTGAGCGTTGTTTCCACTGATTTACTCCATCCTGAAGTCGTACAGCTCTCGCAGTGCTTGCCCGAGTTCTTCGAAGGTGACTCCGGGCTTTTTCGACAACTCGATCACTTGCCGTTTTTTCTCGGCAATGGCCTCGGCTACCGGAGGGATCTTCGTCGCCAGATCCAGCGGGACGTTGATAATCCCGTGACGGTCCCCGTGGATTAGATCACCTGGTTGAATCCTGAGTCCGCCGACTTCTACCGGGCCGCCAAATTCCACGACGTGGATATAGGCGCGCGAGATGGCCACGCGTCCGGAAAAAACCTGAAAACCGCTCATCTCGATACCCTGCAACTCGCGCGCGGCCCCGTTCGTCACCGCTCCGACGCAGCCCAGCGCCTTCAGGACGTGCACATGAGTCATGCCCAGGAACGCTCCTGTCCCTGGTTCCTGGTCTATGTCCTGCATTACGATTACGCGCGGCGCGGGGATGCTCGTGATGTGCTGCCACCAGTCGGTCCGTTCCACGTAGCGGCTTCCCACAATCGGCGGGTCGGCCGATCGAACTATGCAGGTCGCCGTGTAGCCGACCAGGGGAGGACAGTTTCCGAAGAGACAGCGGAAGCCCGCCGTGGTAAACCCTTCGTTTCGCAATCTGACGCCGAAAGTTTCGATGGCGTCAGCTATGGCGCACGTGCTAAAGGACCGGAGCTGGTTAATCTGGCCGGGCGATAATGGAGTGTGCAAGACGTCTGCCTCCTGCATACCAATCGAACCAATGAGCCTCGACGACAGTGTCATAAGCTGAGCACTATCCGTATCGTGACTCACGCAACTAGTTAAAGCACCGGGGCGACAGCACGAGGAGCTTAAGAAAAGGAAGGTGGCGATCGGAAGTGATGTCTGTGGACGGTTAGGCTGAGAGCACGGGGCAGCACTTCTTCGCAAGGAACATAAGTCGTAGGAGAGTTTTCGGCCTCCGCCACAACATCTTCAGCCGACTCAGCCGCCTTGGCGACCGAACTCTCATGCTGCTCCAATTCGGTCAATCGGCCGGCTTTGCTAGTGTGCCAGGACGCACTACCCGGTCGAAGCAATGGCGCCCGGGTGGCGGTAGAGAGGGCGACAACGCCCAGCAGCAAGCCCACGATGCCGGCGGCAAAAGCGTGCCGAGAGAATGCGATGATCCGTTTCATGCTTTCTTGGAGAGGCCCTGACCTTGCCCAGGAACTATTGTGCCATACGACTTGCCGCCGGACAAGATGCTTAAGCGGAATATTTTTAGAGTTGGCCCTCGTCACCCTGTACGGCTCACTCGCCCGAAACCTGATCGACAACCGACCTGAGGTTTGGATGCACGGTAAGTTACGGAGGATGCCGCCGAAGACGTTCAAAAAGCAACATTACGAACTCACCCTTCTCAGCATCTTGATCAGAACTGCTCCTTCAGTCCATGCGAAAGGTGGTGTACATGAAGATGCCATCCCGCTCGACCTGGAGAACGACGGGGCTGTCAGGCTTAACAGCAGCCAGTTTTGAGCGAAGAAAATCCAGGCTGATGACCGTCGTACCGTTGACCGCGTGGATAACATCGCCAACCGCTAGTGAGGTATCTTCCTCACCAAACCCAGCCACCTTAGCGGCAACGATCACTCCCGATGCTTCTCTGAGACTGGGCAGCATCTGGGATATTCTGTTGTCAATCTCAATGCCCAGAATACCCAGTTTATTAATCAAATTCTTCTCAGGATCGACAAGACCTGCAAGGAGATCCACATTGTGCGGACGTTGGATTACCGGGACCTCCACGGCGATTGTTTTCGTTCCTCGGAGCACTTGAATATTTGCCCGGTCGCCAGCCTGCAGCATAAACATAAGCATGCCGAAAATGGGAAGGTTCTCAACAGGTTTGTTGTTAATGGTCAAAATAATATCTTGCATCTTAAGCCCCGCCTTTTCCGCGGGACCGTCCGGCATCACATCCGAAACGATAACACCTTGGCTGGTTGAAAGCCCTAGTCCTGCTGCCAGGTTTGGAGTGATGGATTGGACGTGAATGCCGATCTCGCCCCGATGCAGATGGCCGAACTTGCGGAGCTGCGGATAGGCAACGGCGACGATACCGCTCGGAATGGCAAAGCCCAGGCCTTCGTTTCCGCCTGATTGGGTCATGATGAAGGTGTTGATTCCCACCACTTCTCCGTCCACGTTGATGAGCGGCCCGCCACTGTTTCCAGGATTGATAGGTGCATCCGTCTGAATATAAACCAAGGGATTATCGGGGTCAGGCTGTCGGGCGACTGCGCTGATCACGCCCATCGTCACGGAATTCTGAAGACCTCCGGGGCTGCCGAATGCCAGGACCATTTCACCCTGGCGAAGATTGCCGTAATTGCTGATTGGCAGGGCGGGGAGCCCCTGCGTTTCGATTTTCAGCACCGCGAGGTCAATCTCCCTGGATTGTCCCACGATCCGAGCATCCACGGCGCGGCCTTGAGGGCTTAGAGTCGAAAGGCTGGGAGAGGCGCCGGCAGCCAAGGTGGGCAGGATAACCTGAACTCTTTGGGCCCGCTTGAGGACGTGCGCGTTAGTCAAGATGTACCCCTCCGGGTCAACGACGACGCCGGAACCAATGTTGCGAAGCCTCCCGATCACGAGAGCAGTTTCGCTGCCGTCACCCTCCTGGGTCGCGCCATAACCTGTCGCGAGCACCTGGACAACACTGGGCGAAACGCGTCTCACTAGTTCCTCAATCGATCGGCTGAGCTGGTGCAAAGCGTCAGGGGAGTGGTTTCCCTGAGCGGACTGCGCCCGGGAGTTATCCGGGGAGAAACCATACAACGTCAGAAGACAGCAGAACGTAGCGACCCTGCTCCGCATGCGCGGCCGACTCGAGCGAGTTTGGTTCAGCATCTGGATCCTCCTCGTTCACTGGCGAATCGTGAGGCCGAGAGCGATGGTTTCATCATCTGCCTGCTCGACGTCTTCTCGTAGCCATGGCCCTGTGTCGAGAGCGAGCCTGCGCTCACCCCCTCAGCTTCCCCTACTTGGCTTATAAGTCAGATCCACACCGCATGTCAATTCGCAACAAGCATTGGATCGTGCCGAGGGCGCAAGGGGTGCTATTATCGTGAGCATTATGAGAACAAAACTTCTCATTTCCGCACCTGTGTATGGGTTCCTCACCGGCTGCATTCTTCTCGCCCGGGTATCAGCCCAATCGCTACCGGATGCGCCCAGGCACGCGGTGGTATTGCATGCTGCTCGGCTGCTGGATGTCGAAGGTGGAAAGTTGATCTCCCCCGGCGAAGTGCTTGTGCAAGGGGACCAGATTGCGGCGGTGGGTGCAGCGGTCGAGCACCCGGCGGGCGCAGAAATGATCGACTTGGGGGAGCGTACGCTGATGCCGGGATTGATTGATGCGCACGTCCATTTGTTTCTGCATCCGGGCGCCGAAGATTTACAGACCGTCCAAGAATCCGTGCCGCAGCGCACGATAGCCGCAGTTCTCGCGGCGCGGGACGACCTCATGGCCGGCTTTACGGCAGAGCGGGACATGGGGACGGAAGGAGCGGGTTCCGCGGACACGGCGGTTCGCAACGCCATCGACGGGGGGCTAATTCCCGGACCACGCATGCGCATCAGCGGCAACGCAGTGGATATTTTGGGCGGGCACGAGGACGCCATTGGTTACAACCCCCAGCAGCACGTCTTATCCAACGCCACCTGCGCCAATAGTGCGGCGGAACTGGTGGCAGTGATTCGGCAGCAGTTTAAAGAGGGATCCGACTTTGTAAAGATTTACGAAACCGGCCCGGACTCAATTCGTGATGGTCGCCTGTCTACCCCTTACCAATACACCGCGGCCGAATTAAGCGCTGCCGTGCAAGAGGCCGCCCGCACCAGCAAGCGGGTGGCGGTTCACGCGACCGGCGAGCCGGGCACGCTGTACGCAGCACAGGCGGGCGTCGCGTCGATCGACCACGCCGACCAATTGAGCGAAGAGACTATGCGATTGATGCGGGAGAAACGGATCTTCGCCGTGCCTACGTTTACGATCATGGAGTACTTTGCGGATCACGCGGCAACGCCCGCGCAGGCGGCGCAGCTTCGTAAATTGATTGAGCTTCACGTGGAAGAGTTTCGCAAGCAGCTTGCAGCTGGCGTACCGATGGCCGTAGGTTCGGACGTGGGTCCATTTCCCCACGGCACACAGGCGCGCGAATACGAGCTCATGGTGAAGCACGGCATGATGCCGCTGAGCGCGCTCCAAGCGGGACTGCTGAACGGCGCCAAACTGCTCGGCTGGCAAAACCGGATCGGGGCGCTGAGGCCGGGCTATCTCGCCGACATCATCGCCGTTCCCGGTGATCCTCTCAATGATATCAGCGTTCTTGAGCGGGTCAGTTGGGTCATGAAAGGTGGGGTAATCTACCGGAAGTGATCCCTCGATCAATCGATCCCCTCAGTCTTTAGAGCCTATGTGAAAGCCTCTGGAGTGTCATTCCGAGCGAAGCGAGGAATCTCTGAGTATTTTCAAGGCACTGCGAGATTCCTCGTCGCCTGCGGCTCCTCGGAATGACAGCAAAAACGAGTTCTCACAAAGACTCTTTAGTCCCTCCTATAAGCTCTCGCTTACTCGAGCAATCCGTTATCTGATTCGGTTTCAGGCCCGCACCCTGCGGAAATAGAGGCGCGGCGCAGGGCGGCCTTGAATTCACTACGGTCCAGGCGACCCCCCACCTACCAAGGTTCCAACTTGAAATTAACCCCTAGTTGGTATGGCCTGGGGTTTGCCCTTGCCTTATGGTCGAGAGCGGGTCTAACGGTTCTAAACGCTTATGGAGGAGATCACACTTATGAAGAAACAGAACCTCGAAGGTTGCAAGCGAAGGCTGGAAGCCATGCGGGAGGAACTCCGGTCAGGCCATTACAAGATGGAAGGCATCTCAGTCGAGAGGGTGTCTGATTCAATGGAGGAGTTGACTCTGGAAATGGAACGGAGCATGGCCGTGGATACATTGAACCGCAAAGCCGCTCTCCTCGAGGAAGTGGCTGGCGCTTTGGAACGGATCGCCGAGGGTAGTTACGGCCTCTGCGTGACGTGTGAGAAGGCGATTTCCCCCAAACGATTAACAGCCTTGCCCTGGGCGGCTCGATGCTTAGAGTGCCAGCAGAGCATCGAGAATCAGCTTAACTCCCATGTGATCGCGGGTTCGAGCTTGCGAATGAGGGTGAGCGCCTAGTCAGTGAGGGATGGAGAGCATGCCTGTTAGAACTCCTTCTTTTTGGTGCGACTCCTGAAAATCACCCTCAAATATGTCATTCCCGCGCAATTGGGAATCCATTGAGGCGACATGGACCCCTGCTTTCGCGGGGGTGACCTAGTGGGCGATTTTCATTGCCTCGGGTGGGCCGCAGGCCCATGGAAACTCCTCAGCATCAAACCCGATCGACCCTCGAAAAGGGAGGCGCAGGAGGGTGGTGAGATGTATGTCATAGAAAGATGACATCTTACAGTTGAGCAACCCCAAATTGGATATTGTGCATCTCACCAACCGCAGGGCTAGAAATGGAAAGATGCTGGACCGAGGGTCCGTAAACTCTACGGACGAGAAGGAGGAGATTACTATGCGAACCAATTTGTATAAGGGGGGCCTCGTCGCTGCGGCGCTTTGCATCGCCTCGACGCTGGTTGTCGCCTCTCCGAAAGCGCGTCCGTCGCGCACAGACAGCACGCAGTCCAAGAATGGCGTCTCCGCAGAACAGGCAACCAACCTGCTCAAGCAAATCCAACAAGATGCAGTGGCCGCGAAAAATCAAGCCAACGAACTTAGCTCCATCTCGCGTCAGCCGTTCGTGGCGGACTGGCATTCCGACAGCGGAGAATTGCGACTCTTGCGAACGCAAGTGAACGATATGGACAAGCTGTATGATCAGCTTCGAGCTAACCAGTCGGCAGTTCTGCCTTGGCAGCGCAAGGCCCTGGATACAATTGCGCCAACGCTGGCAAACCTGACCGGCACCACCGAGACCGCGATCGTTAAAATGAATAGCGATGAGGAGCAGGAGCAAGTTTACTACGCGAACTTGCACGGCCTCGCACACGACATAGCCATCCGAGCAAGCCAGATCGCCCAAGAGATCAAGAATCTCGAACAGGGCGCGGAATCAGGCTCTCAACAGTCAAGCAAAACACAGGTGCACAAAACTAACTCCTGAAATTGCAAATATGCCTGGGGTAGCTTCCAATGCTCACCACTACCCCAGCCCCCACCGGGGGGCAAGCTTAAGTACTTGAAGAATCACACCTCAAAAGACGTTGCATTCGGCAACTAACTAAGAAACCAACACTGAGCGAGCTTCATCAAATCTCTCGGGTTCCTCTGTATCTAACAGCCTGGGGGAATCACACCGCAATGAAAAGGAGGTGTGGATGATGCGCAGTATCGCTCGGCCAGCGTGTGTCAGGGCATTTCTGTTGTTTGTGTGTAGCTTCTCCTGCTGCGGGATTGCATGGGGTAGGGTCTCGGCAGAGAGCCATCACCATGCTTTGGTGGGAGACCTTCAGAAAGTCGATACGAGTGCCAAGAAAATCACCATCCGGGCCGCGGATGGAACCGAGCATGCATTTTCGTATGGAGGCCGGACAGTTGTGCACGGGCTCGAGAGTACGGCAAAAGCCACCGACCTCGCAGGGAAAGAAGGAGCCCAAGTCGTGGTCCACTACACGGGCGCGGCGGGGCGTGAAACCGTAGACCACGTCGATGTGTTCGGCCACGAGGCTCTGAAGAGTACGGAAGGAACGATAACCCATGTTGATAAAGCCAGTCACACGGTAGCGGTGAAAACCTCGGACGGCGCAGAGGAAACCTATGATCTGGGACGAGACTCCGCCATCGACACCAAGGATGGCCTCGTTGACGCCGCCCATTTTGCAGGCAAAGAGGGGGACCATGTGATTGTCTATCACACCGAAGAAGGAGGGCGGAAGGCCGTCCACCTCCTCAAGCATCTTTAGCAAACAAAGCTCCCATTCCTCTCGCCGAAACAAGGGAAGCAACTGAGTTGACTCTGGTCCTCGGAATGAAGTGGATGACCAAGCTTAGTGCCTCCCTTTTTTGACTACGAGAGAGTTAAGCGCTTACCCAAGAAGGTCAAAGCATGAATAAATCTGTTTCTACGGCACTGCCTTCAGCCGGCCAGACTTCGGACATGCTCATGGAAGTGGCCTTGAACCTGCGCTGGTCGTGGAACCATTCCGCCGACCAGCTATGGGAGCGGCTCGATCCGGAGCTGTGGGACCTGACGCACAATCCCTGGTTTGTCTTGCAGACGGTCTCCCAGGAAAAATTGCGGAATGTGACCAGCGATCCCGGCTTTCAAAAACTGGCGCAGGCGATCGTTCAGCAAAACCGCGCGGCAGTCCAGCCGACCGCGTGGTTCCAAAAGGCGCATCCCGACACTTCGCTCAATAGAATTGCCTACTTCAGCATGGAATTCATGTTGAGTGAAGCGCTGCCAATTTATTCGGGCGGTCTTGGCAATGTTGCGGGCGACCAGCTTAAGGCGGCAAGTAATCTGGGCGTTCCGGTGATCGGCGTGGGTTTGCTTTACCAGCAGGGCTATTTCCGGCAAGAGATTGATGCCCAAGGGAACCAGCAGGCGCTCTACCCCTTCAATGATCCCGGACAGTTGCCGATAGCGCCGGTGCGCGGAGCCAATGGCGAGTGGGTTCGCTTCCCGCTTGCGTTCCCGGGCTTTCAGCTCTGGCTTCGCGCCTGGCAGGTGGAGGTCGGTCGAGTCAAGCTGTACTTGCTGGACACCAATGACCCGGCGAATATTCCGTCGCACCGCGGCATTGCCAGCGAACTTTACGGAGGCGGCCAGGAGTTGCGGTTGAAGCAGGAGTTGGTGCTTGGGATCGGAGGATGGCGATTGCTGCACATCCTTGGCCTCGAGCCCCAAGTCTGCCATCTGAACGAAGGGCATGCCGCCTTCGCCGTGCTGGAGCGGGCATGGTCCTACATGAAAGCGAACAATCAGCCATTCGACGTCGCCCTGACGGTTACCCGTGCGGGAAACTTGTTCACCACTCATACGCCGGTGGACGCCGGGTTCGACCGCTTTGCGCCCGAGTTGGTGGAAAAGTATCTGAAGAAGTATGCGGAAGAGCGGCTCTCGATTTCGTTCCATGATCTGCTTGCTTTAGGCCGCCGGGATGGGAACGACTCGGGCGAACCTTTTAACATGGCGTACCTGGCCATGCGAGGCAGCGGCGCCGTGAATGGCGTGAGCCGACTGCACGGCGAGGTAAGCCGCCGGATTTTTCAGGGCCTGTTTCCGCGATGGCCGGAACGCGAAGTGCCGGTAAGCCACGTCACCAACGGCGTCCACGTAGCCTACATGGGATTCCGCCGAGGCGGATCGCCTCTGGCACGCTGCCTGTGGGAAAGAGCGGTGGCTTGGACCCCGTGACGGAAATCGAAGAGAGATTTTGACAAGGTCAGCGATTCCGAGCTTTGGCAGTTGCGCGCTGAAGCGCGCCGGTCACTGATCGCCTATGTTCGAAAATGGCTGCACCGGCAATTGACCAGCCAGGGTGTATCTCAAGAGCAGGTGGCGCGAGCCGAGCAGATACTCGATCCTAATACTCTGACCATCGGATTCGCCCGCCGCTTCGCTACCTACAAGCGTCCCAACCTGCTCCTGCACGATCCCGAGCGGCTGGTTCGAATCCTGACCAATCCACAGCCAGCCGGTCCAACTGATTCTTGCCGGTAAAGCGCACCCGCAAGATCTCGCCGGACAAGCCATGATCCAGCAATGGGTCAGCTTCGTCCGCCGCCCCGAGGTACGGCCGCATGCGGTCTTTCTTAGCGATTACGACATGCTGATGGCTGAGCGGCTGGTTCAGGGGATGGATGTCTGGATCAACACGCCCCGCCGTCCCTGGGAAGCCAGCGGCACCAGCGGGATGAAAGTGCTGGTCAATGGCGGGCTGAATCTCTCCGAGCTCGATGGCTGGTGGGCGGAGGCGTATTCTCCGGAGGTGGGCTGGGCCTTGGGCGACGGCAAGGAGCATGGCGATGATACCTCCTGGGATGCTGCCGAAGCGGAGAGCCTCTATCGAGCTGCTGGAGCGAGAGGTTATTCCAGCTTTCTACGCCCGCGATGAGAAAGGAATTCCTCCCGGCTGGGTGGCCCGAATGCGGAAAAGCATGGCGCACTTGACGCCGATTTTTTCGGCAAACCGCGTGGTGCGCGAGTATACGGAGAAGCATTACCTGCCGGCTGCGGCAGCTTACTGCGAGCGCGCCGCCAACGGAGGTCAACTGGGAAGCGAACTGCTCCACTGGCAGAGAGAATTGGCAAGCCACTGGTCAAGGGTGCGATTCGGGTCTCTCACCGCCGAGCAGCACGAACGGTCATTACGTCTTTCAGGTACAGGTGTATCTTAATGAGCTCGATCCTGATGCGGTGCGGGTGGAGCTTTACGCGGACGCCCAGAACGGCGGTGAGCCGGTTCGGCAGCCCATGCAGCGCGGCGAACCGACTGGTGGGTTCGGCAAATGGCTTTCTTTATGTCGCCAGCGTCCCGGCTACCCGACCCGCCAGCGATTACACGCCACGCGTCGTCCCTTACAAAAATGGGGCCTCCGTGCCACTGGAGGCCCCATTCATTCGCTGGCGAGATCCTTCGGAGTAGTTGGCGCTCTCAACCACGCCGAAATTTAGGGCAGCACATAGCGTAAGTCGGTATAGACCATACTCACATGTGCGTTCTTGGACGTACCGGGAGCAACAAACCAGGGATTCCGGTCGAGGTAGGAGTATTGGTTGATCCATTGTAGAGAGCCGTACTTTGGATTCTTCCAGAAGGTCTGGACAAATCCGACCGTTGCCTCGTTGATGACTCGATTGGAAGCGTTGGAGGATCCTGGATAGCCGAATCCGACGTAGGACGGGACGCCGCTCTTGACGCTCGACACGTAATAGTCATTATCGAAGTAAGCTCCGCCGTAATACGTGTAGAGCATGGTTTTCTTAAGTTGGTACTCAAGCCCCATGATCCCAGAGCCGGATCGAACCAGGCCAACTGAACCGTCTGGCTTCACAACTGCGTCGGGGCCGAGGGCAAAAATGTAGCGCCCACCGCCGGAACTGTAGAAGCCGTTCAAAATGAAATGCAGGTCTTTGGCAAGCTCAAGGTTAACACCGCCCACGACTCCGCCGCCCTCTGCGGAATTCTTGGTGCCGGTGGCACTGACGTCTTTGAATGAGCTGAGAAGTCCGCCAATTTCGGCGTGCATATGCTTGCCGCCCAATTTGGGGTCGTAAGCTATCTTGGCGACGATATCCGGAAAAACGTTGGGACTGCCAGTTGTATTTCCACTCACATCGAACTGGGTCGAGTAAGGACCGCTGGGAAGAGTCACAGCACTGGTCATGAACTGGTCCGAGTTCTCAACCGAAATTCCCATGACCCATTCTTTGCTGGGGTGGTAGAGCACGCGGAACTGCGCCTGCCGCGACCAAGTGAGACCCACTTGGTAGTTCGTGTCCATATCCTGGGAGTAGAAGAGGTCAGAAGGCACTGGTGAGATGCCGTTACGGCCTGGAGTCATCATGCTCCAGCTCTGGCCTCCCAGGACTTCCCACTTGCCGCGCACGAGGTCTGCCCAGTACAAACGCATTCGCAAGGTTGAAGCGTTGCTGGTTTGATACAAGCTGGTGGCGTTGTTGCCCAGAAAGTCGGCCTCGATGTAGCCGGTGACGTTGGTTTCCCCGACTTTCGAATTCACTTTCATACTTATGCGCGAGTTCTGTAAGGTCAGGTGGTTTTCCGTGAGGCCGGTATTGGGCTGCAAGGTTCCGCCAACCACCGCGTAGGGAATTGAACCAAAGCTGGTTCCGATGGTGGAGGTGGTGTTGGCGGTGCGGAAGTAGTCCGTGAGATCCATGAAGCCGCCAGGCGTGAAGGTGGCGTCGCCGATGCGGAAGAACAGCGGCGAAGTTTCACCTTCTTCCTTCTGCGGATTCAGTGATTTTGCGGGAGCAGAGCCAACCCCCGGCAGCCCCGTCCCCGACGCCATCATGTCACGCATCGAGGAGCCACTCAAATCGACTCCAGTTTTGCTGTTACCTTTGGGGACCATCGGCGCCGTGCTGGTGACTTGGCCGAGAGACGGCACTGGGGCGGCCACTTGCACAGGTGCAGGTGTCGCCGCGGCCTGCGCCGGAGCCGGGGTTTGGTCCAGCTTCTGCTTCATCTGATCCACGATGGCGCGCAACTGCTCGATCTGCTTTTGTTGCTCTGAAATCCGCTGCCTCAGCACCGAGACATCGTCATGTTTGCTCGAATCCTTTGACGAGTTGTCGGACGCCGTCTGCGAAAAAACGGGTGTGGTCAGCGCCATCAAAACTATGGCGCCCGCAATTATCAAGGTGTGAATTTTTCTGAACTGCATTCTTCAGCCCTCCGATTCAAGTGTTGATGTTTCCTTGGGTTTGTCTATTCGACTCGCCGACTGAACCATTGCCATCATCGCGGAGGCGTATTCCTTGAGCATTACGGGATTGTTACATTTCTGTGAAGGCCCTCGCGCAGATGCCATATCTTCGGCATTATGTCAGGTATCCAGGCGGGCATTAACCGATATGATTACACTGCGGCTGCTTAATGGCATACTTAATATTGTAACCAATTTTCTCCCCTGCTTAGCCGCGGTTCCAGATCAATACACGGAGCGAGCCTGTATCTTAATACGCGGCATAGTGACAAAAGTTCAAGGCGTCTACGCCTCGCAAAATGACGCCATCCCAGTCTATTGGTGGGTTTCGGACAATTCTGTTTCGGACAATTCTTGACACAAGCATGGACCTGTGGGACTATTTGTACTCGGGTTTCGATATCCAATTTAGATAATCCGGACCATGAAATCGGCCGAAGTCAACCCGGCGAAGAGCCAGGAGATATATTCCGGATTAATCCGCATTCACATCCTCTACCATGCTTGCCAAGGACCTATATTCGGCCTCGGCATGATCGAAGAACTGGGGCGGCATGGGTACAGGTTGAGCGCAGGGACTCTCTACCCACTACTACACGGTCTCGAGTTGCGCGGCTATCTTCGATCGCGAGAAGTAAGGGCGGGCAGGTCCATTCGAAGGATGTACGAAGCCACCGCGGCGGGACGGAAAGCGCTTGCCCTGGCAAGAGAAAAAGTGAAGGAGTTGGTGGGTGAGCTTCTCGAAGATGATTATGTGCCGTAGGGCGCCGGGGCTGGTTTGTCGCCCCGGCTCTTCAGCCGGCAACCAGGGCATCTAACCCTGCGAGACGGCGTCAACGCTTCGGGCTTCTGGAGGACGCTGTGGGAGCAAAGAAACAATCCGCTTATCTATTCACAATTTGTCTACTTACTGCGTCACAACTCATGGGCCAGACGACACTTCCCCAAGGTTCTTCCCGCCCATCCAAAACCTTCAGGTTAGAGGAAGCGATCAACTACGCGCTAGCCAACTACCCGGCTGTCCGCGCGGCTCTCGAACAAGTGAACAGCGCGCGGAGCGGCGTGGCGCTGGCCCGCACCTCCTATCTCCCTCAATTAAATCCTATTTATCAGGCTAATCGCGCCACTCAAAACCAGCTCGCCGGGATATTCCTAGCCTCGCCCATCGCCCCTGCGATGGAAGGCCCCGTGCAGCCTTATTCGGCGACCAGTTTCTGGAATTCTCAGGGTGGTGCATTGCTTTCCTGGGAGCCGTTCGATTTTGGATTAAGGCGCGCCATGGTGGACGAGGCGCGTACCGCGGAGCACAAGTCGAGCGCGGATGTGGAACTGACTCGCCTGCAGGTGGCTTCCGCCACCGGCGGTTATTTCCTGAATTCGGTGGCCGCGCAACAGGCGGTCGAGGCGGCGAAAGCGAAGGTGCGGCGTTGGGAGGTGTTCGACAGGACGGTTCGAGCGCTGGCCGACCAAGAACTTCGTCCGGGCGCAGACGCTTCGCGCGCCGACGCAGAACTAGCCACGGCTCGAACGCAACTCTACCAGGCCCAGGCAGTTGAGCAGCAAGCTCAGGCGTTGCTCGCCTCGCTCCTCGGTACGGCTCCTGGCGCCGCCCTGGTTGAGGTTGCCCCGCTTCTCAGTTCACCTGCGCAAGAGTCTATTCCCGTTGCTGCGCCCTCGGCTCACCCCCTGGCTCGCGACCAGCAGGCGACTGTCGATGAAGCGCGGGCGCAGCAGCACGTGCTGGGGCGCACCGATTACCCGCGTCTCTTCGTAGCCTCTGAGGTCTTTGCCCGGGGCAGCGGAGTGAATCCGGACGGCACCCCCTCCGGCGGAGTGAATGGACTGGGACTTTCCCGCGGCAACTGGCTGGCGGGAGTCTCCGTCGTATTCCCCAACGTGTTTGATTTCTCGGCGTTGCGGGACGAGAAGCGCATGGCTCAAGCGCGGGAACGGAGCCAGGAGGCAAAGTACGAGCAGACCTTGCAGGATGTGAGCGGCCAGGTAACGAGCGCACAGGCCGCGCTCCAAGCCTCCCAGCAAATTGCCAAGAATACGCCCGTCGAACTCGATGCCGCCCGCCAGACGGAGACGCAGGCCAAGGCTCGCTACCAGGCAGGCTTGACGAACCTCGTGGAGGTGGCCGAAGCGGAAGCTCTCCTGGCACAAGCTGAGAGGGACGACGCCATGGCGCGGATCAGCGTCTGGCAGGCGCTGTTCAACGTCGCCGTGGCGCAAGGGAGCGTGGAACCGTTCCTGGCGCTTCTCCGCACGAGTGCGGGGGGGAAACGCTTAGTCAGGAGGCATCATCGCGCAGCCGTCAGCTCTCAGCGATCAGCAAAGCTATCTCCTTGCTTCTGAAGGCTGATTGCTGAAAGTTGATGGCTGATAGCCGGGGGCTACATGTGGCTAATTCGCACCGCCTTGCGGCGGCCCATTACCGTGCTGGTGGTTGTGTTCGGAGTGGCGCTGGGAGCGATCCTGGCCGTCCTCCGGATGCGTGCGGACATTTTTCCCGACTTGAACCTGCCCGTCATCTACGTGGCTCAGCCTTACGGCGGATTGAGTCCGGCGCAAATGGAGGGTTACCTTGTCTACTACTATGAATACCATTTCCTTTACATCAACGGGATCGAGAGTGTCGAGGATAAGTCGATCCAGGGCAACGGGTTGCTGAAGCTGACCTTCCACCCCGGCACGGACATGAGCCAGGCCCTTGCCCAAACCATCTCCTATGTAAACCGCGCCCACGCCTTCATGCCTTACGGGACGGTGAACCCTTTCGTCATTCGTTTTGACGCTGGAACGGTGCCGGTGGGCTATCTGGTGTTCTCGAGCAAGAGCCGCACCATTGGCGAGATCCAGGACTTGGCGCTCAATCGTATTCGCCCACTGTTTGCCACGCTTCCGGGCGTGTCGGCGCCCCCGCCCTTTGGCGGCAATCAGCGCACCATCGTCATTACCGTCAATCCCGACCGTCTGCGCTCCTACAATTTATCTCCTGACGCGGTGGTTCAGGCGGTGAGCTCCGGCAATGTACTCATGCCCGCAGGCAACGTGCGCACGGAAAGTCTGCTGCGCATCGTGAGCAGCGATTCCATCACTCCCGACATCAAGAACCTCCTTAACGTGCCACTCCGCACCGGCGCCGGCCCGGCGGTCTACTTGCGCGACGTAGGAGCCGTCGCCGACAGCACGGACATTCCCACCGGCTACGCGCTTGTAAATGGCCGCCGCGCCGTGTACATCCCCGTGACCAAGCGTCCCGATGCCTCGACGCTGACCATCGTGAGTGAGGTCAAACAGAACCTGGAGCGATTTCGTACCCTGATCCCTTCCGATATCGATATCACTTACCAATTCGACCAATCCGGCTACGTCAAGAGCGCCCTGCTTTCCGTGGTGCGGGAAGGTTTGCTGGGAGCGCTTCTGACGGGCCTTGTGGTCCTGCTTTTCCTCGGCGACTGGCGCAGTTCACTGATTGTGCTCACCACCATTCCTTTTGCCCTTCTTACTTCCTTGGTCGCCCTTTGGCTGACGGGCCAGACGATCAACATCATGACCCTGAGCGGACTGGCGCTCGCCGTGGGCATCCTGGTGGACGAAGGCGTGGTGGAAGTCGAAAATATCGACAGCTACGCTCGCTGCGGAGCCTAGCCTTGACCCCGCGCGCGGCGTTCTGCAGGCCACGCAAAGAACCGTGGTGCCGCGGTTCCTCGCCATGCTCGCGATGGTAGCGGTCTTCGTCCCCTCCTTCCTCATGACCGGCGTAACCAAAAGCCTGTTCGTCCCGCTTTCACTTGCGGTGGCATTTGCCATGGTGGCGTCGTTTCTGCTCTCGAGTTCGCTGCTGCCCGTATTGTTCCTGTGGACCCACCGGGTGGGCGATAAGGGCACGCCATCGCATGCCCCTGAAAATCAGGCTCCGCAAATAGTCAGTTCACGTTTTGATCGAGCGCGCAACTTTTGGGCGGCGGGGCTCGATCGGCTGGCGCCGTTGCGCTGGCTTGTGGTTGGCGTTTATCTCGCCCTTGCGCTGGCAATCCTGGGCCTGCTCGGGCCGCTAGTGGGCAAGGAGCTTTTTCCTACTGTCACGGGCAATCAATTTCGCATGCGCTTTGATGCTCCCACCGGAACGCGCGCCGAAGAGACCGCGCGGCTGGTGGGGAACGTCCTGGATGAAATTCAAGCCGCCGCCGGGCCGGGCAACGTCGCTATCAGCCTGGGCTACGTGGGCACCCAAGGCGCCGCCTACCCCATCAATACGGTTTTCCTTTGGACCGGCGGACCCCACGAGGCAGTGATGAACGTATCATTGCGCCCCCAAGCCGGCATCTCCGTGGGGGCGTTCGAAGAGAAACTTCGCCAAACCCTCGGCCCGAAATTTCCGGATTGCTCCTTCTCCTTCGAGCCGGGCGATATCGTAAGCCAGATCATGAATTTCGGCGCGCCCACTCCTGTTGAGTTGGCGGTCACCGGCCCGGACTTCGCCGGCGTTCGTGCTTTCACGGAGAAACTCCGCGAGGAAGTGAGCAAGGTAGCCGCCTTGCGCGATCTCAAAATCGAGCAGCCGCTGAACTACCCGAGTGTCGATGTGCGCGTGGACCGGGAATTGGCCGGCCAACTGGGGGTCACGACGGAACGCGTTGCCAGGTCCCTTTCCGAAGCCACGGCTTCGAGCCGCTTCACCACGCCGAATTATTGGGCTGACCCCAAGACGGGAGTTGCCTATCAGGTTCAAGTCCAATACCCGCAGCCCAGGATGACCTCGGTTGAAGATGTGCAAAACACTCCTGTAATGCCCGGCGACGCACAGCATCCGCTGGTGGGAGACCTTGCCCGCGTCACAGAGGGAACGACGGTCGGTGAGTACGACCGCATCAACGGCCTGTGGCTGCTGTCGCTTTCGGCCAACACCGCGGGCGAAGACCTGGGCCGCGTGGCGAACAGCATCGACGCGGCAATCCGCAACGCCGGCACGCCACCGCGCGGCGTCACGGTTCGAGTGCGCGGCCAGATTGCTCCCATGCGGGAGACGCTGACCAACCTGGGAATCGGATTGCTGCTTGCGATCCTGGTCATTCTCCTTCTGCTCTCCGCGAATTTCGAGTCGCTGCGCCTGGCCTTCGTCATCTTTACCACAGCGCCTGCGGCCGTGTGCGGCGTTGTTTTGATGTTGCTGGCAACTCATACCAGCCTGAACATCCAATCTTTCATGGGAGCGATCATGGCCGTAGGCGTGGGAACCGCGAACGCCATCCTGCTGGTTACGTTTGCCGAAGAGCGCCGGCGGACGGGCGCTTCCGCTTTCGCCGCAGGCATCGAGGGAGCGCGAGCGCGTATGCGTCCGATCCTGATGACCAGCGCGGCGATGATTGCCGGCATGATCCCCATGGCGCTCGCGATTGGCGAGGGGGCTGAAACAGCCGCTCCCTTGGGCAGGGCTGTTATCGGCGGGCTTGCCGCTGCCACCCTCGCCAACCTGACCGTGTTGCCCTTCGTGTTTTCTCTGGTCCAGGCGCGCGTAAGCACCGCTTCTTCGTCGTTAGACCCGGACGACGAGAGCAAGGAAGGGTAAAGTTTGAAGGGTGAAGGCTAATGGCGAGGCTGAGGCTCGGGTCGTCGCCTCTCCCGTGGGGTTGAGCGTGTCTAACGGCTTGTCCAAATTGAGAACGGTTCCTTTAGTGGCGACTTGCGGCTCTGCCGCCCCAGGGGATGTAGGGGTAGGGCTTGCCCTACCCTTGGGGTTTCTACATTTCGGGTGAGGCATCTGTAGTGTTAATCTGGCGCGGGAAGGGCTCCGCCCGCTGCTCTGTGGAAAGGCTCGGCCTTTCCAGGGCGTTCTCCGTACTTATTTCTTTCGAGGAGGCTGTGCCTCCCATCCTTTCATGGTTACGATTTCTCGGGACACTCCGTGTTTGTCTATTACTAGCGTGGCGCATGACCGGCTGCCGGTATTTCGCACGGACGCCATGAAGGAGATCGTCTGCGCCGCCTTGGATGAAGCCCGGCACTCGGGGCAATTCGCGATTTTTGCCTATGTCATCATGCCCGATCATCTGCATGTCATCACGAGCGGCCCGCTTAAGCCTTCTGACACCTTGCGTTTTTTGAACGGAATCTCCAGCCATCGGGTGATTGGCTATCTCAAGAAAGGCAACCACACCTCCTCGCTGGCGAAGCTGCGGGATGCGCAGAAAGCACGCGGCCACGCGCATTCTTTGTGGGACGGCCACTCGCAGGCCCTGCCCATCTACAGCGAGAACTTTTTCATGCAGCGGGTCCATTACCTTCATCAGAATCCCGTGCGAGCGGGGTTGGTGGAACGGGCGGAGGATTATCGTTGGTCCAGTGTCCGATGCTGGAAGGGATGGCCGCGCGAGGATGAGCCGCTGCTGCCGGACCTGGACGAGATCGTGTGGCGCACACCACGATGAGGGCCCGGCGAGGCACAGCCTCGCCGGATGAAAAAGTGAAGAGGGGAGCAGATGGAAAGGCCGAGCCTTTCCACGGAGCAGGCGGCGAAGCCGAAAGAGGTAAGAGCGTTAGCAGCCGGAGAAACCGAAAGTGATAGGAGCGTTAACAACCGGCCGACCTCCACGTGAAATGTGGAAACTCCAGGGGGACGGCAAGCCGTCCCCCTACATCCGATAGATTGAGGGGAAATCTTGTGCCTCGTGAAGGGAATCATATGCGCGGCAGACGAATTTTGGGTGGCTTAGTGTCTCTGCCTTTGAGACTCTGTGGCTTTTCTATGCTTGTCGGCCTGTGCCTTGTTCTTGTTGATTGCAGCCAGGACCGCAGCGGGACTGGCCAGGCCGCGCCGGCGCCCTCGGCGCGCGAAGTCGAAGTCACGCGGGTCGTGGCGCAGAAATTGAACGCCACGATCAAGCTGCCTGCCCAGCTCACGGCCTATGAAGTCGTGGATGTCTACTCCAAGGTCACGGGGTTCGTGAAGTGGATGAAAGTGGACCGAGGTTCGCATGTGAAAAGCGGCGAGCAGATTGCCCAACTCGAGGCGCCGGAACTTCTCGCGCAGCGAGCGCAAGCGCAAGCCATGTTCCAAAGCGCCGAATCACAGCTCAGCGCCGCGCAGGCCAAAATGACAGCGGACCAAGCCACCTACAAGCGCATGCAGGCAGCCGCCAAAACACCAGGCGTGGTCGCTCTGAACGATCTCGAGGTGGCCGAAAAGGCAGCGCAAGCTGACGAATCCAATGTCGCGGCGCTCGAGAAGGGCGCGGGCGCCGCTCGAGAGGCGCTGCGAGCGGTTTCACAGCTTGAGGCCTATCTCAACATCACGGCTCCCTTCGAGGGCCAGGTCACGACGCGATATGTACACCCCGGGGCGCTGGTGGGACCGGGCGGCGGAGCGGGCGCCGCGACGCCTATCGTTCAAATCCAGACCCTCTCCCGGCACCGCCTGGTAGTGCCCGTCCCCGAATACGACGCGGCGGGAATCCCGCAGCGAACTGAAGTGAGCTTCACCGTCCCTTCCTATCCCGGCCGGAATTTCAAAGCGCCGATATCTCGAATCTCGCGTGCCGTCGATGTCAAGACTCGCACCATGCCCGTCGAGTTGGATGTCAGAGACCCACAAGGCGAGTTGACACCCGGCGCCTTCTGCGAAGTTTCCTGGCCGGTGCGCCGCGCTTACCCGACTCTCTTCGTCCCAGCCACGGCGGTCGGAAGCGACCTCGAGCGATCCTTCGTGATCCGCATCCGCAACAATCAAGCCGAATGGGTGGACGTGAAAACCGGAGTCAGTTCCGGAAACCTTGTTGAGGTTTTTGGGGACCTGCAGGAAGGCGACCAAGTCGCGGTCCGAGGCACCGACGAACTACGCCCCGGCACTCAAGTCTCGCCGCACCTCACCGCCGCCAAATAAGAGCCCGCAGAAGTCAATACCCCGAAGTGTTCCTGATCCGTCGATAACGACGGAGTAGGGGGACGGCTTGCCGTCCCCGGGAGTTTCCACATTTCACATGGAGTCAGGCCGGTTGTTAACGCTCTCACCTCTTTCGGCTTCGCCGCCTGCTCCGTGGAAAGGCTCGGCCTTTCCATCGGCCTCCCACCCTCTTCTCTTTCTCACCCGGCGAGGCTGTGCCTCGCCGGGCCCTCATCTTGGTCTGCGCCTAATGGAGAAACGCGGTGTGTCCCGGGAAATCGTAACCATGAAGGGATGGGAGGCGCAGCCTCCTCGAAAGAAATAAGTACGGAGAACGCCCTGGAAAGGCCGAGCCTTTCCACGGAGCAGCGGGCGGAGCCCTTCCCGCGCCAGATTAACACAACAGATGCTTCACCTGAAATGTAGAAACTCCAGTGGCGGGGCTAAAGCCCCGCCCTTCCAGGACTGAGAATAGTTACGCTTATTAACACAACTAAGCCCTGGGCTGAGCATGTAAAGACACTGCATAGCCGCCGACGATCAGATACTTGACCTTATGGGCGTTGAAGATGGACAAGAGTTCTTTGAAGTCTTGGAACATCCACGGTGGGCCTCTTCATCTGGTAAGCCGCAAGAGTGATTTCCACCACCGCCTTCATGCGTTCGTGTGCGGGCACTTTCTGCCACTCTCGATACTCGTCTGCCTTGAGAGCATCGGGGTCAGTGTACTTGCGGATCACCTTGTCCATGCGTTTTGGTTGTAACATGGGGCGACTGCTTTTGCAACAGCGATCTGGGGGGAACAGGGTCGCGTCAAAGTCGGACGAATTTGGAGTGCGGGAGCTTGCTCCCGCTTTCCGGGCCGGAAGCTTGCTTCCGCCTCCTGGCGCGCCTGCCAGCATGCTCACCCAAAGCGGCAGCAAGCTGCCGCACTCCACAAACGGTTCCCATGGGGCGTGTCCTGTTTTCTTATGGTTCGAGGACTTTGACGCGACCCTGGGGGGGAATGACCCGAAGTCAAACCTGCCTTGAATGGTGCGCTTGCATGATGTATTGTATACATCATGAAGCGAACTCAAATGTACATCGACGACGACACCTGGAATCTTCTCCACGTCCAGGCGCGGCAGGCGGGCACAACGATGTCGGACCTGATCCGTCGGGCCGTGCGGGAAAGGTACGGAAATTCTCCGGAGAACCGGCGGCAAGCCATGCAAGACTGGGCGGGAATATGGAAGGGCCGAAGGGATGTTCCTGGCGCTGAGAAGTATGTGCGGCGGCTGCGCAAGGGGACGCGGCTCAGGAGACTCGTGTCTTGAAGGCGGTCCTGGTCGATTCCGATATACTGATCGAGGTTGCGCGGGGGCGAGACCGCACCGTTCTGGCCCGATGGGATGAGCTAGCCCGCAGTGACGCCGCGATCCTTTGCTCGCCGGTGACCATTGCGGAACTCTGGCATGGTGTGCGGCCCAATGAGCACAAGGCCCTCGAAAGCCTCTTCGCAGCGATGATTGCCATCCCTATCGACGCCGAGGCCGGACGGCTAGGTGGAGAATACCTCAGAGAATTTGCCAAGAGCCACCGCATCGAACTGGGAGACGCGCTGATCGCAGCAACCGCTGTCCTCCAGAAGGCAGAGCTTTGGACGCGTAACCGCCGCCACTACCCGATGAGAAACGTTGCCTTCTACTAGCTAAGACGCAGAAATGACCACTCACGCCGTAGAAATCGAACAAGGAAAACGCTTCGAATTCGGCAAGAACTGGCTGCGGTTCTTGCAGGTGCTCGATGAAGAGCGCATTGCCGAGGCCGAGAAATCCCTGGGCACGATGCTCGAGGTGGAAAGCCTGGGTGGACGTTCGTTCCTGGACGTGGGCTCAGGGAGCGGCTTGTTTTCCCTGGCAGCCATGCGCTTGGGAGCGGCCAAGGTTCACTCCTTTGACTACGATCCTCAAAGTGTGGCTTGCACCCTGGAACTGAAGCGACGCTATTACCCGGACGCTGAACGCTGGAGCATTGAAGAGGGCAGCGTCTTGGACATCGCCTTTTTGGCACGCTTGGGCGAGTTTGACGTTGTTTACTCCTGGGGGGTCCTCCACCATACGGGCAAAATGTGGGAAGCGCTCGCGAACGTGGCTCCGCTGGTGGCTGAGGGTGGAAAGCTGTTCATAGCCATCTACAACGATCAAGGCCGGACTTCTCGCGGCTGGAAGGCGGTGAAGGCCATTTACAACAAAGGGTTGGCATACCGGCTTCTCGTTTCCGCCGTTTTTGTTCCCTACTTCGTCGTTCGAGGTCTGGCGGGCGATGTCCTCAGAATGAAGAATCCATTCTCACGCTATCGGAATTACAAGAAATCCAGAGGTATGTCGCTGGTTCACGACTGGTCTGACTGGCTGGGCGGCTACCCTTTCGAAGTCGCCAAGCCGGAGGAGATTTTCGAATACTATCGAAAGCTGGGCTTCACCCTGGTCAAGCTCACGACCTGTGCAGGGTCGCTCGGCAATAACCAGTTTGTGTTCCAAAGAGGCGCGGCATGAGAGGTGCCTACGCCCCAAGGGACTGCACCCGGACAGTGTAGGGGTAGGGCGAGCCCTCATAAGCGCTAAGATAATGCTTGACGCTTGTCGGTTTTCCCTGTACCTTGCTGAGCATGAACGCACTGGACGAAGACTGGGACATCTTAGTGGGCCTGTTACCGCCGAGCTGGCAACGGGCGGCGCGGCTGAGCGGGGCGGTAGAGCGTTTGCGGGAATTGGACTCGGTGGAGGCGCTGCTGCGCAGGTTGCTGATGCACGTGGGCTGCGGCTACTCGTTGCGGGAGACCACGGTTCGCGCCCAGGCGGCGGGGCTTTCGAAGGTGAGCGATGTGACGCTATTGAATCGCTTGCGCCAGTCGGAGAATTGGTTGCAGCACCTCTGCCAGGCGTTGCTGGCGGAAAGTGGGGTGCGCTGGAAGGGGCCTCCGCCGCGGCGGCGTCTGCGGGCGCTGGATGGGACGGTGATCAAGGAACCGGGCCCGACCGGTTCGCATTGGCGGATTCATTACAGCCTGCGGCTGCCGGAGTTGGCCTGCGACCAGTTGCTGATCAGCTCGCGGAAAGGGGCGGGGACGGCGGAGAATCTGGAGCGATTCCGGGTCGCGGCGGGAGATCTGATTCTGGCCGATCGCGGTTATTGCCATCCGGCCGGGGTGGCGAGGGTGCGCGCGCAAGGAGGCGACATCATTGTGCGGTGGAACAGTGCGGTGCCGTTGTTCGCGGCCGATGACCAGCCGTTCCGGGTGTTGCCGGCACTGCGCCCGCTGGCGGCGGGACAAGCGGGGCAATGGGCAGCGGCGCTGCACGCCGGGGAGCAGCGCGTGGAGGGACGTCTGTGTGCGGTGCGCAAAAGTGCGCAGGCCATCGCCGCGGCGGAGCGCCAACTGGATCGGCGCGAGCAGAAGCAGCCGATTCGGGTGCGGCCGGAAACGCGCGAGTACGCCCATTATGTGATGGTGTTCACGACCCTGCGGGTGCCGGAAATGGGGGCCCCCCAAGTGCTCGAGTACTACCGCTTCCGCTGGCAAATTGAACGGGTGTTCAAGCGGCTGAAGTCGCTGCTGGCGATCGGCCACTTGCCCAAGCACGACGCGCGGAGCTCGCGCGCCTGGTTGCACGGAAAACTGCTGGTGGCGCTGCTCACCCAAAAGCTGGTCCGCCTGGGTTCGTCATTTTCCCCCTGGGGCTACGAACTGGGATCCGACGGTCCAGGGCAGTCGGTGGCGTGAGTTTCAATTCGCGCTGCACCAGGTGCAACAGGCCATCGCTCCGAAAGTGCCGCTGGAGTACGTCGTGCAACACTGGGATGAAATCGCCGCGGAGCTCGCGGAAGGGAACCGCGAACGGGCTCCTCAACTTGAGAAATGTCATGTAATATCTTAGCGCTTATGAGGGCTTGCCCTACCCCTACACTACTATCATAGCCTATTTATCTAGTTATTGCAAGAGGCAGAAAGTCGCTCGCGATACGTGGGTGGCGCCGACATTGCTGTCGATGTCGATGACTCAGGGCGAAAATCACCCTCGTTGTCACCCCCGCGAAAGCGGGGGTCCATGTTCGGTCCGGGACACAATGGATTCCCGCTTTCGCGGGAATGACGTCATTCTTGCTACCTGCTGGTTAGCCGTGTGAGCTTGCTTAGCAGGGCCTGGCGAATTTCGGTGGCCCTCACACCACGACGGGCCTCTGAGCCAGTTCACACCGCAACGGCGGCCGGGGCGCGCGCCGCCTTCCACAATTCCACGTAAGGCTTCAGGTCGTTCGTCAGGGTCTGGAACTGCTCGAGGTTAAGAGACTGCGCGCCGTCGCTGTAGGCCTTTTCAGGATAAGGATGGACTTCGATGAGCAGGCCGTCCGCGCCGATGGCTACGGCGGCTCGCGCGAGGGCCGGGACCAGGCTGCGCTTGCCGGTGGCGTGACTGGGATCGACGATAACCGGCAAGTGGGTGAGTTCGTTGAGCAGGGGCACGACCGCGATGTCGCAGGTGTTGCGTGTGGCCGTTTCGAAGGTGCGGATACCCCGTTCGCAAAGCATGATGTTAGGGTTTCCATGGGCCGTGATGTATTCTGCCGACATCAGAAGTTCCATAATGGTGGAGCTCATGCCGCGCTTCAGCAGCACCGGCCGGGTACATCTTCCCAGAGCCTTGAGCAGGGGGAAATTCTGCATGTTGCGCGCGCCCACCTGCATGACGTTCGCATGCTCCGCAACCACGTCCACATCCTGCTCGCTCATCACCTCAGTGACAATGGCCAGGCCGGTCGCCTTGTGCACTTTGGCGAGGAGGCGCAAACCCTCGAGTTCGAGCCCCTGGAAATCGTAAGGGGAGGTGCGAGGTTTGAAGGCCCCGCCGCGAAAAATCCTGGCGCCACTCGCCGCCACCGCTTCGGCGGTCTCCATGACCTGCTTTTCACTCTCCACCGAGCAGGGCCCTGCCATGATGGCGAGTTCGCTGCCGCCCACCTCGACGCCGTTGACACGGATCACGGTGCGGTCCTTCTTGAATTCACGGCTCACGAACTTATAAGGCGCCGAAATGCGCACGGCACTCGCCACGCCGGGCGCGGCCTCCAGGGATTCAAGACATGCCGTGACGTCACCAACCCCCACGGCCCCGATCACCACGCGCTCTTCGCCCTCGATGGAGTGAACCTTGTATCCAAACTCCCGGATGCGCTCGCAGACGTGATCAATCTCTTCCTTTGTGGCATGTGGTTTCATAGAAATAATCACAGTCGGCCTCCCCTGAAAACAAAAAACCCACTCTTTCGAGTGGGTTGGCTTTTCAGATCGTTTTTTTCAGTTCAGGCCAACACCACTCTACTCGCTGGGGCTAAAGCACCAGTAGCGGTAGCTAAACAAGTTGGCGTAAGCACTGAACATCACCGCAAGTATAGCGCAGGTGGAAATTGCAAGCAACCAATTTTTGAGGTGTTGTCCTGGTTTGGCCGTAGCGCCGGCTTCCAGCCGGCAGTGAAGCTGCCAAGATGGCGGCGCTACGCCTATGGGCCGATGGCCCACGCCAATACAAGGGGACAGCAAGCTGTCCCCCACATACAGCAGGCGGTATTGCCATCTGGGATTTGCGATATGCCTTTTTGAGTTGATCCTTCCACGCAGCGTAAATCTCAGGCGCGACCTTCAGGCCAAAACTTACTGCGTACGCACCTTCACGTGAGCCAACTCCTCAAGGTAGGTGATGATCGCGGCGTAGTCGAGGTCGCCCTTTCCCTGAGCCTTGGCAGCGCTGTAAACCTCTTTCACGGCGCCAAGTGTAGGCATGGGCACATTGAGTGCGTAGCCGGCTTCCATGGCCAACTCGAGGTCCTTGTGCATCAGCTTGAGCGGAAAGTAAGGAGTGAAATCGCCTTTGAAGATGAACGGCGCCTTGAAGTCCGTGAGCGCCGCTCGAGCCATGCTGGACTGCAGAATTTCGAGCATCGTCTCCGGAGCCACGCCGGCCTTGGCAGCCAGGACCAGGCCTTCGCTGAAGACCTCGAGCATGGTGGCTTGAATGGTGTTCTGGGCGAGCTTCGCGGATAGCCCCATACCGTTTAGCCCGCAGTAGATGTGCTTCTTTCCCATTACCTGGAGGATAGGCAGGGCGCGTTCGAATACCTGCTTTTCGCCGCCCACCATGAACGTCAGCTCGCCTTTTTCTGCGCCGTGCTTGCTGCCGGTAACTGCGGCGTCCAGCCAGTTGGCGCCTTTCCCCGCGACCTGGCAGGCCATCTTGCGGCTGACGGCCGGGCTGATGGTGCTCGAGTCGATAACGATGGCGCCGGAAGCGATGGTCATGGCGATGCCATTTTCGCCGAGCACAACCTCTTCCACCGCCGCGCTATCGGTGACGATCAGGACGACGAAATCGGCGCCTTTTGCCGCCGCAGCGGGAGTCGTCACCACCTGGGCGCCCGCCTGCTTCAGGGGTTCTGCTTTCTCCGACGAGCGGTTATAGACCGTAAGCTTGTGTCCGGCCTTAACCAAGTTCAGCGCCATAGGCTGGCCCATGATTCCGAGACCGATAAAACCAATCGTGTGCGGCATTGTGCCTCCTTGAGTTGAATACAGGGATTCGGGATTCGGGATTAGGGATTCGGGGTTAGGGACTAGGAAACCTGAATGGAAATTACAGGTCCCGCGTCCCCGTCCGTTCCACCCTACTACCTAACGCCTGATGATTAGCTAGCCCTGATCCCGTCGCCGGCAGCATTCTGCCTACTGCCCACTGCCTCCTGCTTTCTGCCTTCTGCCTACTTTGTTCTCCCTAGCCCCTAGTCCCCAGTCCCTAATCCCTAATCCCTAGCAGAAGTACCACCCGCCATTCACATTCAGGGTCTGCCCTGTGATGTAGCCGTTGCGGGCCAGCATTATGGCCACGTCGGCAACTTCCTCGATGGCGCCGAAGCGCCCCACCGGAATGATGTCCGGGCGGGCCCTGGGATTAGCAGCTACCATCTCAGTATAGATGAGTGCGGGGGCAATGGCGTTCACCGTAATGCCCTCTTTCGAAAGAAGCGCGGCGTAGGAGTGAGTGAGCCCCAGAATGCCGGCTTTGGAAGCCGCGTAGTGCGGACCTACCACTCCGCCCGTTTGCGCGGCCACGGACGAGAGGTTGATGATCCGCCCCCAGCGCCGAGTGCGCATACCGGGGAGCACTTGTTGCGTGACCAGGAACACGGATTTCAGGTTCGTATCGAGGAGATCATCCCAGTCTTTCTCCGTGATCTCCTGGAGCGGTTGCGGGCGCGTGATCCCGGAGTTATTCACCAGGATCTCCACCGGGCCAAGTTGCTCTTCGGTTGTTCTCACCAGTTGCGCGACCTCCGCTGCCTTCGAGACGTCCGCTCGGATGGCTACGGCGCGCCGTCCATGGGCCCGGACTAACTCGCAAGTCTCCTGGGCGGCGCTCTCGCGAGTGACGTAATTGACGGCTACGTCAACCCCCGCCGCGCCAAGCGCCTGGGCGATCGCGCGGCCTATGCCGCGGCTAGCTCCAGTCACGAGCGCGACCTTCCCCGAAATGTTACTGTGATCCATGTGTTCGTCTGCGCGGGCTTGTGGACCGAGGCCCGGGACCCCATCACTCGACCCGCACGGGCTGATGAAAGCGCCGTCGAGGGCCACCCTCTCCCCCAAGGGGGCGAGGGATATAACCCAACACCTGAACCCTGACACCCGGCACCTGGCGCCTGCTCTTCCCTAGCCCCTAATCCCTAATCCCTAGCCTCTAGTCCCTAGCCCCTAATCCAAAGTCCAGCCAGATCCGCACGTCGCGAAGGTTGTTTTCCATGTAGCCGATATCCACGGTGTCTCCGAGCACGCGGAAGAATGAGTAGGAGTCGCTTTCCGCAAGGAAGTGTACCGGGTCCATTCCCAGCGCTGCGGCGCGGGAGATTGTCTGGCCGTCGGCGACGGCGCCGCTGGTTGGGCTGTTGCCGTCGCGCCCGTCGGTGCCGGCGCTCAAAACCACGAGGGGCTGTCCGCCGATGCATTGGGCTGCATAAAGGACGTAGGCCTGATTCCGCCCGCCCACCCCAGGGCCGGTGACGCGGCAAGTGACCTCGCCGCCGGAAATGAGGCAGACCGGTTGCCCCTGGTGGGCCGCGGCCAACGCTTTGATCGAAGCGAGGTTCGACTGCGCCACTTGTTGATAGTCCTCGTCCCAGGGGCCCGAATCGATCACGCTCGCAAACCCGAGTTTCTCCGCGGCTGACTTGGCCGCCTCGACGGCGTTGCGGTTCGAGAGCAGGCAGAAGCTGTGGGTGTTCTTCAAGCGCTCATCGCCCGGCTTGGGAGTCTCTTCGAGCGTGTGCTCCAGGAAGCGCTTGCGGATGCTGGGCGGGAATTGGGACACCAACCCGTTTTGCTCAGCCAGCGCGTAGGCCTGCTCGGCCGTCGACTCATCGGGCAGAGTGGGGCCGGAAGCGACCATCGAGGAAAGCTGCTCCGGGGACGTCGGAGATGTAAATCGTCAACTGCTGTGCGGGGAACGCGCGCACGGCGAGGCGCCCGCCTTTCACGGCTGAGATGTGCTTGCGGAGGACGTTGATCTGTTCGATGGGCAGGCCGCAGGTGACCAGCACGCGGTTGAATTCCTGCAAGTCGTGAAGCGAGACGTCGGAACCAAACGGCTGCTCGAAGATGGCTGAGCCGCCGCCCGAGACGAGGTAGATGACAGTGTCCTCAGGAGTGAGGTTCGAAACCAGTTCCAGCGCGGCGCTCGCTCCTTCGAGCGTCCCCGCATTGGGATACGGATGGCCGCCCAGGAAGTGGCGGAAACGGTCCAGCTTCTTTGCCGGCTCGCCCGGCGTGACGCAGACGCCGGCTTCAATCCCGCCGCCCAGAATTTCTTCGAGCACCGTGGCCATGCGGCTCGCGGCTTTGCCGAAGGCCACGACGCGGGGAGGACGCTTCAAGGTAAGCGAGACATCCCCAGTCGTGAGCACTTCGCCTTGGCAGGCTTGAGCTTGGCCAGCATGGCGTTGCGCAGGTCCATGGCCGCCATGGCGTTCAGAAAAACTCGTATGGCCAGTTGTTTTCCGCGCGAGTACTCAAGCCTGGAAGGCTTGGCAGATTGGGCTGAAAGGGTCATCGGAGTTTGGCCAATGCCTCCACGCCAGCTTGCGCCACCTTCACGTCTTCATCTCGGTGCCCGCGCTCACGCCGATTCCTCCCACGCATTGGCCGTCCACCAGGAGAGGCAGGCCGCCTCGAATGCAGGTGAGTTTTCCGTCCGTCGCGAGCGGCAGCCCCAGGGAAAGAAGCACACTGGGTTCACCGGACGCGGGCGATGGCCCTGTGGCGGCGCGCCGTAGCGCGGCGGCGCGAGCCTTGGTAAGCGCCACATCGATGGACGAGAGCTTGGCCCCGTCCATGCGAGCGAACGCCAGCAGATAACCACCCTCATCCACGATGGCAATGTTCTGGGGAACTTTGATTTCCCGAGCCTGGTTTTCAGCCGCAGCCAGAACGGCGCGCGCCCCCTCCAGCGTCAAACGGATATTGTTTCGTGTAAGCATGTCTCCATTATTGGGAAGTGGGCTGAGAAATACAAGGGGCAGGGGGGAGGCAGGAAGCAGAAGGCAGAATGCAGAAGGCGGAAGGCAGAAGACAGAAGGTCGGTTACGAACCTGCTGTGGAACGCGTCTTGTTTCGGCGGAGGGTTCCCGCACGGATTTCGATCGCAGCCCTCTACCTCTTGGGGGCACAGGCGCTGGAATAACCGTCCGCGCAAAAGACGCAAAAGCCCGCGCAGCGTGCGGCACCTTGAAGCCCTTGGCATCCCTCCTGCACAGGTTGGGCAACCACACTGAGTCTGTGTCCCTAAATTCTTGCATCAAGCTAAATGGCTTATGTTTCAATAACATTACCGCATTTTGTCGCTAAGTGTATTAGTTTTCATAGACATTCCCGGTTCAGTCGCGTCCCTTCAAGCATCGACCCTTTGTTTTCATAGACATTCTCGCTTTGTTCCGTGAATTTAAATTTCGCCACAGTTGGCGGAGTGGTCAATGAAGTGACATATTTACGCTTTGAAGAGACGGCTGACAGGGGCTTTCGCGATTTACAGGCGCTACTGGCACGAAACATCATCTTCCTGTACTAGCCTATAATCATGGGCATAGTTTGTCAAGGACCTACTCCCAAATTAGGGAGGGAGGCATCGGGCTTGTGCAAATTGTGTCCGGCGACATAGGCGATGACCTGCGGCTCTGCCGCCTGCTCCGTGGAAAGGCTCGGAAGCTGTCAATTTTTTGGCTTTTCGAAGCCACTCTGTTTCCGCGAGAGTCGGTCATTGGCCGTTCTCAGGATGAGTCGATGGTTCTGACCTGTGTTCTCAACCCGTTTTCTTCCTCTCTTCCGTCCTTGGGTCCTTGTCTTCGGCGTCCAGACACACGTATCCTAGGTCGTTGCCTGGGGAGTCATTTTGCGCTGCAGTCGAATCCAGATCGCCACATTGCAAGCCAAGCACGCCCAACCCAACTCCGCTCGCACTTTCTCCAAGCCGCGGCGCAGGAACCTGCGCAATCCCCTCTTTTCCTTCAAACAAGCGTTCGAGAACTCCGCCGCCTGCGCCCGTCGCCGATAAATGCTCTGGTACTCGGGCTGTTGCATCTTGCGCCGAAACGCGGCCACTTTGGGATCTTCTTCGGTCCGATACAGGGTTCGTCCGCGCTTCGCTTTGGGGCAGCACTGAGAACGGAACGGACACCCCGCGCAGTCGCTCGCCGGGGCGCGATAATGCTTCTCGATCGCTCCCACCTGTGGCTTGCTGCGTTTGTAAGCCAGCGTCTTGCCCTGGGGGCAGGTATAGCAGTTCTGCTCCGCGTGGAAGGTGAAATGGTCGGGCATGAACTGGGGATTCACTCCCCGTCGGCGCAGCTTGCTTTGGGAGCGGTCCTTCCCCAGCGAGCCCACCAACTCCGTGGGCCGTGCGGCCATGTCCAGGATGTTCTGCCGGGTGGTGTAGCCGCCATCCACCAGAATCTGATCCGGCAAGCGGTGCGTGTTCTCCCGGACGCGGTCCAGCGCCGGCTGCAACTCGTGGCTGTCCTCGCGGGCTTGACTCACCTCGTAGGCGAGGATCACTCCGCGATGCTCATCGGTCGAGATCTGGGCATTGTAGTTGGGCGCAATCCCTCCCGTGCTCTCCCGCATCAGGCGCGCCTCGGGGTCGGTCACACTGGCTTTTTTCCCTTCCCCCTGCCGCTTCAATTCCTCTTCCGCCCCACGCACCCGCTCCGCTCGTTCCTTGGCCGCGCGTTCCTCCGCCCGGCGCTGACGGGCACCGCCTTCCCTAGCCGACTGCTGCTGGAGGGCCGCCCACTGCTCCTCCGCCGCCCGCCGGCACTCGGCCAGCCTCTCGGCGCTCTTAAAACTGCGGGGCGAAGCGGCGGCGCGAATCTTGGTGCCATCGTGCGCCACCCGCTCCAGGTGCACCGCCCCTTGCGCCATCAACACGTGCACCACTTGCACGAACAGCTCATGCAGCGCCGCCTGGTAGCGGGTCTGAAACTTCGACAGGGTGGTGTGGTTCACCGGGCGCAAGGCCAACAACCAGCGGCAGCCGGGTTCATACTTCGACCACTCGGCCAACTCGCGCCCCGCCTGCACCCCTCGCAGGCGGGCGTAGATCCACAGCGCCACCAGCGCCTGGGGGTGGGAATGGTTGCGCCCCGCCTGCCCCTCGAGGGCTTTGACGCCCTCATAAAAGAGGCTCAGGTCCAGCCGCTCCAGCAAATCCCAGAGGGCCCGCACCTCGTGATCCTGTCCCACCAGCCGATCCGCGTCCACCACCTCCAGCACGATCTGCTGCCGGTCCAGGGGTTGCAGGCGCAGTTTCGGCTGGCTCCGAGGAGGGGCCGAAGAGGGGGTGGGAGCAGAGGCCGGCGCTCGCTCCTCCAACCCCTCGACCAGTACCGCCTGCTCAGCGCCCATGTGATCCCGCCTCCCGCCGTCGCGGGGACGGCCGACGCCGAATCGTCAGGGTGTGCTTGTCTTCTACCACCCACTCGATCTCCTCGCCCTTCTCCAACTCTAAGGCCTCCGCCAGTTGGGCGGGACAGATCAGATAAAACTGGCGAGTGCCCCCGGCACGCTGAATCAATTGCACTCTCGATAGGAATCCCATGAGAGAATGGTATAACTAGCTATATAACAAGTCAAGAGAAAAATGCACGAAATTTCAAAAAATTGACAGCTTCCGAGCCTTTCCGCGGAACGCCCGAAATGAACAACCTCTTCCGCACTGGCTGGGAGACTGAGCCTCCCAGCCAGTGCGGAAGAAAACAAAAGAGTACGGAATGGGCCGGAAAGCCGCAGGCTTTCCGCAAGTCAGGGCGGCAAAGCCGCTCTAAGCTACCTTCCGATCTACTGGTTTGGAAAGCCATGGAAGGGCATAGGCGCCAGAATAAGCAATCGCTCAGACGCAAAAGCCCCCGCAGCGGGCGGCACCGGTGATGCTTCAACGGACTTTCGACTCAGGACATGGAGGAATGTCCTCCAATGTCGAATGTCAGCCATTCCCGCCTTCGAGGCGACAAAGGCCGCGAGGAACGCTCTATCGGTGTCTCTTCGCTGTAACACTTGTCGGTAGTGGTCCGGTTTGAAGCGCCACGGGCGTCAGGCTCGTGCACTGACACGGCCAGGATGGCCGTGCCACGCCGAACTGTACCAACTTGCCCGCTTGCTTGCCGCAGGCCAGGTTTCTTGCAATATTAAACATGTTCAACGAAAGGGGAACGACAGTGCTAGGCAGCCGCTTAGAACCGGAACTCGAAGGGAGGCTCGAAAAGCTGGCCAGAAAGACAGGGCGCAGCAAGAGCTACTACGCGCGGGAGGCTATTCGTCAATACCTCGAGGACCGTGAGGATTACCTGCTGGGCATCTCCGTTTTGGAGCGCAACGAACCTACCATCAGCCTGGAAGAGTTGGGGCGAAGACTTGACCTGGCGCGTTGAGTTCACCCGCATGGCCGAAAAGCAGATCGTCGGGCTCGGCCGCCCTGCGCAGCATCCCACTAACCTGCGCGTCAAACGGGATTCTGCCCAGGCAAAGTGACGACGAAGGTTGTTCCCTCATCTTCGGAGGAGGTGAAGCTCAGCGAACCGCCGAGGTATCGCTCCGTAATAAGTCTGGCGCTGTAGGTGCCGATCCCACGGCCCACCGGAGATTTTGTGGAGAAGGATCTTCGGAAAACCTGCAGCCGGACTATTTCGGACATGGCGGTCTCATTGTGCACCCGGAAAACCGCGGCGCCCTGGTTCTGAAATTCAAGTCTAACCTCCTGCCCTTCGGCCGATGCCTCGAGCGCGTTCTTCACCAGATTGCCGAGCACTCTTTTGAGCAGCAGCTTGTCGGCGGAGACCTTGAATGGCCCGTTTAATTCCGTGACCAAAACTGATTTCCCCTGGCTTACAGGATGGTGGGCATAGACCTCGAAGACACTCTTGAGGATTTCCCGCGCATCGAGAGTGGTCATCTGCACGGTGAGCTCTCCACGCTCCGCGGCGGCCAGATCTTTTCCGGCATCGATCTCTTCGATAAGGTACTCAACCAATTGGTGGGCCAATTGCGTGGTCTCGCGGCGATGCTGGTCCGACAAAGCAGGAAGAACCTCGAGCAAGTTGCGCACCCCCGCTGCCGTGTTCAGTACATCATGGAAGAACATCCGCTCCAGCACCGCGCGGCGTTTTTGATCGCTGATATCGTTGAGCGCGAAGACCGTGAATTTCCCATCCAGGTCCAGGTTTGAAGCGGTGACGCGCATATCAAGCGCTCGTTCTCCTTCCTTCGACCGCATGGTGATCGTACACTCTTGAATATCCTCGCCGCCCTGCGGCTGGGCCCTGAGGATAGACTGAAAGGCCCCGCAGGTCTCGCAGAATCGCGATGTTCCGCAACCGCAGTCTCCCTCCTGCCAGTGGATGCAATCGAAGGCCTCGCCCACGCGCATTCCCAGAAGTTCGTTCTCCCTGCGATGCAGGAGCTGACAGAGTCTTGGGTTTACACCTACAATCTGGCGGCAGTCGTTGAGGATGACAGCCGGCGTCGGGAAAGCATTCAGGAGTTCCTGTAAATGGGGAATAGCCGTCAGGTGCTGGTGTTCAATTCTGATCTGTTCGATTTCTTTGCGTCTCGATGGATCCGAATCGGGTGAAGGAGAATCCGGCATAGTTGCATACCTCATGGTTGGGTGTTGTTAGTGGGAGGGCTTCCAGCGCAGGACCGGCTTGCGAGCCGCAGCGACTTCATCCAGGCGGGTCACGCGGGTAGTGTAGGGCGCCTTCCGCACCAATTCCGGGTTCTCCTCGGCCTCTTGGGCAATGGAACCCAGGGCATGAATGAAGGCGTCCAATTCCTCTTTGCTGGCGCTCTCCGTGGGTTCGATCATGAGCGCGCCGGGAACGATCAACGGGAAGGAGGTCGTGTAGGGGTGAAATCCGTAATCGATGAGCCGCTTGGCGATGTCGCCGGTGTGCACGCCGTGCGCCGCCTGGCGGCGGTCCGAGAACACACACTCGTGCATGCTGGCGCAGCCTTGAGGAAGGTCGAAGAAGTTTCGCAACTGGCTCATCAGGTAATTGGCATTGAGCACGGCATCCTGAGTGGTGGCGCGCAGGCCTTCGAAGCCATTCGCCTGGATGTAGGCGAGGGCTCGCACCGCCATGCCGAAGTTGCCGTAGAAAGCGCGCACCCGGCCGATGCTCCGCGGCCGATCGTAGTCCAACTCGAAGGATCCTTCCGGTCTCCGCACGAGGACGGGCAAAGGCAGATAGGGCTCGAGCACCCTCTTCACCGCCACAGGCCCGGAGCCGGGCCCACCGCCGCCATGAGGGGTGCTGAAGGTTTTGTGCAGATTCAAGTGCATTACGTCTACGCCGAAATCCGCCGGCCGGGCGACGCCCACCAGCGCGTTCATGTTGGCCCCGTCCATGTACAGCAAACCGCCTCGGGAATGCACGAGGTCGGCGATCTCGCGGATTTGCGACTCGAAGATGCCCAGGGTGTTGGGATTGGTGAGCATCAAAGCCGCAACATCATCCGTCATGCAGCGCTCGAGCTCGGCAAGATCAAGGCAGCCGCACTCGTCGGACTTCACTCCGCGAACTTCGTAACCCGCGATGGCGGCGCTTGCGGGGTTCGTTCCATGCGCAGAATCTGGGATGAGGATTTGCTTGCGAGGGTTGCCGCGCTCGGTCAGGCAGGCGCGGACCATCAGGATGCCGGTCAGTTCGCCTTGCGCGCCCGCGGCAGGCTGCAGCGTAACCGCGTCCATGCCGGTGATTTCCTCGAGGCAGCGCGCGGTTTCGTAAAGAATGCTTAAGCAACCTTGCACCAGGGCTTCGGGCGCATAGGGATGGTCCGTCGCCAGCCCCTCGAGGCGCGCCACCTCCTCGTTGATCCGCGGATTGTACTTCATGGTGCATGAGCCAAGCGGGTAAAGGCCGGTGTCCACGCCGTAATTCCAAGTGGAAAGACGCGTGAAGTGGCGGATGACTTCGAGTTCCGAGACCTCGGGGAAGCCCTCGACTTCGCGGCGTGTCAACTCTGCGCCCAGCACTTCTTCCGGAGACACGGGGGGGACGTCGAGCGTGGGAAAGTCAACGCCGGATTTTCCGGGCGTGCTGCGCTCGAAGATCAGCTTTTCGTTTCTTGAGACGTGAGGACGCGCCTCACGAATGCGATTCTCCATAATGATCGCCTAACGACTTAAGCCCCAAAGGGGCGATCTAACGAAGCCCAGGCCAACGGCCTGGGTCAACGTTGCGCCTTCAGATTCATAGCCCTGTAGGGGCGAAATACACTTGGCGATGAAGGCGAGAGGGACGTACAGTTGGGGCAATGATTCCTGCATTCGAACTACCCTATCCCGCCCTTTCAGGGCTGACCCAATCCAAACGGGCCGCCCTAGTGACCCAGGCCTGGGCTGTGATAGATCGCCCCTTTGGGGCTAAGCGTCGCCCTACGCACAACTGTCTGCACCCCCAGGCGACACGAGAAGAGGACCCAACTCCAGACAGCCTCTCCAGAAATGTAGAAACTCCAGTGCCGGCGTAATGGCCCGGCACTAAGAGTTGCTTGAAGAGCCGGCTGTGCTACATTCAGCAAGCACAACGCTCGCCCCGGCAGCGCGGCTGAAGGCTTCCACGGCGCGATCGATGGCCTCCCGGCTGGCCGTCTCAGTGACGCAGACCAAGAGGTGGTTCCTGAGTTCCGGGTAGAAGCGTTCCAGATTGAGCCCGCCGATGATCTTCTGTTTCTGCAAATCGGCCAGCACTTCATCGGCGTCGCCGGAGGTCCTGATCACAAATTCATTGAAGTGTGGTGCGCTGAACGGAACGGCAATCCCGGGAATGGCCGCGAGTTGCCGGGCGGCGTAGTGCGCCTTTGCAAGGTTCTGTTCCGCGAGCATCCTCAGTCCGTTCTTCCCCATCAGGCTCAGGTAAATGGTTACGGCCAGCGCACACAACGACTGATTAGTACAAATGTTCGAGGTGGCCTTCTCACGCCGGATGTGTTGCTCGCGAGTGGAAAGTGTCAAGACGAAGCCCCGGCGGCCCTCCGTGTCTACCGTCTGGCCGACCAGGCGGCCGGGCATCTGTCTAAGGAACTTTTCCTTGGCGGTCAGGAAACCAATGTACGGTCCGCCGAAGGCCACGGGCACGCCGAACGATTGCGCCTCTCCGCAGACGATGTCCGCTTCGGCCGGTGGCTTTACCACGGCGAGGGATAGCGGCTCATTGACGGTCACGATCAGCAAGGCGCCGCTCCGATGCGCTGCCTCCGCAATCCTGGCGGTGTGTTCCACACCTCCGAGGAAGTTGGGTGACTGCACCACGACGGCCGCCGTCTCAGTGTTGAGAGCGGACTCGAGCCGTGCAAGATCGACCTGCCCCGATTCTTCGTAGGGAATCTCCTTGAGCTCGGTCCCCTGATGGCGAATGAATGTCCTGAGCACCTGGCGGTACTCCGGATGCAGCGTGCGCGCCACCTCCACCCGGCGGCGGCGGGTGACCCGCATGGCCATCAAAACCGCCTCAGTCGAGGCCGACGAGCCGTCGTAAAGCGAAGCGTTGCTGACCTCCATGCCCGTGAGTTGGGTCATGAGAGTTTGAAATTCGAACATCGCTTGCAGAGTGCCTTGGGAAATCTCCGCTTGGTAGGGTGTGTAAGCGGTGAAGAATTCGCCCCGCGAGAGCAACGCCTTCACGGCCACCGGGATGTAATGGGTATATGCACCGGCGCCAAGCAGCGAGACAAACTCGCGGCTGCTGCGGCTCGCGGCCTGACGAAAGAATTCCAGGATCTCGGGCTCGGAGAGCGGGCCCGGCAAGTCGAGCCGGTCCTTGCAGCCGCAGTTCGCTCGGAATACGGTCGAAGAGGTCCTCTATACATTCCCGGCCGGTAGCCTCCAGCATGGCGGCGCGGTCGGAGTCGGAATTGGGCAAATAACGCATTAGGCGGATTCTTCCTTCTTGATGTAACCTTCGTATTCTTCCGCACTCATCAGCTTATCGATTTCGCTACGGTCCGAGAGCCGCACCTGAACCAGCCACGCTTCGCCGTGGGGGTCGGCGTTCAGCATTTCCGGATTGTTCTGCAGCTTGGTGTTCACGGTCGGTCACTTCGCCGCTGACCGGGGAGTAGATCTCGGAGACCGCCTTCACGGATTCGACCGTTCCGAAGCTTTCGCTGGCGGCTACGTGTTCGCCCGGCTTGGGAAGCTCCACGTAGACGATATCACCCAATTCCTTTTGGGCGTAGTCGGTGATCCCGATGGTGCCGATCCCTTCGTCCACTCGGATCCACTCGTGCTCTTTCGTGTAAAGAAATTCTTGAGGGTACATCGACGCTCTCCCGAGAATCAGCCTAAGGAAGCCGTTCCCGCGCAAGCGGGAATCCAGTTCTTCTTGGACTGATATGGATCCCGCCTGCGCGGGGGTAACCACACAAGTGATTTTGTCTAACAACGGCCAAGACTACTTTACCCTTTTGTAAAACGGCAAGGGAACAATCCTCGCCCCTGCCATCCTGCCACGAATCTCGATTTGGATCTCACGGCCAACCTCAGCCAAGGGGGGAAACGTAGGCCATGCCGATGTTTTTCTTCAAGAAACGGCGCATACGATCCGCTGGTCACGCCGCCGGCTGCCTGACCGTCCACATAAACCTTATAGCCGTCGCGCGCGATTCCTTGCGACGTCATCTCGAAACCCACCAGCTTCTTGCGCGTGCCACGGGCACGCTGCTCGATGAGAACATCGCGGCCGATGAACTCGCTCTTCTCGAGCTTGGCGATCCATCCCAGATTGGCTTCGAGCAAGGTGGTTCCTTCATCAAGCTCGTGGCCATAAAGCGGGTAGCCCGCTTCCAGCCGCAGCGTGTTCCGAGCGCCCAGCCCTGCCGGAACCAATCCTTCCGGGCGCCCGGCTTCCACTAGAGTGTTCCAGACCTTACCACTCTCGTCAGCCGGAAAATAAAATTCGAATCCGTCTTCGCCGGTGTATCCGGTGCGCGCCAGAAGACCGTCCACGTTACAACACCGGGCCTTCAAAAAACAATAGTACCTGAGACCGGCGACGGGGGTCTCACGTCACCTTTGAGATGATCGCGACCGACCGAGGGCCTTGCAGGGCGAGTTGCCCGTACTCACCGGAGACGTTGTGCACCTCCGCCCCCAGCGAGTTGTGCTGCCTGATCCAATCGAAATCCCGGTCCGTATTCGCCGCGTTGACGCAGAGGAAGTAGCGATCCTCCGCCAGGCGATGTACCACGCAGTCGTCAATGGCGCTACCTGTTGGATGCATCAAAGCGCTATATTGAGCCTGAAAATCCCTCAGGCGGGACACGTCGTTCGAGGTGACATGCTGAAGAAGCTCCAAACCGCGCGGCCCGCGCACTTCGATCTCCCCCATGTGGCTTACATCAAATAGCCCTGCAGCACTGCGCACCGCGAGGTGCTCCTGGATGATGCCGCCATATTCGACCGGCATCTCCCAGCCCCCGAATTCCACCATCCTGGCGCCCAGCGCTTTGTGCAAAGAATAAAGCGCCGTGCGACGTAAATCTACACCCGCTGGCGCCGCCAACGTTGTCTCCCCCCACACATCATGGTTTATCTGGGCGATTCAAATCAACCTAGCATACCATTAACCGTCCGGTCAAGCTAAGGCCGCAGTCGGTGATAGAATCCAATGTTGCTTGAAACATTTATTGGAGGGCCTATGCCCCGAACTACGTCTGCGGTTGCTACGGAGGCTCGCGTAAGGCGCGCTATCGTCCGACTCGCAGTGGCCATGGTCACCTTCTTGTCGGCTTGGCACTTCGCGAACCTGGGTGCGAGCGTGTCGCCGGCGGCTTCCGGGCCTAGCGGGACTGCGAAGACTTACACCACCAACTTTCCCCGCGCTGAGAATCCGCTTTCGGAAGGGGGTATGTGGATAAGCGGGCGGAAGGATGGCCTCGATTGGGCAGAAGTTCGGACGAACGCGGGGTTGGCGTTTGGGACGGAGCTTGGAGGGCAGAGGCCCGCGCCACAGAAATACGATGACTCGACGGCGATCCTCGCGGGCGACTGGGGGCCGAACCAGACGGCCCAAGCAACCGTCCACGCAGTAAAGCCAAACGATAATGCTAATGAAGAAGTGGAGCTGCGATTAAGGAGCGCCCTCTCTCCTCACCGGGCAACCGGGTATGAGATTCTTTTCCGCGCCTCGAAATCGGCCCAAGCCTATTGCGAAGTCGTGCGCTGGAACGGACCCTTGGGCGATTTCACTTACCTGACCCGGAGCCGAGGGCCGCAGTGCGGGGTTGCGACCGGGGATGTTGTCAAAGCATCTATAATTGGAAATGTTATCACCGCTTATATTAACGGTGTGCAGGTGCTTCGGGCGAGCGACGACACTTTTGAGAGCGGCAACCCCGGCATCGGATTTTACATCGAAGGCTCGACCGGCATGGACGGCGATTACGGGTTCACGAGCTTTACAGCGGCAAGCGATCGATAAGCTATCAGCACTCAGCCGTCAGCTTTCAGCGAGCGTTATGAGGGCGTGTCTGGACTCTTTGATCCTGGATTCCGAAGTTGCGAGGCTTTGGGTGAAGAAACCCCTCACCCGGCTCGCTACTCTCGCCACCCTCCCCCCAAGGGAGAGGGCTGAAATCAATCTTCGTTGACCACCTTCTCCCCCAACGGGGGCGAGGGCTGGAACATTGATTGGGGCTTGGTTTGCGCGGGCTCGTCGTGAAATGATCCCCTGAAGACAACAATGCGCAGCGCCGGCCTTTCAAGCACGGCGCTGCGCGAAATCTTACCTCGAAGACTCTGGCCTACTGTCCGCTAGTGCGTCGTGCGGCGGTGGGTCGGAGCGGTCTTGGGCTTGTCCGGGGGCTTATCAGGGAGCGGATCGGGTTGGGTAACCTCACCCACGACGGTCAGCATCACATTGGGTGCGGGCGTATAGGAATCCATGGTGCCCTTGAACCTGACCACGTCGCCTGCCGCGAGGTTCTTGACGTTCGGCTGCTTTGAGTCCTTGAGTTCAATGTCGTAAACGCCCGGGGCGGCTTTCGAGGAGTCAAGGATATCGATGCGGACCGAGTACGTTCCCGGGTCCGAACCTTTCTGAACGCCATCCACAACTCCGCCCAGTTCGATGGGTTGTCCCTTCAGTCCATCCCACTGCTTTTGCGCCATCTCTCCCCCTAATTTCAGAGGATAGGTCATGGTGTTAAAAGCATCGACTAAAGGGTTCCCAGTGGACTTGGGAGCTTCCATAGCTGCCACTTTGAAACCGTCAGGCGGGTTCGCCGAGGAGTTCGCCTGAGTCTCAACATCATTCAAACCATCTTCATTGCCGTGATAGTTAACATAGACCTGCTTGAGGAACTTCTCGAACTCGCTCGCGTTCTGGTCGCTCGCGGCTTTAGCCAAGTCGAAAGCGCGCGCGATATACCAGATGGCATGATCGTGATCGGGAGGGTTCGAGTAGAGGTAAGCCAGACCCATGCGGTAGAAGACGTACCAATCACTGATATTGTCCTCGGCGGCGGCCTTGTCGGAAGTGATGGCGGCGGCGTAGTCCTTGCGCTGCAGGGCGACAAAGCCCACCGTGCCGTTAAAGACGGCGCGCAAGCCCTTCACCGCCTGGTTGAACTGCTCGTCGGAAACCCCGGCGGGCTTCTGCGTTTTCTGAACCACTTCCAGGCCGTGCTTGGCGTCGCTCTCTGCTTGCGCCAGCTTTGCTTGCGCGTCCGGAGCATCGGCCTTATACACGAACGGGAACACAAGACTCACGTACCTCAAGGCGTCGAGATTATCGGGGTTGGCTTGCAACACCTTGTGAGCCGCATCGACGGCTTTATCGGTTTGGGTCAACTGCTGGTAGGTTTGCATTTCCGCCAAGTACGCGAGATCCTTGAAATCTGAACTCGAATACTTCTGGAGGAACGCCTCCGCCAGCGAGATCTTCTTGTTGGGATCTTTCTCGTTGGCCATGGCGGTGAATGCGTCGTATTCGTCCCTGCTCTTCCAATTCTTGGCCTGTGCGGCCTGCCCAGGCGCATTCCATTGTTGAGCGAATGTCCACCCCGAAACCTTCTGTGAGCGGATAGCCGCCGGCGCCACAGAAGTCAGTACCAGAAGGCTGGCAAGCACGGTGAAGGTCCAAAGCGCAGTTGTTTTCCTCATGGGGAAGCTACCTCAGTTTTTGGGTTTTAACTCCTTTGAGAGTCCAGGCGCGCTCCATCTTGTAATTTTGCTTAAATACTACGGTCCGCGCACACCGTAAATGGTTGATGCATGAAACAAAGCCAAAAGAATGACGCATTCCAAATACCAGGGATTGAAGAACAATTCAAGCAAAATCTTACTTGCCCTTCATCTTCCCTTCCATGCCCTTCGTCTGTAAACTTGGATGCTGCGGCGGGAGAAAGGCGACCTCTCTCCTCCAGGCACCTCCATCATAGCATCATTTGGGTCGATTGCGCTCGTAAAGCGTGTTTTCTATCAAGAGAGTACCGATGGGCTTGCAGCCCACCCGAGCGAATGAAGATCGCCCTCGTCGTCACCCCCGCGAAAGCTGGGGTCCATTTTCGGTTTGGAACACAATGGATTCCCGCTTACGCGGGAATGACATGATTTTCGGGGGAGTCGTCATGACTCTAAGAATTGCCAACTAGAATCTGGGGAAGAATGAGGGAAGGGAAACCGCACACAACGGCGCCGGAACGAGCCGAACTGGCTGCTACCGCGCCTCGCTCCGAGCTCGAACCGCTTTTCATGGAGAGGGTCAAGGAAATCCTGGTCGCCTTGGCGCGCAACCCGAATCTGGAGGAACAAGATCTGCTTCGGCTGCTGGGGCGCAAGGACATGCCACAGGAAGCGCTCCGTGAGCTGGCCAGGCACCCCCAAGCCGCGCGCAGTTATCAGGTGAAGCTGGCGATGGTCCGTCATCCCAAGACGCCGCGCCTGATTTCCTTGTCCCTGTTGAAATTCCTCTACCTTTTCGATCTGGTGGGCGTCAGCCG
Source organism: uncultured Acidobacteriota bacterium (assembly GCA_963770415.1). Classification (GTDB taxonomy): domain Bacteria; phylum Acidobacteriota; class Terriglobia; order UBA7540; family UBA7540; genus CAVROP01. The sequence goes on from CAVYPU010000032.1 coordinate 58,543, forward strand.
AACTCCGGGGCGCCGGCTGAGGTGAAAAAACTGGCGGAGGAAATGGTTTTAACAAAGATGCATGCCCTTCCGCGCGGAGAGAAGATTACCCTGGCGTGCCGGGCGTCAGGGCGAGTCGCGGCGGGATTGCTGGTGACGGAGGATTCGGAGCTTATTCGTGCTGCCCTGAGCAATCCATTTCTTACGGAGGCGCGTTTGCTGAAAGTCCTGGCGCTGAGCAGCCTTCCCAGCCTGCTGGTAGAGTCGATATCTCAGCACGAAAAGTGGTCGCGCGCCTACCACCTTCGCCTGGCATTGATTCGCCATCCGCTCACTCCATTTGCTCGCGTGGTGGAGTTCCTGCCGGACGTGGCCGCGGGCGACCTTCGGGACATATGCCAAGACTCTCGCATGCCGGATCGGGTTCGCGAGTACATCGTTAACCACTGCGCCCGAGGTGGGTAGCGGCGGGGTTGCCTTGCCCCAAATCTCTTTCGAAACCCAGCCCTGTTAGTTGTGCCGAATTTTATGGAGACAGGTTCCCGCCGCTACGCCATTTCTCAGATAGTCAAACCCGGTAAACTCAACTACTGGCTGAATGCCACACCGTTGAAGGAGGCTGCGCCGACCGAGGGTGAGGTCGCTGCGTAGGTGAGGTCGCCGTAAGCGTCGATCGAATACACGGCGACGTAGGCCTCACCGCTGGCGGAGTAGATGACGGCGAGCCACTTGCCATCCGGAGACACCGTTATATCTGTCGGACCGCCGGGAAGAGGCACCGACTTATAGAACACTCCGCCTTGGCCGTCGCTGAAAAATATCGAGATCGCCATCCCGGGAGAGTTGCCCGTATACCACACGTTCCCCGCACCTTTAGCTACCCAGCAGGGAGCGTTGGTGGGATAGGACGGGGTCGGTCCTGCTACTGGGAAAACCGTCCCGGTCTTGTTGAGAATTGCGAAACTATTGGGACTGTGGGCGGGAGTGAATCCCAGAATATTCCCCCAAAACGCCTCGCCGAGCGGGACCATGTTGGTATCGGCGGGGAGCGTCACGGTGTTACTCGCGCCGCTGAGTGCTCCGCCAAAGGTGAGCGGCAGTTGCACGACGGACCCTGACGTCATGGTGACGGCCGCCCAACTGAATCCGGCCGCTATCTGCGCAGCCGAGGAATCGCTGAGACTGACCACACTTCCATCCAATTTTCCTGAAGGCCAGAGGTGGCTTTCGGCGCAGTTCTTGCCGACCACGTAAAGTTGAAACCCGTTGAGCGCAACGGAGTCAGGGTTCGTGCAGCCGGAGGCAAGATTGATCGTTCGCCCAATGCTGAAAACGTTGCGATCGCGCACAAGTTCGGTGACGCTGTTTGATCCATAATTCGCCACAGCCCCGAACTCGCCGTTAAACTGCAGAATCCCCGCGTTAGTGCTGGCGCCGCCGCTGCCGCCTGTCGGCAGCATGTCTGCCATCGAAAGTGACGGCGTTCCCCCGGTACCAAGTTGGAACACCACCACGTCATTGCCGCTTACGTTATTCGTGCTCGTGACCACGAATACGCCACGTCCATTTTCACCTGCAGCCGTCATTGCGGCCGCGAGAAATACTACCGCCAGCATGCCGCCGGCACGACAGAGTTTGCTTTTCAAGTTGTTCTCTCCTTTTGTTTGGATTTTGGAAGCCCTGCCTGGTCGTTGCCGCCTGATGCCCTTATGGGATCAGTCGGCAATCTCCCCACACTCTGGAAATACCACTCGTGACGGGTTCTATTCCCGAGTACAAAAAAATGATGGGTGGGGAGAGTATTGTGGAGAAGAAGCCGCGAAGGGGGGTTCCGCAGGAGCTAAAGGCGTAACCCATGAGGGAATCCAGGTTCCCGGCCGTAAATATCACAGTGAATCATCAAGGGCAGGGACTGAGCCTGATGCTCGATCTACATCGTCGAGACCCACACGAGCCTCGAAAGGGCCGACGTTTTCAAGGGCCGTCTTGAGCGGTGGGACAAGCGCGTCGGCAATCTGCAGGGTCGCGGCCTGGCTGAGGTCAGAGACCACAAAGCCGAAGTATCCACTCGACTCGAATCCGGCCACGTTCATGCCCTCGAGGTGAGCTTCATATAGGTTGAGTCCGCGGCCGCCCCCGATCTGAGCGCGGCCTTGCGCGGCAACTGTGCCCCTTCGCTCTTGGTCAGAATCACCGAGAGAATGGTGCCGTGGCCTCGCGTGATGAAATGAACATATTTCCGCGGGCTGCCTGGAATCGAACAGATATGGGATTCGAGCACTTCGAACCCGGGGAGGTTTTGCTGCACGACCTCGAGCAACCCTGCGAACTGCGTCCCGAGCTTCTTGCGCAGGACTTCGGGAGGGTTCGCGACCTCCGGGTAGTTGTGCCCCTTGATCGCACACTGCACGTGGTCCGAGACTCCGAGCGCGAGTACACCGGCCACGATGCGCCTACCCTGGAGCATTTTGATTGCCTGTTGCGCGGCGATACCGCCAAGGACCACAACCGCCAGCCCAGCCAGGGCCAGAGCCCAGGAGATCTCTCGAGAACCGCCCCAGAATCCGGGTTGAGTCTCCCGCAATCGGCTGCGAATGGATTGGCGTAACGCTTCAGGCGGGGCTTGGCTCACTACCGCCTTGCGCAATGCGTCGCGCACTTTGGTGCGAGCCTCGAGTTCTTGTGAGCAGGCTTGGCAGCCCTCCAGGTGCCGCAAAACCTCTCCCGTGGCCTCCACCGGAAGTTCGTTGCTGAGGTACTCGTCGAGCTGCCGGCGTATCCGCTCACACTGCTTCGAGTTGAAGTTGAGGTCGTTCATGCGGATTCACCCGCTTGCGGCTGGCCCTTCTCCGGCCCGATCCCAAAGGAGCGGGCTATGCCGGCCAACTCCTGCCTCAGCAGCTTCCTTCCCCGGCTTAGTCGCGACATGACCGTACCCAGAGGCACCTTCATGGACTCCGCGATCTCTCTATACGAGAACTCCTGGACGTCCGCCAGCAGCACCACCTCACGAAATTCAATCGGCACTTTTTCGAGCGCCTCGAGCACATCCTCATCCCGGATTTCCTGCGGGACCGGGACTTCGGCAACCAGTCTGTCCTGGTCTTCGGGCTTTTCGAAAGCTTCCATCCGCGCCGCCTTAGCCCAGTGCCGCCGGAAATGATGTAGCCGATGGAATAGAATCTTGAACAGCCAGGCCCGGCAGTTGGTTCCCGCTTCAAAACGATGAAACGACTTCCATGCCTGCAGGTAAACCTCCTGCACCACGTCCTCAGCTTCAGTCGAGTTTTGGGCCAGCAGCTTGGCGGTCCGGTAGAGGTCAGGGAAGTGCGGCATCGCCGCCGCTTCGAAATCTTCCACTCGAACCTTGGGGTGAAAGAACAAATCCAACTCCAGCATTGACGATGAGTAATTGCCGAGGGCGATTAGCGGTTGAAAAACCGCTGCGTGGGATTACCGGCCGTCAAACGCATTCGGAAACCGTCTATCGGCCGCTCCAGTCTGCCCGCCCGTCCTGCGATGTTCGTCGATGTCACCCATAATAACTCTTAATACCACTAACCGCGAAATCTATTCCCGCCCCATCAATTTGGTCCTGCACGGAGGGTCGTGGGTGGCGCCGACATTGCTTTCTATGTCGGCGCCACAAGGCGCAGACATACAAGGCACTGTCTGAGCCACCCCAGCGCTTGCCCCTACTCTATGCTATCCTTCCCGGCTGCTGTCTGCTGGTGGTTCAAGGCTAGCGGTTGAACGCTAAGGCTAAGGAGTGAGTGTGGCAATCAGTTGGCTTGACCTGCTGGTGGTCGTTGGCTATCTTGCCGCCATCACTGTTTTCGGGGCGCGTTTTCGCAAAACCCAGCCCACTCTGCGCGAGTATTTCCAGGGCGGACGGCGCCTGCCCTGGTGGGCGATTTCCTTTGCCATTGTCACCGCCGAAACCAGTATCCTGACGATTATCAGCACGCCTGGCATGGCTTATCATTCTAACCTCGGATTCCTGCAATTGGTTCTGGGATACCTGGTGGGCCGGGTCGTGGTCAGCTATGCCCTCATTCCTCGTTATTTCGCGGGTGAAATCTTCACCGCTTATCAGCTCATCGAGCGGCGGTTTGGGCGTGGGCTGAAGGTTTTCACCGGCGCCTTGTTTCTTGTTACGCGAGGCCTGGCGGAAGGCGTTCGCGTCTTTGCCATCGCCATCGTCATCGGAGTGGTACTGAGGAGCGGGGTGATTGCCTCGCTGCTGATCGTCATCGCCTTGACCCTTTTTTACACCTTCGAGGGCGGCCTGACGGCAGTGATCTGGACGGAAGTTATTCAGTTGTTCATATATATTTCGGGAAGCGTGATGGCGCTCGCACTGGCCTTACACGCTATTCCGGGCGGCTGGGCGGAGGTCACGCGTCTAGCGTACGCGGAGGGGGCGAAGCTTGCGGTCTTCAACTTCCGGTTCAACTGGCATGAGCCTTACTTGTTCTGGTCGGGCCTCATCGGCGGAGCCTTCCTCAACACCGCCACCCACGGCACCGACCAGTTGATCGTGCAGTTCCTGCTGGCCGCTCGGAATCGCCGTCAAAGTCAGGCGGCCATCCTTTCAAGCGGGGTCCTCGTCCTGTTGCAGTTCACCCTTTTCCTGTTGGTGGGAGTCGTGCTGTTTGCGTTTTACAGGCATTTCCCGCCCGCCGCGCCGTTCGCACGGCCGGACCAGATCTTCCCCGCCTTTGTCGTGACCAAGCTGCCGCGCGGCTTTGCGGGCCTGCTGATCGCCGCGATCATCGCCGCGGGAATGGCCAACCTGAGCGCTGCCTTTAACTCCCTGGCATCGACTTCCGTGATGGATTTCTATAAGCCGTTTATGCGCCCGAATGCCGATGAAAAGCATTACCTCCGGGTCTCGCGCGGCATGGTGGTGCTTTGGGGCGTGGTGCTGCTGATCATCGCGCTCGTGGCGCAGCAACTCCACCGCAGCGTGCTGGAACTCGCGCTGACCGTGGCCAGCGTCCCTTACGGCAGCATGTTGGGAATATTTCTGCTGGGCGTGCTCACCAAGCGCGCGGACGGGCGGGGTGCCCTGACCGGCGCGCTGGTCGCCCTGGGCGTTATGGCGTATGTGGTCGGCTTCACGACGATCGCCTGGACCTGGTACGTGGCCATCGGAACCGTGGTGACGTTCACCGTGGGGTCGTTAGCCAGCGCCGGGGTCCCCCCACGACTTCCTGTCTCTTGACAACCGCAGAACATAGGCTAGTATTGTAGATTTAAGTCAGGCGGGTCCATGCTCCGGCGAACGATGGTTACCGTGCTTAAATCGCGTACGAGTCTGCACAGTTTGGCTTGCGGCCTCCGCAGGCGGCAATGCAGCAAAATGCAACACCGTGCACACCTCACCTGGACGTGACCCGCGAGAGAGAGTTATGCTGCTGTCAGCCTCACGCAGTCTCAGTGAGCAATTTAAATTTACGGAACAAAGCGAGAATGTCTATGAAAACAAAGGGGCGCCATTGAATAACTTGTGAGCAAAGCGGGAATGTCTATGAAAAGACAGGTACTTATCTGGATTGTGCGGGAATGTTGTTGAAAACAAATATAGTTAGCAGGGTTTGATGGAACAGCGCAGGGAACTCGTCAAAGGACTGAGCATCTACGGCGCGACCTCGGTCGTAGCGGGTACGATGATCGGGACCGGTATTTTTGTCGTGCCCAGCATCATGCTCCGCCAAGTCGGCTCCCCCTGGCTCGTCCTTGTGGTCTGGGTTCTCGCCGGCGTCCTCAGCCTGTTCGGAGCGCTAGGCTATGCCGAGTTGGGTGCGGCGCTGCCCCAGGCGGGCGGCGAGTACGTTTACATGCACCGGGCCTATGGCCCGATGATGGGCTTCCTTTACGGCTGGACGCAGTTCGTGGTGGCGAAGAGCGGATCGATTGCCGCTATTGCCACCGGTTTCGTCATCTATCTTGCTTATTTTTTCCCCGGCCTGCGCGAAGCGATCTGGCAAGCCCCGGTCGAGATCGCCGGCCACACAATAACGTTGCGGTTGACGGGGCTGCAAATCGGCGCAGCGCTTCTCGTGCTGCTTCTCTCCGGGCTGAATGTTTTGGGCGTGCGCCGCAGCGGGCGCACCCAGACGTTCTTCACTGCGGCGAAAATCCTTGTGCTGGTCACGCTTATCGTGCTGGGTCTCGCGTTCGGCCACGGATCGTTTGAGCATTTCGGGACGCATATCAGCTCCGGCGGCCCGTCGAACCTTTTCGCCGCGTTCGGCGTCACCACCGTGGCGGCGCTCTGGGCCTATGACGGCTGGAACAACTTGAGCATGGTGGCGGGCGAGGTGGAGCATCCGCAGCGCAATGTGCCGCTGGCTCTCATCCTGGGGACACTCGGGTGATCGCTATTTATGTATTAGTTAACATTGCTTACTTCTATGTTCTGACTCCAGCTCACATCATCTCTACTAATACTGTCGCCGCGGACACTGCCCGGCAGTTCATGGGCAAGGGTGGCGGGACGTTTATCGCCATCGGGGTCATGATTTCGTGCTTTGCGGCGGTGAACGGGTCCATCCTTTCAGGGTCTCGCGTGCCTTACGCCCAGGCGCGCGATGGGCTCTTCCCGAAGTTCCTCGCGGGCGTGCACCCTCGCTTTCATACGCCGTCGGCCGCCATTGCCGCCCAGGGCGTCATCGCAGGGTTGCTGGCGCTCACCGGCCAATACGAAGGCCTCTACACGAAGGTGATCTTCACTGAGTTTCTCTTCTATGCCCTCGCGACCGCCGGCATTTTCATCCTGCGCCGCCGCGCACCCGAGCTCGAGCGTCCCTACCGCACCTGGGGATATCCGCTCATCCCGGCAATTTTTGTTATCCTGTCAGTGGCGGTGGTGGTGAACATCTTGCGCGAGCAATGGTCCTCTACGATGTGGGGCGTGGCGCTGGTGGGCACCGGAATTCCCGCCTACTACTTTTGGAAGATATGGAGCCGTACAAGATGAAAGATGTCATTCCGAGTGGAGCGAGGAATCTCGCTCTGTTCTTTCTTCGCTCAACCGTGAGTTCAGGCCGTTACGAGCGCAGAGCAGGATTCCCCGCTCCGCTCGGAATGACACTGCTCCGGGCCGTTCGTGGCACCCTGAAGGGCGGCGCTGCGTCGCTGTGGCTGGCGATGGCGCTTCTTGTTCCAGTCGCAGCCCACATGGATGCGGCACAGAAGTCACAGGTGGCGGGAAAGCCCGCAGCCAGGCCCGTGACGGCTTCTGCAAGAGCGCGCTGGCAGGTGCTGGGCGCGCGGCCGCTTGCGATGTATTACTTCTCGCCGGACCCGCGCGCCATCCTGTCCATCGAGCAGCACGTTTCGCAGATGACTCTGCTTGCACCCCAGTCGTTCGCGGTCGATGCCCAGGGTTTCGTGCATGGAGAAGTTCCATCTCCCGTGCTTGAGGCAGCGAGGCAAGCAAAGGTGCCGGTGATGCCGCTGGTGGTTAACCCGGGCTTCAACCGGAGCGTGGCGAGCGGCTTGCTGCGCAGCGTGCGGGCGCAGCAACGCGCCGTTACGTATCTTGCCTACCTTGCCAAGCGCGAGAATTTTGCCGGCTGGCAACTTGATCTCGAATACATCGATCCCGCGGACAAGCGCTACTACACGCAGTTTGTGCGACGAGCGGCAGCGCGGCTGCACGCGGACGGCCGGCTGCTCAGCATCGCCGTGGTGCCGCGTTTCTCCGATGCCTTCCCCGACGTCGATCCTAAACACGAATTCCATGGCGGCGAGTGGGGCGCCCCGTACGATTTCCGCGCTCTCGGCGCGATCGTTGACTTTCTCACCTTGATGACTTACGACCACCACAGCAGTGCCACGCCTCCCGGGCCCGTGTCGGGTTACGACTGGGCGCAGGCGGCGCTCGATTATGCGACGCAGCGGGTGCCCGGCCGGAAGATTCTGCTGGGCATCCCTTTCTACGGCAGGGAATGGATACAAAGCGGAGACACGACTTCATCTCGATCCCTGGCGTTTGCGGACGCGCAATCTCGTTTGGAGCAGTCGAGCGCTCAAAGCCGCTGGGACGAGCGCTGGCGGACACCCTGGTTTCAGTATGACGACGACTCGGGCGTCCATACGGGCTGGTACGAGGATAGCCGAAGCCTGGAAGCCAAACTCGAATTGATGCGGAAATATCACCTGCGGGGATTCGCGGCGTGGCGGCTGGGGGTTGAGGACCCGGCCTTCTGGACTCTTGAATCGCTCAAGGAACGGCCGGAACCGGTGCGCCGCTCGCCTCGGCCTGGAACCCATCACCCGGCTGCGAAGCGGACGGCGCTCAGGAGCGCAAATTGAATGGGGGGAAGTTGCCATGTATGGGTTGCGGCCATGACAACCCCCTCACCCGGTCCGCGTCGGCTGACGGCGGTGGCGTCGCGGTCCATGCTGTAGGGGGACGGCTTGCCGTCCCTGCATGTCTGCCGGCCCCGGCAAGGGTAGGGCAAGCCCTACCCCTACACCGCCTGGGTCGAGCCGCGTGCGGCTTAGGGGTGCATGGTCATGCGTCCCTACCATCCGCATCTCTTTTATCGGCGGATTGGGGTGCCGTGAATTTGTGCAGGAAGGAGATAATGCGGATCGGATTCAAGGTCTTAGTTCCGTTGTTGCTTTTGGCTGCGCCGCTTTGGGGCGCGGCACGCCGGGAGCACACCTGGGTTGTGGCCGCGCCGCCGTCGCTCGACGCCAGAATCCAGCGCCAGCTTGAAGCACTGGCGGCGCGCGACCAGGCGCTGATCCGGTTCTTTCCCAGCTCGGCTCAGGCGGAGCGCTACCGCAAGCAGCCGGGTGACCTGGTCATCGAGCTGCACACGGAAGAGAATGTTAACTCCTTTATAAATACACTGAAGGCCGAGGGCGGCGACTTGGCGCTCGAACCCGGGCGCGAGCTCGCCCGCGAGGGTTACATCCTGGAAGCGTCCTACCCTCGCGCTTCCGTGCCCAATCGTGTGCGCATCAAGGCCGCGGATGCTGCAGGATTTCACCAGGCCCTGCTGCGGATTCCCGATCTGCTGGTGATCTGGCCTTCCAGTCTCCCCACCCATTTGGTTCCGCGACCGCAGGCGGTTCGCGTGGAACGCGGGGGCGCCGAAGTTGTGATTACGGACTTCCCATCGTTTCCGGAGCGCGGCATCGTGGAGGGGTTCTACGGCCCGCCGTGGTCGCACCAGGAGCGCATCGAAGTCCTGCGTTTCGAAGGCCAGCGCGGGATGAACGCGTACTACTACGCGCCCAAAGACGACCCCTATCATCGCAAGTTGTGGCGCGATCCCTATCCCGCTGATGAAACGAAGCGCCTCGGAGAATTGGTCGAGACGGCGCATGCGAACTTCGTGGACTTTTGCTTCGCCATCAGTCCGGGCCTCTCGATGACTTACTCGAGCGAGGAGGACTTCAGCGTTCTCACCCGCAAGCTCGAGAGCGTGGGCAAGCTGGGAGTTTCGTGCTTCGCCCTGTTTCTCGACGACGTCCCCCAGGAGCTGCAAAATCCGGCGGACCAGGCGCGCTTCAAGACGTTGGCCGGGGCGCACATTTACCTCGTCAACAAGCTCAACCGGTATCTCAAATCGAAATCTCCCGCGAACCGGTTGACGGTCACGCCCACGGTTTACACCAATGAGTGGGGCAGCCGCGACTACATCAAGGAGCTGGGAGCGGGTGTTAATTCCGAAGTGAACATGGTGTGGACCGGGACGGAGGTCGCATCGCCGGCCATTACGGTCGCGCAGGCGCGCGAATGGGGCAAGCTTCTGGGGCGCAAGCCGCTCGTGTGGGATAACTTTCCGGTCAACGACGGACGTCCCTGGCGTGTGTTTCTTGGGCCCTTGCGCAATCGCGAGGCGGATTTGCCGGAGGCTGTCGAGGGAGTCGTTTCGAACCCCATGATCCAGGCCCACGCCTCGATGATCCCGCTCGAGACCGTCGCCGACTATTTGTGGAATTCCAAAGCCTACGATCCGGCGAAGTCCCGGCAACATGCCGTGGAGAGCCAGTTCGGAAGGAATGCCTCGGTGCTCGTTGCGCCGTTTCTCGAAGCCTACGGCGACTACTGGTGGGATGATAACCTTTTCACCCCGCTGTTTCTCGAGCGCCGTAACCCCTTCGACCCGGCCAAGATCGCAGCCGGGATCGCACGGCTCGATGCGGCTCTGGCACGCCTTCGCGGCCAGCCGCGCCTGGCGACGTTCGCCGCGGAGATCTCTCCCTTCCCGCCAAAGACTCGCGAACGATTGACCCAGGTTCTGGCGGACCCGGCTTTTCGGCGCTTAACGAATGGCAAGCTTGAGTTGCGCGACGATTACGAATCGCTGACCGCTCCGAAGTTGGCTGCGCCGCCGAACCTCGACGGGGACTTCGCGAAGTGGCAGCGAGGGCCTGTGCATGTGCTCGACAAGGCGGCGCAAATACGCACGGGAGCTAAGTTGTGGAAGGGTCCGGCGCAGTTATCGGCTCGGGTGGCGGTAGGATGGGACGATGATTACCTTTATGTCGGCGTGGACGTCAAGGACCCTGATCTCCATCAGCCATTCTCCCAGCGCGGCATCGGGAACGGAGATGCGGTTGAACTCGTGCTCGAAACCGCTTTCCGAAAGAACTTCCTGGCCATTCGCCCCACCGGCGATGAATACGCGCTCTGGTTCAGCCCGGGAGACTTCAGGCAGGTGAAGCCAAGCGTATTCTCCGACGAGGATTACTTGCCGCCGCGCCCTCGGAAGCACGATTACAACGGGGAGATCAAGATTGCCTGGAAGAGGACAGCAGACGGATACTCGGGCGACTTTGCAATTCCTGCCGCGTTCTTCGCGGGGGGAAAGCTCACTGCCGGTTATGATGTTGGATTCGCCGTCAACCTGCAAAAGGTGCTGCCATCGCCCCAGCCTGCCGCGCCGGAAGAACTGCCTCGTGTCGTCTTCACATCCAAGGCCGATCAGTTGTTCCACGTCAGCATAAACAATCCGCAAAGCCTGCCGCGCCTCACGCTTGTGGACGCGGCGCGATAGGTTCGCCCTTCTCCATTTCCCGTGCCGTTCGGAGCCACGGCCCTGCGGTTTCTTACTGCTGGGCCTCAGCCCACCCGAGTGAGCATCGTCTCTGCACACCTTTCACTTCAATCCGCCATCCAATAACAGGCGAGAAGGTTTTCCCGCAGCTTCTATGACCGAATGTGAATGAAAACAGGGCTTTGCACAGGCGCATCACGATGGCCTTTCCGTTGTTCAGTGAAACCTTATTGCATACTGGTACGTCCCAAGCTAACGGCAGGATTACTTAAACAAGGAGGACGATGATGTACAAACGAATGCTGGCAATTGCAGGGAGCGGGTTGCTCGTTTTGGGAGTGACTCTAGGTGGAGTTCAAGCCCGCGCGCAAGGCGGCCAGTCTGGCGAGCATATGGGCCGGGGTCAGCGGATGAGCCCCGACGAGGAACTGCAGAGGATGGATAAGGCGCTCAAGCTCTCGGACGATCAGAAGGGTCAGATCAAGCCGATTCTCGAAGACCGGCAGCAGAAGATGCAAAGCCTTCGGTCCGACACTTCGCTTTCACAAGATGATCGAAGGACCAAGATGAGAAGCATTGTGGAGGATAGCAACAGCAAGATTCGCGGCGTGCTCAACGACGATCAGAAGAAACAGTTTGATGAGATGCACCAGCACATGCGCGGGCGCAATGGCGACCACGAACAAGGTGGCGCACCACCCGCCAACCAGTAGAAGTTTCCGAGGGAGCGCCAGTACTACTCAGCGGGGCTAGAGTGGCGCATACAAGGCACTTCATGGATGCGCCACTCGCCGTTCCCGCCGCTACGCCTAGCTAAGCGGCCTTCTTGTAACGATTCGCCATCTCAGCAAGGGCGATCGAGGCATAGTCGCCCGCGTGGCCGGCCTGGCCGAATTGCGTCATGCGCTGCGCCACAACTTTCTTCATGGCTTCGCGCGCCGGCTTCATGTAGCTGCGCGGATCGAACTCTTCCGGCTTTTCCGCGAAAACTTTGCGGATGGCGCCGGTGATGGCCAGCCGGTTGTCGGTGTCCACGTTGATCTTGCGCACGCCGTTCCTGATGCCGAGCTGGATCTCTTCGACCGGCACGCCCCAGGTGGGCTTCAGCTTGCCGCCGTACTGGTTGATGATGTCCTGCAGTTCCTTGGGCACGCTCGACGAGCCGTGCATGACCAGGTGCGTACCGGGCAGCCGCTTGTGGATTTCGATGAGGCGGTCCATCTTGAGCGTTTCGCCGGTGGGTTTGCTGCTGAACTTGTAGGCGCCGTGGCTGGTGCCGATGGCGATGGCCAGCGCATCCAGGCCGGTTTGCTTCACGAACTCGACCGCCTGGCCGGGGTCGGTGAGGTGGCTCAGGCCGTCGAGCCCTGCGCCGTGGCCGTCTTCGATGCCGCCCAGGCAGCCGATTTCGCCTTCCACCGTGATGCCCTTGGCGTGCGCCATCTCGACCACTTCGCGCGTCGCCTTCACGTTGTATTCGAACGTGGAGGGCGTCTTGCCGTCCGGCATGAGCGAGCCATCCATCATGACGCTGGTGAAGCCCATGTCGATGGCCGACTTGCAGGTCTCGACGCTGTTGCCATGGTCGAGGTGCAGCACGGTGGGAATTTCGGGATAGAGTTCGGTCGCCGCTAGCATCAGGTGATAGAGGAAGCGGTCCTGGGAATAGCTGCGCGCTCCGCGGCTGGCCTGAACGATCACCGGCGACTTGGTTTCGCGAGCCGCCTCCATGATCGCCTGGATCTGCTCCATGTTGTTGACGTTGAACGCGCCAACGCCGTAGCCGCCCTTGGCGGCTTCGTCCAGCAGTTGGCGCATCGATACTAGTGGCATATCAAATACTCTCCTTCAAATGATTACGGATCCGCTTATCCGGAATACCAAATAGCAACCCGCGCTTCCCCTGTTACTTTCCAGGGAATACAACACATTACACCAAGTCACCTTGTTTGGGAAGTTCGAGGGAACAACCCTATTCCCTCGATAACGAGCGTGAAGAGATTACGGGCACGCCATAACGCGCCCCTGCGCCTCACGGGATCGCACCCAGGCGCTGTAGTGGTAGGGCTTGCCCTACCCTTGTCGGGGCCGGCATAAATGCGGGGACGGCAAGCCGTCCCCCTACAGCAGCGAGAATATCGACGGATTGGGACGAGGCTATCGTCTGCGCTGCCGACGCTTCTCACGCTCCTCGCGCTCCGTGCGCGCTTCCTTTAGATCGCGGAGTAAGTTAGAAAGTGATTCGTCGGGCTCCTCCAAGCGGCGTTCGTCAGCCCTTCTTCGGACGTAAGGGACGGCACGAACGAGCATCACAATGACTAGAGCGCTGAGAGCGGTGCTCGCCACTCCGAGGATAAGGTGTGACCTGAACACATTGAACCAGGCCACAATCAGCAATACAACCAGCCCCAGGGCGAGCGCGGCGGCGACGCCGGCGGCATAATCCGCCAGCCAAAAGAGGTAGGCCTTTTTCATGGTATTCGCAAAACTAACCCACCCTTAAGAGAATGGCAAGCCCTTCACGTTCTAGTGGCTAGCCACGTCAGTTTCCTTGTGGGGCTTCACTTTCTTCATCAGGAACATGAAGGGAATTGCGATCATGATGACAACCCCCATCAGCCAGAAGTCATCGAGAAACGCCAACATGGTGGAGTGGCGCATCAGCAGCCCATAAGCGAGGCCATGCGCCATGGTGCCTGCCAGGACGGGGTCCGATCCCCGCACCATGAACATTTGCCTGGCGCCCCCCAGCATGGCCTGGTAAGGGGGGTCGAGCGGCGTCATATGGCTTACCAGCACCGCCTGATGAAACTGGGCGCGCCGCGCCAGCATGGTCACCACGCCGGCGATGCCCACGCTTCCTCCAATATTACGCGCCAGGTTGATAATGCCGGTGGCATTATTGATTTTCTCTTTGGGCGTGAAGTAGAAAGCCATGACGTTGATGGGCACGAAAAGGAACGCCATTCCGGCGGATTGAAAGATTCTGGCCGTCATCGCCGTGCGGAAATCGATGTCGAGGTTGAAGGTCGCCATGTGAAAAAGCGAAAGTGAAAGCAGCGACAGGCCGAATACCACCAGCCAGCGCGGCTGGAAGCGCGTGAGCAGCTTGCCCACCACGGGCAGCAGGATGACCACCGCGATGCCGCCCGGGGAAAGCACCAGTCCGCTCAGCAGCGCGGTGTAGCCCATGAGGGTCTGGAGGAAGATGGGGAGCAACGCGGTGCTGCCGTAGAGCACGATTCCCAGCATGAACATGGTCATGGTGGCGATAAGGAAGTTGCGCTCCTTGAGCAGGTGAAAATCCACCGCCGGATCTTTCTGGTTGAGCTCCCACAGGAAGGCGCCCAGCAACCCCACGACGCACACCACCGTGCACCCGATGATGAAGTTCGAGCCGAACCAGTCCTCGCGCTCGCCCTTATCGAGTACGACTTGGAGAAATCCCAGACCCACGCTCAGAAGGCCGATGCCGATGTAGTCAACGTGGGCGCCTTCGCGCAGGCTCTTGCGCACCAGATACGGCGGGTCGAAGATGAGGAAGAGCGTGAGCACCAGCGAAAGGATGCCGACCGGAATGTTGATGAGGAAGATCCAGCGCCAACTGTAGCTGTCGGTGATCCAGCCGCCCAGGGTGGGGCCGATGATCGGCGCCAGCACCACGCCCATCCCGAAGACCGCCATCGCCATGCCCCGCTTTTCCTTGGGGAAGCTTTCGAGCAGGATGGCCTGCGAGATGGGCTGCAAGCGCGCCGCCGCCCGCCCCTTGCAGAATCGCGGAAAAACACCAGCAGCGGCAGGCTGGGCGCGAGGCCGCAAAGCAGGGAACTGAGCGTGAAGATGGCCACGCAGCTCATGTAGAAACGCTTGCGTCCGAAGATCGAGGAGAACCACCCGGTGAGCGGCAGGACAATGGCGTTCGAAACCAGGTAGGAGGTGAGGACCCAGGTGCTTTCGTCCACGCCGGCCGAGAGGTTGCCGGCAATGTGGGGCAAGGCCACGTTGGCGACGCTGGTGTCCAGCACTTCCATGAAGATCGCCAGCATCACCGTCAAGGCAATGATCCAGGGGTGCGTCTCACCGTTTTGTCGCGCGCGCGCAAGAAGGTTTCGCATTTAAAGGCCACAACCGTGCGGCAGTCCACACCGCCACGCCGAGAGAGAATACATCGACTGAATGTGACGTCGCCATGAAAGCGTGCCAGGTCGCGCCACAACCTTATACCATCGGCAAACTAAGGCTAACTCCAAAAGGCAGGGGAATGGTAGAGACGAATTGTCGCTGACTCGCGCTTGCCAATCTGCTGCTGAGCAAGTAATCTTGGAGTATGAATAACGAGCGGCTGAACCGGATTACTGTGGAGGAAGGCAAGTGTGGCGGACGCCCGTGCATTCGTGGCCTCCGCATTCGCGTGTCTGATATCCTCGATCTTCTGGCCGCGGGCGCTTCCTTCCAGGAAATCCTATCGGATTACCCGTCACTCGAGAAGGAAGACATCGTTGCGGCGATCGAATACGCCGCGCATCAAACAGATCACGCTGTCCTTCATGTGTCGTGAAGTTTCTTGTTGACAACCAGTTGCCAATGGCCTTGGCGGAGCATTTGACGTCGCTCGGTCATGAATGCGAGCATGTGGGAGCCATCCACTTAGAATCTGCCTCCGATGCGGAAATATGGCAGTAAGCCTCAAGGGGAGGCAGGGTGGTGGTGTCCAAAGACGAGGACTTCCTCTACCTCGCCAGCCGTGCAGGAAGCAGCGCTCGTCTTCTGTGGGTGCGCCTCGGCAATTGTCGAACAAAGTCCCTAATCGAGGCTCTTGATCGTCTATGGCCGCGTATCGAGAAAGCCTTGTTGAGCGGGGAACGTGTAGTTGAGATCCGATAAACCGGGAACGCGGCCACGGGGGAATCAGGGAAGCGCAATACCGTGGCCTGGTCCGTGCAACCTGAGATCAGGCGGGAACTGTTGAACACGGCAGCAAAGTCGGCCCGCCTACCTGGAGACGGGCGGTGGAACATCCTTAATCTTCCGGCGGCGTTCGGGAAGTGCAGCGGTCGCAGGTTCCTCCACAATATCCACTGAGGTTGCGGTCACTCGCAAGGCTCTGTACTTGTCGGCGAACAACTCGCCTTCGTGCACAAGATAGATCTGGCCGAGGACTTCGACGATCGCCTCCCTCTCCCCGCCGGCTTTTTCCACGTACCCAAGGGGCTGAACGCTCGTGCGGTTGGCCACATCCTCCGCTGGCAAAGCGGGCAAAGCCGGAGGGGCCGGGGCCTGGAAGCTTTCAGGTGGCTTGGCAAGCCGTTGAACGCCCGCATAATCAGCCAAAGCATCCGGTTGCAATGCGGCGGATGCCGCGGACCCTGGCTCTTCGTTATTCCCGGAAGGCGGCACGGCCTGCGGGGCCGGAGCGGATGCAGCCTCCACCACTGCTGGTGAGGGAGTGCCGTCATCCTGGTTTGAAAAACCCTCGATGACGAGGTTTGAAGCGGGACCCTGGGTCACCGGTGGGCTGGCGGGTTGAGGCGGCGCAGGGGCGGCTTCGACCTCGGCCGAAGGGGGCCGCGCAGGATGGAAGTTTTTTGCGAACGACTTACTCTCCTGCACGAGGCGAACGTACCCATGATCAACTACGATAGCCTGAACCTGCCCGTCCGCTTTCTCGACATAACCCAAGTCCTGCCGTGGGGGTATGCGAGGGGGCTCGGAACCGTGGCGACCTGGTGAATAGCGGCAGCTAGTTCTGCGCTGCTGGATGCAGGAATCGCCTGGCGCGGCGCCGCTGCGCGCTCCGCAGCCTTGGGAACGGATCGTGGATTCTCCTTCGCCCTGCTTTTCGGAACTGCAGCGAACTGACGAGGATCGCCGCGCGGGAAGCAACTTTGGGAACCAGGCGGGGATTCAATCCGGCTGATTGGAGGACGGGAGTTGTCGCCGAACCCTGCCTCGTTTTGCTCAATCGCGCGTGCACTGCCGGCGCAGCGGGATGCTTTGCGGGTCTTACGGCGGAGGGTGAGATCCTCGCGGCCTGAGCTCCTCTCCTGCCGAATTTGCACTTTGCTCATCGGGTCGCGGTGCGAATTCCCTCCCTGCGCCTCTCCAATCGCTTTCGCCGGGGTTGCCTGCGTCGGCCCCGTGACGGCTTGGACTTTGCTTGTTCCACTCAGGGAATTCTCCACCGGGACTGCCTTCGTCAAGCTGGCACCCGATGACGTGGCAGGCATGGGGGCCGCGGGTTCATCCGGTTTAGTTTGGGCCACGAGGTCATCGTTGGTGAATACCTTAGACCCCGGCACAGCCTTCTCGCGCTGCGCTCTAGCCGGCGCGCCACCTACCCAGAGAAACCGAACGCTTCCGATTCTGCGCCCAGACCACCGTTGCCCCCAGGCCCGAC
>CAVYPU010000033.1:0-98952 GCA_963770415.1 uncultured Acidobacteriota bacterium
CCCTATTCCGCCCTTTCAGGGCTGATCCAGTCTAAACGGGCCGCCCTCGCTGACCCAAGCCGTTGGCCTGGGCTGTGTTAGATCGCCCCTTTGGGGCTCAGCAGCCGACCTGCGCACAACTGTCTCGGCGCCGTTGGGTTCAAGTGAATGTAATTGACCTTTTGCATGAGGCATAGCCGCGACTGAGGTACGATAGTGCGAAGCTGCGGAAAGGCAAGCCTTTCCGCAAGTCAGGGCGGCAGAGCCCGCAGGGTCGCGTCAAAGTCGGACGAATTTGGAGTGCGGGAGCTTGCTCCGCTTTCCGGGGCGGAAGCTTGCTTCCGCCTCCGGCGCGCCTGCCAGCATGCTCACCCAAAGCGGCAGCAAGCTGCCGCACTCCACAAACGATTCCCATGGGGCGTGTCCTGTTTTCTTATGGTTCGAGGACTTTGACGCGACCCTGGGCCGAGCCGCACTCTGCCCATGCGACACAAATGTAGAAACTCCAGAATCGAGGCACAGCCTCGACTGAGGTATGATAGTGCGAAGCTGCGGAAAGGCAAGCCTTTCCGCAAGTCAGGGCGGCAGAGCCGCACTCCGCCCACGGGACACTGCGGAGATGAAAAAAAGCATGAATTAAACGACCCGAGAGGCGCTCCGCAAACTTTTTCCCTTCTTCTGCGTCATCTAGGAGTGGAATTGGGAATAGGGATATCTGATCGTCCGGACGCCGCGCTGGTACGAGACGCCATAGGCGGGCAATCGGAAGCATTCAACGTGCTGGTAAGGCGTTGGGAGCGGAAGGTTTATAGCTTCCTGGTGTATTTGACGGGACGGCCGGAAGATGCCTTCGACATGTGCCAGGAGGTTTTTCTCTCCGGCTATCGTCATTTGGGCGCAACTGAAAGATCCTGAGAAATTTCACCAATGGTTGTTTCGGATTGCACGCAATACGGCTCACTCGCACGGCTCGGCGCGAGCAGTGAGGAAGAAACTAGCCTTAGAGGATCTCGAACCGGCCGGAGGGTTCTCCAGGTTGGAAGGTGGGTGAGGCAGGACAGTGGGAACGAGGCGAAATGAAAATCCTGGTAGAGAAAGCGCTCGCGGGACTGCCCCTCGAGCAGCGGGAAGCGATGATCCTGAAGTTTTACCAGGGTTTCAAGTTGGAGGAGATTGCGGAAATTCAGGGCTGTCCGCTGGGTACAGCCAAGACGCGCGTCTATTCGGGATTCGATCAATTGAGGAAGTTTATTGAAGGTCAATAGCGCGCTTCGACGCCGCTCTAAGACGGCAACGAAAACGCCGAGCGATTTTCAGCCGATCGCGGCAGGCGCCATCCTGTCCCGGCGGGAGAGGGTCATACGTCGGGCACGACGATGTTCCTTTCCTCTCCTTTACCCTCTCCCGTGGGGAGAGGGTGGCGCGTAAAGCGTGAAGCGGACAAGATATAAGCCGATCGACAGCCAGGTGTCAAGAGTTTTTCAAGAGTTGAGTGCCAAGAACCAGGAATAGAGCCATCGGAACCACCGGCCAACTGCATACTTGTGACTTACAAGGATGGGTCTGGGAACTCGCAAAGTCCAATCTGGGCTGCGGGGTTTGTGGTTTCATCTTCCAACCATTTCGCTCCTGTGTTTCGAATCCTGATTCTTCAAAGAGGTGAACGTCATGGTGTGTCGTGAATGGGCAACCGAACTTACAGATTGGGCGCTCGATGAGCTGTCCCCAACCAAGGTGCGAGAGCTCGAGCAGCATATCGGGCAATGCGAAGAGTGCGCGCGCTCGGCCCAGCGCTTGCGCGGAGTTCAGCAGGCGCTGAAGAGCAGCCTGACAGACCGCGAGATGCCTGCCCACCTGGTTCTTGTAGGCGAGAAACCTCAGAACTTCTTTGCCGGCTTCTGGACGGCCTTACTCCGCACGACGGCGCTTTCGGCATCGGCGGCCGCGATCTTCCTGGCCGTCGCTTCGGTGGGTTTTCGGTACGGCGGAAGCCGTCTGCTTCCGACGGTCGCCCGATCGGAGCCGGCATTAACCAGGGCAGAACTCCAGGCCATGGTTGCACAGGCAGTCACTGAACAAGTATCCATGCAGGCCAAGCCAACACAGGTTGCGAACAAGAATGTTGAGGCGAGCCAGCGTGGGGAGCAGACGAGTGAATTGGCGCGCATCGGGACGGCAGTTGCAGTTTCTGGAATCCGCTTACAGTACGATGTGGAAGGAAACGCAGCGCCAGAACGAGGTCATTAGCCTTGTTGCCCATTATCCGCAATCACCCTCGAATACACATACGGGGCCTTAGAGGAGGCGACTCGAATGCATTTCCAGTTAGGCAGCTCAGGCAAAGCAGTGATCGTTGGCCTGACCTGCTGGCTTTTTTCACAAGGTAGCGTGTGGGCGCAATCGCCCTCATCCAATATTACCGCCCTAAAAAGCGAGATGAAAGTCTTCGAAGCTGTCATTGATGGAACGATGGCGCAGACATTCGCTCCGCCTTTCGGGCTGCTCGAGAAGACCAAGGGAACTTATTTGCCCGGATTCGGTTTGGCCTTCAGCCTGGAAGTCAACCTTTATCCCACGCGCGCTCCCAATCCTTTTAACATGGCGCCCTTGAGCAAAGCGGAAATCGAGAAGGCGCAAAAGACAGAGCGGGAGCGCATTGCCACCGTCAAGGCGTCGGTTCCCGCGTCTGTTGGCCGACCATGCGGTCAGCTTGCGGGACCTTGGCGCTGACGATTCCGTTGCGGTGGTCGTACACCTTTTTGAAATGCGGATCGGAGATATCGACCATTCCCGATCAACTCGTCATTGAGACCAGGAAGTCGGATCTCGATCAGTTTTGGGACAAGAAGATCACCTATCAGGAATTACTCACCAAGATGCGAGACGCTGGAACTCTAGAAGCTCAGCATGACCTCCGTTACGGTTAGCCACAAATTGCTGGGACAAATGCTCGTGGAGCGCGGCCTGCTGCCGGAAGATGACCTGCAAAAGGCGCTCACATTGCAGCGGGAGCGGAAGGGGCGCCTGGGCAAGATCCTTCTTGGACTTGGGCTATATTTCGCAGCAAGACCTGCAGAACGTCTTGTCCGAACAGCTCGGCATCCCGCTGCGTTGACGCCGGCTGAACTTCAGGAGATTACCCATGGAGGCGGCCGCCTTGCCTTCCGCCTTCTTGCGCCAGTCTCTTCTTTATCCCTTACCGCGTGGATGATGGACGGTTTTTATCGCCATGGCCGACCCGCTCGACAGCGACAACATTAGGGCGATGGAGCAGTTGCTGGGCCGAAAAGCGGAAGTGAGGCTGGCGAGCGAGGCCGCCATCCTGAAGGCCCTGGAGGTCTGGCTCGGGCGAGGAAGAAACCGGACAGAAGGCTGGGGCTCCGGACTCCGGCGGAGTCGGCGGCGAGTGGCGGAGGCGGAGGCGGCCGACATCGAGCAACTGCGCGACCTGGCCTCGGAAGCGCCGGTGATCCGCTGGGTGAACCAGTTGGTGGCGCGCGCTCTGGAGCGTCGTTCCAGCGACATTCACTTCGAGCCCTTCGAAAAGCAGTTCCGGGTCCGCTACCGGATCGACGGGGTACTGTACGAAGTGCAGGCCCCGCCGCGTGAGATGCAGGCGGCGGTTACGTCCCGGATCAAGCTCATGGCGAAGCTCAACATCGCCGAGCAGCGCCTGCCCCAGGACGGCAGGATTCCGCTGCGCGTTTTGGGCCGCGAGATCGACCTGCGAGTCTCGACCCTCCCCACGCTTTATGGGGAAAGCGTGGTGATGCGCCTCCTGGACCGCAGCGCCAGCGACCGCTATTCTCTGGCGACTTTGGGGTTCCCGGAAACCCTGCTGCAGAAGATGGAGTACTACCTCAGCCTTCCCCACGGCCTTTTCCTGGTCACGGGTCCCACCGGCAGCGGCAAGTCCACGACGCTTTATGGTTCATTGCGGCGGCTGAATACCACGGCAAGTAAGGTCATAACGGTCGAGGATCCGGTCGAGTACCAGTTGCCGGGTGTCAACCAGATCCACGTGAATCCCCAGATCGGTCTTGACCTTTGCGGCGGGCCTGCGCCACATCGTTCGCCAGGACCCGGACATCATCATGATTGGTGAGATCCGCGATCTTGAGACCGCTGAAATCGCCATGCGCGCGGCGCTCACCGGCCACCTGGTTTTCAGCACCTTGCACACCAACGACGCGCCCAGCGCTGTCACCCGGCTTACGGACATGGGTGTGGAACACTACCTGGTTTCGTCTTCGCGTGGTGGCGGTGCTTGCTCAACGGCTGGTGCGCGTGTTGTGCGCGGACTGCAAGCAGCCTTATACGGTGGATGGCGACGAGTTGCGGAAGAAGGTTGGGATGCGCGGGCGGTCCTTTGACCTTTTACCGAGCTGGAGGATGCGCGCTTGCGGCAATACCGGCTTCCTGGGGCGGGTGGGAATCTTTGAGTTCATGGAGCTGGACGAAGAAATCCGGCGTGCCATCGTGGACCGCGCCGATGCCAGTACCTTGAGAACGGCAGCCCGCGAGCACGGCATGCGCAGCCTGAGGGAGGACGGCTGGCTGAAGGTTGCCACCGGCCAGACGACCTTGCAAGAAGTGGTGCGCGTTACGCAGGAAGTCTAAGAGAAGTAGTCAGTAGTCAGTTGACAGTAGTCAGTTGTTTATCATTTTTTTGAGACGCCGCGAAATCTCAAGTAGGCTGTGTCATTCCGAGCGAAGCGAGGAATCTCGCCCTGGCTCTTGTTCAGTGAACACCCGACGCAGAGCAAGCTTCCTCGCTGCGCTCGGAATGACACGGTCAGCCTGAATCCTGAATCCCGAATCCTGGATCCTGAGACGATGCCAGAGTTTTCTTACAGAGCGGTTAAAGGCAGCGGAGAGCTGGTTGCAGGGGACGCTGGTCGCGGATACTGAGCCTGCGTTGCTGGCGCAGCTTCGCCGCATGGGATGCATGCCCATCCATGTGACTGCGAAAGACGGCGGACAGGGCTTGGGGTGGGCACGGCTCACGAAGCGCGGCTTGTCTTCTCAGGACCGGCTGACCTTCGCCCGCCAGCTTGCCACGCTGGTGCGCGCCGGCATACCGCTCGACCGCAGTCTCGCGCTTTCCCGCGACCTGGCGGAGAAGCCGGCATTGCGCGCCGTTATTGACGATACGCTCAAGGAATTGCGCGGCGGAAAATCCCTGGCTCACAGTCTCGCCGTCAACGAACGTTTTTTCCCCCCGCTCTACGTAGCCATGGTGCGGGCCGGTGAAGCCAGCGGCACGCTTCCGGCGGTGCTCGACCGCCTGGTTGAGTTCGAAGAGTTCAGCGCCGAACTGCGCGGCTATCTGGTTTCGGCCCTGATCTATCCCGCGCTCTTGCTCGGCGTGGGCAGCGTGGCGATTGCTTTCCTGCTGGGATTCGTAGTACCGCGCTTCGCGCAGATTTTTGAAGAAGCCGGCAAGGAGCTGCCTTTGCCGACGCAGGTTTTGATGGACGTTTCCCAGGGCTTTCGCGACTACGGCTGGCTCGCGGCTTTGATAATTGCCGCGGCCATATTTTTCATCAATCGATGGGTGAAGACCGAATCCGGCCGGATGCGATGGGACCAATGGCGTTTGAAAGCGCCGGTGCTCGGCGACGTCACCTTGAAACTCGAGATCGCCCGTTTTGCCAAGACCATGGGCACCTTGTTGAATCAGGCCGTCCCCATTATCTCGGCTCTACGCCTAACCCGCGAGGTTTTGAGCAATCGGCGCGTAGCCGCCAGCATCGAGCCGCTCATGCAAGGCGTCAAGCGAGGCCAAGGGCTGGCCACGCCGCTGGCTGAAACCGGCTTGTTCCCTCCGCTTGCGGTGCAATTGATGACTCTGGGAGAGCAGACTGGAAAACTTGACTCGATGCTGCTAGAGTTGGCCGCGATTTATGATCGCGAAGTTCGCGTGGCCACCAAACGCTTGGTGTCGCTGGTCGAGCCAGCCGTGATTCTGGCCATGGGCTTAGTGGTCGGGACGATTGTCGTCTCAACTTTGCTGGCGATTGTCAGCATCAACGAGGTGCCCTTCTAATGCGACGACCAACAAAACAGCGAATACCTTTAGCGGAACGGGATTCTACACAGGGATTCACCCTGATCGAACTGATCGTAGTGGTTCTCATCCTTGGGTTGCTTGCCGGCCTGGTGGTTCCGCGCTTGTTCAAGCATGCGACACAGGCCAAGATCACCGTGACAAAAGCTCAAATTGCCGCCTTCCAAACGGCTCTGGGGGCTTACAAGCTGGACACGGGCAACTTCCCCAGCACGGAGCAGGGCCTGCAAGCGCTGCGGACGCTTCCCACGGGGGTCATGAACTGGAACGGCCCTTACCTGCCCAAGGACATTCCGCTCGATCCCTGGAACCGGCCCTATGTCTACAAGTATCCCGGGGAGCATGGTGACGAGCCGGACATCATCAGTTACGGCGCCGACGGGCAGCCGGGTGGTGAAGGAGAGAATGCGGACATTCTCAGTTGGAAATGAACGGCCCCGTCCCCGCACTGGGGAAGCGGGCATGACGCTGCTCGAGCTGGTGATCGTGCTCGCGATTATCTCTCTGTCCGTGTCTCTGGTCGCTCCGCGTTTTGGCAATTGGACCGATGAATGGACGCTCAGAAGCGCGGCCGAGCAGTTGGCTCAGACAGTTCGCTATGCCCGGACGCGCGCCCTTTACGAGCAGGCCTATTACGTGGTCGAAATCGACCGGGAAACCCGGATGGTCCGGGCGTTCAATCCTGCCTCAGGTTTCTTGCGGGCATACTCGCTCCCTCGGGGCGTGGCGGTGAACGATGGCGAGAATCCTCCACCGGCGGTCGTACGGCTCATGCTCCCGCCGTCCGGCGTGGTGGAAGAGAGGAACCTGTGGGTCAGCAACCGGCGGGGGAGCACTTTCAGGGTCCATGTGGATTTCATGCTCGGGAGTCCGGCCATCGAGGCCGTTAAACAAGTGATGCGCTAAATGCGAATGATCGTCCAACGCGGCCGCCAACCGTCTGAGGCCGGGATCAGCCTTCTGGAAGTTTTGATGGCGATCTCCCTTCTGGGAATCAGTTTTGCCTCGATATTTTCCGGCCTCTCAGCGGCGCTTCGCACCACTGACCACTTGGATCAGTTCGACCGCGCTAATCAATTTGCCACGCATAAGCTGAGCGAGTTGTTCCTGGACCCATCGATTTCGTCCGGCCAGGCGCGCTCGGGCGTTACTCCTTCCGGCATCACGTGGCAGGAGAGAACCCAGTTGGTGGGCACTCGGCCGCTGGGCGATCCTAACAAGCCGGCTGAGCTGGTTCGAATCCTCCTGGACGTTTCCTGGCATACGCGTTCGGGCCAGCAGAAGCTAAGCGTGGAAACACTGAAGCTCTGTATCCCGGAGCCGCCGCGGAATCCGTGAACGGCAGGATTCAGGATTCGGGATTCAGGAAGACAGAAAATTGAAGTCAGGAGTCAGGAGTGCGGAAAATGGAAAGCAGTCGCTCATGCCGCTCGCGGAACCAGGAACCCATGAAATGTCATTCCGAGCAAAGCGAGGAATCTTGCTCTGCGTTGAGTGGTTCACTGAACAAGCGCCAGGGCGAGATTCCTCGCTGCCATGAAAATAGGCCAACGCAACAACGGTGGATCCCCGCTTTCGCGGGGATGACGTACGGGTTTCAAGTTTCGAATCGCCAGAATCCTGAATCCTGTCCTTCAACCGACGGCTTCACCTTGTTCGAAGTGATGATCAGCCTGACGCTCACGGGCCTTCTGATGCTTGCTTTGCTCATTGGGATGCGGGTGGCAGGTCGGGCCTGGCGAGCGGGAGAAGCGCGGCTTCGGCTGGTGCATTCGTCGGCCGAAAGGGATGCTTTCGTGGTTCAGCAGATTGCCTCCCTGGTTCCTTACCGGGTCACATCGAACGATCCTGACTTGCCCGGAACCTTGACCATTCTCGAAGCTACCCCGAACTGCCTTCGTTTTGTGAGCTCTTACAGCAGCGTGTACCGAGGCCGCACGGGGCTGGTGCTGGTGGAGTACGGCATCGTCGCGGCATCGCTTGGAAATACGGAACTGGCGCTGCGCGAGACCCCGGTGCGGGACGGTGACGAGCTTCTCCATATGCTCATTCGCAACGTCACCACCGATCCCGATACGGGCGAGTCCCTGATCACCTATCAGCCCTTTTCACTGAGGCCGTCCGACCTGGTGCTCGTGTCGGGTCTTAGCGGCGCTTGGTTCACGTACCTGGACCTGCACCCTTTGAAAGGGACAGTTGCAATTTGGCGTGAGGCCTGGCGGAGCACTGATGAGGCGCCCTACCCGGACGCGATCCGGTTCCGCTGGCAGCATGAAAACCAGGCGGGAGAACAGATCATCCCCGTGCGCGCCAAGTTGATTCCGGCCTCAACCGTGGCGCAGTAAAAGCAGGATTCGGGATTCAGGAAGAGGAGTCAGAAGTCAGGAGCCAGGAGTCAGAAGTGGAAGATTCGAGGAACAATCGAAGAAAGCCAGAGACAAGCCGTAAGCATGCTTGCCTGAATCCTGGATCCTGCATCCTGAATCCTTTTCCACTGCGATCCCGAATCCTGAATTCCTCCGGCGTGGCCTTGCTGGCTGTGATGTCGGCGGTCAGCGTGATGATGATGGTGGCTTTGGCGTTTTCGGGTTCTGTGCAAATCGAGACTCGAACGGCCATCTATCGCAAGGAGTCCACCCAGGCTTACGCGCTGGCTTTGGGCGGGGTTCAAGCCGCCATTATGGAGTTGGCCTACCCGCCTTCCGAGGAGCACAAAGACGAACCGCGGCTTTGGAGAAAAGGGCAGCGTCTGGTGCGGGTGCCTTACGCACACGGCGAAGCGCAGGTGGAGGTCATTAATGAAACCGGCAAGGTCAACTTGAATGTCGCCGACCGAAAACAACTGGCGCGTTTGTTTGTAGCTCGGGGCATGGAAGCGAGGCAGGCGGCAGAGTTGGCCATAGCGATAGACCACTGGCGGGCCCCGGCGGGGTCCGACGACCCGGATTTTAAGCAACTCGACGACTATTATCGGGCTGCCGGTTATCACCCTTCCCACGAGAACTTCACCTCTGTGGAAGAGGCGCTACGAGTCCGCGGAATGACACGCGACATCTTTTTTGGCACGGCGGAATACAGCAAGGAAAATGGGATTCGGTACGAGTTCGGCGTGGGCCGGGACTTGACCATATTTTCCCATGCCGCGTCCGTCAATGTGAACTACGCGTCGGAGGAAGTCTTGATGAGCGCGCCGGGTATTACCCGGGAACTCGCGGAAGCCATAATTCAGGAGCGACGGAACTATCCCTATCAGTCGCTCGATGAATTAAACAAACGCCTGGGGGTGTCTGTGCCGGATGAGGCCATCCCGTTCCTCAGCGACGACGAAGGCAAGATCTACACCATCGTCTCCACAGGAAACATCAGAGGGTCGCGCGTTCGCCGCACCGTCAAAGCGGTTGTGCAGGTCGGCGTTGCCCAGACAGCTCAACAGGACATGTTCCTGCACCGCATTGTTGCCTGGTACGACGATGTAAGGGATTGAAGAAAGGCAGCAGGAAGCAGGAAAGCCGAAAAGGGGAACCTGGAAAATGGAAATTCGGGACTGACGAGCTGAGCAGCCATTTTCCAGTTTCTATTTTCCAGTTTCCTCCTTTTTGAATCCTGAATTCTCATATGTTTACCAAACTTGCCGTTGGAATTGATTTCAGTAGCGGCGGAGGAATCACACTCGCCGCGCTAGGCCGCCGGTTTCGGAATTTCATGCTGCTGGGTGAATTGCATCTCCCGGAACCGCTGCCTGAAGATGCTCCCGCCAAAGTTGCCGCTTTTCTCGACCGCCATCGGCTTCGCGATGCTCGAGTCATGGCTTGCTTGCCCCGTGAGGCTGTCCTGGTGAAGTTTCTAAACCTGCCGGCGGAAGCAGAAATGCAGTTGGCCAAAGTCGTAGGCTACCAATTGGGTTCGATCCACCCCTACAAGGACGACCAGGTTTATTGGGATTGCGCGGTGGTGGAGCGCGATACGAAGGCGAAGCAAATTGGCGTGATGGTGGTGCTGGCGGAAAAATCACACGTGAACAGTCTGCAGCAGGCGCTCAAGGGCCTGGGCCTGCGGCTGAGCGGCGTGACTTTGGCGGCTGCGGCAATGGCTGTCCTCGTGAAACCCCTGTTGCCGCCCACGGCTTTGATCGTCTGCGGCCGAAGCTCGGGGGTTGAGCTGCTGTCGTTCAGCCAGGGCAATTTGTACGCCACCCAGGAGATTTCCCTTGAGCCGAGCGCCAGCGCCAAGGAACGCTTCGACCGCGAGTGGCACCGCGCACTTGCGGCGTTGCCCGTGTCCGACCCTACCACGATTCCCTGGTTCGTATGCGGGACTTTGCCGGAATCCATTTTGGGGTCTCTCGAGGGAGCGGCGCCGTTGCCGGCTCCCAAGCTGAACCTGAGCAAGCCCCCTGGGTTGAAGGGTTTCGATTGGCCGGCGTTTGCTGCGGCCTACTCCGGCCTGGTCCGGGACGCTTCACCCGCCGTGAACCTCCTGCCTCCGGAAGAGCGTTGGCTGCCGCAACCCGGCATGCTCGTCCCCATTTATGCCTTGAGCGCTACGGCGGGCATTTTAGCGATCACGCTGGCATCGCATGCCTGGATCGAAAGGGCGTTGTACAACCGTGCCTTAGACCGGACGCTTCGGCGCCTGGAAACGCATGCCCAGCAGCTCCGCCGCCAGGGCCAGGAAACGAGCACCCTCGAGGGTCGCGCCGCGGCGCTCGACAACATCCGCGCCGATAACTGGCAAAAGCTCCGTCTGCTTCAGGAGCTGACCAAGCTGCTTCCGGACGGCACCTGGCTTCAGGAGTTGCAGATCAACGAAGAGACAGTGGAGATCAACGGTTATTCCGGCCACGCAGCGGACTTGGTTCCGCCCCTCGAGAATTCGCCTTATTTTACGCATGTGGAATTCACGGCCCCGATCACTCGGGACACTCAAAATCGAGGGGAGATTTTTCGAATCCGCATGCAGTTGAGACAGGCCCGGAAGTACTGAGCATCATGGATTCCCGCCGGCGCGGGGATGACGTGCGCATGGGAACGGGCGTGGGGAGGGAAAGGTTGCCGGTCTTCAATCGGCCGTGGTCGATCGAAGGTCGGCAAGCAACTTAGATATGGCTTCAATAACTGAATCTCTAAAAAAGCTAAGTCGCCGGGATCGGATTGCACTGGGAGCGGCCCTGGGCGCGGGGGCCTTGTTCCTGATTATGAACTACGGCGTACTTCCCTTACTCGATCAGGTGGGCGCCAGCCCGGATGCAGTCCAGCAGAAGGAAACCCAACTGAGGAAGGAAAAACGACTGTTCGCCGACGAGAATTTCGAGCGGGCGCACCTCAATGCGGCTCGGGGGCGCCTTAAGGACCTTGAGACAGGGCTTTTGGAGAGCTCCTCGCCCACCTTGGCTAATGCGGAATGGCAGCGGTTGGTGACTCAGGTGGCGGAGAGCAAAGGAATCCAGCTAGGTAGCAGCGAGTTCCTTCGCGACCAGGATATTGGCGGGGGTTATTCACTGGTTACGGGCCGGGCGACGTTTCGTTGCCGCGTGAACGAACTTGTCGATTTCCTGGCTGGATTGGCCGCTTTTCCCAAGCTCCTATCTGTCTCGGGCCTCGGGGTGTTCGCTTCTCAAGGGGACCCGCAAGGAAGGATGAACGTACAGATTACGATTGGCGCAGCTACTCGTACGGTGAAACAGGCCAAGGACCAGGCAGCCGCGCACTAGCAGGGTGTTAAAAAGGCCTTGGACGCCGTCATCCTGAGCGAGGTTGCCATGATCATTCGGCTCACCGCTGTGCATGAAAAAGGCCTGGATTCCCGCTCCCCCGCTTTCGCGGAGGATAAGTTTCGCGGGAATGACAGACCAGGCATCGTCCCCGCGCAAGCAGGGATCCATTGATCTAAAAGCTTGCCGTGGATAGTTGAATTTCAGAGCTCGATTTTCAGTGGTTGTTGGGGGAAGCATGCTGGGCAGACGTCGGGAACAGATTCTTATCATCGGGGGACTCATCGGCCTGAATATCCTTCTGGGCTGGCTTGGAGCACGCCTCTGGAAGGACTATCGCAGCCGTGCCGAGTGGCTTTACACCGGTGCATCGGCACAGCCTTCGAGCAACGGTGCGTCCGGTTCGAGGCTAGCGGGCCAGCCTCCGAGCTACGTGGACATCGTTGACCGAAATGTTTTCAGCCCCCTGCGTGGCACGGCGCCAGCCCAGCCGCAGGAAGAGGCGAAAGCGCCAAAGCTGCCCCTTTTGTTCGGGACTATGAACCTTGGGGGCGGCCGGTTTGCGTTGATGACTCCCGGGGACCAACCCTCGGGGCCCTCCCAGCGCGTGCTGCCCGGAGAAGAGATAGGCGGCTACAAGCTTGTTTCCATCGGCACCTCGAATGTGGTGGTCGAGTGGCAGGAGAAGAAGGTCACGGTGGACATCTTCGAGTCGGCCCATCGTTCTTCCGGCAGCACGGAGAGGACGTCGGCAGGGCGTCCATCGACAACCTCGAGAGGCGGGACTGCTTCGAGTGCCGTGACAACCGTAGGCTCCGGTCCTGGGCATGGGGCGCCCGCTACGCCCCCGGCGGGGCCGCCGGGGACTCCCCCTAATGCCCCGGTTGGAATCGTGGTGGGAGGAAAGCAGAAGGTCCAAGTGCCCACTCCTTTTGGGACTTTGACCCAGTGGCAGGAAGTGGGGCAAGGCGGCTCGCAACCGCCTCAACAGACCGGGGGCCCCACCAAGTAGTGATTCGGGTGTGAGGAGGCAGGAGGGCGGAAATTGAAGAATGGGTAGTCGCCGCCTGGTGCGATCGAAGCCGGGTTTACTTATTCATTTTTCAATTTCTTCGTTCCTGAACCCTCAATCCCGAGTCCATGACAAGGAGAAACATGTTGCTCTGGTTTTTTAATCATCGCCGGCGTGGGTTGTGGATGCGTCGGGAAGCGTCAACTAATGGATTCCCAAACACGCAAGTCATCTGGCGCGGAATAATATGGCTCACGGCTGGTTTTTCCATCTTGGCGCTCGTTTCCGTGACCTCTCGAACCCTCAGTGCGCCTCAGGCATCGCAAGCACAGCCGCCTTCTCTCGAGGCAGCAGGCTCGCCGCCCGCCCCGCCACAGTCAAGGCGGGCCAGGCAGGACGACCAGCGGGCCAGGCAGGCGGCGGACCAGCAGCAATCGGGGACGCCCGCCCCCCAAAAGGCCGGACCCCCGCCCACACAGCCGCCACCGCCCCCGAACCAGCAGCCCGCGCAGGCGCAGCCCGGGCCTGCGCCCGCAACGCCTGCTCAAACACCGCCTGCCGACCAAGCCGCCCCCGCCGGCCAGGCCCCGCCGGCCACGCCTCCCGCCGCAGCAGGCGGACGGGGAGTGGGATTCCGCCTCGAGAATGCAGACCTTCTTCAGTTCATTAATCTTGTCGCCAGTGAATTGAAGGTGAATTATGTGCTGGATCCAGCCGTCAAGGGGTCGGTGACCATTTCCACCTCAGGCGAGCTCAAGCCTGAGGACTTGCTGCCCATTCTCGAAACAGTGCTGAAGATGAATGGGGCCACGGCCATTAAGACTGGAACTTTTTATCGCATTGTCCCGCTGGTTGCGGCCCCCAAGAACCCTCTGAACATCTATACCGGTGATAATGAATTGCCCGCGGATGATCGCATGCTGATGGAAATCGTCCCCCTCAAGTTCGTTTTTGCCGCCGACATGGCCAAAATGCTCACTCCGTTTCTCTCGGAGGGCGGCACGGCCACAGTGCTCGATGCCGGCAATACGCTGATTTTGGTTGACGACAGCATCAATGTTAAGCGCCTGACGGACATCCTCCAGCAGTTCGACAATACCAGCTTTGCTTCCCAGCGCGTCCGATTATTGCCTGTGCATAACAATGTAGCCTCGGCTTTGATTCCCGAACTCGAGGCGATTTTTTCCACCTATGCGCTCTCCGACAAGCAGACTCCTTTGCGCTTCCTCCCCTTGGACCGGATTAACGGCATTCTTGTTGCAGCCGCTGATCCCGGCGCTTTCGACGAGGTCACGCATTGGATCGAGAAACTTGACCAGCCGGCTACTCCGAACGGAATTCAGACTTTTGTTTATAAGGTACAGTATGCGGAAGCCGACCACCTCGTTCATCTTTTGTCCGCGCTTCGCGGCGCCGCGGGCGGAGGCAATTATGGAGAAGGCGGGCAAGGCGGGCAAGGCGGCCAAGGCCGTGGCACGGGGTCGGGGCGGGGCGGCGGGGGGGCGACGTCGCTTCAGGAAGAAGCTTTTTCGCAGGCTCCAACCGCCACGCAGACAGGCATGGGCCCCTTCGGCCAAACTAGCACCCCAGGAACAGGAACCAGCACTCCTCCCCCTCCGACCTTACGCGTTATAACGGACTCGGTGAGCAATTCGATCATAGTCCAGGGAACCGCGCAAGACTACGCGGATATCGCCAAGACGCTCAAGAAGCTCGACGTTCTTCCTCGCCAAGTTTACATTGAAGCCCGCGTCTACGAGGTAGACCTGACCGGGGCATACTCTCTTGGTCTCGAGTACTCTCTCCAGCACCGTACCGCCGGCACCCAAGCGCCACCGTTCCTGGGTGATTTTGGCGTCAGCAGTGCGGGCGTCTTGACGGGTTCAGGCGGCATCCTCTACGGTCAGACCCGCGAACTGATGGCTTTTCTCACCGCCAGCGAGAACCGCTCGCGGGTGAAGACCCTTTCGGCGCCCACCGTGCTCACGACCGACAGCTCCGAAGCGCGAATTCAGGTCGGGGCCTCCGTCCCGGTCCTCTCTTCACAGGGCCTTGCACAAGGGGGGCAAATCGCGGGCAACAGCTTATTTACCAGTACCGTCAACAATGTTGATACGGGCATCATCCTCACCGTAACTCCGCGTATCACCAGTACGGGCCTGGTCTCCCTTCACATCAACCAGGAAGTCAGTACCGAGCAGCCGCCTTCCGCGACAGGGATTCAATCGCCCAGCTTCAACAAGCGTTCGGTGGCCACCCACGCGGTAGCACAGGACGGCCAGACCATCGCCTTGGGAGGACTGATTTCGTACACCTATACTAAAACAAATAATCGCATCCCGTTGCTAGGTGACATTCCAATGGTCGGCGTGCTTTTTGGAACCACTTCCTGGACTACTGCGGAAACAGAGTTGATTATCCTCTTGACGCCACGTATTTTGAGCACCCTTCCTTCCGCTACGATTGCAACACGCGAGCTCGAAGACAGGTTGAAAGAACTGCGGCGCGAATTTAAAAAGGACGACCTGCTGAAACGGTAGTCCAGGAATCAGCCGGGGGTTTCGGGACGAGGGGGAAACTCAGAAGTTGTTTCAGCAGTTTCTCAATCCTGTTTCAGGCGTTTGAAGTGAACGGAACCCCGGCGGTTTTTCTCCGCGTGTCGAAGTTTTTCTTGTGAGGCGGGTCGCTTGATGCAGGTTCCGGCCGGACCAGGAAGTCCGGCATTTCCCGGCAGGGCTGTTTAGTTGACTGCTCACATGGCGGACCCTTACGGCTGCAGGCGTTACGCTTCGAAGATGACCCTTTGTCCCATGAATACTCCCTTCGGAAATCCAAAAAAAGTCAAAAAAAATTCTTGACAGCCCCTCCCGTTGATGCTAATTTACCTCCCATCATTTAAAGTTTAGTTGAGCTAGATATTACGCAGCAAATTTGCGATGCCGGAGCGATGCGGAAACAGGAACAGGGCTCAAACAGACAGTGGCAGGGATTCGTGCTCCCTTGCTCACGCCGGCGGGAACTGTCGCAGAGTATGTTGACAAGGAAGCAGGCGTAATGCTACGGCCTTCGCAGTCCCAAAGTTCAACTTGGCTTTTTCAGTCAATCGGGGCAGGCGAACCCAAACACGCTTACCTCACAAAAAAGGAGAGGGAAACAAGATGACAAAGAGAAATTTGTTGTTAGTTACCTTGCTGTTTTTCGGCATAGCAATAACCGCGCCGAGCATGTTCGCCGCTGTCGGCAGCGTGTGGAACGTGTCGAACAACACCAACTACTTCGCCCGCAGTGAAGGCGACGCAGAAGGCGTTGGCACGGTCACCATCAGCAGCACCAGCACCGGGACGATCCAGGCAAGTTCGTACATTGCCGTTGACTACAATGCGCCTCTCGCGCATAACGGTACTGCGTACGCAGTAAGTATTACGGCGACGGGGACCAATGCAAGCTCCGTTCTGAGCTGCCTGAATCTACCCCCGTTCATCGACACGTACTTTGGGGACTTTACGGCAACTCCGCCCATGAAGGGGACAACGAATAACCGCCTCACGTTGACATTCTCCTGCCCCTTCGTAACGGTTGATGCAACGACGACCATCTACGTTGCGTCGCGCGTTATGATCCAGAGCTACCCCCAGGGGTTCGATATCTTGTCCAATGTGCGAGGCAACGGCACTGCTGCCTATTCGCTTACTATTGGTCCTTCCCCCGGCTATCCACAGCAGCTCAGGGTGGCGGAAACCAACTTCACTTACGCGACTGCCACCACCGTCTCGTTTGTCGAAGGACCGGAATATGTATTGACCTGCATCGGAATAAAGGACTTTTCGGGAACCGCCTACGACAACGACTTCGCCATCAACATTGCGGAGAATTGGGCTAATGCATTGACGAGCTTGTCGGACGAGTTTGCAATTGAGAACGACACTTGGCCGGCGCTCCCACCAATGGTTCGAACATCCTCATCACTTTGTACCACATTCCCCCCGGCGTCGGGATCGAAGGCAGGACTCCATGGCCTTGCGAGGACTTCGACCCTTCATCCGCGGGTTACTGCTCGGGCGGGAACTTGATCATTGAAGCCCCTGTGGCCGAGCCTATGACCACTGGGACTGACGGACTGGGAGTGCAGAGCTTCTGGTACGTGATCGATGCCACAAACGTCGGCACGATTGAGAGCGCCAATTTCGGGTTCAAGCTCTGGTCGCACGGCCCATTGGCCCCCAATCAAGATTATCAGATCACTGCGCAAGTCCAGCTAACCGACGACTATCCGAGCACGGCGCCTGCGGAAATGCCTTACTTCACCAACCCGGAGGATACGCCGTTCAGTGTGGTTGAATTCAAGGATTGCGTCACCAAACTCCTGTTCCCGTACGTAAACGCGTTCGTTGCCGGCGGCAGCTACGCGTTTAGCAATTTCGGCACAGGCATCAACGTTGCCAACACAACCTTGGATCCGTTTGGTTTGACTGACTCGACCGGAGCGCTGCTCTATCCGGACGAGGCTCGCGGCAGTGCTATACCACAGTCGGGTAGCTGCACGTTCTACTTCTACCCGTCGGATGAGAGCGCGGCGGTAGTATATGCCACTCCGTCCATTTCTGCCGGCGGCTCTTTCGCATTTGACGCTGGTAGTGCCGCAAGCGGATTCCAAGGCAAGACGGGTTACGCGATTGCGATTTGCAACTTCCAAAATGGGCATGGTTTCGCCGAGATCTTCGACAACTACGGTATCGGCGCCCCCACTGCCACTTTGGGTTACCTAGCCGATGTTCTCCCAGATCCGGCGTTCTATCCTCGTAGCCCTGCTGGAGACGGACTCGGTGAAGGCGCAATTGCTCCTGTTAACATCAACCACTTCCTGCTGAAGCTGTTAATGAAGGGCATCAGTGGCTTTGGTGGATTCGGATGCTCCACCACGACCAGTGGCAGCAGCAACATTGGCTGCGCGGGCACAACTAGCTCGACCCCCTCACTGAGGAGCGTCAGATAATAGCTGCCTGCGGTCTTTGGTAGCATCGTAGCTAGCCGTGGCGAGGGGCATTTCCGAAATTGAGGGAATGCCTCCTCGTCACACAGAGTGTGAAAAGTGCGCCACCAACCCTCACTGTAATTCGACGGTGGCGATTGTTTGGGTTGACGGAGAAACGGAGAGGCAGTTCCATCACAAGTGGTAATCGCCTCTTCGTCCCCGTCACGACTTGGCCTCTGGCTCACGTACTACTTGGCAGAGGCCAACCGCTGTACCTCCGGAAAGATGGAGCTGCAGTTCCGCTCGAACGAACTGCCTCCCTAGTGTGGTGAAGGAAGTTCACGGCTTGATGCGCGCGGGAGGAGGGAGGTCACAGACCTCACCGCAAGTCTCCCCGACCCACCAGCCCTCGACCCTCTCCTTCCCGCCAGGCGGGGGGCGTGAGTGTCTATGCGGTGGGGGGTACTCCCCCTCTCGCGTGCAAGAAGCACGCGCAGGCGGCGCGTGCCAGCTAACCACGGAGCTAGGCGCGCCCTGGCCACCATCTTGCGGTCGCGCCGAGCTCACTATGGTCCAGATCACGGCTATTAGACTGAGACTCGCGACCAACGCTCTGTTTTTCTGCCTGGGTGCCCTAGCCTGCGTCATCGTGAATAGCGGCCCCGCCAGAGCAGCCTCGTCGGCGGAGGTGGCTCTCCGCACTCGCGTCGAGCAGTGCTACGCCGCCTATCAGCAGGGTGACTGGCAGAAGGTCGAAAAGTTCCTCACCAAGGAATCCAAACCGGTATTCCGCAATCAGCCGAAAAATCCCATTTCAGCGTATCGGATTCAGTCTGTCAAGATTGAGCCCGACGGAGTTACAGCGCAGGTTGTAATTCAGATTCCCCTTTCATCCACCGTGACCCCGCGGCCTATCCCTGTATCCAAGACCACATTGTGGCGGCTGATCAATAGGACTTGGTACATGGAGGTTTCAAAACGCGACCCTAACGCCCCCCAGCAGCCGACCTTCGAGGCGATGAATACACCTGCCAAGCCGTCAACAGGCCCCGTCTACTCCCGGGACTTGAATTTCGAGTCGCGCTGGCGCGGCCTCGGGCACATCAAGGGCGACGCCAAGCAGGTTGCGACGTTCCCTTTCAAGAACGCCAGCACCCACCCGGTTACAATCAGCGACGTAGAGCTTGGCTGTAGCTGCCTAACCCTGAAGACTCAACTTAAAGAATACCAGCCGGGCGAGTCGGGAACTCTGGAGTTCGAATTTGACCCATCGAAGCTGGGCCTCAGTACCGAACAGTCCTTTATGCAAGATGTGATATTCAAGACCCAACCTGGCGGGGGATACGTCAAGTTGACAATTGCGGCGCTCGTGACCCCGAACTCCGCGGCTCCTACGAAGCCCTGAACGGGTTTACTCGTGATCGCCGTCACACCTGCATCAAGGGGCGCACGCCCTAAAAATCGCGGTTACACTGGAGCCAGTTGAATTTCTCGTGCTTCCCCCGGTGAAGCTTCGACGGGGCGAGCGCAGTGAGTCATGAAGATTGGAATTGTGAGGGGCCTTTGA
Source organism: uncultured Acidobacteriota bacterium (assembly GCA_963770415.1). Lineage (GTDB taxonomy): Bacteria > Acidobacteriota > Terriglobia > UBA7540 > UBA7540 > CAVROP01. Next base: position 19,311 of record CAVYPU010000033.1, read on the forward strand.
GGAAACGACTGTATATTTGTCTTCCGTTGTTGGCTGCTGGGCTTGCAATCGTGTGTTGGCCGAGACTCACTGCGTGTGGGCAGCAAGCCTCATCGGCCGATAACGCCGGCGCCAAGCAGGGTGAGCGCGTGGTGCTCACGATCGGCGACCAGAAGATTACGGCTGCTGAGGTCGACGAGTTCATTCATTCGTTGCCTCCCCAGTACCAGTCTTTCTACGGCGGCCCAGGCAAGCACGTTCTGCCGCAATATATCATCGCTATGAAAGTGCTGTCGGCGGAGGCGCTCAAGTTGAAGCTTCAGGACCAGCCCGCGGTGGGGAGGGCCATCGAGACGGCGCGCGAGGGCATTCTTGCCGACGCGGCGCGGAAGTACTTTGCACAGAGCATTTCCATAAGCGACCAGGAAATTCGGACTCGCTACGACCAGGACAAAACGAAGTCGGAAGAGGTTCGCATTGGTCACATTCTCATACGTACCGACAACGCCCCGCTCGGTCCGGGCGTCCCGGGCAACCCCCCGCTGCCGGAACCTGAAGCCCGAACTAAACTCGAGGACATCCGCAAGCAGATCCTTGCAGGCGCGGACTTCGCGCAGATCGCAAAGCAGTATTCGCAGGACCCTGATACTGCCGCACATGGCGGCGATATGGGCGTCCTCAATCCCGAAAAAGTCGTCCCCGCTGTGGTTAACGCCGCCCACACACTCGAGCCCGGTCAAGTAAGTGGAATCATTCAAACTCCCTCCGGGCTGGAGATAATTAAAGTCGAGCAAAAGCGCGACAAGTCCTTCGAAGAAGTCAAACCTGCCTTGGAAACCGAGCTTCGCGAGTCGAAGGCGTCCGAGACCGTAAGGCACATCATGGACAATTACCACGTGGTCATCGACCAGGACTACTTTGCTGCCTCTCCATCACAGGGGAGCGCGCCGCCCGCTCGGGCTACCCATTAGCGCCACCGCATTTGCGTCCCACCGAACGATCTCCGCTTCGAGTTTCCGAGCTTGGCGAGAAATCCCCGCCAAGCCAGCGAGATTAAGCCGAATTCCGAAGTTGCGAGGCTCTGTGTGAAGAAACCCCTCACCCGGCTCGCTACTCTCGCCACCCTCTCCCCAAGGGAGAGGGCTGAAATCAATCCTCGTTGACCGCCCTCTCCCTTGGGGAGAGGGTGTCCCGCAGCCGGCGTTGTCATCAGCCGGTGCGGGACGGGTGAGGGGTTTCTTCCGAAGAATCCAAACTCCCGTTCCGTTCTCGAAGCTATCAGGGCAGGCAATTCAGATCCAACGAGTTGGCCTGGGAGCACCAAAACCAACTTCGGAATTCGAGATTAATGGAAACCCTGAAATCTGGTGAAAAATCCTGTCGACGCGGAAGATCGCAGAGATGGCCATTTCGATTGGTGCGAGGTGTGGGGAGCGGGCTTCTGAAAATTCCAGTTGCCTACGGGGCAAGCAAGATCTCTTTATCGGAGGCGGGACTTGCAGAGGGATCCCCCGCGGGAGCCGCTCGTCGCAGCCCCCGCGAGGGATTACGAGCTTACTACTGCGCCTTCTTCTTGGCTGCGCGCTTCGGTTCTCCCAGCAGGACTTTCAGGTCATCGGAGTTATAGGGGAAATAGCGAAGCGAGGTTTGGCCTGTGGTGCTCAGCCGAACGTCCACGCGGCGGTTGTTGGCCATACGGAAAGTGAGGAGATTGTTCCGCACACGCCTCTTTTCTTCCGGGGTGACATTCGGGTTCTGATCCAGCAGGGCGAGAACCTCTTTGTCCTTAAGGTTATCTTCCTTGCCAAGGCCGCGCGTCTCTATGTTGGCCGCCGGGATGCCGTTCTCGACCAAGCCGTTCTTTACGCGGTCAGCGCGCCGATCCGTCAACTCTTTGTTGTATTTCGTGCTGCCTCGATGGTCGGCGTGCCCTTCAAGAATCATGTGCGCGTCGGGATGGTACTGCAGATACATCTTGAAATTGCTGGCGACGTCGCTTACTCGAGCCGCCTGGCTGGGAACCAAGCCACCTGTTGTATCCGATTTCTTAGGTTGATCGTAGGGGAAGTAAATGCTGTTCAAGGTAAGTCTCGTTACCAGTGTAGTCTCACTCACGGCCGGATGCGCCGCGTCGATGGACCCCACGATATGCAAGCTCGCGGTTTTGGTGTCTGACCCGCCGCAGGCATTGGAGCTACGGAACGTGTAGGTGATGGTTTCGTCTATCGGCCCTATTGCAGTCTTGGTGGGGGCAGGTTGAAGCGTGCGGCTGCCGCTGGGCGAGACAGACCCGAGCGGATCAATAGAAGCATTGCTGGCCCCGGGTGCGGACCAGGTGAGCGTCGCGTTCCCCTGCTCCTCGACATTGTCGCCCACTTTGTGGAACCGAACCTCCGCCGGCGATACGCTCAGCGTGCCCTGGATGTTCGTATTGACATTCACCGTAACATCGGAGGTGGTGACGCCGCCGGGCCCCGTGGCAGTTATCTTGTAGGTCGTGGTTTGCGAGGGCTGGACCCCTTGCTGGCCGGACGCGGCCACCGGTCCAACTCCACTGATCTCGACGTGCGGCGCATCGCTCGAGGTCCAATTGAGTTGAGCCGACCCGCCGCATTCAACTTGTGCCGAAGCGCTCGATATCTGTGCGCTAGGCTTGGCTACGGCTATGGTGAGGCAAGACGGGCAGGACGCCTGAAAACGTGGCAGAGCGCCTAGAGATTTGCCCTCTGGCCAAGCGCCCGTTGATTTCCCTGCGGCGTTAAGAAGAGGGACGATCGTTCGTTGGCCTTCTGCTACCGTAATTGGGCCGGAGAAGACAGTTCCCGAGCAGCACCCCAGAACGGTGAGCTGATAATCTCCGGGAGGCACCAGCAACTCGCGCTTCCTCGTATTGCTCGCCTCGCGCACGTTGCCGACAAAGTAGTCTGGGGTATTCCCGTTCAAGAGTATAGCCGCTCCCCCCTGACCCTTGAGCACAATCCGTCCCCACGGTCCTGGTACCGTACCGGGGATCACCTCCAGAGCCACAGCGAGGGCGGTGGTCTTTCCATCCTCCGCCGTGAACTTCGAGGTGTAGGGTTTGTACCCGTAGTTGTAAACGGTCAGGGTGTGCTCTCCCGGCATGGCCCAAATGACGCCGCTTCCCGGTCCCACCGGCACACCATCCACAAAGACATAAGCTTGCTTGGGGTTCAAAGTTAACTTAATACGTCCGCATTTTGCCAAGATAGGTGTCACTCCCAGCAGAAACACCGCAAGGGATAACACAAAGATCGATAACACTCGACGCAAGGTTTGCATGGTGTTTTCCTCTCTTGAGTTTTAAGGTCTTGCCCCAAACCACCTGATTGAAGGGGGTTGACAAGACATGATTATCGCACGATTTCAACCCGAAAATCAAAATCTTATGCGTTAAGGTACCAGTACCGGGTGATCTAATATTGGCGGGTTTAGGTCGCCCGCTAATGGCCTGAAGCTGGCACCACTTCAAATTGTATTATGCCGTGCTGTAAAGGAGAAGGTAGGAAACGCGCCGAACCACGGCAAACTGCTGGTACCGCACGGGTCAATTACTTCGCACTTGCGGACTCAGTTTTGCCACGGCAGCGAGCGCGTCGTGGTTCTCAGGGTCGCTCTTGAGCCCAGCCTGGTATTCCCGCAGCGACTCTGCCTTTTGTCCCTGGTTGAGATAAATCGCGCCTAGCTGGAAGTGGGCTCCGCTGTTGCCGGGGTCTACGGATACCGCACTTTGGAACGCCCGTTCCGCTGCCTTGTCGTCATGCCGGCGCTCATAGATTTCACCCAGACCGCAGTAGCCCGAGGCGTTCGCCTGGGTCTTCAGCGAAAGGTGAAATTGCTCCTCCGCTTCCTCGAGACGTCCCGACTCGAGGTAAAGCATTCCCAGACGATTGCGCGTCTCGAATTTCTGCGGCGCCAGAGTGAGCGCAGCGCGGAATTCCGCCTCCCCCGATCCCTGCTGGCCCGACTTCACATAGGCGATCCCCAGGTTGGAATGAGGATTGGGGTCGTCAGGTTTGAGCTCGATGGCTTGACGGAAGAAGGAGACGGCCTCAGGGTAGCGTTGCAGCTTGGAGCAAGCCAGACCCAGATTGTTCAAGAGGGAGGAGTCGTGGGGAGCCAGTTCGAGCGCCTGTCGCCACTCCTGCTCGGCTTGCTTCGCATTCCCTTGCCGCCAATAGATCAGTCCAAGGTTCCCGTATGCGGTCATATTCTGATCGATCTCGACCGAGTGGCGAAACTGCTCCTCTGCATCGGGTATCCGCCCTTCTTCCTCATAGAGCAATCCCAAGGCATTGCGCGCGTTGGAATTGAACGGATGAACGGAAACGGCGGTGCGCAATTGCGGCTCAGCAAGGTCAAAAGAATGCATGCCTTTGTACGCAACACCAAGGTACAGCAGTGCCTCCGGATTTCTCGGGTCGAGATCCAAGGCCTTCTTGAATAACTCGATCGCCTGCGGGTAATCCTGCTTCTTCAAATACCTTAGCCCGAGGCTGCTCCAGGTAGGCGAGTGTCCGGGACCCGTCTTGAGCGCTTCACGCCACTCCCTTTCCGCAGACTCCTCGTCGCCCTTACTCCAATAAGTTGATCCCAGGTCCCTTCTAACGTAGTAAGCCTCCGGGCATGCGGCCAACGTATTGGTGTAAAGCGTCAGGTTGTCACGCCAGTCTCGATTCCGCGTAACGATGCGGACCAAACAGAGGGCCACCAGGATTCCCAAAGCGGCGGCAAGGCCCCGCTTCAAGGCAATACTGCGGGCGGAGGTTTGAGACTCGAGTTTCAGCAGCCCCCACGCTAAGATCCAGCAAAGTCCTACCGAAGGAAGGTAGAGGTACCTTTCTTCAAAAGCGGCTACCGGCATCCAACGCGCGTTTAAGACCGGAGCGAGAGGGACCAGCAACCACAGTATGCCGAGCGATAACCGCCGAGAGCGGCGCCAGAATAGGATGAAAAGCAGGCAGCAGACGGCTAGGGCAATCAGACCGCCAAGAACCCGCGGATCAACCACGCTCGAGGGCGCGTGAAACGGGCAAAAGATACGAAGATCGGCGGGCCATAGAAGCTTCCAGAAATACTGCCCCAGCAGCACCAAACCGGACAATGCGTTTTGATACCAATCAAGGTGGTGGACACTGGAACCCGAACCCAACCCACCGAGAACGCGAACGCGAAACACAAGGTAGCCCAGGGTCAGGATCCACAGTACGGCGTAGCGTTGAGCTTTTTGAATGGGTCGTGTTGTGGCTCGATCCTCGCGGTAGAAGTGCTCGTATAAGGTGGCCAGAACGGGCAGAGTTACTGCCGGCTCTTTGGAGAAGATGGTCAGCAGGAAGCCCCCCGCCATGGCGAGCTGCCCGCAGTACGAGAAGGTTCCTTGCGGCCGCGCCACACCCAGGAAAAACCAAAATGTGAGCACGTAGAATAAGCACATTTCCAAATCGGGGCAGGCGCCAACCCACGCGACGGCTTCACTGTGAATAGGATGGATGGCAAACAACGCGGCGGTGATCAACGCCAAGTCGCGATTCTGGAACAGGCGCTTCGTGAGCTGGAACACAGCACCCACAACCACAGCGTGCAGGAGCACGTTAGCTATATGAAAACCGAAAGCGCGAGTGCCAAAAATCTGATGGCACAGCAGATACCCCACATTCATCAGAGGCCGATAAAAATTGGGCATCTCCGGTATATAAGAGGTCGCTTGAGTGGTGAAGATTCTTGCCAAATAATGGAAGTTGCGAATGTAGGGGTTCTGCAGGACTTGCATCTCGTCATCTGAAACGAAGCCGTTACGCAGGGTGTTCAAGTAGGGCAAAGCTCCGGCGACCGCGAGGAAGACCATCAGCGTGAGGTCTGAAAAGCGCGCCAAAAGTTTCGGGTCACCCACCTTGGAGGCGGGACCGGCCTGCTGCGGAGCGATCCCAGTGCTCGAAAGCGGCTGGGGCAGGCATCCACTTTTTTTCTTGGCTGCGACGCTTGCGGAGCGTCGTTGGTCCGGTTTGGTTGTTCGTGCTCTGGCCATGCTTTCCCGCTTGTATCTGCCCGTTCAATCGCAAACAACAAAAACGAAGGGCTTCGAAACCCTCACCTACTATTGGGACTCGAACCCAGTCTTTGCACCGCCGCGAGCGCGTCGCGGTTCTCAGGGTCGCTCTTGATCCCAGCCTGGTATTCCCGCAGCGCCTCCGCCTTCCGCCCCTGGTTGAGATAAATCGCGCCTAGCTGGAAGTGGGCTTCGCTGCTGCTGGGGTCTATGGATACCGCATTTTGAAAGGCGCGTTCCGCTCCCTTGTCGTCATGCCGGCGCTCGTAGATTTCACCCAGACCGCAGTAGCCCGAGGCGTTCGCCTGGGTCTTTAGCGAAAGATGAAATTGTTCTTCCGCTTCCTCGAGACGTCCCGACTCGAGGTAAAGCATCCCCAGACGATTGCGCGTCTCGAATTTCTGCGGCGCCAGGGTGAGCGCAGCGCGGAATTCCGCCTCCCCCGATCCCTGCTGGCCTGACTTCACGTAGGCGATTCCCAGGTTGGAATGAGGATTGGGATCGTCAGGTTTGAGCTCAATGGCTTGACGGAAGAAGGAGACGGCCTCAGGGTAGCGTTGCAGCTTGGTGCAAGCCAGACCCAGGTTGTTCAAGAGGGAGGAGTCGTGGGGAGCCAGTTCGAGCGCCTGTCGCCACTCCTGCTCGGCTTGCTTGGCAATTCCTTGCCGCCAATGGATAAGTCCAAGATTCCCGTAACCCGTGCTATTGGGCTCAGCCTCGACCGAGCGGCGAAATTGTTCCTCCGCCTCCCCCATGCGCCCTTCATCCAAATAGAGCTTTCCAAGCGCATTGCGCGCGTCAGGATAGAGTGGCTTCAAGGAGACGGCGGCCCGCAATTCTGGCTCGGCGAGGTCGAGCGAATGCATATTCATGTACGTGACACCGATGTTCAGGTGTCCCTCCGGACTCTGGGGGTCGAACTGGAGGGCCTTTTTGAAAAACTCAAGGGCCTGTGGGTAATCCTGCTTCTGCATGTACATCAGCCCGAGGCTGCTTGATGTCAACGAATAGTTTGGCTCCGTTTCGTAGGCCGCACGCCACTCTCGCTCGGCCGATTCCATGTCCCCCTTCTCCCAGTAGATGGCTCCCAGGTCACGTCTGATATAGTAGGCTTCCGGGCAAACGGCCAGCGAGTTCTCGAAAATCGTGGAACTGTCCTTCCAGTCGCGATTCCTTGCGATGGTGCGGTAAAGGCCAAACACAACCAGGATGCCAAAGGAAGTGGCAAGCGCCCGGCTCCAAATCACACGGCGGGTGGAGGCCCGAGCTTGTAACCTCAGCAGTCCCCACCCCAATAACCAGCAAAAACCCACGGATGGCAAATAAAGATACCGTTCCTCAAACGCAGCCTGCGGCATCCAGCGGGCGTTTAGGACCGGAGCCAACGGGACAAGTATCCACAAGAGTCCGAACGAGAGGGACCTGGAGTGGCGCCACAAATGAACGAAAAGCATACTGCATGTGGCCAAAGCGGCCAAGCCTCCGAGCACCAGCGGATCAAACAACTTCGAGGGAGCGTGGAAAGGGCAGAATACGAGCAGGTCCACAGGCCAAAGGAGTTTCCACAAATATTGCCCAAGCAGTGTCAACGCGGACAGGAAAGTCTGGTACCAACTGAGATGATGAACGCTGGAACCCGAACCGAGCGCACCCAGGATGCGAACACGGAACACAAGATACGCAAACGTCAGGACCCAGAGCACCGCGTAGCGCTGCACCTTTTGAGTGAGTTTGGTTTCCAAACGGTCGTCGCGATACAAGTGCTCATAGAGGGTGGCCAGCAAGGGCAGCGTTACTGCCGGCTCTTTCGAAAGGAGAGTCAGAACGTAGCCCGCCGCCATGGCAAGCTGCGAGAAATAGGAGGTTCTCCCTCCTGGCCGAGCGGCAACCAGGAATAGCCAAAACGTGACCACATAGAAAAAGGTCATCTCCAAGTCGGGGCTGGCTGCAATCCAGGCCACGGTTTCGGTGTGGACGGGATGGACAACAAAAAGCACGGCGGTCATTACCGCCAGATTGCGATTCTGGAACAGGCGCTTAATCAGCAGAAAGACAGCACACACAACGGCCACATGCAGGAACACGTTGGCCAAATGATACCCGAAAGCCCGGAGACCGAATACTTGATAGCACAGCAGGTACCCCACATTCATCAAGGGCCGATAATAGTTCGCCGTCCCCGGGAAGTGGGACGCCGCTCGCGTCGTGAAGATTTTCGCCAAATAACGAAAGTTGCGGATGTAGGGATTGTGCAGCACCTGCATCTCGTCGTCAGAAACGAAGTCGTTGAGGAGGGTGTTCAAATACGGCAAGGCCGCGGCTACGGCGAGGAAAGCCATAAGGAAGCGGTCTCGAAAACGAGAGAGGAACTGTGGCTCGCTCACTTCCGGGGGGAGACCGTGCCGCTGTGAATTCGGCCCCGTGCTCAAGGGAGTCTGGGAGTGGATCTCTTTTCCATCTCCGGGCCCGCCGCGCCCACGACGCCGCTGGCCAGGTTTGGGTACACGTACCGTCGCCATATTACTTGAACTGTGGCTCCATCTTGGAATCACATCCGGCTGGTAATGTACACCTGACCGGCGATACACACAATGATTCGCACCGGGGCGAGCGGGCACACACAAAATGAGTCCCACGCCTCTTATCGCGCCTTCATAACCACTGGGTTCGCAGCTTCAGTACGGCCATTTCCAGTCGCGAATCTCCGGCATATCATCGCCGTAACGGGCGATGTATTGTTTGTGCTCGATGAGCTTGTTGCGCAGAAGCTGCTTGAAGTGGGCGCCCCAGCGCTGCAACCTGGGCACGCGGTCCACCACGTCACCGGCAAGGTGAAAGCGGTCGAGGTCGTTGAGCACTGTCATGTCGAAGGGCGTGGTTGTGGTGCCTTCCTCCTTGTACCCCCGCACGTGCAGGTTGGCATGATTGGCGCGCCGATAAGTGAGGCGATGGATCAGCCAGGGGTAGCCGTGAAACGCGAAGACGACGGGCCGGTCGGCCGTGAAGAGCGAGTCAAAATCCCGGTCACTCAAGCCATGAGGATGTTCGCTGGAGGGTTGAAGCGTCATCAAATCGATAATATTTATAACGCGTATTTTCAAGTCGGGTATATGATCCCGCAGCAAGGCGACGGCGGCCAAAGTCTCGAGCGTGGGAATATCGCCCGCGCAGGCCATCACCACCTCCGGCTCGGTGCCCCGGTCGTTGCTCGCCCACTCCCAGATGCCTATTCCCGCCGTGCAGTGCTGGATCGCCGACTCCATATCGAGCCACTGCAAGGCCGGCTGTTTTCCCGCTATGATCACGTTCACATAGTGTCGGCTGCGCAGGCAATGATCTGCGACGGAGAGAAGTGTGTTCGCGTCAGGCGGCAGGTAAACACGGACGATATCCGCTTTCTTGTTCACCACGTGGTCGATGAACCCGGGATCCTGATGGCTGAATCCATTGTGGTCCTGCCGCCAAACGTGCGAGGTCAGCAGGTAATTCAAGGAAGCAATCTGCCGCCGCCAGGGGATGTGCCGAGTCACCTTAAGCCACTTGGCGTGCTGGTTGAACATCGAATCGATGATATGGATGAAAGCCTCGTAACAAGAGAACAGACCATGGCGCCCGGTAAGCAGGTAGCCCTCGAGCCAGCCCTGGCACAGGTGCTCGCTCAGCACTTCCATTACTCGTCCGTTAGGGGAAAGATGTTCGTCCGTGGGCAAGATTTCCTCGATGAAGACCTTGTCGGTCACCTCGAATAGGGCGCCCAAGCGGTTCGACGCCGTCTCGTCCGGCCCCATGACACGGAAGTTTTTCGAGTCGGCGTTGAGCTTCATCACATCCCGCAATAGATTACCCATGACGCGCGTCGCTTCCGCGGTCGCAGTCCCCGGCTTGGGGACCGGAACGGCGTAATCGCGGAAGTCCGGCATCGCCAGGTCCTTCAGCAGCGTCCCGCCGTTTGCGTGCGGATTGGCCCCCATGCGTCGGTCGCCCTTGGGCGAGAGTTCAGCTAAATCCGCAATGAGTTTTCCTTTTTCGTCAAAGAGCTCCTCCGGCCGGTAGCTTTTCATCCACTCCTCCAGCAGCTTCAAATGCTGGGGGTTGGATCGCGTTCCGTCGAGCGGCACCTGGTGAGCACGCCATGTCCCTTCCATGGGAATTCCGTCCACTGACTTGGGGCCTGTCCAACCCTTCGGGGTGCGCAAGATCACCATGGGCCACTTTGGGCGATGCACCTCTGCTTGCGAGCGCGCCTCGTGCTGGATGCCGCGAATCTCGTCGAGAATAGTTTCCAGCGCGCCGGCCATGAGCTGGTGCATCGCGGGGGGCTGGTCGCCCTCTACGAAATAGGGCCTGTACCCGTACCCGGAGAATAGATCCCGCAACTCGTCGTCGCTCATCCGCCCCAGCACCGTCGGGTTGTTGATCTTATATCCGTTCAGGTGGAGTATGGGCAGGACGGCGCCGTCTCGAGCCGGGTTGAGAAATTTATTGGAGTGCCAGCTTGTGGCCAAGGGGCCGGTTTCCGCTTCGCCGTCACCTACCACGCAGCACACCAGGAGATCGGGATTATCGAAGGCAGCGCCGAACGAATGAGCTATTGCATAGCCAAGCTCACCTCCTTCGTGAATCGAGCCCGGCGTCTCAGGGGCCACGTGGCTGGGAATTCCTCCGGGGAAGGAAAACTGCTTGAAGAGGCGTTTCATCCCCTCCGCGTTCTGGGGCAGATTGGGATAAACCTCGCTGTAGGTGCCTTCGAGATAGGTGTTCGCTACCAGGCCCGGCCCGCCGTGACCGGGACCGGTGACATAGATCATATTCAAGTCGTATTTCTTGATCAGCCTATTGAGGTGGACGTAGATGAAATTGAGACCCGGCGTTGTGCCCCAATGGCCCAGTAGCCTGGGCTTGATGTGGTCCGCTTCGAGCGGTTCGCGAAGCAGGGGATTGTCATACAGATAAATCTGCCCCACGGAAAGGTAATTCGCCGCCCGCCAATAGGCGTTCATCTTTTCCAGTTCGTCTGCAGTGAGTGCGTCTGGAGAAGGGCCCGAACGAGAGGATCTTGTGGACTTATCGGCAACAGAATTCATGAGGGTACAACACTCCTTTCCTACCGCTGCCCGTGATTCGCGGGGCGAGTCCAGAGCGGCTCAGCTGGCCGGCGTCGCAGCTTTCGCGGATGCAAATGCGTGGGCGATAATTCTTTGCGCTTCCTCCTGAATCCTCCGTAGGTGTTCCTCGCTGAGAAAACTCTCCGCATAAAGTTTGTAAACCTCTTCCGTGCCGGAGGGGCGGGCCGCAAACCAACCGTGCGCTGTTACCACCTTGAGGCCGCCGATCGGACTCCCGTTGCCGGGAGCGGTGGTGAGCATGGATTCGATCTTTTCTCCCGCGAGGTCCTTGGCAATTACGTCTCGCGGCGTCAGGCGCGTCAGGGCAGCCTTCTGTTCGGCGTCAGCGGGAGCGTCGATGCGCTCGTATACAGATTCGCCGAACTGGCGTGTCAGTTCGCGATAGAGTTCGCCCGGGTCGTGGCCCGTGCGCGCCGTCATCTCTGCGGCGAGCAATCCGAGAATGAGCCCGTCCTTGTCGGTCGTCCAGACGGCGCCGCGGCGACGAAGGAAAGAAGCGCCGGCGCTTTCCTCTCCCCCGAATCCCAGCGATCCATCGAGCAGCCCGTCTACGAACCACTTGAAACCCACGGGCACTTCCACGAGGCGCCGGCCCAGGCTTGCGGCAACGCGGTCGATCATGCTGCTACTCACCAGAGTCTTCCCCACTCCGGCATCGGGCCGCCAGCCGTCGCGATTGCGAAACAGATAGGAAATCGCCACAGCCAGATAGTGGTTGGGATTCAGCAAACCGGCACTGCGCGTCACGATGCCGTGGCGGTCGTGGTCGGTATCGCAGGCGAAGGCCACGTCAAAGCGGTCCTTGAGCGCGATCAAGCCTGCCATGGCGTCGGGCGAGGAGCAATCCATGCGGATCTTACCGTCCCAGTCGAGCGTCATGAAGCGGAAGGTTGGATCAACGGAAGTGTTGAGCACCGACAGGGCGAAGCCATAACGGTCTGCGATGCGCGCCCAGTAGGCAACGCCTGCGCCGCCCAGGGGATCGACCGCAATATTCAGTTTGGCGCCGCGAATCGCCTCCATGTCCACCACGTTCGAAAGATCGTTGACGTAGCTCGAAATGTAATCGTGCTTGTGGGTGGTGGGCGACTTCAGGGCGGTGGCAAGAGGGACTCGCCGAACCTCGCGCAACCCATCAGCCAGTATTGCGTTGGCTCGCTCTTCAATCCAGTCCGTGGTGGAAGTACCCGCCGGACCCGCGGAGGGCGGGTTGTATTTGAAGCCCCCGTCATCGGGAGGGTTGTGGGAGGGTGTAATCACAATGCCGTCCGCGAGGCCGTTGGTTCGGCCCCGGTTGTGCGTCAGGATGGCGTGTGACAGAACGGGCGTAGGCGTGTAGCCGCTTTCCTGGTCGATCATCACGTCCACGCCATTCGCCGTCAGCACTTCCAAGGTCGAGGCAAAGGCGGGTTCGGAAAGCGCGTGCGTATCCATGGCCAGGAAAAGCGGTCCGTTGATGCCCTGTTGCCGGCGATGTTCGCAAATGGCCTGGGTGATGGCCAGTATATGGCCCTCATTGAAGGAGTTCGAAAAGGCGGACCCGCGATGCCCGGAAGTCCCAAACGCCACGCGCTCCCCGGGCAGGGCGGGATCAGGACGCCCCGTATAATAAGCGGTAATCAAACGTGGAATGTTGACCAGATCGGAAGCCTCAGCGGGCATTCCGGCGCGAGGGTTTCGTCTTTCACCGTTCATATCGCCCTCCATTTCAAAATGCTTCGATTTGAACCTATACCCTGAAGCCGAACTTCTATTTTGCCAGATTCCGGGATGGGCGGGAACGATGAAAAGGTAGACGGCAGATGAGGTGGCTTGCGACCCCCTCACCCGGCCCGCACCGCGTGAAGAGAGCGCCGACGCGGGCCACCCTCACCCTCAAGTGGCGGAGGGCGGCGGACCGCAGGCTTTCGAGGACACGACAACGATCACAGGCGATAGGCACGCACCGCATCCATGGTACGGTTTGCAGTGTCTCTGTCAGGGACTCCCAGAACTTTATACAGGACGCCACCCGCCAGGCGGTGGTCTTCAAGGGCAGCCTGAAAATCCTGGAAGCCAACCTGCACCACGAGCGGCAGGTCCCCTGTGCAGCGCTTGATAGCCGGGAGGACAGTAAAGGCGACGGGGAAGCCTTTGTCGTCCCCCAGGAAGATAGCCTTGAGGCCTCGCACCGACGAGACGGCTTCGAGCAGGTGCCGGCCATTGCCGTGTATGTGCAGGACTCCACCGTCAAAGTCGGCGAGGATGCGCTCCACGGGCTCACGTCCCCAGCGTTCGAAGTAGTCCACCTTCGTCATATGGAAAGGGTCAACGCTTTCGGAGACGATGCGCCCCGGAATCCATTGCACCATATTGCTGCATGTCCCGCCGGCAATAAGGGGAATGGCCTCAAAGAACGTCTGCTGGACATCGAGGTTGAGCCGGTAAGCGAATTCGACGGCCTGCCGAACGTACTCCGGATTATCGAGCAGTTCGAGGTAAGTCCGAGTACCCCCAAAAAGCTCGATGACGAAATTGAGACTATCAATCAAAATGAAATGGCTGATGCCGAACTTGCCCGCCGCACCGCGGCGTAGGATTTCCAATTCGCTGAGATAGAACTGGTATATCTCGCACTCGTGATTAATTGAGAGTTTTTCGAGCTCGGACCACTCCTTGAAGATGGGCGGGACCATGGAAGAAATCCAGCCGATCTCGCCGTGAGCCATGTAGCGCACCTGGCCGCCTACGATTCCGCCGTAAAGACCTTGATCGAGTTCGCTCAAATAGGCAGCGGGAATTGAGTCATCGAGCACGCTTGCGCGTTCGGCCAGGAGCGCGTCCCAGAAAGCGACCCGGTCGTTCAGATCGGGACGCTCGGTTGGGCCGTCAGCATAGCGCTCGGCGAACCGCCGCACAGCCAGCGTGGGAACCTCCATGCAGGCTAAAACCCGGTCCTGCAAACGCTGCTCATAAAGTCCGCGCAGCCGCTCCAAACGTTGCCAACCGTCCGGGCAATATCGCAAAGGAAAATCCATTGTTCACCTACCCAAGCGTTTTTTATGACCGCCAAGTATAAACAAGCGTGCTGCCGGTTACAAGCCACGAATGCGACCGCAAATGCGGCAATAATAATCGGCAATAATAAGCTGGACATTGCCTGGGGCTCTTGATATTTGACGTTCGGGAGGACTCATGTCGCTTGGGAAAATAAGAATGCGTATCTCGGAATTTTGCGCCCTGGTTTTGATTCTCCTCGGGACTGTCGCGTGCCTTGCTGGGAGGAGTCCAGTGGAACCATGGATAGTTACGATGATTTCTGGTCTCAAGTCTCCCCAAGTCATCGCGGCAGACCCACAGTCGGCACTGTTCATCGCGCTGGCGGACGGTTCAATCACGCAGCTCGCGGCACGGAATCTCGCGGACCCGCTGGCCGAAACGGGGGGCCGCGTGGGGGGCTTGGCTATCGATGCGAACGGCGATATCTATGCTGCGGATACCCAGCGCAAAGCAGTCCTGAAGATTACACCCTGGGGAGAAATTACCGTTCTGGCTGACCGGTACAATGGCGAGTCTTTCAGCGCTCCCCAAGGCTTGGCGCTCGCGCGGGACGGCGCTATCTATTTCACGGACTCCGAGGCTTCCCGCGTTTACCGAATCGACCCACAACGCAAAGTCAGCATAGCGATCCCCAACTTGCCTGGTCCTACAGGCGTACTCGTCTCGGCCGAGAGCGGAGAGCTATTCGTTGCGGACACGAAACGTAAGATCTGGAAGGTCGCGCCCATGCACGGACGCCCCGAGCTCTTCGCCAATCTTGAAGATGAAGGGCAAATCGCCGCTATGGCACGGGACGAGAAGGGCAACATCTATGTAGCATGCGACGGGGCAGGAAAAATCGTCGTCCTCAGCCGAGAGGGCAAGCGGGTCAACAGCTTGTCCCTACCCGGGCAGCGCGTTTCAGGGTTGGCGTTCGGCGGAGAGGATCTGAAAAGTCTGTTCGTCGCCGCTTCCGATACTGGAGCAGTCTATAAATTGCGCGTCCCGGATCGCTCGCAGCGCCTATTGTGGGAAGCTGATGACCCGTTGCGAATTACGGACCCGGTGGACGGCGCGATCCTCAACCACACTGAGGGCGAGACCACAACGGCCGGACTTCGAATCCTCGTGCACGGCTACAGCCGATTGTCAGGCCCCGTGCGCATCAACCATGCCGTGGTGCCGGTCCAGGATGGCCAATTTCAAGCTCCCATAACGCTATCCAGCCGGGAGACGAAAATTGTGGCCGAAGGCGGCGGCAAACGCCATGAGATCACAGTCTACTGGGACCGCGATTCCTTTAAGCGATATCGTGTTTCCACGGATGACAATATCTTTTTCCTGAAAGACATTGCTCTGAATGCCGCAAATTATAATTCTATTTTCGATAATGCCTATCTTAGCTTCTGGCGGCAGATGCACGAGAAGTACGGCACCAAGGTGCACTTCAACATCTACTATGAGACAAAAGGCTTCAATCTTTCTCAGATGCCAGACAAGTATCGTCCCGAATGGCGAAAGAACTCCGACTGGATGCGGTTGACGTTTCATGCGCGCGCCAACGATCCTGACCGCCCGTATATGCACGCCTCGCCGGAGAAGGTCCGGCAGGACTACCGTCTGGTTACCAGTGAGATCGCTCGCTTTGCCGGCAAGGAGTTGTCGAGCCCGGTTACTACAATCCATTGGTGTTTTATTCCGCGCGCTACGGCGCGGGCGCTGTACGCGGAGGGTGTACGTGAGCTGGTCGGTTACTTTGAGATGCGAGACGACTTGCCATCCGCCAGCTATTATGTTCCTTTAGCCCAATTGCGTTACCTGATGGGGCACGATTATTGGAAAGACATGCAGGAAGGTTTTGTCTTTATCCATCATGACATGGTAATCAACCTTTTCCCCCTTGCTGAAATCGAGCCGCGCCTCGAGCAAGTGGCCGCCAACCCTCACCAAGCGGAGGTGATGGAGTTGATGATTCACGAGCAATACTTCTACCCTGATTACGCCGCCTATGAGCCGGATTACCGCCAGCGTGTCGAGCGCGCCATCGATTGGGTTAGCCGCCACGGCTACAAGCCGGTGTTCTACGACGAGGGTTTTCTGGGGGCGTCGCCGGGAAAGTAGCCGGCGCGGTTTCAGCGAACCAGGGCGTGCTGCTCCCCCGAAAATCACGTCATTCCCGCGAAAGCGGGAATCCACTGGAGGGGAAATGGGTCCCCGCTTTCGCGGGGACGACAACGCTAATTTTCATTCCCTCGGGTGGGCCACAGGCCCATGGAAGCTCTCCAGACACTTCGCAGCCTGGCCGCAATCTGCACCAAGCCATTCTTGCATTCGCCCATGACTTCGAGGCTCCTATCCTCATAGGTGGCGGGCCTTCGGACCGGAACGGCGAATGGGCTACATCCCTCCATCTTTGCGACAACCCGGACGCTGAATTATAATGGTGGTTTTGGGCTGCGGGTTGGGGACCGGCAGTAGTCCTTCGTCTGAGTTGAGAAGCCTTCGCAATTCTTTTAGGGGGACCGTTTGCTGTCCCCTTGCCGTCGGTGTGTAGAGCGGGGCGAGCCAGTGTGGGGCACCCTCGCGCTCTACAATCAGGGGCGAAACGCATGGCTACAAGGGGCCACGAGACAGGTGATCATCTCTTGCCGTCTTTGACGGCCGGGGCCAGTCGTGCTGTGTTGGGCCTGAAGCGCTCAATGCAAGCGATTCCTTCTACTGACGGAGACGAAGGGCCCTCTGTCGTGCCGCTCAGCGAAGCCGAAACAGCGTCACATTCTCGTGGCGGCAACGAAGAAGTGGATTCCATCATCGTGCGCGGCGCGCGCGTCCATAATCTGAAGAACATCGATTGCTCCATTCCTCACAACCGGCTGACGGTGGTGACCGGCCTCTCGGGCTCGGGCAAGTCCAGCCTGGCTTTTGACACGCTGTACGCGGAGGGGCAGCGGCGTTACATCGAATCGCTCTCCGCTTACGCCCGCCAGTTCCTGGAGCGCATGGAGAAGCCGGACGTTGACGAAGTGGTGGGGATTGCTCCTCCCAGTGGCGATCCGTCAGAAAAACACCACCCGTAATCCACGCTCGACGGTGGCCACGGCGACCGAAATCTACGATTACCTCCGGCTATTGTTTGCGCGGGTCGGCGTCACCACTTGCTACCAGTGCGGCCAGGTGGTGCGCCGGGACCATGTGGACGAAGTGGCGGACCAGGTCACCGCCATGGAAGCCGGCCGGCGCTTTTACGTTCTCTTCCAAGTGAATGCGGGCGCATCCCCGCGGCAGCCGGAACCCTGCCGCCGCATTCGGCCGCGTCGAGCCTCATGGCCTGCGCCACTCGCTCGGACGCGGCTCCGCGCACGTACCCCGACGATCACTGAAGCCACGCCTGTTCTCGCTTCGCCAGCATGGTTTCAACCGGCTGTACCAGGGCGGGCGCGTCTTCGAATTTTCGACGCCGGAGTCGCTGCTCGAGGTCGATTTCGCCATGCCCGTCTATGTTCTGGTGGACCGCCTGGCGGTAGGCCCAGAGATTCGCCAGCGGCTGATTGATTCCGTTGAACTCTGCTTCCGCGAAGTCGGGCGAGGCGATTCTGGAGTTTGTCCTGCGGAGCAGACCCTGACGTCTTCTGCCCGGAACGCCTGGTTTTCAGCGAGCGATTCGAGTGCAAGCGGTGCAAGATCACGTTCCAGACGCCCGAGCCGGGCCTCTTTTCGTTCAATAATCCTTACGGCGCTTGCCCCCGCTGCCAGGGTTTCGGCAACACCATCGATTTCGATCTCAACCTGGTGATACCCGACAAGAACAAGACGCTGGCCGAAGGAGCCGTCGAGCCT
Source organism: uncultured Acidobacteriota bacterium (assembly GCA_963770415.1). Lineage (GTDB taxonomy): Bacteria > Acidobacteriota > Terriglobia > UBA7540 > UBA7540 > CAVROP01. Next base: position 37,335 of record CAVYPU010000033.1, read on the forward strand.
TGGACGAAGCCGCGTTACCGCGCGCTCTACAACGACATGAAGCGGGCGGCGCGGACCAAAGGGATTCCGCTGGATGTTCCTTACTTTCGGCTGACCGCCGAAGAGCGGAAGTGGCTGCTCGAAGGGCGACGAGAGACTTCCCGGGCATTCGCGGCTTCTTCGATTATCTGGAGAGGAAGAAGTACAAGCTGCACGTGCGGGTCTTCCTCAGCCGGTACAGGGGATACACGCTTTGCCCGGAATGCCAGGGCGGCCGGCTTACGCCGCGAAGCCTTGCACGTTCTCCTGGACGGGAAAAACATCACGGAAGTCTGCCGCATGCCGATCCAGGAAGCCTATCCCTTCTTCAACGAGCTTCGACTGTCGCCGGAGCAGCAGACGGTGGCTGACAAGGTGCTCGAGGAAATCCGGTCGCGCTTGAAGTTCCTTTATAAGGTTGGGCTTGGAATACTTGACGCTCGACCGCCTAGCATCCACACTTTCAGGCGGCGAGTCGCAGCGAATTCAGTTGGCGACGGCGCTCGGCTCGAACCTGGTGGGCGCGCTCTATGTGCTGGACGAGCCTTCCATTGGGCTGCATCCCCGCGATACGGGCAGGCTCATTGAAATCCTGAAGACGCTGCGCGACCTCGGCAACACGGTCCTGGTGGTCGAGCATGATCCGGAGATGATGCGCGAGGCGGACAAGATTCTGGACCTGGGCCCGGGAGCGGGGGAGCACGGCGGCCGCCTGGTCTACGAAGGCGATCTGGCAGGTCTCTGGCAGTAATCCTCAGTCGCTTACCGGCCGATACCTGTCCGGCGGCCCTCGAGATTCCGGTGCCCTCGGAGCGCCGTAAGCCCGGCAAGGCCTGGTTGCGTATTCGCGGCGCGCGCGAGCACAATTTGAAATCGATCGACGTGGAGATTCCGCTGGGGCTTATGGTGTGCGTGAGCGGTGTTTCCGGGTCGGGAAAGTCCACGCTGGTTCATGACGTGCTTTATAACGCCCTGATTTCCCGCCGCGGTCTGTCCGGCGCCCCGTGCCCAGTACGAGCGGATCGAAGGCGACCAGCAGCTGGCCGACGTCGTGCTCGTGGACCAGTCGCCGCTCGGGCGGACGCCCCGTTCCAATCCCATTACTTACATCAAGGCCTTCGACGCCATTCGAGATGTTTTTGCCTCCACGCCTGAGGCCCGGAAGCGCGGCTATTCGCCCGGCTACTTTTCCTTCAATATTCCCGGCGGCCGATGTGAGACTTGCCAGGGCGATGGAACCGTCACGCTCGAGATGCAGTTTCTGGCCGATGTGGACCTGGTGTGCGAGGAATGCGGCGGCCGCCGCTACAAGCCCAGCCTTCTGGAAGTGCGTTACAAGGGCAAGAACATTAATGACGTCCTGCAGATGACCGTGAGAGAGGCGCTGGGCTTCTTTGCAGGCTTGCCCAAGGTGACCCACAAGATACGCCTTCTTGAGGAAGTCGGGCTCGGCTACTTGCGTCTTGGGCAATCCGCCACGACCCTCTCCGGTGGCGAGGCCCAGCGCGTGCGATTGGCGGCGCATCTCGCGCAGCAGACCGCCGAAAACTCACTGTTTATTTTTGACGAACCTACCACAGGCCTCCATTTCGACGACATCAGTAAGCTGCTGGCCGCGTTTCGGAGGCTGATCGAAGCCGGCGGCAGCGTGCTCATTATCGAGCACAACATGGACGTTCTGAAAACCGCTGACTGGATCATCGACTTGGGCCCGGAGGGCGGCGACGCGGGCGGCTACGTGGTGGTGGCGGGACCGCCTGAAAGCCTGGTCAAGCACCCCCTTTCCTTCACAGGGAAGTTTCTCGCCAAATACCTACGAAACCACAAGGGGACAAAGGTGTGAAGTATGGGTCAGTTGCGGCAGAGGATGGGGAGTGAACACTCGCCCGTCCCACGACGGCTGGTGAAAACGCCGTCGCGGGTCATGCTCTCTGCAAGGGAGAGGGCTGCTTGTCTCGGCGGAGCCGCGCTTCTTTTGTGTACTTCCCTCGTTCTCTGTTTATTCTGCGTCGTCCACGCACGATTGGTGTTTGCGACCGGTCACGGCCAAGAAAGCGCCTCTCGGCCTCGCGGTGCGGACGTAACCAAGCTTCTACACACCGCGCAAGACGCGCTAAGCCGCAATGATTATGCCGCCGCGGCGGACACCCTGAGGCAGGTGGTTGAAGCACAGCCCACGCTGACCGCAGCCTGGTTCAACCTGGCTTATGCTTACACCGGGCTGCACAAGAACGATGAAGCCGTAGCCGCCTATAAGAAAACCCTCGAGCTCGATCCCAATTTGTTTGAAGCCCGACTGAACCTGGGGACGCTGCTGATGCAACTGAATAAACCCCAGGATGCCTTGGAACATCTGGAAAAGGCTGCAAGTCTTAAGCCGGACCATCCTCGTGCCCAATTGTACTATGGACGGGCGCTGGTTCTCACGGGCCAGCACGAGCGAGCGGAAAAGCAGTACCAGACTGCGTTGCGGCTCGAACCCAAGATGGCCATCGCGCATTACGACCTTGGCCAACTGTATTTGCAACAGAAGCGTTACCAGGAGGCACTGAGCTCTTTTCAAAGATCCAACGAATTGGACTCTTCGCTCTCACAAGCTCAACTGGGCATGGCGCTGGCGATGGAGGGAATGAAGGACCCAGCGAGTGCGGTCGCGCATTTTGAGCAATACCTGGCTGCCAGGCCGGATGACCTCGAGACTCGTTTCCATTTAGCCCGCTCGTACCTCGAATTGGGAAAGAACGCGGAAGCATACGACGGTCTCCAGGCGGTTTACCGCGCAGAACCTGAGACGCCCGGCTTGGCTGCGGCGCTGGGAGATGTTTGCGCGGTCCTGAAGAAATTCCCCGAGTCCGAAAAGTACTACCATCAGGCCCTTCTCGCCACGCCGGCTGACTCTGACTTACATAGGGCCCTTGGCCAAACCCTGCTCGATGAAGAGAGGTTATCGGAGGCTGAAGCCGAGTTCCGTACTGCTCTGAAAGGCAATCCCCGTAGTCGCGAAGCAGCACAGGGGCTGGCCACCACTCTCTATCTGCAAAAACGTTACCCGGAGGCCATCGCTTTGCTCGAATCGCTGGCCCAGGCACCTGATCCACCTGCCGTGCTCATCTTCGCCTTGGCCTCTTCCTACGACCATCTGCACGTTCTCCAGAAGGCAATCGACAATTACCAGCGTTTTCTCGGGCTTTCGCAAGGCCGTAGCCCCGACCACGAATGGCAGGCCACCGAGCGCCTCAAGCTGCTCCGCCAGCAATTGCGAAAATAGCTATAATACGTATCGGATATGAAGAGGCGAGCGTTCTTGGGAGTCGCATGCTTGCTCAAGGGTACGTCGGCGTTCGGCGCGCGATCTCCTTCTCCCCCGCCTTCTGAAACTGAAGAGCAGTTGCTGGCGCGCATTCGAGATGAAAAAGATGCTGTAAGAAAGTGTAAAGAAGAGGCACGGCTGGCGCGAATGAAGCTGCGGCAGGCCATCCATACGTACGAGCAAGGCAACACCGAACAGGGCGCGCAGTTCGTCAGTGCATACCTTGGCAGAATCAAGGAGGCGTGGCTGACCATTAGGAACTCAGGTCGGAATGCCGCGCGCGATTCTCGCGGGTTCAAGGAATTGGATATCCAGCTACGCGAAGACGCGCGGCTGCTCGAGGACCTTAAGCGGAGGGTCTCATATTTCGACCGTGACCCTATCGAGAAAGCCCAAAAGGAAGTCGAGCAGGCGCGGGCGGAAGTTCTGCAACTACTCTTCCCCGCGGCTCGGCCCCAGGGGGCTGCAAAGCCATTTGCCGGCAAGGACTGAAACATGCACCGGAGGACTAGACGGTGAAATCAAAAGTCATATTGATTTCCGCACTTTTAGTGCCTTTCTTCGTACCTGCGGGGACGCTAGGCGCGCAGAAGCCGGATTATCTTACTGACGAGGAGGAAGATAAGGTTCGCGAGGCGCAGGACCCTTCGGCGCGCATCGAAGTGTATCTTGCTTTGGAGCAAGCCCGGTTGGACCGGATCGCCGCGTTTCGCAGCAAACCTATGGATCCCCAGTACGATAATGGCGCGTATATCAATCGCTTGCTGGGTGAATACATTTCGCTCACCGACGATTTGAAGAACTGGATCCAGGATCAATACGATCGCCGGGGCGATATGCGCTCCGGGCTTCATAAAGTTCTCCAAGTCGGGCCCAGACAACTTGAGGACTTGCGGCGTATCCAGGCGGCGCCCGATGCCTATGCTGCCGATTATGCCAAGTCCCTTCGCGACGCCACGGATGACTATACGGACGCGTTGGACGGCGCTACCAAGGCGCTTGGCGATCAAGTGAAAATGTTTGGAGAATTGAAGCAGGAAGAGAAGGCACAAGCTCAATCTGCAAAGGACCGCACAAAAGAAGAGAAGAAGCGTTCAAAAGAAGAAGCGAAACTCCGCAAGAAGGATAGTAAGCAAGCCCCGCCCTCTGACGATGACGACAAGTGACATGCCAGTTGAACAATTGCTGCTGCCCTTGGCCTTTGCAACAGAGCCGGTCGAGGTCTTTCGAAGGGTTTTGCGGCGCCTCCGCATCGCCGCCGTTCCTTCGAGCTTGCGCGCGGAATTCCGTCCCTTCGCGGGGTTGCGCAGCACCATCTGCTTGCGGAAGGAACACTTGGAAGTTTGCATCTCCGACGTATTGCAAAGCGCGCCGCCGCTGGTTCTGGAAGCTCTGGCGGAAATCCTGCTCTGCAAAGTTTATCGGCGACACGCTTCTCGCGAGGCGCGCGAATGCTATCTGGCGTACGTTCTGAACCCCGCCGTTCGCAGGGACATCGACCGAGCGAGGCGCGAGCGAGGCAGGAAACGTTTGCTTCCTCCCCGTGGCCGCTGGCACAACCTGGAAGAGATATTCGAGCGTCTGAATAAGGACTTTTTCAATCGCGAGCTTTCCGTGGCTCACCTGGGCTGGAGCCTGAAGAGTTCGCGCAGTATCCTCGGCCACTATGACGCCGGCCACGCTACGATCGTCATCAACCGGGCGCTCGATTCGCCTAAAGCCCCTGCCCACCTGGTCGAGTACCTGATGTTCCATGAGATGTTACACGTGCGATTCCCTGTTGAGCGGAACGGGCACCGCCGCGTGGTACATTCCCGCGAGTTTCGTAAGGCAGAGCGAGAATTTCCCGGTTATCAAGAAGCTCGGAAGAGCTTGAAGCACTTTCACCCCTGAAATGGACACTCATAGAATGGAGGTCTCTCCGGTGCGAAAAGGTGTTGCGACTTTCCTCCTGAATATTCTCCTGGCAGGCTTATCAATGGTTTCTCCCAATTCGATTCTCGGCGCGGAACCGCTCTCCGTGCTTTCTCCGGATGGCAACCTCAAGGTCGAATTTGAACTGAAGGCCAATCCGCAGGCGTACCTTCCCGGAGAGCGCGCATATTATAGGATTTCTTACCAGGGGTCTCAGGTCCTTAGAGATTCACCGCTGGGGCTCGACTTCGTCGGGTCGCGACCCTTGGATCATGATTTCGAGATTGTTCGCTCGGATCGAAAATCCTACAGTGATACTTGGGAAAATGCCTTCGATGTGAAACGCCGCATTCCCGATAATTATAACCAGCTCACGATTTCACTCGAGGAGCGCCACGCGCCGAATCGCCGGCTTGACGTGATTTTCAGGGTGTTCAACGAAGGGGTGGCGTTCCGCTACTTCCTTCCGGAACAGGCGGCTCTCGGGAAGTTCGTGCTGGCAGCGGAGAACACCGGCTTTTATTTCGCTCGAGAGGGCTCCGCGTTCGCCCTCAACCTTGGGAAGTTCAATACGCCCAATGAAGGTGAGTACAAACATATCGGCCTCGATGAAATAAAGCCATCCTCCATCATCAACTTGCCTCTGTTGGTTAAGATTTCCGGTGGGCCCTGGGTTGGCCTGCTGGAAGCAGACCTGACCGACTATTCAGGAATGTACGTGGGCGGCGTCGCAGGCATGGAAAACGCGCTGCTCAGCAAGCTCTCGCCCACTCGTGACCGGATGGACCAGGTGGTGATCGGCTCTACGCCCAAGAGCACACCGTGGCGAGTTCTCCTGATCAATTCGCGGCCAGGCGCGCTGATTGAGAGTAACTACGTCATTCTCAATTTAAGCGCGCCTTCGGCCCTTGCGGATACTTCTTGGATTCACCCCGGGAAAGCCGCATGGGATTGGTGGTCAGGCAGCTTTGCCAAGGACGTGGATTTCAAGCCTGGGATGAATACCGCCACGATGAAGCACTACATTGACTTCGCCGCGGAGCATCACCTGGAATATATGCTGGTCGATGCCGGATGGTACCCCGCCGTAGATTACACGCACGCCCTCGACATTCTGCATTACGTGCCGGAGGTCGATATCCCCGACATCATTGCCCATGGCAAGCAAAAAGGTGTGAAGGTCCTGCTCTGGCTTTACTGGAGCGCCCTCGATAAACAGATGGACGAGGCCATGGCGCTTTACGAGAAATGGGGTGTGGCGGGGATCAAAGTCGATTTCATGGACCACGACGATCAGGAGATGGTGAACTTCTACGAGCGCTGCGTCCGCAAGGCCGCCGAACATCATCTCGTGGTGGATCTTCACGGCGCCTACAAACCCACCGGACTGCGCCGGACTTATCCCAACCTTCTCACCCGCGAAGGCGTGATGGGCATGGAATACAGCAAGTGGAGCGACCGGGTCACTCCCGAGCACGATGTCACCATCCCCTTTACTCGCATGCTTGCCGGGCCTATGGACTTTACCCCCGGCGCTTTCAACAACGCGGCGCGCGGTCATTTTGTGGCGCGTAACCTCGAGCCGATGTCGCAAGGCACGCGCGCGCACCAACTGGCCATGTACGTTGTTTACGAGAGCCCGCTGGTCATGCTCTCCGACTACCCCGAGGCCTACGACCAAAACCCCGGGATGGAATTCCTCGACAAGGTCCCGACCGTTTGGGACGACACCAAGGTCTTGAACGGCGAACCCGCCCAGTACGTCACTATCGCCCGCCGGCATGGCGACGCGTGGTACCTGGGAAGCATGACGAATTGGGATGCGCGAGATCTTCAGTTACACTTGGACTTTCTGGGTGAGGGCGAATACGAAGCTCAGATTTTCTCCGATGGCCCGGACGCGGATACGGTGGGGACCAGCCTGACCATCAGGACAAATCGGGTCAAGCCAAGCGACAAGCTCAATGTCCACTTGGCCCCTGGCGGCGGGTTGGCGGTGATCTTTACGCCCATGCCGTGACCGCCCGTTCGACTTTGGTCTGTCATCCTGAGGGGGCCTGCTTTTTGGGCAACGAAGGATCTCGGCAGATCCCATGGGAGATTGCTTGGCGTGGTAAGGAACTGCAGCGATGCCTCGCTTTGGCTCAGCATGACAGACTCATAACACTATGACGAACGGAGTGGACGCGATCACCAGCGCAAGGCCCAGCAGAAGCACCCAAGACCACGAGTTCGCGAAGTTGAACGTGTACGTAAACGCTTGGTGCCGACTCTGGACAAAGAGTGCTGCGTCATTCGAGTTGTAGTAGAGGATCGCACCCTTCCAACACTTGTTGGGCGTCGGGTCATTGGGTTCTATGATTTCGCTCATCTTGTTCGTCATCACGGTGACGAGTGCAATCACACCGGCCGTCACCAACAGCACGATCACCCAAGTGGGTATACCGAGCGGCTGGACGGCAACCAGGGCGAACAGGAGTGCAAAGAAGTACTCGAACGCAATCGTGCAACCGAGCACGATAGGCCGGGAACGCGACCGCCGCGAGCCGAACCAGCCGGCTAGGGCCATGATCAGAACCCAAGCGCAAAGCTCGGCACCCCAGAACAGCAGGCCGTACACCCCTTTGGTCGTTCGCTCCACCCAGCGGTTAGGCTGGCCATTTGCCCCCCAATGCACTGGATATCGCGCTGGGATGCGGCTCCAATTGAGATACAGAAACAGTGCCGCAGCCCCAAGGATCGCGAACGGACCGGCCACGAGCCAGGCGAACTGCGGCAGTTGCTCCGGTCTGGCCGTTAGCTCCGCTTCGCGAAGACGTGTAAACTGAACAGCCCTCGGCGCCAGCTTGCGATGCTGCCAGTAGAAGCTGATGCCACCAGCGAGCACAATGGCTATCGGCACGGCGAGCGCAGTCACATTTAGAAGTTTGGCCGGCGACAGCAGCAGCGCGCACACCCCTGCTAGTACAATGACCGCAATGGCAACCCGGAACGTCGAAATTGCATGGCGGCCCGCGGGGCTTTCGCGGAAGTCCGGAAGAACCGGGACAGCAAAAAGCAGCTCGCGGCGAGTCATATTCGGTATGGCAAAAAGCAGTGCTCCTATGAAGGTGTAGACGGCACAAAGGACAAGTCTCACGTTCGTGTTACCTCCTTTGCCATGGCGCGCAACTCGGTGGCGATACCGGCGGCCGAAATGCCTTGCGACCGCATCCGGGCGGTGATCCCGCGGATTCGGTGGCGGAACTCCGTAGTCCAGGCCTCGTTCTTGACGGCAGGCACAATGCGTCGCACAACGACTGCGCCGCGCCCCTGCCTCACGTCCAGCCATCCTTCGGCTCAGCCAGGATGTCGGTATGCTTCCGCCACCGTATTGAAATGAACTCCCAGTTCCATGGCCACTCTGCGGATCGAAGGCAGCGCCGTTCCCGGAACAAGCTGGCCCTCGACGAGAAGAACACGCAGGCTGTCAACAATCTGACGGACGGCCGGAATGCCGGAGGCTAGATCAATGCGGATTCGAGGATTCTGCGCCATCGGTGTTTAGTGTACATGTACAGTATACACTTGTCAAACGGAAAGTCTTTTCGGCCGCCACCCTTTCAGGACTCGCGCCATATCACGGAAAGCCGCAGATCGCAAACCGGGCGGTCTGCGCTACCAACTCATAAGCGCTAACCTGCCGGCTTGCAGTCGTCCGGAGCCCGCATAGCGGCGACAAGAATGTGGCCCACGGCGACAAGCCGTGGGGAAAAGGCGGGGCCGATGCTCCTGAAAAAGCCCCGGGAGGGGCGACAGAGCCGTCTTGATCACCGTAGATCTTCTGTCGCCACTACGTGGCTCAGCGCGCTCTCTCTGTGCCGTCATCCCACGGCTGGCTTGCCGTGGGCCACATTCTTGCGCCGCTGATGCGGCTTGGCGTGGGGTGACGGTATTATTCTAGCGCCTATGGAGGCTCGGTAAATGCTGACTTCCGGAATTGTCTAACTCCGACTGCCTCCCCTGCAGACCCGGGGGATCCCCCGATGCGTTGGCATCTGCCGCTTATCTATCACCGTCTGCCCGATGAACCAATTTCGGAGGCTTGCGAGGTTCTACGGGAAGCGGTCCCTTCGCGACGGCGGCGAACAATGCGTCGTAGCGGAGCACTTCCGCACGGGCGGCCTCGAATTCAGGAGTATCTTTGATGGCTGGTTGTGACGTCACGAATGAGGCCGCGAGCCTTTCCATCCGGAGGCGACGGTCTGCGAAGCGCGAATGCCCGCTTCGCCCGCCATCCATGGTTACTCCTGCCAGGCCTTGCAGTTCTTCGAGGCGCCCAAACAACCTTACAGCAGCCTGAGGGTCATAGCCTGCCTTCGCAAGGCAAATTACCGTCAGACGATCTGCTTCTTCGTCTTCATCCCTGCGGACCCGGGCCTGCTTGGACCGTGGAACAAATTCGGCCCCCGGGCTCAACGCCTCGTTCTCCGACCTGAGGGCAGCCTCCCGAACCAATCGGCGCGTGCGAGGCTTCGCCAGGGCACATCGGTCTAAGTTAAGGCGAGCAATTTCGTGTGCCAATATTGCGGCAAGCTCAGCCTCATCGCGCGCCGCTGTGATGGCGCCGGAGTTCAGGAATATAGATCCTCCGCAAAATGCATGGGCAGCTACTGCGGGCGAATAGAGAACCTGGAAATGAAGGGTTTCGTGCGTCCCGCTGGCACTCGCCAACCGCTTTCCCAAGCGGCCGACGTAATCATTTAACCGCTTCCCCTCCCACGGCAGGGAGCGATCGAGAACCTCCTGAGCAATTGCCCTGCCCATCGCGCGGTCCTTGTCAGCCGGCGTCCCATCCGCGCACGCGCAGGCGCTCGGCGCAGCGTCCAAGCGCAGGTTCTTGCCTTGAGCGTTTAATGTTGAAGGCGCGGCAACGGCCATTACCGCGATGGCAGTGCCAAGAGCCAATGGGCGGGAAATTGGCCCTAGCAAATGACGCACTGGATTCTCCCACTTCCTAATTCCGGCCAGATTCGACCACATGACGGAAAAGGCAATCTGAGTGCCAATGCGGGGATTTGCGTGGATATCCGCCAAGGCTATTACAATTCAGTCAGTTACCGGTTCAAGTCTCAGTATTTTATTCGGTTCACATGTGGGCGTTTCCTTAGAATGGACAATAATCTTAGGAGAATCTAAGGGTACACGTGGGAAGGGAAAGATACTTATAAGAAAATAATGATTGGCAGTGACAGGAAAGGGCCGGCGTGTGGGGACATCATGCCCCAGGCTTTCACTATCAACTCGTCACAGAATGACTTTGGCGAATTTTGAGTATGCCGGGCTCGGCAGTTATTATCGCGCCGGCTGCCAAGTCGCGGGCATGTTTCTCGAGAACTCGGATGCAGACTGCGCCTTGCTGGCCAATCCGAAAGTTGAACCAGCCTCAAGACCCCGCAATGGGGAGACCCTCGGCGCACGATGAGCTCGCCGTAGTCTTTATCGAGTGTGATCAGAATTCGCTGATCTTCGTAGGCACGCGAAAGCACGGTTTCGTCGCCGGGATCCTCGGGCCACTCACCCACCCATGCCACGTCATGACCAGCGGCTTCCAGTTCGACCTTGGCTCGCGGAGACAAGCAGGTATCGAGGAGAAGCTTCAAGAGCCCGCCCCAATGGTCAGAGGTTCGAATCGCTCGTTGGCGGTAATTCTACGGGCATAGACTAAGCACGCCTGGATATCTTCTCTTTCAAGCCACGGGTAGGCTTCGAGAATGACTTCAGTTGTATCGCCGGCGGCCAGCATTCCGAGAACATGTTCGACAGCAAGTCTTCGACCACGGATTATCGGTTTTCCGCCGAAGATTTGAGGATTCACGCTAATGCGTTCAAGCAATCGCCTTTCGTCCATCGTCGCCCTCCAACCCGGCCATGCCCCAATCGGCTCCTATCCTATGCTACACGCTGTGACTGAACGGCGCAACGCGTGATTCGCCGGGGGGCTTTCCAGCCACTGGAAGCGCGTAGCGCGGCCCGCCTGATTCGCGGTCCGCGGCGCTTTGGTGGCTATCGGCGTCCAAATCTCTATTTGGACAAGCCTGATTTCTAGCTTTTCCCTCTCCCATATAGCACGCGGCCCGGCTTTGCGCCGGTGTGTTGTCCCTGCTCGATAACGACCGTGCCATTCACGATGACGTAGAGAATCCCCACGGGATATTGCAGAGGTTTTTCAAAGGTGGCTTGATCGCCCACCCTGCCTGGGTCAAAGATCGTGATATCGGCCGCCATGCCGGGCCGGAGCAAACCGCGATCCGCGAGGCCGGTGATTTGAGCTGGCAACGAGGTCATTTTGCGGATGGCGTCGGGCAGAGTCAGGACTTTCTTCTCGCGAACATAAACGCCCAGCACGCGCGGAAAACTGCCATAGAAGCGCGGGTGCGGCTTGCCCACAAAGGTCATGGCGGGGCTTACGGCGCTGCCGTCCGAGCCGATTCCCAGCCACGGCTGCTTCATGGCCAAGTCCACATCGGACTCGCTCATGCTGAAGTAGACGGCATCCGCGAAGCCGCCTTCGGAAACCAGCAGGTCGCACAAAGCATCGAGCGGGTCCTTGCCCATCTCCTTCGCGACTTCGTCCATGCGCTTGCCTTCGTACCGTTTGTTCTCGGGCTTTTGTAGCGACGCCACGAGCACGCCGTGCCACCCGCCCACGCTTTTCACTTCGTTCGATTCCCAGCCCGGCAAGCCGTTCGCGATGGCCTGGCGGATTTCGGCGCGCACCTTTGCGTCCTTCAACCGCTCCACCTCTTGCTCCGTCGTACCCTCGAGATATTTGGGCGGGATGCACATTTGAAGCCCTGTCATCGAGGCGATATACGGGTACTGGTTCACCGTGATGTCCACGCCGCGGTCGCGCGCCGCCTGAACCTCCGTGATTTGCGCCGCCATCTTCCCCCAGTTTGCCTGGCCGTCGATCTTGAAGTGCAGGACGTGAACCGGCAAACGTGCCTTCTCGCCAATCTCGATGGCTTCGTCGATGGATCGTTTCCAGTGGTCCCCTTCGCCCCGGATGTGACTGGTGTAAATGCCCCCGTAGCGCGCCGCCACTTTAGCAAGCTCGATGAGTTCATCAGTGGATGCGAACGAGTTGGGAGGATAAATCAACCCGGAGGAGAGGCCGAGAGCGCCTTCGCGCATGGCCTGGTCAACCAGGTCCTTCATCTTCTGCATCTCGTCGGCAGTAGCCGCCCGGTTCACATTGCCGATCACGTCCATGCGCACCTGGCCGCTACCCACGTAGGAAGCAATGTTGACGGCGCTCCCTTGGCGCTCCACACGGGCGAAGTATTCACCGAGGGTTGTCCAGTCCTGCGAGAGGCCATAGGTAACCATGTCTTTGTCGAACCCCGGAACTGCGGCGCCCACGATGGGTCCGGCGGATTCCGACTCGCCCAGGATTTCCGTCGTCACTCCCTGGCGAATTTTGCTCTCGCCGTTTCCGTCCACAAGCAAGGTGAAATCGGAGTGGCTGTGGAGATCGATGAAACCTGGGGCAACGGCCAGCCCCCCAGCGTCGATCACACGCCGTGCCGTGGCGTTCAGGAGGCGTCCCACGGCGGAAATCCTACCTTCCTTGACGGCGACTGAACCCTGAAACCATGGGCTTCCGCTGCCGTCCAGGATGTGAGCGTTCACAATCAAAAGGTCGTATTGCGGTTCCTGGGCCATGTGGCGTACACCGGCCAGGCCCGCCGCAACCATGATAGAAAAGACGGCAATGAACTTCGCCGTGCCATGGCGTTTCAGGTCACTTCGATGCCGGATTCCCACGCGTCACCTCCGCAGCAGGCCACTTGGGGCGCCGCCGATACACACGACTAAGCTCTTCGTGAACTGTGAGGAAAGATACACCACAGGGCCCGCGGAGACCACAGAGAAAAATCAAACTGGCTCTCTCCGTGAACTTTGTGACCTCTGTGGCGGGCTTGCAAATCAAACTGTTTGCAAATCAATCATACGGGCAGGTTGGAATAAGGTCTATACTGGAAATGGAGGGCTTTTTCAGGACATGCCCTATTGCCCAAACTGTTTGACGGAATACGTAGAGGGGACAAATACCTGTGTCGATTGTAACGCGGCGCTCGTCCCCGGTTCGCCGCCGGAGTCGCCACGCCAAGAGATCAATGAGGACGTCGGGAATTCCAGGCTGGTTACTGTCCGCATCTTCGCATCAGGCCCTACCGCCTTGTTGGATATAGAAGTGGCCAGAAAGCTCCTCGATTCCCAGGGTATCCCTTCTCTGGTGTCGGGTGAAATTTCGGCCGAACTCCTGCCCTTGGACATCCCGCTTCTGGTGCGGCAAGAGGACGCTGAACGAGCCGCAGCAATCCTTCACGATTACCTGGACGCGGAAGCTCCGCCCCCTGCGGAGTGAGGTCTTACTTCGCAGCCGGTTGGTGGCTGGAGGATTCACCTTCTGCGAAAATGTCCTGGTGCAAGCGGTCGATGGCTCTGTGGACGTTCCTGGCTTCACGAGCCTCTTTGGCGGACGGAAGTTCGTCTAAATATTTCTGGTACGAATCGAGAGACCTCTTCCAAGAACCCATCTTCTCGTAGACCCTCCCAAGTTCCCGGTAGGCGGGCGCATAATGCGGGTCGGTCTTTACCGCTTCCTGAAATCGGCTAAGCGCGGCTTTGTACTTTCCCTTCCTCAAATAGTAATCACCGATCTCCACGGACTGTGACGCGGACGGCGTGACGTAGCCTTGCACGGGGTCAGTTTTTTCAACATCCGGCTGCGGGTTCGGAATTTGCGCAATAATAGCGGGTAGGGCAGTGAACAATACGAGGATTGACAAAAACGCTCGACGAATGCACTTCATAACCGCAATTCTCGCCCTCCTCCGCAGGCAGTGTCAATACAAGAGTGGAGACCCTGATCCCTCGATATCGAGGGAGTGGTAGGGGGACGGCTTGCCGTCCCCTTCGAACGGGCCGTTGGCCCGCAGGTAGGGCAAGCCCTGCCCCTGGAGTTTCTACATTCATCAAACGGCGACGGCCTGCGTCTGCGCTCCCTGAAAGCCCGGGCGTTGAATCCATGACCTTGAGGCTGTTCCATCGCGACTTGCGGCTCTGCCGCCCTGACTTGCGGAAAGGCTTGCCTTTCCGCAAACCAGCACCCCACTTTCTTATTGGGGAAGGCTGCGCCTTCCCCTCCCTTCGTCCTATCTTGTCCGGTGATGAACAGGCACAGGTTGTCTTTATTGATGAGCGTTGCGAAGACTCAGTCGAGGCACAGCCTCGACTGAGGTATGAAAGTTCGGAGCTGCGGAAAGGCAAGCCTTTCCGCAAGTCAGGGCGGCAGAGCCGCACTCTGCACATGGGACACAAATGTTGAAACTCCAGGGGGACGGCAAGCCGTCCCCCTACGGCAGCGAGGTTATCGATCTCGTCGCTCTGCAGTCATCACTTTGACAAAGCTCCGCGCTGGCGGATAATAAATGATGGCGGCATTTAGCTGCTTCTCCGCAGGAGAAACTGGTGAGTTACACGCTCGTCGAAAAAGCCGAGGCCCTACCCGCCCAGCCCGGGGTCTACATCTTTAAGGATGAGAAGGGCCGGCCTATCTACGTCGGCAAGGCAAAGTCACTTCGCCATCGCGTGCGGTCGTATTTCCTGGAGTCGCGTCCGAGCGATGAAAAGCGGGATCGCATGCTCGATGTAGCCGAGGATCTCGAGACCATCCTGGTGGATAACGAGCGCGAAGCGATGGCGCTCGAGAATAACCTTATCAAGCAGTTCAAGCCTCGTTATAACATTCTGCTCCGCGACGACAAATCCTATCCCTTCATCAAACTGACTCTCCAGGAACGTTTCCCGCGCGTTTATGTGACGCGACGAGTGAAGAAGAACAGCTCGATCTACTACGGTCCGTATTTTCCTGCCAACCTGGCATATCGAATTGTGGATTTCATTCATCGGCACTTTCTTGTCCCTTCGTGCAACGTTGATCTGACGCGCTTTCACCCCCGGCCTTGCCTTCAATACCACATCCAACGCTGCCTGGGCCCGTGCGTAGAAAATCTGACCACGCCCGAACGCTACGCGGAAGCCGTGCACGATGTCCGCATGCTGCTTGAGGGCCGGGAAAGCGACCTTGTGCGTAGCCTGCGCGCCCGCATGGAAGAAGCATCCGCAAAGCTGCTTTTTGAAGACGCGGCGCGTTACCGTGACCAGATTTCGACTGTGGAAGAACTTCGCGAGAGACAGAAAATGGCGGCCTTCTCCGGGCAGGAGGCCGACATCCTCGGCTTCCACCAGGAGGGGCCGCTCGTAGCTGTCAACTTGTTTCACTTGCGCGGCGGGCGCGTCCTGGACCGGCGCGAGTTTTTCTGGGAAGGCATCGAAGACTTCCACGCCGGCGAGTTCTTCTCCTCGCTGCTCAAGCAGATTTATCTTGACCAGCAGTATCTCCCCGGTGAGATCCACGTGCCTGTGGATTTCGAAGACCGCGAACTCCTGGAAGAATCGCTGGCCGAAAAACGAGGGCATGCGGTGAAGATCCTGACGCCGCAGGCAGGACGAAAACGCGCCATGCTCGAACTGGTGGCGCGGAACGCGCGCCACTCCTTCGAAAGGCGGTTTCGAATCCTGAAGCCCAAGATCCGTCAGGTGCTGGAGAGCCTGGCTGAGGCGCTCGACCTCGCCCAGCCACCCAACCGCATCGAGGCCTTCGATGTGTCGCACATTCAAGGCACGGATATCGTTGCCTCAATGGTGGTCTGGGAAGGCGAGGGCATGAAGAAGTCTGACTACCGCAAGTTCATCGTTAAGACCGTCTCCGCAAAACGACGACTTCGCCAGCATGAGAGAAGTCGTGGGGCGCCGCTACAAAAGGCTACAGGAGGAGAAAGAAACCGCTGCCGGATTTGGTTCTGATCGATGGAGGAGTGGGCCAACTCCACGCGGCGGCGGAGGCTTTGGAGACATCTGGGGGTCATCAACCAGCCTCTCGCGAGTATTGCCAAGCGGGAGGAAATCCTCTACGTCTTGGGACGTGAAGATGACCCCGTAGTTCTCGATCACCACTCTCCAGCCCTGCACTTGATTCAGCAAATTCGGGATGAGGCGCACCGCTTCGCCGTTTCGTTCCACAGAAGTCGTCGTGGAAAAAGGGAGTTGGCGAGTGAGTTATTGAGCATCCAGGGGATAGGAGGAAAGACGGCAAGCAAGCTCCTTGTACATTTTGGTAGCGTCAGCGCGCTCAAGACCCTCTCCGCAGAGGAGCTGAGCCAGGTGGTTAATCCATCCCAAGCCCAACGGATTGCGGAGCATTTCGCAAAGGTGAAAACGTCCAATGTAATATAAGCCGTCCAGACGGTCTATATATAAGCTGTAATGATTACAATTTATTTCGTTGCCATGGAATACACTCTGTGGTAACGTCGCATCTTAAGATGGGAGGTGGTTTATGGCCCAATGCAACGTGGCATCCAAGGTTAGCTGGTTTCTTGCCGGCGCAGGTCTAGGTGCAGCGGTGGCACTTCTCCTCGCGCCCAAGACCGGGGAGGAAACCAGAAAGCTCATTTCCAAGAAGGCTGAGGAAGGCAAGGACTACGTGGCCTCAAAAGGTCGGGTACTCAGGGGGCAAGCTGAAGACCTGGTGGACAAAGGCAAGGAACTCGTCACCAAGCAGAAAGAACGGCTTGCCGAGGCGCTCGAGACCGGCAAGGAGGCCGTAAGAAGCACGCTTTCAATTGTATAAGGCGGAGGTACATATGAGCGATGAAAGCAATGGCGCGACGAATCTTGGATTCTTTCTTGCCGGTTTGGGCATAGGAGCGGTTCTGGCCCTGCTCTTTGCCCCCCGGTCCGGAAAGGAAACTCGGGAATTCATTGCAGGGAAAGCGGAAGAGGGCCGTGACTACGTGAGGGCCAGGACGGATGACTTGCGTCGCCAGGCAGAAGGGGCTGTAGAAAAAGGCAAGGATCTTGTGACCAAGCAGAAGGAACTGCTCTCGGCGGCTCTCGAAGCGGGGAAGCAGGCCTACCAGGATGAAAAAAGCAAGGC
The DNA here is from genome assembly GCA_963770415.1 of uncultured Acidobacteriota bacterium. Taxonomy (GTDB): domain Bacteria; phylum Acidobacteriota; class Terriglobia; order UBA7540; family UBA7540; genus CAVROP01. The sequence continues at coordinate 54,626 of CAVYPU010000033.1, forward strand.
GAAGTAGTAAAGGCTGGGTCGCAAAAGGACTGGTGAGCGAACCATGGCGGAAAACACAGGGCTGACCGTTGCGCTGATCCTCGTCGCCATAGCGGTGCTGTTGCAGGCGTGTACGATGCTCGGCATCTGGCTGGCCATGCGGCGAATTCCGGGCCAAATCGAGGCGATTCGCGCCGACATCAAGCAAAGGCTGGACCCGCTGGCGCAGTCGGTGACGGAAATTGTGACGAACGCCCGCGAGCCTTTGCGGGGTATCACCGCGAATGTGGCGGAGATCAGCCGGATACTGCGTGAACGGACGGGCGACGTGGATGCGCTGGTCGGCGATCTGGTGGACAAGTCGCGGGCGCAGGTCATTCGCGTCGATCAACTGGTCTCCGATCTCATCCGCAAAGTCGAGACGACTTCGGACGCAGTGCAACGCGGCGTGCTGGCGCCGATGCAGGAAGTCTCGGCGGTGATTAAAGGAATGCAAGCAGGCTTGGAATTCCTGTTCTCGCGCCGACGGACGACCCGCGTCAGCGAGACAGCCCAGGACGAGCAGCTCTTCATCTAATTCAGTGATACGGTGGCGCCGACCTTCAGGGCAGCACGAGTAAGGAGAGGTGTTGACCCCTAGGACAGAGCAGCCACGCCAGCGTGAACGTCAGCGCCAAGAAGCGACGCCTGCGGTAGTGTCTAGCCCTCCACGCGGTCGATCCACCCGCCGCCCAACACCTCGTCCCCATCGTAAAAGACCGCCGCCTGCCCTGGCGTGATAGCCCGCTGAGGCTCGTGGAAGCTAACGACGGCTTCGCCTGGCCCATGCATTTCCACTTGTGCCGGCGCGCCCGGATGATTGTGGCGAATTTTTACGTGGGCCTCGACACCTTCACCCTCCGAGAGCGGGTGAATCCAATTGACGTCGCGCACCACAAACTTGCAGTGGAACAACTCCTGCTTAGTCCCCACCACGACTCGGTTCTTTTCGGGCTCGATCCGGATAACGAACAGCGGCGAGCCTACGGCAACTCCCAAACCCTTCCTCTGGCCCACGGTGAAGTTGTGAATCCCCCGGTGCTCGGCGAGCACCTTACCTTCCGATGAGACGACTTCACCCGGCTGCGCTTCCGGCCTCTTGCGCTGCTCGTCGAGATAGGCTTCGATAAAATCGCGGTAATTGCCCGACGGGACGAAACAGATCTCCTGGCTTTCGGCCTTGTCGGCTACGGGAAGCTGCCGGGCGCGGGCGATCGAACGCACCTGCTCCTTCGTCAGCTCTCCCAGTGGAAAGATGGCGTGCGCGAGTTGTTCCTGCGTGAGACCAAAGAGGAAGTAGGCCTGATCTTTGCTTCGGTCCACGCCACGCAACAAGTCCGAAGCGTCCCGTCTTTTCATCGCGGCGCAGGCGCGCGTAGTGACCCGTGGCGATGCGCTCGGCGCCGACCTGTCGTGCCAGAGTGATAAACCGCTCGAACTTGATCTCGGTGTTGCACAGGCTGCACGGAATGGGTGTTTCCCCCGCCTGATAGCGCTCGACGAACGGCTGCACCACCCCCGCTTCGAACTCCCGCTCGAGGTTGACCACGTAGTGCGGGATACCCAGAAAATGCGCCACGGCGCGCGCATCGTAGACATCGTCGAGCGAGCAGCACCGGCCGCTGGCGTGCCCTTGCGGGTTGACGCTGCTCCCCTCACCCTGCAATTGCGGCGACCGGCGCTGGTTCCATAGCTGCATCGTCAGCCCGATCACCGACGCCGAGCTGCCAGCATCTACCGCAAGCCTCGAATTGTTTTCGACGAGCAAGGCGGCCGCAGTGGAACTGTCCACGCCGCCACTCATCGCCACAGCGATAGTCATGATTGGAAAATAGAAACTGGAAAATAGAAAATTGAAAATTGGAAACCGGCAATGGGGCGTAAGAAGCGCGGAACTCGAATCCAAAATCCAAAATCTAAAATCCAAAATCCAAGTCTGCCCTAATTCCTAACCGGCACAGCCTTGTAACGCGGCGAAACCGCACGCAGCCGCTCGACCACTGCAGGGAGAATTGCGAGCGTGGCGTCGATATCTTCGTCGGTGGTGTAGCGGCCCAGGCTTAAGCGGACGCTCGACCGCGCCTGATCCGGCGTTCGCCCGATCGCCGAGAGGACGTGCGAAGGCTCGATCGAACCCGAGGAACAAGCCGCGCCCGTCGAGCAGGCGATGCCTCTGAGATCCATGGCAATGACGAAGCCTTCGCCCTCGACGTAATCAAGGCAGAGGTTGCTGGTGTTGGGCAGCCGCCGTTGCGGGTCTCCGTTTACGCTGACTTCAGGAACCAACTCGAAAATGCCTCGCTCCAGGCGATCCCGCAGGCCCGCCACCCGCTGCCCGTAATCCTCGAGGTGAGCCGCAGGCAAGTTCCGCCGCCAATCCCAGGCCGACAATCCCCGGCACGTTTTCGGTGCCCGGCCGGCGGTCGCGCTCGTGATGGCCACCGTAAAGCAGCGGCTTGAGAATCGTGCCTCTGCGGATATACATTGCGCCCACGCCCTTCGGCCCGTTCAGCTTGTGCGCGGAGAGAGAAAGCAGGTCCACGCCGAACTTCTCGACATCCACTGGAATCTTCCCCACCGACTGGACCGCGTCCGTGTGGAAGTAGATATCGTGCTCGCGGGCGATGGCCCCGATTTCCTCGATCGGCTGGATCGTGCCGATTTCGTTGTTAGCGTGCATGATGGAGATCAGCACGGTCTCGGGACGGATGGCGCGCCGCACGTCCTCGGGATCAATCACTCCGCTCGCACCCACGCCCACATAGGTCACGCTCACGCCCTGTTTCTCGAGGACCTGAGCAGTGTTAAGAACCGCGTGGTGTTCAATGCCTGTGGTAATGACGTGCGGCTTTGCCGCGCGCGCGGCCTGGACGATGCCAAACAAGGCGGCGTTATCGGCCTCCGTGCCGCCGCTTGTGAAGATCACCTCGCCGGGCCGCGCGTTGAGCAGCTTCGCAACCTGCTGGCGAGCCCTCTCCACCGCGCTCTTGGCCTGCTGCCCGAACCAGTGGATGGACGAGGCGTTGCCATAATCCTCGAGCATATAAGGCTTCATCGCCTCGAACACTTCCGGCCCGAGCGTCGTCGTCGCGTTGTTGTCCAGATACACCCTTCTCACGATTGACATTTCACCCTGAGTTTTCGATCTTGCACTCCAGCCACATGTGCGTCGCTGGACGGATCTCGCCCAGTTTTCAGATTAGCTGACCCTAGGGGTGAAGTCAATTGCCGGGGTTCCAAAGCCAGGGTCGCGTCAAAGTCGGACGAATTTGGAGTGCGGGAGCTTGCTCCCGCTTTCCGGGCCGGAAGCTTGCTTCCGCCTCCTGGCGCGCCTGCCAGCATGCTCGCCCAAAGCGGCAGCAAGCTGCCGCACTCCACACACGGTTCCCATGGAGCGTGTCCTGTTTTCTTATGGTTCGAGGACTTTGAGGCGAACCTGGTTCCAAAGTGTGTGCTGAGGGAAGCCTTGCCGTCGCCTGATCGACGAGGGCGTGCTTGGGGTCAACTGACGCGGCAGTGGCAGTGTCAGCCCTGCCAAGGGTTCAGGAGCATAACCCCGGTGGGTTCGAAACCAGTCGTGTTCCGGGTCATCACGTGCAAACCGTGGCGTAGCGCCGTGGCCGCGATAAGTCCATCAGTGGCAGGCACGGTTTGTCCCGCCTTTTGCGCCGCAGCCGTGAGCTCTCCCCACAGACGACACGTCTCGAGGTCGATCCCCAGCAGGCGTTCGCTATAGTCGCGTTCGAGAGCCTTCAGCCAGGTTTCTAGCGCGCGCCTCTTCGGGCTTTCTCTCAACAGGGAGATCCCTTTGGAGAATTCACCGACCGAGATCACGCTAACGAAAATGTCATCCTCGTTGCATGTCTCCACGGCTTGTCGAACACGGGGATGCGCCTTCGGCCCACGCAGTTCAGACAGCACGCAGGTGTCCAGCAAGACTCTCACAGCTTCACGTTCCGCATGGGTGATTTGTCACGAAGAATATCGAGTCCCTGCAAGCTTGGACCTCCGCCGAGGAGAAACTGCTTGAAGCTCATCCGTTTGCCCGTCAGTTCCTGGTAATCACGCCGGGCTACAACAACCACAGCGTCTCGGCGGCGCACGACTACCTGGGGCTCTCCGCTAAGAGCGCGGTTTACCAGTTCGCTAAAGCGATTCTTGGCATCTGCCAAACGCCACGGCATCGGGGGTCTCCTCAATCTAGCCAATCTAGCTACATAATGCCAGACTCGATTGAAGATTGCAAGAGGGGTGACAAAGCCGGTTCGCAATTCTTCCGGTCGCGGGCTAAAAGAAACGCCCAGAGTTGACGTGGGAAGCCGCACATCCCTTTATTTGTGAGAACCTGGATCCCGCCCGCTCCTAGGAGGCAGATTCGTGCAAAGCTAATGTGGCGTCACTCACCCACCCAGTTCTTCGCTCTGACTCCTGACTTCTGACTCCTTCTGTCCTTTGCGCCCGCTGCGGCTTTGGCGTAGTATTTTCTTGGCGCAACGCTGGTGAGCAACCCTATTACACCCGATATCAGGCCGCATGGACCCGCCAAGGTCTCCGTGGGGCTTCAGTGCATCTTGTCGCTGATCGGGTTCACTTCCGTCATCGCCCAGATCGTTCTGATGCGCGAGCTGATCGTGGTCTTTTACGGCAGCGAGATTTCGCTCGGCATCATGCTTGCGGGCTGGCTGCTTTGGACGGCCATCGGATCGAGCGTGTCAGGCCGGATTTCGGCGCGCTGGCGAGACTCCCGAAAGCTCGTAGCCTCGCTGCAAGTCCACATCGCCGGAGTTCTCCCGCTGACGATTCTAGCCGTGCGTGCCAGCCGGCAGGTGTTTCAGTCAATCCCCGGAGAAATGCTCGGCCCGGCGCCGATGTTCCTCACCTCCTTCGCTACGCTCAGCGTGTTTTGCCTGCTCTCGGGTGGCTTGTTTGCCGCGGGAAGCAGGCTATGCGCGGACGAAGCCCGCAGTTCCACAGCGTCTGCCGCGAGCTTGGTTTACGTGCTCGAGGCCGCCGGTTCGGGCTTGGGAGGAATACTCGCCAGCCTGGTTCTGATCCGGCACCTCAGCTCCTTCGAAATCGCTCTCGGTGTGGCGCTGCTCAACTTGTTGGCCGCAGCTTGGGTCGGAGTCCGCAGGCCTACCTACCGCCGCGTCCTGTCGGCGATGCCTCTTGTTGTGGCGCTTCTCATCCCTCGCACCGCTCGCCTGTTCGAGGCCAAATCGCTTGCGCTCTTGTGGCACGGTTTCAGTCTCGTCGAGTCACGCAACTCGGTCTATGGCAACCTCGCATTGGTAGGAACGAATGAAAGCCGCAGCCTTTTCGAGAACGGGTTGCGTGTGCTGACTGCGCCTGACCCTGCTGCCGCCGAGGAGTCCGTGCACTTCGCGCTGCTCGAACACAGCGCACCCCGCTCCTTGCTGCTGATTGGAGGCGGCATGAACGGCAGCCTGGCCCAAGCCCTCCAGTATTCTAGCCTCGAGCGCCTCGACTACGTCGAACTCGACCCGGCCATCCTCGAGATCGCCGAGCGCCACTTTCCGCAAGTGTGGACGCAAGCCCTCAGCGACCCACGCGTCGCGGTCCACCCTGTGGACGGCCGGTTTTTCCTCAAGACCAGCACGGCCAAGTTCGATGTCATCATCATCAATCTGCCCGATCCTTTTACAGCACAATTGAATCGCTTCTACACGCGGGAGTTTTTCCGCGAGGCCGCTGAGAAGCTTAACCCCGGCGGCGTGCTCTCTTTCCAGGTGACGGGGGCGGAGAACTATATCAGCCAGGAGCTGGCGGACCTCTTGAGATGCCTCGCGAAGACGCTACGCGCGGTGTTCCCGCAAGTGGTCGTGATCCCGGGCGAAACGGTGCACTTTCTCGCCTCGAATCAGCCGGGATCGCTCACGCGCGATCCCACCGTGCTGATGACCCGCCTCCGCAAGCGGCGGATCCACACCCAATACGTGCGCGAGTATTACATTCCCTACCAGATGTCGCCGGACCGCATGCTCGACCTCGGGCAGCAGATCGAGCCGCAGCGTGTTACGCCCGTTAACCGCGATTTCAGCCCCGTCGCTTACTATTACGACGTCGTCCTGTGGGGTTCGCGATTTCACTCCCGCTGGCCCGGATGGCTCGAATCCATGGCGCGGCTTAGATTTGGCTTGGTTGCAGTTGCCGCGGCGCTCGGCTTGTCGGCTCTGACGCTTGCAGTGGGAATGTTTGAGCGACTAGGAGCCGCGAGGCACCGACGTGAAGGCGATTCCGTACCACGGCAAGGTGGCGACCTTGAGTGGCCGCAACACCGCCGCCGCGCGACGCTGGGCCTCTGTGTGGCCGCCATGGGATTCACGCTGCTGGGCCTCGAAGTGCTTCTGCTGCTCGGGTTCCAGGCACTCTACGGATACGTTTACCAGCAATTGGCCATCGTGGTGGCCCTCTTCATGGTGGGCATGGCAGCAGGGGCATGGCTTGCCTTGAACATGCACCTACGCCCCGCTCAGTCCAGCCCAATGCCTGTCGCTCGCGACCGCAGAGCTTCGCTCTACGCCGGCCCGCAAGCCGCATGGGATTACCTGATGCTTGCCGTGCTGCAATTGCTGGCGGCGCTGGCTCCGATTCTTCTCTATGCTTTGTTCGTTGGGTTGGCGAACGCGAGGAGTTTCGCCGCGCTTCGCACCACCAGCACAGTGGTCTTCCCAGTGCTCGCATTGCTGGCAGGGCTGCTAGGTGGATATCAATTCCCGCTGGCGAGCCGCATCTATTTTGCAGATTCGGAAGAGCCGAGGATTTCAAGGGCCGACGTCCGCGCTACCAGCACTCCGTCGAATTCATATCGCAACCCGGGCTTGCTCTATGGGCTCGATCTCGCCGGAGCCTGCCTGGGCGCGGTGGTGTTGAGCGCCTATCTGATCCCCGTTCATGGATTCCTACGAACCGCCACACTCATGGCCGCTGCGAACCTGGGACCGACCGCTCTTGCGGCGTTGGCGGCTTGGGAAGCGAGTCGTCGTCGGACGTATCGGACTTCGACTTGGTCTGGTCGCCAAAGACCAGCGCCGTAAACATGAAGAGGTCGGCATCCTCATCTTTCCAGGCATGCTCAGGCAGGCCGGCTTTCACGCACACCTGCTCGAGGAATGTATTCCTGTTCCAACCTTCTTCTGTCGGCACCTGGGGAAGCAGCACGCCTTGATACTTCCCCTTGCGGATGAGCAGTCCGTGCTGGCCCACACGAATCTGATTGATGTCTTCGACTTTGAGCAGCGGCGAGAGCACGGAGATTTCGTATTCGAGCGCCCCGAGCTCGTCCTCGGTGACCGGGCGGAAGCGCCGGTCCTCGAGCGCCGCGAAGGCCGCCACATCACGAACCGTTTCGGCGAGCGGCTTCATCGGCGACATATAACCGATGCAGCCGCGCAGATCTCCGTGTTCTTTCAAAGTCACGAAAGCGCCGCCCGCGCGCTGCAGCGCCTCCGGTTCATCCGTGGGCACCGGAAGGACCTTCTTCTCTCGCACTGCAACCTCGATGGATTGGCGGGCGAGCTTCAAAAGCTCCTGCTTCTCGGCGGGGCTGAGTGAGAACTCAGCGCTCTTGTGCCCGTGCTTCTTCGTCCCTTTTTCCGCCACCAGCGCCAGCGCCCCATAGCCGACCACGCGGCTCTTGTCTCCCCGGACGTCACCTGAATTGGCATACATGAGCAGTTGCGCGTGGTGAGCCCCCATGCGCTCCACGGCGATCATGGCGGCCACAATCGGCCCTCCCCCGCAGGGGCCTTTCCAGATGTCCCGCTCGGTGTTCTGCGCGAGGTCGAAGTAATCCCAATCTTGAATCATTTTCAGAATCTGGTGGTCCATGACCTGTGCTTCCTGATAGGGATGGTAATGGGAAAGGTCGGAGCTCACCAGGATGAGCGTATTCGTGCCCGGCACTGCTTTCGAGAGAGCGATCCCCAGCGCGCGGCAAGCGTCGTAACTCGGGTTCCCCATGACGATGGGCACCAGCTTGAACTTCCCCAGCACGCGCTGCAGAAAGGGCAATTGATCTTCGATCGCGTGCTCGCCGTGCCCTTCCGCTTCTCCGTGCCCGTGGTCGGAGATCTGGATGGTGGGGCTGAGCTTCGCGAGCTTGGCGGCGAATTCCTTGTCCACGGAAACATCGCCCAGCGGGGTCCGATAAGCATCGCCATCGTAAATCGAGGAGAAGGGGAACCCCTCATAGTGCGAGGGGGCCAGGATCACCACGCGATCGTAGCTTCGACCTTTAAGCTGAATATATGAGTAGGCGGCGACGCCGCCCGAGAAGACGTAGCCCGCATGAGGACAGATCAGAGCCACGAGGTCGCCCTCAAGCTTGTCGGCTGTGGAGCGCGCCATGAACTCGTCGATCATCTTTCCCAGTTCGTTTGCGTCAGCGGGATAGAAACCTCCGGCCACATAAGGCGGCCTGACCTTCTGCTCCGCCTGCAAATCAGGACTCTTCAGGCCAATCAGAAACAATGCGACAGGGAGAAGTAAAGCGAATAGGATTGGAGATAATTGGATCTTCATATCAGGACCTCAGGCGAGGACTTTCGATCATGCGGCTCATTAGTCTACACCTTGTCGGGTCCCGGGTGTCAGGTTTGTGGTGCTGGTGTTATGGTGCTGGGCGGCCGGCTTTGCTTACCAAGCGACGAACTTCGTGTGCACGTTGTGTGGCGTCCTCGCCCGCCGCATCTGGCACGGGGTACGTGCCACTCGAGACCTGTTGCCCGGCATCCACGCGGCACTTGACTGAGCCGGGAGTCTGAATGAAACTATGCCTCTCACCTTTGGGAGTGGAGGTTCGAGGCCATGACATCTCTCACACGACGGCGGCTACTGGGGCAGGCGGCGAATCTTGCGGGAGCGCTGGCTGCGGGCGCGCCTGTTGGGAATGCCGCATCAGCAGCGGGGAACCCGTTGCGCGTGGTGGCGGCCGGCGCGCACCCGGACGACCCTGAAACCGGCTGTGGCGGCACGATCGCTCGCTTCTCCGACCTTGGCCACGAGGTCGTGATACTCTATCTCACGCGCGGCGAGCGGGGCATCAAAGGGAAGACCTACGACGAAGCGGGCCGCATTCGCACCGCCGAAGCCCAGAAGGCCTGCGAGATTCTGAAAGCGCGCCCGGCGTTCGCGGGGCAGGTGAACGGCAAGGTGGAAGTGAATTACACGCGCTACGATGAGTACCTGAAGGCCCTCGAAAGCACGCAGCCTGACGTAGTGTTCACTCATTGGCCCATCGACACGCACGAAGACCATCGGGCCACTTCCCTGCTGGTCTACGACGCCTGGCTGCACATGGAAAGGAAGTTCGCGCTCTACTATTTTGAAGTGATGACGGGCATGCAGACCTCGCAGTTCCTGCCCACTCACTACGTGGACATCACAGCGACGGAAGCACGCAAGCGCGCTGCCTGCTTCGCGCACGCGAGCCAGAATCCCGATGAATTCTACGCCGTCCACGACCAGATGAACCGCTGCCGAGGCATGGAAATACGCGTGAAGTTTGCCGAGGCTTTCATCCACCACGCGCAAAGCCCGGAGATCGCGCTGCCCGCATAGAAGAAAACAACAGGAGGGATTATGAGAATTCTTCGCGTCCTGCCGATTGCGATCCTGATCGCCGCGAGCGCCGTGGCCCAATCGGACCCCTGGGCGCCTTTGCGTCCCTTGGAAGGAAAATGGGAGGGGCTCACTTCCGGCAAGCCCGGAAAAGGGACCACCGCGCGCGAGTATCGCTTCGAGCTGAATGGGAAGTTTCTCTTCCAGCGCGACCGGTCCGTGTATCAGCCCAAAGATCCGGATGACAAGCCCCTGGCTCACGAGGATTTTGGCGTCTTCAGCTACGACACAAGCCAGAAGAAGATCCTGTGGCGACAGTTCCACAGCGAGGGGTTTGTTAACGAATACACGCTCGACTCGGTGAGCGCGGATGGCAAAACGCTCGAATTCGTTACCACACACATCGAGAATCTCCCCGGGTTCCGCGCCAAGAAGCAATATCGCATTGTCTCCGACGGCGAGATCGATGAAACGTTTCTGCTGGCGCCGCCCGGCAAGGATTTTGATACCTACACGGTTTCGCAACTGAAACGGGTAAAATGAGGCTCGATTCCAGGTTCCGTGTGATAAGCCATGGAGGAGGCAATCATGGATAGAGAAAATCGCAGGACGTTTATGAAAAGGCTGGGAGTGGCTTCAACCCTGGCAGCGGGCGCAGCCATTAACTGGAACCCGCGCGCCTTGGGGGCCAACGAGAAGGTGGTGCTGGCGCTGATCGGCGCCCACAACCAGGGCAAGGGCGACGCCCTGCGCGCCATCGAGGGCGGGGCGGAAATCAAGACCTTCTGCGACCTCGATCAGGCGGTGCTCGACAAGGTCAATCCGGACCTTGAAAAAGCCCAAGGCAAGAAACCCGAGACCACCAAGGATTTCATGCGCGTGCTCGATGACAAAGAAATCGACGGCGTGATCATCGCCGTTCCCGACCACTGGCACGCGCGTATGGGAATACTCGCTTGCCAGGCGGGCAAGGACATTTACATTGAGAAGCCCCTGACGCAAACCATTCACGACGGGAAGGTGCTGGTGGAAGCCGCGCGCAAGTACAAGCGCGTGGCGCAGATGGGCACGCAGAACCGCAGCATCGAGCACATGCGGAACGCCATCGAATACATCAAGACGGGCAACCTGGGGAAGATCTGCGAAATCAACGTGTGGATGTGCCAGTTGCGCCCCACGATCGGCAACCCGCCGGACTCGGACCCGCCCGCGACCGTCGACTACGACGCTTGGCTCGGCCCCGCGCCCAAGCGGCCGTTCAACGCCAACCGCTTCCATTACACCTGGCGGTTCTTCTGGGATTACGGAAACACCGAGTTGGGAAACCAGGGCGTCCACAACTTGGACCTCGCTATGTGGGGCATCGCCAAGATGCGCGGAGGAGTCGAGAACATTCTCCCCACCCGTGTTTCCGGCCACTCCGCCATCTACTGGCTGAACGATGCCAAGGAGATTCCCGACACCCAAGTCACCACCTGGGACTTCGGCGATTTCATGCTGACCTGGGAATTGCGCAGCTTTGCCATGCACCGCCCTATCGATGGCACCACGTCGGGACTGGTCTTTAATGGCGTCGATGGCACATTGATGATCCACGATGAAGGTTGGGACGTCACCTTTAAAGACGGCAGCATGGGACCGGTGGTCAAGGCAGAGCGGGGCGTTCGCGGCGGCGGCGCGCACGAGAAGAATTTCATCGACTGCATCAAGAGTCGGCAGGAGCCTAACGCCCCCATTGAAGTCGGACGACTCTCGACTACGATCTGTCATTTGGGAAACATCTGCACGCATCTGAAGCGCGACGTGGTGTTCGATCCCAAGACGGAGACCTTCGGGCATGACAAAGCAGCGAACGCCTATTTGGCCAAGGAACATCGCAAGCCGTACGAGTTGCCCAAGGTGTAGCCGAATCGCATCCCAAACCACTAACTTCGTCGTCCCCGCGAAAGCGGGGACCCACGTCGATGGATTCCCGCTTTCGCGGGAATGACGAGATGAGGAGGCGGGGGATCACTTTTTCATGGCTTTAGGTGCCCAAGGATCATGAAGTCTTCGTTCCGATCGGCAGCGCGGAAAACGATGAGAATGAGTCGGCGCAAATTCCTCGCAACTACCGTGGCGGGACTGGCCGCAGCCCCCGCCATCCTCGAGGCCGGGCCGCGCCCGACCGACATCCGCATCGAAGACGTCAGCGTCGATTACGTCTATTACCACTACCGGGTGCCGATCAAATTCGGTGGTATAGAATCCGATAGCGCCACAATCGAGAATGTTAACTGTGTAGTGAGTTCGAAGAGCGGCAAGTCGGCCAAGGGCTTCGGGTCGATGCCGCTCGGCAACGCCTGGTCGTTCCCGTCCCGCAAGGTCGCGCACGCCGATACGCTCGAAGCCATGAAGAGGCTTTCACAACGGTTTGCGAAGATCACGGCCAATTACAAGGAATACGGCCACCCCATCGATCTGAACTACGCGTTAAAGCCCTCGTACTCGCAGGCGGCGGAAGAAGTCACTCGCGAGATGCGCCTTGCCGAGCCCGTCCCCAAACTCTGCACGGAGGTTACGGCGAGCGCCTTTGATGCAGCCGTCCACGACGCCTTCGGCAAGCTGCACGGTGTGAATTGCTATTACACTTACGGGCCGGAGTTCATGACCCACGATCTCTCCCACTACGCGGGGCCGGAATACAAAGGAGAATACCCGAGCCGATACCTCCTGAAGGAACCCAAGCCCCGCCTGCCCCTTTATCACCTGGTGGGCGCGGTGGACACGCTCGAAGACTCGGACATCAAGCGGCGCGTGGGCGACGGCCTGCCGGAGACGCTTTCCGAGTGGATCAATTTCAACGGCCTCACTCACTTCAAGATCAAGTTGAACGGCGACGACGCCCATTGGGATGTGGAGCGCGTGGTGCGCGTGGATCGCATCACCACCGAGACGCAGAAGAAACGCGGGGTCCGGGATTGGGTCTACTCGCTCGACTTCAACGAGCGCTGCCCCAACGTTCAGTACCTTGTGGACTTCCTGAACAAGGTGAAGACCCGGACACCCGAGGGTTTCCGGCGCATCCAGTATGTCGAGCAGCCCACGGCGCGCGACCTCGAAGCCCACCGCGAGAACACCATGCATGCGGCTTCGAAGATCAAGCCTGTGGTGATTGACGAATCGCTTACCGATCTCGAGTCGCTTCTGCTCTCCCGCGAGATGGGTTACACGGGTGCGGCGCTTAAGGCCTGCAAGGGCCAGAGCTTCATGATGATCGCCGCGTCCGTAGCGGAGAAGCAGAAGATGTTTCTGTGCGTCCAGGACCTGACTTGCCCGGGGGCCTCACTGATCCAGTCCGCCAGCCTGGCGGCGCACGTGCCCGATGTGAAGGCCATCGAAGCCAACGCCCGACAGTATATGCCCACCGCTAACCAAAGTTGGGCGAAGCGATTCCCCGGCGTCTTCATCATCAAAGACGGCACCATGGAAACGGCGGACTTGAACGGCCCGGGACTCGGCGCGGCTTGAATGGGATTGCGAAGCGCGAGCAAGCTTGCACCAAGAACGAGTTCAGCCCTCTCCCAGGGGGAGAGGGTGCCGCGCTCCGGCGTTTTCATCAGCCGGATCGCGACGGGTGAGGGGTTGCTGCGGAAACGCGGGACTCGGTGCGGTATGAAGCCGTAGCTGCCTCCTCTAAGTTTGAGAGGTGACGATGGGAAAACCCTATACCCATAAACAAGGCCAGTACTTGGCCTTCATCTACTACTACACCCGAATCCACCGGTGCGCTCCCGCAGAGGCCGAGATGCAACAGTACTTTCAAGTCTCTCCGCCTTCCGTACATCAAATGGTCTTGATGCTGGAGGCCCGCGGGTTCATCGAGCGCACGCCTGGGCAGGCACGCTCCATCCGTTTGCTGATCCCGGCTGAGGAACTACCCGACCTAACCTAATCGCGCCCAGTTTCCGATTACCGAATCTTATCCTCACCAGGTTTGATCGGATATGTCGTTACAACTAGGCCTGCGGCCATTCCCGTTTCATCTCGTTTCGTCGGCCGGGCAATATGAATCGAATTCATGTAAATCGTGTTCGAACTGGAGAATGAGACACCCAGTAAAAGGTCGTCCGGATCGCTCCCAGCCAACCAGATATCACATTCAATTACTTGATTCGCAGGAGAGGGATCGCCCTCATCGCTTCTATAGCCCTTCCACACGATTACCCTATGCGGCTTGAAAGCGAAATGCAGGCTCTTAGGCTCGCCTTGTCCAGCGATGGTCAACCGATCTGCACGACACAGTGGGAATGACGATTTGAAAATAACCCTCCTGTCCAGTCGCACCTCCAACGTCATGGCTGGGCCTCCGCAGCTTCCGAACCAATACAGAACTGGCTCCTGCGGAGAGGCCCGCGCGGCGCTCATGAGGACAGCAAGCGAACTTGCAAGAAGCATTGCTCTAGGGCGAATCATGTCTGCGCTCACTTCGCAAACGCGGCCTTGGCGGCGGCGATGAACGCGTCGCGGCTCTTAGCGCCGTCACCAGGGAAGCCTGCGTGCTGGACCATCCAGACGAAGACCATGCGGTGCTGGGTGTTGATGGTCATGCTCGTGGCGTAGGCGCCGCCGTGACCGAACTCACCCTCACCCACGCTCCATCCGAAGCCATATTTCTCTTTGACAGCGTCCGCAGTTTGTTTGCTGGTCATTTGCTTCACCGCGGCTTCCGAAAGGTACCGCTTGCCGTCCAGCGTGCCGCCATTCAAGATCATCTGGCAAAACCGCGCCATGTCCGAGGCGGTTGAGAACAGGCCGCCGGCGGGCATCGGCTCGCGACTGCGGTCGGTAAGCGGGTAGCGGAGCTGCGTGACGGTCGTCTCCTCGAGGCCGGTCTTGGCCGCATCCGCCTTGTAAGACTTCGCGAGACGCTGGACTTGCTTTGCGTTGGGCCAGAAGGTGGTGTCCTTCATCTTCAGCGGTTTGAACAGGCGCTCGTCGAGGAACTGCGCGTAAGGCATTCCGCTCACTACTTCGATAATACGACCGGCAGTATTAATGCCGGAGTTCGCATACTGGTACTTGCTATCCGGCTCGAATTCGAGCGGCAGCATGGCGTAGCTGCGCACCCGCGCCTCGAGCGGCAGGAGGTCAAGAGTCGGCTTCTCAAGCGGCGAGCTGAACGGCAGCCCGCTGGTGTGGCTCAGCACATCCCTTACGGTGATCGGGTGAACCGGCCTTTTGAGCAGCACATGCTCTGAGTCCTGCTCCGCCTTCACCCACTGGCCCTTGAATTCAGGCAGATACTTTTCCACCGGATCGTCCACGTTGACCTTGCCCTCGTCCACCAGCATCATCAAGGCGGTGGCGGTGATCGGTTTCGATTGGGAAGCGATCCAGAAGAGATCGTCCGTGCGCATGGGCCGCTTTCGCGAGATGTCCATGTACCCCACGGCCTCGAGGCTGAGCACCCGGTCGGACGACGCCACCAGCATCACCGCGCCCGCCAGAGTGTGATTAGCAACGAAAGGCTGCACGGCGGCGGCGATCGACTGCGGCGACCCGGTGCCAGCCGGGGGGGCCGGCGCGGCGAGCGCAATTCCAGCAAGCAATGCGATCAGGAATCCCATCGCCTGAATGCGGCAGGCGGTGAGCGACCCTTTCCGGGCGACCCTCGAGCGCGGATTGCGGTGAGGCTTAATGCGGTTCATCAACAACCTCCTTGATTATGGGTAGCGGCGATTGTACATCAGGGTTGTCAAATTAGCATCCCATGATGTTATCTGATGTTATCTGGCGCGGCTCTGCCGCCCGACTTGCGGAAAGCCTCCGGCTTTCCGGCCACTGCTTCAAGAGTTGTTCTCCCCGCAGGCTGGAAGGCTGAGCCTTCCAGCCTGCGGGGGGAGGTTTCCGAGGTCGCGCGTCGTTCGGAAAGGCAAAGAAGCTGTCAATTTTTTGAAATTTCGTGCATTTTTCTCTTGACTTGTTATATAGCTAGTTATACCATTCTCTCATGGGATTCCTATCGAGAGTGCAATTGATTCAGCGTGCCGGGGGCACTCGCCAGTTCTATCTGATCTGTCCCGCCCAACTGGCGGAGGCCTTAGAGTTGGAGAAGGGCGAGGAGATCGAGTGGGGGGTGGAAGACAAGCACACCCTGACGATTCGGCGTCGGCCGTCCCCGCGACGGCGGGAGGCGGGATCACATGGGCGCTGAGCAGGCGGTACTGGTCGAGGGGTTGGAGGAGCGAGCGCCGGCCTCTGCTCCCACCCCCTCTTCGGCCCCTTCTCGTCGCAAGCCCCAATTGCGCCTGCAACCCCTGGACCGGCAGCAGATCGTGCTGGAGGTGGTGGACGCGGATCGGCTGGTGGGACAGGATCACGAGGTGCGGGCCCTCTGGGATTTGCTGGAGCGGCTGGACCTGAGCCTCTTTTATGAGGGCGTCAAAGCCCTCGAGGGGCAGGCGGGGCGCAACCATTCCCACCCCCAGGCGCTGGTGGCGCTGTGGATCTACGCCCGCCTGCGAGGGGTGCAGGCGGGGCGCGAGTTGGCCGAGTGGTCGAAGCATGAACCCGGCTGCCGCTGGTTGTTGGCCTTGCGCCCGGTGAACCACACGACCCTGTCGAAGTTTCAGACCCGCTACCAGGCGGCGCTGCATGAGCTGTTCGTGCAAGTGGTGCACGTGCTGATGGCGCAAGGGGCGGTGCACCTGGAGCGGGTGGCGCACGATGGCACCAAGATTCGCGCCGCCGCTTCGCCCCGCAGTTTTAAGAGCGCCGAGAGGCTGGCCGAGTGCCGGCGGGCGGCGGAGGAGCAGTGGGCGGCCCTCCAGCAGCAGTCGGCTAGGGAAGGCGGTGCCCGTCAGCGCCGGGCGGAGGAACGCGCGGCCAAGCAACGAGCGGAGCGGGTGCGTGGGGCGGAAGAGGAATTGAAGCGGCAGGGGGAAGGGAAAAAAGCCAGTGTGACCGACCCCGAGGCGCGCCTGATGCGGGAGAGCACGGGAGGGATTGCGCCCAACTACAATGCCCAGATCTCGACCGATGAGCATCGCGGAGTGATCCTCGCCTACGAGGTGAGTCAAGCCCGCGAGGACAGCCACGAGTTGCAGCCGGCGCTGGACCGCGTCCGGGAGAACACGCACCGCTTGCCGGATCAGATTCTGGTGGATGGCGGCTACACCACCCGGCAGAACATCCTGGACATGGCCGCACGGCCCACGGAGTTGGTGGGCTCGCTGGGGAAGGACCGCTCCCAAAGCAAGCTGCGCCGACGGGGAGTGAATCCCCAGTTCATGCCCGACCATTTCACCTTCCACGCGGAGCAGAACTGCTATACCTGCCCCCAGGGCAAGACGCTGGCTTACAAACGCAGCAAGCCACAGGTGGGAGCGATCGAGAAGCATTATCGCGCCCCGGCGAGCGACTGCGCGGGGTGTCCGTTCCGTTCTCAGTGCTGCCCCAAAGCGAAGCGCGGACGAACCCTGTATCGGACCGAAGAAGATCCCAAAGTGGCCGCGTTTCGGCGCAAGATGCAACAGCCCGAGTACCAGAGCATTTATCGGCGACGGGCGCAGGCGGCGGAGTTCTCGAACGCTTGTTTGAAGGAAAAGAGAGGATTGCGCAGGTTCCTGCGCCGCGGCTTGGAGAAAGTGCGAGCGGAGTTGGGTTGGGCGTGCTTGGCTTGCAATGTGGCGATCTGGATTCGACTGCAGCGCAAAATGACTCCCCAGACGGCGACCTAGGATACGTGTGCCTGGACGCCGAAGACAAGGACAAAAGCACCGAAGAGAGGAAGAAAACGGGTTGAATACACAGGTCAAAACCATCGACTCATCCTGAGAACGGCCAAAAACCGACTCTCGCGGAAACAGAGTGGCTTCGAAAAGCCAAAAAATTGACAGCTTCAAAGCCTTTCCCTGGAGTTTCTACATTTTCATGCGTCGGCGGCGTGGGTAAGGGCGCGGTGGGTGAGTTGGAAGCCCAGGGATTGGGGATATTCGGGGTGGTCAACCATTTCTTGGCGCAGCCGGGTGACGAGGTCGAGGCAAGAAGGGCGGTGGGCGTGGCGTCGCCATCTGGGCAGGGCGGCATAAACCTGGCTTCGTTCCGTGCCGAAGGCTTGGAGAGAGGCCAAGAGCAGAGCGCTGTAGGCAGCCACGACGAGGGCGGGTTGCTTGGGCACCGCATCGACGTTCCACAACTGGGCTTGTCCGACGCCCAGGGTATCCTTCTCGTCGCGGTGGTTGACTTCGATCTGCCAGCGGTCGAAGTAGATTTGCAGCAACTGGGGGGCGGAGTGCTCCAGATCGGTCGTGAGCAGGTAGGCGGGCTGGCGGTAGTAGAGTTTGGAACTCTGGCGTTTGCGATAGGGGGTAGGAGCCACGATGAAGAGGCGGAGGGGGATCTGGCCAGCGCCGTGGCGCCAGTAGACCTGCGCGACCTCTTTGTAACGGATGCGGCGGCGCTTGCCTCCGTAGAACAGCTTGGTCTGCTTCCAGGGCTGGGACTCGTCCTGGCGCACCTGTTCGGGAGTAAAGCTGGAGAGAGCGTAAAAGCGCCGAGAGGGCTGGGGAGCGCGAAAGCAGAGCCGAGCATCCTTGCGGGCACGGGCAATCAGATGGGTGCGCTGGCGGGGAGCCCGGAAACAGGTGCGGTTGCAGAAGCTGCCATCGAGAGCCAGCACCAGCAGCTTGCCGGAACCCCCGGCGTCATCCAGCGCTTGGCGCAAGGGGGCCACGCTCTGCACCAAACGCTGCGAGAGATTATGCAGCTTGTTCATCCTTTTATATTCTTGCCAAGCTTCCACCCCCGCCTTGCGCGAAGGCTTTTTCAGCGGCGCGGCCTCTTCAAAGCGCACGGGCAGAGCGCGACAACTGGTGTTCCCCCGCCGGTGCAGGGGCAGCAGCAGAGAGGCCTGGAGAAAGCGCAAGCCGCGCATGAGGTTGACATGAAAGGGGGGCGAGAGGGGATCGCGATGATAGCGCACCTGGGGAATGGCGAGGCCGGTCTTGCGCAGGCGGGTGTCGTCGACGGCGACGCCCACCAGACGGCCGCGACAATAGGGCAAGGCGCGCCGCCATACGCCGGCGAACAAGGTCTGCGGTTCCCAGCGGCAACGCGAGTGGAGAAAGTACTCGCTCGACCAACTGCGCTGCGGGCGGCCCTGCGTCCAGATAATGCGCGACAGACAGCGGCGGCCCACGCAGACCAAGGCGCCCAAGGCTTGACGCGTGGCGCGCTGCACGGTGCGCTGCTGGGGAAAACTAGCGTGCCAGTCGGCGACGATCTCGGGCCAAACGCTGAAGAGAGTCATCGGACCTCCGGGCGTAAAGCGAAAGTGTTCTTCGCGGTGCGCAGGAAACGATCGCCGCGGGCGACTTTCTTGGTGAGCGACGAGACCAGGCTTTCGCGATCGACGGCGACGTGGAAGGTGGAGTGGATGCGGGCCAGGAGCTCGGAGACGTGCAAGGGGGCGCGGGCCTTCTTGAGTATGTCGAAGGCCATGTCCACTTGAGACAGACTTGCGCGAGGGCGCGGCGTGCCGGGATCGGGAGAACCCTTGCGGAGACGGCGAACCGCCCGCAATTGGGCGTCGAGAGAGGCTTCGAATATCGAAAGAATGGAATCCTTGAGATCGTCGGGCAAGATCACCTCCGGAGCCGAAGCTCAGGAGGAAGGTAGCAGAAGCCAGGTCGGTCTGTCAATAGAAATATTGCTTTGCCAGACCTAAATGTAGAAACTCCAGGGAAAGGCAAAGCCTTTCCGCAAGACAGGCGGCGGAGCCGCAGGCGGTCGCCGAATTCGTAGCTTACGCGTGCCACACGCCGGGGATGGGCTCGTGGCAGTACTGGCATTTGCCGTTGTGGATGTGGACCGTGCCGACGGTGTAGCCGGTGCGCTCGACGACAATCTTGCGGCACTTGGGGCAGTAGGTATTCTCGGCGGGGTGGCCAGGCACGTTGCCGAGGTACACGTAGTGAAGGCCCTCGGCGTCGGCGATGGCTTTGGCGCGCTCAAGCGTTTCGAGTGGCGTGGGAGGAAGGTTCTTCAAAAGATATTCGGGGTGGAAGCGCGAGAAGTGCAGTGGCACGCCGGGCCCCAGTTCCGATTTCACCCACTTGGCGAGGCCGCGAAGTTCACTGTCGCTGTCGTTCAAGGTGGGCACCACGAGGTACACGATCTCGTTCCAGACGCCGTGCTTGTGGATGGTCGTCAGGCAATCGAGCACGGGCTTCAGTTCGCCGTTAACCACTTCCTTATAGAACTTCTCTGAATAACCTTTGAGGTCAACCTTGATGGCATCGACCTGGCGGCACAGCTTCTCGAGCGGCTCCTGCTGGATGTAGCCGCCCGTAACCACCACGCTCTTCACACCGAGGCGATGGCCCGCCTCGGCGCAATCGGAAACGTATTCATAGAAGATCACCGGCTCACTGTACGTGTAGGCGATGCTGGGGCAGTTGTTCTCGACCGCCATTTGGGTGATTCTCTGAGGGGGCGCGTAGGTCGAACGGACCTGCTCGGGGCGGACCTGGGAGATGTCCCAGTTCTGGCACATCTTGCAGTTCACGTTGCAGCCCGCGGTGGCCAGAGAGAAGGCGATGGAGCCGGGGAGGTAATGGAAAAAGGGCTTCTTTTCGATGGGATCAACGTGGGCTGTCACTACCCGCGAATGCACCAGAGTGTAGTACGTGCCGCCGCGGTTTTCACGCGCGCCGCAGTAGCCCCGCTCCCCGTCGTCAATCGTGCATTCGCGCGGGCAGAGCTTGCATTTGATTTTCCGGTAGGGCTGCTTCTCGTAAAACCTGGCTTCTTTAATGAATTGAGAATCGTCGTCTGCGAGCGGCGCTGCAAGGAGGGGGTCAGCATTCTGTAGGCCGACCACTGACCCCGCGCAGGCCGCGAGGCAAGGCAGCGATGCGGCCTTGAGAAACGCTCGGCGGTCGAAGCCGCCGGATTCGTGGGGAGAAACCTGGGGCTCCCGTTGCAGGGCCGCCCCGCGTTTGGCGCTCGCGCGGGAGGCGTCCGCCTCGACGAGCCGCAGGTCGTATTTCATCAAATCTCCACCACCTTGATGTTCTGAGGATCGTTAGTCCCCAAGCCGTGCTGGGCGTCGGCCGCCGTCGCGATATAGACCGGCTCGCGCTTCATCGCCTTCAATGATTTCATCCCCGCTTCGGCGCGCTTCTTTTCGATGATCTGCCAGCCCGTGTAATCGAGCGCCACAGGGTCCTGCGCGACGAGCAGCCCGTTGTACGCCCACATCCAGTGAGGCATGAAAGAAGGTCCGCCTTCGTATTGCGCCATGGTGGCGTCCGAGATGTGCAGGCGGACTTTGTTGCGAATGGCGGGCAGCATGTAAACGTCGGCCACGTAAGGATTGCCAACGTTCATGTGGTACTTGTTCGGATTGTGAATGGCGCCGAACATGCTCTTGAGCGCAATCGTCACGCCGGCGATGCCGTGGTCTTTGAGGACGGGAAGATTGATCACCGCATCGCAAACCTGGGTGAGGGTTTTCGAAAGCAGGCTCCCCACGCTTCCGAAAGTAGCCAGCTCATTTTCGAATCCCAATACATCGTTTCCGAAGCAGCGAACGCCGGAGCCGCGCTCGACGATCTTGAAGCGTGCGCTTTCGAGATCTGAATTCTGCCGATCCCAAATCACGATGTCCTTGATGCCAACCTGCTGGAGGCGCTCGCAAACGGCGTTCACAAGCTCGGGACGCGTGCTGTTCCCCCTGCCCGCAAGGCAGTTCACCTTCAGTCCGAGCACCTCGCCGGGCCGCACCACCTTCTTCCAGGCCTCGAGCGGCGAATCGCAATCGTGCAAGGCCTGCATGGCACGGTCGAGACACTTGAGTAGCCGTGAGGAATCCAGGCTGGCGGCCGGCGTGGCCTTGAGGTCAGGGTCGCGCGAGATGACCACGCGAGATGGCGAAGGTGCCGCTGCAAAAGCATCGTGGGGATGTGGCCAACTGCGAACCCCGGCGCTCAGCAGGGTGCCGCCCAGGGTGAGACTCCTTTCGAGAAAGGCACGGCGAGTTGTGTTACGGCGGCGGGTAGACATCACGCTAGCTCATGTCTTCTTCAGGCGAGGGGGCCGGAGGTTTTCCGCCCAATCGGGTGTCTTCCGAAAGTTATTGTAGCACTTTGGGAGCCAAACCCGTGTTCAGGCAGCCTGGCTCGCCGGCAGACGCGGCCGGGTAAGAGTCATGTTGCGGGGCGGGGACAAAGGCGGGAGGCGTCGTTGCTGGCGACAAGGGCTCGGCAAGCCGTACCCCTACGCGTCTTGATTGCGTGCGCAGAGGACTTGCGTGGCGATATGAAACAGGATCATGTGGACGTCTTCGACTTGTTGCATGTCGTGCACCGGGGCGAGGAGCGGGGTTCTCGCCAAGCCGGCCAGTTTTCCGCCATTGAAACCGCACAGGCCGACCGTGTGAGCGCCAACCTCATTGGCGTAAGCGATGGCCTTGAGGATGTTGGGGGAGTTCCCGCTTCCGGAGATTCCAACCACAACGTCGCCGGGACGCAGAAAGTTCCGCAACAGCTCGACGAACGCATCCTCGTAGGAGACGTCGTTCGAATAGGCCGTCAGGGCGGCCTGGTTATCGTTCAGGCATATGGCGCGAAAGCGCTTCTCGCGGCCGTAGGAGAAGCCTTTGTTGAGATCGCCAACGAAGTGCGAAGCGTTTGACCCGCTCCCTCCATTTCCCATGAGAAAAACCTGGCGGCCGTCCCGGCAGGCGTTCTCGAGAAGATGCACGAACTCTTCGAAGCGTTCGGGGGAGACACCCTCGAGGGTCTTGCTTAATCCTGAGCAGTATTTTGAGAGGTATTCATGAATCATGCTTGGTCCCTTCCTGCCTCAAGAATTATAGCACTGTGCTTCGAATGGAGAACGTGGCTGCTCTTTCAATGGGCGGAGGGCTAGGGCATGGACATAGAATCGAGCGTGCTTTCTGCAGCCCCTTCACTCTCTTTATCAAAGAGGGGCACTGCCTTCCCTGAGGAGATAGCGGGATAGGGCATCCTGCCATGGAGGAAGAAGGTTCAGTCCTTCACTTTCCAGTCGCGTATGAGCGAGGCGTGAATTTCGTGGGCGCACCGCCGGCCGGTCCGAAGCCGAAGTGGGAATGGGGCTGAGCGGGACATGGCCCAATCCAGCCTGTCTGAGGATCTCGCGAGCAAACTCAAACCAGGAGCAATAGCCTCGGTTCGTGACGTGATAAATTCCAGGCTTCCCCTTCGTCAGGATTTGTTCGAGCGCCTCGGCCAAATCCATGGTATAGGTCGGCGCGCCAATCTGGTCGTCCACAACGCGCAACGAATCTCCCTGCTTGGCCCGTTGCAGGATGGTGCGAACGAAATTCTTGCCCCAAGGGCCAAATAGCCACGATGTCCTGACAATGCAAGCCGCCGGCACATTTTCCAGAACGTGTTTTTCACCTTGCAGTTTGCTCTGCCCGTAAACATTCAGGGGACCGGGCAGATCGTCTTCCGCGTAGGGAGTTGGTTTCCTCCCGTCGAAGACGTAGTCTGTGCTGATAAAAAGCATGGGAAGGGAAGCGTCACGACAGGCCACAGCGATGTTTCGCGTGCCCTCCGCGTTCACTTTGAAAGCGAGGTCCGGCTGGCGTTCGCAGTCGTCCACAGCAGTAAAAGCGGCAGTGTGGATCACGGCGTCGAATTTAGTGCCGGCAAAGGCCTGTTGCACAAGACGCGCATCCGTGATGTCAACCTCGGGCAGATCTGCGCCGATCACTTGATGGCGCGCTTCGAGGCGAGCCGTAAGATCCCGCCCGAGCATCCCTTTGTTTCCTGTAACCAAAATCCGCATAGCAGTGTCGGACGGCAACCCAGTCACCCGGCCTGACCCGGAGGCTGCGGAAAAACCGGCCCCACAGCTCCACAGGATGACAGTCGCAGGCGTTTCTTAGCAACCGGCTAAGGATCATCCCCAGCTACAGTCGCGCGAGGGAGTTGCTTCGGTTCTCGTAGAACCTCTGATAATATTCCCGGTACTCTCCGCTTTTGGTCTTCCGCACCCAGTCGTCGTGGGCGCGGTACCAATCGATGGTTAGCAGCAGGCCTTCTTCAAAGGTAACGGCAGGCTCCCATCCGAGCTGCCTGCGAATTTTTCCGCTGTCGAGTGCATATCGGCGATCATGGCCCGGCCGGTCCTCCACAAACTTAATCTGATCCTCGGGCTTGTTCAGGATTTGTAAGAGCCTGCGCACCACGCTTAAATTGGTTACCCCTTGTCCGTACCCGATGTTATAAATCTCGCCCGGCCGACCTGAATGCAGGACGCGATCGAGTGCTCGGCAGTGATCCTCAACAAAAATCCAATCCCGTTCTTGCAGGCCGTCACCATAAACAGGCAGCGGCTTGCCTTCAATTGCGTTGGTAATCATCAAGGGGAGGAACTTCTCGGGAAATTGGTACGGGCCGTAGTTATTTGAAGATCGCGTCAGCAGGGCGGGGAAACGGTAAGTCTGCCAGAAGCTTCTGACCAGCAAGTCTGACGCAGCCTTACTCGCCGCATAAGGGCTGTTGGGCCGGAGAGGGGACTCTTCATTGGCGTTTTCCGGCGCAGCGATAGACCCATAAACCTCATCGGTGGAGACATGCAAGAAGCGAGGGAGCTTGGCTCGCCGGGCCGCCTCAAGCAGCTTCAATGTGCCCTCGACATTGGTGCGAATGAATTCTTCTGCGCCGGCAATGCTTCGGTCAACATGACTTTCCGCAGCGAAATGCACCACGGCGTCGAACGGCTCGGCAAGAATATTCCTTAGGATTTCGGCATCGCAGATGTCGCCTCGGATGAACTGGTAAGTCGAGTGAGTTTCGAGGTCCGAAAGATTATCCAGGTTCCCCGCATACGTCAGCTTGTCGAGGTTCACGACGGCGCTTTCGGCATGGGTTCTGAGAAAGTAGCGAATGAAATTGGAGCCGATGAACCCCGCGCCGCCTGTTACCAGGATTTTCAAGACTCTCTCTCCAGAGCTACCCGACTTTATTTGCTCCCACTTTTGCGACCAGGTTGGTGGCGCGCAGAGAGGGACTCGAAGGTCCCGGCATCCGTCCACCAGCCTTCCAGAATACTGTGGGTGAGAGTGCCGTCGGCCAAATATTGGTTGTTCACATCCGTGATTTCAAATTCTCCGCGACCCGAGGGTTTCAGCGTGCGGATGCGGTCGAAAACCGTCGCATCATAGAAGTAAATGCCAATCACGGCGTAGCGGGATTTCGGCTCCTTGGGTTTCTCCTCGATACGAACGATTCGATCGCCCTCAAAAACCGGTACTCCGAAGCGTTCCGGGTCGGCGACTTCCTTCAGGATGATGTGGGCGCCCCTTGCTTGTTCCTCGAATTGCGCGCGAGCCTGGTTAATATTGGTTTCAATAATGTTGTCACCGAGGACGACGCAAATCTTGCCGCCGCCGGCAAAGTACTCGGCCAAGCGGAGCGCGTCCGCTATCCCGCCCTCGCCTTGTTGGTAAGTGTAGTTGATATGCTGCAGGCCGAAGTCCTTGCCATTGCCCAGGAGGCGCAGGAAATCACCAGCATCCTGCCCGCCGGTCACTATGAGAATATCCTTTATTCCTGCATTAACTAAAGTTTGTACAGGATAAAAAATCATGGGGCGGTTGTAAACGGGGAGAAGATGCTTGTTGGTTACGCGCGTGAGAGGGAACAACCGCGAACCGATCCCACCCGCTAAAATGACGCCTTTCACGTGGTTGCACCCCAGGATGCGGCGGTAGAATACGTGGCTTTAAATCCCACACCGAGGACCACGGCAAACAGCAGGGCGTTGGCGGGGATTTGCAGATTGAAGTCTACCGTGGAGTGGATAAGCAAGGCCGCGGTGCCTCCAATACACCCTAGTAGAACTGAGCGGCGGTAGGGGCTTCGCGCTCCTACATACGCCACGATCATCCTTCCCAGCAAACCCAAGATGGGTATGAAAAGCAAACAGGCGCCGAGAATCCCTGTGTCAGTGGTCAATTCAAGGTAGTCGTTATGCACGTGGTCAATGAACATATCGAGAGAGGAAGATTGATAACGCCGAAAAGCCACGTCGAATGTTCCCAGGCCCGTACCCACGACAGGATAATCCCTGACGATACCGCTTGCCTGCTTCCACATCGCACTTCGTCCGGATTGATCTTCAAGAGACGTGTTCGCGAGGGCTTCAAATCGCCCGATCACGGGTCCAAGTCCAATCCAAACAGCATAGGTCATCGAGCCGGCGATAACCAGCAAAGTGATGACCATCCAGACCCGGCGGCCGCCCCCTAGCTGGCCTAAGAATCCCATGAGAATGAGACTTGCCAAGACCGAAAAAATGCCCATGCGCGAGCGTGAGAAGACTACCGCAACCAACAACATAGTCACGATGAACGCATAGAAGAAGGTTTTGGGGTTTTGCAATGATGAAGAGCCGCCGCCTGCGCGTTGCCTCTCATGGCCGTTGCGCGCTGCCCGTGATTGAAGGTTGTAAAAGACCATCATCGCTGCAAAAGGTATTATAAGCTCCAGGAATCCTGCAAAATGGTTATGATTAATATAGGTTCCGGTGGCATCCTCTGTGTAGTATTGCTTCGTGAAACCAAAGATCTTCTGATAGCCGGTCAAGTACTGGAAGATCCCGTAGGCGGCTTCGAGCGATCCGAGCACGACCAAAGCGGGCGTCAGGATGCTTCTGCCTTCCCTTGGCTCGAAAGCGTAGGCGGCCAGGACGAAGGCGGCCAGATAAGCGGAAAGCTTGAAGATCCCGAGCAGCGTGTCGTGAGGGTACAGGCTCAGGGTCGCCCAGCGGATGTCTGCAGCCGCGAGCGCGGGCTGAAGCCCGGCAAAGAAGCGATTGGGGGAAAGCCAGGAAACGATGCGTGCCGGAAGTGGAATTATCTGAATTAGCACGAGGCAGAAAAAGGGAAGAATCCAAAGTGGTAACGGAAGGTCGATTTTCCCTTCGCCGGTCTGTCTAACCAAAACCACCGCGAACAGCAGGAAGAGGGCCGCCGTCATGGCGCTATAAGCAACCGGTTGCACACCGCCGAAAGCAAGAACGGAACCCGTGATGATCAGCAGCAGGCACAGCTCAACAATTTTCTTCAATTATTTTGACCCCCATTGAAGGCCCGCCCGAGGCCGGCTTCGCAAAATGTTAATAGGCGTTCTTGCTGAAAAACCCTCGCCAAAGGGTCAGGAAGATGATTTTGAAGTCGAACCAAAGGGACCAGTTTCGCAAGTAATAAAGGTCATGCTCGACTCGCTTGGCTATGGACGTATCACCGCGCCAGCCGTTGACTTGCGCCCATCCCGTCATTCCAACTTTCAAATAGTGGCGAGTGTTGTACTGAGCAACATCATCCTGAAATTTCTTCACGAAGTAGGGTCGCTCCGGGCGCGGGCCGACAAGACTCATATCACCTTTAAGCACATTGAAAAGCTGGGGAAGTTCGTCGAGATTGGTGGCCCGCAAGAATGCTCCCAGCCTCGTCCTCCGGGGGTCGTCTGCGGTGGTCCACCGGGTATCGTCCTCCCCGGGGTTGCCCGCGCTCATCGTTCTAAACTTGTAAATACTAAACAGCCGTCCGTTAAGGCCGACGCGGTTCTGGACAAAGAGGACAGTCCCCGTGGAGGTCAGGCGGATGGCAAGTGCTATCACTAACATTATAGGAGCCGTAAGGATAGTGATCGCTGTTCCGACAACAAGGTCAAAAGACCGTTTCAGAATCGTGTACGTGACGTCCTCGGAGGGAGCGGCCTTCAAATCCAGTAACGTGGTGTCGCCGGTATGGAATAAGGTATTTCGGAACGAAACTCCGGGCCCGAGGTCGAGGATCGCCCTTACCGGAACGCTCAAACGCTCCAGTTTGCGTATATTACTGGAGATCTCCGCCAGGAGCGTGAGTGGGACGGCGATGATGACGTCGTCGAGACGCGCCTCGACCACTGTACTTTCCAGTTCTTCGAGTTCAAGCCTTGGACTGCAAGCTGGGGATGGTGTCTGCCCCGGCAACCGGACGAACCCCGCCACACTGCAAGGGATCACCATGGACTGGAGGAACGCACGCACGGCCTGGTCAGCGAACTCATCGGCTCCGATCACGAGCACGCGGGAACAGTTTTCACCCTTTCGCCGCAAGCTCGCCAGGTAGGCACGAAAGGCCACCTGAGTTGCGACGACAAGCAGGAACAGGGCTACTGCGCTGAAAACTACAAAGAGGCGCGAGAAGGTTACATTACGATAGAAAAACGTAGTGGCCGTAGTCACCGTGTAGCCGGCGCCGCTTGCCAATAGGGCGCCGCGGGTGGCGTCATGAGCCGGGCTCAAGCGATCCAGGCGGGACAGGTCGAAATGCTCAACCACGACCGCCCAGGCCAACACGGCCAGGAGCAGAAGGCCGAAGTAAGCGGCCCCGTCCACACCCTCTTCCGGAACGTGAAAGAGGCCGGAGGAAAATCGAACGAACGCCGCAACCCCGAAGGCTGGAAGAGGCAGCATCAGTACGGACAGCCGGAGAAAGAACTCGATCTGATTGAGGCGCCGCCGGATCACTGTTTTAACCTACCAGGCAGAGAAGGGTTGGGAGCCGGAATGCGCGAGGCACCGGCATGTTTTGCGTGAATTATTTCCGGTACCCTTTAGGATAACTCTGCATCCACGCCCAGGCGGATCGAATTATGTTCTTGAGGTCGGAGTGCCGGGGCTTCCACCCCAGTTCCCGTGCCAGCTTTCGGGCCGTGGCCACAAGAACGGCAGGGTCACCCGGGCGACGCTTCGCGACACGAACGTCGATTTCGCGCCCTGTGACTTCCTTGACAGCCTTCAATACCGCCTGGATCGAATAACCTTTACCGTGTCCAACATTATATATCCTCAAGCCCAATTTTGAAAGGGAGCGAAGGGCGAGTATGTGCGCCTGGGCTATGTCTAGAATGTGGACGAAGTCTCGAACACAAGTGCCGTCCGGTGTCGAATAATCGTCGCCGAAGATCTCAAAGCGGCTTTTGGGATCGGAGGCGGCGGCCAACAGACGCGGTATGAGATGTGTCTCCGGCGTATGGTCTTCACCCAGTTCCTCGCTTGCGCCTGCGGCGTTAAAATACCGCAGCGCGGCGCAGTTGATTCCATACGCCGCATGGTACCAGGCCATTGCCCGTTCAATGACCAGTTTAGTTTCGCCGTAAGGGTTTACCGGGCAAACTGGATGGTCCTCCCGGATGGGGACGCTCTTGGGTTCGCCGTAAACCGCTGCGGTCGAAGAAAAAATCAGTTTCTGAATCTTCAATTCAACCATGACTTCCAGGAGAGAAATCGTGCCGCCGACATTGTTGGAATAGAACAGAACGAGGGTTGCGCACCGACTCTTCAACCAAAGCATTAGCCGCAAAGTGCATTACTGCTTCGATTTGGTGCTTCTTGCACGTTCGCTTGAGCTTTTGCTGATCCGCAATATCTCCCCTCACAAACTGAACGCCTTTGAGGATTGCCTGGCGGTGTCCGACACTGAGGTTGTCATAAGCGACCACATGGTGCCCCTCCTTCAAAAGTTCCGCCGAGCATACGCTGCCCACATAACCTGCCCCACCTGTCACTAGAATATTCATTCTCGAATACGCTCCTTGGCACTGGAAGAATTGAGTACTACAAGACAATCACCCATTCTGACCACCCAGTCAACACTCCGGCCCTCGGGATTTTACGCGCGCTTCCCAGTAGAGTTCGAGGGCCCGAAGCGTATCACTCAACTTATAACGAGGTTCCCACCCCACGGCGACTTTGGCCTTCGAATAGTCGCCCCAGACTTGGGCAGCGTCCTGATTACGGACAAGAGATTTGTCCGGCAACACCTCGACGGGTTTTGACGTAAATGCGATCAGCGTTTTCAGGATGCTCTCAATGGATACTGGATGGCCTGAACAGAGCTGATATACTTCGCCCGGCGTGCCTTTTTCGAGCAAATCACTGTAGCCTCGGACGATGTCACGCACGTCACTGAAGTCTCGCAAGACACGAATATTCCCGGTGAGAATTTTGGGCGGGCGCACTCCCAACTCGATTTCCGCCACCTGCCGGGAAAAGCTCGAGCAGGCGAACCTCGCCGACTGGCGCGGCCCCGTGTGATTAAAGGGCCTGACGCGGACGATGGGCAACCCGTATCTTTGAAAAAACTGCAACGCCATAATCTCGGCCGCCGCTTTGCTCCCCGCATAAGGATTTATAGGATGAAGTTCCATCTCCTCGCGCAAAGGCTGTTTCTCTCCCGCGACTGCACCGTACACTTCAGCAGAGCTGACCAGAAGAAATCGACACTCCATGGCCACCCTTAGCCAGGCCGCAAAGAGATTCAAAGTGCCCATGAAATTCACTTGATAGGTCAACTCCGGGTTTTCGACAGACTCTGCCGGAGAAGAAAAGGCAGCGAGATGATAGATGCGCTGGGGCTTTGTCGACTCGATTACATGGCGCACGCGATCAGAGTCGCGCAGATCCGCGGTGACAATGTGAAGATCCTTTTCGATGTGTTGAATGTTGGCGCGGGCTTCGTCAACGTCGAGAAGCGCGACGACCTCTTCGCCTTTCTCCAGGAGGTAATCAGCGAGATGCGAACCCGCAAAACCCGCGCATCCTGTAATCAAAGACTTCATCGTCTCAGTCGTATCGCTCGTCATGCGCGCGGAAGCGGAAATCTACTTCCCATCGCTCGCAGTCGTGCCTTTCGAAATGATGGATTCCCGCTTTTGCGGGAATGACCTCGTTATCGCGGGAATGACCTCGTTACGTATGACCGCTTCTGCGGGAATGGCTTGGTTGTGCATTCCCATTGACGTGAATGACGCCGTTAGGGCTCCGCGCTCTTTAGCATGCTCAGGGCTGATTTTGGTGCGAACGACCAGCGGAAAGCCGCGACAGATCCTCATCCACCATCATCTTGACCAGCCCTTCGAAACTGACCCTCGGTTTCCAGCTTAATTCCCCCCGGGCTTTCGCTGAATCACCAAGCAGGTGGTGCACCTCTGCGGGTCGCAAAAAAGCCGGGTCGGTTTCCACATAATCGCGGTAGTCCATGCCCAGATGGGTAAAGGCGATTTCAAGAAGCTGGCGGACGGAGTGAGCTTTATCGCTTGCCACAACGTAATCCTGCGGTTTTTCCTGCTGCAGCATCTGCCACATGGCTTCGACGTAGTCACCGGCAAATCCCCAGTCGCGCTCCGCGTCGAGATTTCCCAGCTTAAGCTTTGATTGCAGGCCCAGCTTGATCCGCGCTGCGCCGTAACTGACCTTGCGGGTGACGAATTCCAGACCGCGCCGAGGCGATTCGTGATTGAACAGAATTCCCGAGCAGGTGAAGAGTCCGTAGCTTTCGCGATAATTGACGGTAATCCAGTGGCCATAAAGCTTCGCCACGCCATACGGACTGCGCGGGTAAAACGGCGTTTGTTCATTTTGCGGGCTTTCACGGACCATCCCGAACATCTCACTCGAAGAGGCCTGGTAGAACCTGATCTCAGGATTTACAAGGCGGATCGCCTCCAGCATTCTCGTGACCCCAAGCGCCGTGAACTCGCCGGTCAGCACCGGTTGGTTCCAGGAAGTGGGGACAAAAGACTGCGACGCCAGATTATAGACCTCCCGAGGTTCAGACTGCTGAAGTGCGCTAATCAGAGAGTTCTGGTCCAGCAGATCGCCGGGTATCAATTCGATTTTGTCCTGCAGATGGTCCAGCCGCTCGAAGTTTACCGTGCTGCTTCGCCGCACCAACCCGCAAACCCGATACCCCATGGAAAGCAGGAACTCAGCCAGGTAGGACCCGTCTTGTCCAGTTATTCCCGTGATAAGCGCCGTCTTGCTCATTCGATTGCCCTCATCAGTGATCTCTGGAATAGTGCCGGTCAGCACATATCTTGAAGGCCAGGGGGACCAGACTCAGGTTCTCCTCGCCACCACGAGCACATAGGCAGCCAGATTTCTTAATCCGAGGAGACTAACAAGCATCTCGTATCCGGCGCTGAGCAGGAACAAAGGAAAACAGAAATCGTAGTACTGCGACTGGTAGAAGCTCAACTTCAGGTCAACCAATTCGAACCCATTCTTGAGAAGCAGTTTGCGCATGGCTGAGCTGTAGCACGCATCGTAGGAGGCGGGGAATCCGCAAATCCCTTTTGAGCCGGGATGGAAGAAATGCACCAGCGACCTGGACACAGCCTTAGGCAGCATTTGGTTGATCAGAGCGAAAGGCGCGAACTTCGACGGAAACAAGTGAACCCAGTAGCCGCCCTGCTTCAGAGCGCCGCTCGAGTGCATTACAAAGTCCTTCACATTCTCGACGTGTTCGAGCACGGATCTTGAGGTGATGATATCAACGGTACGCGGGCCGAATGGAAGTCCATGCCTAAAATCGGCCACTAATTTGCTTTTAACGTCTTTATTGTACCTTAACTCGGTCTCGGAAATGTCCAACGCCACTATAGTGGTGTCCCGCTCCCCATTCAGCAATTGCGCAAAAGGGCATTGCTTCCCGCCGCCAAAGTCGATTATGACTGCATTGCGCGGCCTGCTGTTAACCACATCTATAACAGACCGAGTGTACTCGGCGAAGATATCAACCTTTGCCTGCGGCAAGAGGGCTTCCAACCGCCCGCACGCTTTCCGGTTAATTGTCAGAAAAGCGTACAGGGCCCGAATTATTGGCGATCTTTGACCCATACGAAGCCGCGACTACACAGTGAGTCAGCGTGATTGCGCTAGCTGCCCATGTCTGAACTCCAGCACCTTAGCGTTGATGAATGCACGCATCTCCGTTTTGAAACGCGACGCATCGAAGCGTTCCGCGTGGCGGCGAATGAAGGCGGGTGAAAAGCGGCCTTCATTCGACTCAAAGAATCGGATGGCCTCGGCCAGGGACTCCGCAGATTGTTGGGCAAAGAATACGCCGGTTGAAGACTCGATCGTTGCGGGGCTGGCGGGAGAGCCGCCCAGCACTGTTTCGAGCGCTCCGCCCCGGCCAAAAGCAATCACCGGGCGACCGCACGCCTGCGCTTCGATGGGGGTCAGTCCTATGTCTTCTTCACTCGGAAATAAGAATGCCCGGCAGCGCTGATAATGCTGCCGAACAAGGGCATCGGGTTGGTAGCCAAGAAAGGTGATCGTCGGGCCAGCCATCTTGCGGAGCGCTCCCATCATCTCACCGTCGCCGATCACGACCAGACGGCGCTCTAATGCGTTGCAGGCGGCGATGGCAAGGTCAACTCGCTTGTAAGCGACGAGAGGACTCACCACGAGGTAAAAATCCTCATGGCCCGTGCCGGGTGCAAAAGAGGCGATATTGACAGGGGGATGAATCACCTCCGCGTCGCGGCGGTAGTACTTGGCAATCCTCGAGGCGGCGTTATGAGAGCTCGCCACAAAGTAATCAACTCTGGCTGACGCCGCGTAGTCCCACTGGCGAACGTAGTTAGCGGTGAGAGCGTAGAAGGCCCGGCCCAAGGCGCCTCCGGGCGCGCTCGACCGGTACTGGTGATACATGTCCCAGACGTACCGCATCGGCGTATGGCAATAGCAAATGTGGCAGGTGTGCGGGCGCGTCAGGACTCCTTTCGCCGGTCCGGACTCGGAACTGAGGACCAGGTCGTAGTCGTCGAGTTGGAATTGCTCGAAGCGCGAGAGGGAAGAGAAGGAGGAATTTCTTGTAGTGGCGGGTGATTCCCGGGATGCTTTGCAGAAAAGAAGTCTTGAAGTTGCGCGACCTCAGCGACGGCGGAAGCGCCTTGGGGTCGAGCACCAGAGTGAAAATATCCGCCTGGGGAAACATCTCCGCAATGACTTCAAGGACTCGCTCCCCGCCCCGGAACCTCACGAACCAGTAATGGATGATGGCCACCCGCAAGTTGGAAAGAAGGTCCGTCACTTTTTCATCTGTGGCAGCGAGACTCATGCGCTAAAAATGTAAAGGGTAAAGGCTGAATGCTAAATCATAAAGGTTAAAGGATAAGGCCACGGTGCAAGCTGCTTTCGTTACGGTCTCCCCCTCTTATCCCTTGCCCTTTACTCTTTGGCTTCACCCCTTCACTTTTCACCCTTCACCTTCCAATTCCTCTCTTATAATTCATCATTTACCATTCTCGGACCACCATGCGATACACGTCGAGTGTCTGCCGGGCGCATTCCGCCCAGGAAAAACGTTTGACCCGATCCAGTCCCTTGCAGCGCAGTGTATCCTGAAGCTCGCGCGATCCTAGAACCCTATCAATGGCTGCCGCAAGGTCTTCCGCGCTGGTTGGATCAAAGTACTCCGCGGCGTCCCCAGCCACCTCCGGCAGAGAAGCAGCGCGCGAGCACACCACCGGAGTGCCGCACGCCATCGCTTCCAAGACCGGAAGGCCGAAGCCCTCGATGAGGGACGGCATCACCATCAAATCCGCGCCCGCGTACGCCAGAGGCACAAGCTCATCCGCTAAGTGGGGAAAGAAGGAGACATGGGCGGCAATTCCAAGTTGAGAACAGAGGCGGACAAGTCCTTCTTTCCACTTCCGATCGTCGCCGACGATCAACAACCTATGCTCGATTTTCCTTCGTTCACGCATTATCGCATACGCCCGGATCAGGGTGGGAACGTTCTTGTGCGGCTTCAGCGTACCGATGTACATAATGTAGGGATGGCTCAATTGAAGCGCCGATGAAACTGCTTGGAATGACTCCCGATGATCGCGTGCCTGGAAGCGCGAATCGGTGCCGAGGTAGATCACGGTGACTTTTTCGGGAGCGGCCCTCAGCCTCTCTACGATCTGGCGCTTACTGAACTCGGAATCGGTAATAATGTGATCGGCCTTCCGGCTTGCCACGGCAAACATCGGCCGCGCATAGATGAGCGATGGGAGCGTTTTGCGGAGGGTCCGATCCATGATGTGAGTCAGGTCGTGGATCGTCACCAGCAGCCTTCCACGATAGAACCATGGGACGTTGTAATGGGGGCAATGCAAGAGGTCTGATCCCTTTGCCAGAAGGGGAATTTGCCACTGCTCCCGCATACCGTAAATGGGAGCATCCGCACGCGCCCACGTAAAGCGATCGGAGCCAAACTCCAGCACGGATTCCTGCCGCGGACAAGCCAGACGAAACGAGAATTCGCACTCCGTGCGCGCGTAATTCTCCAGCAGATTCTTCAAGTACGTCCCGATCCCCGTAAATCCCAGCATCCGGGCGTCGATTGTCACGTGGTAAGGCTTCAAGTGTCTACTCGGGCCCAGCTTTTCCCAAATTCCCCTGAATGACTTTGTTCTTCCCCCGGGAATTGTCGACGAGCAGTCGCTCCATGTTTCCGGCATCGATGTTGTTGATGACCTCAAAAAAATCGCTATCACCGGGGGCGATGTAAATGCCCACGGTTTGCCGCATCGTGCCGCCGCCTTCCTCGTCGAATCCCGTTTTCCCAATAAAGCAGTCGGCGATCGTAAAATGACTTACGCCGGGGGCGACCATCACGCCGTAGGTGTCGTGCCCGGAGGAGTTGTTGTGGCCATTGGCAGAGATTTGCGCACCCTGAATCAGAATATTTTCTCCTGCCTGAATGACCACTCCGCTGAGATGATTTTCCCGGATAAAGCCGCCGGACCATCTGAACCCATTGGTATGGCTGTTATTAAAATTGATACCGTATCCTCTCTCTGACCCACCCACCCAGGAACCTGAGAAGTCAATATGAAAAACCGCCCCCGTGCCGCCGATCAGTATTCCATCCTGCTGGTGGGTGGTGTCCACCACGACGCCCTTTGCGAATATCTGGCCGACACTTTCATGCGGTCCAGGGTCGATGACAATACCGCGCGCGTTTCCGAAAATATCCAAATCGGTCAGCCAAATCCCATTACCATAGGTAAGGTGCAAGCCGGTGCTTGGCCTCGTGCTTCCATATAGTCTCGTATTGCGCACCGTGAGGTTCACGCCACCCGTTTGCCAGAGGTCGTTCGAAAGGCACCGGATGTCGCCGTCATCGATATACAGGTTCTGCGGCCCATTAAACACAATACCATTATATTGATTCCAGATGCGCACATTCGAAATATGTACAAAACCGGCATTGACGGCGATTCCCGCCCCGGCCGTGGGAGCCAAGCTGCCTTGAGTATAGAGGCCCAGATTGGTGATGGTGGAGTACTCGCCGCCCTTCACAATTTCGATCTGATCGTTACTCAGGCTGGTTGAAACCAGAGTGCTTTCGGCGGCTCCGGCTCCTTCCAGACGAATCTGTTTGTCGATCCTTATGGTTGAGGCATGAGGGAACGATCCGCCAGGTACCTTGACGGTTGCTCCCGGCTTGGCGGCGGCAATGGCGCGGTTAATCTTCTCGGCCATGTCGTTCCCCTCAAAGTTGCTTGCCAAGTAGATCGAGGCGTCGTTTGCGCCGGCAGTTCCTGTGGCGGCTTGGGCGGGCCTGCCCGGCAAGAACGGTTTGCAAAGGAGCAGCCGACAACTGGTAGGCGTGACTAAGGAGCGGCGCTAGTGTCCTGTAACGTAAATCCGTCGACAAAGTCAAACGTGACCCTAGCCCCGTCAGGGGCGACATCATGTGGCCCAGGGCGTAAGCCCTGGGTTGGACGGCCCTCACCCCGCCTTCGGCACCCCTCTCCCGCGCGAGCGGGAGAGGGGACGGGGGTGAGGGAGCCCATGCCGACCCACGGCTCACGCCGTGGGCCACATTCTGACGCCCCTGGCGGGACTGCGAAGGCATCTTCACAGCCGAGTACTTATGCAACGAATTTATGTTACATGGCGCTAGTGTTCTGTAATGTAAATCCGTTGCGCGGAGGCCCTGCTGTAGGAGCGGCTCTGCCGCCCCTGAGGGGACTATGAATGCGGCTGACTTCGCTAACGAATTTACATTACAGGAGACCAGAAGTGAAAGAAAGAGTGGCAGCTTCAAGGGGTGGAACTGCATTTTGCCTCCCTGCGGAAATACGCCTGGCCTGACCCGGGCATTCGTCCCGGATTCAGCAGGGCAAGGCTAAAGAGGCTTCGGAAAAACCCAATTAGCCGTCATCCTGAGGAGTTTCCATGGACCTGTGGCCCACCCGAGCGAATGAAAATCATACTCGTCGCCACCCCCGCGAAAGCGGGGGTCCATTTTCGGTCCGGGACACAATGGATTCCCGCTTGCGCGGGAATGACATGACTTTCGGGGGAGCCGCAGGCGGACCTGAGCGGAACGAAGGAAGGATCTCTGCGGTTGGTTGATTTCACAACTGCCGAGATTCTTCGCTGCGCTCAGAATGACAGTGCTCAAGCGTTTTTCCGTAGCCTGTAAAGCCCCGTCTTTGCGCAAGCGCCCGCGAGCAGCGGGAAATCAGGGATAAGTGCGCTGACGCTCCAGAACCGCGTTCACCCTCGCCTGCTGATAAGCGCCCCGTCCAACTCCGGGGCGTACGCCAAAGATCCGCCGCAAAACATAGGCGAGGCCAAGAATCGACATATAAGCGAGTAACTGCGGGTAAACGAGCATCACGTTGGCGCTGGCGCAGAGGCTCCCCAATATGTCAAAACGGAACCAGAGCCCGAAGAGCAGGAAATATTGGTCCTGAGCCGCCTCCCGGGGCATGCGTCTGATCTCAAAGAGCCGGACGTCAAGCCATCTGAGCAATACACCGATGATCAACCCTTCAAGAGCCACGCCCAGCGTCCCGAAGTTCACATACCAGTCCGCGAACAACACCTGGCCCAGGCCGAAATGCAGCGGGTCAGTGTAATGGACGACCTCGAGGGTGATGTTGCCCCAGGCAAATTGCTGGCGGAAGGGAAGAATGCCGCTGGGCACGAAACCCAGCAAGCCGGCCAGAATGGTTTTGCCGTGAAAGAAGGGATAGCGATTCGCTTCGAAGCTCATCAGCACCCAGCTTGAATCGCGGAAATTGGCGAAGTAGGTGTTCCCGTGAATTATTTCATACCACATTCCTTCCAGCGAGACGCCCGCGTGCGTGCGGATCAGTTGCAGAATGCTTGCGCAGCAGAGCAAAAGAGCAGCAATGCAAACCGCACGGAACGGCGTCAACTTAAAGTTCCTAAGGGAGAAATAGATGAGCCCGGCAGAAACAAAGGGAGCCAACAAGTTGCCCCTGGAAGCAGTACAGAGATTCGCGATGACGACCATCATCACCGCGAAGTAGCACAAGGGCCGATATCGTTTGATCTTTCCGAGGGACAATCCCCCCATCAGAAAAATCGATCCCGTATTCGCCAGAATGAAACCGCCGGTGTAAAGATATCGGAGCGGGTGGCCCATCTCGAGAATTTCACGAGAGTGCTCTGCCGCGCTAAAGAGAGGGATCTGCCCTTGTTGGATAAAAAAGAGAAATACGTTGGACACGCCGAACAGGCAGACAATGCAGGCCCCTATGGCCAGTTGGTGCAGGGCAACACGCGGCGAATGGGGCAGTTCGCAGCGCTTTCCTGAGAGGCGAGGGATTAGCCGCGAGGCGGCCCAATAGGCCAGCATCACGCAGACTGTTCCCAGGCAAATCACTTCCAGGAGTTCGTCCGCCGCCCATTGCATGAATAATGCGTGGCCGCCTTGCCCGATGGCCGCGAGCGAATCAGGACTCAGGGCCAGGGGATAGGCCACGAAAACCGGCAGCATGATGGCGCCCACCAGGAGGGCATTGCTGGGGGTAAGCAGTATCCCGGTGCGTTTGTATTGCCACAAGACAAACACCGTGCACACCGCCAGCATGAACAAATCAAGCATCAGCATCTTGTTGAGCTCTTCCTTCCGATTCTTCCCCGCCTACAGATCAGACGGCTATGGGGCGCTGCGACTCCGGGCAAGTCGCATTCACCTTCCCCTGCATTCCGTCCCAAAGCCCTCGCAGTGTGGCGCCGGCGAGGTCAGGCCGTCCGCGGAGCAGTGACCAACAGGCCACTACCCAGCGGCTTAGCGAGAATACGAGCAAGAAGCCCGCATGAGCCGGAAATGCATAGTGCTTGCG
This sequence comes from uncultured Acidobacteriota bacterium, assembly GCA_963770415.1. Classification (GTDB taxonomy): domain Bacteria; phylum Acidobacteriota; class Terriglobia; order UBA7540; family UBA7540; genus CAVROP01. Next base: position 93,202 of record CAVYPU010000033.1, read on the forward strand.
ATGAAAATAGACACGATTGCGCGTGCTGTGATAGCGGGCCAGAGGCGATCCGACTCCCGCTGATCTTCCTCCCTTGTGATAGATTTCCGTCCCCACTACTATGATGCGACGAAACCCCGCTTTCGCAGCCCGGCGGCAGAAGTCAGAGTCCTCCAAATATAAAAAGCTATTCTCATCAAGCAACCCGATTCGCGCCAAGACGTTCCTGTGGATCAGGATGCAGCATCCCGTGATCCAGTCGGTTTCGATAACGCCTTGTGCTTGGGCCGTTCCCTTCTCGAAGTATCGGAGATCCCTGTCTCCCCACCAGCCGAATTTGCCGCACAGAAACCAGGGTCGAGACGTGTCAGGGTATTCGTAAATGGAGCAACCCGCCAAATACGCGCCCGCGCCTTCTGCTCCCGCGACCAGGCGCTCGAGCGATCCGCGTTCCACAATCGTATCGTTATTCAGGAGCAATATCCAGGTCGCTCCCATTTCGAGAGCATAGCGAATACCCAGATTGTTCCCGCATGAAAAGCCGCCATTCTCCCTGGCTTCGAGCAGCACGATCCCGGGCTTTCCGCTTGCCTGGCCATCGTCAAGGGTGCTGGTCTTCGATAACCCGCCCCACGAGTTTTCGGCAAGGGACGGTGAGTAGTTCTGCATCCATCGCTTGAGTTCCGGGACGGAGTCGTCTCGCGAAAGGTTGTCAACAATGACAATCATGGAGCAATCGCGCAGACCGGAGCAAACGCTTTCAAGGCAGGGAATGGTGTCCTTATACCCGTTGTAATTTAAAATAACGATCGCAAGCTGTGGTGACGGCGAAAGCAATTGGGCACCTTAAGGTCTTGACCTGGGTTTGAAGGGCGCGGTTCGCTTGTTCAGGTTAGCGGCCAGGCCGTCCACGAATCCTGTTATGTGCATGCGAAGCTTGGCGAGTTTATCCCGGTCGTACCAGATAATACTCGCGGCGCGCCTGAAAAAGCGCAGGAAGAGAAAGGCTCGCGACTTTGCATTGCCCAATAAGTGCCAGACCGTAAAAGCCTCATTTCGGCTCATGAAATAGTGGCGCCAGGTGGGCTGGCGAGACCGCATGCGGAATTTCCCTCTGGGGAAGTTCCTGACCCGGTAAACTTCCCCAAGTTGATGGGAGAGGATGCTGGCGCGGACGACGGCAATCTTGAAACCCATTTTGCGGATGCGCAGATTGTATTCATGGTCAACGAAGTCCATGAAGAAATCCTCGCGCGGGAGGCCAACTTTTTCGACCACGGCGCGCCGGATCAAACTTCCCGAGGAGATAACCGAATCGACGAAACAGATCGGCTCCTGCGTGGACCCCGAGGGGGCCGGGACCAGGCGATTGCGCCACAGAAGCCCGGCATGCTCAGTGGTGCCGCCGGCTTGAACGGGGAGGCACGCCAATACTCCAATTTCATCGCTGCCTTCCCCCATTGACTTAAACGCGGCCAGCAGTTCCTCGAGGGCCGACGGCGCGGGACGACTGTCCTCGTCAAACAGCCAGACCCAATCGTGCCCCTTCGCGTAGGCGTACTTCAATCCCGCGCTATATGCCCCGGACACCCCCACGTTTTTAGCCTGGGGCAGGACGCTGATGGCGGGGAACTCCGCTCTCAGGAACTCCTGCGTCCCGTCGGTCGAGGCATTATCCACGATTACGATTTCGTCAATCGGGCAGGTTTGCCGCAGAAGAGCCTGGATATGCCCTTCGATAGCTCTGCCAGGGTTGGTTGTGACGGTAACGCTTGCTATGGACCAATCACCTTTCATGGGTTCGGTAGCGTACCCCGCATGCGGTTTGTGGGATACCAGAACGCTCCCCTCTTTTGAGCAACCTCGATTTCGTGGCGAATACGACTAATTATATCATTGCTTCAGGCTGCTCAATTTCAGCGCAAGGTGGCTAAGTGTTGTGTCTCAATAATTCGCGACTTGCGGCTCTGCCGCCCTGACTTGCGGAAAGGCTTGCCTTTCCGCAAACCAGCACCCTACTTTCTTATTGGGGAAGGCTGCGCCTTCCCCTCCCTTTGCCCTATCTTGTCGATGGATTCCCGCTTGCGCGGGAATGACGTATTTGGTGATGAACAGGCACTGGTTGTCATTATTGATGAGCATTGCGAAGACTCAGTCGAGGCGCAGCCTCGACTGAGGTAGGATAGTGCGAAGCTGCGGAAAGGCAAGCCTTTCCGCAAGTCACGGCGGCAGAGCCGCACTCTGGCCATGGGGCACAAATGTGGAAACTCCAAGGGTAGGGCAGGCCCTACCCCTACATCGCCTGGGGCGGCAGAGCCGCACTCTGGCCATGGGACACAAATGTGGAAACTCCAAGGGTAGGGCAAGCCCTACCCCTACATCGCCTGGGGCGGCAGAGCCGCACTCTGGCCATGGGACACAAATGTGGAAACTCCAAGGGTAGGGCAAGCCCTCATAAGCGCTAAGATAATACATGACATTTCTCAAGTTGAGGAGCCCGTTCGCGGTTCCCTTCCGCGAGCTCCGCGGCGATTTCATTCCAGTGTTGCACGACGTACTCCAGCGGCACTTTCGGAGCGATGGCCTGTTGCACCTGGTGCAGCGCGAATTGAAACTCACGCCACCGACTGCCCTGGACCGTCGGATCCCAGTTCGTAGCCCCAGGGGGAAAATGACGAACCCAGGCGGACCAGCTTTTGGGTGAGCAGCGCCACCAGCAGTTTTCCGTGCCACCAGGCGCGCGAGCTCCGCGCGTCGTGCTTGGGCAAGTGGCCGATCGCCAGCAGCGACTTCAGCCGCTTGAACACCAGTTCAATTTGCCAGCGGAAGCGGTAGTACTCGAGCACTTGGGGGGCCCCCATTTCCGGCACCCGCAGGGTCGTGAACACCATCACATAATGGGCGTACTCGCGCGTTTCCGGCCGCACCCGAATCGGCTGCTTCTGCTCGCGCCGATCCAGTTGGCGCTCCGCCGCGGCGATGGCCTGCGCACTTTTGCGCACCGCACACAGACGTCCCTCCACGCGCTGCTCCCCGGCGTGCAGCGCCGCTGCCCATTGCCCCGCTTGTCCCGCCGCCAGCGGGCGCAGTGCCGGCAACACCCGGAACGGCTGGTCATCGGCCGCGAACAACGGCACCGCACTGTTCCACCGCACAATGATGTCGCCTCCTTGCGCGCGCACCCTCGCCACCCCGGCCGGATGGCAATAACCGCGATCGGCCAGAATCAGATCTCCCGCCGCGACCCGGAATCGCTCCAGATTCTCCGCCGTCCCCGCCCCTTTCCGCGCGCTGATCAGCAACTGGTCGCAGGCCAACTCCGGCAGCCGCAGGCTGTAATGAATCCGCCAATGCGAACCGGTCGGGCCCGGTTCCTTGATCACCGTCCCATCCAGCGCCCGCAGACGCCGCCGCGGCGGAGGCCCCTTCCAGCGCACCCCACTTTCCGCCAGCAACGCCTGGCAGAGGTGCTGCAACCAATTCTCCGACTGGCGCAAGCGATTCAATAGCGTCACATCGCTCACCTTCGAAAGCCCCGCCGCCTGGGCGCGAACCGTGGTCTCCCGCAACGAGTAGCCGCACCCCACGTGCATCAGCAACCTGCGCAGCAGCGCCTCCACCGAGTCCAATTCCCGCAAACGCTCTACCGCCCCGCTCAGCCGCGCCGCCCGTTGCCAGATCGGCGGCAACATGCCCACTAAGATGTTCCAGTCTTCGTCGAGTGCGTTCATGCTCAGCAAGGTACAGGGAAAACCGACAAGCGTCAAGCAGTATCTTAGCGCTTATGAGGGCAAGCCCTACCCCTACATCGCCTGGGGCGGCAGAGCCGCACTCTGCCCATGGGGCACAAATGTAGAGACTCCAGGTCCACGGCGAAGCCGCATATCGTCCGCCCACTCAGATCTCCTGTTTTGGACACGAGTGACATTCTTGCGTCCGCTCCTAGGAATCGAGGTATCGAACATACGCGCCGTAGCTGCTTTGGAGTTGTTTCGCGCCCGGACCGGAAAGAATAGGTTCCATCAACTGCCTCAGGGCTTTCACACCTCGCACCAAAAGATGGACGGGCGGAATCGAGCGGGCTGTCCTGGCGATAAAGCTCAGCAGAGACGACCCCACTGTGGGCTGGTATTGCGTCTCGAGCATGGCAATTGTCTTGTCGGCGTTTTCCCACTCGGCTCGGGCAATGGAACTTGCCAAGCTCATCGACAAACACGTCTTGAAATACCGATTCAGCATCTCGGTGGCTTGGCGCCTGGCGTCGGAAGGAATTGCTTCATCGGCGCTGATCTTGCGGATGAAGTTGGGCCACCCGGCGTACTTTTGCTCAAACGTCGCGGTAGCATGATATGCGCCAGGATGGATGACGTGGATAGCCGCGGGCTGCAAAGTGACGAACATGGGGAAATGCGCTGCGATGCGGACCTGAAAATCCACGTCAGCGGCGCTTCCCACTTGCTCGTCGAGGTTCCCGGTCTTTTCAAGAACCTCGCGCCGGAAGACCATACCCGTCCACACGGGCAGGTGGGGTTCCCGGAGCATCGCCAACATACCCTCGGGCGGCGCATATAGCCCCGAACTCCAATCCAACATCGGTACGCGAAGCACTCTCCTTGTCCCGCCATCCACCAGAAGCGTGGGGGCAGCCGCAATCATGGCCTCAGGAAACTCGTCGAAGCCGGCCAAGGCCGCATGAAACATGCCGGGCAGTAGGACATCGTCATCCGAAAGGATGGAGAAGAAAGGCGTCTCAACGTGCGCCAACCCATAGACGAAGTTTTTGATGCCGCCGATGTTCTCAGGATGGCAATGGTATTGGACGCGATGATCGGCTTGCGCCAGCTCGCGAACGACAGCCGGCGTTTCGTCCCCGGAAGCGTTATCGAACACACATACCTGGAGATGCGGATAGGTTTGAGCCAGCACACTGCGGATGGCCCGTCCTAGAAGGCGAGGTCGCCGGTAAGTAGGGATAATGGTGGAGATTAGAGGTTTTGAAGGCGTCACTGCGGGTTCCCGGTTATGATAATCAGTCTCTGCTAATAGGGCGTCTCTTCCGATTTTTCCGTGCCTACACCTTTACCGCCTTGTGGGGGACATTTTATCGCCCGTTCCCGCCCCCCCAACGCGCCATCATGTGGCGATCCGGCGATCCTTGCAATAAGGCCCGCAGCGGCCTGCCCGCATTGCTCCATATTGTGGAAATGATCAGGATCGCCACGAACGAAATGTCCGCCCTTCAGTCGCCCCACATGCTCCCACCCCGGGAGCCAACGAATCATCCGCGCCACAGCGCTTCGAAGCATGGAATGGATCTTAGAGTACCTTTTCCGGCGGAGCGCGGCCCGCCTGACATCCGCAGGCTGACTTGCGATGTAATTATCCAGGATCCGCCACTCATCGGCCACGTCCACACCGTTCTGTTCCTGAACGGCGACGCTCTTAATGCTCTGGAAGAGCATGCTCCGGCGGTTGACTTGGTACGGGACGCAGGCAGGGTTGCAACTGTTCCTGACAGCCTCGAGGGTTTGGGCCACAATGACCGAAACTGTGGGAAGCTCCAGGCCGACCGACTTCTCAAAGCTTTTCGTCTCGTCGAACTCCGCCAGAAACTCTTTGAAGGCCTCGCCGTAGCCGTATCCGAGCGTGAACCCAATCGACCGTGGTGTTGCTCCGTCAATCCCCAGGGGCCAACCGATGAAGACGTAGCGGTCAGTATTGAGAAGCAGACTGGCCGCAGCGCTGAAATCGGGGCAGGGAGGAATGACCCAG